>NZ_JADYVZ010000001.1:0-1149483 GCF_020194195.1 Bradyrhizobium sp. BRP19 | reverse complement strand
CACGGGCAACGCGCTGAACGCGCTCGGCCTTGCCGGCAACACCGGAACGGCGACCGCCTTCACCGCGGCGCGCACCTCCGGCATCGGCGGCATCAGCGGCAAGACCTTGACCTTCACCTCCTTCAACAGCGGCACGGCGGTCAACGTCACCTTCGGCGACGGCACCAACGGCACGGTCAAGACGCTCGATCAGCTCAACACCAAGCTGCAGGCCAACAACCTGTCGGCGACGATCGACGCCAACGGGCTGCTGACGATCTCGACCACCAACGACTACGCGTCCTCGACCATCGGTTCGAGCGCCGCGGGTGGTGCGATCGGCGGCACGCTGACCTCGTCGCTGACGTTCTCGACGGCTTCCAGCCCCGTCGCGGATACGGTTGCCCAGACCTCGCGTGCGAACCTGGTGTCTCAGTTCAACAACATCCTGAACCAGATCGACTCGACCGCGCAGGACTCCTCGTTCAACGGCGTCAACCTCTTGAACGGCGACCAGCTCAAGCTGGTGTTCGACGAGACTGCAAAGTCGAGCCTCAGCATCACCGGCGTGACCTACAATTCCAAGGGTCTGGGCCTCGCCTCGCTGACCAGCGGTGTCGACTTCATCGATAACGCTGCCACCAACAAGGTGCTGACCAACCTCAACGCCGCCTCGAGCACGCTCCGCTCGCAGGCCTCGAGCCTCGGCTCGAACCTGACGATTGTGCAGGTCCGTCAGGACTTCAACAAGAACCTGATCAACGTGCTGCAGACCGGCTCGTCCAACCTCACCTTGGCCGACACCAACGTCGAGGCGGCCAACAGCCAGGCGCTGTCGACCCGACAGTCGATCGCGGTCTCCGCGCTGTCGCTGGCCAACCAGTCGCAGCAGAGCGTGCTGCAGCTGCTCCGCTAAGTCGCGGACGACATCGCAAGACGATTACGGCGGCGGGGCTTCGGCCCCGCCGCTTTCTTTTTGCGCACTGTTCGGAGATTTCGAGAGAGCAGGCGCCGCTCGAAAAAGTAACCAGCGGTTATGGTTAATGGATCGTAGTCGCCAGGAATTGCCAATGATTTCAGATGGATTGCGCGCCGTGCGCGCACGGTCCGCCCGCTTATGGTGAACCGGCGCTTATGCGGGCTTCATGCGTTTCACCCTTTGTTAGCCATGTCACGGCACGCTGGCCCCGTCACTCGATCCGGAAGCGATCGAACGAAGACGCGTAAGCCAGAAGGGTAAGAGTCATGTCCGGTATTGTTCTCTCTGCGTCGGTTCGTCAGAACCTCCTGTCTCTCCAGTCCACCGCCGATCTTCTCGCCACCACACAGAACCGTCTGTCGACCGGCAAGAGCGTCAACTCGGCCCTGGACAATCCCACCAACTTCTTCACGGCCCAGTCGCTCGACAACCGCGCCAGCGACATCAACAACCTGCTCGACGGCATCGCCAACGGCGTGCAGGTGCTGCAGGCTGCCAACACCGGCCTGACCTCGCTGCAGAAGCTGATCGACAGCGCCAAGTCGATTGCCAACCAGGCGCTGCAGACCACGGTCGGCTATTCCACCAAGTCGAACGTTTCGACCACGATCGCCGGTGCGACGGCGGCGGACCTGCGCGGCACGACTTCGTTCGCCAGCGCGACGGCGAGCAGCAACGTGCTGTATAACGGCACCGCCGGCGGCACCACGGCGGCGAACGGCACCAGCACGCTCGGCGCCACCATCGGCGTCTTCGCCAGCACGGGCGCAACGGCCGGTGACGGCACCACGGCGCTGGGCGGCACCATGACCCTGATCGCCACCAACGGCACGACCGCGACCGGCCTCGCCGGCAACGCCCAGCCTGCCGACGGCGACACGCTGACCGTGAACGGCAAGACCATCACCTTCCGCAGCGGCTCGGCTCCGGGCGCGTCCTCCGTTCCGGCCGGCTCGGGCGTCAGCGGCAACATCGTCACCGACGGCAACGGCAACAGCACCGTCTATCTCGGCACCGCCGGCACTCCGGCCGCGACCGTCAACGACCTGTTGAGCGCGATCGATCTCGCCAGCGGCGTCAAGACGGTCTCGATCAGTTCGGGTGCGGCGACGATCGCCACGAGCAACGGCCAGACCGCTTCGACCGTCGCTGCGGGCGCCGTCACGCTGAGGAGCTCGACAGGCGCGGATCTGAGCGTCACCGGCAAGGCCGACCTGCTCAAGGCTCTCGCCCTGACGACGTCGACAGGTGCAGGCAATGCCACTGTCAACGTCAACCGGACCACGAGCGCGGCCTCGCTGGGTGCGACGATCACCGACGGTTCGACGCTGAACGTCAACGGTCACGTCATCACCTTCAAGAACGCGCCGGTTCCGGGCTCGACCGGTGCTCCCAGCGTTCCGAGCGGCTTCGGTGTCAACGGCAACGTCGTCACCGACGGCAACGGCAACTCGACCGTCTATCTGCAGGCCGGTACGGTCAACGACGTGCTGAAGGCGATCGACCTCGCCACCGGCGTGCAGACCGCGACCATCAGCGCCGCCGGCGTTGCCACGCTTGCGACGGCCACCGGCCAGTCCAACTCGACGATCAATACGTCCGGTCAGCTCAAGATCTCGACCGGCGTCAACGCTGATCTGTCGATCACCGGCACCGGCAATGCGCTGAACGTGTTCGGCCTCGCCGGCAACACCGGTAATGCGACCGCGTTCACCGCGGCACGCACCTCCGGTATCGGCGGCATCGCCGGCAAGACCCTGACCTTCACCTCCTTCAACGGCGGGACGGCGGTCAACGTCACCTTCGGCGACGGCACCAACGGGACGGTCAAGACGCTCGATCAGCTCAACACCAAGCTGCAGGCCAACAATCTGGCTGCGACGATCGACGCCAACGGCCTGCTGACGATCACCGCGTCCAACGACTATGCATCCTCGACGCTGGGTTCGACGGCTGCCGGCGGTGCGATCGGCGGCACGCTCACCTCGGCCCTGACCTTCTCGACCGCTTCCACGCCCGTCCAGGATGGCGTTGCCCAGACGGCGCGTGCCAATCTGGTGACTCAGTTCAACAATATCCTCAACCAGATCGACACCACCGCGCAGGACTCCTCGTTCAACGGCGTCAACCTCTTGAACGGCGACCAGCTCAAGCTGGTGTTCGACGAGACCGCCAAGTCGAGCCTGAACATCACGGGCGTGACCTACAATTCCAAGGGTCTCGGCCTCGCCTCGCTGACGGTCGGCGTCGACTTCATCGACAACGCCGCCGCCAACCGGGTGCTGACCAACCTCAACGCCGCCTCGAGCACGCTCCGCTCGCAGGCCTCGAGCCTCGGCTCGAACCTCTCGGTGGTGCAGATCCGTCAGGACTTCAACAAGAACCTGATCAACGTGCTGCAGACCGGCTCGTCCAACCTGACCTTGGCCGACACCAACGTCGAGGCGGCCAACAGCCAGGCACTGTCGACCCGGCAGTCGATCGCGGTCTCGGCGCTGTCGCTGGCCAACACGTCGCAGCAGAGCGTGCTGCAGCTGCTCCGCTAACAAGCGGCTGAAATCACTGACTAAAATCGAGCGGCGGGGCCTTGGCCCCGCTTTTTCTTTGCGTCCGGGGGCGGGCAGGGGCGTTCATCGGCGGTTAACCCTATCCCTTAAACCGCCGTTAACCATACTTTAAAGGACACCTCCTAAAACTGGACAAAAGGCCGGCTTTCCAGTCCGCGCGGCCGATTCGTATCCGGTTCAAGAGGAAGACTCGCCAATGTCCAACATCGTTCTCTCGGCGTCAGTTCGCCAGAACCTGTTGTCGCTGCAGTCGACGGCCGACTTGCTGGCCACGACGCAGGAGCGGCTGTCGACCGGCAAGAAGGTCAACACGGCGCTCGACAATCCCACCAACTTCTTCACGGCGCAGGGGCTGGACAACCGGGCGAGCGACATCAGCAACCTGCTCGACGGCATCAATAACGGCGTCCAGGTGTTGCAGGCCGCCAACACAGGCATCACCTCGCTGCAGAAACTGATCGACAGCGCCAAGTCGATCGCCAACCAGGCGCTGCAGACCACGGTCGGCTATTCCACCAAGTCGAACGTCTCCACCACGATTCCCGGCGCGACCCCGGCCGACCTGCGCGGCACGACCTCCTATGCGAGTGCGACCGCGAAGAGCAACGTGCTCTATACCGGCGCGGCCGGCGGCGTGACCCCGGTCACGGGAACTGCCGCACTCGGCGCCTCGCTCGGCTCGACCGCCGGCACCTTCACCGGCACGGCCGCGCTCGCCGCCGACGGCACCACCGCGCTGTCCGGCACGGCGACGCTGGTCGGCACCACGGCATCGACCACCTTCGGCACGCCGCCCGCGGACGGCGACACCATCACGGTGAACGGCAAGACCATCACGTTCCGCACCGGCGCTGCTCCGAGCGCCCAGCCGACCGGCTGGGGCCTCGACGCCAGCGGGCACATCGCCACCGATGGCAACGGCAATTCAATCATTTATCAGGGAACGGCGGCCGCGCCCCTTGCGACCGTCAACGACGTCCTCACCGCCATCGACCTCGCCAGCGGCGTCAAGACCGCAACTATCAGCGCAGGCGCGGCGACATTCGCGGTCAGCGGCTCGGCCGGCCCTGTCGGCACGCTTCAGGTAGCATCGTCCATATCGGGTGGTGGCGCGGTGACGCTGAAGAGTTCGACCGGCGCCGATCTCAGCGTGACCGGAAAGGCAGACTTCCTCAAGGCGCTCGGCCTGACCTCTGCGACCGGCGCGGGCAATGCCAACGTGACCGCGAACCGCTCGACGACCGCGGGTTCGCTCGGCACCCTGGTCCAGGACGGCTCGACGCTGAACATCGGCGGCAAGACCATCACCTTCAAGAACGCGCAGACGCCGCAATCGACAGCGAGCGTGGCCACCGGCTATGGCGTCAGCGGCAACGTCGTCACAGACGGCAACGGTAACTCGACGGTCTACATCCAGAGCGCGACGCTGACCGATCTGCTTAACGCGGTCGACCTCGCCACCGGCGTCAAGACCGCCAGCATCTTCAACGGCGCGGCAACCATCTCGACCACCGCGGGCCAGATCCCGTCGTCGGTCAACAGCAGCGGTCAGCTTGCGCTCTCGACCGGCATCAATGCCGACCTGTCGATCACCGGCACCGGCAATGCGCTCAGCGCCTTCGGCCTCAGCGGCAACACGGGAACGGCGACGGCCTTCACCGCGGCGCGCACTTCGGGCGTCGGCGGCATCAGCGGCAAGACCCTGACCTTCACCTCCTTCAACGGCGGCACGCCTGTCAACGTCACCTTCGGCGACGGCACCAACGGCACCGTCAAGACGCTTGACCAACTCAACGCGCAGCTTCAGGCCAATCACCTGACGGCCACGATCGATGCCAACGGCGTGCTCACGGTGACCACCGTCAATGAATACGCCTCTTCGACGCTCGGCTCGACGATCGCGGGCGGCGCGGTCGGCGGCACGATCACCGGCGTTCTCGCCTTCACCACCGCGCAGCCGCCGGTCCAGGATCCCGTGGCGCAGACCGCGCGTTCCAACCTGGTCAACCAGTTCAACAACATTCTGGCCCAGATCGACACGACCTCGCAGGACTCCTCCTTCAACGGCGTCAACCTGCTCAATGGCGACACGCTGAAGCTGGTCTTCAACGAGACCGGCAGCTCCACGCTGAGCATCAACGGCGTGGTGTTCAATGCGGCGGGCCTCGGTCTCAGCAATCTCGTCAACGGCGTCGATTTCATCGACAACGGTGCCACCAACAGGGTGCTGGCCAGCCTGAACGCGGCCTCGAGCACGTTGCGTTCGCAAGGCTCCACGCTCGGTTCGAACCTGTCGATCGTGCAGGTGCGTCAGGACTTCTCCAAGAACCTGATCAACGTGCTGCAGACCGGCTCAGCCAACCTGACGCTTGCCGACACCAATGAGGAAGCGGCGAACAGCCAGGCGCTGTCGACGCGCCAGTCGATCGCGGTCTCCGCGCTGTCGCTGGCCAACCAGTCGCAACAGAGCGTGCTGCAACTGCTCCGCTAATTCCGCAGCGCAACTTCGCTATTCGAGATGACGCGGCGGAGCTGATGCTCCGCCGTTCTTTTGAGGAAGATCGCTAAGACGAGATTAGCCGAGATCGACGCGCATCACGCCAGGCGAGTTTACATCGTGCGTGCGTAGATCTAGCGTTGCGCTGACGAAGGACTCCGTGCCCCGTAATTCTGCGGAGTACTTCCAAGCACGATACGTAAGCAAATCTTAAGCGGTGCTGCCTAGGGTTGGGAAAGAAATCCTTAAGCGCGTACAACGCGCTAGGTAACCTCCAGGGTGTGATTGATGTCGAATTCCGCTGCCTCGGCTTATGCGCGTGTTGCAACCACCACCGCATCTCCTCGCGACATCGAGGCGCAGACTCTGCTCAAGGCCGCCAACAAGCTCCAGGACGCGGTGAACAACGCCGATCCGCTCAGCGAGCAGACCATGCAGGCCCTGATGTTCAACCGCAAGCTCTGGACCATCTTCCTGAGCGAGGCGATGCGCGACAGCAATCCGCAGCCGATCGACGTCCGGCAGAAGATCGCCAACATCAGCGTGTTCGTGTTGAGCCAGACCGCCGCGCTGCAGATGAGCCCGCAGTTCGATCACTTCCGTCCGCTGATCGAGATCAACCGCAATATCGCGGCAGGGCTGTCCGGACGGCCGTGACGGAATTCGTGATGGTCGCATCACGAGCACATCGGCGAAACTCGCAATTTAGGCAGGAGCTGATCGCGGCCAGTGGTCTTGCCTCGGCACGCGAACTCCGCGCTGACCGATGACGGCCAGACGCAGAGCAGAAACATCGGCATCGATCGCGTGATCGTTAGGCGCTGAGATCCGTGCTGAGCGGACGCGAGGGCTCGGACTTCATGTCCAGTGCGTGGAAATAGGCACGCCGGCGGAGCATCGCCTCGTCAGGGAACTGGTTCACCACCGTGTCGGTCTTGTCGTTGACGACCTGAAAGACGAAGGACGCGGCCGCCTGGTCGAACACGACCTGGCGCGAGATGTTCTCGTGGTTCGGCAAATCATTGCGCACCGGCGCGCTCGTATCGCTCGCGGCGACCGTTTGCCTCACCGGAAGATCAGTTTGCACAGCCTCGTTCGCCGCCGAATTCGACGTCGGTACGATCTGCACGGGGGCCGGGATCCCCACCGGCCTGATGCTGAAATCTGTACTCATGGCAGCCTCCTGGTTGCCTTACGTGAGTCAAATCCCAACCCCTCTAGTCACGCAAGCATGGAACACCAGGACTGAACACCCGGTAAGGAAACGTGCCTAACCGCGCGACGCCATCGCCGCGCGGTTTTTCTTAAAATTGTCGGTTGTTCTCGCGCTGCTCAGAGCGAGCGGCTGACCGCAAGCGGCGTGATATGGCGCGGACCTGGCGCTGCGCTGCGCCCGGCGGCGGTATAGGTGTTCGGCACGTTGCGCTTCTGGATCTCGGCGTTGACGCCGCGCACGACGCTTTCGGAAACCGCGTGCGCGGTCGCGAGCACGGTGAGATTGACCTGGAGCATCGCGCGGAACGCATCGTGGTGGCGATGCAGCGTCGAGAGGAGCTCCGGCGCGGACTTCGCGAGCTGGTCCTGGTTTGCCTTCAGCTGGCCGACTGCGCTGACGTAGCTGCGCGACAATTCCTGCTTCTTGCCCTCGAGCGTCATCGCCTCGCGGACCTTGCCGGCGCGGACGAGCTCTGTCTCGCGCTCGATCAATCCGAGCAGGGCGCTCATCGCGTCCATTAGGCCTTCGGCGAGCTTGCGCGCCTCGCTGCTGACGGGCGCGCTGCCCGGGCGCTGGGCCTGCATCGGCTGACGTGAGGCGTTGAAATGGTTCATCTCGTTTGACCTTATGCCGTGCGGATCGTTTTCGCCTGCTGCAGGATGAGGGTACGGTAGACGTCGCTGGCGATGCCGACGCCGCCGGCCTGGGCGAAGTTCTTGGAATATTGCTCGGTCAGCATCGAGCGCCATACGCCGGTGCCGGGCGTGTCGCCGAACGGGCCTTCGCCTTTCAGGCCCGAGGTCATCTGCGCGAACATGCTGTTGAGGAACATTGCCTCGAAGTCGGTGGCGGTCTTCTGGGCCTTGGCCTGTTGCTGCGGCGAGACCTTTTGCAGCGCCGCGGCGAGCTCGAAGTCCGGCCGGCCGTTCCGGCTCTCGACCGAGAAGGCCGAACTGGTGGCGAGGCGCGGGGTGTTGATCGCGCTGGTCTGCATCACATCACCTCGATGTCGGCTTCGATGGCGCCGGCGGCCTTGATCGCCTGGAGGATGCTGATCATGTCGCGGGGGCCGATGCCGAGGCCGTTGAGGCCGTCGACGAGCTGCTGGAGCGAGACGCCGTCCTTGACGAGCGCCAGTTTCTTGCCGTCCTCGGTGACGGTGACGCTGCTGCGCGGCGCGACCACGGTGCGGCCGCGTGACAGCGGATTGGGCTGGCTCACTTGCGGGCTCTCGGAGATGGTGACCGTGAGGTTGCCCTGCGCCACCGCGACGGTGGCGACGCGGACGTCGCGGCCCATCACGATGATGCCGCTGCGTTCGTCGATGACGATCTTGGCGGCGAGATCAGGGTCGACCTGGAGCTGCTCGATCTCGGTGAGGAAAGCGACGACGTTGCCCTTGAACTCGGGCGGGATCGACAGCTGCACCGTCGAGGGATCGATCGGCTCGGCGGTCTTGACGCCGAGATAGTCGTTGATTGCCGCCGCGATGCGCTTGGCGGTGGTGAAGTCGGGATTGCGCAGCGCCAGGCGGACGTTCGGCAGCCGGTTGAGCGCGAACTCGATCTCGCGCTCGATGATGGCGCCGTTGGCGATGCGTCCTACCGTCGGCACGCCGCGCACGATCTTGGCGGCCTCGCCCTCGGCCTGGAAGCCGGAGATCGCGAGCGAGCCCTGCGCCACCGCATAGACGTTGCCGTCGGCGCCGAGCAGGGGGGTGACCAGCAGTGTGCCGCCCTGGAGATTCTTGGCGTCGCCGAGCGCGGACACGGTGACGTCCATGCGCGTGCCCTGGGTGGCGAAGGCCGGCAGGTTGCCCGTGACCATGACGGCGGCGACGTTGCCGGTGCGGATGGTGGCGCCGCGGATATTGACGCCCATGCGCTCGAGCATCGCCTGCAGCGACTGCTTGGTGAAGGGGATGTTGTTGAGCGTGTCGCCGGTGCCGTTGAGGCCGACGACGAGGCCATAACCGATGAGCTGGTTCTGCCGCACGCCCTCGATATTGGCGAGGTCCTTGATGCGCGAGGTCGCCGCCGCCGAGGTGACCGACAGCGCCAGCGCCGACAGCGCGGCGCAGGCCAACCCAACAATCCTCACCCAACGAACGCCTGGCATCTCTGCTCCCCAAGGCCCCTAGAAAAGGCTCCTCAAATCGGACAGGACTTGCACGACACTCCCATGACGAGCTGGTCCGGCGCTTTCCTTGCGAGCGCTGTGCCAACGCCTGGTGGCGAGCTAGGTGGCTGAATAGCTTGAATAAATCTGTTGCGTCCGCTGTCAGCACTCGTTCGCCCTGGGGAGCGAAACTGCCGCCTGTCGGCAGATTTTGCCGGGCCGTTTACGCACCGTTAACCATAAGACAGCGAAGGTGAGGCATCGATCACCCGGATTCTTTCCGATGCGCATCTACGGACCGAACGGTACGACGCTTGGCACGCCGGCCAGCCAGGCCAAGCGGACGGGCTCCGGCAGTTTCGTGCTGCCCGACACCTCATCTGCGCAGGAGACGCGGAGCGCTGCCGCACCGAAGGCGGCCGCCAACATCGATGCGCTGCTAGCGTTGCAGGGTGTCGAGGAGGATCCGGTCGAGCGCCGCAAGCGCTCGGTCGCCCGCGGCAGGACTGCGCTCGACGTGCTCGACGATCTCAAGATGGGCCTGTTGTCCGGCAATCTCGACGCCTCGACCGTGATGCGGCTGCGTGATGCGGCGGCCCACCTGAAATCGTCCTCAGGCGATGCCGGTCTCGATGCGGTGCTCTCCGAGATCGAGCTGCGGGTCGAGGTCGAACTGGCGAAGGCCGGGCAGGCGTAGTCACGGAGGCTCTTACGCCGCTTCCTCCTTCAACTGCGCATCATAGCGGCGCTGGGCGGCGAGCACGTCTTTCAGATTTTGCTCGGCCCAATCGCGTAAGGGATCCACAGCCGCCGCCAGTGTCAGGCCGAGCTGGGTGATCGAATATTCCACCGTCACTGGCACGGTCGCGATGGCGCGGCGCCTGATCAGGCCGTCGCGTTCGAGCGACTTGAGCACCTGGCTCAGCATCTTCTGCGAGATGCCTTCAATCGTGCGGCGCAATTGATTGAAGCGCATCGGCTCCTCGCGCAGGAGCAAGAGGATCAGCACCGCCCATTTGTCGCCGACGCGATCGAGGATTTGGCGGGTGGGGCAGTTCGCTGCGTAGACGTCGGGTTTCATCGTCGGTTCTCGGAAATCCATACCGTTGCTTGGCATCCGCGTGCCGGTTGTACGCGATCAGTTACCTCAGCGTAATCAGGTAAGCACAAAGTGCTCTCTTAACACCAGCATTCTTTGCGATATCTAGTCTCTGTCAGTTACCATAGAAGCAAAGGAGCCTTCCATGAAAATCGCAGTCGCCGGTGCCTCGGGCCGGGCGGGGTCGGAGATCACCAGGGAACTGTCCCGCCGCGGCCACACGGTCACGGCCATCGCCCGGAACCCGGAAAAGATTGCGGCCCTGCCGAACGTCACGCCAACCAAGGGGGATGTGCTCGACCAGGCGGGCCTCGCCAAGCTGTGGGCCGGTCACGACGTCGCCGTGAGTACCGTGCACTTCCTGGCCAGTGATCCGCTCAAGCTGATCGGTGCGGCGAAGGACTCCAAGGTCGGTCGCTACCTCGTGGTGGGCGGCGCCGGGAGCCTCGAGGTTGCCCCGGGCGTGAAGCTGGTCACGACTCCCAATTTTCCGGCCCAATACAAGGCCGAAGCGGAGGCGGGCTCGGCCTTCCTGGACCTGCTGCGGCAGGAAAAGGACCTGAACTGGACCTTCATCTCGCCCTCGGCGCTGTTCGAGGAGGGGGAGCGCACCGGCAAGTTCCGGCTCGGGACCGACCAGCTTCTCGCAGATGCGAACGGCAAGAGCTGGATCACCTTCGCCGACTACGCCATTGCGCTCGCCGACGAGATCGAAAAGCCGGCCCACCTGAAGCAGCGCTTCACGGTCGGCTATTAAGGGCGGCCAGCTGCCTCCAAGCCCTCAAGGATAAACCTTCCTGTGCAAGGGCTTGGGGGCGCGGATCGGGCGGTGAGGGAAATATTGTCTGTCACGGGAGGCCACTATATAAGGCCCGGCTCAACGGACCCCGGTCCGTCCGCGAGTCGTTGCTTAAGAAGATAGGCCTCCCTTGGAAAAGTTGAAAAACTACCGACCGACCGACAAAGAGCCTTTCATGAACGACCGGCAGAAGGAGTACTTCCGTTTGAAGCTCCTCGCCTGGAAGGATGAGATCCTCAAAGAATCCAAGCTCACCCTGCAGGCTCTGCAGGAGGAGAACGTGAACCACCCCGATCTCGCCGATCGGGCCTCGTCCGAAACCGACCGTGCCATCGAACTCCGCGCCCGCGACCGCCAGCGCAAATTGATCGCCAAGATCGATGCCGCGCTCCAGCGTATCGAGGACAACACCTACGGCTATTGCGAGGAAACCGGCGAGCCGATCTCGTTGAAGCGGCTCGAGGCCCGGCCCATCGCGACGCTCTCGGTGGAAGCGCAGGAGCGCCACGAGAAACGCGAGAAGGTCTATCGCGACGAATAAGGTCCGAGCCGCAGAGATGCGGCTCTTTGTTTTTGGACGCAGGGCGCCATTTCGCGCCATGCTCCGCATATTGCCCACAGCTTGCCGTCGCGCCCACCATGGCGACAGCGCGATCGCGAAAAGTGAATCGCGATCAACGGGCTAGACCGGATTGCTCCGAGCTCACGTGAGTTCGGATGAGAAACAGCCTTCACTTCAGGTGCGGGAGATTTTGCGAGTCGCATCAACGAGATCGACTCTGAAGTTGAGACGCTGATCCAGCTGCATCAAGCATCGCTGCAATCAGGCCTGCTGCGACGTCCCAAGCCGGGTATCCCCATTAAGCCTGGGCCAGCTCAATATTTCCTTAAAAGCTCGAGCTCGCGCAGCTGCGTGGTCAGCATGTGCTGGGTGATGCCGCCGATCGACGCAAGGCGCTGAAACGAACCGCGCCGTTCATCAGCGCAAACAGGATCTCCAGTTTGAGGGGAATGCGGGTCATGAGCACTGTTCTGGTCACCGGCGGGTCGGGCTTCGTCGGCATCCATGTCGTCCTGCAACTTCTGGCCGCCGGCCATGCCGTGCGGACGACGGTGCGACGGCCGGAGCGCCGGGCCGATGTGCTCGCCATGCTGCGCGAGGGCGGGGCGGCGACGCCCGAGAGCGTGGCCTTCGTCACCGCCGATCTGACCCGGGACGACGGCTGGGAGGCGGCGGTCGCGGGCTGCGACTACGTTCTCCACGTGGCGTCCCCGCTCTCGACCACCGTCCCGACGGACGAGAACGAGATGATCATCCCCGCCCGCGACGGAACGATCCGGGTGCTCCGGGCCGCGCGCGCGGCCGGTGTCAAGAGAGTCGTCATCACCTCGTCGCTGGGCGCGATCGGCTATGGCCATCCGCCGCGCGACAAGCCGTTCGATGAGACCGAATGGACCAATCTCGCCGGTGTCGACGGCCAACCCTACGTCAAGTCCAAGACGCTGGCCGAGCGGGCGGCTTGGGATTTCGTCGCGGGCGAGGGGAATGGGCTGGAGCTGTCGGTGATCAACCCCGCCGGCATTTTCGGGCCCGTGCTGGGGCCGGACTTTTCCGGCTCGATCGAGATCGTCAGATCGCTGCTCGACGGCGCCATGCCGGCCGTGCCGCGGGTCTATTTCGGCGTGGTCGACGTCCGCGACGTCGCCGAGCTGCACCTGCGGGCGATGACTGCGCCGGAGGCGAAGGGCGAGCGTTTCATCGCGGTCTCCGGCGAGACGATGTCGATCCTCGACATCGCCCGCGTGCTGCGGCGGGAACTCGGGCCGCGGGCGCGCCGGGTTCCGCGGCTCCAGGCGCCGGACTGGCTGGGGCGGCTGGCCGCGCGCCGGATTCCGCTGCTGCGTGCGGTCGTGCCGATGCTCGGAATGATCAGGCATTCCACCAGCGCCAAGGCCAAGTCGCTGCTCGGCTGGCAGGCCCGCTCCAACGAGGAGGCGATCCTTGCGACCGCCGAGAGCCTGATCCGGCTCGGCCTCGTCAAGGGGTGAGGGCATGCCGCCCGCGCTTGTCAGGCCGGAGCGGGGATGCTGAAGTGCCGCCCTGCGACTGCGTAGCGTGGGAGGCGGCGCCGATGGACAAGATTCTCGAAGCCGCACAGGCGATCGCGCTGGCGCGTCGCAACCACGCCCCGCTCGCGGCGCTGGAGCGGCCCCCTGCGGACGAAGCCGAGGGCTATCAGATCCAGCGCACCCTGCACGATCTGCTGCTGCCGCATGTCGGTCCGCTCGTCGGCTACAAGATCGGCTGCACCAGCCAGGTGATGCAGGACTATATCGGCATCCCGCACCCTTGCGGCGGCGGCGTGTTCCAGAAGGGCGTCCATGACAGCGGCGCCAAGCTCGCCGCCTCCAATTATGTCCGGGTCGGGGTCGAATGCGAGATCGCGGTGCGGCTGAAGCGGGACCTTGCCGCCGGCGAAGCGCCCTTCACGGCCGAATGGGTCGGCGAGGCGGTCGAGTCCTATCACCCCGCGATCGAGATCGTCGACGATCGCTACGTGAAATGGGAGACGATGGGCGCGCCGACCCTGATCGCCGACGATTTCTTCGCCGCCGGCTGCGTGCTGGGCCCATCGGTCCCGCGCTCGTCGGTGCCGGACCTCAAGGCGGTCAAGGGCCGCGCCATCGTCAACGGCGAGGAGGTCAGCCACGGCACCGGCGCCGACGTGCTCGGCCATCCCCATAACGCACTCGCCTGGCTGGCCAACCATCTCGCCGCCGAAGGCAAGGGGCTGCACGCCGGGCAGCTCGTGCTCACCGGCAGCCTGGTGAAGACGCTGTGGCTGAAGGCCGGCGACAAGGTGCGGATGGAGCTGGACGGGCTCGGCGTGGTGGAGGCGGAGTTTACGTGAGGGGTATTGGTCATTGGTCCTGTCCGCAGTCATTCCCCGCGAAGGCGGGGAATCCAGTACGCCGCGCAGAATCGATTTAACCACTGACGTCTCGGAATACTGGATCGTCCGCCTTCGCGGACGATGACGGGGCACACGCTTCTGCCTTCATTTTTCTGTCGTTGCGAGGAGCCCTCGCGACGAAGCAATCCAGTCTGTCTCCGTTGAGGGATTCTGGATTGCTTCCGCCTTCGCCAAGGCTTCGGTGGACAAGTCGCTGCGCTCGCAATGGCGGAGTGTGCTGTCGCGGCGTTGCAATAATGTCGCGGACCTGCCTCGCAGTACGCAGCTTCTGACACATCCCGACAAAGGCATCTTGCGCCCGCCGGCAATCGGGTCTATGAGCCCCGTCCCATTCAACCTGCGCGTTCAAAATTGAGGAGACCAGCCGTGAGTACTTTGTGGCGATCGACACATTCCGTGCCGACGCTCTCAGTGCGTCCGGCTGACAGTCATCCAATCATGTTGAACGACAATGGCACAGTCATTGATTCAGCGCCGGCGGGAGGCCGAGCGCGCGCGGGTTGAAGCCTACGAGCTGTCGCTGCGGCATGTGTCGCAGCGGACGCGTCCTCCACCGGATTTCGAGAACGCGATCAAAGAGGCCAGGCGTGGCTTCGAGGCGAACGTCCTTCGCGATGCTTCGGCATGGAAGCCGCAGCTGAAAACTCGCGACGCGGCGCGTCTTCGTCTTGGCGCCGCCCGCTATCTCTTTGCGCGCTATCCTGTCGCTGAGCATCTGGAGCAGATCTGGATCGACAGCGCGGGACTGAGCCGCGACGAGATCATGTTGCGCAAGCGATGGTATGTCGTGGCGGCCGGCGGCGGTTCGCTCTACGCTGCCGGTGCGGCCGAATGGCTGTCTCGCAAGGAGGTCCATGCCTTCCTCAATCCGTTGGGGAAGGTCGGCTTCGAGGCTGCGATCTGGCAGGCGATTGCGCGTTCCTATGCGACCGATCCCGCTGTTGCGATGCGGATCGCGCGCACCAGGATCACGCAGACGCAGCGCGCTGAGCATCGCTTCTGGCGTAAGGTGGTGCGTTTCTTCTGCGCGCATGCCACCACGGTCGAGGACATGGATGACTTCCATGGCTACCTCGCCGATTGCCACCGGCGTGATCCAGAGTACACCCTCAAGGGGCGTTCACTGATCTCGCTTGGGCGGCAGATGCGCGAATGGCATCGCGATCTCGATGCGATTGCTCGTATCGAGGCCGCACGCCGTCGCGCCGAGGCGGCGCGAAACCGTGCGCGGGGGCTGGCAGCAGGCCCCGAGCAGAGCGAGGACCGTTGGCCCGGTGCAGCGATCGCGGACTGGTCATGGACCAAGTCGTCCAAGGACCGCGCCAAGCGCGAAGAATATGTCGTGGTCCAGTTGCGGACCGCAGCCGATCTCGTGGCTGAGACGCGGGGCATGCGTCACTGCGTCGCCACTTACGCGACAAAGTGCATTGCCGGGCATGCCTCGATCTGGTCGCTCCGTCGCCGTGCCTCGGGTGACGTCCAGCGGCTGCTGACCATCGAGCTTGATACCCGTTCCAGGGCGGTTCAGGTTCGCGGGTTTGCGAACCGTCCGCCGTTTGCCGAGGAGTGCAAGATCCTCCAGCGATGGGCGCAAGCACGCGGGATCATGCTGCTGTGAGAGAAGCCTGCGCCGCTTCGGCGGCGCAGGCAAAATACATGCGGCCCTCGCCAGGGGAGCTAGCGAGGGCCGCGTAGTACATCGTCGTTCGCGCCTTTAGTTCGCGAGCACGATGTGGGAGCTCTTGAAGGCGCTTAGAAGGGCAGCAGCACGTCCATGACCTGCTGGCCGTAGCGCGGCTGCTGCACGTCGGTGATCTGGCCGCGGCCGCCATAGGCGATGCGGGCCTGGGCGATCTTGGTGGAGTCGATGGTGTTGTCGCTCTGGATGTCTTCGGGGCGGACGATGCCGGCGACGATCAGCTCGCGAATTTCGAAGTTGACGCGGATCTCCTGCTTGCCTTCGACCACCAAATTGCCGTTCGGCAGCACCTGGGTCACCACCGCGGCGACGTTGGTCTGCAAAGCTTCCTTGCGGTCGACGCTGCCCTTGCCCTCGCTCGAGGAGGTCGAGTCGGCGGTCAGAATGCGGCCGGGGAGGATCTTGTTGGCCTGAGTGATCGTCTGGGAGCCGATGAAGTCCGTGATCCCGGAATCTTCCTTGTTGCTGCGGCTGCGCGAGGTGTCGTTCTCGATGTTGGCCTTGTCGGTGATGTTCACGGCCACCGTCAGGAGATCGCCGACCTGGCGGGCGCGCTGGTCCTTGAAGAAGGCGCGGCTGCCGTTGCGCCACAGCGAGTTCGGATTGTAGGAGGCGACCTCGGGCTTCGGCATGGGCATCTGCACCGGCTTGTAGCCGGGCTGCGTCGTCGGGTTGTCGATCGCCGACAGCTTCGGCTGCTCGCCGATCTGCGACAGGCGGTCGATCGAGGAGCAGCCGCTCGCCAATGCGCAAGTCGCCAGCAGCAGGGCAGAGATCGCGATGCGACGAAGGCGGGAGGCCGAACTGAACGTGGACATGAATCTACTCTGACTTGGCTGGAGCTTGCGAGAGGCGAACTTGCGGAATCTGGGCTTGGGCGATCTCGGCTGCGGACGCGGGTGCCTGGACCAGGCTCTGCGCCAGGGCAGCGGCCGCCGGCACGGGGTCGCGCTTGACCGACGAGGTCTGCTCGACCGCCGGTGCCATCGGTGCGGACTGGCTGGCGCCCTGCACCGTGATCTGGCCGCGGCCGGTCACGATGCCGGTCAGCGTGCGCTTGGAGTGCAGATTGAGCACGCTGACGGTATCGCCCTCGGCGCCGCTCTCGATCGCCTTGCCGCGCGTGGTGAGATAAAGGCCGGGCACCTGGTAGATGATGGTGACCGCCTGGTCGCGCACCACGAAGTCGGGCCTGACGAGGTCGGCTGCGCGGATCGGCGTGCCCGCGCGCATTGCTCGGCGCAGCTGCATGCCGATGCTGCGGTCGCGCGAGGCAGGCTCGCCGGTGACCTCGGCCTTCGGCCGGCGCTCCAACGACAGGTCGGAAGATTTCAGAAGCTCGGCGCGGTCGATGTCGCGGGTCAGCACGGCGACCTCCACCGTCTCGATCGCGGTGCCGGTGAAGCGCAGCTTGGTCGGCGCGGCATTGCCGTCGTTGGCAATCTCGAAGGCGATGTCGAAACGGCCGCTGCGGGCATCATAGCGGGTTGCGACCGGCTGCAGCGCGCCGCTGTTGGAGGCGTCCAGCCGCATCTCGGCGACGCTGCGGTCGAACGTGATGGTGATGTTGGCGGCGTCTCCGAGGCCGAAGCGGCGCTCGAGCGCCGCGGCGACGGCGTTCTCGATATCCTTGCTCGCGAGCGTGCGGGCGAGGCGGGTGACCTGGACCTCCTTGATGTCCCCGGTCATGACGCCGATCACCTGTTTGGCCCGCAGCACCGACAGCACCTGGCCGACCGTCAGCGTGCCGGTGGTGCCGAGATCGGGCGAGCGGTAGACCGGGATCAGCGCGGCCGATCCGGCGTTGTCGATGAGATCGCCGATCCGCACCACGTCCGAGGTCACGGTGACGCTCGCGCGCAGCGTCGGCGCGGCGATGAAATCGTTGGCGGCCGCTGCCGGCAAGGCCAGCGCGAGAAGGATGGAGATGGCGGCGAGGGTGGCGCGGATCATCGTCATCACCTCAGCGGAACAGCGCCGTGGTCGATTGCATCATCTGGTCGGCGGCGCTGATCACCTTGGCGTTCATCTCGTAGGCGCGCTGGGCGGCGATCAGGTCGCTCATCTCCGAGACGACGTCGACATTGGCCTGCTCCAGGCTGCCTTGCGTGAGCTTGCCGTAGCCTTCGGTGTTCGCGGTGCCGTCCTGCGGCGCGCCGGACGAGGGCGTCTCGGTGAACTGGTTGTTGCCGACCGGCTGCAGGCCCGCCTTGTTGATGAAGCGCGTGACGCCGATCTGGCCGACGATCGAGGAGGTGGTTGAGCCCGGCAACGTCACCGAGACCTGGCCCTGCTCGCTCACGGAGATGCCCGAGGCGTTGTTGGGAATGGTGATGGTGGGCTGCACCGGATTGCCCTGCGCGGTGACGACGCGGCCCTGATTGTCCATCTGGAAGGTGCCGTCGCGGGTGTACTGGAAGGTGCCGTCGGGCATCAGGATCTTGAAGAAGCCCTCGCCCGAGATGGCGAGGTCGAGGTCGTTGCCGGTCTGCGACAGCGTGCCTTGCGTCATGCTGCGCGGCGTGCCGACGGTCTTGACGCCGCCGCCGATGTCGACGCCGACCGGCAGGATGGTGCCCTGGTCCGACGACTGGGCGCCGACGCGGCGGACGTGCTCGTAGATCAGGTCTTGGAACGCCGCCGTCTGCTTCTTGAAGCCGGTGGTGCGGAGGTTGGCGATGTTGTTGGAGATCACCTGAACGTTGAGTTCCTGTGCCGCCATTCCGGTCGCTGCGGTGTGAAGCGCCTGCATCTCAGTTCTCCTTCAATCAGGCCGGAGCGTCGGCGAGCTTCTCGATCGCCGATTTGTGGAGGTCGCTCTGCTGCTGCAGCAGGTTGGCGACCGCGGCGTAGCTGCGCATCACCTCGACCATGCGGGTCATCTCGCCGACCGCATTCACGTTCGACTTCTCGACATAGCCCTGCTGCAGGGCGGACTTGGTGTCGGGCTGCTGGTTCGCCGAGCCAGCGGCATAGAGATTGGCGCCGAGCTTGGTCAGCTTGGCCGGATCGTCGAACGACACCATGCGGATCTTGCCGCGGATCGAGTCGGTTCGCGCCGTGCCCTCGAGCACCGTGACGGTGCCGTCGGGCGCGACGTTGATGTCGTGGTCGGTCGGCTGAAACGTGATCGGGCCGGCATTGCCGAGCACGAGATTGCCGTCGGCGGTGACGAGCTGGCCGGTGCTATTGAGCGAGAACTTGCCGTCGCGGGTATAGAACTCGCCGCCGTTGGCCTGCACCGCGAAATAGGCGCCGCCGTTAATCGCCATGTCGAGCGGATTGTTGGTCGGCTCCAGCGGCCCCTGGCTGATGTTGCGGAAGGTGCCGCGGTCCTGGACATAGGAGACCCGGCGGTCGCGGCCGATGAAATTGTCCTCACGCGCGTTCGAGTTCAGATATTCCTCGAACAGCGAATGATCGGACTTGAAGCCGTTGGTGTTGGCATTGGCGACGTTGTTGGCGATGACATCCATCTGCCGTTCCAACGTCATCTGCCGTGACAAGCCGATCAGACGCGCGTTCTGCATCGGAAATCTCCCCTGAGCGGATCTGCCATTTCGCTCTCCCAAGCGCCTTGGCGGACCCCGTGACCGAGACCGTCGGGCTCTCCCAAGCCGTGCGGTCTCGGGCCTGTCTCAGCGAAAGCCGTGCCAATCAGGAAAATCACGTAACTTCAATGTGTTGGCGACTTTCGAGGGGCGCGAGCAGGCGGCAGAAAGGTTCTGTTAGCCATGTTTGCCCGGCAGATTTTTCCTAGCGGCGGCCCAATCGAAAGATTCCGTTAACCATTATTGCCGTAGCGTTTGCGCATCAGAGGAGCGCATTGCGCTGGGGCATTCGTATCGCGTCATTGTCTGCCAGGAGGCTTCGCTCTTTCGACCCCTTTGAGAGATGAACGGGCGCGGCAACCATGGCAGAGAACGAGGAAGGCGGCGCAGCCGCCGAGGGCGCGGAAGCCGCTCCGCCGAAGAACAAGCTCAAGCTCATCATCATGGTCGTCGGCGCGCTCGCCGTGCTCGGCGGCGGTGCTGCGACCTGGTTCTTCTTCTTCCGTCATAGCGGCGATGAGCATCATGCCGAGGCCGCGCCGCCGCCGAAGCCGCCGGCCTTCGTCGACGTTCCCGACCTGATGGTCAACCTCGCCGGTTCGCCCGGCGAGCGCGTGCAATATCTGCGGTTGAAGATCGTGCTGGAGCTGAAGGAAGAGAAGCAGATCGAGGCGATCAAGCCGACGATGCCGCGCGTCACCGACATCTTCCAGACCTATGTGCGCGAGCTGCGCCCGTCCGACCTCAACGGTTCGGCCGGCATCTTCCGCCTCAAGGAGGAGCTGACCAAGCGCGTCAACGCGGCGGTCGCCCCGATCCAGGTCAGCGCCGTGCTGTTCAAGGAAGTCGTGGTCCAGTGAGCATGACGGACTAGGGATCATGGCGGGCAACGACCAAGTCGACCAGGATGCAATTGCCGCCCAGTGGGAGGCCTCGCTCGATAGCGAGGATCCCGCCGAGGCGGCAAAGGCTGCCGCCGAGAACGAGCTATCGGAGACGATGGCCCTGCAATGGGCCGCCATGGTCGAGGACGGCAGCCGCGATCTCGGCACCGGCAAGAATTCCGGCGAGCGGGTGTTGTCCCAGGAGGAGATCGACAATCTCCTCGGCTTCACCGTCGGTGACGTCACGCTCGACGACCATTCCGGCATTCGCGCGATCATCGATTCGGCGATGGTCTCCTACGAGCGCCTGCCGATGCTCGAAATCGTCTTCGACCGCCTGGTGCGGTTGATGACGACCTCCTTGCGCAATTTCACCTCCGACAACGTCGAAGTCTCGCTCGACCGCATCACCTCGGTGCGCTTCGGCGATTACATGAACTCGATCCCGCTGCCCGCCGTCCTCACCGTCTTCAAGGCCGAGGAGTGGGAGAACTTCGGCATGGCGACGGTCGATTCCAACCTGATCTATTCGATGATCGACGTGCTGCTCGGCGGCCGCCGCGGCACCAGCCAGCTGCGCATCGAGGGCCGGCCCTACACCACGATCGAGACCGAGCTGGTCAAGCGGCTGGTCGAGGTGGTGCTGGCCGACGCCGAGCAGGCGTTCCGGCCGCTGTCGCCGGTGACCTTCTCGATCGACCGGCTCGAGACCAATCCGCGTTTCGCCGCGATCAGCCGTCCCGCCAACGCCGCGATCCTGGTGCGCCTGCGCATCGACATGGAAGACCGCGGCGGCAACATCGAGCTGCTGCTGCCTTACGCGACCATCGAGCCGATCCGGGGCGTCCTGCTCCAGATGTTCATGGGCGAAAAGTTCGGCCGCGACCCGGTCTGGGAGGGCCACTTCGCCACCGAGATCGTGCAGGCCGAGATCGCCGTCGACGCCGTGCTCTACGAGGCCGACATTCCGCTCAAGCAGCTGATGCGGCTCAAGGTGGGCGACACGCTGCCGCTCGACATGCGCGCCGACGCCAACGTCACCGTGCGTTGCGGCGACGTCACGCTGACCGAGGGGCGGATGGGCCGGGTCGGCGACCGCGTCGCGATCCGTGTGACGAAACCCTTGCGCAAGCCAAGTACGACACTTGCGATGTTCGAGAAGGTGGACGAGCAGAACAAGATGATGGAGGCCCCATGAACCACTCCCTGGGAATGGCGATCGAGACGTTGGTGGCTATCCTGCTGATGCTGACGATCGTCTACTGCTTCACGCTCAACAAGCGCTTGAGGCGGCTGAAGGCGGACGAGCATTCGCTGAAGGCCGTCATCGCCGAGCTGATCACCGCGACCGAGATCGCCGAGCGCGCGATCGGCGGGCTGAAGCTCGCCGTGCGCGACGTCAACGAGAACCTCGGCAGCCAGCTCGCCGCCGCGACGCAGATGTCGGATCAGCTCTACAAGCAGCTCGGCGAGGCCGACAACGTGGTGCGGCGCCTGTCCAAGATCGCGATCGCCGCGCGTCCCGTCACCAATCCGGAGACGGTCGCCGCGCCCGCGCCCATGCCGTCGTCCGCGAAGGCGGTGGCGGCGGCCGCCGAAGCCTTCTCCGAGCGCCGACGATCCAACGGCCTTGCCGCATGAAGCCTGGGTATGAAGTCATTTCGTAATATCCGCGTCATTCCCGTCGTCCTGGTCGCCGTTGCCGGCCTCGCCACGCTGAAGGTGGCGGGCCTTGCGATCAACGGCGGCTATGTCTTCGACTACAAGCCGAACCAGGGCAAGAAATCCTGGGCGGAAGAGAACCTGAATTTCCCGACCGGCCGCGAGGATCCCGACATCACCGGCTCGACCCCTGCGCCGAAGGAAGCACCTAAGCCGGCAGCGCCCGAGACCAAGATGGAGGGTGGCACCGTCGTCAAGATCGACGAGGGGCAGCCGCAGGTCTCGGCCGCGGAGCGCGCGATCCTGGAACGGTTGCAGGCGCGGCGTCAGGAGATCGAGGCGCGCCAGCGCGAGATCGACATCCGCGAAAGCCTGCTCAAGTCGGCCGAGAAGCGCATCGAGACCAAGGTCGAGGAGATGAAGGCGGTGGAAACCCGCATCTCCGCGACCCAGGCCGAGCAAAAGGCCGCCGAAGCCCAGCGCATGAAGGGCCTCGTGACCATGTACGAGGGCATGAAGCCCAAGGATGCCGCGCGGGTGTTCGACCGGCTCGAAATGGGCGTGCTGATCGAGATCGCCTCGGCGATCGCGCCGCGCAAGATGTCGGACATCCTGGGTCTGATGTCATCGGAAGCCGCCGAGCGGCTGACCGTCGAGATGGCCCGCCGCGCCAATGGCGGCGGCGATCAGTCCGCCTCGGCCGGCGAATTGCCCAAGATCGACGGCAAGCCGACGCAAAAGCCGAATTGAGGGCTCGAGGAGAAGCGCGCTTTCAATCCGCGCGCTGTCGCGCGGTCGTTCGACTGAAGCCCAGCGAAATGCCTCGTGCGCCTAATTCGCGAAGGCCTGTTGCACCCTGCGAACAGGCGGGCGCAACTGCTGCTCCATCTGGGCGAGGATATTGACCTGCTGCTTGATCAGCGCCGCCTTTGAGACGCGGGTCACGAGCTGCAGGGTGCTGTGGCAACAGGCGCATTCATATGTCTTCAGGGCATATCCTCTGGCAATCGGGACGATCGCGACGACCGCTCTTGCTCTGCTACACACAATGCAACCGGCTTCTCCGCTCATTGATTACCCCCAGAGCTAACCAATGCGATTTGCATCGCCGAGATTCACATCTGATTCAGAGTCGCGCGCGAACCGCAACGAGCCGAAGGTTGTGAGTGCGCGCGCTCAGCAACCCGTCAAGGTGGAAATCAGAATCCCGTGGCGGATGCAGCCGGGGCAGGCGGCATCCTCCGGGACTGCGATGACTTGACGCGCGCAGGTGTGAAGTGGCGTACAGTGGTGCTCAAGGCGCCGTCCTACGCTTCGGTCATTCGCAGTCGGCAGCGCAGGAGGAGGCCATGAACTACTCGTCCGCAGCAGAACGCGTCATCGAGGCCGTCAACCGGATGCTCATAGCGGCGATGACATCCGCATGGACATCCGCGCTAAGCCATCAGCATGCTGCGCCGCCGGATGGCGAGGCGGGCAACGATGATCAATCTTCTCTTGGCGAAGAGAGCTCCTCGGCGCCCGATGGCGCCGGGACGCAACACTGAAGAGCCCATTGGCTCGGGGCGTCACAAGATCAGATCGTGCAAGCCGTGGCCGTGAGCCAGACTTGGGACATGAGGCGGATCAACATCGGGCGGAGATGGTTCAGGCGTGAACGCCAGTTCGAGCCCGTGGAATCCTCCAGCGTGGCCGGGATGACCGGCGAGGTCTAGATGATCCGGCACCACGCTGTGCTGTGAGCCCTGCGAAGCGTTATCCTTGAACTTGAACGACTCGCCGAGCTGCTGCGTCTCGCTTGCAAGCGAATGGTTGGCGCCTCCGCTCGACGACTTCAGAAGGCTCGGATTGAGCGTCGCCTCTGCCATTCCATCGTTGGCACGACCGTGGGCATGCGCCGCCTCGTCGGCGTTTCCTTGAGGCGAGGGGCCGTGATTCCCGGCATTGTTCCCCGGTGCAAGCCCGCGCCCGGCGTGCTGTTCGGCGGCATTCTGGTCAAAATTCAGCGCGGCGATGGCAATGTCAGGCATGTGGCCGCTGCCAGCAATCGCGCCACTTTTGGCCAGCAATGCTGTGTCGGGACCGGCCAGGTGGTCGAAGACAAAACTGGCCTCCGTCGGTGCGGCGACGTATTGCGACATCGTAGACGGTCCGCTGCCCGAAGGAGCTACCGCAACAATAGGGAGTGTTTCGGTCGAGGGCGTTTGCATCGGGTCCGAACTGGAGATGCTCGAATATTCAGTTTGTTCGATCTGGTCCGAAGGCGTATCCAGGTTGTGGAGCGGCTCGCTTGACTGGATGTCCGGACTCTCTGCGAGGAGCGTGCCGTCGCCGCTTCCGGAGTCGGACGAGATTTCGGAAGTGATCGTCATTACCCCGGCCGCATCACTCTGCAGAGTTGCGGTGAGGTCGGTCAGCTCGCTGGCGACCGCCACTACAGGCGCCGCTGGCGCCAGGATGAAGTCCGAGGCATCGACGGTTGCAATCCCCTGCAAATGGATTTCGAGCAGACTGGAATCGCCGATGTGCAGGGTCTGGTCCGTTGAGTTGACGTACACGATGGTTTCGTTCGACGCGCTGTCATAGATCCAGGCGATCGTATGTGGCGGCACCGTCGTGTTGGTTGAGCTCAACGCCAGGATGGCAAACCCGAGCGCGCCAAAGGCGGTCAGGTCGATCCTGTCCGCTCCCGATGCGAAGTCGGTGAGGGTGTCGAACTGACCGGCACGGGAATCGGCAACGAACAAATATGCGAAACGATCGTTGCCATTGCTGCCGGTGAGTTGGTCCGCACCAAATCCGCCGGTTATGGTATCGGCGCCGTTGTTGCCGTTTACCGTATCGTTTCCCGAGCCGCCGTAGATGGCATCATTGCCATCGTTGCCCTTGATCGTGTCATTGCCTGAGCCGCCATAGAGAACGTCCGTCTTGCCGGTCCCATTGACCGTATCACTGCCGGCTCCCGCATAGATGACCTGACCTGTGTCGCCGCCGCCGGCGATGGTTTCGCTCCCCGGCGTTCCGTACACGTTCGGAGGATCGGAGATCACGACGGATCCGGTGGCCAGGTTGTCAAAATCGTTGGGGTCGGCATCACTGGCGCCATGAATGGCGACGGTCACCGTCTGCGTGGTACCGTCGATCGCGGTCACCGTGAATGTGTCGGTCAGGGTGTCGCCGGAATCGAGAGCCTCAACCACGCTGTTGTTGTTGTCGAGGGTGTACGTCCATGCGCCGGCTGCGGTCATCGTGAAGGTGCCGTATCCGTCGTCGCTCGCGGTCGGTGAAGAGATCGCGGTGAACGTATTCGGCGCGTTGTCGACGTCGGTATCGGTCAGCGTGCCAGTCGCGATGGGAGCGCCGGGCGAGAAGGTTCCTGCCTCGGTCACTGAGCCGGTCGTGGTGCCGGAAATGAGGGCCGCGTCGTTGCTGCCGTGAATGGTGATCGTCACCACTTGTAGCGTGCCGTCGAGGGTCGTGACAGTAAAACTGTCGGTGAGTGTGTCCCCGACATTCAGCGCCTGCACCGCGCCGCTCGCATTGTCGAGCATGTAAGTCCACGCGCCGGCGGCGGTTAGCGTAAAGGTGCCATAACCATTCGTGCTTGCCTTGGGCGAACTCACCGCAGTGAAGGTATTGGACGCATTGTCGACGTCGGCGGCAAACAGCGTGCCGGTTGCGCTCGGGCTGCCCGGTGTCGCATTGGCAACGCCGCCGGCCTCGGTCACCGCACCGGTCGTGGTGCCGGAAACGATGGCGGCATCGTTGGTGCCATGGATGGTGACCGTCACCACTTGGGCGGTTCCATCCAGAGTGGTCACCGTGAACGTGTCGGTCAGCGTTTCGCCGGTATTGAGCGCCTGCACCGCAGCGTTGGCGTTGTCGAGCGTGTAGGTCCACACGCCGGCAGCCGTCATGGTGAAGGTGCCGTAGCCGGCGGCGCTCTGCGTCGGCGAGCCGACGGCCGTGAATGCATTTGCGATCGTGTCCACGTCGGTATCGGTGAGGGTGCCGGTCGCGATGGGCGTGCCGGGGTTAGCACTGGCGACGCCGCCAGCCTCGATGACGGCGCCGGTCGTGTCGCCGGAGATGACCGCTGCATCACTGGCTCCCTGGATGGTGATCGTCACCACCTGGGGCGTGCCTCCGATCGTGGTCACCGTGAAGCTGTCGGTTAGCGTTTGGCCGGCATTGAGCCTCTGCACTGCGAGGTTCGAATTGTCCACGGTGTAGGTCCACACGCCGGCAGCCGTCATCGTGAAGGTGCCATAGCCGCCGGTGCTCGTCGTTGGCGAACTCACGGCCGTGAATGTATTTGGTGGGTCGTCGACGTCGGTATCGGAAAGCGTGCCGGTCGCAATCGGCGTGCCGGGCGTTCCATTGGCAATGCCGCCAGCCTCGACGATCGAACCGGTCGTGGTGCCGGAGATGATTGCAGCGTCGTCGACACCGTTGATGGTGACTGTGAACGTCTGACTCGCAGAACTGAGGCCGTCGGAAACCGCGATGACGAAACTGTCGGTCGTGGGCGCCTTCAGCGCGTTGATCGCGATGCTGTCAGGCACGAACGTGTAGGCGCCGCTCGTACTGTTGACGTAGAGCGTTCCGTACGGACCGGGCTTTGACAGGTCGTATGTCACTCCGCCGAGGACCGTCTCGCCGGCGGTCGCCCCTATGACGCCAAAGGTCAGCTTGGCGCTGCCGCTGGTGCTGCTGGCAGCGAAGATTCCGCTCGTCGCAGTGAATGTATCAAACACCACCGTATCGAGCTCGGTCGGCCCCGCTCCGGTGCTGAGTGTCGGCGGTATGGGGTCGAAAACGGGAATGACGAATGGCGACACAGGCGCCAGCAAATTCTGCAGCGAGGGCGCGTCGGGCTGAATGAAATTGATCGGCTGCAGCGATTGGGTTTTGACGAAGGGAGGCGTGCTCGAGCCATGCGGCCCCTGTCCGTCCAGATTGGCGAGCACGTCCTGCTGTGCGGCGCGCAACTCGTCCATGCGAGCGGCCGAGTTCGCGACCTGATTGACACTGATGGTGGATCCCACTTTCTTGACGATGATCGTTTCGCCGGGATCATCGACGATGATGTGCCGTGGGATCGGCTCCTTGGTCACGAGCTCAAATGCGCCGTGCGCAAGGTCCTTGTAAGTGATGGAGTCGTCATCCAGGAATGTGACGTCCGGGTCCGCGGCCTCGGCATTTTCCGCAACCGAGAAAGTCAATGCTGCAAGCGTCAGCATTCCGAAACCGCCCGCGTGACTTCGGGCGCGAATGCCTGCAATTGGCGTATTCAGCTGGAGAGACCCGGTTTCTGCCAGCCGACCTGGTACGAAACTGAAGCTGCCTCGGGTCACGTCGAACAGGGCTGTAGGTGGCGTGCCTTCGACGTCGAAGACGAATTCGCTCAGCGCGAGGCGAGTGTCGCAGGAGATGTTGAAGAAAGTACCGTCGACAATGCGAATCGTGATCTGTCCGTCGGCGTCAGTCTCTATCACGTCAGCCCGGTAGACAGGCGCGCCGGCTACGGCCTGTGTGGCGACGCCACTGGCTCGCGTGAGCGTACCGCAGCCGATCGCTGTATGAATATGGCCAATGATTTGGACGGGCAGGGCCGCGGCGGCCCTATTGCCAACCTGGACATCGGATGCAACCAACATGGCTCGACCTCGCCTGGGTGATTAATTCAGGCTCGGCGTGCTGCCATGGTCTTTCGGGGCGGCCCTCGCCAAGGGACAAATATCCTGGGCGCTGGCAGCCGAAGGCTTGCCGCCGAAAATCATCAAGTCTGGGCCAGAGAGACGCATGGCGCGGGGACGGCGGCGCGTAATGCCATTCCCGGCGCGTATCCCTCCCGCTAAAGTGATTAAATTGACAAACGAGAGCTTATTTAATTTGTGGCGCTTCCGTAGCGTTACGGTAAATTAGGACGATTAAAATTATTAAACAAGAAATTTATTTATTGCGACCGCGCTTCGCGGTTCAAGAGCGGTTCAAGAAATGAGCCGCCGCTAGTCGATAGGATCTTCTCGGAAAGGGCGGATCATGTGCAGACCTACGACAGCCGCTTTGGCGACCGGCTTGGTCTTGGCGCTAGCCAATTTCTCGCCGAGTGCGGCTCAAGCGCAAGTCGATTCCACCGGGCCCGCCGTCGCCAGCTCGTCTTCCAAACCGATCGGGAAGGTGGCGACGGCCACAGGCTCCGTCACGATCGAACATGCGGGCGCAGTGATCGTTCAAGCGAATGTCTCAAGTGAGCCCGGCCAGGCCAAGAGGGGTGATCCCGTATATCTTGGTGACGTGGTGCTGACCGGAGACGACGGCCGGGTCGGAATAAATCTTAGCGACGGCAGCTCGTTCAATTTATCGAGCAACGCCCGTATGGTGCTGGATCACTATGTGTATGAGCCGGCCGGCAAGTCCAACGCGACCCTGTTCAGTCTTGCCAAGGGAACGTTCACTTTTGTTGCGGGCAATGTTGCGAAGACCGGCGATATGAAGGTCGATACGCCCGTTGCCACGTTGGGGATCCGAGGTACGACGCCGCACATCGAGATTTCTGATGACGGGTCAGCCAAATTTTCGACGCTGATCGAAGAGGGCAAAAGCAAGGTCCTGAAGAAGCCGCCGGCCGGCGCGGCGCCGGAGCCCGATCGAAGCGCCAATCGCAGGCTCATTATCTGTCGGGGATGCTGAGAAGTTTGCTCGGCCGAAGCCGCCGTGATGCCGGCGCAGCGTCCGGCCCGGCAGAGAGACGCAACATGAGTGCTTCGTTTCGCTCGCGGAGTTCGGCGCTTGGTGTGAAAATCGCACGGGCCAGTGTCATCAGGGCAGGGATGCTCATTCTGATCGTTGGACTCTCCGGTTCGTCAGGCTTGGCGCAGACGTCGAAGAAGAGCAGCTCACTCAAGAATATCGAGCTATGTAACGGGTCAGATCGGGTCTCGCCCGAAGCTCGCATCGAGGCCTGCACGGCCTTTATCGATGCGGGCGAGGGGAGCACAAATGGCTTTGCCGTCGCCCACAACAACAGGGGCAATGCCCATAGCGCCAAAGCCGACTACGAAGGCGCGATCAAGGATTTCGTCGCAGCGACCCGGCATAACCCGAATTATGCGAAGGCCTTCAACAACCTCGGAGTGGCCTATCTGAGGACGGGCTCGCACGACCTTGCCCTTGGCGCTTTTCAGGAGGCGCTGAAGCTCAACCCCAACTATGCCACTGCCTTTGCCAACCGTGCGGCAGCGTTCTTGAAGAGGAATGCGTACGACCGTGCAGCGCAGGACTATGACGAAGCAATTCGCCTTGACCCGAAGCTGGAGGCGGCCTGGAGCGGACGCTGTTGGGCCCGGGCCATCCTCGGCGCCTTGCAGGCTGCGATGGAGGATTGCGAGATGGTGCTTCGATCGGGAGCGGGTAACGCCGCGACATACGATTCGCGAGCCCTGATCAATCTGAAAATGGGACAACTCTCCGCGGCTATCGACGACTACAACGCGGCGCTGCGGTACGCTCCCAAGCTGGCGAGCGCGCTGTACGGTCGCGGGGTCGCCAGATTCAAGCTCGGCGACACAGACGGCGGCAATAGCGATATCTCGGCGGCCAGAAGGATCGAGGCCCGAATCGCCGAAGATTTTGTCCGCTATGGGGTGCCGCAAAGGGACTGACAGGCCGCGACATCGTGCAGCCGTTAACAACTGCTTAACCGCCTGCGTCTCAAATTCAAACTCGCGGAACGGCCCCCGCTCCATCCGGCACGGCATGCTGTTCCCGCAAATCAAGACATAGCATTAACAAGTCCTTAATTGGCGAGACCTACAGTCGACGGCACGGGCCGGCGCCAGTGCCGGCATGCCCGCCGAACCGGAAGAAATGCCGCCAATGGCGCGAGAGGCTGCCGCTGGATTTGTGTCGCGAGCCCGCGCATCGGCGCGGGGCTTGTCGCGTCACGCCCGCGCCGCGGCCTTGCTGGCGGCCTGTCTCCTGCTTGGCCTTGCGGCGCCCGGCCGGGCGGCCGATCCGATCAGGGGCGAGGCGACGTTTTCAGCCGGTGGCGGCTTTGCCCGTCTCGTCATCAAGCTCGGCGAGGACGTTCCCTCCGAGGTGACGACCGCGGGCTCGATCCTCGTCATCCGCTTCGACCGGCCCGTCGATGTGCCCGTCGAGCGCATTCCGGAAGGCGCGCCCGATTACGTCAATTCCGCCCGCCGCGACCCTGACGGCGGCGCCATCCGCCTGTCGCTGGCGCGGCGCGTCACTGTGAACACCATGAACGCCGGCGAGCGCACCTTCATCGACCTGCTGCCCGAGGGTTGGAAGGGGCCGCCGCCGAGCCTGCCCATGGACGTGGTCAAGGAGCTTGCCGAGCGGGCACGCGCGGCCGAGCGTGCGCTGCGCGCCCAGCGTGCCGCCGCGGAGTCCAGGAAGCGTCCGCCGATCCGCGTGCGCGCCTCGGTGCAGCCGACCTTCGTGCGCTTCGTGTTCGAGATGCCCGACGGGGTCGGCGTCTCCTCCGTGCTCAACGAGCAGAAGCTGACGCTCGTCTTCAACGCCAATCTCAATTTCGACCTGGCGGACGCGGTTCTCGCCGCGCCGCCGAACGTCGCCTCGATCAAGCAGAAGTCCGATATCGACCAGACCAATGTCGAGATCGCGCTGATCGGCGATGCCGACGTGCATTCGTTCCGCGACGAGAAGAACTACGTCGTCGACGTCTCCTTCCAGCCCGACAAGGGTAAGTTGGCGGCAACGCCCGAGGCGACGATCGCGCAGATGAAGCCGGCCGGCCGCGGGCCGGCGGCTGCACCTGCACCTGCACCTGCACCAGAAAAGCCCGCCGCCGAGAAGAAGGACGCCCATCGCGAGATCCCACCGCCGACCTCCGAGACGATCGCGCGCGAGGCCAGGATCGAGATCAAGCCCGAGGTGAAGGTGGAAGCGCCCGCCGCGCTGCCGCCCGCCGAAGCGCCGAAACCGGCAGCCTCTCCCGCGGCCGAAGCGGCCCAACCGCCCAAGGAAGCTGCGAAGTCGGCGCCGGCGCCTGCGCCCGTCGAAGCGCCCAGGGAGGTCGCGAAGGAACCGGTCAAGGATGCCGCCAAGGATGCTGGCAAGGATGCTGCCAAGGCTGTGCCGGCGGAGGTGCCGGTCGCGCCCGCGATTGCCAGCGTCGATGCGCGCCGCGACAGCGACGGCTTGCGCGTGACGTTCCCGTTTCAGGTCGCAACGCCGGCGGCGGCGTTCCGCCGCGGCGACACCGTGTGGCTGGTGTTCGATACGCCGAAGCTCGTCGATGTCGAGGCGATCCGCACCAAGGGCGGCGCGATGATCGGCGAGGTCGGCCGCGTCCCGCTCGACAAGGCGCAGGCGGTGCGCATCCGTCTCACCCGTCCCCTGGTCTATTCGCTGACGAGCGAGGAGGTCGGCAAGGAGACCAACTGGATGTTGACGCTCGCCGACAAGATCCAGGCGACGCCGCTGCCGCTGATGATGTCGCGCAACATCACCGATCCCGCGCTCGCCAATATCGCGATCCCCTTCGCCAATCCAGGCCAGCTGCACAAGCTCACCGATCCCGATGCCGGCGACACGCTCTATGTCGTCACCGCGCTGCGGCCGGTGCGCGGCTTCATCAAGCGGCAGGACCTCGTCGATCTCTCGCTGCTGGAATCCGCGCACGGCATCGCGATCCGGCCGAACTCCGACGAGATCGGCGTCGAGGTCGGCTCCGACAAGGTCATTCTCGGCAAGAAGGGCGGCTTGACCCTGTCGCCGGTCGACATCTCGGCCGAGCGGGCGCCGACCGCCGTGCGCCCGATCTTCAGTCCCGAAGGCTGGCGCAAGGGCCAGTCGGAAAACTTCATGGCGCGCCAGGGCGAACTGATGACGGCGATCTCGGCGGTCGAGCCGGCGCTGCGTTCGCTGCCGCGGCTCGATCTTGCGCAATTCTACATGTCGCGCGCCATGTATCACGAGGCCAAGGCCGTGACCGACGTGATGCTGAGCGATCCGCTCAACAAGGAGGAGAGCGGCGCGCTGATCATGCATGCGATCGCCAACATCCTGATCGGCCGGCCGGCGCAGGGCCTGAAGGATCTCGCCAATCCTGCGATCGGCAATAGCCACGATTCCCAGCTTTGGAAGGCGCTCGCCTATGCGCGCCAGGGCAAATGGGCCGATGCGCGCGAAAAGTTCAAGAACGTCGAATTCGCCATCGCCTCGCTGCCGCTCGACATCCAGCGCATCGTGACGATGGACGCGATGCGCGCATCCCTCGAGGTGAAGGACTATGCCGGCGCCTCCAAGCGCCGCAACGAGCTCGAGGTGGTCGGTGTCCCGCCCGAGGCCGCGCCAGGCTTCGCCGTGCTGCGCGGCCGGCTCGCCGAGGCGCTCGGCCACGACAAGGATGCGCTCGACGATTACAAGCTCGCGGTCGCCTCGAATGACCGTCCGGCTGCGGCCGAGGCCAAGCAGCTCGAGATCGCGCTGCGTCAGAAGCGCGACGAGATCGGCAAGGAAGAGGCGCTGCGGGAGCTCGAGACGCTGTCGATGACCTGGCGCGGCGATGCGATCGAGGTCAAGACACTGCAGATGCTGTCGCGCCTCTATGCCGACAACGGGCGCTACCGCGATGCGCTCACAGCCGCGCGCACCGCGACGAGGCTGCAGCCGAACGCCGAAGCCTCGCGTCAGGCGCAGGATCTCGCCTCCGAGCTGTTCACGCAGATCTTCCTCGGACCGAAGGGCGACGAGCTGCCGCCGGTCGAGGCGCTCGGGATGTTCTACGAGTTCCGCGAGCTGACGCCGATCGGCCGCCGCGGCGACGAGCTGATCCGCCGTCTCGCCGACCGTCTCGCCTCGATAGATCTGCTCGACCAGGCCGCCGAGCTCCTGCAATACCAGATAGATCATCGCCTCGAAGGCGCCGCGCGCGCCCAGGTCGCCGCGCGCCTCGCCATGATCTATCTCGCCAACCGCAAGCCCGACTTGGCCATCACCGCGCTGCGCGCGAGCCGCATCAGCGATCTCTCAGGCGAGCTCCGGCAGCAGCGCCTGCTGCTGGAGGCGCGTGCGCAGAGCGACGTCGGCCGTCATGATCTTGCGCTCGACATTGTCTCCAACGTCGCCGGGCGGGAAGTGCTCCGCCTGCGCTCCGACATCTTCTGGGCGGCGCGGCGCTGGCGCGAGTCCGCCGAGCAGATCGAGCTCTATTACGGAGACCGCTTCCGCGACTTCAAGCCGCTCAATGCGGTCGAGAAGAGCGACATCATCCGCGCCGCCGTCGGCTACGCCCTCGCCGACGACTCGATCGGCCTGTCGCGCTTCCGCGAGAAATACGCCCCGCTGATGAGCGAGAGCGCCGACCGTCTCGCCTTCGACATTGCGAGCAAGCCGGCCGCAGCCTCCAGCGCCGAATTCGCCGAGATCGCCAAGCTCGCCGCCAGCGTCGACACGCTCGACGGCTTCCTGCGCGAGATGAAGCAGCGCTTCCCCGACGCCACGGCCCGCGCGCCCGGCGCGCCGCAGGCCAAAGATACGAGCGACCACACCGGCTCGCTGCCCACGATCCCGGTCGTGCGGCAGATCAAGATGACGCGGTAGAGCTCAGCGGCGCGCCATTCCTCCGTCATTGCGAGCGCAGCGAAGCAATCCAGAATCTCTCCGCGGCGGCACTCTCTGGATTGCTTCGTCGCAAGGCTCCTCGCAATGACGGGAGGGAACGGAGGCGATCGCTATGGGCGGGGGGATGCAGGCGTCCCGAAGCCCGCCGTCACCCCCCGTAACTCTGCACCAAGCTCCCCGCCACCAGCGACCAGCCGTCGACCAGCACGAAGAAGATCAGCTTGAACGGCAGCGAGATCGTCGCCGGCGGCAGCATCATCATGCCCATCGACATCAGCACCGAGGCGACGACGAGGTCGATGATCAGGAAGGGCAGGAACAACAGGAAGCCGATCTCGAAGGCGCGCTTCAGCTCGGAGATCATGAAGGCGGGGACGAGAATGCGTAAGGCGAGATCGTCGGGCGTGGCCGGCGGCGGCTCGCCGGAGAGGTCCAGGAACAGCTTCAGGTCCTTTTCGCGCACGTTCTTCTGCATGAAGCCGCGCAGCGGCACGGAGGCGCGCTGGAACGCGTCCTCGACGCCGATCTGGTTGGCGACGAGCGGGCGGATGCCCTCGTCGTAGGATTTCTGCAGCACCGGGCCCATCACGAAGAAGGTGAGAAACATCGCGAGCGCGATGATCACCGAGTTCGGCGGGGCGGTCGCAGTGCCCATCGCGGTGCGCAGCAGCGACAGCACCACCACGATGCGGGTGAACGACGTCATCATGATCAGGATCGACGGGGCGATCGAGAGCACCGTGAGCAGCGCGATCAGCTGGATCGCGCGCTCGGTGACGCCGCCGCCACCGGCGCCGCCACCGAGATTGATGCTGATGTCCTGGGCATGCGACGGCATTGCGAGCGAAGCCGCGCCGACCAGGACAGAAAGGAAAAGAACTCTACGCGGGAGGGCGGGCAACCTCACGAAGATGGCTTCGGACGGCCGAGCAGGGAGGCCATCTCGTCTTCGAGATTTTCAAAGCTGGTCTTTTCCGCAGCCGGCTTCGCCGGCGCAGCGGGCGGTGCCGGCGGCTCGCTGCGGGCGGCGCGCGCCGGAGCGGGCGGCGGCTCCGGCGCAACCGGAGGCGCGACCGTTTCCCCGGCCGGGCGGCGCAGGGCAGCCTCGAGGCGCTGCGCCATTTCGGCGAGATTCTGCTCGGCGCTCGAGGGCGCGGCAGCGGGTGCCGGCGGCGGAACGGGCGCAGCCTGCGGCACGGGCGGAGGAGGCGGTGGTGCCGCGGCGCGCTCGGCTCGCACCGGCGGCATCTTCATCGGCTCACTGCCGCGCGGCGGACGCGGCATCAGCGGCGGCTCGCCGCGGGCGATGCGCGGCGGCAGCGGCTCGGGCCGCGGTTCGCGCTCGGGACGTGGCGCGATCGGCTCCGGCGTAAAGCCGCCCAGAGCCGGCTCGCTGCGGCGTTCGGCCAGTGCAGGCGCAGGCCGGCGCACCTCGTCGGCGAAGGATGGCCGCGCGGGCCGCGGCGGCGGCTCGGGCATTTGCGGCTCGGGATGATCGAGCAGCTCGGGCCGCGGCGCTTCATCGGCCCAGCCGCCGGCATCGGGCATGGGGGCAAGGCGCGGCGATTCGGCGGCACTCGGACGTTGCGGGATCTGGTCGCGGCTGGGCGCGGCGCGAACGATGTTGGGCTCGACAACGATGTCGGTTGGGCCGCCGATCATCAGCAGATGCTCGACATTGTCGCGCCGGACCAGGACCAGCCGGCGCCGGCCATCGACCGCGGCGGCGTCGATCACGGCGAGGCGGGGCATCCGGCCGCGCTGGGTGTTGGCGCCGATGCGGCTACCGGCGAATCGGCGAACCAGCCATGCAGCGACGCCGATCAACGCCAGAACGACGATGAACGCGACGATGAAGGTGATAGGGCTGCCTTGCATACTTGTCCCCGACAAATGGCGCATTTTTCGTGCCCATGGTCAGTCGAATCGACCACCGGCGGACGATGCCCCAAACTGCGATTTCTTAACGTTCCACGGCAAGTTTTGCCGTCCCCAACTCTTAATAACCCATGAATCGCCCGATCCAAAACGACTTCTTGCCCTGCGCACGTCTCGCCAAACGGCTGGGTTAATGCCACTTTTCGCGGCGTCGAATGGCGGGGCGCAAGAATCAGTTTCGGCTGGGGACATGCATCACGACCGGTCCTTAACCAGCTGTTAACCATACAGGCGGCAAATTCTGCCTAGCGGCGGTCCCTAGGGTCCGTCGGGGCGGAGGGAGCCGCGACGATGTCCATCAACGATATTCCGGAACTGTCGGTGCTTCGGACCAAGATGCAGTGGCATCAGGAGCGCCAGCGCGTCCTGTCCGAGAACGTCTCCAATTCCGACACGCCGAAATTCCGGCCGCGCGACCTGGTCGAGCCGAAGTTCGACAAGGCCGGCGCCGTCACGGGGTCCATGGGGCCCTTGGTCCTGACCCGGACCAGCGCCTCGCATTTGGCGCCGTCGGGGGCCCCTTCCGCCTTCGACCAGAACAAGAACGCGGGTTTCGAGACCCGCCCCGCCGGCAATGCCGTCAATCTCGAGGAGGAGATGATGAAGGCCGCCAGCAACCAGATGGACTACGCCGCGGTGACCTCGCTCTATTCGAAGAGCCTGCGCCTGCTCAAGACCGCGATCGGCAAAGGTTAGGCCCTAAAGGAGGCGGATCATGGCAAATGACAGCAGCGACTTCGCCCGCTCCATGGCAATCGCGACCTCGGGCCTGCGCGCGCAGGCCGGCCGCATGCGGGTGATCTCGGAGAACATCGCGAATGCGGACTCGACGGCGCAGACTGCCGGCGGCGATCCCTACCGGCGCAAGGTGCCGACCTTCTCATCCGCGCTCGACCGCACGCTCGACGCGCAGGTCGTCACCCTCGGCAGGATCAAGCCCGACCAGTCCGCCTTCCGCGTCAGATACGAGCCGAACAATCCGGCTGCGGATGCCAGCGGCAACGTCAAATATCCCAATGTGAACTCGGTGGTCGAGATGACCGACATGCGCGACGCGCAGCGGTCCTACGAGGCCAACCTCAACATCATCAGTGCGACGCGCCGGATGATCCAGCGCACGCTCGACATCCTCAAGAGCTGAACAGGACATTTGAGCCATGGCATCACCGACAATTGCCGCCAATGCTTACGCCAGCCTCGCCCGCGTGCTGGAGAACACCGGCACCGGCGCCGGCAAGGGCAGCGAACCGAACGGGCAATCCTTCGCCGCGCTGCTGAAGGACGCCGTCGGCAGCGTCGTGGAATCCGGTCGCAAGTCCGACGCGCAGACGGTGGCGATGGCCTCCGGCAAGGCCAACGTGATGGACGTGGTTACGGCGGTCGCCGACACCGATGTCGCGGTGTCCACGCTGGTCTCGGTCCGCGACCGCGTCATCGCGGCCTATGAAGACATCATGAAGATGCCGATCTGATTTGAAGCGAATGGCGAGTGGCGAATGGCGAGCTCTGGCCACCATTCGCTACTCGCGATTCGCTACTCGCTTCTCGCGCCTTCCTCTAACCCCATCGGAACCTCCAAATGACCGGACCCGAGACCCTCGACGTCGCGCGCGATGCGATCTGGACCATCGTGATCGTGTCGTCGCCGCTGATGGTGGTCGGCCTCGTGGTCGGCGTCATCGTGTCGCTGTTCCAGGCGCTGACGCAGATCCAGGAGCAGACGCTGATCTACGTGCCGAAGATCCTCGCGATCTTTGCCACGATGCTGTTGGCGCTGCCGTTCATGGCCGATTCGATGCACGCCCACATGCTGCGGATATCGTCGCGAATCATAGGCGGCTGAGGCACTATGCGTGAATTATGCGCATCGACGTCTCGTTGCTGCCGGCGCTCGCCGCTTCCTTCATGCTCGCCTTCGCCCGGGTCGGCGCGATGGTGATGCTGCTGCCCGGCCTCGGCGAGACCAACATCCCGACGCGGATCAAGCTGTCGATCGCGCTGCTGCTCACGCTGATCATTCTGCCGCTGCATCGCAACGCCTATCAGGTCGACATGGGCTCGCTGGCGCCGCTGCTGGTGCTGATGCTGCATGAGATCGCGATCGGCATCGTGCTCGGCGCGACCGCGCGCGTGACGTTGTCGGCGCTCCAGGTTGCGGGATCCGTGATCGCGCAGCAGATGGGGCTCGGCTTCGTCACCTCGGTCGATCCGACGCAGGGCCAGCAGGGCGTGCTGGTCGGCAACTTCCTGACCATGCTGGGCGTGACGCTGCTGTTTGCCACCGACAGCCATCATCTGGTGATCGCGGCGCTGAACGACAGCTACACGATCTTCTCGCCGGGCGAGACCGTGTCGAGCGGCGACGTCGCCTCGCTGGCAACGCGCGCCTTCTCCGCCGCGTTCCGCCTCGGCTTGCAGCTCTCCGGGCCGTTCCTGGTGTTCGGCCTCGTCTTCAATATCGGACTGGGCGTGCTGGCGCGGCTGATGCCGCAGATGCAGGTCTATTTCGTCGGCGTGCCGCTGTCGATCTTCGCGGGCTTCCTGGTGCTTGCCGTGGTGCTCACCGCGATGATGGGCACCTTTCTCGACTACTTCATCGGTGTCATGCACCAGATGATGCCGCTCAGGTGAGGGGGATCGATCGGTGGCCGAAGACAACGATCCCGAAAGTCAAACAGAAGACCCGACGCAAAAGCGCCTCGACGATGCGCTCGAACGCGGCGACGTCGCCAAGAGCCAGGAGATCAACACCTGGTTCATGATGGCGGGCGGCACGCTCGTCGTCTCCACCTTCTCGGGCTCGGTCGGCAGCGGGCTGCTGACGCCGATGCGCAACCTGCTTGCCAATTCCTGGATGATCAAGACCGACGGCAAGGCCCTGCTCGCGCTGATGGAGCAGATCGAGCTCGCCGTGCTTGCCGCGATCGGCGTGCCCCTGTTGGTGCTGGTGCTGGCGGCCATCGCCGGCAACATGCTGCAGCACCGGCTGGTTTGGTCGGCCGAATCCCTGAAACCCAAGTTCAACAAGATTTCGCCGGGCGCCGGCTTCAAACGCATCTTCGGCAAACAGGCGGCGGCCAATTTTCTCAAGGGCATCGGCAAGCTGGTCGCCTTGGCCGTGGTCATGACCATGATCCTGTGGCCGGAGCGGCACCGCATGGAGGCGATGATCAGGCTCGATCCGGCCGCCATGCTCGGCGCCAGCACCAGCATGACCATCCAACTGCTCGGCGCGGTGGTCGCCGCGCTCGCGATCGTCGCCATCGCCGACTATTTCTTCCAGTACCGAAGCTGGTTCCAGCGGCAGAAGATGTCGCTCCAGGAGATCAAGGAAGAGTACAAGCAGTCCGAAGGCGACCCCCACATCAAAGGCAAGATCAGGCAGCTGCGGCAGCAGCGCGCCAAGAAACGCATGATGGCGGCGGTTCCCAAGGCCTCCGTGATCATCACCAACCCAACCCACTATTCGGTAGCGCTGTCCTACGAGCGCGGCATGACCGCGCCGATCTGCGTCGCCAAGGGCGTCGACAATCTCGCCTTCAAGATCCGGGAGATCGCGCGCGAGCACGACATCCCGATCGTGGAGAACGTGCCGCTGGCCCGCGCGCTCTACGCCACCGTGGACATCGACCAGGAGATCCCGACCGAGCACTACCATGCCGTTGCCGAAGTCATCGGCTACGTCATGCGCCTGAAGCGCGGATTCAGCGCCGGACGGGGATAAGATGCCCGAAACGTACCGGAAATGGCCGTAATCTGGGAATCAGCGTACCTTTTGCCGTTGCTGCCCTTGCACCTCAGGGTCCGATTCAGGCAGGGAGGACCCCACGCGCCCGGTGGCGCGTTGATTCTCTGCCGACAGGCTGCGCCAGCTCGAGAATGACCGCCGAGACCGACCACGACCTCACACGCGAGCCCGTTGCGGCGCACGAGCCGTCGCCGCGCTCGGGCAGCATTGCGCTGGTGCTGTTGGTGGCCGCCGGCCTCGTCGCCGTGGCCGTCGGGCTGATGACGCTCGGGCGCGCGCAGGCGCAGCCCTATATCCTCGGTATCCTCGCCGTGCTGGCGATGGTCGGCCTGTTCAACCTGTTCGCCTTCGCCGCCGGCATCATCCGCTTCGCCGACCGCAATCTCGACGATCCCGTCATCGGCCGCATCTCCGATCACGCCTTCGACGGCCTCGCGGTCACCGACGCGCGCGGACACGTGGTCTATTCCAATGCCGCCTATCTGACGCTGACCGGCGCCACCGGACCGCAGGACGTGCGCCCGGTCGAGCGAGTCTTCATCGGCAACCCCGACGTCTCGGAAGCCGTGTTCCGGCTGCTCAAGGCCGCGCGCGAGGGCAAGCGGCAGCAGGAAGAGGTGCGCATCTCCGGCCATGACGGCAATCAGGGCCGCTGGCTGCGCATGCGCGTGCGCCCGCTCGGCACCGGCAAGCGCGAGGCGAAATACGCGGTGTGGTCGATCGCCGACATCACGCGCGACCGCGAACGCCAGGAGGACGTGTTCCAGGAGCTCCAGCACGCGATCGAATATCTCGATCACGCCCCGTGCGGCTTCTTCTCGGTCAATCCGGCCGGCGAGCTCGCCTATGTCAACGCGACATTGGCGAACTGGCTCGACTACGACCTCGCCGAGATCGGCTCCGGCGGCCTGAAGCTCACCGATATCGTCTCCGGCGACGGCGCTTCGCTCTTGACCTCGATCGTGGCGGTGCCGGGCGAGGTGAAGACCGAGGTGTTCGACATCGACCTGCGCATGCGCACCGGCAAGACCATGCCGGTGCGGCTCTATCACAAGCTCGCCTTCGGCGCCGACGGCGCGCCGGGGCCCTCGCGCACGCTCGTGATCAGCCGCGCCCGCGACGAGCGCAGCGACCCTGATCGTGCCGCCGAAGTGCGCTTCATGCGCTTCTTCGACCACACGCCGATGGCGATCGCGACCGTCGATCGCGCCGGCAACGTGGTGCGCGCCAATGCGCGCTACGCCAAGCTCAGTCAGGCGCTGGGGCTCGACACCTCTTCCAAGTCGATCTTCCGCGCGGTCAATTCGCGCGACCGGCACCTCCTGATCGCGGCCATCAACCAGGCCGCCGAAGGCAAGGCCGATATCGCGCCGGTCGAGGTGGCGCTGGAAGGGGCCAAGGAACGCTGGGGCCAGTTCTTCGTGACGCCGGTCGATTCGGCCGAGACCGAGGCGGAAGCCGCCATCGTGCACATGCTCGAGACCACCGAGCGGCGCGCGCTGGAAAACCAGATCAACCAGTCGCAGAAGATGGAGACGGTCGGCCAGCTCGCCGGCGGCATCGCCCACGACTTCAACAACGTGCTGTCCGCCATCATGATGGCGAACGACTTCCTGCTGAACGCGCACAAGCCGACCGACCCGTCGTTCCAGGACATCATGCAGATCAAGCAGAACGCAACGCGCGCCGCCACCCTGGTGCGGCAGTTGCTGGCGTTCTCGCGGCGGCAGACGCTGCGGCCGCAGGTGCTCGATCTCGGCGACGCGCTGTCCGATCTCACCATGCTGCTGCGCCGGCTGATCGGCGAGAAGGTCAAGCTCGACCTCGTCCACGGCCGCGACCTCTGGCCGGTGAAGGTCGACGTCTCCCAGTTCGAGCAGGTGATCGTCAACCTCGCGGTGAACGCGCGCGACGCCATGCCTGACGGCGGCAAGCTGATCATCCGCACCGCCAACGTCACCAGCGACGATTCGGGCAAGCTCGCCTACAAGGGCATGCCCGCCGCGGATTATGTCCGCATCGAGGTCGCCGACACCGGCACCGGCATCCCCGCCGACATCCGCGACAAGATCTTCGAGCCGTTCTTCTCGACGAAAGAGGTCGGCAAGGGCACGGGCCTCGGGCTCTCCACCGTCTACGGCATCGTCAAGCAGACCGGCGGCTTCATCTACGTCGATTCCGAGCCGGGGCAGGGCACCTCGTTCCACATCTTCCTGCCGCGCCACATCGCCGAACGGGAGGTGCAGGTCGAGCAGCCCGCAGCCGCAATCGGCGCGACCAGCGACGCCGCGAAGGAAGCCGCGCCCCCCGCGGCGGCAGAGGCGAAGCCGCGTACCGACCTCACCGGGCAGGGCACCATCCTGCTGGTCGAGGACGAGGAGGGCCTGCGCGCGCTCAATGCCCGCGGCCTGCGCTCGCGTGGCTACACCGTGGTCGAGGCCGAGAATGGCGTCGAGGCCATGGAGGTGCTGGACGAGCAAAGTGGCGCGATCGATCTCGTCGTCTCCGACGTCGTCATGCCGGAGATGGACGGCCCGACGCTGTTGAAGGCCATGCGCGAGAAGAACCCCGACATCAAGTTCATCTTCGTCTCCGGCTATGCCGAGGATGCCTTCGAGAAGAGCCTGCCCGAAGGCCAGCAGTTCGACTTCCTGCCAAAGCCCTTCACGCTCAGCCAGCTGGTCGCGGCGGTGAAGGAGACGATGACGAAGCAGGGGTGAGACCTGCCGCTCTCCTCGCAATGACGGCTGGTGGGCCAGCTCGGCTCGCGGACCCGGGGAAAAGCGGAAATCGGGTCGTAAACCCGGCGGTAAGCATCCTCCAATGGTTCCCGTAAAACCCCTGTCATATATGGGCTTTTGCCACATCCCCGCGACTGAGGGCCGCAGCCGCAAGTTCCGAAACCGGCTTCACTTTTCGGGAAGTCTGACCATCTTAGGGGCACGTCCCCATGCCGGGGATTTGGGAAACGCACATGACTTTCTCGCTTCGCTCCCGGAAATTCTTCAACACGATCGCCGTCGTGCTGGCGCTTGCGCTGCCGACCGCGCTGACGATCTCGTCGGCCGACGCCCGCGCGGGTGGCGGCATGTCGTCCGGTTCGCGCGGTACGCGCTCCTATTCGGCGCCGCCGTCGACCACGACCGCACCCGGCTCGGCCTCGCAGTTCAACCGCACCTACACCCAGCCGGGCGCAGGCATGAACTCGGCCGCGACCGCGCCGGCGCGCGGCGGCCTGTTTGGCCGCGCCGGCGGCTTCATGGGCGGCCTTGCGGCCGGCTTCCTCGGCGCCGGCCTGCTCGGCATGCTGTTCGGTGGCGGCCTGTTCGGCGGCCTCGGCGGCCTGTCCTCGATCATCGGCCTGATCATCCAGATCGCGCTGGTGGTGCTCGTGGTCCGGCTGGCGATGTCCTGGTGGCAGCGCCGTCACGCTCCGCGGGCGGCTTACGCCAATGCTGAGGCCGGCGCAGCGCCCGGACCGCAGACGAACTATCGCAGCGGTCTCGGTGGCGGCCTTGGTAGCGGACTCGGCGGCTTCGGCTTCGGCGGCAACAACGCGCCGCTCGAGATCAAGCCGGACGACTATGAGGCGTTCGAGCGCCTGCTCGGCGACGTCCAGGCCGCCTGGTCGAACGAGGACGTGGCCAAGCTGCACACGGTCGCGACGCCGGAAATGGTCTCCTATTTCGAGCAGGACCTCGCCCAGAACCGCGCCCGCAACGTGGTCAACAAGGTCACGGATGTGAAGCTGTTGCAGGGCGATCTCGCGGAAGCCTGGCGCGAAGGCGAGACCGACTATGCCACGGTGGCGCTGCGCTTCGCGCTCACCGACAAGACGCTCGACCGCAACACCGGCGCAATCGTCGCCGGCAGCGAGCAGCCGGGCGAGGCGACCGAGATCTGGACCTTCGCCCGCCGGCCGGGCACAGGCTGGGAATTGTCAGCGATTCAGCAGACCAACTGATCGCGGACGGGATGAGGAACCAGGGCGTCGTGCTTCGGCACGGCGCCCTTTTCTTTTGGGCCTCTCGCAGCACGGCATCGGAATAAGCGGGGGCGCCTCGGGTTGAAGTCAGGCGGCGAACAAAAACAACGTTGGGAGGACAGGATGATCCGTATCGAGAAATCCATGACGATTTCCGGTGTTGCGCTGGCCATGGTCTTGCTTGCTGCCCCATCGGCGCAAGCGCAGTCGGCCGACATGACCTTCTTCGTGACCTCCAACGGCCCCGGCAAGGGCGCCGATCTCGGCGGCCTCGAAGGAGCCGACGCGCAATGCCAGAAGCTTGCACAAGCCGCCGGGGCCGGCACCAAGACCTGGCGCGCCTATCTCTCGACGCAGGCCGCCGACGGCAAACTCGGCGTCAACGCCAAGGATCGCATCGGCAAGGGGCCGTGGCAGAACGCCAAGGGCACGGTGATCGCCAAGGACGTCGCCGAGCTGCACGGCGCGACGAACAATCTCACCAAGCAGAGCGCGCTCAGCGAAAAGGGTGAGGTCATCAATGGTGCCGGCGACCAGCCGAACCGGCACGACATCCTCACGGGATCGCAACCGGACGGCACCGCGTTCGCCGGGCCGGACGATCGCACCTGCAAGAACTGGACGTCGAGCACGCAAGGCGCCGCGATGGTCGGCCATTTCGATCGCCGGGGTCTGCGCGACGACGAACCCTCGAAATCCTGGAATAGCTCTCACCCCTCGCGGGGTCCCGACGGCGGCTGCTCGCAGGCCGATTTGAAGACCACCGGCGGCGACGGGCTGCTGTACTGCTTCGCGGCGAATTGAGACGCTGAGTTCTCTCCACCGTCGGAGCTCTCTCCATTCGTCATCGCGAGGAGCTCTTGCGACGAAGCAATCCAGAGTGTCTCCGCGGAGGCATTTCTGGATTGCTTCCGCCTTCGCCAAGCCTTCGGCGGACAAGTCGCTTGCGCTCGCAATGACGGCGTATGTTGAACCGCCGTTCCGCCTCACGCTGACGGAACCTTCAGCCACGTGCTACATTGGTCCGATCGCCTCCACGCTCACGGACCTCCCCCATGAAATACGAGCTCTACTACTGGCCCGAGATCCAGGGCCGCGGCGAATATGTGCGGCTGGCGCTGGAGGAGGCGGGCGCCGCTTACGTCGATGTCGCGCGCGGTCCGCGCGGATCGGCCGCGATGATGAAGATGATGGACGCGCAGAAGGGCACGCCGCCCTTTGCGCCGCCGTTCCTGAGAGCGGGCAAGCTCGTCATCGGCCAGACCGCCAACATCCTGCTCTATCTCGGCTCCCGCCACGGGCTTGCGCCGAAGACGGAAGCCGGCAGGCTCTGGGTGCACCAGCTTCAGCTCACGATCACGGACTTCGTCGTCGAGATCCACGACACCCATCATCCGATCGGGCCCTCGCTCTATTATGAGGATCAGAAGGCGCCGGCGAAGAAGCGCACGGCCGACTTCTGGGACGAGCGCGTGCCGAAATATCTCGGCTATTTCGAGCGGCTCCTCGCCGGGAGCGGCAGCATTTACGTGACGGGCCGGCGCCTGACCTATGTCGACCTCTCGCTGTTCCAGCTCGTCGATGGGCTGCGTTATGCTTTCCCCAAGCGCATGAAGGCGTTCGAGAAGGATGTCCCGGGCCTCGTCGGCCTGCACGACCGCATCGCCGCACGGCCCAACATCCAGGCCTATCTCGCAAGCGAGCGCCGCATTCCCTTCAACGAGCAGGGCATCTTCCGCCGCTATCGCGAGCTGGACCGATAGCGGCTTCGTGCAGTTGGCGCGTTCACCAGACGCCGGGGATGAGGCGATGGCGCACCCGCGCCGTGTAATCGGTGTAACCGGGCAGACCCTCGCGCAGCGTGCGCTCCTCGATCGGGATGCGGACCGCGAGCAAGGCGAGGAGGAGCGGCATCATCGCAAGTCCCCACCACGATCCCAGCAGCAACGGCACGCCGGTGAAGAACAGGATCATGCCGCTGTACATGGGATGGCGGACATAGGCATAGGGTCCGGTCGAGATCACGTGCTGCGCGCGCTCGGCTTGCAGCTTCACCACGGGCGCGGCGAACGAGTTCTCGCGGAACACCCACATGGTGAACAGTGTCGAGCCCAGGAACAGCCCGAGTCCGAGCACCTGCAATGCCGTCGACATGTCAGAGGATCGAACACGCCGGTCGAGCCCCATTAGGACAAGCCAGGCCAGGATGGCAACGATGAACAGCGCCATGAACATCTTGTCGGCGGCGGGCTGATCCTTTTGAAGCACCGGCCGCAGGCGTTCGGCGAGCAGCGCCGGATCGGTCCGGTAGAGCCACCAGCCGCAGAGTGGGCCGAGCAGGGCGGAGGTTGCGAGGAAGGCCCAGGCCGACGGCCAATGCAGCGTCCCCGCGCACGCGAACAGCAGCGCGCCCATGCCGACGACGAACACGGTGTTCCGCAATAGCAGCCGTGCGAACATGCGCAGGTCCCGAGTGAACGGCGCATGATCCTGGTGCAGCTATCCGGCAAAGATGCGGCCGGAAACGCCAAAAGCCCGATCGACCGGATCGGGCGCTTCGGTCTCGGGACGCCTGATCAGGCGAGCTGATCGATCCGCGTGCCCTGACCCGGCGGCAGCGGCGCCGGCGGCTGCGGCTTGAAGGTCGGATTCTCGTCCTTGACCTTTGTCTGATCGTCCTGCGGCTTGGTCGTGTCGTAGTTCGGAACCACGATCGCGATCGGCGGGGGCGCAACGGTAGAAACCTTCATCCGCAAATCCTCACACATGGAAACAATCAAGCCTGCCCTGCGAGGAGCGAAATTTCCTTCAAGCCAATCGTTAAAATGTGAGGGAATTGGCGCGGTGAAGGCTGTGCACGCGTGGCATCCGCAAACCGAGACGACGAGGCCTCTCCCCGTCAATGCGAGGAGCCCTTGCGACGAAGCAATCCAGACTGCTTCCGCGGATACAGACTGGATTGCTTCGCTGCGCTCGCAATGACGGAGTATGCGGCGGACGCCATCGCGCGATACGCACCCCGCAAGGGTGCGGAAAGAGCTGGCGCGTGCCCTATTCGTCCTTGCCGCGCGTGATGGCGATGGACGCCTCTGTCTTGGTGCGGGTGCATTCCATGTTGAGCCGGCGGTAGCGCATGGTGACCTTGTCGCCGCGCAATAGACCCATCCGCTTCAGGCAGCGCGTCGCGCCCGTCGTGGTGTCGTCCTTGGTCACGGTGAAGACGATCGCCGCCATCGAGCCGACCAGCGCGTAGAATTCCGGCTTCGGCTTGCGATCACCCTTGGCGTAGAGCTCGATGGAATATTTGTCGCCGCGGCAACCCACGGACAGCTCCTTGGCCGCCGGGTGCGTGAGATAGACGACGTTGGCGGCGCGGAAATTCACCTTGAGGCGATCGACCTGGCTCGCCAGCTCCTTGGCGCTGTCGTCGCAGCGATCGGCGCGGGCAGGCGAAGCGAGAGCCACAAGGCCGGTGAGGGCGGCGGCGACCAGGATCGCGCCGCGGACGTTCAGTTTCAATGTCATGATGAAAAGCCCCTTAGGGCACGCATTCAAGCGTCGGCGGACGCGAATCGCAAGGGTGGGCAGAGGCATTTCCACGAGCTGTGCCAATGCCTTCCGTGCCGAACCTACCCCTCCCATGCGCACCGCTCCCTTTCTTTTCTGGCTAGAATGCGCTTAGAACGCTTCTATGCTGAGAGGCCCGCCAGGGCCGCAAAACCCCGAGATTTGCCCCATGAACGCTCCCACCGCCTTCCCCGACCAGTCCAAGCCCGTTCCGCCCTACAAGCACACCCCGCTGTTCCCGCTGGGCAAGGACGAGACGCCCTACAAGAAGATTTCGTCCGAGGGCGTCAGGGTCGAGAAGGTGCTCGGCAAGGACATGCTGGTGGTGTCGCGCGAGGCGCTGCGGGCGCTGTCGGAGGCGGCCTTTGGCGACATCAACCACTATCTGCGCCCCGGCCATCTGAAGCAGCTCCGCGCGATCCTGGAGGACGGCGAGGCCAGCCCGAACGACAAGTTCGTCGCGCTGGACTTCCTCAAGAACGCCAATATCGCGGCCGGCGGCGTGCTGCCGATGTGCCAGGACACCGGCACCGCGATCATCATGGGCAAGAAGGGTTGCAACGTCATCACCGACGGTGACGACGAGGCGGCGCTGTCCGAAGGCGCGCGTGACGCCTACCTGCGCCGCAATTTGCGCTACTCGCAGGTCGCGCCGCTCTCGATGTACGAGGAGAAGAACACCGCCAACAACATGCCGGCGCAGTGCGAGATCTACGCCGAGGGTGACGACGCCTACAAGTTCATGTTCATGGCCAAGGGCGGCGGCTCCGCCAACAAGAGCTTCCTGTTCCAGGCCACGCCCTCGGTGCTGACCAAGGACCGGCTGCTGGCGTTCCTGAAGGAAAAAATCCTCACCCTCGGCACCGCCGCGTGCCCGCCTTATCACCTCGCCATCGTGATCGGCGGCACCTCGGCCGAGCTGTGCATGAAGACGGTGAAGCTTGCCTCCGCCCGCTATCTCGATGCGTTGCCGACGCACGGCTCACCCGACGGCAACGCCTTCCGCGATGTCGAGATGGAGAAGGAAATCCACAAGATGACGCAGTCACTCGGCGTCGGGGCGCAGTTCGGCGGCAAGTATTTCTGCCACGACGTGCGGGTGATCCGCATGCCGCGCCACGGCGCATCGCTGCCGATCGGGCTTGGCGTGTCCTGCTCGGCTGACCGCCAGGTGCTCGGCAAGATCACCAGGGACGGCGTCTATCTCGAGGAGCTCGAGCACAATCCCGCGCAATACCTGCCGCAGGTCGAAGAGTCGCTCGGCGGTGAGGTCGTCAAGATCGACCTCAACCAGCCGATGAAGGACATCCTGGCGACCTTCTCGAAATATCCGATCAAGACGCGGGTCTCGATGACGGGCACCATGATCGTCGCGCGCGATAGCGCCCACGCCAAGCTGCGCGAACGGCTGGAGAAGGGCGAGCCGCTGCCGGACTATTTCAAGAACCATCCGGTCTATTATGCCGGTCCCGCCAAGACGCCCGAGGGCTACGCCTCCGGCGCGTTCGGTCCGACCACCGCGGGCCGCATGGATTCCTTCGTCGACCAGTTCCAGGCTGCCGGCGGCTCGATGGTGATGGTCGCCAAGGGCAACCGCGCCCCTAGCGTGCGGGAGGCCTGCAAGAAATACGGCGGCTTCTATCTCGGCTCGATCGGCGGCGCCGCGGCGAACCTCGCCGAGCACTGCATCAAGAAGGTCGAGGTGCTCGAATATCCCGAGCTCGGCATGGAAGCGATCTGGCGCATCGAGGTCGTCGATTTTCCGGCGTTCATCATCATCGACGACAAGGGCAACGACTTCTTCAAGGAGTTGAATTTGGGCTAGTTGCTTCACCCGCACGCGCGCGGGGGAAGATGCTCGTGCCGTAACAATGATCGTCATGCCCGGGCTTGTCCCGCCTGCGCGGCCGAAGCCGCTTCGGCGAGGCGAAGGCCCGGGCATCCACGTTCTTAGTGCCGCAAAGAAGCCGTGGATGGCTGAACAACAAGCCCGGCCATGACGAAGCCAATGCTTCAGCGCCTCAACTGCAATTCGTGACCTGGTTGGAGCACAGCGCGCGCCACCAGCCGCGGACGCCATCGTGGCTCTCGACCAGACCCCAGAGCCGACTGCAGGCGAAGATGCGCTTCGGGCCACCGTCGGTGTCGAGCGGCCCGCCGAGCTCGCGCTGGGCCGGCATCCATTTGGCATCGATGAAGGGCGCCTGAAACAGCCCGCCCATGCGCGTGGCGCCATTGGCATAGTTCGCGCCGACCTTGTTCGAGGCGACCCAGCCGCGCCCGGCATAGGGCCTCGGCGCGCTGCGCGGATATCGCGTCTCGTCCTCATAGTCCTTGCCCGGCGGCCTCGCGTCTTCGATCAGGAACCAGCCGTCCCTGAAGCCGATGATGCGGAATTCGGTCAGCCAGCCGCCCTCGGGCGTGTTCTCGGCGCCGCCGAGCCTCAGCCGGTAGGGCGGCGGCAATGTGCCAAGCACGCGCGCCTTGATCGACGGCTCGGCGCGCACGTTGAGGCCGCTGGAATCCTTGTCGATGGACCAGGCGCCGAGATCGCAGGGCTCGGTGCCAGCAGGCAGCTTTGCGCGCTTGGCGGCGAGCTCGGCGTGCATCCCGGCGAAATCATTGTCGTCGTTATCAGGGGCCAGCCGGTGCGCGGCTTCAGCTCGGCTGACGTCGCCCGCGTCGCGTCCGCAGTCAGCGTGACGACCAGAACCTGGCGCGCCGCAAAGACGCTCCCCGGTGTCTTCGGATCGTTCGATGTCGCGGGATAGACCGCGAGATAACCGGTCGACCCCTCGGTTCGGTAAGCGGTGCCGGCAACATAGCCTGCCGGCACCAAGGCGAGCGCGCTCGCGCGCCACGCCGGTTCGCTGTCACCTGCGCGCGCGGCCTGTGCTACGGCAGACAGGACTGCCGCCGCGATGAGGAGGAGCGCACGCATCGGTGCAGCGCGCGGTTTACGCCCGCGCGCCCGTGAACGGGAAGCTGCCCATCGGGCCGATGCCCATCTCGCCACTGATGCTGTCGCCGGAGACCGTGCCGGTGAATTCGAGCGTGAGCGGCATCGGCTTGTCGATCGAGACCTTCCAGGAGACGTTGTCGCCGGAGACGGTGCCGTCGAAGATCTCGGTGGTATTGCCTTCCGCGCCCTGCGTGCCCGTGAGCGTGCCGCCAGCAGCCTTCAGGCTCAGCGTCGCCTGGCGCTCGCCCATCGGCGTCGTCATGGTCAGATTCCAGTTGCCGTCTACGGCCATTCCCGTCTCCCGAACAGATTGCGGCGGTCCGCGACGATCCGCGGCCGTCCCTGGCCGAGCCTATAGCCCAACTCGCAGCTCCTGCCTAACGCTCCGGTAGGGCATTTAGGCGCGGGCAGCGGCACGTCGGCGGTTGGTCACGATCAGCCGCAGAACGAAGTACTGCACGGCAAAAGCCAGGATCTTGGCGCCGCCTGCGACCACCATAAGATAGAACGCCCACAGCTTCAGATCGCCGGTGGCGGCGACCGCCATCATGCCGGCGCCGATCACGAACATCAGCACCGCCCAGGCATAGCCCGCAACGGTGACATATTCCGGAACGGTCTCGACGATGACGGGCGGCATGTAGCGCAGCATCCAGCCGCGCTTGAGCATGATCGCGCCGATCGCGAAATGTGCGATCGAGGGTTTTGCCAGCATGAAGCGCGGATCATTGGTCAGCAGCGTGATACCGCCGAGCACGATGACCAGAGCGAGGCTCGCATAGGTCATGTAGTGGAGCGGCTGTCCCTTGAGGCGCGCATAGACCACTTGCACGATCGCGCCAGCAATCGCCACCGCCGTTGCGAGGATCACGTTGTCTGTGAGGAGATAGACGGCCAGGAAGATGATAACGGAGAGGAGGTCGGAGGCGAGGCGGGCGAATACGTCCTTCATCGTCATTCCTGTTTAGCGGTCGTGGGCAGGGCGCAGACTGCCGCACCCTACTTGATCCGGCGATGCCCGGCATATCACTTTGTGAAGACAACCGCGCCGCTGCGACATGACGCATGGCACCCCTCAAACCGACCAGAATGCCAGGCTAGGGCCAGCAGCGCAGGATTCGGAACCGCAATAGGCAGACCGCGATGGTCGAGACAGGGAGCCGCGCCGGCTCAACCACATCACAACGTCAAGACGACGTAAACGACCTCCAGAAAATGAAATGCTGCAACGAGCTGGCTGGTCATCTCGTCGACCAACCCCGTCCAGGGCAGGCGCGACACCATCGGGAGTGCGGCCGCGAGTGGAAGGCCGGCAGCGAGCAGGACGCCGCCTTCGAAGAACGTGAGGCTTCGCCGGCGCAGCCGTATCGCCAAGCATGCAAGTACGGCGCCGGCCGGGGCGATGACAGCGGTGGAATACGCGGTGATCGAGAGCATGTGCATCGGGCTTTCTTTGACCACGCAATATCCACGTGGATTCCGGGGTCGCGATCTCCTCGCGTCCCATTGGCGAGGGCTACGCCGCGCCGACCCAATTGCCGTGGAAGCCGTCGGGGACGCGGTGGCCGAGCTGCACCAACGCAGCGGGGCCGGCCTCGATATCGGTGGCATTGAATACGGCGAGGTCGCTGCGATTTTCACGCGCGCGCCAGACCACCGCGAGCAGCCAGCCGTCGCCTTCGGCGGCATCCTTGGATCGCTCGACGAAAACAGGCTCGGAGATGGTGTCGCCGGCCGGCAGCAGGTATTGGCCGAGCCGCCTGCCGTTGCCGTCGACATGGACGATGCCTGCGAGCGCGCCGAACATCGGCAGCTTCGGATTGGCGCAGGCGTACCAGCCGTGACGGCTCTTCAGGCCGGCGCGGCGATCGTCGATGCGCGGGAATTCCCCAGTGAGATCGTCGAGATACGTTTGCTGGAAGCGGTCGGTATTGCCTGCGAGATCGAAAGTCCATCGGCAATGGCGGGCGCGCGATTTCTCGGGATCGGTGGGCCGGCCGTCCGGATGCGGAAACAGCGGCGCTTCCTCGAACTGCATGATGTCGGCGACGATACGGCCCTCGTCCTCCCAGGCATTCATGATATGGAAGACGTAGCAGGCTTCGGCACGAAACCAGACGATGTCCTTCGCCGTGCCGCTGCGCTTCATCACGCCGACATAGGCGCCCTTGTCCGGCTCCCAGGCATAGGGCGGCTTTCCGCTCATCGCGCGCTCCATGCTGCCCGTGATCGGCAGGATCGGAAACAGCACATGGTTCGCGGTGACGATGAAGTCGTGCACCATGCTGGCATAGGGCGCCTCAAACCGCTCGAACCGCGTCGCCTTGCCTGTTGCGTCGATCGATCCGTAGGAGAGGGCAGGCGTCAGCGGGCCCGCAGCGTTGTAGCCGAAGAACACCAGCTCGCCGGTGACGGGATCGATCTTGGGATGCGCGGTGAAACTGCCGGCGACGAGGCCCTGGTAGTTGTGATAGCCGCGCGTCGCCAGCGTGCCCGGCTCGATCTCCGTCGGCAGGTGCGCTTCTTCCAGCGCCAGCAGCTTGCCGGCGTGGAAGATGATGTTGGTGTTGGCGACGCCGCCATCGGTCAGGTTTGCCGGCGCATCCGGCAGCTTGCGGCCGAAGCCGCCGAACAGCGCGCGGCCGGCGTCGTGCTCGGCGAGCCATTTCGGCGTGCGGACCCAGCGGTTGCGGTAGCTGGCGCGCCCGTTCTCGAGATGGAAGGCGTGCAGCATCCCATCGCCGACGAACCAGTGCGCGCCGGGCGAATCGAACTGCGGATTGGGGCCGTTGCGATAGAGCGTGCCGTTCAGCTCGCGCGGCAATTCGCCGACGATCTTCAGGAAGGGCGCGTCGGCCTCGAATGGGATCGGCGCGATATTGTTGCTGCGCTCGGCCATGGCGTCGTGCTGCACGGCGAATCCTCCCTTATCTTTACATCGTAAAGATTGAGTAGACCCGATCGCAGCTTTCGTCAAGCGAAATCTTTACACTGTCAATATTGCGTCATATAGCTTGCAAATGGCCAAGACAGACACCAAGGGCGACGCGGCGCGCAGCCCGCGTGCCCTAAGAAAAACCACCCCGACCGCGGCATCGCGCACCTCGCGGCGCGCGAGAAGCGCCAAGACCGAGACGCCGTATCATCACGGCGCGCTCCGCGAAGCGCTGCTCCAGGCCGCCGAACGGGTGCTGGAGCGCGACGGGCTTGCCGGCCTGACATTGCGTGCGGTGGCGCGCGAGGCCGGCGTCTCGCATGCCGCCCCAACCCATCATTTCGGCGACCTGACGGGCCTGCTCAGCGAGCTCGCGGCCGTCGGCTTCCGCCAGTTCAACGTGGTCATGGCCGCTTCGTGCGATGCCGCCACCACGCCGCTCGAAGCCGCGCTGGCGCGGCCGAAAGCCTACATCGCCTATGCGCAGGCCCATCCTGGCATGTACGGCATCATGTTCCGCACCGAGCGGCTGGATTATTCGAGGCCGTCGCTGCACGAGGCGGCCGAGGCCTCTTTCGCCGGACTTGCCAATGCGGTCGGCATGATGCGGCAGGAGCAGATCAGCGGCGATGCGCTGACGCTGAACCAGGGCGCGGCAATCGCGCGGGCCTGGTCGCTGGTGCACGGCTTCACCATGCTGCTGCTCGACGGACGGCTGAAGGACATTCTCGCGCGGCTGCCGGAGGGGACGACGGCGGAGCGGCTGCTCGAGACGATGCTGACGGTGCCAGTGACGCCGAGGCTTCCCATCTAGCTGATTATCGCATCGTGGCGAGCTCGACGGCGCGGCCGCGCGTGCCGATGATCTTGACCGCGTCCTTGCCGCAAGCGAAGCCGCGGGCGAGATCGTCGGCGGCCTTGCGCGCGAGCTCGTTGGCGTTCGGGTTGGCGATCCCATCGACATAGGCGACGTGGCAGACCGGGCCCGGCGGCAGCCGGGTCACGACCAGCATGGCCTTGGTGTTCGGCCGCCCCTGCTTGTCGGGATCGGAATTGTCGGCGATGTGCCAGCGCTGGATGATCGCAAACGGCTTTGCGCCGGCCGCGCGCCATTCGATGGTCGTCTCGGATGAATTGAACGGCGCGAACCAGACTTTTGCCGCCGGTTCCTCAGCTGCTGCCTTGCGGTTGCGTCCGACCGCGACGATCTCGCGAAGGTCGTCCTCGGCGATCAGCACGATCAGGCCGTCCTTGCCCGGACAAACCCGCGTGCTGCTGCCGTCGAGCGCGCCGGGCTTGCCGATCTGCCGGCAATCTTTTGGTGCCGTCGAGGTGTAGCTGCTGCCCAGGGATTGGGCGTCGGCGCTGTTCAGGCCGATGCAAGCCATCAGGACGGCCAAGCCAATAGTAGTGATACGGTTCATGTGAGGCTTTGATGGACTGGGAACTTCGTTCCATCAGACGTCTTGATTGTGGGCAAGGTTCAAACAGGGTTGGGATATACCTGACAGAAGCGCGGAATCGTTCTACAAGAGCGGCTTCGCTTGGGCTCCTCCTGCCTCGTTCGCGTTCTCATTTTCTCGATCATGCCAGCCACCTCGAACAAACCTTATCGCGTCGGCCGCTCCAAGACCGGGCTCGGCCTCTTCGCCACCAAGCCGATCAAGAAGGGGACCCGGATCATCCGCTATTTCGGACCGATTCTGGACTCGCGGATTCCCGAGCACGACGAGATCGAGAACAAATATCTGTTCGAGCTCAACGGGCGCTGGACCATCGACGGCTCGGTGCGCAAGAACCTCGCCCGCTACATCAACCATTCCTGCCGGCCCAACGCCGAGTCCGACGTCCGCCCGCGCGAGCGCAAGGTGTTCATCCGCGCCATCAGGAACATCGAGCCGGGCGACGAGATCAACTACGATTACGGCACCGACTATTTCAAAGCCTATCTGAAGCCGATCGGCTGCAAATGCGATTCATGCGAGAAGAAGCGCAAGAAGCTGCGCGCTGAGGCGCGGGCGGAATCCGCCAAGGTGAAGGCGCGGGCCGAGCGCAAGGCGCAGAAGGCGGGGGCGAAAACCACCGCTACGAAAAAGAAGAAGCTGAACGGCAAGCACTTCCCCGGCAAGGTCGGCCGCGCCAAGGCGTAGCCTCGGATTGGTCGTCGCGCGCCTTCTGCCGCGCGAGCTGACAGGCTTCGCGCAAGGCCAAAGCTCTCGGCTCGCCCTCAGCCCGAGAACGACGTTCTCGTCTCCTCTCCGTCATTGCGAGCGAAAGCGACTTGTCCGCCGAAGCCTGGCGAAGGCGGAAGCAATCCAGAATCCTGCCGCGGAAAGATTCTTCGCTGCTCACCGCAGGCGTTGCTGGCCTCCATCTCGTTGCTCTGCATGACCAACCATTTCGGGCACAATTAAGCGAAACAACCGGAATAATCCCACCCACTTTGGATTGGAATTTGGAGCACCGGGGATTTATTTATTGCCGTACCCGACCGTAACCGTGAGACGACGATGCGAAGCTTTGGCATCCTATATCGAGATGTCTGCGCAGGAGTTGGATGTTTGTTCCTGTCGATGACCACGCTATGGCCGTCCGGGGCAATTGGCGGCGAAATGAGTTTGACGTGTGTTTATGAGATTATGACGTCCGCCCGAGAGGCCATGGTTCTTTGTGAAGGCACGCTCGATCGCAAGAGTGAGCATACTTATCAGGAATTCCGCGCGACCTTGAAAAGGTTCATCAACGAAAACGCAAAATTGGATAATGACAAAATCGCCGCCGACTATGATCGAGTGCGGAGCCTGTGGGCACGAGAGGAAGTCGCGAAGGGCTTTTGTGAGCTGCCAGAGTACCTGGCTTTGAAGGTGATGTTGCAGGAACTCTTGCAGCGAGAAGCAACGTTCCGCGAACGGCTTGAACGATCGGTGGATCCAACGGCGGGAGAATGCCTCTAGTCTTTCTGACGATCCAGTTGAGCCCCACTAGGTAATGAATTTAGCCCTTTGGATGGGTTGAGTCTTGCGAACCCATCGCTTTTCCGCGCAGCTCGCCGTTCTCGCTGCCTACCGGCGAGGCGTCGGGCAAAATACCCAAAGTCTGTCAATCTCGTCCGGCGAAAATATATCGCTTTTCCGAATTTCGGATTTGTGGCATGTGTTGCCTATCCGGCCCTGCCAGAGGGGCGCTTCGCGATCGTCACGAGATGCGGGCCGGGGTGCGGTGGACGCGGTAGCGCCGGCGCGATTGGCTTGAGGACAGGGCGGGCAACCGTGAGTCTCAGGCGATGCGCATACGACACGGCGCGGTCACAGCGGTTTGGTCGATGGTCTGGGGTGCGCACACCAAGCCCCGGGCGCTGAGGCCAAATCGTCCGCGGACGGAGAAGTCGTGTGGTCCTGACGCCCGGGGTCTGTGCGTCAAGGCTTGCGGTGATGCGGCGGCCCGACCGGGTGCGCGCATCAGAGAAGCCGCAAGGCGACGGGGGCAATAGTGCAACGCTCCCCGAGGAGAGCACGAAGGACACCGTTAAAACCATCCGCGCAGGGAAGGCCGGGCGACCGGCAACACCTGTGGTCCACCCCGTGTGCATGTCCTTGTACACGGACTCGGGTGCCGCCGGCGCCCGGCCTTCCCTGCGCCCTCCGGCAACCGAAGGGCGCAAGCAACGAAGCAAAGCTCGGGCGAAATCCGCCGCGAGAACGCGAGGTCATGCATGCATCCGGGTACGATCCCATATGACGAAGCCTTCGCGTTCCCCGGTTTGCGCCGCGGAGCTGGCACGCAAGGATCACGCCGCCACGGCGCGCCCGCTCTTCTTCAAGCCCACATATTGCAGCTCGGCGAACACGCCGGTGGCTATGGCTTGCGCGACGACCATGAGCTGACCGGCGAGGTTCGGCGACACCGCGCCCGAAAGCAGCAGCGCGATGCTGCCGACGGTCCAGGCGGCATTGCCGATCACGACCAGTAGCACCAGCGATTTCGCGACCGTGGCCCGCGAGGCGAGCCAGCCGACCAAGGCGGTGTAGGCGATCAGGAACAGACCGGTCTCGCGCAGCAGCGCTTCGGGCAGGTTGAACAGCGCTGCGAATGCGGTCGCGCCGAAGGTGAAGCCGAGTGCGGCGACGCCGCTGAAGACGGCGTCGGCGAACAGGGCGCGGCGCAGGAAGGTGGATGCATCGATCATCTCAGGGTCTCCTTGGTTGGGCTGGGGTGGAACTTTAGCGCCGACCGCGCCACCAGGCGCGGAGCAGACGGGCGAGCCGGAACGGGCAGAGGCTCCTGCCGACGCTGTGCTCGAAGGCGATGACCTGTGCGACGACATAGCCGCCGGCCGAGTGCACCAGCGGCTCCGGCATGTTGAGGCTCCGCGCCAGCATCCGCGTTGCGAATGCCATGGCCCAGGGCAAGACGTGGTCTGCGACGGTCCGGTAGAGCAGCAACGCGATCATGGTCATCTCCTGTTGCGACCAAAGATGCCCGTGCTCGTCCCCCAATTCGATTACCTCGGTGGTAATGGATGCGCCTAAATCCGCGTGCTAGCTTTTGACCATGAACGCACATGCTTCCACCGCACGCACCGAACGCAGCCAGCCGGTCCATATCGGCGACCATTTGCGCGAATGGCGGCAGCGCCGCCGCATGAGCCAGCTCGATCTCGCCGGCGAGGCCGAAATCTCGGCGCGGCATTTGAGCTTCGTCGAGACCGGCCGCGCCGCGCCCTCGCGCGACATGGTGCTCAGGCTCGCCGAGCGGCTCGACGTGCCGTTGCGCGAACGCAACGTGCTGCTGGTCGCGGCCGGTTTTGCACCGGCCTTTCCGCAGCGCCCGCTGGAGGATCCCGCCTTGAAATCAGCCCGCCAGGCGATCGACCTCGTCCTGAAAGCGCATGAGCCCAATCCGGCGCTCGCGGTGGATCGGCACTGGAACCTGGTCTCCGCCAACCGCATGGTGGCGCCGCTGCTCGATGGCATCCCGCATCATCTGCTCGGCCAGCCCGTCAACGTGCTCAGGCTCGCCTTCCATCCCGAGGCGCTGGCGCCGCGCACGGTCAATCTCGCCGAATGGTGCGGGCATCTCCTGGAGCGGCTGCACCGGCAGTGCGAGGCGACGGCCGATCCGGAGCTGATCAAGCTTTACAATGATCTGAAGAGCTATCCGATTCCAGCGCGCTCGGCCCCGCTGCCAGCCGACAACGTCGCGATCCCGTTCAAGCTGCGGCATGGCGGGGAGATCCTCAGCTTCTTCTCCACCACCATGGTGTTCGGCACGCCGGTCGACATCACCCTGTCGGAGTTGGCGCTGGAGACGTTCTTTCCGGCGGACGAGCGCACCGCCGAACGGCTGAAGCAGATGGCGGCCGGGCTGCGCTAGCGCCGTTTACAGGACGGAGCAGCGCTCGCATAATCGGCGGATGGACACACGCGCGTTCCGGCGATTGCGGCCGGCCAATCCCGTCGGTGATCTCCTGCGCGGCTGGCGCACCCGTCGTGCATTGAGCCAGGCGGAGCTGGCGTTCGAGGCCGGCATTTCGATCAAGCATCTGAGCTATGTCGAGACCGGGAAGGCGGCGGCAAGCCGGGACATCCTGCTGCAGCTCGCGTCGGCGCTCGATCTGTCGTTGCGTGATCGCAATGCGCTGCTCGAGGCCGGCGGCTTCGCGCGGCAATATGGCGAGCGCGAGCTGTCGGCGCCGGAGCTTGCCGAGGCGCGGCGTGCCATCGATCTTCTGCTTCTCCGTCACGAGCCGTTCCCGGCAATCGTCACCGACCGGCGCTGGAACGTGATGCAGGCCAATCGCGCCGCCTCGCGCCTGATGACCATGCTGCTTGGCCCTCTACGCATGCAGCGGCCGCTCAACCACATGCGCATGTTCCTCGCTCCCGACGAGCTCAAGCCGTTCGTCGAGAACTGGCCGATTGTTGCGGCCGCGCTGCTGGCACGGGCGCGGCATGAGGCAATGGCCGCGCCGCTCGACGAGGCCCTGCAATCGACCTGGCGCGAATTGATGCGGCTGCCGCAGCTGCCTGCGCCGGCGACCGAGGACAACGCCGCCCCGGGGCCGCTCTGCGAGGTGCGCCTGCGCAAGGGCGATATTGGCATTGGTTTGATTGGAGCGGTGCTGACGCTCGGCACCCCGCAGGACGTGACGCTGCAGGAGCTTCGCGTCGAGATGTTCATGCCTGTTGATGCCGCCTCCGAGGCCGCCTTGCTCGCGCTTGCAGATCAGGACGCTTGAGCCTGCACGGCTTCGCGCCGCTCGAAGCTCATGGCCTGCATCACCTCCGCGAACGGCCCGTTACAGTCACTCAGTGTCGCCGTGGTGAGGCCCGCGCCATGGGCGCCGACGCGCGTCGCGGCGCGGATCAGGATCCATTCGCCCTCGGGCGGACGGAAGAAATAGAGGCTGATCTCCGGGTTGATGAAGGTCCATTGGCGCATGTCGACGATCTGCGCGACGCCGCTGGAGAAGTCCGCCGCCTGCACCGCCTGGAGCAGCGGCGTGTTCGGCTCGCCCTCGACCAGCGGCGCATCGAGCCGCATCCAGGCCGCGGCCGGGCCCGGCTTCTCCAGCGCGCCCTCAATGAGCCGCACCGACACGTTCTGGAAATAACGGCTCCATTTCTGCGCGAAGGCGGGCGGCGGGCTGCCGGCCTCGGGGCCCTTGTCGACGGGCGTGGGCCTCGCGAACGGATCGATGGGCGACTCGCCGCTCGGCGCCGTCAGCAGCGCCGTGCAGCGGCCGATCTCGGTCTCGCCGTCCATCAGCCGCACCTGCAGGGTCTTGGCCTTGCGACCGTCGCGCAGCAGCTCGCTGACCGCCCTGAACAGGCGCAGGCCCGCCGGCCGCCACAGATCGAAGGTCAGGCGCCGCACAGCAAAGCCGGATCTGGCGGCGAGGCGCTCGACCTCACGGGTCATCAGCGCGGTGGTGGCGCTTCCCTGCAGCATGTCCGGCGACCACGGCCCGCCGGCATGCTCGGTGGCCCGGAACAGTTCGCCGTCCGGCTTGAAAATGGCGCTCATCGCGGTCTCCCCTTTGGGCTTGATTGTGGCCGTAAGTATCGTGGCCGTAAGTATCGGGGCGGGGAGAACCGGTCACAATAACCGCAGAGGTGAAGTCGTGAGCCATGCAGGACGGGTGCCTTGCGCCGCCCCCGGTTCGGCTTATGTTCGGGCGGACCCTCGAAGTGCCCGAAGGAGGCGCCTGACATGAGCACGCTGAAACCGCTCCAGATCGACGTCGTCTCAGATGTGGTCTGCCCCTGGTGCTATATCGGCAAGCATCGCATCGAGAGCGCGCTGGCGCTGGTGCCTGACGTTCCGGTCAAGCTCAATTTCCGTCCCTTCTTCCTCAATCCCTGGGTGCCGCGCGAGGGCATCAGCCGCGAGGCCTATCTCACCCAGAAGTTCGGCTCGGTCGAAGCCTATAAGGGCATTGCGGGACGCGTCGTCGCGGCCGCGAGCGAGGAGGGGCTCGTCTACAAGCCGGAGCTCGTGGCGCGCCAGCCCAACACGACTGACTGCCACCGCCTGATCCTCTGGGCGGAAGCGATCGGCAAGGCGCCTGAGATGAAGCAGCGCCTGATGGAGCTGTACTTCCGCGACGGCGGTGATCTCACAGATGTGAACGTGCTGGTGCAGGCGGCAGCCGACATCGGCTTCGACGCCGACGACGTGCGCAAGCGCCTCGCCACCGACGAGGACGTCGCGCGCGTCTCGGCAGATGCCCAGGAAGCCGCCGACAAGGGCATCTCCGGCGTGCCGACCTACGTCTTTGCGCAGAAGTACGCCGTCTCCGGCGCGCAGGATCCGAACCTGCTTGCCCGCGCCATCCGCCAGGTCTCCGAGGAGATCAACGCGCAGGCGGCGGAGTAACTTTTTATTTTCGGAGCCGGCGAACCACGCCGCGCGCGGCCTCGTGCGCGGCGTTGAGGCCGACCAGCGCGCCGTGAATGAGCGCCACGACCGGGTCGTGCCGCCGCAGCGGGATCAGCACATCGCCAATCGCGAGGCGTCCGCGCCAGATCGGGTTGATCATGGGGTGATCGGCATTCGCCGTCGAGTCCGCGCTGGCGACGGCGGGGTCGGCGCAGAGATGGCGGGTGAGGTCGAGCGTGAGCTGCACGCCCGGCGAATATTTTGCAAAGCGCTCGTCGATCCCGAGCTTGAAGAAGAAGGCACGATCCTGATGGCGCAACACGATGCCGGCGGCAATCGGCGTCGCGCCGGCGCGAAGGGTGACGATCTCGCACTGCGCGGTCTCTGCCAGCGCCGGCACGGCGCGGCGAATGAAGGTCGCGTCGCCCGGATGCTGGACCAGCGCGGTGCCCCGCTTGCCCTTCCAGCCGCTCGCTTCGAGCTGCAGAAAGGTTTCGAGCGCACGTCCGATCTGGTCGGAGCTGCGCGCGATCTCGAACACGACGGAGCCGTGCTCCTCGAGACGGTGGCGCTGGCGCCGCAGCTCCTTGAGCTTCTTGGCGCCGAGCGCCTCGCGCAACAGTGCGTCTCCATCCTGCGTCGCATCGAGGCTGGCGCGGATGTAGGAGCTGAGGATTCTCGGCTTCAGGCCGTCGCGCTTCAGCGCCTGCTTGAGTGATGCCATGGCTGCGCCGTCGAGCGCGACGTCGGTCAGCACGAGCGCATGCGCGCCGGCCTCGCGCGCCTGCTGCAGCAGACGCGCAGCGGCTTCGAGCGGAGCGTCGCGGTCGAGCAGCGGGCTGCACAGCGTGCCATAGGGATGCGCGCTCACCAGGGCGGGCAGGGGAATCTTCAAAGCGCGCCAGAGTGAGACCACCGGCATCAGGCCGATCAGCCGGGCCGAAGTGCCGTCAAATGCGGCTAGCGCCAAGGCATCCGTGCGACCGCGCGCAGTTGCGCTGACGGCGAGCTCCCAGGCAGGCAGGTAATATCCGTTCGGCTCGATCGCCCGCTGCGCCAGCGCGCGCCATTGGCCGGTGTCGACGGCCGCAAGCGGGACAGGCGCGCGCGCCGTCACGGCATCCCTTGCCGATGCCGGATTGATCGCAGCCTGATGCGCGATGTCGACCACGTCCCGTCGTCCCCGTTCACGCGAGCTGAGCCCGTGCCACCGGCCATGCTTAGCGCAAAGATTGGAAAATACCGTTGGCACGCCGCCGCAATTCGAGCGGTGGTGTTAACATTCCATTCAGCATCCGGCCGCGGCTTGACCCTGAGGAATCGTGGCTAGTCTCCCGGCACGAAATGATCGCGGGTGCTCGCGCGGCCGCCGCTGGCGGTATCGGTGATGGTGATCTCGATGTCGCGGGAGGTCTTCGGCAGGTCGCTGGGCCCAACCTGTACCGAGAGCCTGACCTCGCGGGTCTGATCCTGCCCGACCTCGATGATGGGCTTGCCGCCAGGTTCCGCCTCGATGCCGGCGACGCGAATGGTCGCGCCCGGCAGACCGGAGACTTCGAGCGCAAACGATCGCTGTGCACTCTTGTTGAGGATACGCACGGTGTAGTCGTTGCGCACGCCGCCGTCCGAAAGCTGGACGAAGAGGGGATTGCGCTCGTGCAGTACGTTGACGTCCATCGTCGCGCGAGTGGCGAGAGTGTACAGCATGATGCTGCCCACAATGGCGATGGCCGCGGCATAGATCAGCGTGCGCGGACGGATGATGCGGTAGATCGGCGGCTTGCCCTCGCGTCGGCGCTGCATGTTGATGTCGGTGTCGTAGCCGATCAGGCCCTGGGGCCGGCCGATGTCGCGCATGACGTTGTCGCAGGCGTCGATGCACAGGCCGCACTGGATGCAGCCGAGCTGGATGCCGTGGCGGATGTCAATGCCGGTGGGGCAGACATTGATGCACTGATGGCAGTCGACGCAATCGCCGGCGGGATCGCCATGGGCGCGCGCGGCATCCGCCTTCTTCACCGACATGCGCGGCTCGCCGCGGTCACGCCGATAGGTGACGTTGAGCGCCCATTCGTCGGTCAGCGCTGCCTGGATCCGCGGCCACGGGCACATGTAGATGCACATCTGCTCGCGGGCGTGACCGGCAAAGACATAGGTCGTAGCGGTGAGGATGCCGATCCAGAGATAGGCGATGAACGGGGCCTGGAAGGTCGCGAGCTCCTTCACCAGCGTCGGCGCGTCGGAAAAGTAGAGCACCCAGGCGCCGCCGGTCCACCAGGCGATCATGATCCAGAGGAAGTGCTTGAGCGCGACCTTGCGAAGATGGTCGAACGTCCAGTAGCGCTTGTCGCCCTGCATGCGCTCGCGCCGGTCGCCCTCGACCCAACGCTCGACCGCGTAGAACAGGTCGGTCCACACCGTCTGCGGGCACATGTAGCCGCACCACAGCCGTCCCGCGACCGCGTTCATCAGGAACAGAATCATCGCCGCGATGATGAGGAGACCGGTGAAATAATAGACCTCCTGCGGCCACAGCTCGATGAAGAAGAAATAGAAGCGCCGATGCGGGAAGTCGATCAGCACGGCCTGGTCGGGCAGGCCGGGTCCGCGATTCCAACGCACGAACGGCAGCAGGTAATAGGTTCCGAGCGTGACGCACAGGATCGCCCATTTGATGCGGCGGAAAGGGCCATTGACCGACTGCGGGTAGACCTTCTTCCGCTTCTCGTAGAGAGGCCCCTCGATGAAGGTGTCGTCGGTCATCCCATGCTCCCCGCGTTTTGCGAAGGCGAGAGTCCGACTTGCCGGCGCAGAAGAGCCGGCAAAGAATCTCCAGCACTGCGCGGACTTTCGGGCTCGCGATGTTGTAGTATATCGTTTGGCCGTCCCGCTTTGGTTTGACCAAGCTCAATGCGCGCATCTTTCCGAGATGCTGGGATAGCGCGGCCATGGTATTTGCGCCCTACGCAAGGGCGCTCTCGCTCAGGAGAGGTCATGGTCACGACGTCTTTTACGCCGATCGCGTCGCTCGTTGGCGGTGCGATGATTGGCCTCGCGGCCGTTCTGCTGATGTGGGCAACGGGTCGGATCGCCGGCGTCAGCGGCATCGCGGCGCGGCTGTTTCCGCCCTATGAGGACAGCGAACTCGCTGGGCGCCTTGCCTTCGTCGCCGGTCTTGCTGCTGCGCCCGTGCTGGTCCGGCTCGTCACCGGAGCTCTGCCGGAGCAGACGATCGCGGCGGGGCCGGCCCTCCTGATCATCGGCGGATTGCTCACGGGTTTCGGTTCGGTGTGGGGCAGCGGCTGCACCTCGGGCCACGGCGTTTGCGGCCTGTCGCGGCTGTCGGTGCGCTCGCTGGTTGCGACCATCACCTTCATGGCCGCCGGCATGGCGACCGTGTTCTTGATGCGGCACTGGAACTGACGGCGATGGCAATCCTGGTTCAATTCGCGATTGGGCTGATCTTCGGCCTCGGCCTCATCGTCTCCGGCATGTCGAACCCCGCAAAGGTGCTGAACTTCCTGGACGTCGCCGGCATTCAGGCAGGGACATGGGATGCAAGCCTCGCCTTCGTGATGGCGGGCGCGGTGGCCGTGACCTTCGTCGGCTTCAGCCGCGTTCTCAAGCTTCCGCGTCCATTCTTCGCTGATCGATTCTATTTGCCGACGCGGCGAGACATCGATCCCAGGATCGTCGCAGGTCCGGCGATCTTCGGCATCGGCTGGGGGCTGGTAGGCTTTTGCCCGGGGCCGGCGCTGACCGCGCTCGGATTTGGCTCGCTCTCCGCCGTCATCTTTGTCGTGGCGATGTGCGCCGGCATGGTGCTCGCCCGCTTCATCGCTCAGCTGCCGTCATCGACGCGCTACATCACGCCGGCCGATCCACTCGAAACCTGAGGTCACGGGACCGGGCGAATAGTCTCGCCCGGTCTCCGACCATCAAGCCTTCATCGCTCACCAGCTACCGACGCCGACGCTGACGCCGGGCGCGCGAATGCCGACGCCGGCGCGCGGGCCGTCATCGTAGTGGCGATGATAGCTCCGGCGCTCATAGTAGCGGTCGCGCGGCATGTAATTGTAGGAATCGCGCACGATCACGCGCGACCCGCCGCGCGTGCGATAGCAGCGACCATCCTCGTCGCAGACGAGTCGCACCTGCTGCACGAGATCCGGATTGGTGTATTCGCTGGTCGTATAGATGTCGGAAGCCTTGGCCCCCGAGGCGGCGGCCAAGGCCCCCACGCCTGCCAGCAGCGCAATAGTCAACGTCCTCATCATGTCCTCCTCGAAACTGCCCTCGGCGGTAACAAGAAGGGGAGGCGGTGATCGTTCCGGGTCATCTACAGGTTTTTCCCGGAACCTGTCGTCAGGGGCGGGTTCCTAGATCGGCTCGTAAGTCTCCGTGCCGCAGATGTCGTCGGCGTCGGCGCGCCGGCGGTCCACGACCCTGCCGTCGTTGATCGTCACGATGTAGGTCTGGGCGCCGAGCGACGTACCGGTCGCCGAGGTGAGCTGCGCGCGGACGCACGCGGTCCAGCCCGGTCCTCGCAGCTCACGATGCGGCGGGGCGACGTGAACCTCGCGCGGATAGGACGTTGCGAGAAAGACGACGTCGATCTGCTCGCGCACCACGCGCTTGACGTCGGGCGGCGCTTCCGGCGGCTGCTCGGGCTCCTTCATGCGCATGAATTCCGGCACCGGTGCGCGGCTGTCGGCAAAGCCGCAGGCACCGAGCGCAAGCGCGCCAATGAGCAGCGCCGCATGAGCAATGATCCGCAACATCCGTGAAAGGTCCCCTGCGGGCCGACAGATAGGCACGAATGCGATCGGACGAAGTCCAGGCCGATCAAGATTTGCTGAGGTTCCGGAACCCGGACATCGCTATTCCGCGATTGGGGGCTGGCTTGTACCCCAGAGGTGGGGGATTGCGGTAATGCGGATTCTGGTCATCACGCCGCCGTGCTGGCGCTGAGGGCCGCCTCAGCGCAGGCGCAGTGCCCGCCCAATGACCGCGTCGAGTCGATCGACGTTGCGGGGCTCATCATCGCTCGCGGGTGTTACGCGCGTGATTGCGAGCCAGTCATGATGGTGGTGTGCACGCGATGCGAACCTTCGTTCACATCGCGCCCGCTATTGCACGAAAGCGAGGCCGACGCGCTTGTCGCTGCGCCAAACTGTGCGACAATGCCGTACGAAATCGTCACACGCGATCGAGAGCGTGACCGATTGCGGCAACATGACGGGAGTATCGAGGTCGATCGCCGCGCCGCCCGCCGACATGTTTCGCACTGTGCAAGGAATGCCGCTGTTTTCAAAGGTGATCTTTCCGCCCTTGAAAACACGGTGACGTTGCGATGTGCGCTTCTCAATCATCCGCGTTAGTCCTGCCGATGAGTAGGAAGTAGTGCAGAGAAATTACGTTGAACTAAACTCAATACTGGCGCTACTTGCACGGCGTTTCAGACTTTGTTTACGACGTTGGAGCGGCGAGCCGCTCCCACGAACCTACCCAAAGAGCCTACCCAAAGAGCCTACCCAAAGAGCCTACACAAGTGCCTTTCCTTTATGGCGCGACGCGCCGATGGAGATATTGATGAAGACTTCGCTTTCGATTTTGTTCGCCGCAGCGCTCTCGCTGGCCTCGATGCCCGCCCACGCCGTCAAGTGGGACCTCTCGACCATGACCTGCAAGCAGTTCCTCGAGAGCGGCGAGGACAACATCGGCGTCGTGCTGACCTGGATGGACGGCTGGTACAAGGGCGACGAGGACAACGCGATCATCGACACCGACATCTTCATCGAGAATGCCAAGAAGTTCGGCGCCTATTGCGGAAAGAATCCGACCGTCAGCGTCGTCACCGCGGCCGACGAGATCCTCGGCAAGTGACATTGCCGGCGCAATGACGGCAAGCGCGATCGCGCTTGCTGTCCCGACACGATTTCCATCGAGAGCCGCCTCGAGCCTTGCGCTTCGCGCGGCTCTCTTGTTTTCAGGGCGCGTTCACCCCGGCAGCATCGCGAACGCGCTCGACACCATCGCGGCCGGCTTGCCGTCGGCGGCCGAGAGCAGCGTGACGCGGCCAAAGCTCATGGTGCGCCCGAGCCGCACCACGCGCGCATCCGCCAGCACGTCGGACGCGGCGATCGCGCGCATGAAATGCGTGGTCTGATCGACCGTGGTCATGGGACGGTAGCCGCGATTGGCCGCGAGGATCGCGATCACCATTGCGGTATCGGCGAGCGCCATCAGGGCCTGGCCGCAGACCACGCCGCCATTGCGGCACAGCCGCTCCGAAAACGGCATGCGCAGCAGCGCGCCGGGCTGCCAATCCGGGACGTCCGCGCGCGGCACATGCTCGATACGCTCGACCGCGAGGTTGAGGTCCTGGACCCAGGGCGCAAAGACCTCGCCGAGGATGCGTCTGGCGTCGGCGGGGCCGAACTCGGCTTCTGGCTGCGTTTGCATTGCTGTCGCGCTCTCCTGTGTTGCCGGATGTTTCGCCGCATTGTGCGCGCATCGGCGAGGCAAAGTCACCCGGTCTGGCGCCGGCCGCCCCGGCTTGAAAATGCCTGACTTGGCCCGATATGATGCCTGGCTTGGGTAGGGGTGGATGATGTTGCGTCGCTGTATCCTCGTCTTTTGCATGGGCCTGCTCGGTCTCGCGCTGAGCGGGTGCACCAAATGCGGTCCGATCTGGGACGATTGGCTGCAGTCGCCCAAATCATGCCGATCGGATCGGCACTAGCGGTAACGGGTCGTGACCGGGCTGACGAGGATGACAGGGCACGGGGCGATCCGCGCCTCATGGAAGACTTAAGGAGTGAATGATGAAGCTTTTCCGTTTGGCCGCGGTGCTGGCCGTGCTGGCGGGACCTGCCTACGCGCAAATGCCCAACATCAATTTGATGCAGGATGCCCCGAGCAAGTCGCCGGAGGAGAAGGCCATCGAGGCCGAACGTGAGAAGGCCTACAAGGAAACACTGAAGAAGATTCCGGATACCAAGGCGTCCAGCGATCCCTGGGGCGGCATGCGCGCCGAACAGCCGAAGCAGCCGGCGGCGCCGAAGGCGTCGGCCGCGACCAGTGCGCCGAAGAAGGCCAAGAGCGGGACGGCCGCCAACTGACCCGTTCCGGGGAGGCACAATGCTCCTCGGAAGGACTCCTCTTGATCCGGCCCGCGCCCTACATTGTCGGTAGCGTAGTGCGCAGAGGAAGGCAGGACATGGCCGATCGTCCGCGGGATCTCGCCGAGCGGATGGCGCGCCGGCGCAAGGCGGCCGGCAAGCCCGGCCAGTCCGCCGGCGACGGCTATCTGCGCGAGACCTTCACGCTGCCGCGGGCGGCGGCGCGGGAGCGGGCGCAGGCCTTCTTTGCCCGCTATCCCAAGGCCGGCTATATGAGCGAGGTCGAGACTTGGCGCGAATTGCCCGGCGGCGATATCGAGTTCACCATGCGTCGGCTGCCCAGCGCGGACTGACGCTGGCTATGGCGCGCTTTGGCGCATGAGGTCGAAACGGTTCAGGCCGTCTTTCGCCCGATCGCCTTCAGCTCCCGGTCGATGCGCAGCTGCACGCGCCGGATCGCCAGCAGGTCGATCCGGGTCTCGGTCTTGCCGGTCTTGATCCGGTCGCCGATGCGAAACTGCCACTGCCAGACTGCGGGAATCGCCGTCTTGGCGATGGTGAACTCGACGCCCCTGTGATTCATGGTCACCTCCCACGATTCACCCTCATGCCTGCAAACATGTTGGTCGTCGCAATATTCCGCAGAAAGCAAAATGTCGCCCACGGCCTCCGTGGTTCTCCGACCATGAACAAAGTTCCTGGAGCCCGGCCGGGGTGCATCCGGCGGTCCCGCATCGCGGTTCCAATCGAAGCGCCGGATCCGCTCGACGGCATGTGCCTTGCTTGCCGATCACGGGCAAGCAACCATGGGCGCCTCATGCTCGGCATTCCCCGCCGCTACTCGCATTTCGTCTTCGGCATCATCCAGTCCGGGCTGACCTCGCTGATCGCGGCGGGGATCGCCAGCTTTCCCGCCGGCAGCCCGATGCTCTTCGTGCGGCACTGGATGGTGTCCTGGCTGATCGCATGGGCCGCGATGCTGCCGGTCGTGCTGCTGGCGGCGCCCGCGATCCGCGCCTTCTCGCTGCGCCTGACGCAGGAGGAGCAGGAGCCCCGCGCCGGCCGGTAGCCGGGCGACCCTAGCCGGCTGGCTGACGACAGCCTGATAGGCGGACCGCCGGCAGGTGCGCGATCGAAAGGCCGCACACTGGCCCCGTACCGGTCCCAATTTCGACATCCGTCCGCACCACTGCGGACACACCCGTCGGCAAGATTTTATCCGTTCGGCGCAGCCATGGGGGAAACGTGGCGCGCCGGAAACGGGGTGGCATCATATGGATAACGTAGAGCGGTCATTCGCCGCCGCGACGGCGGCTGGCTTCGTCGTGCTGGTGATAGGCCTGGTTCTGCTGGCGGTGCTCTAGCAGGCGCTGCTGCAGACGGAACCGACGTGCCGGGCCGTCCGATCGACGGCGCTGGCGTGCCTTGCCTCTCAAAAGTGGCAAAACAACCCCATGCACACAGTAGGGGTCCTGCCGATTTCATCGCGTCGCCAATGGGTTGCTGGTAGTATTCAGCTACCTTCTGCATCGGCGAGCGCGACGCCCCGACCGGCGATGCCGGATCGAGGTTCCGGCCAAGGACCGGAGCGGAGTGCCGCATCGCGGGCGGGCCTGGCCGCTCCGGACGGCGGTCCTAGCAGTGCCTAATGAACCTTGATCTCGTTCAGCGGCAGATGGAGCTCGGCGGCGCGCTCTTCACGGTCCCTCTTGCGGAACTCGTTTTCCTTGCGCTCGAACTTCACCATCTCCTCCTGCGCCGCCTCCAGCATCGGCTTTCGCCTCGGCGTATCGTGCAGCGTGTCGTTGTTTGTCATGACTAGAGATCCCCAAAAGTTGCGGTCCCATCCCCACAGAAAACCGGAGACCGCGAAAAGGTTCGGTGCCGCAGGATTACGGAAACATGACGGCGCCCCAGTCGCGCGTCGTTGATCCCGGTCATGGTCGCTTCCAGGAACCCACGGAGGCCCGGTTTATTTCGGCGGCTGCAGCCCCGGCGATTTGACCCAATCGTTGAGATGATTGGCAACGTCGGCCTGGCGGGCCTTCTTGAGCAGCGCGTCTCGCTCCGGCCCGGGAGGTAGCTTGGAGGCCTGTTCGCGGATCTGCTTCACCCATGCGGACAGCCGGTCCTGAAGGGTCAGTTGCTGCTTGAAACGTCGTCGCTTGAACATGGCGCGCTCTTTCCGTGCGATGAGGCGGGAGCGCGAGGTGAGCGTTCTCATCACCGATAGTGGCCGGGGTCCGCGCGGTGATGATGCATTAGGATCCGGAAATGGATCCGCGTCTGTTCAGTTGTGCACGCAGAGCAAAGCGGGGAGCGTGACGATCCAGCATGGCTGGTTTGTCAGAGGTTGATTTATCAACCGAAAGAGGCCGCCAGACGAGGCGGCCTCCGGTCATCCCAGGAACTTGCCACCAGGGCACCGAATGAGGTTGCGGTGACGGCGAGGAAGGCCACGAAATACCATAGGCGATGCATGCCGCGGCAACGCGGACGCGCAGCCATGGTTCATGAAGCTGTTTCGAACAGCTCTGTGGTCTTCTGGTCCAGTCGGCAAGACAAAAACCCTTGGGGCTGTCCTAATTAGGACACCCGCAGAGACAGATTAGAACAGTTAGAGAATTCTCCCCTTGAAGCGGATTGGCTGGGCCATTTTGATTTCCATCGCATCGGGTTTGGCTTTCGTCTTGTTGACGAAGCCGAATTGTTTCCGCGGTACCGAGCGCCTGACGCTAACCGGCTGGGAATGTGTTCAGGACAGGCCGCCGCTTTGACACTGCTGAGGGAAATTAGGGCAAAGGGGAAAACCCGCAAAAGAACATATTGCGAACTGAGAACAAATGGGGTACATTGCTTTTATCGCCGAGCTGCCTCGCAACCGTTTGTCCCTCACGCGAATCCTCGCCATAAGGAGCACGACCCAATGTCCGCAACTGCCCTGCGTATCGTCGAAGGATCTTCCATGGACAAGAGTAAAGCTCTGGCCGCCGCGCTCTCCCAGATCGAGCGGCAGTTCGGCAAGGGCTCGGTGATGAAGCTCGGCAAGAACGACCGCTCCATGGACATCGAGGCGGTGTCCTCCGGGTCGCTCGGGCTCGATATCGCGCTCGGCATCGGCGGCCTGCCCAAGGGACGCATCGTCGAGATCTACGGGCCGGAATCCTCGGGCAAGACCACGCTGGCGCTGCATACGGTGGCGGAAGCGCAGAAGAAGGGCGGCATCTGCGCCTTCATCGACGCCGAGCACGCGCTCGATCCGGTCTATGCCCGCAAGCTCGGCGTCAACATCGACGAGCTCCTGATCTCGCAGCCCGACACCGGCGAGCAGGCGCTGGAGATTTGCGACACCCTGGTGCGCTCGGGCGCCGTCGACGTTCTCGTGGTCGATTCGGTGGCGGCGCTGGTGCCGAAGGCCGAGCTCGAAGGCGAGATGGGCGATGCGCTGCCGGGACTTCAAGCGCGGTTGATGAGCCAGGCGCTGCGCAAGCTGACGGCCTCCATCAACAAGTCCAACACCATGGTGATCTTCATCAACCAGATCCGCATGAAGATCGGTGTGATGTACGGCTCGCCGGAAACCACCACCGGCGGCAATGCGCTGAAATTCTACGCCTCCGTCCGCCTCGACATCCGCCGCATCGGCGCGATCAAGGAGCGCGACGAGGTGGTCGGCAACACCACGCGCGTCAAGGTGGTCAAGAACAAGCTGGCCCCGCCCTTCAAGCAGGTCGAGTTCGACATCATGTACGGCGAGGGCGTCTCCAAGATGGGCGAGATCCTCGATCTCGGCGTCAAGGCCGGTATCGTCGAGAAGTCCGGCGCCTGGTTCTCCTATGACAGCCAGCGCCTCGGCCAGGGCCGCGAGAACGCCAAAGCGTTCCTCAAGGGCAACCCCGACATCACCGCCAAGATCGAGACCGCGATCCGCCAGAATTCCGGTTTGATCGCCGAGCAGATTCTGGCCGGCACGCCGGAGCGCGACGCCGACGGCGAGGAGCCGGCGGACGAGTAAGACCTAACGCGAAAATTTTTCGCGAGGAGCGGGCACTGAGGACGTTGAGTTGCCGACGTCTTCGGTGCCCGTTTCGTTTTGCGTCGCGTTGATCAGGTGGTGCGATGAAGCGGCTGATCTTGACTGGCTGGGGCGGCGGGAGTGATCTCGGTCGATCGGGGTTGGCCGAGATCGTCATACCTTTCCATTTTCAATTTGAGTGGGGGCCGCTCCCGCCGGCGGAAAAGCTCTCAGCTTATTTGGCTGCCCAAACCGCAGAGCTAGGCCATGCCGAACATTGGTCGGATTGGGTCCGCTGGTCCCGCGGCGCCAAGGGCCGCAAATTGTCGCTGGCCGAATTTTGCGAGCCGTATGACGAGATCGAACTCTGGTTCGGAGCGACTCCGCGCGACCAATTGCAACTGGTCTGGTTGCTCGATCACCTCAGCAGCTATCCTGCGCTAGCGCAGAAGCTCGGGCTGCGATTGCTGGACTCCGATCTGTTTTTCAGTCCCGATTATGATTTCGCCAAGGGCGAGCCCCATATTCCTGTTATGGACGTTGCTGCGGAGGAGTTCGAGACTGCCAAGTTGGCGTGGTCGGCCTATCGCGCGCGGACGCCTGAGGCTTGCATGGATTTGCTTCACCGCGATCTGAGTGCCTTGCTGATGCTGCGGCCGGTTTTGCTCGATCTGCTGGCGGAACTGCCGTCACCCAGGACCGGGCTTGGTGCGACCGAGACGCGATTGCTTGAGATGCTTGCCAGAGGGTTTGCCAACACGAACGGGTTGTTTCACCTGCGCTCGCAGCGGCGTACCTATGTGTTCGGAGAATTTGAGTTGGGCTCGTTGCTTGAGGGGCTAGCGCTCGGCCCGAGGCCGGCCGTGGCCGGCTTGGGCGACGAACTGCGCACGATCGACCCTAAGAATTTGAGGGCTCGGCATGAAGTCTATCTGCGCAGCCGCCTTTCGCTGACCGAGTTCGGGAAGGCTGTCCTGGCGGGCCATGACGACTTCAGCCGTTACAATCCGATCGATCGTTGGTGGGGTGGCACGCATCTGACCAACGATCGGCTGTGGCGCTCCGGCCCTGTCCTGACGATGCCCTGAGAGGCTGACGTGACGCGGCTCATTGTGACAACAGATTCGTCCGCCGCCGGCGCGATACAGCGGGCCGGCCTTGCCGACCTCGTCCTTGCGATCGAGCGTCGCTTGGTCTGGGGACCGCCGCCCACGCAAACGGAATGCCAGGCATTCTTCTCCCCGCGCGTGGCTCAGCCGAACGGCCTGCACTGGCTCGACGACACGCCGGTTTGGCGCCTGGAAAGGTCTGGGGTGAAGGGGCGCGGACTGATTGATCTGTTGTCCGAATGTGGCTCGGCCGAACTATGGATGGGGCCAGAGCCGAACGCACAATTACTTCTGCTCTGGCTACTCGACCATTGCGGCATCGAGGAAGCGGCATTGTCCAAGCTCGCGATACGTCACCTGGACCTTGCCGTAGGCGATGTCGCGCCAACGCAACTGGCGAAGCTGAACCCACCGATTGTCAAGCTCACGAAAGATCACCTTGAACTGGCTGGTCGCGCCTGGCGAGCTTACCGTGCGCCTACGCCGCAGGCCTGGTTCGATTTCCTCGAAACGGATTTGCGCCTGCTTCCGCAGCTCGAGCGTTGCGTCGTTGATCTGCTCGAAGAGCTTCCCAACGTGACCAGCGGCCTTGGGACCACGGAAACGCGGATTCTGGAATTGATCGCGCCGGGCGAGGTGCAGCCCTTTGATGTGTTCCCGGGATATCAGAAGCCCAACGAGCGTCGCGTCTTCGATTACTGGGAAGTTGGCGCCCTGCTTGATGGACTAGCACGATGCGAGAGGGCAGCGGTCGCTGGACTGGACGAAGGCCCGTTTTCCCTGGAGATGCACGACGATTCGAGCCGCCTCCAGCGGTACAAGCAATCCCGCTTGTCGCTCACCGCGTTCGGCAAAGCGGTGCTTGGCGGCGATGAAAACTTTTGCCGCCATAACCGAATCGATCGCTGGTGGGGCGGCATCCATCTGACCAACGACCGGCTGTGGCAGTGGGACCCCGAGGCCCTCTCACTCATCGCGCCTGATTAGTGCGTAACTCTTCGCTCAGAGTGTTCTTGTATTGTATCATTTCGAGAGGCAATCGTGTCACATTTGATCCTGGCAACGAACGATCGTGCGGAGGACACACTTCGCCAGTCCGGCGTTGCGAACGTCGCGCTCGGGTTCTATCCCGGTTCGTCTTGGGGGAACTGCCTTCCGACGAGCAACTCTTGAGGGGGCTGGAGCGCCGATCGGAAAAGCACCGCAATCCCGGCGATCATTGGCTCGATGACGTTTGTCGCGGTGCACTCGACGGCTTCGGCACGCGCGATATTGGTTTGTTCGAGCTGTGCGAGAAGTTCGACTCAATTGAAATATGGGTGGATGCTCGGCCCAATGATCAACTTGTGCTCGTCTGGCTGCTGGACCTGATTCGTCCTCACAGGGAGATCACGAGCAAGCTGAGCCTGGTGCATGCGGACGATACTATTGCCAACAATACCCCGGAGTCTGTCGCAAAATGGAAGCTGCCGGCCTTCAAGGTGACCGAGAACCATTTGGTGACGGCAAGCCGCGCCTGGCGGGCCTATCGGGCTGAAACGCCAGAATCCTGTTTCGATCTGCTCATGACGGATCTGATGCTCCTGCCGAGACTTCGATCGGCGCTAATCGCGGTGCTCGAAGAGCTTCCGGACAGCGTGACGGGACTCGGTGCAACTGAAATGGATCTGCTGGATTCTGTGAACGACGGGCAAACCGACCCAAGGCTCGTCCAACACGCGAGATGGCTTCGCGATGTATTCGGCGAAAACGACGCGCGTGACGCTTTGCTCGAGCTGGGGGCGTATTCGGCGCCGTCGCTCTTATTGGGCGATCCGGCGTTCGACAATGAGGATCGTTACTTCGGCAGGAGTGAGTGGAGGCTCACGCTGACTGAACTCGGGCGTTCACTTCTCGCCCGCGAAGACGATATGTGGCGGCACAATGCCATTAAACGATGGTGGGGTGGGACCGAGTTGACCAACGAACGGCTGTGGCGGTGGGATCGCGAAAGCCGATTGCTGGTTGCGCCCTAGGTCAGCTTCGTAGGATGGACTAGTCTTACTGAGTCACTCGGCCGCGCCGCGAGAAGTGTTATCGGTCCGGCAGCGCGGATGAGGCCACTGCTTGACTATTGTACCGGCCTGATGCTGCCGGTGAACAAGGGCGCGTCGAATGAAGCGTGTGATTCTGACTAGTTCGTCCGGCGTTGGTCTCACCTATGCTGGTCGTGCTGACATGGTCGTCCCGTTGATCTTTCGGTTCGTTTGGGGGCCGTTGCCTACGTCGCACCACCTCGAGGACTATCTTACGGGAGGCTATTACAGGGGCGATCCGGAGGTGCGGTGGTCCGATCTTGTTGGCCGGTTGCCTCAGACCGGTCTCGCGCACAAGGAGACTGGCCTGGTTTGGTTTTGCGAGACCTATGGCGTCGAGTTCATCGAGCTGTGGTTCGACCCTGAGCCTAACAGTCAATTGCAACTCATCTGGATCCTGGACTATTTGCGGTCCCATCCATCGATCACCCATTGTCTTAGACTGCGACGGGTCAATTTCGATCTGCGCGAAGCGGACGGCCCGCAACTTCGCGATCGTACGGTGCGGGAATCGGAGATCGCAGAGTGCGACTTCGAGATAGCCAACATGGCCTGGGAGGCGTATCGGGCGCCGACGCCTGAACTCTGCTTCGGGTTGCTGACAAGGGATTTACCAAGGCTACCTTTCCTGAAGCCGGCTCTGGAAGCGTTGCTAGCTGAACTGCCGTCACCAATCACCGGATTGGGCGCGACGGAGGCGCGGCTTATCGAGCTGATTGCAAGGGGGCACAATCGTACAAAAGAACTGTTTCAGCCGGGCGGGCTGCTCGAAACGCGCGTGTTCGACCAGTGGGAGCTGGGTCCGTTGCTCGAAGGGCTTGCGTCGGGCCCGATGCCGGCGGTCGCAGGTCTCGATCCGAAACTCGCGACGCTCGCCCCGCACGATGCGCGAGGTCGCAACGCCGCCTATCGTCGGAGCCGGTTGTCGCTGACCGAATTGGCAAAGCGGTTCTGGAAGGCCGCGAAGATTTCCGTCGCCACAATCCGATTCGACGTTGGTGGGGCGGCACGCTGCTCACCAATGAACGGCTGTGGCGGTGGGATCGCGAAAGCCGGTTGCTGATTGCGCCTTAGCGGCGCGTTCGGCGCCGTAGGGTGGATTAGCCGAAGGCGCAATCCACCACTGTTTAGGTGGGTTACGCGTCGCGGACTGCGCTTTGCGCAGCCGCGAGGCTAACCCACCCTACAAAGCTTACTCCGCGGCTTCTGCGTAATCGCTCACCGGCGGGCAGGAGCACACCAGGTTGCGGTCGCCATAGACGTTGTCGACGCGGCCGACGGGGCACCAATATTTGTCGGTGCGCGAGACGCCGTCGGGGAAACACCCCTCGCTGCGGGTGTAGGCGCGCTTCCAATCGTCGTCGGCGATGTCGTGCACGGTGTGCGGGGCGTGGCGCAAGGGCGAGGCTGCGATCTCAAAGCGGCCGGCCTCGACCTCGGCGATCTCCTTCCGGATCGCGATCATGGCGTCGCAAAAACGATCCAGCTCGGCCTTGGATTCCGATTCGGTCGGCTCGATCATCAGTGTGCCCGGGACCGGGAAGCTCATGGTCGGGGCGTGGAAGCCGTAGTCGATCAGGCGCTTTGCGATGTCGTCGACGGTGACGCCGCTCGTCGTTTTCAGCGGACGGGGATCGACGATGCACTCATGCGCGACGCGGCCCTTCGCGTTCTTGTAGAGCACCGGGAAGTGCGGATCGAGGCGCGCTGCGATGTAATTGGCGTTGAGGATCGCGATCTCGGTGGCGCGCTTCAGGCCCTCGCCGCCCATCATCAGGATGTAGATGTAGGAGATGGTGAGGATCGAGGCCGAGCCGAACGGCGCGGCCGAGACCGGACCGACCGGCGCGTCTGCCTTCGTCGCGGGGTGGCCAGGGAGGAACGGCGCGAGATGCGCCTTGACGCCGATCGGGCCCATGCCGGGGCCGCCGCCGCCATGCGGGATGCAGAAGGTCTTGTGCAGGTTGAGATGGCTGACATCGGCGCCGTAGTCGCCGGGCCTGGAAAGGCCGACCTGCGCATTGAGATTGGCTCCGTCGAGATACACCTGGCCGCCATGGCCGTGCACGATGTCGCAGATCTCGCTTATATGCTCCTCGAACACGCCGTGCGTCGAGGGATAGGTGATCATGACCGCGGCGAGATCGTTTGCATGCTTCTCCGCCTTGGCGCGGAGATCATTGACGTCGACGTCGCCGTTCTTCTCGCAAGACACCACCACCACGTCCATGCCGACCATCGCGGCCGAGGCCGGATTGGTGCCGTGGGCGGAGGAGGGGATCAGGCAGATCTTGCGATGGCCCTGTCCGCGCGCGGCATGATAGCCGCGGATCGCGAGCAGCCCGGCATATTCGCCCTGCGCGCCCGAGTTCGGCTGCAGCGAGATCGCGTCATAGCCGGTGATGTCGCAGAGCCATTTCTCCAGGCGTGCGAACAGCGCGTGATAGCCGGCCGCCTGCTCGCGCGGGGCGAACGGATGCAGCGAGCCGAATTCCGGCCAGGTCAACGGCATCATCTCGGTGGTCGCGTTCAGCTTCATGGTGCAGGATCCCAGCGGGATCATGGCGCGGTCAAGCGCGAGGTCGCGGTCACTGAGCTTGCGCATGTAGCGCAGCATCTCGGTCTCCGAGCGGTGCGCATGGAACACCGGATGGGTCAGGAATGCGGTGGCGCGCTTCAACGCGTCCGGCAGCGCCTCGCGCGTCTCGGCGTCGATCTCGGCATAGGCAAGCTTGCCGCCGAAGGCGCGCCAGACTGCTTCAATCGTCGCAGGCGTCGTGGTCTCGTCGAGCGCGATGCGAAGAGCCGTATCGCTGACGCCGAGATTGATCTTCTCGCTTGCTGCCCGCGCGACGATCTCGGCGCGCTTGCCGCCGGCATCGACGCTCAGCGTGTCGAAGAAGCTGTCCGATTGCGGCGCGAAGCCGAGCTTGCGCAGGCCGGTCGCGAGCACGGCGGTGCGGCGGTGGACGTTGCGCGCGATCTGCGTGAGGCCCTCGGGGCCGTGATAGACCGCGTACATCGAGGCGATCACGGCGAGCAGCACCTGCGCGGTGCAGATGTTGGATGTCGCCTTCTCGCGGCGGATGTGCTGCTCGCGGGTCTGCAGCGCGAGCCGATAGGCCGGCGCACCGCGGGAATCGACGGAGAGGCCGACGATGCGGCCGGGCAGCGAACGCTTCAGCGCATCGCGCACCGCCATATAGGCGGCGTGCGGCCCGCCATAGCCCATCGGCACGCCGAAGCGCTGGGCCGAGCCGATGGCGATGTCGGCCCCGAGCTCGCCGGGCGAGGCGAGCAGCGTCAGCGCCAGGAGGTCGGCGGCTAGAATCGCGAGTGCGCCCTTGGCCTTCAGCGCGGCGATCGCGGGCCTGAGGTCGCGCAACGCGCCCGAAGAACCGGGGTATTGCAGCAGCGCACCGAGCACGTCCGATTTGTCGAGATCGGTGAGGGGATCGCCGACGACCAGAGTCCACCCCAGCGGCTCGGCGCGGGTGCGCATCACGGCCAGCGTCTGCGGATGCACGTCCTTGTCGACGAAGAAGGCCCTTGCCTTGACCTGCGAGTGGCGCTCGGCGAGCGCCATGGCTTCGGCCGCCGCGGTGGCTTCATCGAGCAGCGAGGCGTTGGCGACGTCGAGCCCGGTGAGGTCGCAGATCATGGTCTGGAAGTTGAGCAGCGCTTCCAGCCGGCCCTGGCTGATCTCCGGCTGGTAGGGCGTATAGGCCGTGTACCAGGCCGGGTTCTCCAGGATGTTGCGCTGGATCACCGCAGGCAGGATGGTGCCTGAATAGCCCTGGCCGATCAGCGAGGTGAAGACCTGGTTTTGACGCGCAAGCTCGGTCATGTGCGCGATCGCCTCGGTCTCGCTCAAGGGCTTGCCCAGATCGAGCGGGGCGGCCTGCCGGATCGAGGCCGGCAAGGTCTCCGCGATCAGCGCATCGACGCTCTTGGCGCCGACTGTCTCGAGCATGGCGGTGACATCGCGCGCCGATGGGCCGATGTGGCGGCGGACGAAGGAGGTGGCGGTGTCGCCGTTGGACTTGCGGTGCGCGGTCATCATTGGGTCCTCGCTTCAGATTTCGCTGTCAGTGTCATGCCCCGCGAAGGCGGGGCATCCAGTACTCTCCAGCAGCGCGGATTGAACCGAGGGGCCGCGGCGTACTGGATCACCCGCCTTCGCGGGTGATGACACTGAGCATGAGGTTAGACTTCGCTTCATCTCACGCCGTATGCGCCTTGTAGGCGGCTTCATCCATGAGGCCGCCGAGCTCGCTTCTGTCGGCAATCTTGATCTTGAAGAACCAGGCCTTGCCTTGCGCGTCCGAGTTCACCAGCGCCGGCTCGGATGCGAGCTCGGCGTTGGTCTCGAGCACTTCGCCAGAGATCGGCGCGTAGACGTCGGAGGCCGCCTTGACGGATTCGACGACCGCGGCGGCTTCGGCCTTCTTCAGCGCGCGGCCGACCTTGGGCAGCTCGACGAACACGACGTCGCCGAGCTGCTGCTGCGCGTAATCGGTGATGCCGACGGTGGCGACATCGCCGTCGATCGCCAGCCATTCGTGATCAGAGGTGTACAGCGTCGTGGTCATTTCGAATCCTCAGCGTTTGTAGGTGTTTTTCACGAAGGGCATGGCGGCGACCTGTAAGGGCAGTCGCTGGCCGCGCACCTCGGCGAAGAGCTTTGTGCCAAGCGCGCTCAGATTCGTGGGCACGTAGCCCATCGCAACCGGCGCATTCAGGCTCGGGCCGAAACCGCCCGAGGTGACTTGTCCGATCGGCTCGCCGCTCGCGTCATTCGCAAACAGCAGCGCGCCCTCGCGCACCGGCGCGCGGCCTTCGGCGCGCAAGCCGACGCGGCGGCGGGATGCGCCGCCATCGAAATGGGCGAGGATCTTCGCAGCGCCGGGAAAGCCGCCGGTGCGCGCACCGCCGCTGCGGCGGCTTTTCTGCACCGACCATTCCAGCGCGGCCTCGACCGGCGTGGTCGTGGTGTCGATGTCGTGGCCGTACAGGCAGAGCCCGGCTTCCAGCCGCAGACTGTCGCGGGCCCCGAGGCCAATCGGGAGCACGTCGGGATTTTCCAGCAGCATTTTTGCCAGGCGTTCGGCATCGCCTGATGGAACCGAGATCTCGAAGCCGTCCTCGCCGGTGTAGCCGGAGCGCGAGACGAAGCACTTGATGCCGGCGACCTCATGCGGGCCGGCATCCATGAATTTCATGGCCGGCGCGTCTGCACAGAATTTCGCCAGCGCCGCTTCCGCCTTCGGGCCCTGCAACGCGATCAGCGCGCGGTCGGCAAGCTGCTCGATCACGCAGGCGTCGGACAGGTTCGCGCGCAGATGCGCCTCGTCCTGGGCTTTGCAGGCGGCGTTGACGACCAGGAACAGGTGATCGCCGAAATTGGCGACCATCAGGTCGTCGAGAATGCCGCCGTCGTCATTGGTGAACTGGGCGTAGCGCTGCCGCCCTGCGGCGATCGCCACGATGTCCTGCGGCACCAGCCGCTCCAGCGCGCGGGCGGCGTCCTCCACATTGCCGGATTTCGGCCGGAGCGCGAGCTGGCCCATGTGGGAGACGTCGAACAGGCCCGCTTTGGTGCGGGTATGGAGGTGCTCTTTCAAGACGCCCGCGGGGTACTGCACGGGCATGTCATAGCCCGCGAACGGCACCATCTTGCCCCCTAGGGACACATGAAGGTCGTAGAGGGGGGTGCGTTTCAGGGAGTCTTGGTCGTGCGCTAGCATCTTGAGGGCCCTCGGCGGTTCCCCCGGGGAGGATTCCCCGATGGACACCAGTCGAAGCCCCATCTGTCGCTGTGCCTGAGAGTATTATCCCGTCGGCGGACGCTGTCCGGGCCTAGACCCGTCGGCGCCTCTTTCCAGATGCTGTCAAAGCCACGCGGTCCTTTTGCCTGAGAGTTTCCGGGGCGGTTGCTCCTTCGGCGCCGGCTACCAAGTGCCGGTCTCTCCCGACGTGGCCGTACGATACAGATGGGTAGAGACCACAGGGGAGCCAAGCCTGTCAACGCGTCCGCGCGCCCTATCCAACGGGATTGCAAGGGGATTGAGCGCCTGCGGCAACCCTCTGATCTCTCTGCACAGTTTCTGGACAGCGAAGCTGGCCTTGTCTAAAAGCGCTTTGGCCCGCAGATATCAGCCTTAACGGTCCGGTTTGGACCGCGAAAAGCGGGCCCAAGCATACCCGATTGGATGAACATGAGCGGCGTCAACGAGATCAGGTCGACCTTTCTGAACTTCTTTGCCGAGAACGGCCACGAGATCGTGCCGTCCTCGCCACTCGTGCCGCGCAACGACCCGACGTTGATGTTCACCAATGCCGGCATGGTGCAGTTCAAGAACGTCTTCACCGGCGTCGAGAAGCGGCCCTATCAGCGCGCCACCACCTCGCAGAAATGCGTGCGCGCCGGCGGCAAGCACAACGACCTCGACAATGTCGGCTACACCGCGCGCCATCTCACCTTCTTCGAGATGCTCGGCAATTTCTCGTTCGGCGATTACTTCAAGGAGCGCGCGATCGAGCTCGCCTGGAAGCTGATCACGAGCGAGTTCGGGCTGAAGAAGGACAAGCTGCTCGTCACCGTCTACCACACCGACGACGAGGCGGCCGGCCTGTGGAAGAAGATCGCCGGCTTCTCCGACGACCGCATCATCCGCATCCCGACCTCGGACAATTTCTGGGCGATGGGCGACACCGGGCCGTGCGGCCCGTGCTCGGAGATCTTCATCGACCGCGGCGAGCACATCTGGGGCGGTCCTCCGGGATCGCCGGAAGAGGACGGCGACCGCTTCCTCGAATTCTGGAATCTCGTGTTCATGCAATACGAGCAGGTGACGAAGGAGGAGCGCGTGAATCTGCCGCGTCCCTCGATCGACACCGGCATGGGCCTGGAGCGCATGGCCTGCATCCTCCAGGGCGTCGAGAGCGTGTTCGAGACCGACCTGTTCAAGAACCTGATCGACGCGACCTCGTCCGCGCTCGGCAGCGGACCGAACGAGCAGAACGTCGGCTCGTTCCGCGTCATCGCCGATCACTTGCGCTCGTCCGCCTTCCTGGTCTCGGACGGCGTGCTGCCCTCGAACGAGGGCCGCGGCTATGTGCTGCGCCGCATCATGCGCCGCGCGATGCGCCATGCCCAGCTCTTGGGCGCCAAGGAGCCGTTGATGCACCGGCTGGTCTGGGCGCTGGTGCGCGAGATGGGACAGGCCTATCCGGAATTGATGCGCGCGGAAAAGCTGATCGAGGAAACGCTGCGGCTGGAAGAGACCCGCTTCCGCAAGACGCTGTCGCGCGGCCTTGCCATCCTCGACGAGAAGAGCGCCGGTCTGAAGAAGGGCGACATGTTCGACGGCGACGTCGCCTTCACGCTGTACGACACCTACGGCTTCCCGCTCGACCTGACCCAGGACGCGCTGAAGTCGCGCGGCATCGGCGTCGACCAGGCGGCGTTCACCGACGCGATGGAGCGTCAGAAGGCCAAGGCGCGCGAGTCCTGGAAGGGCTCGGGTGAGGCGGCATCCGAGGCGATCTGGTTCCCGCTGCGCGAGAAGCTCGGCGCCACCGAATTCCTGGGCTACGAGACCGAGAGCGCCGAAGGCGTGGTCTCGGCGCTGGTCAAGGACGGCGCCGAGGTCACGAGCCTCAAGGCCGGCGAGACGGGCGCGATCGTGCTGAACCAGACGCCGTTCTATGCGGAGTCCGGCGGCCAGGTCGGCGACACCGGCGTGCTCTCGGGCGAGGGCGGCATCAAGGTCCGCGTCACCGACACGCAAAAGAAGCTCGGCGATCTCTTCGTCCATATCGGCACGGTCGAGAGTGGCGAAGTGAAGCTCGGCACCGCGCTGCAGCTCGAGGTGGATCACGCACGCCGCTCAACCATCCGCGCCCATCACTCGGCGACCCACATCATCCACGAGGCGCTGCGCCAGGTGCTCGGCGATCACATCGCCCAGCGCGGCTCGATGGTCGCGCCGGACCGGCTGCGCTTCGACTTCGTGCATCCGAAGCCGATCACGGCTGAGGAGCTCGCCCGGGTCGAGGACATCGCCAACGACGTGGTGTTGGAGAACGACGAGGTCACCACGCGCGTCATGGGCGTCGACGAGGCCCGCGAGGCCGGCGCGCGCGCGCTGTTCGGCGAGAAGTATGGCGACGAGGTCCGCGTCGTCTCGATGGGCAGGACCGCGCGCGAGCGCGGCGCCAACGCGCTCGGCTGGTCGGTCGAGCTCTGCGGCGGCACCCATGTGAAGCGCACCGGCGATATCGGCCTGATCACGGTCACGAGCGAGAGCGCGGTCGCCTCCGGCGTGCGCCGGATCGAGGCGCTGACGGGCAACTACGCGCGAAAACATGCCAACGACACCATGGCGCTGGCGAAGATCGCGGCGAACGAGCTGCGCACCTCGCTCGACGACGTGCCGGCGCGCATCTCGGCGCTGATGGAGGAGCGCAAGAAGCTCGAGCGCGAACTCTCCGATGCCCGCAAGAAGCTCGCAATGGGCGGTGGCGCCTCCGCCGGCAACGGCGCAGCGTCGGGCGTGCGCGAGGCCGGCGGCGTCAAGCTGATGGCGCGCGCGGTCGAAGGCATCGAGATGAAGGATCTCAAGAGTCTCGCCGACGACGGCAAGAAGCAGATCGGCTCGGGCGTCGTCGCCATCGTCGGCGTCACCGGGGACGGCAAGGCCGGAATCGTGGTTGGCGTCACGCAGGACCTCACCGCGCGCTTCAACGCGGTCAATCTGGTCCGCATCGCCTCCGAGGCGCTCGGCGGCAAGGGCGGCGGCGGCCGGCCCGACATGGCCCAGGCCGGCGGCCCCGATGGCGCCAAGGCGTCCGAGGCCCTGAGCGCGATCGAAAAAGCGATGGCGGGCGCTTAGCTCAATGTCTACCGGACTGCTGAACGCTCAGCCCTTGTTCAGGAAGACGTAGTCGGCGGAGTAGGGCGCGCTCCTGAACTCGCCGGCCTTGTCGCAGGCACGTCGAGCTTGCCGCCATGGGTGTTGATGCGCTGGACCGTGGTCACGGGCGTGAGTGCGCCGCTGCCGCGATGCGAGGTGACGTCTAGTTTCAGCCAGGGAATGTCGGCTGCGGTCGCGCCCGGCGCATTGCCGGCGGCTTTACCCGTCACCGCGCTGCCGTCGGCGAGCTCCCAGTTCGGCCCGGCATAGTGTGATCGGCATGGTCGCATCTCCGCGCGAGGGCCACAGAATTGAAAAAGGGCCGCGCTTTGGCGCGGCCCTTGATCATGTCTGGCCCAGTCGGGCGAAATTGCGGACAGCTTACGCCGCCAGCTCTTTCGTCAGGTTCTCGGCGACCTTGTCGAGGAAGCCGGTGGTCGAGAGCCAGCGCTGGTCGGCGCCGACCAGCAGCGCGAGGTCCTTGGTCATATAGCCGGCCTCGACGGTGTCGACGCAGACCTTCTCCAGCGTGCTCGCGAACTTGGCGAGCTCGGGGTTGTTGTCGAGCTTGGCGCGGTGCGACAGGCCTCTCGTCCAGGCGAAGATCGAAGCGATCGAGTTGGTCGAGGTCTCCTTGCCCTTCTGGTGCTCGCGGTAGTGGCGGGTCACTGTGCCGTGGGCAGCTTCCGCCTCAACGGTCTTGCCGTCGGGGGTGAGCAGCACCGAGGTCATCAGGCCGAGCGAGCCGTAGCCCTGCGCGACCGTGTCGGACTGCACGTCGCCGTCGTAGTTCTTGCAGGCCCAGACATAGCCGCCGGACCATTTCAGCGCCGAAGCGACCATGTCGTCGATCAGGCGGTGCTCGTAGGTCAGGCCCTTGGCGTCGAACTCCTTCTTGAACTCGCGGTCGAAGATGTCCTGGAAGATGTCCTTGAAGCGGCCGTCATAGACCTTGAGGATCGTGTTCTTGGTCGACAGGTACACCGGGTAATTGCGGAGCAGGCCGTAATTGAAGGAGGCGCGGGCGAAGTCGATGATGGAATCGTCGAGATTGTACATCTCCATCGCGACGCCGGCGCCGGGCGCCTTGAACACTTCCTTCTCGATCACGGTGCCGTCCTCGCCGACGAACTTCAGCGAGAGGGTGCCCTTGCCGGGGAACTTGATGTCGGTGGCGCGGTACTGGTCGCCATAGGCGTGGCGGCCGATGATGATCGGCTTGGTCCAGCCGGGAACCAGGCGCGGCACGTTCTTGCAGATGATCGGCTCGCGGAAGATCACCCCGCCGAGGATGTTGCGGATGGTGCCGTTCGGCGACTTCCACATCTGCTTGAGATTGAACTCCTTCACCCGGGCTTCATCCGGGGTGATGGTGGCGCACTTGACGCCGACGCCGACCTTCTTGATCGCCTCGGCCGCGTCGATCGTCACCTGATCATTGGTGTGGTCGCGGTATTCCATGCCCAGGTCGAAATAGAGCAGCTCGACATCCAGGAACGGGTTGATCAGCTTGTCCTTGATGTACTGCCAGATGATCCGGGTCATCTCGTCGCCATCGAGCTCGACGACGGGATTGGATACCTTGATTTTTGCCATGATCGGGGAAGCCTCTTGGGAACGGCGCTTTCGGCGCGCCACGGGAATATCCGCCGCCTCTTAGCACCTGATAGCAGCGGGCGAAAGCCAAGGGATTATGCACTTTTAGCTCATCCAGCTTGCGCAGGCGGGAAGCGGCCGGCCGGCCCTCGGCCAGGCCTTCGGGGCACGTTCCAGGCGAGACTCAAAAGTCGAATCCAACCCGTTATTTCCCTTGAGAATTTTGTCAGGACAGGCAAACGACAGGCGGGCAGCGCCCGAGCCGGCCGGTCGCCGACTTGAATCGATTCCTAAGAACGGCCTCGCCAAGGCCTTGAGAGACAGTGTGAAAGCAAAGAGAGATGTCGGGGACTGACAAAAGCAAGGCCGGCCTTTCCCTCGACGGTCCCATCGTGATCCTGGTCGAGCCGCAGCTCGGCGAGAATATCGGCATGGCCGCGCGCGCCATGGGCAACTTCGCCCTCGACCGGATGCGCATCGTCAATCCCCGGGACGGCTGGCCCAACATCGCGGCCCAACGCGCCGCCGCCGGTGCGGACCATATCCTGGAGAAGGCGCAGCTGTTCGACACGGTCGAGCAGGCGGTTGCCGATCTCGACCTCCTGTTCGCCACCACCGCACGCCCCCACGACCAGGCCAAGCCCGTGGTGGGGCCGGAGGCGGCTGCCGCCGAGATCGCGGGGCACGTCGCGACGGGCGGCAAGGCCGGCATCCTGTTCGGCCGCGAGCGCTGGGGGTTGACCAACGAGGAGGTCGGGCTCTCCAACCGCATCATCACCTTCCCGGTCAATCCGGGCTTTGCCTCGCTCAACCTCGCCCAGGCCGTGCTCTTGGTCGGCTATGAATGGTTCAAGCGTGCGACGTCGGGCGCGCTGCCGCACGCCATGCCTGAAAGATCCGAGCGCGCCTCGCAGCACCAGGTGCAGGCCTTCTTCGACAATCTCGTGCGCGAGCTCGACAAGGTCGAGTTCCTGCGGCCGGCCGAGAAGCGCGACACCATGCTGGTGAACCTGCGCAACATCTTCACCCGGATGGAGCCGACCAAGCAGGACATGCACACGCTGCACGGCGTGATCATGGCGATCGCCGAGGGGCGCAAGGGTCCGGCCAAGGGCGGTGTACTCGACGGCGAGCAGGCCACGCGCCTGCGCGCGCTGCTGGCCGAGCACGGGCAGGGCCGCGGCGTCCCCGACAGCGGCTCGACCGTGCGGGGCCTTGCCCGCCTGCTCCGCCGCAACCCGACCGACGCCGAACGCCTGCTCTGGCAGGCGCTGACGCGTGATCGCCGCTTCGCAGGTGGGTTCAAGCGGCAGACTCCCGTGGGGCGCCACATCCCCGACTTCGTCTCATTCCCGCACCGGATCGCGATCGAGCTGGTGAACCCGGGCGAGGGGGAGGCGATTGCGGCCGATCGCGCGGGACGGCGGACTTGGCTCGAGGCGCGCGACTATCGGGTGCTCGACATCCGGGCAGTGGATGTGGAGCGCGATCTCGAGGCGGAGCTGGTGCGGCTTGCCGGGATGTTGGGACAGTAGAATCTCAGCGGGCTGGGGCGTCATCGAAGCGGGCGGATGCGGCGATGATGGCGGCAAGCAGCGCGGCGATCAGGATGATGGCCAGTGCGGCTGTCCACCCATAGGCTTCAACGGCACTTCCGACCGCGACAGGCCCGGCCACCTGGCCGAGATTGCTGCCCTGCATCACCAGACCGGTGACAACAGGAATGAGTGCGGCGGATGGCGCGAGCAACGGGATCGATGAGATCAGGACGGCCGGCATCAGGCCACCAACCGCCGCGAACAGGATGCACAGCAGAAGCGTCGGCGTATCGCTGAACATCTGCAAGAAGATGCCAGGACCTGAAAAGCCCATGGCCAGACAGGCCGCGACGAGCAGCACTGAACGCCGGGCGCCGCGCGCGAGCAGGTAGCCGGCAGCGACATTGCCGATGATGTTGCTTGCGGTGGCGAGAGCACTGAGCGTGCCGGCGGTGCCATGGGGGATGTTCATCCGCTCCATCAGCAGCACCGGGAGGAAGCTGAACAGCGCGAAGAACATCAGGCTGTAGAGGACAAAACATCCGGCCAGCAGAAGCGGGCCCTTGCTTGCCGCCACGCGCATGGCATCCGACATCGTGCGCCTCCACGATGCCGAGATGCGCCTCGGGGCAGCCGGAATACTTGTCCACGCGGCCACGATGGCGATCGCTGCAGGACCGGCGCTGCCCCACCACAGTGCGCGCCAGTCGCTGAAGAACGTCCCGACGAGCATCGCGAGCGCAATGCCGGCCGGCATGAAGCAGCTCCACAGGGCAAGCGGAACGTCTTGCTGCCCCGACGGGACGGCTCTGTTCAGGATCGCCGGACCCGCAACAATGATCAGAAGAAATCCTGAGCCTTCTACGATGCGCGATGCGAGAAGCACCGCATAGTCGGTTGCGAGCGCGCCGATGATGGCGCCAAGGATGAGCAGCCCGAGGCCGAGAATGAGACTTCGCCGATCTCCGGCGCGGGCGACGAGGGAGCCGGCAGGGATACCGCCCAAAAGGCCGAGAACAGCGATGATCCCGGTCAGCCAGCCGGCAGCGGCGAGGTCAAGGCCCAGATCCTTTTGCAGCATGGGCGTGGCGATCGCAGCCTTCCCCACCTGGATCGCGGCGACGGCGCCGGAGCCCACGACGATGCTCACCACATGCCAATGCCGATCTCGCAAGGACGAGGCAGGTGCTGCCGCCGCCATCAGGCCGCCTCCGTGAGCCGCCCAGCGGCCAGGGCGCGAGCGATCTCGGCGACATGGCGTCCCTGAAAGCGTGCCCCGGCCAGTTCGTTGGCGCTTGGACGACGATCCCCGCCGCTGCCGTCGTCGGCGAGGGTCGATGCGCCGTAGGGCGAGCATCCGGTGACCTCGTCCATGCGCATCTGTCCCTTGAATGTGTAGGGCAGCCCGACCACGACCATGCCGAGGTGCAGCAGCACGCTGTGCACGGACAGAATGGTGCTTTCCTGGCCGCCATGCTGGCTGCCCGTCGATGTGAAGACGCTGCCGACCTTGCCCACGAGCTTGTTCTCGAACCACAGGCCGCCGCACTGGTCGAGGAAGTTCTTCATCTGCGCGGCCATGTTCCCGAAACGCGTCGGGGTGCCAAGGATGATCGCGTCGTAGTCCGGCAATTCGGCCACGGCGGCGGTGTCGGCGCGTTGATCGACCTTGTATCCGGCCCTCTGCGCGACGTGGTCGGGAACAATTTCCGGCACGCGCTTGATGGCGACTTCGGCTTCGGCCTCCCGTGCACCCCGGGCCATCTCTTCAGCCATCGTCTCGATGTGACCGTAGGACGAGTAGTACAGCACCAGGACCTTCGTCATTTTGCTTCCTCGCTCTTAGGTGGGGGCTAGCAGCCAAAATAGGTCTGTGCTTGATCAGCGGTAGCGCGATAAGATCGATGAGTTCGATCGATTGGATAGATCATGCTGGACGTGCTGACGCTAGATCAGTTGCGAACATTCGTGACGGTGGCGGAATGCGGGAGCTTCCGGGCGGCCGCGGCTCGGCTGTCCCGTGTTCAGTCCGCCATCAGCCATGCCATCGCCAATCTGGAGGCCGAACTGGGTGTTGCGCTGTTCGATCGCACGGGTCATCGGCCGGTCCTGACGCCCGAGGGGCAGTCACTGCTCGCCAACGCGCGTGACATTCTCCTCAGGGTCGATGCGATGCGGGCGCGAGCCCGGGGCCTTGGCGAGGGAGTCGAACTCGAGCTTTCCCTGACAATCGACACGTTGTTTCCGATCGGCATGGTCGGCGCAGCATTGACGAAGATGCGCGCTGCCTATCCCTCGGTTTCAATCAGGCTTGCGGTCGAGCCGCTGGGTGGACCGATCGCCTCGCTGATCGACAAGCGCAGTTCGCTTGCGATCGTGGTCGGCGAGGATTTTCGCGATCCGCGGATCGCACTCGAGGCGATCTCGTCGGTCGAGCAGGTTGCCGTCGTTTCCGTCGATCACCCATTGGCGAGGCGGCAATCGCGCAACAGGATCAGCCTTCAGGATCTGGCCGATCATCTGCAGATCGTTCTGTCCGATCCGACGCCGCTGACGGAAGGGCGCATGTTCGGTGTGCTTTCGCCCCAGACCTGCCGGGTCACCAATCAGGACACCAAGCATGCGATGATTCTCGCCGGTCTCGGCTGGGGCCGCCTGCCGTTCTGGCTGGTGGAGCGCGATCTGAGGGAAAGGCGCCTCGTGCGCCTTGCCACCACCGCCCTCGGACGGCGCAGCCAGGTTGCCGCAGAAGCCTATCTCGCGCACCGGCTGGACCAGCCGCTCGGACCAGCCGCGCTGGCTTTTCGCGAGGCCTTGTTGCAGATCGTCGAGGCGTAGGCGGACACGGCTCGAGGCGCGTCGCGTGCTCGACATTAGGGCAGTGGATGTGGAGCGGTGATCTGGAGGCGGAACTGGTGCGGCTTCAGGGGATGATGGCCAAGTCGGCCTGAGCATCGGGCCGCACGGACCCGTCGCCTGCAAGTGCGCAACCAAGGGCTGTGCATAGACAAGATTGGTTGCTATGAAGTCTCTGGAAATTGAGTGGGGACTGCATGTTTGGAAGGATCGGCCGCGCAGGAGTTCGTGCGGCAGCAAGCGTTGGTGTTTTGGCGCTGACGGCCTTGCTCGAAATGTCAGGCGCTCGCGCGGAAATGCCGTTGGCTTCCAAGTGTAACGCGGTCGGCAATTTCAGCCTCGATGACAGGATCGCAGGCTGCACCGCGATCATTCAGGCGGCGGGGAAGGACATGCAGCAAGGTGTGGTCATGGCGCGCTTCCGCCGCGCCATGTTCTACCGCCAGAAGGGCGAGATCGACCTTGCGATAGCGGACTACAACGAGATCATCTCGCATTATCCAGACAATCCGAGCGCCCGATTCGAGAGGGCTTCTGCGTTTCTGCAAAAGCGAGATTCCGACGCCGCTCTATCGGATTACGACAAGGCGATTGTGCTCGATCCCAAAAATACCCAGGCATATCTGGGGCGCGCGCGAATCTACGGAGAGAGAGGCAACTTCATCCGCGCTATCGCAGACTACGATCAGGCCCTGCTGATCCATCCGGACAATGTCCAAGGGCGTGTCGAGCGAGGTCTTGCTCACCTCCGCAATGGGGATGCCGATCGTGCCATGGCCGACTGTGATCGAGTGGTCGGGATCAGCCCGCAAGACGGCGGTGGCCAGCTATGCCGCAGCCGAGTTTACTTCGCCAGGGGGCACAGAGAGCGGGCATTGGCCGAACTCGAACAAACCATCCAGAACAAGCCAAGGAACGATTCTTTCTATTACTTTCGTGCCGAATCCTTTCTTCAACTGGGCGAGTTCGACCGGGCCATTGCGGATTATGACGAGATCATTCGGCTGGCACCAAGAGAGCAGCGCGCATACTACAGTCGCGGGGTTGCGTACGTAAGAAAAGGCGATCTCGATCGCGCGATTGCCGACTATACCAAGACGATCGAGTTCAATTCCGATCCGTCCCAGCGGGCGCGTAGCACGGAAGCTCACTACAGGAGCGAGCTGGCTCCAGCCCCGTCCAATCAGGCTGTTCAGCTCAATCCAATGTACAAGGCCGCTTATCTGGCGCGCGGAGAAGCGCACAGCAGGAAGGGCAATGCCGATGGAGCAATGTCGGATTTTGCTCGGGCGATACAGATCGATCCGGCCTATCGGGCTGCGTACGTCTACCGTGCGGCCGAATACAGGGCCGCGCGTGATCTCACGCGGGCGATGGCCGATTGCGACCGCGCAGCGTCGCTTGACCCGAAGGATGTATATCCTTACGTCTGTCGTAGCTTGACCTACCTGGCTATGGGCGATTCGGAGCGCGCCGTTGCGGCGTGTGACCGGGCAATCGAGCTCGCTTCGAAGGCAGCCGGCATCTATCGTCCCTGTGCCATGGTACAGCTTCAAGCCGGTTTTCCGGCAAAGGCGGTCACCTATCTGGATCGGTCGAGGGAGATTGATCCCAAGGACAGCTACACCGCGTTGTGGCGCGAGATTGCGGCCCGGCGCGGGAATGCGGCGAGTACGCTCTCGGATGCGACTGGCAAGCTCGACATGACTAAATGGCCTGCGCCGATAATCCGACTATTCTTGGGAACGACTTCGGCCGACGACGTGCTGCACGTGGCCGACGATCCCGATCCGATTAAGAAGAAGGGCCAGATTTGCGAAGCGAATTTCTTCACCGCTGAACTCGCTTTGCAGCGTGGGTTGAAGGAGGAGGCGCGGCGGCTGTTCGGACTGGCGCTTGTAGATTGTCCGCCGATGTTCGTGGAAGCACAGGCGGCCGCAGCTGAGGTCAAGATGCTCGGTGGGAGCCCCTAGCAGCATTTGGGCACAATGTAGTCCAGTTTGAACGACATCTTAGGACGGACAAAGCGTAGCTTGCCGCCATGCTTTGAGCGATCAACTGAGGCGGTAATGGTGGGCACGGCGTTGCGCGCCTTTGCCCACGATATTTTCGTAGCCCGGATGGAGCGGAGCGCAATCCGGGACGGTGTCTCCGCATTCCGCTGCGCTCCATGCGGGCTACAAGAAAAGCGCGATCACACCGCCTCGAGCTGCTCCGCCGCGCGCTTCTTCTTCGCCTTGGCCTGGCCGAGCAGGGGGCCTGCCGTAAGCGCCGCGGTATCCGCGACGGCCGGGTCGCGCGAGATCATCGCGGCGACGATGGCGCCGTCGATGATGAGGCCGAGCTGGTGCGCCAGCACTGCAGGCTCGGCCGAGCCGAGCTCGCCGGCGAGCTTCTCGATGTGGCCGAGCACGATCTTCTTGTGCTTCAGCGCGATGTTGCGGAATTGCTTGGCATCCTTGTCGTGCTCGCCGACGGCGTTGATGAAGGGGCAGCCGTAGAAGCGCTCTTCGGCGAACCAGCTCTTCAGCGCGGGGAAGATGCGCGTGAGTTTCGCCTGCGCATCGCCGCCGCCTTGCTCCATGGCGCCGATGAACCATTCGCGCCATTGCTTGCCTTCGCTCTCCAGCACCGCGTTGACGAGGTTGGTCTTGGAGCCGAATAATTTGTAGAGCGTGGTCTTGGCGGTGCCGGCCTCTTCGATGATCGCATCGATGCCGGTGGCGTTGATGCCGTTCTTGCAGAACAGATGCGTTGCGGCGCTGAGCAGGCGCCCTCGTGCGGATTCGTCGTCGCCGGCAGCGGCGCGGGGCGGATTCTTCTTCGATGACGGCTTTGCCATGAGCGACAACTTAATCGCAGCCGCCTCGCATCAGCAAGCCGCATCTGTTCGGCGCCGAAAAGATTCGCATCCGCGCGCGCGTCTGCTCCGCCTTTGAGCAGGAGTGGGCTGACCAATCTGCAGGCAGCGACGCTTAAGCGGCTCCAAAGCCTCGCCTTTTGTTTTTCGCGAGATCTGGCACGCTCCATGCAAGGAAACAGACCGTTCGGTATCCTGCCGATTTCCACTTCTGCCAGGGAGAAGATTGATGACTGCCGTCGTTCAGAAGACAGTGCTGACGGGGTGCCTCGCGCCCATCGACAAGAACGGGCTCGAGCAACTGATTGCCAACGGCAAGGCAAACCCGAAGGTCATCAAGACCTTGAAGTGCAAGACGGTCGCGGAGGGCAAATTCCGCCACGCCAACTATATCCGCAACCTGCCGCCCTACATCGTCGACGAGCCGCCGGGGCTTTTGGGTGACGACACCGCGCCCAATCCGTCGGAAGCCTCGCTCGCCGCGCTCGGCTCGTGCCTTGCGGTCGGCCTGCATGCCAACGCCGTGCACCGCGGCTGGATCGTCAACAAGCTCGAGCTCGAGCTCGAAGGCGATCTCAACATCACCGCGGTCTGGGGCACCGGTGACACCTCCGACAAGCCGGTCGGCTTCACCGATGTCCGCGTCAAGGTGGACATGGAATGCGAGGGCATCTCGCCGGACGAGATCAACGCGCTGGTCGCCCATGTGAAGAAATGGTCGCCGGTCGCCAACACCTTCACGCGGCCGGTCAATCTCGAGGTCGGCATCTAGCAGACGGCAATCAGGACAGGGTGCGGGAGACGATCATGGGTTCACTGGCTTTATCGCGGGCCGACGTTCTGGATCAGCCCGCACCGTCCATTGCGGACGAGGTGGCGCGGATCGCGCGCCAAGAGCTCGCGCCGCTGGCCGCCGGCATCGACGACGGTTCGGTCTATCCAGCCGAGGTGCTGCGCAAGTTCGGCGCGGTCGGGGCGTGGGGCAGCCACGTGCCGCACGAAGGCCCCGCCGATTTGCGCTGCGCGATCCAGGCGATGGCGGCGATCGGCGAGGTCTGCGGTGCCACGGCCTTCATGGCGTGGTGCCAGAACACGCTGGTCTGGTACGCGGCGAACTCCACCAATGTGAAGCTCGCAAAGCGCTTCGGAGATGCCTTCTCGACCGGCCGCGTGCTTGGCGGCACCGGGCTCTCCAATCCCATGAAGAGCTTCTTCGGCATCGAGAAGCTCAAGCTGAAGGGCCGCAAGGTCGAGGGCGGCTATATCGTGCGCGGTGCGTTGCCCTGGGTCTCCAACCTCGGGCCTGATCACTACTTCGGCACCATCTTCGAGCGCGAGGATGATGCGGGCATCGCAAGTGGCGAGCCCGGCACTGTCATGTTCCTGGCCGATTGCTCCGACCCCGCGATCACGCTGACGCCCTGCAAGCCGTTCCTCGCGATGGACGGCACCGGCACCTATGGCGTGCAGTTCCGCGACGCTTTCGTGCCCGATGAGCTGATCCTGGCCGATCCCGCCGCGCCCTTCGTCAAGAAGATCCGCGCCGGCTTCATCCTGCTGCAGGCCGGCATGGCGCTGGGGGTGATCAAGGATTGCATCAACATCATGGACGAGGTCGACAATCCCCTCGGCCATATCAACCGCTATTTGCCGCAGCAGCCGGTGCATTTCCGCGAGCTCGCCGCCGAGCTCGAGGCCGAGACCATGGCGCTGGCGCGCGATCCCTACAACGAGGAGGAGACCTACTGGCGCAAGGTGATTGCGCTGCGGCTGCGCGCCGGCGAAGCCAGTGTCGCGGCGGCGCATGCGGCGATGCTGCATTGTGGTGCCCGCGGCTACCTCAAGAGCCACCGCGCGCAGCGGCGCCTGCGCGAGGCCTATTTCGTCGCGATCGTCACGCCGGCCACCAAGCAGCTGCGCAAGATGCTCGCCGATTTCTGAGTTCCAAGTTCTTGAGTTCTACGAGTCCACCCCCACCAACCTCAACGGAGAGGCTGCCATGACTGACGTTCTGATCACTGCCGTCGAACTCGCCGATCTCTTGAAGACCGAGCCGTGTGTCGTCATCGACACCCGCAATCCCGACGCCTACGCCGCCGGCCATCTGCCGGGCGCCGTCAACGTGCATGAGATCTTCACGTTCCTCGCGACCTCCACGCCCGAGGGCATGGCCGAGCTCAAGACCAAGTTCGCCGATGCGTTCGGCAGCGCCGGTCTCTCCGGCAAGGAGACGGCGGTGATCTACGAACAGTCGATGAACTCCGGCTTCGGCCAGTCCTGCCGCGGCTATTACCTGCTCACCATGCTCGGCTATCCCAAGGTGAAGGTGCTGCATGGCGGCTTCGACGCCTGGTCGGCCGCGGGCTTCCCGGTGACCAAGGATGTGCCCGCGCCTGAGAAGGCCTCGTTCTCGATCGTGCCTGAAGCGGGCGAGATCCTGATCGACGCCAAGACCATGCTCGCCGCCGTCGGCAAGCCCGGCATCGCGATCCTCGACGTCCGCGACGTCGACGAGTGGATTGGCGACAGCTCGTCCCCGTACGGCAAGGATTTCTGCCCGCGCAAGGGCCGCATTCCCGGCGCCGTGTGGCTGGAATGGTATCGCATGATGAAGCCGACCGCCGAAGGCCCGCGCTTCAAATCGAAGGATGAGATTCTGGCCGAATGCGCCACGGTCGGCATCTCGCAGACTACGCCGGTCTATCTCTACTGCTTCAAGGGGGCGCGCGCCTCGAACACCTTCCTGGCGCTGAAGAACGCCGGCGTAAAGGACGTGCGGATGTATTTCGGCTCCTGGAACGAATGGTCACGCGATCCGTCGCTGCCGATCGAGCAGGGCCTGCCGATCGCATCGGACGTCACCACCAAGGCAGCCTGAGCGCGCGCCTCGTCCTTCGAGACGACCGCTTCGCGGTCTCCTCAGGATGAGGCTAAGCGGCACCGGTGTCTGTCGATACTGTGGCCGCGCACTCCGACCTCATCCTGAGGAGCCCGCCTAAAGCGGGCGTCTCGAAGGATGGGCCCCTTGCGGACGATGTGCGATTCCCAGCGCCTTGATCCGTGAGGCCAGCGTGGTCGGCTTGATGTCGAGGATCTCGGCGGCGCCGCCGGGGCCGAAAACTTTTCCGGCACAGGCCTCGAGCGCGGCGAGAATGTTGGCGCGCTCGTGGTCGCGCATTTCCGACGACGTCATGATTGCGGGGCGCGCGTCGGGCCTATGGCGGGTGGCGCCGCTAGGCGCTTGTGCGCCTGAAGTATCGGGCAGATCGATGCGCAGGCGGCCGTTCTGCGCCAGGATCGCAGCGCGCTCGATCACGTTCTGCAGTTCGCGGACATTGCCGGGCCAGTCGTAGCGGGTCAGCCGCCGCGCATCGCCCTCCGACAGACGGAGGTTCGATTTCAGCGCCTTGCTCTCGCGCGTCAGGAAATGCTGGGCCAGCAGGGGAATGTCCTCGCGGCGTTCGCGCAAGGGGACGGTCTCAATCGGAAACACGTTGAGACGGAAGTAGAGATCCTCGCGAAAGCGGCCGCGCTGGACCTCCTGCTTGAGATCGCGATTGGTCGCGGCGATGACGCGAACGTCGACGGCGCGGGTGCGCGCCTCGCCGACACGCTCGAAATGGCCTTCCTGCAGCACGCGCAGCAGCTTGCCTTGCAGCTCGAGCGGGATCTCGCCGACCTCGTCGAGGAATAGCGTGCCGCCGTCGGCGAGCTCGAAGCGGCCGATGCGGTCGCGCGTTGCGCCGGTGAAGGCGCCGCGGACATGGCCGAAGAACTCGCTTTCGAACAATTCGCGCGGGATTGCGGCGCAGTTGACACGGATCAGCGGCCGGTCGCTGCGGGTGGAATCCTCGTGGATGGCGCGCGCGATCAGCTCCTTGCCGGTGCCGGATTCCCCGGTGATCATTACCGCCGCGGTGGTCGGCGCCACCAGCTTGACCTGGCGCAGCGTCTTCTGGATCGCCTCGCTGCCCCCGATGATGCCGCGCGGATTGGTCTCGATGCGGATTTCCTCCTGGAGATAGGCGTTCTCCAGCTCGAGCCGCTCGCGCAGACGGTCGACCTCGGCAAGCGCCGCGTGCAGCTTCTCGGCGGCCTCGCGGCGCTGGCTGACGTCGCGAAACACCACGACGGCGCCGACCACGACGCCGCGATCGCGGATCGGCGTCGATGTGTATTCGACCCAGGCGGGCGAGCCGTCCTTGCGCCAAAACACCTCGCCGTCGACCTGGTGCACGGCGCCGTCGCGGAACGCCGCATAGATCGGGCAATCGTGGTTGTGATAGTGCCGGCCATCGTGGTGGGTGTGGTGGACGATCGGGTGGATCTCCTTGCCGACCAGCTCCTCGGCGGTCCAGCCCAGCATGCGCTCGGCCGCGGGATTGACGAAGGTGGTCTTGCCTTCGGCGTTGACGCCATAGATGCCTTCGCCGGCGGCGCGCAGGATCAACTGGTTCTCGCGCTCGATGTCCTGGAACACGCGCTCGACCCGCTGCCAAGTCGAGATGCCGCCGCGCATATGGTCCTCGGCGGCGGCATCGACATTGCGCCGGCGGCGGGCTTCGAGATCGGTCAGCGTCAGCAGCAGCAGCGTGCGGCCGTCATGCGGCAGCAGGCAGCCGGCATATTCGAGCTTGAGATCTTGCCCGGTCGCATGGCGTGGATTGAGCGCCGTGGTCCAGTAGGCGCCCTTGTGCAGCACGGCCTGGGTGAAGACGGTGAGGGCGGCAAGCTCGCCGGCGTGGAGCGTGCTGGCCCTGGTCTGCCGCAGCAAAGCGCGGTCGTAGCCGAGCAGGGCGCAGGCGGCGGGATTGGCATCGACGATCTGGTCGCCGTAGGGATCGACCAGCAGCATCGCCTCGACCGAGGATTCGAAGGCCGCGATGCGCGGGTCGATGACGGAGGCCACCTCGTCGTGGACGGGCATTGGCGTCGTTGCCATTGCGAAATCTCGTAATTGAACTACGAAATCTCGTTTATCACGAGTTTTCGTAGCGGCCAAGCGCGGGTGAAAATGCTGCGTCATCAAGGCAATGCCTGCCTATTCGTCGGTGGCATGCTCCTTGCGTAATTCCTTCTCGCATTGACGCGCAGGAGGGCCGATGTCCACGTTCGACAATCCGTTTGATCCCGATCGCAAGCTTCGAGCCGGCTGTGTTTGCGGCCAGCATGGTTCCGACGCAGAGCATGAGCAGGCCACGGCGCTGTATTGCGAGCCGGTCGCAAGCGAAGAGAAGCGCTACGAGGGCGTGGTCGCCTCCGCATTGATGCGCGCAATGTTTCCGCAGGACGTGGCGCGGCGTGCGTTCTTGAAGTCGGTCGGCGCCTCGACGGCGCTGGCGGCGCTGTCGCAATTCTTCCCGATTCAGACGGCGACCGAGGTCTTCGCGCAAGCCGGCGCGCCCGAGAAGAAGGACCTTAAGGTCGGCTTCATCCCGATCACCTGCGCCACGCCGATCATCATGGCCGCGCCAATGGGCTTCTATGCCAAGCACGGCCTCAACGTCGAAGTGGTGAAGACCGCCGGCTGGGCCGTGATCCGCGACAAGACCATCAACAAGGAATACGACGCTGCGCACATGCTGGCACCGATGCCGATCGCGATCTCGCTCGGCCTCGGCGCCAACGCGATTCCCTTCACCGTCCCGGCCATCGAGAACATCAACGGGCAGGGCATCGTGCTGGCGAGCAAGCACAAGGACAAGCGCGATCCGAAGGACTGGAAGGGGCTGAAATTCGCCATCCCCTTCGACTACTCCATGCACAATTACCTCTTGCGCTATTACCTCGCCGAGCACGGTCTCGATCCCGATACCGACGTGCAGCTGCGCTCGGTGCCGCCGCCGGAGATGGTCGCGAACCTGCGTGCCGACAACATCGACGGCTTCCTCGCGCCCGACAACATCTGCCAGCGCGCAATCTATGACGGCGTCGGCTTCATGCATCTCCTCTCCAAGGAGATCTGGGACGGCCATCCCTGCTGCAGCTTTGCCGCCAGCCGCGAGTTCATCACGTCAGCGCCGAACAGCTTCGCGGCGCTGACGCGGGCGATCGTCGATGCCACCGCCTTCGCCTCGAAGGCCGAGAACCGCAAGCAGATCGCTGAGGCGATCGCGCCTGCGAACTACATCAACGCGCCTGTCACCGTGCTGGAGCAGGTCCTGACCGGCACCTATGCCGACGGCCTCGGCGGGGTGAAGACCGATCCCAAGCGCGTCGATTTCGATCCATTCCCCTGGCAGTCCTTTGCGGTTTGGATGCTGACGCAGATGAAGCGCTGGGGCCAGATCAAGGGCGACGTCGACTACAAGGCGGTGGCCGAGCAGGTGTATCTGGCAACCGATACCAAGAAGCTGATGACCGAGATGGGCCTCACGCCGCCGGCGAGTGCCTACAAGTCGTTCGCGGTGATGGGCAAGAATTTCGATCCGGCCAAGCCCGAGGACTATCTGGCGAGCTTCAAGATCAGGAAGGCGTCGTGATGGCCAGCGCTCTATCTTCACCTCGCCCAGCTTGCGGGGAGAGGTCGGGGGTACAGGTCCCTCGACAATCTCACGTGTCGAGGGAGGCCCCTCACCCCGACCCTCTCAGCGCGAGCGAAGCTCGTCGCGCCCCCGTAAGAACGGGGAGAGGGAGATGACCGCCTCCCTCCGCCTCCGCGCTGGCCTCGTCTCTCTCGTGCTGCTCGCCGCCTTCCTCGGCATCTGGCATCTCGCCACACGCTCGACTGGCACGACGGCGACGATGAGCCCGGAATACGCCAAGCTGATGGGGCTCACGGCGACGCAGGGCAAATCGGCGATGCCCGGGCCGCTCGATGTCGGCGCAAAGCTCTGGGAGCATCTGAAGCGGCCGTTCTACGACAACGGGCCGAACGACAAGGGGCTCGGCATCCAGCTCGGCTATTCCATTGCGCGCGTCGGCACCGGCTATCTGCTGGCCGTGCTGGTGGCGATCCCGCTCGGCTTCCTGATCGGCATGTCGCCGCTGCTGAGCAAGGCGCTCGATCCGTTCATCCAGGTCTTGAAGCCGATCTCGCCGCTCGCCTGGATGCCGCTCGCGCTCTACACCATCAAGGATTCCTCGGTCTCCGCGATCTTCGTCATCTTCATCTGCTCGATTTGGCCGATGCTGCTCAACACGGTGTTCGGCGTCGCGAGCGTGCGCAAGGAATGGATCAACGTCGCGCGGACGCTCGAGGTCGGCACCGTCAGGCGGGCCTTCACCGTGATCCTGCCGGCAGCGGCCCCGACCATCCTGACGGGCATGCGCATCTCGATCGGCATCGCTTGGCTCGTGATCGTCGCCGCCGAGATGCTCGTCGGCGGCACCGGCATCGGCTACTTCGTCTGGAACGAGTGGAATAATTTGTCGATCACCAACGTCATCATCGCGATCCTCCTGATCGGGGTCGTCGGCATGCTGCTCGACCAGATCCTGGCGCGCTTCACGCGCATGGTCACGTTTCCGGAGTAGAGGCGATGACCGACAAGTTCATCTCGATCGAAGGCATCGCCAAGCGCTATCCAGGTGCGGGCGGCGCGACGACCACCATCTTCGAGAACCTCTGGCTCTCGATGGCGCGCGGCGAGTTTTGTTGCGTGATCGGCCATTCCGGCTGCGGCAAGACCACGGTGCTCAACATCCTCGCCGGGCTCGATGCGCCGAGCGAGGGCGCGGTCATCGTCGACGGTCAGGCGATCTCGGGCACCAGCCTCGACCGCGCCGTGATCTTCCAGAGCCATGCGCTGCTGCCCTGGCGCACGGTGCTCGGCAACGTCGCCTATGCCGTCAGCTCGAAATGGCGCAGCTGGGACCGCGCCAAGGTAAGGGCGCATGCGCAGAAATTCATCGATCTGGTCGGCCTCTCCGGCGCCGAGCACAAGCGTCCCTCAGAGCTGTCGGGCGGCATGAAGCAGCGCGTCGGCATCGCACGGGCGCTGTCGATCACGCCGAAGATGATGCTGATGGACGAGCCGTTCTCGGCGCTGGACGCGCTGACGCGCGGCACGCTGCAGGACGAGGTGCGGCGGATTTGCCTGGAGACCGGGCAGACCGCGTTCATGATCACCCACGACGTCGACGAGGCGATCTATCTCGCCGACAAGATCTTCCTGATGACCAACGGTCCCGGCGCGGTGCTGGCGGAGGTGGTCGAGAACCCGCTGCCGCGGGACCGCGGCCGCACCGACCTGCACCGCCATCCGCTGTACTACGCGCTGCGCAACCACATCATCGATTTCCTGGTGACGCGCAGCAAGACTTTTACCACTGAAAAGCCGGATCACGATCCGCGCAATGTGCCGACGGTGCAGATCGGCAAGCCCGGGCTCTCGATCGCATCAAGCGGCGAAGAGCCGCGACAGACCTGGATGCCGGGGACAAACCCCGGATTGAGCGCCTAGCAAGGAGACCCTAATGAAACGCGAAGACCTCACCGAAAAACTGCTCGACATCAAGCGCGAGAAGGGCTGGAGCTGGAAGCACATCTGCGAAAAGATCGGCGGCTATTCCGAGGTGCTGATCGTCGGTGCGATCATGGGCCAGATGAAGCTGACGAAGCCGCAGGCTGCCAATGCCGGCGAGCTGTTCGGCCTGTCGAAGGCGGAAGTTGCCATGCTCAACGAGGTGCCGATGCGCGGCACCGGCACGCCGATGCCGCCGACCGACCCGCTGATCTACCGCTTCTACGAGATGGTTATGGTGAACGGTCCGGCCTGGAAGGCGCTGATCGAGGAGGAGTTCGGCGACGGCATCATGTCGGCGATCGACTTCGACATGGGCATCGAGCGCGTCGCCAACCCCAAGGGCGACCGCGTCAAGATCACCATGAGCGGCAAGTTCCTGCCGTATAAATATTACGGCGCCAGCGGCAACGTGCCGGAGTACGGCTTCAAGGAGGAGTGACCGCGGCGAAGGCGGCGCGCAGCTCGCCGACCGGCGCCATCTCGCGGATGTAGGTGAAGGACCCCTTGTCCTTCATCTCGCGCGCGCAGTTCAGGAACGCTGCGAGCGCGTAGCGCGACATGGCTCCGCCGACGCTGATGCGCTTGACGCCAGCGGCGGACAATTGGTCGACGGTTAGCGTCGGGTCGGCAAAGCCCATCACGTGGTTGAAGGGCTTGCCCAGCGAGGACACCACCGTCCTGATCGTGGCGAGATCGTACAGGCCCGGCGCATAGAGGACGTCGGCGCCAGCGGCCTCGAAGGCCTGCAGGCGGCGGATCGTATCGTCGATGTCCTTGCGGCCGTGCAGGAAGTTCTCGGCCCGCGCCGTCAGCGTGAACGGAATGGGCAGCGCGCGTGCCACCTCCACCGCGGCCTGGACGCGCTCGACGGCGTGGGAGAAGTCGTAGATCGGGCGATCGCGATCGCCGCTGAAATCCTCGATCGAGCCGCCCACCGCGCCAGTGTCTGCGGCACGCCGAATAGCTTCGGCGGCGCGTCTCGGCTCATGTGCGCCGCAATTCTCGAGGTCGACGCTGACGGGCAGGTCGGTCGCTTCCACGATCGTGCGTGCGTTGGCGAGGATGACGTCGAGGCTGACGCCGCTGCTGCCGAGCATGTTGGCGACCCCGAGGCTCGTAGTGGCCAGGGCTTCGAAGCCCATCGCCGCGAGCAGCTTCGCGGTGCCGGCATCCCATGGATTGGGAATGATGAAGGCACCGGGCCGCTCGTGCAACGCGCGAAAGGCTCTCGCCTTGTCCAACTGGCTCGTCATGGCTCGTCTCCATTGTCTGTCCCAACGAGCTTTAGGCGCACTTCCGTCATCCGCCAAATTTGTTATTCTGTGAGATATCATCAGCTTTTTGCATGAGGTCGCGATGGACAGTGACGCCCTCAACACCTTCCTGACGGTTCATCGCAGAGGCGGGATTTCGCATGCCGCGAAATTCCTGCACCGCTCGCAGCCGGCGATTTCGCGCCGTATCGCTCTATTGGAGCAGGAGCTCGGCGTTCCCCTGTTCGAGCGGGTGGCAGGCCGCACGCGACTCAGCGATGCCGGGCGCGTGCTGATCCCCTATGCCGAGCGCGCAGTGGCCGCGGCGCAGGATGCCGAACAGGCGATCCGCGCACTGACCAAGCAGAATGCAGGGCCGGTTTCGCTGGCCGTGACCGGGACGCTCGCTGACAGCCGCCTCTCGACCATCATGAAGCGGTTTACCAAGGAGCATCCCGCCGTCGTGCTGAGCTTGCGGACGGCGACCAGCGCGGAGGTCAGCGATCTCATCCGGCGCGGCGAGGCCACGATTGGCCTGCGCTACAACGCCGACCGCTCCGGCGATCTCGCCTGCGAGCAGATCCTGCGCGAATCGTTGCAAGTGGTCTGTGCGCCCGACCATCCTCGCGCCGGACAGCGGGTGAAACGCCTCGCCGAGCTTGATGGCGAGCGCTGGATCGCATTCCCCGAGATTCGCGGCCGCCGCGAGATTGCCGCGGCTCACGTGTTCGCGCTGTTTCTGACGCGGGGACTTGGCGAGGTGGAATGGACGGCCGTGGACAGCCTCACTGCGCAGAAGCGGCTGGTGGAATCGGGCTTCGGTCTTGCACTGCTGGCAAAAAGCCACGTGGCTGAGGAGCTGCGTGCGGGCTCGATCGCGACCGTCGCCGTGGGCGACCTTGATGCGCACCAGGATATCGTCCTCGTCACGCGTCGTGGCGGGTTTTTGAGCGCTGCCGCAGAGCGCCTGCTCGAAACCATCCGCCGCAACTATGCCGGGCCGAATGTCTCGACCACGCGGGAAGGCAGAAGAAGAACGCCGGCGCGCAAGGCTATTGCGCGCCAGCGGGTCGGTTGACTCGATTATTTCCCCGCCTTCACCTCGGCGGCGGCAACTGCGAGCAACTCGCTCATCTTGGCGCGAATCGCCTGCTCGGTGACGACAACGTTCTTGGCGGCGAAATCGGCCGTCAGCTTGCGCACGACGTCGGCATCGCCGGCCTCCTCGAAATCGGCCGCGACGACCTCCTTGGCATAGGCGATGGCGGCATCACCCGTGATGCCGAGCTTCTCGGCTGCCCACAGGCCGAGCAGCCGGTTGCGGCGGGCCTCCGCCTTGAACTTCTGCTCCTCGTCGAGGGCGTACTTCTTCTCAAAGCCTTCCTGGCGTTTGTCGAACTCGCTCATGCCTGTTCCAAATCCTCGCTGAATGGAGCGGGAGCCTTCCGTTGCGGCGACCCGGCTGCATGCCTACATAGATAGCACGAATCGGCAAAACAACGGGCCGTTAAGCCGCAGGCAAGACGGTATAAGTTGGTGCCGGACGGCCGGATCGATTGTGCTCGGACAGCCAATCGGATAGGTTGCCTAAGGCTTGGTTCCCGTTCTGTTTCCAACGGGTTATAGATGGGTTCCTGGCCGTTCACGGCAGCTCCGCTGTGGGTCGTAATCCTAGTCAACCGGAGCACACCAAATTCATGGATTTCAACAAAACACGGTACATCCCCATGAGCCGTCGGCGTCGCATTTATGAAGGCAAGGCAAAGGTTCTTTACGAAGGCCCCGAGCCCGGTACCCTGATCCAGCACTTCAAGGACGACGCCACCGCGTTCAATGCGAAAAAGCATCAGGTGATCGAGGGCAAGGGCGTCCTCAACAACCGGATCTCGGAGTACCTGTTTCAGCACCTCAACGACATCGGGGTGCCGACCCATTTCATCCGCCGCCTCAACATGCGCGAGCAGTTGATTCGCGAGGTCGAGATCGTGCCGCTGGAGGTGGTGGTGCGAAACGTCGCCGCTGGCTCGCTGTCGCAGCGCCTCGGCATCGAGGAGGGCACACAGCTGCCGCGCTCGATCATCGAGTTCTATTACAAGAACGACCAGCTCAACGACCCCATGGTGTCGGAAGAGCACATCACAGCCTTCGGCTGGGCGACGCCGCAGGAGATCGACGACATCATGGCGCTCGCCATCCGCGTCAACGACTTCCTCACCGGCCTCTTCCTCGGCATCGGCATCCGCCTCGTCGACTTCAAGATGGAGTGCGGGCGCCTGTTCGAGAACGAGATGATGCGCATCATCGTCGCCGACGAGATCTCGCCGGACAGCTGCCGGCTGTGGGACATCAAGTCGAACGAGAAGCTCGACAAGGATCGTTTCCGCAGGGATCTCGGCGGCCTGCTCGAGGCCTACACCGAAGTTGCAAAGCGTCTCGGCATCCTCATGGAGAACGAGCGTCCCCAGGGCACCGGCCCGGTGCTGGTGAAGAGCTGAAGAGGACTTTTGACGTGAAGGCACGTGTCACCGTTACCCTGAAGACGGGCATCCTCGACCCGCAGGGCAAGGCCATCGAAGGCGCGTTGAAGTCGCTCGGCGTCGACGGCGTCGCCAGCGTCCGCCAGGGCAAGGTGTTCGACATCGAGCTCGCCGGCGCCGACAAGGCCAAGGCGGAGGCGGCGCTGAAGGAGGCCGCCGACAAGCTCTTGGCGAACACCGTGATCGAGAATTATGCGATCGAGATGAAAGGCTGAGCGGAGTGGCGGATATCGGCAAAGAGCTGATTTTCGAGCTGCTGAATCAGGTCGAGCAAACGCTCGGTGATGTCGAATACAAGATCGACGAAATCAGGTCTGAGCTGAGCGCCTGTCGAGAAGAGCAGCTTCTCATGCTGCACGACCTTCAGGTGGCGCAGAGCACGTGGTCTGGCAGACGAGGCATGTAACCAGTCTGAGCGTCTGGACTCACAGCCACCCGGCCCGCCGAAAACGCCAGTACAGCGAGCCGCATGCCGTCAGCATCACGCCCAGCAGCATGAAATAGCCGTACTCCCATTCCAGCTCCGGCATGTGCTTGAAGTTCATGCCGTAGATGCCGGCGAGCGCGGTCGGGACCGCGATGATGGCGAGCCAGGATGCGAGCTTCTTGGATACCGCCGTCTCCTGGGCCTGGCCGACCAAAAGGCTTGCCTCGAAGGCGAACGCCAGCACCTCGCGCATGGAATCGATGCGCTCCTGGATGTTGCGGACGTGGTCGGTGACGTCGCGGAACAGCGGCTGCATGGCCTGCCGCACCATCGAGAGGTCGTCATGCTCCAGGCGGCGGCAGACCTCCACCAGCGGGCCGATCGCGGTCCTCAGCCGCAACAGGTCGCGGCGCAGCATGTAGAGCCGCTCGATCTGCGCCTTGCTGATCTGCTTGGAGAGCACGTCATCCTCGATGCTCTCGACCTCGTCGTGGATGCTCTCCAGCACGGGCGAGTAATTGTCGACGATGAAATCGAGGATGGCATAGAGGATGTAGTCCTCGCCGCGCGCGAGCGCCCGCGGACAGCTCTCGCAGCGCTCGCGCACCGGCGTGTAGGAGGTCGAGGCGCCGTGGCGCACCGAGACCAGATAGCCTTCGCCGACGAAGATGTGGGTCTCGCCGAAGGCAATGCGCCCCTCGATCAATTGCGCGGTGCGCGCGACGATGAACAGGGCCTCGCCATATTGCTCGATCTTGGGCCGTTGATGGGCGTGGTTGGCGTCCTCGATCGCGAGGTCGTGCAGGTCGAACTGCTTCTGCACCGCGCCGAGCAGCGCCATGTCGGGCTCGTGCAGCCCGATCCACACGACATGGCCGGGCTTGGCTCGCCAGCTCGAGGCCTCGCTGATGGCGATATTGGCGACCCGGCGGCCGTCGACATAAGCGCCGGCGGCGACCACGCCCTCGGCGGATACTGCTTCGGCGAGAGATGCGGGCAGCGACGGGACGTTCATGGCTTCAATCCCGGGCAAATCGAGCGGCCAAAGGCGCGTGGCTATGGCCTGTGTACAAGGGCGCTCCGCAACGCTAGCACTGGTAAAATCTCCGTCAAATGGTTATGTCTGTTCACGAATTGGCCCGTTGGCCAGCCTCGATTCCCAGCCGCGTCGGAACCTCTGCCATGAAAGCCGCCATCCTCGTCTTTCCCGGAATCAACCGCGAGCGCGACATGGCGCGCGCGTTGAGGCTGATCTCCGGCAGCGAGCCCGCGATGGTCTGGCACGCCGAGACCGCGCTGCCTGCGGGCACCGATCTCGTCGTCGTGCCCGGCGGCTTCTCCTACGGCGATTACCTGCGCTGCGGCGCGATTGCGGCGCGTGCACCGGTGATGGATGCGGTGCGCGACTATGCGGCCAAGGGCGGCCTCGTGCTCGGTGTCTGCAACGGTTTTCAGATCCTCTGCGAGTCCGGCCTCTTGCCGGGCGTGCTGATGCGCAACGCGCGGCTGAAATTCATCTGCCGCGACGTGCATCTGCGCGTCGAGCGTTCCGACACGCCGTTCACCCGCGGCTACAATGCCGGCCAGGTGATCCGCGTGCCGGTCGCCCATGGCGAGGGCAATTACGAGGCGGACGAAGAGACCATCAAGCGGCTCGAAGGCGAGGGGCGGGTGCTCTATCGCTATTGCTCCGCTGCCGGCGAAGTCGACGATTTCAACAACATCAACGGCGCCGCGCATTCGATCGCCGGCATCGTCAACGACCGGGGCAACGTGCTCGGCATGATGCCGCATCCGGAAAACCACGTCGAAGACATCATGGGCTGCACCGATGGTCGCGGCTTGTTCGCCGGTCTCGCCCAGCATCTGGAAAAAGCCGCGTGATCTCGTTCGTGGTGAAGCGTGCGCTCGCCGCGATCGCGGCGCTAGCGTTCGCGACATTTTCGATCGCCACTTGCGCATCCGCGCAGGATTATCCCAAGCGTCCCATCACCATGATCGTGCCGTTCGCGGCCGGCGGCACCTCAGACGTGATCGCGCGCGCGGTGGCCGAGCAGATGGGCATCGCGCTCGGCCAGACCATCGTGATCGAGAATGTTGCGGGGGCCGGCGGCTCGACCGCGCTGGCGCGGGCCTCCCGCGCCGAGCCGGATGGTTATACGATTGCGATCGGCAATGCCGGCACCAATGCCGCGACCTACACGATCTATCCAAAACTGCCGTTCACGCCTGATTCCTTCGTGCCGATCGCGATGGTGGCGAAGACGTTCGGCAGCATCGCGCTGCGCAAGGACTTTCCGGCGAAGGACCTGAAAGAGTTCATCGCCTATGCCAAGGCCAATCCGGGCAAGATCAATCTCGGCCATGCCGGCGTCGGCTCCTCGAACTACCTGATCTGCAAAAGCTTCGTCACATCAGGCGGGATCGACGCGACGCTGATCGGCTATCGCGGCGCCGCGCCGGCCCTGACTGACGCGGTCGGCGGCCAGATCGACGGCGTCTGCGACGCGGCCGCCTCGGTGTCGCAGTCGATTAACGACAAGCTGGTGAAGGGCCTCGTGGTCGGCTCGACCGTTCGGCTCTCAACGCTGCCGGATCTGCCGACCTCGGCAGAAGCGGGCCTGCCCGAGTTCGAGGCACAAGGCTGGAACGGCCTGTTCGCGCCCAAGGGCACGCCGCCGGCCGTGATCGCCAAGCTGAATGCCGCGGCGCGCACGGCCGTCGAGACCGAAGCGGTGAAGAAGCGCTTCGCCGACCTGTCGACCGTCGCGCCCGATGCCGACGAGCACGCGCCCGACGTGCTGCAAAAGCTCGTGACGCGCGACGTCGAAAAGTACCGCAAGATGCTGGCGGACGACGCCAACAAGTAGCCAGGCCAAGTTGTCTGCTGGCGGCCGGCGTATGGCCGCCCGGAAGCTTACTGGAGCACAGGAATGCGGGCGATGACCTTGATCTCGAAGTCGAAGCCGGCAAGCCAGTTCACGCCGACGGCCGTCCAGTTCGGATAGGGAGGATCGCCGATCTCCTCGGCGCGAACGGCCATCACCGTCTCGATCTGGCTCGCCGGATCGGTGTGGAACGTGGTGACATCGACGACATCGTCCAGCGTGCATCCACCAGCGGCGAGCACGGCACGCAAATTGGCGAACGCGCGCCGGACCTGGTCCTCGAACACCGGTTCGGGTGAGCCGTCCTCGCGGCTGCCGACCTGCCCCGACACGAACAGCAGGTCACCGGAGCGGATCGCTGCCGAGTAGCGATGCACTTTGTAGAGCGCGTGGCGGTTGGCGGGGAAGATTGCCTCTCGCTGGGGCATGGCAGGGCCTTTCGGTTGATGGGCGTGAGCGGATCGTGGGTGTTCCATGGCTGGCGCGTCACGGCAATTTCAGATACGTTTCGTATGTGAGATATCGCTCACATACGAGGCGTATGTCAAGGGGGCAGGGCATGGCAAAGGGGAAGCGCGCCGCGGCCATGGCGGAAAATCGGGCCAGCCTCATCCGCGCCGCACGCGCGGCATTTGCCACGCAGGGCTATGCAGACGCGTCGATGGACGAGCTCACTGCGGCCGTCGGTCTGACGCGGGGCGCGCTGTATCACAACTTCGAAGACAAGAAGGGGCTGCTCTGGGCCGTCGTCGAGCAGATCGACGGTGAAATGGCGGAGCGGCTTCGCATCGTTCGGGAGCAAGCGCCCAACCCGTGGCTGGGCCTGCTCGCCGAGGGAAGCGCCTATATCGAAATGGCGCTCGAACCTGAGATCCAGCGCATCATGCTCCTGGATGGACCTGCCGTGCTCGGCGATCCCTCCAAATGGCCCGGCGAGAACGCCTGTCTCGATATCACCATGCGAACGATCCGTGCGCTGATCGAGGAGGGAATCGTGAAGCCGGTCGATGTCGAAGCGGCGGGGCGGTTGCTGAACGGGGCTGCGCTCAGCGCCGCCTTGTGGGTCGCGGCGGCCGACGATCCCAAGAATGTGCTGAGCAAGGCCGTCGACGCGTTTCGAGTGCTGGCGAGTGGATTGCTACGCGAGGCGCGTGAACCTGCATAGGTTTTGCGGCGACTGACTCCTCGTCACCATTACGGCGCGCGTTCGGGTTCGCTGATTCTTGCCGGTTGCGGCAACTCAAAGTTGTTTCATCGGTTCGATTGCGATATCAGGAGGCCGGCTGTCGTTGTGCTTTCCGGATGTCACATGCCCGTTGCTTTGGTCGTTCTGCTGCTCGATATCACGCTGATCTATCACGCCTCGCGAACCGGACGGTTGCGGCCCTGGGCCTTCATCATCCTGCTGGTGCCGATGATGGGCGCGATCGCCTATATCGCGGTCGAGCTCATTCCTGAATGGTTTTCCAGCCCCGGTGCCCGGCAGGCGCGCCAGCGTGTCGCCAATCGCCTCGATCCCGAGAAGCGCTATCGCGAGCTGTCCGACCAACTCGCCGGCACCGACACCATCGCCAACCGCGCGGCGCTGGCGGAAGAGTGCGCGAATATCGGCCGGTTCGGCGAAGCTGAAGCGCACTATGATCACATCCTGAAGCTGCCGATGGGCCACGATCCTGCCTACGCGCTGCGCAGGGCGCAGGCGCAATTTGCCGCCAGCCGCCCGGCCGATGCGCTGGCGACGCTGGACGATCTGCAGAAGCAATGGCCCGATTTCGATTCCGCCGACGCGCATCTGCTCTATGCCCGCGCGCTCGCCGAGGTCGGACGTGTCGACGAGGCGCTGGAGGAATATCACGTGCTCGCCGGCTACTTCCCCGGCGCCGAGGCGCGTGTGCGCTACGGCATGCTGCTGCAAACGGTCGGCCGCACCGTAGAGGCGCGCATGGTCTTCAACGAGTTCCTGATCCAGATGCGGCGCGCGCCGAAATATCTGCGCAAGGCGCAGGCGGAGTGGCTGTCGATCGCGGAGAAGCAGTTGTCGGCGTGAGGAGTCCGGCCCGCGTGAGTTGTTTTGATGCCTTGGGCGCTTCCTTTTGATTGTTCGGCCCACGTTTGAGAGATACGTTCCTGCCCGTTGACGTCGCCGAGCGGCGTCGTCATTCGCAGCAACGCCAGGAAGCATGCCACATGGTGAGTGACACAAACGTCCGGGCTGGTCAGTGCCATTGCGGAGCGGTGCGTTTCGAGGCGTCGCTGAGCGACGGTTTCAATTCGATCCGCCGCTGCACTGCTCTTACTGCCGGATGCGCGGTGCGGTCGTCGTCATGGCGGAGATGGGCGGCATAAAGTTCCTGAAGGGCGAGGATGCGCTGACGAGCTACCGCTTCCATACCGGATCAGCGCAGCATTTCTTCTGTTCCCGCTGCGGAATCTACACGCATCATCAGCGTCGATCGGACCAGAATCTGTATGCTGTCAACGTGGCTTGCCTCGACGGGGTAAGTCCGTTCGATTTTCCTGAGGTGCCCGTCATGGACGGTGTCAATCACACCAACGACACAGGAAAACTGACGCGCCGTGCAGGTACCCTCCGCTTTATTTTGGCGGATTGACCATCGCCGTCGGCTACCGCCACTTCAACCGCTCCGCCGGCACCGTCATCGCCGCAACACCGGCCATCACCAGCAATAACCCCAGTGCGAGGTTCGACGGCACGCTCTCGCCGAGCAGCAGCACCGAGAGGCCGACGCCGATCGGAATGCGCAAATAGCCTTGGGCGTTGGTCGTCAGCGTGCCGAGCCGGCCGAGGCAGACGTAGAACAACATCAGGCCGAGCGCGCTCGAGACGATGCCCATGATGATGGTGGCGACGATCGCGGTCGGCGTTGGTTGCAGCGTCCAGGGCTGGTCGATCAGCAGTGAGGGCGGCAGCAGCACGAGGCCGCCGAACAGTAGCGATCCCGCCGCGACCACCATCGGATCGTATTCGGACAGGCGAAGGCCGAAGATCGTCGCGCAGGCAAAGGAGATGGTGGCGAGCAGGATCGCGATCTCTGCCACGATCTCGCTACCGAGCCCGCGCAGTGCGTCGAGGCCGACGATGGCGACGGTACCGGCAAGGCCGAGGATTGCACCGGTGAGCTTGAGCAGCGTCGCCGGCTCGTGCCGCGTGATCAGCGAGGTGATCAGGAAGGCGAAGATCGGCGTGGTCGAGGCCAGCACCACCGTGTTCGAGGCCGGCACATATTGCTGCGACCAGGTGATGATCAGGAACGGGAAGGTCGAGTTGATCAGCTGCTGGGTCGCGAACAGCTTCCATGCTTTCGCGTCGGTCGGGATCCTGGTGCCGCGCATCCACAGGATCGCGAACAGGAAGGCGGCGGCGATCAGCGAGCGCGCCGAGATGAAGGTGATGGGTGGGATCGTGGGAAGCGCCAGCTTGGTCAGCGGATAGGTCGAGCTCCAGCAGCAGGCGAGCGCCAGCAGCAGCGCATAATCGCGCCAGTTGCGTGCGCCGGTGGCGATGGACGGCAACGGCGTTGATGCGGCCGCCGTCGCGCGACCCGCCTCGGATGTGCTCTGCGGCACCTTGTTCTTGCTCCCCGGCGCCAAAGCGCTTGGTGGGAAGTCTGGGCGAGGGCGCGCGAAAAGGGAAGGCGTCGAGCTATGCGTTTGGCTGAGGGAGTGCCTTCCGCTTCATCCGCTTGATCGTTCCGGAAAAGGTCAGCAGCAGCCGCTCGCCCGACACCATCTTGCCGCGCAGGAAGATCAGCGAGCCGCCGGCGCGGGTGACCTCGCCGGTGCATTCGATCAGCTCGCCCTCGCGTGCCGCATCGAGGAATTCGCAGGCGAAATTGGTCGTCACCGCCCGGCTGTCCAGGACATGGGTGGCGATCGCAAACAGCGAATAGTCAGCAAAGGCCATGTAGCAGCCGCCATGGACGTTGCCGGAGCCGTTGAGGTGTTTCCTCTCGACGCGGAAGGCGCTGCGGACGCTGCCGTCGGCCTCGATCCGGTGCCAGAACGGGCCGACATGGGACTCAAAACTGTCGCGAATCCAGGTCCGCCAGCCCACAAATTCGCCCTCGGTGGCGACATGGAGGTCGGGGCGGCGGGGCGGGGGCGCTTTGGTCAATTCGTGCAAGGAAATAGGCCTTCAATTGCGGGTCTTTAGACCTTAAATCCGATCCGACCGCGCCGTGCAATTCCCGTTCCCGCCGGCCCTGCCGGCGCAAAACGTGGGACAGCGGGAAAATGCGCCATAAAGGGCTTTTCGAAGCCGTCCGATGTTCCTAAGAACGGCCAAACCGCCGCCGAAAGCCTCGAATCCATGAAGAACGAACCCAAGATCACCCCGGAACTGGTTGCCGCCCACGGGCTCAAGCCCGACGAGTATGAGCGCATCCTGAAGCTGATCGGGCGGGAGCCGACCTTCACCGAGCTCGGCATCTTCTCGGCGATGTGGAACGAGCATTGCTCGTACAAGTCCTCGCGCATCCATCTGCGCGGCCTGCCGACCAAGGCGCCCTGGGTGATCCAGGGCCCCGGCGAGAATGCCGGCGTGATCGACATCGGCGACGGCCAGGCCGTGGTCTTCAAGATGGAGAGCCACAACCATCCGAGCTATATCGAGCCTTATCAGGGCGCGACCACCGGCGTCGGCGGCATTTTGCGCGACGTCTTCACCATGGGCGCGCGCCCGATCGCCTGCCTCAATGCGCTGAGCTTCGGCGCGCCCGAGCATCCGAAGACGCGGCATCTCGTCTCCGGCGTCGTGGCGGGCGTCGGCGGCTACGGCAATTCCTTCGGCGTGCCGACGGTGGGCGGGCAGGTCCGCTTCCACACCCGCTACGACGGCAACATCCTCGTCAATGCCATGGCGGTCGGCCTCGCCGATGCCGACAAGATCTTCTATGCGGCGGCCTCCGGCGTGAACATGCCGATCGTCTATTTGGGCTCCAAGACCGGCCGCGACGGCATCCACGGCGCCTCGATGGCCTCGGCCGAGTTCGACGACAAGTCCGAGGAGAAGCGCCCGACCGTGCAGGTCGGCGATCCCTTCGCCGAGAAGCTGCTGTTAGAGGCCTGCCTCGAGATCATGGAGAAGGGCTGCGTCATCGCGATCCAGGACATGGGCGCGGCGGGCCTGACCTGCTCGGCGGTGGAGATGGGCGCCAAGGGCGACCTCGGCGTCGACCTCGACCTCGATGCGGTGCCGACCCGCGAGGCCGGCATGAGCGCCTACGAGATGATGCTCTCGGAGAGCCAGGAGCGCATGCTCATGGTGCTCAAGCCCGAGAAGGAGAAGGAAGCCGAGGCGATCTTCACTAAGTGGGGGCTGGATTTTGCGATTGTCGGCTACACCACGCCGAGCAAGCGCTTCGTGGTCAAGCATGGCGGCGACGTCATGGCCGATTTGCCGATCAAGGAGCTTGGCGACGAGGCGCCGGTCTATGACCGCCCGCACGTCCCGTCCACAGCGCTGCCGGTCGTGCATGCCCGCGACGTGCCGGCGCCGATGGGCCTTGGAGCTGCGCTGGAGAACCTGATCGGCACGCCGGACATGTGCTCGAAGCGCTGGGTCTGGGAGCAGTACGATCACGTCATCCTCGGCAACACCATGCAGCGTCCCGGCGGCGACGCCGCCGTCGTGCGCGTGCAGGACGGGCCGAAGGGCCTCGCGCTCACTGTCGACGTCACGCCGCGCTATTGCGAGGCCGATCCTTATCAAGGCGGGATGCAGGCGGTCGCGGAAGCCTGGCGTAACATCACCGCGGTCGGCGGCAAGCCGCTCGCGATCACCGACAATCTCAACTTCGGCAACCCTGAAAGGCCCGAGATCATGGGCCAGTTCGTCGGCTGCCTCAAGGGCATCTCGGAAGCCTGCCGCACGCTGGACTTCCCGGTCGTGTCCGGCAACGTCTCGCTCTACAACGAGACCAACGGCCGCGCGATCCTGCCGACGCCCTCGATCGGCGGTGTCGGCCTGCTCGACGATTTCACCAAGTCGGCGTCGCTCGCCTTCAAGGCCGAGGGCGAGGCGATCCTCTTAATCGGCGAGACCCATGGCTGGCTCGGCCAATCCGTCTATCTGCGCGACATCTGCGGCCGCGAGGAGGGCGCGCCGCCACCGGTCGATCTTGCGGCCGAGAAGCGCAACGGCGATTGCGTGCGCGGCATGATCCATGCGGGCACCGCGACCGCCGTGCATGATTTGTCGGACGGCGGCCTCCTGATCGCGCTCGCCGAGATGGCGATGGCGGGCGGCATCGGCGCCAAGCTGCTGGCGGCGCCGACTGCGCTGGTGCCGCAGGCCTACTGGTTCGGCGAGGACCAAGCGCGCTATCTCGTCACCGTGCCGGAAACCGAAGCCGGCCGCGTGCTCGCCAAGATGCGCGGCTGCGAGGTGCCCTGCGTGCGGATCGGCACCACCGGCGGCGATGCCATCGCGATCGCCGGCGAGGCGCCGGTTACGATCGACAGCTTGCGCAAGTCGTTCGAGCGCTGGCTGCCGGAATATATGAGCGGCAAGGCGGCGTAAGGCGCTGCCACAAATCAGATCTGTAGCCCGGATGGAGCGTAAGCGTAATCCGGGACCGCTATCACTTGTGGCGAGGTCCCGGATTGCGCTGCGCTCCATCCGGGCTACGGACCGAGGGACCGCGCCTCACAACACGCGTGACGCGCCCGGGATCTGCCGCAACGCGCGCGTCAGCGCCCAGCTCGCCGCGACAGTCAGTACAAAGCCGATCGTGGCCTTGACGATCGCCGGCAGGTCATAGTCGAACAGCCAGTATTGCAGCCACAGCGCGATCGGATAGTGCACAAGGAACATGCCGAACGCGTCGCCCTGCATTGGATCGAGCAGCCTGGCTGAGCCTGATTGCTTGAATCTCTGGAAAAGGGCCAGGATCAGAAACATGATGGCCACGCTGAAGACGGTGAAGCAGATGGCATAAAGCGCTTCATACCAGTCCGGCAACGGCGACGGGTTGCCCAGTATTTCGCGCTTGATGAAGATCAGCCCCCACAACAGGCAATACGGAACGATCGCCAGGACCATCCAGTCCCAGCTGACCTTCGCCATGCGGCCGTCGACAGAGAGCAGCCCACGATCCATTTGCGCAACGCCGATGCCGGCACCGAAAAAGAAATAGGTCGCGTACAGCATCACGCGCCCGTGCTGGACCGAGAACGGCCCGAACTCGAACCAGCTGCTGTGTCCGTAGTGAACCAGCCCGGGAATGTAGAACGCGGCGGTGACGGCCAGCATGACCGCGAAGAACACGGCGGGCCGGCGGCGACCGTGTAGCGAGAGGCGATTGATCGGATCGAGCAGGTTGGGTGACAGCCGGTACAAAAGACAGGCCACCAGGTCGAAGGCAAACAAGACCCAAAGGAACCAAATCGGTCCGCTCGGCCACGGGCCCTTCGTGACCATATTCCACCAGAATTCCGCAAAACCGATCTCGGGATGGTGCCGCAGAGAGATCGCGTAATAGGCGAGCGGAATGACTGTAAAGGCGCAGATCGCGAAGGGTAGGCCAAGCCGAAGCAGGCGATCTGCCAAATAGCTCCGCACTCCCTTCCGAGCGATGCCAGACCAGGCGAACAGTCCCGACAGGAAGAAGAACATCGCCATGAAGAAACTGTCGGTGGCGAGCACGATCATGTCGAAGCCGAAGAAATAACTCGGATCGGTATGACCGAAATAGGTATAGGGGATCACCGCGTGATGCAGCAGCACCACCAGAGTGAGGAAGGTGCGGGCGCGATCGATCGCCAGATTGCGCACCTTGCTCGTGGGCGCGGCATGCACCTCCGCGCCGATCGTCGCTGAATGTGACATCGTCATCGTGGCCGCCCCGATCCTGACCTCGGCTGGACTCTGCCGCCGGGAACTCGATTCAGCAAGGGCCGTTTGTTTCGGAGGTCGCCCCCGACCACCTCTAGGAACCAGTTCCTCGCAGCGATGTTAGCGTTCGCCGAAAACAGCGTAGGCCGTGAGACGCGGCAGTTCGGAGCTGGCGATGACGATCCTGAAATGGGCCCTGATCTTCCTACTTGTCTCGATCGTGGCCGGCGTGCTCGGCTTCACCGGAATCTCGGCCGCCTCCGCCGATATCGCGCGCTTCCTGTTCTACGTCTTCGTGGCGATCTTCCTGGTGCTGCTGATACTGGGACTCACGATCTTCAGGACGTAGCTGATTCAGCCCTCTCCGCCGTCATGGCCAGGCTTGACCCGGCCATCCACGCCTTACCGCGTACAGAACGTGGATGCCCGGGCCTTCGCCTCGCCGGAGCGGCTTCGACCGCGCAGGCGGGACAAGCCCGGGCATGACGGTCGTGGGTTGCGGCGCTTATCCCACTTCCTCGATCTTCACCTTGTCCGGATAGAACGCGAGATGGCCTGAAATCTCCGTCATCGCGGGGAAGGGTGTCTCGTAGGTCCAGATCGCGTTGTCCAGCGTCTTGCCGTCGGCCTTGACGCTGTAATAGTTCGCGTCCCCCTTGTAGGGGCAATGGGTGACGCGGTCGGTACGCTCCAACAGGGCCATGTTGGCGTCCTCCCGCGGTACATATTGCACTGCCGGATATCTGGCCTCCTTCAAGGTCAGCGCCTTGCTGGTCTCGGCGATCACGATGTCGCCCGCCGTGACGCGGACGCGCCGGGGATTTGGGGTGATGGTGATCGGGTGGTCGGGCCCTGGAAGCTTCATGATTTCACGCCTTTTCGATCAATCTGCCGCGCGCGGCACTTTGTCGTGCCTTTGTCCTGATGGGATCAGGGATATAGTGCCGGAAAGCGTGACGTAGAAGGCCGTTCACGCTAAGTTTGACCTTGCCGGCGAGGGGACCCCCGGCAGCGATTCGATGATGAGGCTGCTTTGCAGCCGAGATAAGGAGCAAGACCCGAATGCCCATGGACGCCCACGATATCGAGGCGATGATCAAGGCAGCGATCCCCGATGCCGAGGTGACCATCCGTGACCTCGCCGGCGACGGCGACCACTATGCCGCGACCGTGATCTCGGAATCCTTCCGTGGCAAATCGCGCGTCCAGCAGCACCAGATCGTCTACCAGTCCCTGCGCGGCCAGATGGGCGGCGTGCTGCACGCGCTGGCGCTGCAAACCGGTGTGCCAGGTACTTGACGAAGCTGCACCTGACCTGACCAGCGCCACGAGGGGACGATGATGGCTGCGGACAATCCGCACGGCGCGATGTTCCGCGTCATTGTGCCGAACCAGCACAGCCGCGTCACTTTCGTCGAGCTGTTCTTCGACCTTGTCTTCGTCTTCGCCGTCACGCAGATATCGCACACGCTGCTGCACCATTTCACGCCGCTCGGCGCCGTGCACGTCGCGGTGCTGTTTCTCGCGGTGTGGTGGCTGTGGGTTTTCACCGCCTGGGTTACCAACTGGCTCAATCCCGAGCTGACCCCGGTCCGGCTCCTGCTCTTTGCGATGATGTTGGGCGGCCTCGTGCTGTCGACCACGATCCCGACCGCCTTCGAGGGCCGTGGCCTGTGGTTCGCGATTGCCTATGCGGCCATGCAGGTGGGGCGTACCGCGTTCTGGCTGCTCGCAACGCCGCTGCATCGAACAGCGGTGCGGCATAACGCAATCCGCATCCTGACCTGGCTGTCGATCTCCGCGGCGTTGTGGATCGCGGGCGGCCTGGCCGAGGGCGAGAGGCGGCTATGGCTGTGGATCGCGGCGGTTACCTGGGAATACATCTCGCCGGCCGCGCGGTTCTGGGTGCCGAAGCTGGGCTTTTCTTCCGTTGAGGCCTGGGCGGTCGAAGGCGGCCATATGGCCGAGCGTTGCGGTCTATTCGTCATCATCGCGCTCGGCGAGGCCATTATCGTCAACGGCGCGACCTTCGCTGAACTGGAGTGGACCGCGAGCAACATTCTCGCCTTCGTCTCAGCGCTGGTCGGCGCCATCGCGATGTGGTGGATCTATTTCCACAAGGGCGCGGAGGCCGGCTTGGAGCGGATCTCGAAGTCAAGCGAGTCCGGCCGCCTGGCGCGGCTCGCCTACACCTATCTGCATATGCCGATCATCGCCGGCATCATCCTGACCGCGGTCTCGGACGAACTGGTGCTGAAGCATCCGTCCGGCCATTCCGACGCCCGCACGGTTCTGAGCACGATCGGCGGCCCGCTGGTGTTTCTGATCGGCACCATCCTGTTCAAGCACGCGGTCCGCGGCTTCCTCCAGCTCTCGCACGGCATCGGCATCATCCTGCTGCTGGTGCTGTGGTGGTTCGCGTCGGAACTGTCGCCGCTGTGGCTGTCAATGGCGACGAGCGCCATCTTAATCGTAGTGGCGGTGTGGGAGTCGGTGTCGCTGGGGTCGAAGGTGGAGGAGGCCGGGGAGCATTGAAGCCCGGCCTTACTCCGCGACCTCCAGCGCGTGCACCGAGAACATCTTCGCCGCATCCGTCCAGCTCTCGCGGACCCGCCAGCCCGCGCCCTGGGCCAGCGCGGCAAAACGCGCGATGCTGTATTTGTAGCTGTTCTCTGTGTGGATGCTTTCGCCCGGGCGGAACGAGAAGCTGGTGCCCAGCAGGCGCACGGTCTGGCTCTTCCTGCTGATCAGGTGCATCTCGATGCGGTGCCGCTCGCGGTTGTAGATCGCGCGATGGGTGAAGGCGGACAGGTCGAAATTGCCGCCGAGCTCGCGGTTGATGCGCACCAGCACATTGAGGTTGAAGCGCGCGGTGACGCCGGCCGCATCGTTATAGGCGTCGAAGAGGATCCGCTCGTCCTTCTCGAGATCGGCGCCGATGATCATCTGCGCGCCCTTGCCGAGGATCTTGCGCGCGCTTCTCAGGAAGGCCTGCGCTTCCTGCGGCTCGAAATTGCCGATGGTCGAGCCGGGGAAGAAGCCGACCTTCGGCATGGATGCAACCTGCTTGGGCAGCTCGAACGGCGTCGTGAAATCGGCCGCCACCGGATAGATGCCGAGCGCCGGGAAATCCCGCTTCAGGCCGCTCGCCTGTGCCTTCAGGAAGTCGCCGGAGATGTCGACGGGGACATAGGCTGCGAATTTGCAATGATCGAGCAGCAGGCGCACCTTCGTGGTCGCGCCGGCGCCGAACTCGACCAGCGCGGCGTGCTCCGGGATGATGCTTGCGATCTCGCTTCCGCGCTCCTTCAGGATCGATAGCTCGGTGCGCGTCGGATAATATTCCGGCAGAGTGGTGATCGCCTCGAACAGCTCCGATCCGGTCGCGTCGTAGAAGTATTTCGGCGACAGCTTTTTCGGCTGCTGCGAGAGGTCCTCGATGGCCTCGCGGGCAAAGGCGGTGGTCTGCTCGTCGGGAAGATGGGCCTCGGCCAAAGCGCTGGCGTGCACATTCATGATACTCTCCTGAACGCGCTGTCCGGCGCGCATCTGTCGTCGGAATACTTAGTCGTAATCGGCAAGCCGCAACCCGGTGAACTGCCAGCGGTGGTGCGGATAGAAGAAGTTGCGATAGGTGGTACGACTGTGGCCCTGCGGAGTTGCAAGCGAGGAGCCGCGCAGCACCAGCTGGTTGACCATGAACTTGCCGTTGTACTCGCCGAGCGCGCCTTCGACGGCGCGATAGCCGGGGTAGGGCGCGTAGGAGCTGCGGGTCCATTGCCAGACGAGGCCGAAGGCGTCGTTGAGCTGGCCAGCGCGGGCCGCGACCTCCCATTCCATCTCGGTCGGCAGGTGTTTTCCGGACCAGCGCGCGAACGCATCCGCTTCGTAATAGCTGATGTGGCAGACCGGCGCGTCCGGATCGACCGGCTTGAGGCCGGCCAGCGTCATCACCTGCCATGCGCCGTCGACCTCGCGCCAATAGCCGGGGGCTTGCCAGTCTTCCTTGCTGGCCGCGGCAAAGCCGTCCATCAGCCACAGGGTTGCGGTCCGGTAGCCGCCGTCCTGCATGAAGGCGAGCCACTCGGCATTGGTGACCAGATTGCGGGCGATCCTGACCGGACCGACCAGGGCGCGGTGCGCCGGCTTCTCGTTGTCGAAATGAAAGCCGTCGTCGACATGGCCGACGGTGTGGATGCCTTCGTTCAGCGTCAGCCAGTCATCGCCGCCGCGCGTTGCGGCCGGGAAGCGCCAGGCCGGGTCATACGCCGGATAGATCGGGTTCTGCGCAAAGGCATGCAGGATGTCGGTGAACATCAGCTCCTGATGCTGCTGCTCGTGATTGAGCCCGACCTCGACCAGCGGCGCGATTGCGCGGAGCTTGTCCGCGCCCGCCTCGCGGAAGAATTTGCTGACGGCCGTATCGACGTATTTGCGATAGGCGCCGACCTCGTCGGCGCTGGGGCGGGTGATGTCGCCGCGATGATTGCGAGCATGTCGCGGGCCGGCGCTGACGTAGTAGGAATTGAACAGGAACGCGAAATCGGGGTGGAAGGGCCGGTAGCCCGCAGCATGCTCGCCGAGCAGGAATTGCTCCCAGAACCAGGTCGTATGGGCCCGGTGCCATTTGGTCGGGCTGGCATCCGGCATGGACTGGATCTGCTGGTCCTCGGGCGATAGCGGTGCGGCCCGGCGTTCGGTCTCATTGCGGACAGTCGAGAACGCCGCTTCCAGCCGCTGGGCGAGTTCGTCCTCGCGGGAGGACGGTGACGAACGCAGGGAGGCCGTGGCTGAGGCTTGTTTCGTCACGTTTTTCTCCAGACAGGACAAGAGAACGTTGTTCGCACGACCCGGTTCCATGAACAGGGTTCGTCCTAGATAGGGGCTCCGTTACGGTATGAAAGTCCTCTGCGGCGATGATATTGATGTCATCAGCCTATGGACCCGGCTGGGGTCAATCCGGCCGCCGGGGACCCGTCGCCGCCATTTTACTTTGGATGCACAACGGTTTGGGCTACATATATGGGCAGGTATCGGGTTAAATCGGCTGAGCCCGCCCGAAGCAATTGGTGAGGGCTCTGCCCCAGAAGGACACGGATATGAGCATCGCGGAATTCATCGACAATGAAGTGAAGTCGAACGACGTGGTTCTGTTCATGAAGGGGACACCGCAATTTCCGCAGTGCGGTTTCTCCGGCCAGGTGGTCCAGATCCTCGACCATATCGGTGTCGGCTATAAGGGGCTCAACGTTCTCGAATCCGCCGAGCTGCGCAACGGCATCAAGGAATATTCGAACTGGCCGACCATCCCGCAGCTCTACGTGAAGGGCGAGTTCATCGGCGGTTGCGACATCGTCCGTGAGATGTTCCAGGCCGGCGAATTGCAGCAGCTCTTCTCCGAGAAGGGCGTCGTCGTCGCGGCCTGACACGTGACCGTGCTGACGCGCCGGATTGGCGGCGCGGAGCTCGAGGTCATCGTCGCCGATATCACCACACTCGGCGTTGACGCCATCGTCAACGCCGCGAACACGTCGCTCCTTGGCGGGGGCGGCGTGGATGGCGCGATCCATGACGCCGCTGGTCCCGAGCTTCTCGCCGAATGTCAGACGCTCGGGGGATGCCCGACCGGCGATGCCAAGATCACGAAGGGCTATCGTCTGCCCGCCCGATACGTGATCCATGCCGTCGGTCCGGTCTGGCACGGCGGCACTCGCGGCGAGGCGGCGGCACTTCGTTCCTGTTACCGCCGTGCGCTGGAGCTCTCCCAGGCCAATGGGCTGACTTCGCTGGCGTTCTCCGCGATCTCGACCGGCGTATATCGTTTTCCTGCCGACCAGGCGGCAAAGATCGCGGTCCATGCCGCCATCGAAGCCCTGCCTGCTGCGCCGCTGGTTGCGCACGTCATATTTTGTTGTTTCTCGGAGGCAAGCGCCGCCCTCCATTCGGATGTCTTGGCGCGGTACGGCAGCCCTTGTGCCTGATGACGCGGTCGGTACACTCCGAAGCGCCATGTTCCGGGGAGGGGATATGATTTCACAATTTGGACTGCGTGCGCTCGCCTGCGGCGTGTTGGTGTCGCTTGCCGCGATGTCGCCGGCGCACGCGGAGGGCACTTACGAGATTCCGGCCGGCGCGCATTTCAATCAGGAGAAGCTCGGCAGGATCACCGACTTCTTCAAGAACGAGGTCGCGACCGGCAAGATCGCCGGTGCAAACGTGCTGATCCAGCAGCATGGCAAGCCGGTCTATCACGAAGTCTTCGGCGTGCAGGACGTGGTCAGCAAGGCTCCGATCACGGACAAGACCATCTTCCGCCTGTCGTCGCTAACCAAGGTGATCACCTCCGTTGTGGCGATGCAACTGATCCAAGACGGAAAGATCAAGCTCGACGATCCCGTTTCGAAATACATTCCCTCCTTTGCAAATGTGAAGGTCGGTGAGGAGAAGAAGGCCGAGGACGGCACCAAGACGCTCGAGCTGGTACCACTGGCCCGGCCCATTACCATTCTCGATCTGATGCGCCATACCTCCGGGATAACCTACGGTTTCTACGGCGATAGTCTGGTTCGCAAGGCCTATCGCGACGCTAGCATCTACGCGGGCGAATTCGATCTCGCCGAGTTCGCCGAGCGGATCGCCAAGCTGCCGCTGCACAATCAACCCGGCGCACTCTGGCAGTACGGCCATTCCACTGACATTCTGGCGCGGATCATGGAAATCGTGTCCGGAAAGACATTGTTCGAACTCGAGAAGGAAAAGCTGCTCGATCCGCTCGGTATGACCGATACAGGCTTCTTCGTCACCGAACCGGAGAGACTGAAACGGCTCGCCCAGCCGCTGCCGAACGACAGCAATTTCCGGGTCGGCCGCGAGTACAGGACTGAGGTTCGCCAGAAGTGGGAATCCGCCAGCGGCGGCATGGTTTCGACTATGGCGGACTTTTCCCGCTTTGCGCAGATGCTGGTCAATGGAGGAACGTTCGAGGGCAAGACCTATCTCAGCCCGCAGACGTTTGAGCTAATGGCATCGGACCATGCAGGCAAGGACTCCGGCGTTGAGCGGGACTACTTCTATTTTCCCGGTGACGGTTTTGGCATGGGACTTGGGTTTGCCGTGCGCACCGATCCCGGTAATGCCAAACCTCCGCCGCCCGGAGATCTCGGGGAATTGAAATGGGACGGCGCCAGCGGTTGCTATTTGGTGGTTGATCGCAAGCAGGACATGTTCTTCCTGGTGCTGCAGCAGACCCCGAGCGAGCGCCAGCGCGTGCAGCGGACATTGAAGCAGCTGGTTTATGAAGCCATGGAGAAGTGACATGAACGGGCGCCGCGCGCTGTTCGCGGCGCTCGTTCTTTTGTTCGGCGCCGTAAGTGCGCGTGCGGGCTCGGAGGGCCGCGCGCACAGATTCACGCCCGAAGGCCTGGCAAAAGTCTCCGACTACATCAGGAACGAGATCGCGACCGGCAAATTTCCGGGGGCGATTCTGCTGCTCCAGCAACACGGCAAGCCGGTCTACTGCGAGAATTTCGGCGTCCGCGACATCGCGACCCAACTTTCAATGAGCGCGGACACGATCTTCCGCCTCTATTCGATGTCCAAGCCGATCACCTCGGTCCTGGCGATGATGCTGGTCGAGGAGGGTAGGCTTGCGCTCAGCGATCCCGTCTCGAAATACATTCCGGCCTTTGCCGGCATGAAGGTCGGCGTCGAGAAGAAGGCCGAAGACAACAAGGTCTCGCTGGAGCTGGAGCCGCTCAAACGTCCGGTGACGATCGAGGATTTGATGCGGCATACCGCCGGGATCCCTTACGGCTATTATGGCGGGGACCTGGTGAACAAGCTCTATGCCGACGCCGGACTGTTCGACAGGAATTCGACCAACGCCGAACTGGTCGCGAAGATCACCGCGCTGCCGCTCGCCGAACAGCCCGGAGCGATCTGGGACTACGGTCACTCCACGGACGTGCTCGGACGCATCATCGAACTGATCTCGGGGACATCGCTGCTCGAGTTCGCGAAGACGCGGCTGCTCGATCCACTCGGGATGAAGGACACGGCGTTCTACGTCGCCGATCCCGCCCAATGGCCGCGTATCGCCGAGCCGATGCCGCAGGATCGGGCGATCAGCCCGATCACGCAGGTTCGCGATATCAGGAAACCGCTGCGATGGGAGTCGGGCGGCGGCGGCCTCGTCGGCACGGTCGGCGATTATGCCCGCTTCTCGCAAATGCTGCTCAACGGCGGCACGCTTGAAGGTCGACGTTATCTGAAGCGGGAAACCATCGCCTTGATGGCGAGGGATCATATCGGTCCCGAAACCCGCGTCGAGCGCGACAAGCACTACTATCCGGGTGAGACCAGCGGCTACGGCCTCGGCTTCGCCGTGCGTATCGCGGTGCCGCCGGGCACGAACTGGCCGCTTGGCGAATATCGCTGGGACGGCGTTGGCGGCACCTTCTTCTTCATCGATCCCGAAGACGACCTGTTCGGAATCTTCATGGTGCAGACCCCCTCGCAGCGCGGCCGGATCCAGCTCGAGCTGAAGACGCTGATCTATCAGGCGATGGGGCGGTGAGACCTCGCCCCCTTTGCGTAGCCGGATGGAGCGAAGCGCAATCCGGGACGTCCTCACCGCGTGTATAGATCCCCGGATTTCGCTGCGCTCCATCCGGGCTACGGGGCTGAGCTTTACGCCCCGCGCACGATCTCTCGCACGTAGCCGATCGTCTCCTCGATCTGGCTCGCATTGACGTCCAGATGCGTGCAGGCGCGGATGCGGCCGTCCATCATCGCGAGCGTCACGCCGCGCTGACGGAGAGCGGCGACCATCTTGTCGCCGGGAATGCCGGCGCCGTCGGGCTTGAAGAACACGAGATTGGTCTCGGGCTCCTGCACCTCCATGCCCGAGATCTGCGACAGGCCGCGGGCGAGCGCGCGCGCATTGGCGTGGTCGTCGGCCAGGCGCTCGACGTGGTGGTCGAGCGCGTAGATGCAGGCTGCGGCGCAGATGCCGGCCTGCCGCATCGAGCCGCCGAGCCGCTGCTTCCACTGCCAGACCGCGTCGATGAAGGCGCGCGAGCCTGCGAGCACGCCGCCGATCGGTGCGCCCAGGCCCTTGGAGAAGTCGATCCAGGCCGAGTCCCAGCCTGCGGTCATGTGGCGTGGCGAGATGCCGCTCGCGACCGTGGCGTTGAGCAGGCGCGCGCCGTCCATATGGGTGACGAGGTCGTGCTGCCTGGCGATCGCGACGATCTCGTCGAGCACCGCCTTCTTCCAGATCGTGCCGCCGCCGATATTGGCGGTCTGCTCGACGCTGACGACGGTCTGCGGCGGCTGGTACCGCGTGCGCGGATGCAGCGCCTTGCGAAGAGTCTCCGGCGTGAACTGGCCATCGGGGCCCTTGAGCTGGGTGACCTGGAAACCGCCGATCGCGGCATGCGCGCCGCCTTCGCGCGCGATGATATGCGCGGTCTCATGGGCGAGGATCTCGTCGCCGGGGCGGCAATGCACCAGCGTGGCGGTGACGTTGCACATCGTGCCCGAGGGCATGTAGACCGCAGCTTCCTTGCCGAGCAGATCGGCCACGCGCTCGCACAGCGCGTTCACGGTCGGATCGTCGCCGACCTGTTCGTCGCCGACTTCCGCCCGCGCCATCGCCTCCCGCATCCCTGCCGTCGGCTTGGTCTGCGTGTCCGAGAGCAGATTGATGCGCACCGGCGGCGCCTTGGGATCGACGGGGGGAGGGGTGTAGAGCATGGCGTGTCTCATCTCTAGTCGAACAATTGCGACGTATTGCGTGCGTGCCCCGATGACCTGTACTAGCCACGAGAACGTTGAGCGACGCGCTGTCGCGCGGCGAGGAGGATGTCGTCTGGCGTGTCTGCTGTGAAGATATTGCAATCGGGCAGAGCGAACAGCCCCTGATATCGGCAGATCTGCTCGGCGCGGGAGAGGGCCTCCCACGCGCGAAGCGCCGCTTCAGTCGGCGTTGCAGAAGGCAGAGTGTTGGCGAACTGGTCGGCCGCGCGAGACATCGATGACATGCTACCAAACAAAAAGGCCCCGGAGAACCGGAGCCTTTTGAATGTCGATCTGCCGAAACTTATCAGCGCGAATAGAATTCGACGACCAGATGCGGCTCCATCTGCACCGGGAACGGCACGTCGGAGAGGCCGGGGATGCGGGCGTACTTCGCGGTCATCTTGCCGTGGTCGACTTCGAGATAGTCGGGGACCTCGCGCTCGGGAAGCTGGCTGGCTTCGAGCACGTGGGCGAGCTGCTTGGAGGCTTCCTTGACCTCGACCACGTCGCCGACCTTGAGCTGATAGCTCGAAATGTTGACCTTGCGGCCGTTCACCTTGATGTGGCCGTGGTTGATGAACTGGCGTGCGGCGAAGATCGTGGAGACGAACTTGGCGCGGTACACGACCGCGTCGAGACGACGCTCCAGCAGGCCGATCAGGTTCTCGCCGGTGTCACCCTTGAGGCGGCTGGCCTCGACATAGATGCCGTGGAACTGACGCTCGGAGATGTTGGCGTAATAGCCCTTCAGCTTCTGCTTGGCGCGCAGCTGCACGCCGAAGTCGGAGAGCTTGCCCTTGCGGCGCTGGCCATGCTGGCCGGGGCCGTATTCGCGGCGGTTGACGGGACTCTTCGGGCGGCCCCAGATGTTCTGGCCCATACGGCGATCGATCTTGTACTTCGCCTCACTGCGCTTAGTCATCGCGTCCTCTTCAGGTCATGGTTTGAGGAAACGCGCCCTCCTGTGTGACGGGATGATCCCGGCACCGACAGGTCCGATCCCCAAAGCTTAAGGGAGAGGACCACGGGTCGCGAAACGCTTCGCGGGCCGAAATCGGCCCGCGAGCAGGCGGCTTTTAGGGGACTTTGGGGTTGGCTGTCAATTCTTTAGCCTGTCATTCCGGGACCTGCGACGACGGTATTGTTATGTCCTGACCGCCCGGACCGGCTTTGACCCCGCCGCCCGCAATTCGGCAGCAATTTCAGTGTTCAGGACCTGTTCCAGCCGGGTCAGGACCCGCGCGATCGGGGCGGCGTCGGTGACGCGGTGGTCCCAGCGGATCACGACATGGATGGTCTGATCTGGCTCGACCAGCCCATAGCTCAGGACAAAGGGGCCCGGCGTGATCGGGTGGAGCTCGCCGCCGCCGTAGGCGGCGACCGAGCTTACCGCAAAGCTGCCGAACCAGTTACCGCGCTGACGGCCGAAATTCAGACCGATGGCCAAGGACAGGCGCCGCAATGGCAACGGCAGGCGGGTCGCCCGCATGATCTTGCGGTACATCGGAACATCCTCGATCGGGGCCGTCTTGCCGCGTCGGATTTCCGCATCGACTTCTGCCAGCGAAAGAGCCTCGGGACCCGCGATTCGCTGCAGCAGCACGCATTCCTCGCCATCCTCGACCCGCGCGATCGCGACCGTCGCCACGCTCTTTGGAAGCTCATACAGAGCCGGCCAGGGCCATTTGACGTAAAGGGTGCGCAGGATCGGCTCGTCCTTTGCAACCAGGGCGAAAGCCTTGACGAACATCGCGGCCCAGCCGGCGGGCGCGGCCGCGTCCGCGCGGGCCTCCAGCAGGGGGCGGATATTGAGCGAACGGGCCAATGAAACGAAAGGTACGCCCTTCGAGGCGTGCATGAGGTCGCAGATCACACGACGACGCAGCGAAATGGTCTTGGGCGTCCCGCGCATAGGCCTCCGGTTCCAAATCAAAAGATCAAAATATGTGCAACGAGCGGGGCCCGCCTGCTCGCTCTAGCACGAACCAACCCGCTTGGGGCCGGTCGGTTCGCCGCACCGAGCAGCGCCAAAGATGGACCCCCTTTAGACCAAAAAATCATCCATTTTCAATGATTTATATCTCGATCAGGCGCTCTTGGTCGCGTCGGTCGGTCATGCGTCGATCGGCCCGATCAGCGCCTGACCCCCTCGTAGGCCGCCATGATGCCGCGCTGGAACAGCGACCAGTCGAAGCCCAGCGCAATCGCGCGGTAGCCGCGGTCGATCAGCGCATTGGCCTGATCGGCGGTGCGCGCCACCCCGCCGATCGGCACCCCGCTCTTGAGGATGCCCGCCTCGGCGCGCGCGATCAGGTCCAGCAATTGCGGATCATCCATCTGGCCGCGCTTGTTGATGGAGGTGGCGAGATCGCCGGGACCGATGACCGCGACGTCGATACCGGGCGTTGCCATGATCTCGTCGATGCGATCGACCGCATCGACGTGCTCGATCGTGATCATACAGATCATCTCGTCGTCGGCAGAGGCCATGTAATCAGGCATCGACTGGCCCCAGCGGAACGGCGCGTGGAAGGGACCCCAGAGCCGATCGCCGCGCGGCGGGTAACGCACGCTGCGCACCGCTTTCTCGGCATCCGCGCGGCTCGTGATCATCGGGAAGTTGATGCCGAAGGCACCGATGTCCATCGGCGCTTTCGCCAGCCACGGCTCGTTGGCGGCGATCCGCACCAGAGGCGTGCACGGCGTGCCCGTGGTCGCGGCGATCATCGCGTGGGCTTCGGTCAATCCGATCGGGCCGTGCTCGAGATCGACGATGATCCAGTCGAGCGAGCGCGCCATGATCTGCACCATCTGCACGCTCGGGATGGTCGCGATCGCACCGAAGGCGGGGCGACCCTCGCGCCAGAGCTGGCGGAGGCGGTTCAGCGGCTTTGCGGGGACCGACATGGAAAATCTTGCGGGACGATGGCGACGGCAAAGCCTAGCAGCGCGCCGCCAGTGCGCAAGCTCAGGCCACCGCGCGTCCGCCGAAGAACGGCGTCAGCGTGGCGCTGAGACCATGCACGCGGTTCGATGTAAAAATCATCTCGGCGCCGGACTGCGCGATGCCGCCGGTCGGCGGGCCGAGCAGGTCGGAGACGCGACGGGCGATCGCGGGCGCCGGATCGATCCAGTCGACCGGCCAGGGCGCGAGCTTCTTCATCCGGTCCAGCAGAAGCGGGTAGTGCGTGCAGGCGAGCACCACAGTGTCGGTGCGCGCGCTCGCATCCGAGGCGTCGCCGACGAAGCAGGGAGCGAGCTCGGCGAGGATGGCTTCGTCGCTGATCGGGCTACCGCCGAGCGCGGCTTCGGCCAGCGAAGCGAGCTCGGGCGAGCCGACCAGCGTCACCTCGCATCCTTGTGCGAAATCGCGGATCAGCGCCTTGGTGTACTCGCGCTTCACCGTGCCCTTGGTGCCGAGCACCGAAACGCGGCGGGTCCTGGACTGCGCACAGGCCGGCTTGATCGCCGGCACCGTGCCGACGAAGGCTACGGAATAGGTGGCGCGCAAGTGAGACAGGACCAGGGTGGACGCCGTGTTGCAGGCGATGACGACGAGGTCTGGACTATGCCGGCCGATCAGCTCCCCCATCAGCGGCACGACGCGGGCGATGATCTCGTCCTCGCTGTGGTGGCCATAGGGGAAGAAGGCGTCGTCGGCGACGTAGACGTAATGCGCGTCGGGCCGCGCCGCCACGACCTCGCGGAGCACCGTGAGCCCGCCAAGGCCGGAATCGAACACCAGGATCGTCGGAGAATTGGTCACGTCGCCACCCTAGCCCGGCATGGTTACCATTCGGTTTTTAGGGCGATTTTGCGGCGATCCCGCAAAGACCCGGGGGCGTCTCGTGTCACGGACGCGCTGCGTCGTCATCCCCGGCGTCACATTGGCCGCGCGGCGCTCACGCGATCCTGTTGGTGGTGGTCCCGCGCTCGGTTGCCAGCTGCTTCTGCAGGCGATCGATGTTCTGCAACAGGCGCTGGCTGGTCAGCACCAGGAAGTAATAGCCGAATTGCGGATCCTGGAAGTAGATCTCGAGCAGCCGGTCATAGGTGATGGTCAGCACCTGGCCGTCCTCGATGCATTCGACCGTCCCCGTGCGCCGGTTGTCCGGCGTGAGGAAGCCGAGCTCGCCCATCAGCGCCCCGGGGCCGATCTCGACGTTGATCTCCTTGACCAGGAACTTGCCGGTGACGGTGAGGAACATTTCGTTGGCTGGGTCACGCATCTTGAAGAGGATGTCGCCGCGCCGGTATCTGCGCTCGGTCATGAATGGCTTGAGCCATTCGATCGACATGTCCCCTTCGGCCGCATGGCGCGCCTTCTTGACCAGCTTCAGCATCTGCCGCAGGCGCAGCGCGTTGATCGGAAGCATCAGGAGATAGAGCAGGAACGTCGCGACGTTGGCGGAGAGCGCGCCGAAGAGAGCGAAGAACGCGCAGCCGATCATGTTGGCGACGCGCAGCGGCACCATTGTCCGCATCAAGAGGGTGGCGACGAAGAAGACCGCCCCGACCACGGCGAACAGATTGGCGAGCGTGATGTTGTGGACGAAGATCTCCAGGAGCCGGTTGAAGATCGCCTCGTAGGTGACGCTGTCGGGATCGAGCCCCATCTGGACCAGGATTTTCGCGATCCTGAGGTTGTCCGTGGCCGCTTCGAGGATGCGGTCGAGGATCGACGAAACGTCTGCGCTGCCGGACGGCATGGTACTAACCCCACGTAAGGCATTCAGTCCTGGTCGGCACCCGTATAGCCGAAATCGAATGACGACCGCTTGAATGACGCTTCCGGCCATCGTGCCGCAAGGGGCAAATTTTAGCCTGATCGGGCGTTTCGGCAATTGCCCGTTGGTTGCGCGTCCGGCCGCGCAGGCCCGTGATTCGGGCCAGCCGTGCGGGCTTGAGCGTCGCTGACGGGCCCGAAGCGACCTTCGTTTACGGCTTGGCGGCGGGTTGCACGACCCGCTGCTCGACGAGGCCGAGCCGCCCCGGCAGAGAGCCGGCGCGCAGCAGCATGGCGACGCTGTTGGCCTCTTCCAGGGTGAAATTGCCGGAAATCTGGCCGGAGCCGCCGGTGATGGGCTCGCGGATCACGGGCGCGGAGATCACCTTGTCGTCGAGCACGATGGCAAAAGGCTTTCCGACATTCTCTGCCGTGATATGGGCGAAGCGCCGCGTGCCGCGGCCGTTGAAGCGGAACGATGCGATCGGCTCCTTGCTGTCGCCGGTCAATCCCGGGCCGGCATAGCTGATCTCGCCGCCCTCGAGGGCGCTGTCCTTGGCGACGAGATAAGGAAGCTTGTCCTTGAAGCCGAGCAGGACTTCCGTGCCCGCCGGCGGTGTGCCCGATTGCGCCTGCTCTGCGGACATCGAGAGGTCGATCAGGCGGAAGCCGACCTTGACCTTCCTGGCGAAGATCGCGGTGATTTGCTCGGGCTCCATCAATCCGGGCAGGAAGATGCGGATACGGTCCATTCCCTCGGGCTGGACGCTGGCGAGCTTGACGCCGGCGTCCTTGAGGCGCTGCTCGATCATGGCGATGGAATCTTCGACGAGATCGCGCAGCCGCGCGGCGGATGCGGCATCGGTCGGCGCGAGCCTGAGCAGCCCGTCGCCGGCGTCGGTGACGTTGAGCGCGTGTGTCGGCAACCCCTCCGCCGCCGCGACGAGCTTGCGCGTGAGCTGTTCGCGGCCTTTGCCGTCAGCGATCTTCACGTCGACGCCGCCGTCGCGGATCGCAAGTCCGGAGAACGCGATGCGGCCCTCGCGCAGAATCTTGTAGACGTCGTCGCGCCAATTCGTGACGACCGCCTCCCGCAAGGCATCGGTGTCGACCCTGTAGACGATCCGCGATCCGCCCAGCTTCTCCATCTTGTCGGCGATGAAGGCGGCGACCTTGACCCGCACCTTGTCGAGCTGGCTGTCGGCAAGCGAGGCACCGGGCAGGGCGATCGCGGATACCATAGTGAACGCAGCGACCAGCCGTGCGATCCGGTTCCGCAGGGGCGTCGTCATGATGACCTCGAGTCTTGCGGCAGGGCGCTGGCGAGTGAATTCAGTGGCAGTTCTTGGTCCCTCGATCAGGCGCAGAGGTTCAAGTGGCGCAGCCGGTAGGCAATGGACGAACGGCAAATCATCCATCATTCTGGTCCGGCTCGGCCGAACACGGCCGAGACCTCGCCGAACCAAACTGTCAAAAGATACGGCGGCGGGGACATGCATCTGAGGGAGGACGGAATTCATGGCGGGCATCCACGCGCTCGATCGGTTGATCGGCAACGACTATCCGGAACTGTTGACGGACGAGGAGGTCCGGGCGTTCGAGCAGGTCCCCTACGCCGACCGCGTCACGGCCGAGAGCACCTATGACGCCATCAGGCTTGGTGCCGAGCGCAATCCCGACGGGGCGGCGATCCAGTTCCTGCAAAATGCCGATCCCGCCGACGCGCCGCTGGTCGTCACGCACCGCGATTTCATCGCGCGCGTCACCCAGGCCGCCAACATGTTTCACGCGCTCGGCGCCGAGAAGGGCGACGTCATCAGCTTCATGCTGCCCTTGGTGCCGGATGCGTTCGTCACGCTGTTCGGCGCCGAGGCCGCCGGCATCGCCAATCCCGTCAATCCGCTGCTCGAGCCGCACCAGCTCGCCGAAATCCTGGAAGCTGCGAACACCAAGATCCTGGTGGCGCTCGGGCCGATGCCGGGCACCGACATCTGGCAGAAGGTCGAGCAGATCCGCCCGCATCTGAAGCATCTGAAAGCCATCGTGCAGGTGTTCGGCGGCGGCGATCCGGCCGATGGCATCTTCGCCTTCAGCGACCTGATCAAGCAGCAGCCGTCGGATCGGCTGGTCAGCGGGCGCAAGATTCGCGGCAGCGACATCGCAGCCTATTTCCACACCGGCGGCACCACGGGTAGGCCCAAGCTGGTGCGGCATACGCATGCCAACCAGGTCTATCAGGCCTGGGCACTCAATCTGCTGTTGAAGGGCAAGCCCGGCGCCAATCTGCTGTTCGGCATGCCGCTGTTTCACGTCGGCGGATCTCTGACGCAGGTGCTGACGACTTTGTCGGGCGGGGGTTCGCTGGTCGTGCTGTCGCCGAGCGGCTGGCGCAACCCGAATGCGGTGAAGAACATCTGGCAGCTCGTCGCGCGCTTCAAGCCTGAAGCTCTGTCGAGCGTGCCGACCGTGCTCGCAGCGACGCTCGCGGTGCCGCCTGGGAACGCGGATATCTCGAGCCTGAAATATGCGGCCGGCGGCGGCTCGGCGATTCCGGTCGCGGTCGGCTCGGCGATTCAGGAGACGCTGAAGCTGCCGGTGGTCGAGGTCTACGGCATGACCGAGACCTCGAGCGTGCACACGCTCGCTTATCCGGGCCGGCCGATCCGGCTCGGCTCGGTTGGCCTTCCCATGCCCTATGCGCGCGTGCGCATCGTGCAGCTCGACGCCGACGGCCGCCTGATCCGCGACTGCAAGCCGGACGAGATTGGTGTCGTCATCATGGCCGGGCCCGGCGTGTTCGGCGGCTATCTCAACGACGAGCACAACAAGGGTGCCTTCATCGACGGGGTCTGGGTCAATTCCGGCGATCTCGGGCGGCTCGATGCCGACGGCTATCTGTGGATCACCGGCCGCGCCAAGGATCTCGTGATCCGCGGCGGCCACAACATCGATCCGGCGCCGATCGAGGAGATCATGTTCCGCCATCCCGCCGTCGGCTTCGCCGCGGTGGTTGGCCAGCCCGACGCTTACGCCGGCGAATTGCCGGTAGGCTACGTGCAGTTGAAGCCCGGCGCAAAGGTTGAGCCGGGCGAGCTGGAAGCCTGGGTGCGCGAGCGCACGCCGGAGCGCGCCGCCGTTCCTGTGCAGGTCATTCCGATCGATCCAATGCCGGTGACGGGCGTCGGCAAGGTGTTCAAGCCGCAGCTGCGCTGGGACGCGGCCGAACGCGTGTTCACCAAGGTGCTGGCGCCGCTGGTCGAGCGCGGCATCGATTGCAAGGTGAAGGTCGGTCCGCACGGCAGCCACGGCTCGATCGCGACCGTGACGCTGACGGGCCTGCCGGCTGGGCAGCGCGAAGCGGTGGAGGGGGAGGTGCACGCACTGCTCGCACCCTTCGTGATGCGCCACGAGGTGGTGCAGGCGTAGGTCCGCGCCTGCGGGGCGAGGGCTGACTGCATTAGCTATAAGCCGCGATCGAGGAGTTTATGTGATGGGCCTCACATAGAAAAATTTGGCTTTCATCGACGCTCCGAATAGTCTCAGGGAATTGCATCCGAGGGGGCTGCAGTGATTCCGTTTCGGCTATTTGGTTTATTGATTTTTGCGACCTTATTGGCCTGCGGATCGGCACACGCCGATCGGCGGGTCGCGCTCGTCATCGGCAATTCCGCCTACAAGAGCGCGCCCAAGCTCACCAATCCCGCGAACGATGCCACGCTGATTGGCGGCATGTTCAAGAAGGCGGGCTTCGATTCCGTCGACGTCAGGCTGGATCTCAGTGCGAGCGAGATGAGGCGCATGTTGCGCGAGTTCGCCGGCAGGTCACGCGATGCGGACATGGCGGTGATCTACTATGCCGGCCACGGCATCGAGCTCGACGGCAACAATTATCTCATTCCGACCGACGCGACGCTGGAGACGGATGGCGACGTTCTCGACGAAACCATTCCTGTCGAGCGCGCATTGTTCGCGGTCGAGCCGGCCAAACAGCTGCGCCTGATCATCCTCGATGCCTGCCGCGACAACCCCTTCGCGAAGACGATGAAGCGCACGCTGGCGTCGCGAGCGATCGGACGCGGCCTCGCCAAGGTCGAGCCAACCAGCCCGAATACGATGATTGCCTTCGCTGCGAAGGCCGGCTCGACCGCATCTGACGGCGATTCTCGCAACAGTCCGTTTGCTACGGCGCTGGTCGAGCACCTGCCGAAGCCAGGCCTCGATCTGCGCAAGGCGTTCGGCTTCGTGCGCGACGACGTGCTCAAGACAACCGGCTACAAGCAGGAGCCTTATGTCTATGGCTCGCTCGGCGGCGACGACGTGCCGCTCGTAATGAAGCCGGTCGCAACCGGTCCGCAGGCAAACCCGCAGGACGCGGTTCGCAGGGACTATGAGCTCGCGCTCCAGCTTGCGACGCGCGATGCCTGGGAAGCCTTTTTGGCGACCTATCCGGACGGCTTCTATGCCAGCCTCGCCAAGGGACAGTTGAACAAGATCGGCGCCGAAGAGACGCGCGTGGCTGCCGAGCAAAAGGCCAAGGCGGCCGAGCAGGAAAAGGCAAGGCTGATCGCCGAGCGCGCTCAGAAAGCCGAGCAGGAGAAGGCGGCTGCTGCTGCGAAGGCCGCTGAAGAGGCGCGAATCGCTGCGGAGAAGCAAAAGCAGATTGAACAGGCCAGGGCGGAAGCGGCCGAGCAGCAGCGCAAGGCTGCCGAGGCGGCGGCCGCGAAAGCGCTGGCCGAGAAACAGGCGGCAGAGAGGGCCAAGGCCGAGCTGGCGGCCAAGCAGGCCGCCGAGAAAGCGGAGCAGGCCGCCGATCGGCAGATGCCCGAAGTCGAGAACCAGAAAGTGGCTGCGCTCTCGCCCGGACCCACATCCACATTATCGGCGGCCGAGCTTTCCAAATCGGTACAAAGCGAACTGCGCCGCGTCGGTTGCCTGACCTCGTCTGCGGAAAGCGAGTGGAGCTCGGCCGCGCAGCGCTCGCTGACGCTGTTCAACAAATATTCCGGCACCAAGTTCGACGTGAAGCTGGCCAGCGTCGACGCACTCGATGCTTTGAAGGCCAAGCCGGGACGGGTCTGTCCGCTGGTGTGCAATTTCGGATTCAAGGCCGACGGCGACCAATGCGTGAAGATCACCTGCCGGGCCGGTTATCGTGTCAACGACGATAACGAATGCGAAAAGGTGCAGGAGAAGAAGCCGGTTGCGACGCGCGAGAATTCCAGACCGCGAGACCATGAGCGGAAGGCAAGCGAGTCCGCGCCGTCAAAACCGCAGGCGACCGGTCAGGTCTTTTGCAACAGTGCAGGATGCCGGCCGGTCCGGCAGGGTTGTCGGCTCGAGACGTGGGGCAATAGGACTGCCGGCCAAACGGCCGGCGGCGGCACCAGCATGGTCGAAGTCTGCAACTGAGCTGGTGATTGCCCGCCTGCTACCCCGCAGGCATTCGTGTTTCCACCAGCCGCGCCCAGAACGAGGCGCCGTGACCCAGAATGTTGTCGTTGAAGACGTAAGCCGGGTGGTGACACTCGTTGCCGTCGCCCATGCCGACCAGCACCATCGCGCCGGGGCGTGCTTCCAGCATGAACGAAAAGTCCTCGGCGCCCATCATCGGGACGAACTTGTCGTTGACGCGCTCAGTGCCGACGATGTCGCGCGCGACGTCGGCGGCGAGTGCGGCCTCGCGGGCATGGTTCATCGTCACCGGATACATCCGCGTGTATTTCGTTTCGGCCGAGCCACCATAGGCGCGGGCGATGCTGTCGGCGACTTCGCCGATGCGGCGTTCGACGAGATCGCGCACTTCGGGGTCGAGCGTGCGCACGGTGCCGGCGAGCTCGGCGACCTCCGGGATGATGTTGAAGGCGGTGCCGGAGTGGAATTGTGTGATCGAGATCACCGCCGATTTCAGCGGATCGACGTTGCGCGCCACGATCGATTGCAGCGCGTTCACGATTTGCGAGCCGATCAGCACGCTGTCGACCGACTTGTGCGGACCGGCGCCGGCGTGGCCACCCTTGCCGCGGACCGTGATCTGGATGTTGTCGGAGGAGGCGAGCATCGCACCCGGCGTGGTGGCGAAATGGCCCTCGGGCAGGTTCGGCATGTTGTGCATGCCGTAGACCTCCTGGATGTTCCAGCGCGTCATCAGTCCGTCCTCGACCATCGCCTTGCCGCCGCCGCCGCCTTCCTCGGCGGGCTGGAAGATCATCACGGCCGTGCCGTCGAAATTGCGCGTCTCGGCGAGATATTTGGCCGCGCCCAGCAGCATCGCGGTGTGGCCGTCATGGCCGCAGGCGTGCATCTTGCCGGGGACCTTCGAGGCATAAGACACGCCCGACGTCTCCATGATCGGCAGCGCGTCCATGTCGGCGCGCAGGCCGATGGTCTTGCCGGAGGCCGACTTGCGGCCGCGGATCACGCCGACCACGCCGGTGCGGCCGATGCCCGTCATCACCTCGTCGCAGCCGAATTCGCGCAAGCGATCGGCGACGATGCCGGCGGTGCGGTGGACTTCGTAGAGCAGCTCGGGGTTCTCGTGGAAGTCATGGCGCCAGGCGGCCATTTCGTCGGAGAGGGCGGCGACGCGATTGACGATGGGCATGAGGGAATCCGTTTTCTGGTTGTCGTTTGTAGGGTGGGTTAGCCCCGTGGATGCGCAAGCGCATCCACGGGGCGTAACCCACCACGGTTTCCGTGGGAGCGAAAGAGGTGGGTTACGCCCAGCGGACTGCGCTTCGCGCAGGCCGCAAGGCTAACCCACCCTACGATCCTACGCTTCCCCGAACACGCGCTTGAAGATCGCGTCGACGTGCTTGAGGTGATAGCCGAGGTCGAACTGCTCCTCGATCTCGGCGTCGGTGAGATATGTCTTCACCTCACTGTCCTTCTTCAGCAGCTGAAGGAAGTCGCCTTCGCCGCGCCAGACCGGCATGGCATTGCGCTGCACGAGCTTGTAGGCATCCTCGCGGCTGGCGCCCTTCTGGGTCAGTGCTAGCAGCACGCGCTGCGAATGCACGAGGCCGCCGAGGCGGTCGAGGTTCTTTTGCATGTTGGCGGGATAGACCAGCAGCTTGTCGATCAGGCCGGCGAGGCGCACCAGCGCGAAGTCGAGCGTCACGGTGGCGTCCGGGCCCATCATGCGTTCGGCCGAGGAGTGCGAGATGTCGCGCTCGTGCCAGAGCACGACGTTCTCCAGTGCCGGCGTCACATAGGCGCGCACCATGCGGGAGAGGCCGGTGAGGTTCTCCGACAGCACCGGGTTGCGCTTGTGTGGCATGGCGGACGAGCCCTTTTGTCCCTCCGAGAAGAACTCTTCGGCCTCCAGCACCTCGGTGCGCTGCATGTGGCGGATCTCCACGGCGATGCGCTCGATCGAGGAGGCGATCACGCCGAGGGTCGAGAAATACATCGCGTGACGGTCGCGCGGGATCACCTGGGTCGAGATCGGCTCCGGCACGAGTCCCATGGCCTTGGCGACATGCTCTTCGACGCGCGGATCGATCTGCGCGAAGGTGCCGACGGCTCCGGAGATCGCGCAGGTCGCGACCTCCTTGCGCGCCGCGATCAGACGGTCCTTGGCACGGGTGAATTCGGCATAGGCATAAGCGAGCTTGAGGCCGAAGGTGACGGGCTCGGCGTGGATGCCGTGGCTGCGGCCGATGGTCGGCGTCACTTTGTGCTCGAAGGCGCGCTTCTTCAGCGCGGCCAGCACCTTGTCGAGGTCGGCGAGCAGCAGGTCGGCGGCGCGGGTGAGCTGGACGTTCAAGCAGGTGTCGAGCACGTCGGAGGAGGTCATGCCCTGGTGCACGAAGCGCGCCTCGGGGCCGACGATCTCGGCGAGGTGGGTGAGGAACGCGATGACGTCGTGCTTGGTCTCGCGCTCGATCTCGTCGATGCGGGCGACGTCGAAGATGGCGTCCTTGGCCTTGGCCCAGACCGTCCGGGCGGCCTCCTTGGGGATGGTCCCGAGCTCGGCGAGGGCGTCCGCCGCATGCGCCTCGATCTCGAACCAGATCTTGAACCGGGTCTGCGGCTCCCAGATCGAGGCCATTTCCGGGCGGGTGTAGCGGGGGATCATGGGGCGGCTCCAGGAAGGTGGGCGGGCGGTCCCGAGAACGGCGGCGCCGGCCAAAATGCTTTTTACGCCGTGATGTAACAGAGCAGGCATGGCGAAACAAACGGTCTGGGCCCCGGAAGAAGGGCATCGCCGACCTTTCCACCGGACCGGCCGGCCGGGATGGCGGCGCCTGGCCGCAGATATTAACTGTCAATCACGGATCATTGACTGACAGATATTGAAATCTGTCAGCGGGACGTGTATATCCGTTCTCGGACGCTCCGATTGGGCGTCCCGCGACAAGCCCCGGGGAGCCCGACATCCGAGCCACGCTCGGATCGGAGGGCGGATTGAAGAGCGGGGACCGCGGACGAATGGAGACTTAGACAATGACGACCGAAATCCTCAATTTCACTGGCGTGATTGGGCATTGGCTCAATTTGCTGGTGGCGCGCCAGATCGCGGCGCAGGCTGCAAAACTGCCGCATTAAGGCATAGGCTTTCCGAAACGACCGGCCAGGGCGCTTCGGAAGCAGCCCTACTGTCGGAGTAAACTGAGCCCTGAACGGGAACATGGTGCTGGCATGAATGAAGCTGTTGTCTTGACGCCGGAGCGGATCCTCGAAGTCACCGAGGACGTGCTCAGGCGTTACGGACTTGCCAAGGCCACCGTGGTCGACGTTGCCCGTGCGCTCGATGTGAGCCACGGCAGCGTCTACCGTCATTTCCCCAGCAAGGCCTCGCTGCGCGAGGCCGTTGCCAAGCGCTGGCTGGACCGCATCGACGCCCCGCTGCTGGCGATCGCCAGGGAGCAGGGATCGGCGCCCGACAGGCTCGACCGCTGGCTGCGCACGCTGTTCGCGGCCAAGCGTTCGCGTGTGCTCGACGATCCTGAAATGTTCGAGACTTATCTGACTCTGGCGCGTGAGGCCTGCGCGGCCGTCAAGTGCCACAAGGACACTATGATCGACCAGATCGCCGCGATCCTGACCGACGGCGTGCAGCAGGGCGAGTTCGCCGTGGGCGACGTCAAGGTGACCGCGCGCGCGATCTTCGATGCGACCGTCCGCTTCCACCATCCGGCCCATGCCGAGGAATGGAAGGACGCCGATCTCCCCGCGCGCCTCGATGCGACGCTTGCGCTGCTGCTGCGTGGGCTGAAGGCGGCCTAAGGTCGCAGAACCCGTTCAGCCCTGGGTGCTGTCAATCAACCTCGCGTTTTCTGGAGAGCGGCGCCGTCGCGGGGCAAGGGTGCGGATGCCGAATGTCTGCGCGTGTGGAAGGCAGGATCGGACGATGGCACGACCGGCGGACTATCCGGATAAGCGTTGACCGCGATTTCGACGGCGTCCTTCGACCGCCTTCGAAGCCGGTAGAATGTCAGCTCCTGATCGAACATCGGACAGCGAAAGTGGACGATGGCGGTGTCCGGCAGGCGGCAAAGTTCGTCGATGAGCTCGCCTACTGTGATGATGGGGGGATGGTCGACTGCTTTGGGGTGACCCTTACTCATGACCCTTTACTCCTTGTCTGCCGTACTAACCGGAGCCGGATCGGAACCGTTCCAATTTCGTTCGGCAGATTGAGGATCGCGAGGGATGAGGCTGTGCGGCAGCTTTGCTGCTAGATCCTCGTCAGCCCGCAGGTCGCGGCGAGCCGCACCAGCTGCGCATCGGTGCGCGCGCCGGTCTTCGACTTGATCAGGTAGTGATAGTTCTGCACGGTCTTGACGCTGAGATTGAGATGCGCCGCGATCTCTTCGGTGGTGGCGCCGCCGGCGAACTGGCGCAAGATCTCGATCTCGCGCTCGCCCAGCTGGTCCAGCACCGAGCCGGTCGGGGACAGGCTGTCCTCCGCCAGCACATGCGCGATGTCATCGCTCATGGCGCGCTCGCCGCGGGCGACGCTGCGGATGGCATTCACGACCGCGGACGGCTCGCTGCTTTTGGTGACGAAGCCGGAGGCGCCAGCGCCAAAGGCCGACTTCACCAGCACGGCCTCATTGTGCATGGTGAAGACGAGAATGCGCGCACGCGGGCTGCGGGCGCGGATGTTGCGGATCGCCTCCAGCCCGCTCGCGCCGGGCATCGAAATGTCGAGCACCACCACGTCGGGGTCATGCGCCTTGAACGCGCCGTAGGCGTCGGCGGCGTTGTCGGCTTCCGCCACGACATGCAAATCGCCCTGGCTCTCCAGCACGCGCCGATAGCCTTGCCGCACGATCGGATGGTCGTCGACCAGCAGCACGGAGATGCCTGTTGCCGCCACCTCGTTCATTCCGGCCTCATGCAGCGAGCGGAATGGTGGCGGCGATGCTGAGGCCGCGGTTCGCGGGCAGGATCGACAGCGATCCGCCGGCGGCCGTGACGCGCTCGCGGATTCCGGTGAGGCCGAAGCCGGCCGATTGCGCGACACGCTCCGCATCGCCGCCGCCGTCGTCCTCGACGCGGATCAGCAGCGCATCGTCCTCGCCGGCGCGCCGCTCGACGCGGAGCGAGATCTCGCGCGCTGCACTGTGGCGCAGCGCGTTGGTCAGGCATTCCTGTGCGACTCGATAGGCGGTTGTGGCGGCCGGGCCGCTGATGTCGGTGAGGTCGCCCCTGAGATCGAGCTGGATCGCCGGCCGCGCGGCGCTGTGCGAGCGCCAGCTGTCGACGAGATTGACCAGGCTCGCCTCGAGCCCGAGCTCCTCCGGCAGCGGATTGCGCAGCCGGTTCAGCGCGTCGCGCAGCGAGGCCATCAGATGGTGCGTCGCCTGCGAGATCATGCGCGCGTCTTGCGCGATCCAATCATCCTTGTGCCGCTTCGTGCTCGCCGTCTCTATCGTGTTGGCGAAGGCGAGAATGGCGGACAGATTCTGCCCGAACTCGTCGTGCAGCTCGCGGGCGAGCGCGCGGCGCTCGTCGTCGCGGATCTCGATCAGGCGGCGCGTCAGCGCGGCGCGCTGCTCGGTCGCTTCCTCCAGCCGGCCGCCGAGCTCGCCGACGGCGCTGCCGATCATCGCCAGCTCCATCGAGCGGAAGCGCGGCAGCCTGGTGCGATATTGGCCGCGCGCCATGCGCTGAAGCGCGGTGACGATCGCGCGCGCCGGCGCCAGCGCGTGCGCGATGGCGAGCGAAGCAAGCAGGGCGATCGCCGCCGCCATCAGCAGCGCGACGTCGATGACGTTGAGGACGTAGTCCCAGGCGAGCGCGATCGCGGCGGCCGCATGGGGCGTCGCAACGACGGCGCCGGCGGCTGCGGCGCGGGGACTGACGGGCCGCACCACCTCGGCGTGGCTGCCGAGGAAGCTCGGCACGATGGCGGCGAACCAGCGCGGCGGCGTCTTGCCCAGCCCCTCGCTCTGGCCGCAGAGCGGCTTCTCGAAGGCCGCCGCGGGCTGGAACTCGACGCAGACGCCGGGCGAGATCAGCTTCATCGTCTCCAGCGTGCGCCACTCCGGAACCGGCAGGAGATGCTCGCGCGCCCTGCTGCTGCGCAACAACAGCTCGCGCCAATACAGCGCCTGAAGCGCCTGCGCGACCCGCTGCGCCGACGCCGCCGTCGCCCGATCGACGCTGCGATAGGCATCGAACGTGGCCCATACGGTCGCGGCTCCCAGGCACAGCGCTACGATTAGAAGCAGGCGGGCTACAAGCTGAAGCACGAGGCGCATGCGATCACCCCCGACGTTTGCTAAGGTCAGCCTAACAACGCCGCCGTGCCTTGCCAATCGCAGAACGCTAGGGATTGCAGCTCGGGCAAATTTCCCAAGCCGGATTGGGCATGGGTCTTTGGACCTGAAACGGCGGCTTTGATCTAATCGGTGAGGACACGTTGCAGGCCGGCGCCTGCAAGCCAGGAGCGGTGCAGCATGAGTTCGATGACGATTGGACCAATCGCAAGCCAGGCTGCCGATCCATCCGAGCGCAGCGCGCTGCTGTTCTGGATGATCTTCACCGGGCTGTCGATCTTCGCTGTCGTGCTGCTGTGGCGCTTCGGCCTGATTCACCTGATGCTGACCTCGGACCGCACCTACATTTCAGCGGTGATCGCGGCGCTCTACGTCCTCACCTGCGGCCACTGCTTCCTGCGGACCCGGGCCATCGCGCGGGAAGGGGCGGCGACGCGGCGCTGCCGCGCGGTGCTGTCGGCAGCGGGCGGCAGCAAGGCGCTCGATGCGAGCGCCGTGGCGCTGCCGCGCGGTCTGGTGCGCGACCACATCGAAAGCCTGGTGATCAAGGCCGCGGCGCAGGACTACCGGCCGGTCGACCAGACGCTGCTGCTACGTAATCTCGCCGATCGCTTGCGCGGCTCCAACGGGTTCGGCGCCTTCGTCTCCGATACGCTGATGAAGCTCGGTCTGCTCGGCACCATCATCGGCTTCATCATCATGCTGGCGCCGATCGCGGGGCTGGACGCCGCCGACAAGGTCGCGATGCGCTCCTCGATGGGCTTGATGAGCGACGGCATGGCGATCGCGATGTACACGACGCTGGCCGGCCTTGTCGGCTCGATCCTGATCCGCATCCAGTACTACATGCTCGACGCCGCGACCCAGCGGGTGTTCTCGGACGCGGTGGTGCTGACCGAGACCTATGTGACGCCGGTGCTGGAGCGCAAGGGTTCGGGAACGCCGTCATGATGGATGATTTCGGTCTCTATCCGCGCGAGGAGCCGTTCGACCCGCTGGGCGTGATGCTGTTCAAGGCGCTCCAGGTGATCGCCTTCCTGTTCTTCCTGGCGCTGCTGGCGGTCTCCCCCGACGCCAAGGACGGCAAGATCGATTCCAAGGCGGAGTTCATGATCACGCTGGACTGGCCGGACAACCACCCCGACGATCTCGACCTGTTCGTGCAGGATCCCGCCGGCAACATCGCCTGGTATCGCCACCGCGAGGCCGGCTTCCTCACGCTCGACCGCGACGACCGCGGCGGGGCCAACAATTTCATCATCGTCAACGGCAAGAAGATCGCCTCGCCGATCCGCGAGGAGATCGTCACCGTGCGTGGCATCCTCGCCGGCGAGTACGTCGTGAACGTCTCGCATTTCGTCGCCACCACCGGCGAGCCTGTGACGGCCGGTGTGAAGGTGCAGAAGCTCAATCCGACCGCGCAGGTGATCTTCGACAACAAGTTCACGCTCGACCACACCGGCGACGAGAAGACCGCGGTCCGATTCCGGATCGATGCGGAAGGCAAGGTCGTCGATGTCGATCAGCGGCCGAAATCGCTGTTGGAGACGTTCCGCAGCAGTTGGCGCAACGGCGGCGATCTCGATGCCAGGACCGGTGTGAGCAGGAACGCTACGAGGGTACGCCGTGAGTAACCTGCAAACGGTCATCCTGACGCTATCGGTCGCGTATGCCGTCATCGGCGCGCTGCTGCTGGTCGTTCTGGTCTATGCGCGGCTGCACTGGTCGCTGAAGGCGGTCGCCGTGGTCGTGACCAGCACCTTCTACATCGTCAGCTTCACCGAAATGCGCGGCCTGCTCGGTTGGGCCAGCACAGAGCGGCTGCCGACCACCTTCAAGCTGCTGAAGGCCCGCATCGTCGAGCCGCATTCGCTTGAGGGCGATCCCGGCTCGATCTATCTCTGGGTCGAGGCGCTGGACGAGGACAATCGCCCGAGCGGCATCCCGCGCGCTTTTCGTGTGCCGTACAATGACCGGCTGGCCGACAAGACCCACGCCGCCGAGAACGAGATCGCGGCCGGACATCCGCAAGGAGGGCGCGCGGCGGATTTCGGCGGCGGCGACGGCAGCCTGATCGACCTGGTTCGAGAATATGTGACGCCGAAGACCATCCTGGAGACCAGCGGCGGCGATTCCTCGACCGGCGAGTTCACTGCGCCGCCGGCCGGTGCCCAGGACGCGGTGTTCACGCCGATTCCGCCGCCCCGGATGCCGCCCAAGGACGAGCAATAGGCCCATCACCATCACCGCAGAGCAGCGCTGGCAAACGGCCCAGTGCTGGCGCATCCTGTTGACCTCCCTCAATTTGGCCTCATCGGCCCCGAATAAGAATCTGAGGGGTGGAGGGTGCGTGCTTCTCGCTGTCTTCTCGGATATCCATGGCAACAGGCAGGCGTTCGAGGCCTGCCTGAAGATCGCGCGTGCGAAGGGCGCGGAGGGCATCGTCCTGCTCGGCGACTTCGTCGGCTATGGCGCCGATCCGGAATGGGTGGTGGACACCGCGATGGAGCTGGTCGCGCAGGGCGCCGTCGCGGTGCGCGGCAATCATGACCAGGCGATCAATTCCACGGCCGAGACGATGAACGCCGAGGCGCAGATCGCGATCGAATGGACCCGCGGCCGCCTCGACGCGGCGCAGCGGCGGTTTCTGGCCGAATTGCCGATGCAGGTGGAGGACGATGGCCGCCTGTTCGTGCATGCGGAAGCCTCGCATCCCCAGCGCTGGCACTATGTCCGCTCGACCGTGGACGCCGCCAAGAGCCTGATTGCGACACGGGCCCACGTCACCTTTTGCGGCCACATCCACAGGCCGGCGCTCTATTCGATGTCGGTCACGGCGAAGATGACGAGCTTCGTGCCGAAGACCGACGTCCCCGTGCAGCTCCTGCGCGGACGGCAATGGCTCGCCGTGCTCGGCTCGGTCGGCCAGCCCCGCGACGGCGATCCGTCGGCGGCCTTCGTGCTGTTCGACACCGAGTCGTGCCAGATCACCTATTGCCGCGCGCCCTATGACGTCGAGACCGCAGCGAGCAGGATCCGCGACAACGGTCTGCCGCCTTGGCTTGCCGACCGCTTGTTGCAGGGGCGCTGACGGATGCCCAAACCCCTGGTCAAGTCGGGCGCGGAGATCGACGGTTTTACGATCGGCGAATGCGTTCATGCCGGCGGCATGGCGACGCTGTGGACCGTCACCCATCCCGGCATCGACGTGCCCTTGCTGATGAAGATCCCGCGGGTGTCGGAGGGCGAGGACGCCGCCGCGATCGTCTCCTTCGAGATGGAGATGATGATCCTGCCGCGGCTGGCGGGGCCGCACGTGCCGGCCTGCTTCGGCACCGGTGATTTCGCCCGCCAAGCCTATGTCGTGATCGAGCGCATTCCAGGTGCCACGCTGTACAAGCGGCTCCCCGACCTGCCGCTGCCCTATAACGAGGCGCGGCAGCTCGTCGCCAGGATCGCCACGGCGCTTGCGGATCTGCACCGGCAGAACGTGATCCACCACGACATCAAGCCGAGCAGCATCATGTTCCGCGAGAGCGGCGAAGCGGTGCTGATCGACTACGGCCTGTCGCATCACAACCACCTGCCGGACCTGTTGCAGGAGGAATTCCGCCTGCCTTACGGCACCGCGCCCTATATGGCACCCGAGCGGCTGCTCGGGGTGCGCGACGATCCGCGCAGCGATGTGTTTTCGCTCGGCGTGCTGCTCTATTTCTTCACCACCGGCGAGCGGCCGTTCGGCGAGGGCGAGACGCTGCGGGCGATGCGGCGCCGGCTGTGGCGCGATCCGCATCCGCCGCGGAAGCTTCGTGCGGATTATCCGCCCTGGCTTCAGGAGGTGGTGTTGCGCTGTCTGGAGATCGAGCCGGTGTGGCGCTATCCGACCGCGGCCCAGCTTGCCTTCGATCTCGCTTATCCGGACCAGGTCAAGCTCACCGCGCGCTCGGAGCGGGTGAAGCGCGATTCCCTCGGCATCGCCTGGCGCCGGCGCTTCAACCAGGGTGTCATGGCGCCGCGCGCGAAATCGGATGTCGCAGCCCAGATCGCATCGAGCCCGATCCTCGCCGTTGCGCTCGACACGGCGGAGGGCGCTCCGGAGCTGAACGAGGCGCTGCGCGTGACCACCGAGCGCATCCTCGCCACTTTGCCCTCGGCGCGGCTTGCCTGCGTCAACGTGCTCAAGCTGAACCGGATTGCGATCGATCGGACGTTGGACGAGCAGGGCTCCAACAAGCATATCGATCGTCTGGTCGCGCTCAGGCATTGGGCAACGCCGCTCAAGCTGGACGAGAGCCGGCTGTCGGCTCATGTGCTGGAGGCGGTCGATCCCGCCGCCGCGATCCTGGAGTTTGCCAAGGCCAACCAGGTCGACCACGTCATCATCGGCGCGCGACAGAGCTCGTTCCGGCGCATGCTGCTCGGCAGCGTGTCGGCCAAGGTGGCCTCGGAGGCGAGCTGCACCGTCACCGTGGTGCGGCCGCCGCGATTGGCGGGGGACGGCGGCGGGCCGGAGGCCGGCGAAGGTTAGGCCGGCCGGGGCGATTTGCGGGCCGGATCAGGCCGCGTGGACGGCAAGCGCGCGCTTGCGGCGGATCGGCCAGGAGAATTGCGGTCCCGGCTCGCCGTGATCGGCGCTGCCGCCGAAATACTGGATGATCTCGCGGCAGGGCTCGCAATTGAACAGGTTACGCGACGCGGACGCCTTGGTCATTTCCTTCAGGCAGTTCGGGCAATGCGGTTTCATGGGTGGTCCGGAAAAGAGGTCTTAGTGTCGGCGCGGCGAGCCAAGCGAACGGTCGAGGTCCGAATTGTCGAGCCCGGCATCGTCGTCCAGCGTGCCATCGCCGCGCTCGAGGCGGCCGAAGAAATAATCGAGGCTCGGATGCGGGCGCCGTGGAATCCGGCACCGGCGCTTCGGCTGACGCCTCACGAGTGCGATCTGCATGACGTCAGCCTCTGGTGCGGTCGCGGCGGATGCTGCGGGCCGGACGTGCCGGGGCCTCGACCGGTCCGGCCGAGGGACCGAACACCACAAACGCACTGAAACCAATCCACAACGCCACGCCAGTCCAAACCAGGGTCGTCGTCATGATGTGCTCCCGCGAAAACAGGCAGGAATCACTTGCAGTGATTTGCGCGAATCAGGGAAGTCCGGATGAGTACGGACCAAGGCTACAATTTTAAGCTTTGCGCCTTGCAGAACCCGTGGAAGCCGCAGTTCTTCCCGCGTGCGACCGACGTACTTTGCCGGTGCGCGCATGATCGAGGATATCCCGGATGCGCCTTGCGTCTCGAACACAGCGAAACCCATAGCGCCCGGTGTAGTCGGTATCGGGCGAACGGGTCGAGCGCCCTGACGCAAAGTTCAGGTGGCCGACGCCGCCGCCGATGTCGAGGATTTCGAACACTTCATCCATGGCGTCGAACGAAGTAGCGGTCACGCTGCGTCTGCTCCAGGCCGTGCGCACGATCAGCGCGCGGCGGTCGGTGATCACATAAAGCGTCTGCAGGTCTTGCAGCAGCATCACGAACGGAGCTGCAATCATCCCAACTCCAATCATTGCCAGAGGTTGGGTCGCTTGGTCGATCCAATCGTTGCTGACGGCGATGACGGTCAGCAACAACCAGGGAAATCCGATCCACCAGAGAAATCGCCACATTGTCGCGTTGGCGATGGCGTCGGGCTGCCCCTGCCAGACCACTTGCTCTCCATCATGAAGGGACTCGGCGAGAAGACGAAGCAGGCCGGCAGTAAACGGAGTGGCGCGGAGTTTATCCATTCCACTTGGTCGTAGCGGCCGCGGCTCCGGTTCGGATAGCGATGGTCTCAGATCGCCTCGCCGCGTGCCCCAAGTGCCGCGTTGCGGATCGCGGCGATGTTGGTCTTGTAGGCCTCCTGCGTGCCGCCTTTGAACACCGAGGTGCCCGCGACGAAAGCGTTGGCGCCGGCTGCGGCGAGCGCACCCACAACATCGGGGCCGACGCCGCCGTCGACCTCGATATCGATCGGGCGGCCCGCAACCATCGCGCGGATGTCCCGGATCTTGTTGATCGCGGAGGGGATGAAGGCCTGGCCGCCGAAGCCGGGATTGACCGACATCACCAGCACGAGGTCGACGAGGTCGAGGACGTATTCGAGCGCGCTGATCGGCGTCGCCGGATTGAGCGAGACGCCGGCCTTCTTGCCGAGCGCGCGGATCGCCTGGAGCGAGCGGTGCAAATGGGGACCTGCCTCCGCGTGCACGGTGACGTGGTCGCAGCCGGCCTTCGCGAAGGCCTCGAGATAGGGATCGCAGGGCGAGATCATCAGATGCGCGTCGAAGATCTTCTTGGTGTGCGGGCGCATCGCCCTGATGACGTCAGGGCCGTAGGAGATGTTCGGAACGAAGTGCCCGTCCATCACGTCGAGATGGATCCAGTCGGCGCCGGCGGCGTCGACGCTGCGCACCTCCTCGCCGAGCTTCGAGAAATCCGAGGCCAGGATCGAGGGCGCGATGGCCAGGGGGCGGGGGGCGAAAGCTTGGGTCATGGCGCGTTTTCCCGGGGGCGGACGGACGACGAATGGCCTCGCCTAACATGGGCTCTTGTGGCGGGCAATGCAGGAGGGGCGCCCTTCCTGTGGGCGGAAATTTCTGCCGCCGGCGGCATGAATTGCCGATGTTCCCGCGGCCTGCACGACCCGACGGATGCGGAATTCGTTGAGCTTTTCGCGATGGCACGGCGCTTGCTGAGTTCAGCCGCAGAACATTGGTCGCGGCATGCCGCATCCTGTTGGAGTTGTGCAATGTTGTTCGCCCTTGGTGCGGTATCGAGCGCGCTCGACGCGATCCAGTCGCTGACAAACGCGAAATCGTCGTCGGCGGCGCACAAGACCGGCTCCTCGCAGAGCGCGCCGACCAATCCGTTCGCAATCGACAGCGGCAGCAGCAGCACGACCGGCGCGACCTCGTCGGTCAATGCAGGTAAATATCCGCAGATCTCGGCGGAGACGATGAATGCGCTGTTCGCGGCGCAGGGCCAGTCGGCCAACGGCACATCCTCGTCGTCGAAGGGCCGGGAGGCTGCGCTGAAGGATCTGTTCTCGCAGATCGACGCTGACGCCGACGGCAAGATCACCAAGTCCGAGTTCGAGGACGCGCTCGGCGCGGGCGGCACCAACCTGGCCCAGGCCGACGACGTGTTCTCGAAGATGGACGCGAATGCGGATGGCAGCGTCAATCTCGGCGAGATGACGAAGGCGCTGAGGGGCGGTCACGGCCGTGATCACGCGGAAGGCGCGGACGATGGCTCGGATTCCTCGTCGCAATCCAGCCGCGGCTCGACGTCGACCACGACGACCAATGCCGACGGCTCGACCACCACCACCGTCACCTATGCCGACGGCTTCAAGATGTCGACCACGGTGCCGGGCGCCGCCAGCTCGTCGAATGCGAAAAGTGGCGGCAATTCGCCTTATGATTGGTTCGGGCAGATGATGCAGCGCCAGGCGCAGGCCACTGCGGGATCAGCAGCTTCATCGATGTCGATCAGCGTGTGAGCGCGTCCCGAAGTTACCCGGCAAGTTCGTGCGTGATGTCACGACAGGCATAGCGGTCGCGGATCTCGCGATTGAAGAACGTTCCTTTTGCGCGCGCATCCCTGAACGCAGCAGCGATCTCGGGCGGAACATCCTCATAGACATAGAGGCGCCCGCTGACGAACGTCACCTTCAGTTCGCGTCTCTCTGGCGCATAGCGAAAAAAGCGGATCACGGAAGAGGGCATGGCCGCACACCTTGTCCGCCGGGTAACGCTTGGGTGACGGTTTCGTTTCTAGCCGAACCGGTCCTTCCAAGCCGCCTGCGCGCCCGGAAACGGTAGGGCCGTCGCGCTGTAGACGCCGCGGGCGATCGCGCGGGCGACCACGTTGGCGGCGATCGTGCCGAGCTCGGTGAGGCCAACCAGCGGCTCGATCGGCGTTTCGCAGGTGGCGGCGGCGAACAGCACGTCGCCGTCGGTCGGCGCATGCACCGGATAGATCGCGCGGGCGAAGCCGGTATGCGCGATCATCGCCAGCCGCTTGGCCTGGGGCTTGGTCAGCACCGCGTTGGTCACGACGGCGCCGATGGTGGTGTTCTCGCGCGCGCTCGCGGCAGGACCGCCCTTGATGCGCATGCGGAGCATGTCCTCGGTGAACTTGTCCGGCAGGCCGCGTCCACCGAATTCGCCGTCCACCTCGAACGGCGCCGCCCAGAACCACGGGCCATTGCCGACGGTGACGCTGCCCACGGCGTTGACGGCGACGATCGCCGCGACCTTGATTCCGCTCGGCGTCACGGCCGATGCCGAGCCAAGCCCGCCCTTGAACGTCGCGGTGGTGGCGCCGAAACCGGCGCCGGCGCTGCCAAGCGCGAAATCCGCGCTGGTGGCGGCAGTCGCCGCGGCATAGCCGAGGTCGCGATACGGCGAGAAGCGTCCCCAGGCCTTGTCGCCGCCATTGAGCAGGTCGAACAGGATCGCCCCCGGCACGATCGGGATCAGCGCTTCGCGAACCCGGTGGCCGCGGCCCTGCTCGGCGAGCCAGGCCTGCACGCCGCCGCCGGTGTCGAGGCCGAAGGCCGAGCCGCCCGACAGCGCGATGGCGTCGACGCGCTCGACCGTGTTGGCGAGATCGAGCAGTGCATCCTCGCGCGTGCCGGGGCCGCCGCCGCGCACGTCGATCGCGGCGATCGCAGGAGAATCGAAGATGATCGCGGTCGCACCGGAACCGACTTTCGGATCTTCGGCGTGGCCGACCCGGACGCCGGCGATATCGGTGAGAAGGTTCTTCAAGGCGGCCTCGTGTTTGAGAATTCACGATCTGCGATAGCGCAGCAATGCCGCAGGCTCAACCGGCGAGCGCGGTCCTCAGCATCTTGGCGAGCTCGGACTTGCGGTAGGGCTTGGCCAGCAGCAGCACGCCGGAATCGAGCCGGCCGTGATGGACGATGGCGTTCTCGGTGTAGCCCGAGGTGAACAGCGTCTTCAGGTCGGGGCGGCGCTTGTGGGCTTCGTCGGCCAGCTGGCGGCCATTCATGTTGCCGGGCATGATGATGTCGGTGAACAGCAGGTCGATGGTCTCGTCGCTGTCGATGATATTGAGCGCCTCGGCGCCGTTGGCGGCCTCGAGCGCGGTATAGCCGAGGCTCTTGACCTGCGTCACGACATACTGCCGCACCAAGGCATCGTCCTCGACGATCAGGATCTTCTCGTTACCGCCGGTGATTGGCGCATTCTGGAGCGATTCGAACTCGGTCTCCTGCACACCGGTCGAGCGCGGCAGGTAGATCTTCACGCTCGTGCCGTGGCCTTCCTCACTGTAGATCTTGATGTGCCCGCCCGATTGCTTGACGAAGCCAAACACCATGCTGAGGCCGAGGCCAGTGCCCTTGCCAACCTCCTTGGTCGTGAAGAAGGGATCGAACACCCGGTCGATCAGCTCGGCAGGAATTCCGGTGCCGGTGTCGCTGACCGCGATCATGACGTAATTGCCGGCAACGACGTCGGGGTTCATGCTGGCATAGCCGTCGTCGAGGAAGATGTTGCGGGTCTCCAGCACCAGGGTGCCGCCCTCGGGCATGGCGTCGCGCGCGTTCAGCGCGAGATTGAGGATCGCGGTGGAGAGCTGGCCCGGGTCGACCAGTGTCGGCCAGGCATCCTCGGTGAGCTGCGGCATGATGGTGATCTGCTCGCCGAGCGTCGGATGCAAGAGCTTGGCGGCTTCGAGCGCCAGTGCGTTGACGTCGATCTCGCGCGGCTGCAGCGGCTGCTTGCGGGCGAAGGCGAGCAGGTGCTTGGTCAGCTGCGCGCCGCGCTCGGCGGCGTCGTCGATCAGCTTGGTGATCGCGGCAAGATCGGGCCGGTCGGCGACCGCGTCGCTGAGAATGCCGATCGTGCCCGTGATCACGGTCAGCACGTTGTTGAAGTCGTGGGCGACGCCGCCGGTCAATTGGCCGATCGAGTCCATTTTCTGGACCTGCCGGAGCTGGGCTTCGGCGGCCTGCTTGTCGGTGAGGTCGCGGCCGATGAAGAAGTGGCGTTTCACCGGCTCGGACCAGGTGCCCATCCAGTTCAGCGTGACCTCGTGACCGTCGTAATGGTAGTAGCGCGCCTCGAAGCTGCGCTTGACCGCGCCGCGACGGGCCGCGCGCATCTCGCTCCGCGTCTTCTCGAGATCGTCGGGATGGATGAACTCGATCGCGCTGTGCCCGACCATGTCCTCGGGGCTGTAGCCGAGAATGTTCTGCACGCTCGGGCTGACCTGGACGAAATTGCCGTAGCCGTCGGTGACCAGGATCAGGTCCTGCGATGTCTCGAAAATCCGCTGGCGTTCCTCGGTCTCGCGGCGCAGCTTCTCTCTAGCCTGCTTTTCTTCCGTGATGTCATGGGCGATCTTGGAAGCGCCGATGATCTCTCCATCGTCGGTCCGCAGCGGCGAGACGTTCAGGACGACGTCGAGCGGGCGGCCGTCTTTGCGGATTCGGACCGTCTCGTGCTGGGCGATCGATTCATTGCTGGCGATCTGGTTGAGGGTGCTTCTGATCTCGCCCTTGCGATCCGGCGGCACGATGATGTCGATCGGCTTGCCGACGGCCTCGGCGGCGGAGTAGCCGAATAGGTTTTCGGCGGCCTTGTTCCAGCTGGTGATGATGCCGTCGAGCGACTTGGTGATGATCGCGTCATTGGAGGATTCGACCACGGCGCCGTACAGCGCGAGGCGCTTGCCGAAATAGTCGCGTTGCGAGGCCGATTGCTGGCGCAGCTTTCCGACGAGGCCCACTGTATGCGCCTGGAGGCGGACATTCTCGATCAGAAGCACCGCGAGCACGAAGGTCGCCGCGGCGAGGCCGTAGAGCCGGCCGGCATAGAATCCGAGATCGAAGCGCGCGACGTTGACGATCGCCGACAGGGCGATGTCGAACAGCCAGGCGCACATGACCACCATGAGCCAGATGTCGATTACCGTATGCGGCCTGCGGAACCAGAGCGAGACCAGCGCGGCAAAGCTCAGCGACCACACGAAGGACACGACGCCGATCATGGTCGCCGTGTAGCGGCCCTCGCTCAACAGGACCGGCAACAGATCGTGCTGCGCGGTGACGATCCAGGCGAAGACCGCCATCGCGGCGACGACGCCGAGCCCGCAGGCATAAATCGCGGTGCTTACCGCGCCGCGGATCCGGGGCCCACCGTCTTTCTCCTTCAGCCAGGCATATGCCATCACGCAGAGCGGAAAGCCGGCGTGCCAGATCATGTAGAGCCACACCGTGGTCTGTCGGCCCGCGCCCAGGAGTCCGGTCGGGGTGAACAGCCCTGGGAAGGTGAGGGCATGAACCAGCGCCGCCGCGGCGGTGAAGAGATAGCCGCTGGCGAGCCACAGCAGCGCGCGGGTGCGCAGGATCGCAAATTGCGACAGCAGCAGCACTGCCGTGACGATGTCGCTCACGGCCAGCGCGGATTGATAGCTGGCGACGAAGGCTGGCACCGGCAGGAGCGGGGTACCGGCGAAGGGCACGGCTGCGGCGAACAGGAGCGAGGACAGACCGACAATCGTCAATGCTGCAGTGCGGTCGGCCGACGTGGCCGGCAGGGTCGACAGAAATGTGCTTCGGTCGATCGGTGCAGGCACGTCCATTTCGCGCGAGTCGATGGGCTTGAGCATCTCCGCTAGTCTCATTCGCCGGCAGTCCGTTCATCGTAGCGGGTTCTGGGCGCAGGTGGTCACGGAACCGGTTTACGACTCAACCGAGGGTTACAGCTTACCTAATTTCGGTGAGAGCACGGAACAGGGATTGGTAAGGGGCACTTTACTGGGCGGTGTCATAATGCCCTGCCGCTGCGGCCGGTTCCAGGCTTGAAACAGGCGATTTTGATTTCGAGATCGGGAGTTTGCCCATGCCCCGCGTTCTCATCATCGACGACCAGAAGGACGTCCGCGCGATGGTGGCGATCGTGCTTCGGGTCAACCATTTCGAGGTCGTGGAGGCCGAAAGCGGCGCGGCGGGGCTGAAGGCCTTTGCGGAAAGCCGCTTTGACGCGGCGATTGTGGACATCTTCCTCGGTGATACCAGCGGCGTCGACGTCATCACCGCCTTGCGCGAACGCGCGCCGGCGCTGCCGGTGATTGCGGTATCCGGGATGACGGCACTCGATTTCATGGACCAATCGCCCCACCTCGCCAACGTGGTCGGCCTGCAAAAGCCGTTTCGGCCGAACGATCTGCTGCAGGCCCTGCGGAAGGCCCAGGCCGCGGCCGGCGGCGAGATTTCGGCCGCGGTCTGACCGGCAAAAGAACGCCCCGGCAAGCCGGGGCGTGGTCGCGATGGCGAGAGCCTTCGGGGGATCGCTGATCGGGATCCCCGAAGAGCATTCTGGATCAAGAGCCCTTGGCGCCGAGCTCGGCGTAATTGCCCTTGGCGTCCCACTTGTAGACGACATAGTCGATCTGCTTGAGGTCGCCCTTGGCGTCAATTTCGATCGGGCCGAGCACCGTGTCCCACTTGCCGGCCTTGATGGTCTCCATGACCTTCTTGGCGTCGGTGGTGCCGGCCTTCTTGACCGCCTGCGTCCAGACCTGCAGCGCAGCGTAGGTATAGAGCGTATAGCCTTCCGGATCGATGCCCTTGGCCTTGAACGCCTCGACGATCTTCTTCGCGGTCGGCTTGTTGCGCGGGTCGGGACCGAAGGTGAACAGCGTGCCTTCGCCGGCGGGACCGGTGATGGAGGCGTACTCCTTGTCGGCGAGCGCGTCGCCCGACATCAGCACCGTCTTCATGCCCTGATCGCGCATCTGGCGGAGGATGAGGCCGGCTTCCTGATGGTAACCGCCGACATAGACGAGCTCGACATTGTCCTTCTTCAGGCGCGAGACGATCGCGTTGAAGTCCTTGTCGCCCTTGTTGTAGGATTCGTACATCTTCTCGGTGATGCCGGCCTTGTTGAGCGCCTTCTTGGTCTCGTCGGCAAGACCCTTGCCGTAAGTGGTCTTGTCGTTGAGGATCGCGATGTTCTTGCCCTTGTAGTTCTTGGCGATGTACTGCGCGGCGATCAGGCCCTGCTGGTCGTCGCGGCCGCAGACTCGCGCCACGTTCCACAGCTTGCGCTCGGTGAAGAGCGGGTTGGTCGAAGCCGGGGTGATTTGCAGGACGTTGCCGTCCGCATAGGCTTCAGAGGCCGGAATCGAAGACGACGAGCAGAAATGGCCGGCGACGAACGGGATCTTGGCGCCGGCGATCTTTTCCGCGATCGAGCGGGCCTGTTTCGGATCGCAGGCGTCGTCCTCGGCGTTGAGCGCGAGCTTCTTGCCGTTGACGCCACCGGCGGCGTTGATGTCGGCGACGGCCATCTCGGCGCCGTTCTTCATCTGGCGGCCGAAGGCGGACTCGCCGCCGGTCATCGGGCCTGCGACTGCGACGGTGACATCCTGCGCGAATGCCGCGCTCGATAGCGCGAGCGATGCGCCGAATGCCAGACCGATGAGCTTCAGTGATTTCATGAGATACCTCGCGGGTGGTCGCCTGTGGAAGTTGCCGGGCATGCCCGGTTCAAACCGGCGCCATTCTTGAATGAATTCGAGGAGAAGTCACCGGCAAAATACGGGCATACGCCAAGATATCTAGCCGCATTCTCGCGCAGGCGGGGCCGGTCAGTGCCGGCCGCCTTCCAGATAAGCGGCGCGGATTTCGGGGCGCTGCAGCAATTCGGCGCCGCTGCCGGCCAGCGTGATCAGGCCGTTGACCATGACATAGCCGCGATGCGCCAGCTTGAGGGCGTGGTTGGCGTTCTGCTCGACGATCAGCACGGTCAGGCCGTCCTGCCGGTTCAGTGTGCGGATGGCGTCGAAAATCTGCCGCGCGATGAGCGGGGCGAGCCCCAGCGAGGGTTCATCGAGCAGAAGCAGGCGAGGGCGGCTCATCAAGGCGCGGCCGATGGCCAGCATCTGCTGCTCGCCGCCGGACAGGGTTCCGCCGCGCTGGGCGAAACGTTCCTTCAGGCGGGGAAACAGGGCGAACACGCGCTCGAGTGTGCTCTCCCGTTCCGCCGGCGTGCTCTCGGTGACGTCGGCCCCCATCTGGAGGTTCTCGGCGACGCTCATGCGCGGGAAGATGCGGCGGCCTTCGGGCGACTGCGCGATGCGCAAATGGGCGATCTCGTGGGTCGGGACGGCCGTGATGTCCTTGCCCTCGTACAGGATCTGCCCGGCGCGGGCGCGCGGCTTGCCGAAGATCGTCATCATCAGCGTCGACTTGCCGGCGCCGTTGGCGCCGATCAGCGCCACGATCTCGCCGGAATTGATGTCGACGTCGACGCCCTTCAAGGCCTCGATCTTGCCGTAGGCCGCGCGCAGGCCCCGGATCGCGAGCAGGGGGGATGCCGCCGTCACGATCCGCTCTCCATGACGGCCATGGCCTCTTCCTCGTCGGCGCCGAGATAGGCGGCGATCACCTTGGGATCGTCGCGCACCTCGCGCGGCGTGCCTTGTGCGATCTTCACCCCGTGATCCATCACCACGATGTGGTCGGAGATCTCCATCACCACCGACATGTCATGCTCGATCAGGAGGATCGACGTTCCCAGGTCGTTGCGGATCGAAAGCAGGAGCTCGTTCAACGCGGCGCTCTCTCGCGCGTTGAGGCCGGCAGCCGGTTCGTCGAGGCACAGCAGTGCGGGCTCGGTGCACATCGCGCGCGCGATCTCGAGGCGGCGCTGATCGCCATAGGCGAGATTGCCGGCCGCGTCGTCGGCGCGGTCCAGCAGGTTGACCCGCTTCAGCCAGTCGGAGGCGAGATCAATCGCGCGCTTTTCTGCGTCGCGATAGGCGGGCGCGCCGACAAGGCCGAGCAAGGTGAAGCCCGAGGCGCGCATCAGCATATTGTGCTGCGCCACCATCAGGTTTTCGAGCACCGTCATCCCGGGAAACAGGCGGATGTTCTGGAACGTGCGCGCGACCTTAGCCTGCTTGGCGATACGGAAGTCGTTGAGCCGCTGGAGCGCGATTTCCTTGCCGTCATCGTGGGTGAGGCGGATGGCGCCGCCGGTCGGCTTGTAGAAGCCGGTGATGCAGTTGAACACCGTGGTCTTGCCGGCGCCGTTCGGCCCGATCAGCGCGGTGATCTTCTTCCGCTCGGCGGCGAACGAGAGATCCTGCACGGCGACGATGCCGCCGAAGCGCATGGTCAGCCGGTCGACGCTGAGGATCTTGTCGCCGCTCATCCGTGTCCTTCCTTGACGAGGTCGGAGGAGATGGCCTGCGCCTTCTTCAGATAAACGGTCGGCGCGCGATGGCCGACCAGGCCGCGTGGCCGCCAGATCATGATCAGCACCATGGCCCAGCCGAACACCAGCATACGATAGGTCTCGAGGCCGCGGAACAGCTCGAAGCCGCCGATCATCGCCAGCGCGGCGAGCGCGACGCCCAGCTGCGAGCCCATGCCGCCGAGCACGACGATGGCGAGCACCAGCGCCGATTCCTGGAAGGTAAAGGATTCCGGGCTGATGAAGCCCTGGCGGGTGGCGAAGAACGCACCGGCGAAGCCGCCGAACATGGCGCCGGTCGCAAATGCCGTGAGCTTGGTCGTCGTGGTGTTGATGCCGAGCGCGCGGCAGGCGACCTCGTCCTCGCGCAAGGCTTCCCAGGCACGCCCGATCGGCAGCCGGCGCAGGCGGATCGTCGCCCAATTGGTGAGCAGCGCCAGCGCCAGGATCAGATAGAACAGGAAGACGATACGGTGGGTCGCCGAGTACTCGATGCCGAGCTTGTTGGCCAGCCCATCGTCAGTGTTGCTCAGCGGAATGCCGAACAGGGTCGGACGCGGAATACCTGACACGCCGTTCGGTCCCCCGGTCAGATCCTGCCAGTTGATCAGGACGAGGCGGATGATCTCGCCGAAGGCGAGCGTCACGATGGCGAGGTAGTCGCCGCGCAGGCGCAGCACGGGGAACCCGAGCAGCACGCCCCAGAATGCAGCGAGGATGCCGGCGAGCGGCAGGCAAATCCAGAACGACCAGCCGAAATTGGTGGCGAGCAGCGCGTAGGAATAGGCGCCGACGGCATAGAACGCGACGTAGCCGAGATCGAGCAGGCCGGCGAGCCCGACCACGACGTTGAGGCCCCAGCCGAGCATCACATAAGTGAGCACGAGAATGGCGAGGTCGAGGATGTAGCGCTGGTTATAGAAGATCACGGGCACCAGCAGCGTGAAGATCAGCAGCGCGGGCGCAAGGTAGCGGCCGACCAGCGACACGCCCTTCTGCAACGCTGGCGGCACCAGCCTCTCGGTGCCGGCCGGGCCGATCCATTGCCTGAGCAGCTCGATCACGATCGAGCCGCCGAACACCGCGGCAACGAGGGAGGCGAGCTCGCCGAATCGCGTCCAATAGGTGAGCTGGCCGTCGGAGCCCGCCTCGGTGCGGATGCCGACCATCAGCGAGAACAGCACCAGCGCGATGAGGGCGTTGACGACGGCGGTCTTCAGGAGGGCGGCGATGCCCGTTGCAGGTTTGGTCGTGTGGGTCGAGGGAGCTGTCACGCGCGTCAGACTTTTTCGACTTCGGGACGGCCGAGCAGGCCGGTCGGCATGAAGATCAGCACGACGATCAGGATCGAGAACGCCGCGACGTCCTTGTACTCGACCGAGAAATAGGCCGACCAGAACGTCTCGATCAGGCCGATCGCAAGGCCGCCGAGCATGGCGCCGGGCAGCGAGCCGATGCCGCCGAGCACCGCGGCGGTGAAGGCCTTGATCCCGGCGACGAAGCCCATGAAGAAGTCGACCAGGCCGTAATAGAGCAGGTACATCAGGCCCGCGACGGCGGCGAGCGCCGCGCCGATCACGAAGGTCATGGAGATGGTGCGGTCGACGTTGACGCCGAGCAGCGCCGCCATGGTCTGATCCTGCTCGCAGGCGCGCATGTCGCGCCCGAGCCGGGTGCTTGACACCAGCCAGGTGAAGATCGCCAGCAGCACGATGGTGGTGATGACCACCATGATCTGGATGTTGGAGAGCTGGATCACGAACCCGTCCGGGCTCTCATGCAGCGTGTGGCCGCCGGTGATGAAGGGTGGGATCGGCTTGACGCGGGCGCCTTGCGCCACTTGGGAATAATTCGTCAGAACGAACGACATGCCGATGGCCGACAGCATCGGGGCGAGGCGGAAGGAATGGCGCAGCGGCCGGTAGGCGATGCGCTCGATGGTCCAGCCATAGAGCGCCGTGATCGCCATCGAGACCAGCAGCACCACGAGCAGGATCAGGGGAATGGCCGTGAGGCCGAGCGAGATCAGGATCAGGAAGGTGATGAGGGCGATGAAGCCGCCGATCATGAAGACGTCGCCATGGGCGAAGTTGATCATGCCGACGATGCCGTAGACCATCGTGTAGCCGATCGCGATCAGGCCGTAGATCGAGCCGAGCACGAGGCCGTTGATGAGCTGCTGGGCGAAATAATCCATAAGCTGCCGTACCCAAACTTGACGCGGCTCAAAGGGAGCTCTTGCAGAGAGTTCTTGGGCCCCGGCAGCCCTTGAGCGTTTGGGTTTTGTAACAGGAGGGAACTGGCGGCTGCAACTGGCCCGGTCTCCACCTTAAGGCTTGTACAGAGAATCATTTCGGCGCCGGGTTCCCTGAGGTCCTGCGAGGAACCCGGTTCCCGAGGCAACCAAAGTGGATGCCGGCCGTTGTCTCCCCTCTGACGTCCAACAAGGGAGTTTCCCCGAATGACGAAGCAGCAGAACCAGAATCCGGGTCAGCAGAATCAGAATCCCGGCCAGCGCAATCCGCAGCAGGGTGGTGGCCAGAAACCCGGACAGCAGCAGCAGGACCCGCGCCAGGGCGATCGCCCGGGCCAGCAGCAGGGCGGCCAGCGCGACCAGGAATAGCGAGTTTGGGAGCCCAGGAGTGAGGAGAGGCCCCGCCGGAAGGCGGGGCCTTTTTTCTTGGGGCAATCGTTTGCCCGTCATTCCGGGATGGTGCGTCAGCAGCAGGCCCGGAATCTCGAGATTCTCAGATGCGCAATTGCGCACCATAGTTCGGCTCCTGCGAGCCGCCCCGGAATGACGAAAGCGGGCGGGCAGTTAAGGTAAACAAAGGGTTTAAATTGCCGCCACAGTCTGATGCGAGTTAGCTCCGGCATGGCCGCCGCCTTCCATCGAAGGCTCGGCAAACCAGGCGGGAAGCGGCATGTTTAGGAATTGGCGGATCGGCTCGGTCAACGGCGCGCTGCTGGCGGCCTATTTCATTCCCGTCTGGAGCCTCATAGCCTTCAGCATCATCGTCGCGCCCGTGCGCGGCCTCTACGAGCGGCCGAGCGTCGCGGTGGCGCTGTACCTGAGCGACCATCTGCAGATGGCGGGCATGGACACGGTGCGTGCCGCCTGGCTGCTGGCGCTCGGAAGGCTGACCGTGGTGGCGTTCTTTGCAATCTACCTCGTGCTGCTCTGTATTCCCCGCACCCGTAAGGGCGGCGGCAGTGACGAGGCGCTCGGGATTGCGCTGGCGATCGGCAGCCTGATCTCCTTTGCCAGCATGGTGATGGCCTCGAAGGTCGGCGAGATGGCCGCGCTTCGGCTCCACGCCACCGAGCTCCTGATGCTGCTCGGTGCCGCCGTCGTGCTCGTGATCGAGAAGCCGGAGGCAGCGCCAAAGACCGCCGATGTCACCGCGCCGCCGAATATTCAGCCTCTAGGTCTCGAGCAGGCCGAGCTCCTGCACAATCGCTGAGGCTTCCTTGACGGCGTGGTTCGCCGCCGGCACGCCGCAATAGATCGCCTGCTGCAGCAGGATCTCCTTGATGTCATCGGGCGTGAAGCCGCCCTCGGCCAGTGCCGCACGCACGTGCAGGCGGAATTCGTCCCATTGCCCGAGCGCGACCATGGTGCCGATCACCAGCACCCGCCGCGTGCGCTCGTCGAAATGCGGCCGCGTCCAGATCTCGCCCCAGGCGTAGCGGGTGATCAGGTCCTGGAAGTCGGTGTTGAAGGCATTGCGGTTCGCGATCGACTTGTCGACCCAGGCATTGCCCAGCACCTTGCGGCGCACATTCATGCCGGCATCGCGGCGCTTCTGGTCGTCCATTCTGTTCCTCCTCTTTCGTCATTGCGAGCGCAGCGAAGCAATCCAGACATGTGTCCGCGGAGACGGACTGGATTGCTTCGTCGCTACGCTCCTCGCAATGACGGTTGTTGCTAGCGCTGCGTCAGGAACCCCACCACCGCATCCGTGAACGCATGCGGCTGCTCGACGTTCGAAATGTGCGCGGCGTCGATGATCGTCATGCTGGCGCCGGGAATGCTGGAGCGGATCAATTCGGCCGCCGAGATCGGCGTCGCCACGTCGTGGCGGCCGGCGATCACCAGCGTCGGGCTCTTGATTTTCGGCAGCAGCGCGCGCTGGTCGAGCGTCGACAGCGCCTCGCAGCAGGCGAGATAGCCCTCGACAGGCGAGGCGAGCAGCATCGACTTCATCTTCGCGGTGATCGCAGGCTCGCGCTCGCGGAAATCCTGGGTGAGCCAGCCCGCGATCACGGCATCCGCGACCGCGGCGATGCCTCCCTCCTTTACCGCCTTGATGCGGTTGTGCCAGTTTGTTGGATCGGGATAGTAGCAGGACGTGTTGGCGAGGATCAGCTTGCCAAACCGTTCGGGCGCATTGGCGCCGAGCCATTGCCCGACCATGCCGCCCATCGACAGGCCGCACCAATGCACCTTCTCGATGTTGAGGTCGTCGAGGATCGCGAGCACGTCGCGGCCGAACCGCTCCATCGTGTAGGGGCCAGGCGGGACGTTCGACTTGCCGTGGCCGCGGCGATCGTAGCGGATGACACGGAACACCTGCGTCAGCGCCTTCATCTGCGGCTCCCACATCTGCAGCGTGCAGCCGAGCGAGTTCGACAGCATCAAGGTCGGCCCGCCGTCGCGGCCCTCGACGGAGACGTTGAGCAGGCATCCGTCGGCATCGATCATGGGCATGCGGCGTCTCCGTTCTTAATCTTGATCGAGGTTGTCGAGCAGCCGGTCGATCAGCGCCTGTGACGCCCCTTGATAGGCCATCGGCTCGAACAATGCCGCAATTTTTTCCGGCGAAAGGTGCGCGATGACTTGCGAATCGGCCGACAGCACCTCGCGCAGATGCTTCTTCTCGGCGACGGCACGCTTGCTCGCGGCCTCGACGAGATGATGCGCGTTGCTCTTGCCGATGGCTTCGGCGAGCGCGAAGGTGACGGCCTCGGCCATGATCAAGCCATGCGTCGCATCGAGATTGCGGAGCATGCGCGCTGCATCGATCTCGAGACCCTCGGCGATGTCGACGACGGCAGCTAGCGCGCCTGATGTAACCAGCATCAATTGCGGCAGCGTCGGCCATTCCGCGTGCCAGGGACCGGCACTGCGTTCGTGGTCCTGCACCTGGGCGGCGAAGATCGTCGCGGCGAGCTGCGGGGCCATGGTGGCAGCGCCCAGCGCGCTTGCGGCGGCGACCGGGTTGCGCTTGTGCGGCATGGTCGAGGAGCCGCCGCGGCCTTCGCCGGCGGGCTCGAACGCTTCGGCGACGTCGGTCTGCATCAGCAGCGAGACGTCGCGCGCGATCTTGCCGCAGCTGCCGGCGAGAATGGCAAAGCAGGATGCGGCCTCGGCGATGCGGTCGCGATGGGTATGCCAGGGCGCCTCGGGCAGCGGCAGGTCGAGCTCCTGCGCCAGCCGTTCGGCCACCGCGAGCCCGTTATCGCCGAGCGCAGCGAGCGTGCCGGCGGCGCCGCCGAATTGCAGCGCGAGGCCCTCGCGGGAGAGCCGCCGCAGGCGGCAGCGGGCGCGGGCAAGGCTCGAGGCGTATTCGGCGGTCTTCAGCCCGAACGGCATCGGCAGCGCATGCTGGAGCCAGGTCCGCGCCACCATCGCGGTGTTGCGATGGCTGCGCGCCATCGCGGCAAAGCCCCTGATGGCACGGCTGAGGTCGGCATCCAGCGCCGCGATGCCGGCGCGCAGCATCAGCATGGTCGCGGTGTCGATGACGTCCTGGCTGGTCGCGCCCCAATGCACGTAGCGCGCGGCCTCCGCGTCATTCTTGCCGACATTGGCGGTTAGCATCTTGACCAGGGGAATCGCGAGATTGCCCGACCGCGTCGCGGCCTCGGCCAGTGCGGCCATGTCGAAGCCATCGGCCTTGCACGCCGCCTCGATTGGTCCGATGGCGGATGCGGGAATCACGGCGGTGGCCGCCTCGGCCCGTGCCAAGGCTGCCTCGAAATCGAGCATGTTCTGCAAGGTCGACCGATCGTCGCAGACCACGCGCATGGCGGCGCTCGACAGCATCGGTGCGAGCAGGGGGGAGAGGGATGTGCTCATGTTGCGCGCGACCTAATCATCATGGCCCGGCCGTGCCAATCCCCCACCGCCCGCACACGTCATTTTGCAGTTGCGAATATGCATTGCACGTGACCGGGCGCCGGCCTTTTCTTTGCCGCGCCGCTGCGTTACTTGATCAGCACTATAGTTACGCGATCCGGGAGGCACCCTCATGGCCATGACGATGAACGGCGAAGTCCAGCTTGCAGCGCCGCGCGAGGCCGTGTGGGCCAAGCTCAACGATCCCGAGGTGCTGAAGGCCTGCATCCCCGGCTGCGAGGAGCTGGAGAAGACCGACGACGGCGGCTTCCGCGCGACGGCGAAGATGAAGGTCGGCCCGGTGTCGGCGCGCTTCAAGGGCAAGGTCACGCTGTCCGATCTCGACCCGCCGAACGGCTACAAGATCTCCGGTGAGGGCGAAGGCGGGGTGGCCGGATTCGCCAAGGGCGGTGCGGCCGTCAAGCTCGCCGAGAAGGACGGCGGCACGCTGCTCTCCTACGACGTCGAGGCGCAGATCGGCGGCAAGTTGGCGCAGCTCGGCCAGCGCCTCATCAACGGCGCCGCCAAGAAGCTTGCCGATGAGTTTTTCGCGAACTTCGCCAAGGCCGTACAGGGCTGAAGGTCCAATACCTTTAGGGTAGCGCCTTCGGCATGGCGCCTTGCGCCCGGGGCGATGTTGCCCCGGGGCATAATGGCCCATATGATGGGTTGGAATAATTATAAGAACCGCTTCGACGGGACCCGTCGGGGTGCTGACAGAGAGTGCTTATGGCAAAAATCTCCCTCATCGTGAACGGCAATCCAGTCACCGCCAATGTCGATCCCCGCACGCTCCTGGTGCAATTCCTGCGCGAGAATCTGCGGCTGACCGGCACCCATGTCGGCTGCGACACCTCGCAGTGCGGCGCCTGCGTCGTGCATCTCGACGGCAAGGCCGTGAAGTCCTGCACCACGCTTGCGGTGATGGCCGATGGCCACGAGGTCAAGACGATCGAGGGGCTGGCTGCGGACGGCGCGCCGCTGCATCCGATGCAGGAGGCCTTCCGCGAGCACCATGGCCTGCAGTGCGGCTTCTGCACGCCCGGCATGATCATGACCGCGATCGACATCGTGCACCGCAAGGGCCACGAGCTCGACGACCACACCATTCGCGAGGAGCTCGAAGGCAATCTCTGCCGCTGCACGGGCTACCAGAACATCGTCGCCTCGATCTCCGCCGGCGCGAAGGCGATGGCCAAATCCGACCTCGCGTAACGCGCCTCCCGCGATCAGGACATACAGATGTACGAATTCAAATATCATCGCCCTGGGACCGTTCGCCAGGCGGCCAACCTCCTGGTGAAGAACGAGGACGCCAAGGTGATCGCCGGCGGCCACACGCTGATTCCCGTCATGAAGCAGCGCCTCGCGAGCCCCCCGCATCTGGTCGACCTCTCCCACATCGAGGGGCTCAATGCGATCGAGATGAAGGGCCGCTCGCTGGTGATCGGCGCCACCGCCAAGCATGCCGAGGTCGCGACGTCCGCCGTCGTCGGTGAAGCCATTCCGGCGCTGGCGAATCTCGCCGGCGGCATTGGCGATCCCGCCGTGCGTCACAAGGGCACGATCGGCGGCTCGCTCGCCAACAACGATCCGACTGCCGATTATCCGGCCGCGGTGCTCGCGCTCGGGGCCACCATCGTCACCAACAAGCGCCGCCTCAAGGCGGAAGAGTTCTTCCAGGGCCTGTTCACGACCGCGCTCGAGGCGGATGAGATCATCACCAAGGTGATGTTCCCGCTGCCGAAGAAGGCCGCTTACGTCAAGTTCCGCAACCAGGCCTCGCGCTATGCGCTTGTCGGGGTGTTCGTGGCGCGGCGTCCTTCGGACGTGCGCGTTGCCGTCACCGGTGCGGGCTCCGAAGGCGTGTTCCGCGTCACCGCATTCGAGGAAGCCTTGAAGAAGCGCTTCGCCTCGAAGGCGCTGGAGGGCATCGCGGTACCGGCCGAAGGCCTCAACAGCGACATCCACGGCAGCGCCGAATACCGTGCGCATCTCATCGGCGTGCTGACGCGGCGCGCGGTCGATGCCGCCAATGCCAAGGAATGAGCTGACCTCATTCCTCGGTCCAGACCTGTCCCCGGTGAGGGCGTAGCGAGACTGGCTTTTTCATGACTTCAGCGGCTACTTCTTCCGGTGCTTTGCCGGCATCGGTCGATGCGATGCTCGAACTCCTGACGTCGCGCGGCTATCTCGCTGAGCGCTCGCTGGCGACGGTGACGTATCTGTCGCTGCGCATGGGCCGACCGCTGTTCCTGGAAGGCGAGGCCGGCGTCGGCAAGACCGAGATCGCTAAGGTGCTCTCGGCGGCGCTGGGGCGGAAGCTGATCCGCCTGCAGTGCTATGAAGGCCTCGACGTCTCCTCCGCGGTGTATGAGTGGAACAGCGCGTCGCAGATGATCGCGATCCGGATGGCGGAAGCCGCGGGCGACACTGATCGCGATCAGCTTTCGAGCGATATCTTCGCCGACCGCTACATGATCAAGCGGCCGCTGCTCCAGGCGCTGGAGCCTGATGTCGCCGGTCCGCCGGTGCTGCTGATCGACGAGCTCGACCGTGCCGACGAGGCGTTCGAAGCCTACCTGCTCGAAATCCTCAGTGACTTCCAGGTGACCATCCCCGAATTCGGCACCGTGAAGGCGCCGCATCCGCCGATCGTCATCATCACCTCCAACCGTACCCGCGAGATCCACGACGCGCTGAAGCGGCGCTGCCTCTATCACTGGGTCGACTATCCCGCTGCCGAGCGCGAGCTCGCGATCGTCAAGACACGTGTGCCCGGCATCTCCGCCAAGCTGTCGCAGCAGGTCGTGCGCTTCGTGCAGGCACTGCGCAACCAGGACTTCTACAAGTCGCCGGGCGTTGCCGAGACCATCGACTGGGCCACCGCGCTGTCGGAGCTCGATGCCCGCTCACTGACCCCGCAAGTGGTCGGCGACACGCTGGGCGCGCTGCTCAAGTACCAGGACGACATCACCCGCATGCAGGGCGACACGCTGCAGAAGGTGCTGAAGGACGCGACGAGCGAGAATTGACGCGTCGTAACTAGCTCGTCATTCCGGGGCGCGACGAAGTCGCGAGCCCGGAATCCATCGGGCAGCGGCGACGGTGGATGAATGGATTCCGGGCTCGCGCCAAGTGGCGCGCCCCGGAATGACGGTGCGAGGATAGACCATGGCCATCAACCACCTTGCCCCCGAAAAGACCGAGCAATTCGCCGACAACATCGTGGGCTTCGCACGCGCGCTGCGTGCGGCCGGCCTGCCGGTCGGGCCGGGCGCTGTCATCGATGCCATGAGCGCGCTGCAGGTGATCGACATCGGCAGCCGATCCGACGTCTTCACCACGCTGGAGGCGATCTTCGTCAAGCGCCATGAGCATGCGCAGATCTTCAAGCAGGCTTTCAACCTGTTCTTCCGCGTCTCGGAAGAATGGAAGCACATGCTGGATTCGGTGCCGCTGCCGGACGAGGCCAAGAAGAAGCCCCAGGCCGGCGCCCGCCGCGTCCAGGAGGCGATGGCGCAGCCCCGTATGACCGAGACGCCGCAGCACCAGGAGCAGGATCTGCGCCTGTCGGTCTCCGACAAGGAGATCCTGCAGAAGAAGGATTTTGCGCAGATGAGCGCGGCGGAGATCGCCGAGGCGCTCCGTGCCATCGAGCGGATGCATCTGCCGCAGGCCGAGCTCCTGACGCGCCGGCGCCGGCCCGATGCGCGCGGCCTGCGCCTCGACCTCCGCCGCACGCTGCGCGCCTCCTTGCGCACCGGCGGTGACATCATCGACATTCATCGCCTCGGACGGATCGAGAAGCCGGCGCCGATCGTGGCACTGCTCGACATCTCGGGCTCGATGAGCGAATACACCCGCCTGTTCCTGCATTTCCTGCATGCGATCACGGATGCGCGAAAGCGCGTCTCGGTGTTCCTGTTCGGCACCCGCCTGACGAATGTCACCCGTGCGCTGCGCCAGCGCGATCCCGACGAGGCGCTGGCGAGCTGCTCGGCCTCGGTCGAGGACTGGGCCGGCGGCACCCGTATCTCGGCCTCGCTGCACAACTTCAACAAATTGTGGGCGCGCCGGGTGCTGAGCCAGGGCGCCATCGTGCTCCTGATCTCCGACGGGCTGGAGCGGGAGGCCGATTCCAAGCTCGCCTTCGAGATGGACCGGCTGCACCGGTCCTGCCGGCGGCTGATCTGGCTGAACCCGCTGCTGCGGTTTGGCGGCTTCGAGGCCAAGGCGCAGGGCATCAAAATGATGCTCCCCCACGTTGACGAATTCCGCCCGGTACATAATTTGAGTTCGATCCAGGAGCTGATCACGACGCTCTCCCAGCCGCTGCCGCCGCATCACCGCAGCCTGATCCGCTCCGCAGCTTGAGAGGCCAGCCATGCTCGATCGCGACGAGGACATCCTGAAGGCGGCGGAGGACTGGCAGAAGGCCGGCCGTGGCGTCGCACTGGCGACGGTGGTGGAAACCTGGGGCTCGGCGCCGCGCCCGGCGGGCTCGAGCCTCGTCATCAACGACGAAGGCACGTTCTTGGGGTCCGTCTCCGGCGGCTGCGTCGAGGGCGCGGTGGTTACGGAGGCCATGGATGTGATCCAGAGCGGCAAGCCGAAGATGCTGGAATTCGGCGTCGCCGACGAGACCGCCTGGAACGTTGGGCTGTCCTGCGGCGGCACCATCCGCGTCTTCGTCGAGAAGGTCGGTTAGCCGTGAAGCTCGACATCCTGCACGAACTCAATGCCGAACGCGCCGCGCGCCGGCCGGTCATCCTGGTGACGGACACCGAGAGCGGCGAGCAGCGCCTGGTGAAGGCGAAGGATTTCGCCGGGGATCCGCTGCGCGCCGAGCTGGAGAAGCAGCTTCGCATGGGCAAGAGCGCCAGTGTCGAGGCCGGCGGCAAGAAGCTGTTTCTCAACGTCTACGCACCGACGGCAAAGCTCGTCATCGTCGGTGCGGTCCATATCAGCCAGGCGCTCGCGCCGCTGGCGCGCTCGCTCGGCTATGACGTCACCGTGGTCGATCCGCGCACGGCCTTTGCGAGCCCCGAGCGCTTTCCCGACATTCCGTTGATCGCCGACTGGCCTGATACTGCGCTGCCGCCGCTCAATGTCGATGCCTACACCGCGTTCGTGGCGGTGACGCACGATCCCAAGATCGACGACCCCGCGCTGCTGCACGCCTTCGAGCGCAACTGCTTCTACATCGGCGCGCTCGGCTCGCGGAAGACGCATGCCAAGCGCGGCGACCGGCTGCGGGCGCAGGGCGCCAAGGAAAGCGACATCGCGCGCATCCACGCGCCCATCGGGCTAGCGATCGGCGCGGTCTCGCCGTCCGAGATCGCGGTGGCGATCATGGCCGAGATCACGGCCGTGCTTCGGCTGCCTCCCAAGGAAAAAGAAGAAGCGGCATGAAGTTCGGCCCGGCGAGCCCCAGGGATGCAATTGGCGGGGTGACCGTCCACACCCTGCGCCAGGGATCGCTGGTGCTGAAGAAGGGCACGACGATCGGACCTGCCGAGGTCGAGGCGCTGGAGCGCGCCGGCATCAAGGACATCGTCGTGGTGCGCATGGAGGCGGGCGACGTCTCCGAGGACGTTGCCGCCGCCAGCATCGCGCTCGCCATCGGCGGCGAGGGCATCCATGTCGAGCGCGCTTTCACCGGCCGTGCCAATCTGTTCGCCGCGCGAGCGGGCGTGCTGGTGATCGATCGCGCCGCGGTCGACCGCATCAACAACATCGACGAAGCCATCACCTTTGCCACGCTCGCCGCCTACAAGCCGGTGGTCGAGGGCGAGATGGTCGGTACCGTCAAGATCATCCCGTTCGGCGTCGAGGCGAGTTTGCGCGATGCCGCGGTGAAGGCGGCGGGCAAGGACGTGCTGAAGGTCGCGCCTTACGTGATCAAGCGCGTCGGCGTGGTCTCGACGCTGCTGCCGGGCCTGTCCACCAAGGTGATCGACAAGACCCTGCGCGTCACTGCCGAACGGCTGGCGCCAGCCGGCGCCAGCATCATCGCCGAGCGCCGGGTCCCGCACGAGGAGCAGGCGCTGTCGGCCGCGATCAAGGAATTGCTCGGCCTGGGCGCCGAGCTCGTGATCGTGTTCGGTGCATCCGCGATCGCTGACCGCCGCGACGTGATTCCGGCGGCCGTCACCGGAATCGGCGGCGAGATCGAGCATTTCGGCATGCCGGTCGACCCCGGAAATCTCCTGCTGATCGCCCGCGCCGGCGAGGTGCCGGTGCTGGGCGCGCCGGGCTGCGCGCGCTCGCCGGTCGAGAACGGTTTTGACTGGGTCTTGATGCGGCTTCTCGCCGGCATCAAGGTGACCCGCTCCGAGCTGATGGGCATGGGCGTCGGCGGCCTCTTGATGGAGATCGTGACGCGGCCGCAGCCGCGCGCCAAGCCGGAGACCGAGGGCAACCGCCAGGTCGCGGCCATCGTGCTCGCGGCGGGACGCTCGACCCGGATGGGCGGGCCGAACAAGCTGCTCGCCGAGCTCGACGGCAAGAAGCTGGTGCGCCTCGCGACCGAGCAGGCGCTGGCCTCTAGGGCATCCGAGGTGATCGTCGTCACCGGCCATCAGGCCGAGCTCGTCGAGCAGGCGCTGCAAGGCCTGAAGGTGACATTCGTCCGCAATCCGGACTTCGCCGGCGGCATCGCCAGTTCGGTGAAGGCCGGCATCGCCGCCGTTCCCGAGACCTGCGATGGCACCGTCGTGTGTCTCGGTGACATGCCGCTGATCGACGCCGGCCTGATCGACAGGCTGATCGACAGTTTCGCGCCCGACCGCGGCAATCTCATCGTCGTTCCCGTCAGCGAGGGCCGCCGCGGCAACCCCGTGCTGTGGTCGCGCCGCTTCTTCAAGGAGCTGATGACGCTCGACGGCGACGTCGGCGCGCGGCATCTGATCGCCAAGCACACCGAGGCGGTCGCCGAAGTGCCCGTGGACGGCGAGAGCGCCTTCCTCGACATCGACACGCCGCAGGCGCTGGAGGCGGCACGGCGGGGCTGAAGGTGCGTAGGGCGGATTAGCCGAAGGCGTAATCCGCCGCTGTGTTTCTCCGCGGAAACAAAAGAGGCGGATTACGCTTCGCTAATCCGCCCTACGGGACTACGGCATCCTGCAAGCCTGCCGATTTCAACCCCCCGTTCACCATCTGGAAACGACCGCCGCTTAGAGTTGCCGCCACCTGCCTTGGGGGGAGGGGTTTTTCCATGGCTTCGAACGTCGTCGCGCGCCGTTGCGCGATGTTTTTCCTTGCGCTGTCCGTTTTTGCATCCGGCGCGCGCCATATGACAGAAGCCCAGGCCGCCGGCGCTTTCGCGGTCGGCAAGTGCGGCGCTTATGGCCAGGCCTATGATTATGGCCACGAGCACGAGGCCCGCGCCGCCGCGCAGAAGCAATGCAAGGGCGATTGCACCACCGTGACGATGAAGCGCGCCTGTGCCGCGATGTCGGTCGATATGACAAATCCCTGCGGCGCCTACGGCTATGCCGTCAAGCCGAACATTTCCGCCTCGCTCAACGCCGCCACGCGTGAATGCTACAAATACGGCGGCAAGGAATGCGTGATCCGCGCCTGGGCCTGCGACGCGAAAGGGTGATTCCGTCGAACGTTGATTCCTCTTGCTGTCATTCCGGGGTGATGCGTAGCATCGAGCCCGGAATCCATAACCACTATCGGGAGTATGGATTCTCAGGTGCGCAATTGCGCACCATAGCTCGCGCTAAGCGGCGCGCCCCGGAATGACAATCGAGGAAACACATGCAGTTCGACACCAAGATCGCGGTCGTGATCCGTACCGATCTTCAGGCCTGGCAGAAGCTGAACGTAGCCTCCTTCCTCACCAGCGGCATCGCCGCGGCTTTTCAGGATTGCATCGGCGAAGCCTATGAGGACGCCTCGGGCACGAAGTATCATGCACTGATCGGCCAACCGATCCTGATCTATGGCGCCGACGGTCCGGCGCTGTCGCGCGCGCTGGACCGCGCGCTCACCCGCAACGTCAAGGCGGCGGTCTATACCGAGGAAATGTTCAAGACGACGCATGATGCCGCCAACCGCGAGGCGGTTAGGGCGGTTGCGCGCACCGATCTCAATCTCGTCGGCATTGCGATACGCGCCGAGCGGAAGGTGATCGACAAGATCGTCGACGGTCTCAAGTTCCATAGCTGACAGATCGAGAGCATCGCGCGGCGTCATCGGGGTGTCATGATGGACCCGCCCTTGCGCAAACATTGTGCTTTTTGACTCTCCTCAAGGGTGCGCCGGGCGGCGTCGCTATTCTGCTTCACAAAGCACAAGGAGCAGACCGATGCCGACCATGAAAGCCGCAATCGTCAAGCAATTCGGCAAGCCGCTGGTGATCGAGGACGTGCCGGTGCCGCAGCCCGGTCCGGGCGAGGTTCTGGTCAAGGTCAAGGCCTGCGGCGTCTGTCACACCGATCTGCACGCCGCCTCCGGCGACTGGCCGGTGAAGCCGGTGCCGCCCTTCATCCCCGGCCATGAAGCCGCCGGCATCGTCGCCGCGCTCGGGCCCGGCGTGAAGAATCTGAAAGTCGGCGATGCCGTCGGCGTCGCCTGGCTGCACGACGCCTGCATGTCGTGCGAATATTGCGAGACCGGCTGGGAGACGCTGTGCGAGCACCAGCACAACACCGGCTACAGCGTCAACGGCGGCTTTGCCGAATATGTCATCGCTTCGGCCGCGTTCGCCGCCAAGCTGCCGGCGACGATCGATTTCGCGGCCATCGCGCCGATCCTCTGCGCTGGGGTCACCACCTACAAGGGATTGAAGGAAACCGAGGCCAAGCCCGGCGAGTGGGTCGTGATCTCCGGAATCGGCGGGCTCGGCCATGTCGCGATCCAATACGCCAAGGCGATGGGGCTGAAGGTCGCCGCGGTTGATATCGCCGAGGACAAGTTGGAGCTGGCGCGTGAAACCGGTGCCGATCTCGCGGTCAACGCGCTGGCGGATGGTGCAGTGGAGAAGGTGCTGACGGCGAGTGGGGGAGGCGCGCATGGCGTGCTGGTGACGGCGGTGTCGACTGCTGCATTCGCTCAGGCGCTCAAGATGGTGCGTCGCAAGGGCACTGTCAGCCTCGTCGGCCTGCCGCCGGGCGAATTCCCGACACCGATCTTCGACGTCGTGCTCAAGCGCATCACCGTGCGCGGCTCCATCGTCGGCACGAGGCGTGACCTCGACGAAGCCATCGCGTTCGCCGCCGACGGCAAGGTCAAGGCCGAGGTGACCAAGGTGCCGCTCGCAGCGATCAACGACGTCTTCGACCGGATGAGGGCGGGCAAGATCGACGGTCGCATGGTGCTGGATTTTGGCTAAAGCGTTTTCGAGCGAAGTGGACACCGGTTCGCGTTAAGAAAACGCGTCAAAACAAGAATCTGGCGCTTTGCCCCGGCGGCATGCCGTCGAACTTCACCAGGCCAGGGTCGAGAGGATCCCACTCATGGCCGCGCGCGGCGAAGGTCACCGCCTGCGGCCTGTAGCGGGCGGGCTCGTCGAGGCTTGCCGCCCGGATCGTGAACACGTCAGGCTGCGCCGCGAAGGTCATGTAGACGGCTACGCCGCATTGTGTGCAGAAGCCGCGAGTCTTTACCTTGCCGTTGTCGGCGACCATGTCCCAGTGCCTGGCCTCGCCCGTCAGCGTGACGCCGGCGCGCGCGAAGGTCGCGTACGAGCCATGGCCGCTGCCGCTTTCCCGCTGGCAGTCGCGGCATTGGCAGTGATTGCTGAAGAGGGGCTCTCCTTTGATCGAATAGCGGATCGCGCCGCAGGCGCAGCCGCCGGTATAGGGCTTCTCCATCGCGATATCTCCCACTCAACCTTCGCCGCTGATCTCGTCGAGCTTGCGAACGACCTTCTTCCAGCCGCCGCTCATCACCGTGTAGGCCGACTCGTTCCTGGGCAGGACGAAGCCCGCATGCACGAGGCGGATCCGCGTGCCGGCTTCGACCGGGGTGAGGGACCAGGTCACGACGGTGTCGAGCGGGGCGCCATAGCCGGTGTTGCGCTCGTCGCCGCCTTTCCAGGCGTAGACGAGGCGGCGATGCGCCACGACCTCGAGAACCCGGCAATGGATCACGCCGTCCCAGTTGCCGCCGGGGGTGGTCTGGAAGGTGAAGGCCTTGCCTTCGACGGCTTCGAAGCCGGTCGGCTGCATCAGCCAGCGCCCGATCAGCTGTCCGCTGGTCAGCGCCTTCCAGATCGTCTGGGCTGTGTGAGGGAAGACCTCGTCGATGACGATGTCTCTTGTGTCGGCTTTCAACGCGGCAGCACTCACGGGTCGATCTCCTTCAAGAGGTCACGCAGGTTCCGGAAACGCTCGCGCCAGAAGACGCCGTAATGGTCCATCCAGGTGACCAGCGGCTCGAGTCCCTGCGGCGCGGCGCGGTAATAGACGTTGCGGCCCTCGGCGCGCTCGGCGACGAGGCCCGCTTGCTTCAACGATTTCAGGTGTTGCGAGACGGCTCCTTGCGTGACGCCGCTGCCGCGCGTCAGCTCGGCGACGCTGATCTCTTTGCTCTCGAACACACGCTCGAACACGGCGCGGCGGGTCGGATCGGCAAGGGCGCGCATCACGGTGGTGACGGGGTTTGGGGTGGCTTCGATCATGCCATCAAATTAGCGGATACTAATGCATTAGTCAACACTAATTCGTCTGGGCAGTCGCCGCCCCCGCGCGATCTTGACTATGACTGACCAGTCAGTCATATATATCGAATGACGAAGAAGCCGACCAAAGCCGCCTTGCCCTCCGCCGCTCCCACCGGAGCGAACGACCCTGGGACTGCTGGCCCCGATGCGGCGCCTGCCTCGAACCGCGCCTCGCGCGCGGCGGAGCGGCGTGCGGCGATCGTGGAGGCGGCGATGGAGGAGTTCATCGCGCGCGGCTTTGCCGCCACCAGGCTCGACGACATCGCCAAGCGCGCCGGCGTCGCCAAGGGCACGATCTACCTGCACTTCAAGGACAAGGAATCGATGTTCGAGGAGCTGGTGCGCATCGTCATCGTTCCCGTGGTCGCACGGCTGACCACGCTGCCGCCGCCGGCAGGCTCGGTGCGCGACCTCATCGAGACGTTCGCCGGCAACTTCCTGAAGGAGGTGATCGGCACGAGACGGGGCGATCTGGTGCGTCTGATCGTGGCGGAGGGGCCGCGCTTTCCGTCCGTCGCCGATTTCTACTACCGCGAGGTGGTCTCGCGCGGGATCACTGCCATGCGCGCGCTGATCGAGCTCGGCATCGCCCGCGGCGAGATCCGGCAGAAGGACCTCGCGCACTATCCACAGATCCTGGTCGCGCCCGCGATGATCGCCGTGATCTGGCAGAGCCTGTTTGCGCGGCATGCGCCGCTCGACGCGCAGGAGATGCTGCGCGTTCATCTCGATTTGATTTTTGGCGAACGGAGGACGACATGAGGTCGTCGCAAGTAATTTCTTTCTTGGCATTGGTCCTTGTGCTCGCAACCGGGCTTGCGGGGTGCAAGGAGAAGCGCGATCCCGGCTTCCAGGGCTGGGTCGAGGCCGACATGATCTTCGTCAGTCCGGACGAAGCCGGGCGCGTCACCAAGCTCAACGTCCGCGAAGGCGACGAGGTCAAGGTCGGCGATCACCTCTATTCCGTCGATGACGATCTCCAGCTTGCCGACCTCAACCAGCAGAAGGCGACGCTTGCGAATGCGCAGCAGACCTATGACCGTGCGGCCTCGCTGAACAAGACCGGTTCGGGCACGCAGGCCAATCTCGATTCCGCCGTGTCCGCCTTGCGCGTCGCGGAGGCGCGGGTGGCGACCTCGGAGACGCGGATGGCGCGGCGCAAGGGCTTTGCGCCGGTCGCCGGCACCATCCAGCAGATCTATTTCCGCGAAGGCGAGATGGTGGCGGCGCAGCGGCCGGTGCTCTCGATCATGCCGCCCGGCAACATGAAGCTGCGCTTCTTCGTGCCGGAGACCGAGCTGCCGAAGCTCGCGATCGGCGACACGGTGCGTGTCTCCTGTGACAATTGCGCCGCCGACCTCACCGCGAAGATCTACTTCATCGCGACCTCGGCCGAATACACGCCGCCCGTTATCTACAGCCTCGAAGAGCGCAACAAGCTGGTCTATCTGATCCAGGCGCGACCCTCGCGGCCCGATGCCTTGCGCGTCGGACAGCCGATCGACATCCACCTCAATCCCAAAACTCCTGAGACCAAGACACCGGTGGCGGACAAGCGATGAGCAACGGCAACGGCATCGCAATCGACGTCAAGGGCCTGACCAAGTCATTCGGCGGCCGCGAGGTCGTGCACGATCTGTCGATGCAGGTGAAGCGCGGCTCGATCTACGGCTTCCTCGGTCCCAACGGCTCGGGCAAGACCACCACCATCCGCATCCTCTGCGGCCTGCTGACGCCCGACAGCGGCGAGGGCACCTGTCTCGGCTATGACATCCGCCGCGATGCCGAGAAGATCAAGCGCCAGGTCGGCTACATGACCCAGCGCTTCAGCCTGTACCAGGACCTCTCGGTGCGTGAGAACCTCGAATTCGTGGCGCGGCTCTATGGCCTCGCTGACGCGCGCGGCGCCGCGCGCGACATGATCAAGCGGCTCGGGCTCTCGGGGCGGGAGGAGCAGCTCGCCGGCGAGCTCTCGGGCGGCTGGAAGCAGCGGCTGGCGCTCGGGGCCTGCACGCTGCCCAATCCACAATTGTTGCTGCTGGACGAGCCGACCGCCGGCGTCGATCCCAAGGCGCGGCGCGATTTCTGGAACGAGATCCATGCGCTGGCCGCCGAGGGCCTCACGGTGCTGGTCTCGACCCATTACATGGACGAGGCCGAGCGCTGCCACGAGATCGCCTACATCGCCTACGGCTATCTGCTGGCGCACGGCACGGTGGAGGAGGTCATCGCGAAATCCGCGCTGACGACCTATACCGTCACGGGCGACGACCTGAACGAGCTTGGCGCGGCGCTCACGGGCAAGCCCGGCATCGACATGGTGGCGCCGTTCGGCACCTCGCTGCATGTTTCTGGCCGCGACGTCCCGGCGCTCGAAGCCAGCATCGCGCCCTGGCGCGAGAGAGGCGGCCTGCACTGGCAGAAGTCCAAGCCCTCGCTCGAAGACGTGTTCATCGAGCTGATGGGACGTTCCAAGGACAATTTCCAATGACCGCGGTAGAACATCCCGAACCACGGCGCGACACCCGCGAGCGTTTCGGTTTCCTGCGGCGCTCCTACGCGATGCTGGTCAAGGAGTTCATCCAGCTGAGGCGCGACCGCGTCTCGTTCGCGATGATCGTGATGCTGCCGGTGATGCAGCTGATGCTGTTCGGCTATGCCATCAACACCACGCCGCGTCATCTGCCGAGCGCGGTGCTGCTCCAGGAGGATTCCGATCTCGCCCGCTCGGTGCTGAAGGCGCTGGAGAACACCAAATATTTCCGCTTCCTCCACGAGGTTCACGACGTCGACGATTTCGACAACCTCCTGAAGTCCGGCAAGGTGCTGTTCGGGGTCGAGATCCCGCGCGGCTTCGAGCGGGCGGTGCGGCGCGGCGACAGGCCGGCGCTGCTGGTCGCGGCCGACGCCACCGATCCGGTCGCCGCAAGCGCTGCGCTCGGCTCGCTCGGCATGATCGTGCAGACCGCGCTCGCGCACGATCTCTATATCGGCGAGCCCCCGGAGATGCCGTTCGAGATCCGTGCCCACGCCCGCTACAATCCGGCCGCGAATTCCAGCCTCAATATCGTGCCAGGCCTCGTCGGCACCATCCTCACCATGACCATGCTGATCTTCACCGCGCTCTCGGTCACGCGCGAGGTCGAACGCGGCACCATGGAGAGCCTGTTGTCGATGCCGATCAAGCCGATCGAGGTGATGTTCGGCAAGATCGTGCCCTACGTGCTGGTCGGCTTCGTCCAGGCCTTCCTGATCATCAGCATCGGTGTCGGCCTGTTCGGCGTGCCCGTGCTCGGCAATCTCGTCCTGCTGGCGCTGCTGTCGACGCTGTTCATCACCACCAATCTGGCGGTCGGCTACACCATCTCGACGCTGGTTCAGAACCAGCTCCAGGCCATGCAGATGTCGATGATGTTCTTCCTGCCGAGCATTCTGCTCTCCGGCTTCATGTTCCCCTTCGCAGGCATGCCGGCCTGGGCGCAATATCTCGGCGAATGCCTGCCGCTGACCCATTATTTGCGGATCGTCCGCGCCATCATGCTGAAGGGCGCGACCATGGAGAATTTGCGCTTCGATACGCTGGCTCTGGCGGCCCTGATGCTGCTCGCCATGACCGTCGCGGTGACGCGCTTCCGCCGCACGCTGGATTGAGGCACAATACCCCGGAATCGAGGGGCGGGATGGCCAAGTTTGCGAGCAGGAAAGCGCGGCAGCATGCCGTCTTGTCGGAGGACTTCGAGCGCGAGCTGACGCGGGAGGTGCTGCGCACCGAGCTGTTGCGGGTCCGGGCGCTGATTGCGACCGGCTGCGTCATGACGCTGTTCCTCACCGCAATCTATCTGATCGACCCCGCCGTGGTGAACCGGGTCTGGCGCGGCACCGAAGGGCTCGCCGAAGTCTACGGCCTGCTCGTCGGGTTCATTTTGTTCGAGGCCTGGGTCCACACCCAGATCAGGAAGAACCTCCGCCTCGACCGCGACGTGCCGGTGGCCAGGCGCTATATCGGCACGCTGATCGAGACGTCGCTGCCAACCGTGATCCTCATCCTGCAGATCCGGTCCATGGGCGCGACCCAGGCCCTCGGCTTCGCCGTGCCGCTGATGTATTTCATTTTCGTCATCCTCTCGACGCTGCGGCTCGATTTCTGGCTCTCGACCTTCACCGGCTTCGTCGCTGCTGCCGAGCTGTTCGTGGTCGCACGGGTCTACGATCCCTCGAGCAGCGTCGGCGAGCCCCAGCTCTATTTTCACGCGGTGCGCAGCGCCATCATCCTGATCTGCGGCGTGCTCGCCGGCGCCGTCGGCGCGCAATTGCGCCGGCAGTTCGCCGCGAGCATCGCGGCCGCCACCGCGCGTGACCGGGTCACCAATCTGTTCGGCCAGCACGTCTCGCCGCAGGTGGTGGAGCGGCTGATGACGGCGGGAACGGGCGCTAGCGGCGACGTCCGCCGCGTCGCGGTGATGTTCGTCGATTTCCGCGGCTTCACGGCCGGTGCGCAGTCGCGCAGTCCGCAGGAGGTGGTCGACCGGCTCGACGGCGCCTTCGCCGTCCTGGTCGACATTCTCGACCGCCAGGGCGGCATCGTGAACAAGTTTCTCGGTGACGGTTTCCTCGCGCTGTTCGGCGCGCCGCTGGAAGCATCCGACGCCGCGCACCGCGCGGTCGCCGCCGGCCGCGAGATGCTCCGGGCAATGGACCGCATCAACGCAGAGAGCAGCTGGCCGCTGCGGATCGGCATTGGCATCCATTTCGGCGAGGTCGTCGCCGGCAATATCGGCTCGCCCCGGCGCAAGGAATACACGGTCATCGGCGACACCGTGAACTTCGCCTCGCGACTCGAGGCGCTGAACAAGGATTTCGGCTCGCAGCTCTTGATCTCGGCGTCCGTGCGCGAGGCGCTGGGAGCCGACGGCAGCGATGCCGTCGCGCTCGGCGAGGTCGAAGTGCGCGGCTACGAGCAGAAAGTACCGGTGTTTCAGCTGGGGTAATGTGCATCACACATCGGCGCGCGCAGTTCACTTTCATCCAAGCGATTGCTCCGATTGCACTCAATTTTGGGGCATGACGAGCGATGTTTTCGGCTTGTAGAGTGCTGCGCGATGCGGCCGGTCGCGGCCGCGACTTGCATGAGGAAGTGACGATGCAGCGCCGCTACATCACCGTCGACGTGTTCACCGACCGCGCCTTCGGCGGCAACCAGCTCGCGGTGGTGCTCGATGCCGGCGGGCTGACGACGCAGCAGATGCAGGCGATCGCGACCGAGTTCAATTATTCCGAGACCACTTTCGTGCTGCCGCCGCGCGACAGGGCCAACGACGCCGAGGTGCGCATCTTCACGCCGGTGCAGGAGATCGCCTTTGCGGGCCATCCCAATGTCGGCACCGCCTTCGTGCTGGCCTCGATGGCGAAGGAGCCGAAGCCACGCCTGCTGTTCGAGGAGAAGGCCGGGTTGGTCCCGGTCGAGATCGTGCGAGAGCAGGGCAGGGTGATCAGAACCGAGCTCACCGCGCCGCAGCCGCTGCAGCGGCTCTCAACGCTGTCAACAGCGGAAGCCGCGAGCTGCATCTCGCTCGTTGCCGACGACATCAAGACCGACAATCACGAGCCGCAGATTGTCACCGTCGGAAACGCGTTTCTGGTGATGGAGCTGCATTCGCGCGAGGCGCTGAAGCGGGCCCGGCCCGATGCTGCGGCCTTTGGCAAGGTCTTGCCGCGCGATGGTGCCCGCGCGGTGTGGTTCTATACGCGCGATGTGCCGGCGGCGGAGGCGCCTTGCGAGCGACAGGCGCGCATGTTCATGCGCGGTGCCAGCGGCCTCGTCGAGGATCCCGCCACCGGCAGCGCCACGGTTGCCGCCGCCGCGCTGTTCGCCGATCTCGATCCCGCGCGCGATGGTGAGCTCAAGCTCACACTCGGCCAGGGTTTTGACATGGGTCGTCCAAGCATCCTCTCGACCCGCGTACGCAAGCAGGACGGCAAAATTGTATCCGCTCACGTCGGCGGCGCTTGCGTGCAGATGATGGAGGGGACGTTCCAGCTGGCGGGGGAGGGGTAACTTCTCATTCCGGGGCGCGCGTAGCGCGAACCCGGAATCCATCTAGCCGCAGTGTTGGTGGAGGAATGGATTCTCAGGTGCGCAATTGCGCACCCTAGCTCGCGCTGCGCGCGCCCCGGAATGACGGCGACAACTACACCTGCCGCCCCGCCAAATTCTTCACCGCAACCCCATCGCGCTCCTCGATGATCTCCGCGATCATCTGGCGGTGGCAGTGGGTGTGGTCGCGCTCGTAGCAGAGCAGGCACACCGGGCCGGCCTTTTTCACCAGCGCAGAAAGCTCGTCCATCTCTTCCCTCGCCTGCGGCGTCTTCAGGTGCTTGGAGAAGATCTTCTCCAGCACGTCGTATTGACCGCTGCGGGCGGCGAGGCGGCCTTCCTTCGGCGTGCCGAGCGCGGCGAGATGGACATAGCCGATGCCGCGCTCGTCGAGGCCCGCCGAAAGCTGCTTCTTGGAAAAGCCTGGCCGGCGCGACGAGGTCACCGCGCGCACGTCGACCACGAGCTTGACGCCGGCCTGTTCCAGCTCGTCCAGCACGGCCTTCGGCGGTGTCTGCTCATAGCCGATGGTGAAGAGCTTCTTCGCCTTTGCCATGGGACCCTCAACTCACCCGTGCGATCAGTTCCATGGCGCCGTGCGGTGCGCGCACCTTGCCCTCGTGGATGACGTAAGCGAACACGTCGCGCGGCTCCTTCTTCGGCTTGGCCTTGTCAACCTTCGGGAGATCGTCGGGTTCACCGCCCGAAGCCCAGTCCTGGAAGCGCTCGGCCCAGGCGTCGAGCTGCTTTGGCGGATAGCAGGTCTTGATCTCGTCATTGCCCTTCTGCAGCCGCGCGTAGATGAAATCGCCGGCGACATCTGCGATGGCGGGATATTTGCCGTGCTCGGCGAAAACCACGGGCGTCTCGAACTCGCGGATCAGCGCCACGAAGTCCGGCGTGCAGAAGCTGTCATGGCGCACTTCCACGACATGGCGCAGCGCGCGCCCCTCGAGCTTGCGCGGCAACAGCTCCAGGAACTTGCCGAAATCGGCGCCATCGAACTTCTTCGTCGGCGCAAACTGCCACAGCACCGGCCCGAGATGATCGCCGAGTTCCAGCACGCCGGAATCGTAGAACCGCTTGATGGAATCACCGGCCTCGGCGAGCACGCGGCGGTTGGTCGCAAAGCGCGGTCCCTTCACGGAGAACACGAAACCGTCAGGCACCTCGCTCGCCCATTTGCGAAAGCTCTCCGGCTTCTGCGAGCCGTAATAGGTGCCGTTGATCTCGATCGAGGTCAGCTTCGAGGCGGCATAGGACAGCTCCTTCGCCTGCGCGAGCTTCTCCGGATAGAACACGCCGCGCCAGGGCTCGAAGGTCCAGCCGCCGATACCGATGAAGATGTTGCCGGATTTTTTGGACGCAGTTTTTACTTTGGCCACGGGAGGATCTCGCATCGACGGGGAGGGATCTCATCCTAATCAAACCAGATGTGATTGGCCAGTTGGCCGGTCCGGTCTAAGCTCGCGACGGGCCCGCGAAGAAGGAGAACAAGATGCGGATGCTGCTGGTGGGGGGCGCGCTCGTCATGATGACATCTGCTGCCATGACAAGTTCTGCCGTGGCGGATGACGACGACACGAAGGGCGCGCAGAAGCTCGCTCAGCAGGGCCGCGACGACTATTGGCATTGCCTCGCGCGGGAATATTCGCGCGAGTCCAATCAGGGCCTGTCGGAGCAGGATTTCGGCCGCTCGGTTGCCGGAGCCTGTCCGTCGGAGCGGCAATATTACCGGGTCACGCTGCTCGATTATCTCACCACGCAATATCCTGATATCGATGCCGGCGCTCATCTCGCCACCGCGAACAGAGCGGTGGAGGCGGCGCAGAAGGACATCGTGATGGCCTTCGTCAAGCACCGGCCGCCCCAGAAGTAGGGGAGTGGCGAATCGCGAATAGGGCGACAAGGCATGCCATGCTCATTCGCCACTCGCCATTCGCGATTCGCCCTGGGCCTTCCAGTCGCGCGCTCATCCATGGTATCACTGAGCCCGTCTGGAGCAGGAACTTGCATGTCGTCTGAGTCGGTGGGTGGCATTCTGGGGGCGATCGTCGCGGCGGTCGTCCTTGCGGTTGCCGTCGTGTTCGGGCCGATCGGCCAGTACGGCAAGCCGCCCAAGCCGGCGAAGGCCGAGCCGGCGGCGGCGGCACCCGCAGCCCCGGTCGCGCCCGCGCCGCGCGGGCCGGTCATCCGGGAAGTGCCCAACCAATAGGGTTTGAAAATCGGATTTCCGCCCCCTTGCGGAACGCTTTTGCCATTCCCATCTAGCTTCTAACGGCGACGTTGAGCGTAAAGACCTCCGTCGCTGGAACGACCTTGGAATTGCTTAAGGCTTGCGCCGGATGTACGCGCGGCCGCCGTTCCGGGGTCGTTGGCATTTTAGGCCCCTTTTCGGCCCTTCCCCAGACCCCCGGCTTGGCAGCGCAGGATGCGGCGGATATACGCTGCCGTCATGAACGAAGCGATCAGACCGGGCATCGACAACCAAGCCCACGAGGGGCCGGAACTGTCGGTTATCGTCCCAACTTTCAACGAGCGCGACAACGTCACCGTGCTGTACCGGCGCCTCGAGGCGACGCTCGCCAACGTCGTCTGGGAAGTCGTGTTCGTCGACGACAATTCGCCCGACGGCACCTGGGATGTCGTGCGCGAGTTGGCGCAGCGCGACAGCCGGGTGCGCTGCGTCCGCCGCATCGGCCGCCGCGGCCTGTCGGGCGCCTGCATCGAGGGCATCCTTGCCTCCAGCGCGCCCTATGTGGCCGTGATCGATGCCGACCTCCAGCACGACGAGACGCAGTTGCCCAAGATGCTGCTCTTGCTCGCGAGCGATCAGGCCGACCTCGTCGTCGGCAGCCGCTACATCGAGGGCTACAAGAGCGAAGGCTTCAACAGGCAGCGCGCCGGCGCCAGCGCGCTCGCGACCGAGGTCGCCAAGAAGATGCTGCGGGTCGAGATTGCCGACCCCATGAGCGGCTTCTTCATGATCCGCCGCGACCGCTTCGAGCAGCTCGCGCCAAAACTCTCCGTGCACGGCTTCAAGATCCTGCTCGACATCGTCGCGACCGCGCATGGCAGCTTGCGGGCGGTCGAGATTCCCTACACCTTCGGCGCCCGCCAGCACGGCGAGAGCAAGCTCGATTCCATGGTCGCGCTCGACTTCCTCGGCCTCGTCTTCGCCAAGCTGACCAACGACATCGTCTCGCTGCGCTTCATCCTGTTCGCGATGGTCGGCGGCATCGGCCTCGTCGTGCACCTGACCACGCTGTTCATCGCGCTTCGCCTGTTCAACGCGCCGTTCCCGGAGGCGCAGGCCGCGGGCGCCATCGTCGCCATGACCAGCAATTTCGTCCTCAACAACTTTCTCACCTATCGCGACCAGCGGCTGAAGGGCTTTGCGCTGCTGCGCGGCCTGATCGCCTTCTACATCGTGTGCAGCGTCGGCCTGCTCGCCAATGTCGGCGTCGCCTTCTCGGTCTACGACCAGGAGCCGATCTGGTGGCTGGCCGGCCTGGCCGGCGCGTTGATGGGCGTGGTGTGGAACTACGCGATGTCCGGACTGTTCGTCTGGCGCAAGAAATAGCGCGTGATGGGCGGGGCCGACGCGCGGATCGTCCGCAACACCGCGCTGCTGATTGTCGCGCTGGTGGGATTGCGGCTCGTCGCAGCCGCCTTCACGCCGATCACGTTCGACGAAGCCTATTACTGGATGTGGTCGAAGAGCCTCGCCGGGGGCTATTACGACCACCCGCCCATGGTCGCCTATGTGATCCGCGCCGGCACCATGATCGCGGGCGATACCGAGCTCGGCGTCCGCCTCGTCTCGATCCTGCTCGCGCTGCCGATGAGCTATGCGGTCTATCGCTCCGCCGCAATTCTGTTCGGCGGGGTGCGTGTGGCCGCGACCAGCGCCATCCTGCTCAACGTGACGCTGCTGGCTTCCGTCGGCACGCTGATCGTCACGCCCGATGCGCCGCTGCTGGTCGCCTCCAGCTTCGTGCTGTTCTTTCTCGCCAAGGTGCTGGAGACCGGACGCGGCGCCTGGTGGCTCGCAGTCGGCGCCGCCGTCGGCGCGGCGCTATTGTCGAAATACACCGCGATGTTCTTTGGCGCCGCGATCCTGATCTGGCTCGCTTGCGTGCCGAAGCTGCGGCGCTGGTTCCTCTCGCCGTGGCCCTATCTCGGCGGCCTCGTGGCGCTGGCACTGTTCTCGCCGGTGATCCTCTGGAACGCCGACCATCAATGGCTCTCGTTCGCAAAGCAGCTCGGGCGTGCCAAGATCGAGGACTTCCGCCCGGTCTTCATCGCCGAACTGATCCCGACCCAGATCGCGTTCGCAACCCCGCTGGTCTTCATCCTCGGCGCCATGGGCCTGCATGCGCTGACCTGGCAGCGCGTCGGCGCGCTGCCCTCGCGCGTGCTGATCGAGACGATGTTCTGGACCATCGTCGTCTATTTCGTCTGGCATTCGCTGCATGCGCGCGTCGAGGCCAACTGGTTCGCGCCGGTGTATCCGCCGTTCGTCATAGCCGCGGCCGCCGCGGCCAATCTTGCGCAATGGAAGCCGCGTCAGCGGCGCCTCGTCGACGTTTGCCTGCGCTGGGCCGCGCCTGTGGGCATCGTCATGTTTGCAGCCTTGATCGTGCAGGCCAATACCGGCTGGTTGTCCGGATATCGCCGCGATGCCACCGTGCGCAGTGTCGGTGTCGGCTGGCGCGAGCTGGCGGCCGGAATCGAAGCGGTGCGCGTGCGCAGTGGCGCCACCTGCGTGCTGGCGCAGGATTACGGCACGACGAGCTGGCTCGCATTCTATCTGCCGCGCGGCACCTGCGTCGCGCAGCAAAGCCAGCGCATCCGCTGGATCAACATGGCCGAGCCCGATCCCAAGCTGCTCGCCGGCAAGCTGCTCTATGTCGACGAGCTGCGCGCCGACGGTCATCCTGCCCTCAATGCTCTCTTTGCAAAGGTGACGCAGGTGGCGCAATTGCAGCGCAAGCGCGGGCCGCTCGTGATCGAGACCTACGGCATCGACCTGCTGGAAGTCGCCAAGGGCGAGGTGCTGGACCGTTCGCCGCCGCCGGAAGCGCGCTAAAGCGCGATGCGATTAGGATGAATCATCGTCGCGCTTTAGGTTTTCCGGATCATCTCTAGCGGCTTAATCGATCATCTCGGCCTTGTCAGCATCCTGTCCCGGCCCATCGCGATCGCGCCAGAACCAGACAGTCACGACGCCGGAACGGCCGCGGACCCGGGCGAGCAGGGGGCCGGACAGAACGCCGTCGGGCGCGCCCTGGAAGTCGGCCGCATCCAGCAGCGTGTCGCTCAGCGCAAGGCGCGCATCGTTCTGGGCGGCAATCTCCATCAGCCGGCTTGCGACGTTGACGGTGTCGCCCGTCGCCGTGATGTGCTGATGGCTTTCGCCGAGTCGCGAGGCGACGATCGGGCCGCAATGTGCGCCGATCTTGTAGCCAAGCTGACCTGCGATCGCCGGCGGCAGCGAGGCGATCCAGCGTGCGAGGCCGCGATGCAGATCGACCGCACATTTCAGCGCGCGCGCCGAATCGTCGGGCATCGCGCGCGGCAGCCCGAACAGGATCATGGCGCCGTCGCCGAGAAAGCCCGTGATCATGCCGCCGCAATCGATCGCGATCCGGTCGATCAGCGCATGAAACGCCTTCAGAATATCCGTGAGCTCGTCCGGATCGATCCGCTCGCTCAAACCGGTGAAACCGGAGAGATCGACGAACACCACGGCTGCATCCTGCCGCACCGGCTTCGACAGGAAGTTCGGATCTCGCGAGAGCCAATCCCGCAGCGCCGGAGCCTGGAATTGCGCAAGCGACCTGCTCTTAGCGGCGAAATATTGCGTGCGGCGGCCTCCGGCCCACAGCTGCACGCCGGCAAAGACCGCAACCGGCGGCACGGCGGCGGCGAGCGTGGTCGCGGCGTTCAGCCAGACGCCGTGCGTGAACGCGAACAGGTTGAGCCCGGCCCAGGCGATCATCACCGCGGCCGCCGCCATGGTGCCGAGCGCGATGCGCCGCCAGGCGAGCAGGCCGACCAGCAGCACCGGCAGCAGGATCGCCGTGAGCGCGTCGGCAATGCGGACCCGGTGGTCACGCAGGATGGCGTCGCCGGCGACGAGATGCGTGATTGCGGTCGAGACCACCTCGACGCCGGGCATCAGGGAATCGAACGGCGTCGGATAGAAGTCGCCGCCGCCGGCGACGGAGGCGCCGATCACGACGATCCGGTTCTCGATGGCCGCGCGATCGAGCGTGCCGTCGAAGATGCTCTGTGCGCTGACGGTACGGATGGTGCGGCGCGGGCCGTAATAGGTGATCGGCAATGCCAGATTGCTGTCGGTCGGCACCACGCGATCGCCGAGCATGAGATGGCCCGGCGCGACGGTCAGCGGCTGGTCGAGCGCGCGGGCCGCGACGCGCAACGGAAACGACAGCTCGACCTTGTCGCGGGTCCGAAACAGCATCGGCACCGAGAGCGGCGAGCCTGATTGCCCTGTCGCGACATTGACGATGCCAACCTCGGCGTGATCGGCGAATGCGGGCAATGGCTGCAGGAAGCGCTCGGCCTCCGGCAGCACGGCCAGCGGTCCTTCGCGGCTGGGTGCCACGGTTTCGCTCGCGGAGGGGAAGATCGCGGCGGCGGCAAGCACCATGGGACCGGTGGCCAATGTGTTGGCCAGCGTCGCATCGCCGATCGCGGCGCTGCGGTCGACCAGCAGCAGGTCGATCGCCACGACCTTCGGCTTGAACTGCACGATGGTATCGACCACGCGGGCAAGATCGGCGCGCGGCAGCGGATAGGTGCCGCCGCGCTTCACCACGGTGTCGTCGATCGCCACGATGGTGACGAGATCCGGCGGACGCCGCACGCCGCGCGCCTGCGTCCGCCAATCCGTCAACGTGGCTTCGAGGCGGTCCAGGAAGCGCAGATGGCCGTGGGCGTGCGTGGCATAGATGCCCGCGCCCCACAGCGCGGTGAGGACGAGTGCCACCAGGATCTGAACGCGTCGGCTGCGCATGCGGTCTTGCAATCGTATAATCCAAATCTCATGGGCCGGGCCTTGCCGGCCCCGGCTCATTGCCCGAGTCTGGCCATGAGCGCGTCGACGCGCGGCTGGCCCCAGGTCTTGACGGTCAACGGGCCGGTTGGCTCGACATCGACGCCTTCCCCGGGTCCAAGCACGACACCGCGTCCACGAGCCCTGCGGCTCACGCCGACCCGGCCGTCTGCGACGAACACGGAAGTCTTGGTGTCGGCGACATCGACCGCCCATTTCGTGCCGCGTACTGCGGCAATCGCTTGCGGCGTCAGCACCTTGAAGGGATTGCCGCGCGGCTTCTTGGGCACCTCGATCAGCAGCGCTTTGCTGCTCAACTCCACGGAGTCTATATGTCCGTCGCGGTTGGCGTCCTTAAGTTCAAATCTGGCGCCGTTTTCCGCAACGATGGTAATGCCGTTGTCGCAGCGCCAGGTCTGCGTCCCGGCAGCCGACGGCGATGCCGTGCAGCCCGCATTCGCCGCAGGCTGCGCAGTCGCAGATCCGATCAACAGAAACGACCCCGCCAGGGCGAAAAACCCCGCGCGCGCGATCCCTCTCATGCCAGCCTCCGTTTGCGTGCTCGGCACAGCTCAGGGCAGGATGATACGGTACCGTATCACGAGCGGAGGCTGCTGAAAAGTGCCGAAGTGGGAGCTATTTTCTCGCACCCGCGATGTCCAGAACCGTGGCGATCAACTTTCAATCACGGCGCCGTGCCGCGTGAGGTCGCCCGGCGCGACATAAGCATGCAACATTCCCGCGCGGCCGACGAGGCCAATCCGACGCGTCGTCCACCAGCCTCGCGCAACGCTGGCGCGTTACGTTCGGGGGCAGTGGAGGGCCACGAAAATGACGTTCTCAAGTGCGTCATGGATGTGGGCGCAAACGTCCGCAGAGCGTGCTGAACCGGCCGAGAATTATAGTTAACAGACCCGACTAAGTCCGTAGTTCTGCGGGCGTTTTTCTCAAAACGGGACAGCGTTAACGAGTCGCCGCAGATCCGCCCGAACTTAATCCGCATTTAACTAAAAGTCGCCTTAATGACGCTCCGACCCTCTGCGAGATGCTGTTCCCGGATCGTGACCAGCGGCACTTCGAAGGGGGACTGAGTGACACCGTCCTGGACGCAAGGCGAATGAGTACGAGTATCGCTGCGCAGAGTAACGCGGCACGGAAGTCCAAGAATTTCTCGAAGACCAATTCGCGGAAATCTTCCCGGAAAATGATCACGATCAATTGGCTTGGCGCCGCGGCGATCGGCTGCGCCGTGGTGGGCGCCGGCTGGACCATCCACAGCAACATCTTCGGCGCGAGTGTCTATCCGACCGTCGGCAGCAGCGGCTACGACGAGCCGGTGATCAAGCGCGCGCCCAGGGTGGCGCTGCGCGAGGCCGGCGAGGCCATCAAGGAAACCTTCGCGCTGCTGCCCGACCGCCTCCAGGTCGCAGCTCCAATCTCGCGCGAGATGTTCAACGAGCGCTTTGCGGCGGCCGCAACGCAGGGCGTGCCATCGAATGCCACAAGCGCCGCACCCCCGGCGCAGGTCGTTGCGGTGGCCAAAGACGCCCCAAAGCAGGGCGTGATCGCGAAGGTCGCGGAGGCGCTGAAGCCGGCAGCCAAGGGCGCCGACAACGCCGCGGACAAGACCAAGCGCGCGCCGGCTGCCCAGCTGCAACTCGCCTCGGCCGACCCGGCCGAGATCGTGCCGGCGCCCGAAGCCAAGCAAAAATCCTTTGCCGATCGCGCCAAGGCCGCGGTGATGTCGATCACCGCTCCGCGCCAGGCGATGGTGGAAAAGCTGTGGGGCAAGCGCGAAGCGTCCAGCGGGCTGCTCGCTTACGCCTCGGCCGATGCCAGCATCACTGCGTCCATCGCCCCGAAGGAGCAGAACCCGATGTTCGGCGGCGCTCCGCCTTATGAGCGGGACACCGCGGTCTACGACATCACGGCCAAGATGGTGTATCTGCCCGACGGCACCAGGCTCGAGGCGCATTCCGGCCTTGGCGCCAACCGCGACGATCCGGACTCCCGCCGCCTGCGCATGCGCGGCGTGACGCCGCCGCACATCTATACGCTGAAGCCGCGCGAGGCGCTGTTCCACGGCGTGCCGGCGCTGCGCCTCACCCCGATCGGCGGCGAGAGCGCGATCTACGGCCGTGACGGCCTGCTCGCCCACACCTTCATGCTCGGGCCGGGCGGCGATTCCAACGGCTGCGTGTCGTTCAAGGATTACTACGCGTTCCTCGACGCCTACCGCAACAAGGGCATCCGCAAGCTCGCGGTGCTGGCGCGGGTGGAGTGAGGCGAGCTCAGGCCGCAACGGTCTTGCGCAGCGCCATCTCGGTCGCGATCGCGCGCCGGACCGCGGGGCGGGCCTGCATGCGTTCGAGATACGCCGCGAGCGGTGGCCATTGCGCGATGTCGATCCCTGCCGGACGGAGCAGAAGCAAGGTCCAGGTGAGATGGGCATCGGCCACGGTGAAGGCGTCGCCGACGAGGAATTCGCGGCCCGCCAGATGCGCTGCCGGCACCGACAATGTCTGCATGATCCTCGCGCGCGGCTTGGCCAGCGAGCCGTCGTCCTTGTACCAGAAGGTTGGAAACAGGAACGCCTTGTGGATCTCGGCGCCGACGAAGCTCAGCCATTCCTGCAGGCGATAACGATCGATGTCGCCGGGCCGCGGCGCAAGGCGTGCCTCCGGCTTCACATCGGCGATGTATTGCAGCACCGCTGCGCTTTCCGTCAGCCGCTCGCCGTTCTCCAGCACCAGGACCGGCACCGCGCCCTTCGGTGACACGCGGAGGAAATCGCCGCCGTCGTCCACGAGCCGCTTGGTCCAGATATGGGCGAGGTGATACTGCGCCTCGATTCCGGCCTCCAGCAGCGCGATGCGGCTCGAGAGCGAGCAGGCCATCGGAAAGAAATAGAGCTGCAGCATCGGGAAGGTCTCCTCAGGTCAGCACGTCGCTCTGCGCGATGATCGCGAAGCGGTCCGACAATTCGGCCAGAGCGACCTCGTGAATCATTCTCGCCGGCAGGGCGCCGCCGCGCCCATCGGGAAGATCGCGCGTGGCGCAGGCATCCGCCGCGATCGTCGTGCGCAGGCCGAGATCGAGCGCGGCGCGCGCGGTCGAAGACACGCACATATGCGTCATGAACCCCGCGAGCACGATGTTCTTGCGTCCGGTCGCGGCCAGGCGGGCCTGCAGGTCGGTGCCGGCGAAGGCATTCGGCAGTGCCTTCTCGATCACGGGCTCGGTCGCGAGCGGCGTCAGGCGTTCGACGATCGCGCCGCGCGCCGCCTCGCGGTCGAACAGGCCGCCGGCGCGACCCTTGTGCGCGACGTGGAAGATCGCAGCTCCGCTCTCCCGTGCGCGCGCGAGCAGGCGCGCAGCCGCGGCGATCGCCGCTTGCGCATCGGGAAGGGCGAGTGGGCCGGCGCAATATTCGTTCTGGATGTCGATCAGAACGAGGCATGTCTCGTTGAGCTTGGGCGGATCGAGATCGGCGCCGGCGAGTTCGAGCAGCGTCTTTGGAGTGGTCATGCCGTCAGGCCTTCGTGAATTCGGATGCGTCGACACTAGCGCAGCAGCAGCCTGCTATTATGCAGGACTATTGCAGCTGATGGCTGCAAATTTGCAGGCAGCGGCGCCGCCTGCTAAGCTCGCCCGATGAACTGGGACGATCTGCGCATCATCGCCGCGGTCAGGGACGAGGGCACCTATGCCGGCGCCAGCGCGCGGCTGCGCATCGACGAGACCACCGTCGGCCGCAGGCTTGCGCGCATCCAGCGCGATCTCGGCGTGAAGCTGTTCGATGCGGTGGACGGCGTGCGGCGGCCGACGCGCCAGTGCGAGGCGGTGCTCGCGCATGTCGGTGCGATGGCCGCGCATGCGGCGGCGATCGACCGCATCAAGGAGGGCCAGGCCGGCCCGGTCGGGCGGCTGCGCATCGCCTCGACCAATGCGGTCGCCGAAGAGCTGCTGGCGCCGCATGCGAGCAGCTTCCTGCGCGATCATCCGGGACTGACGCTGCAATTCCTCACCGCGAGCGGCAACGTCAAGTTCTCGCGCTGGCAGGCCGATCTCGCCATCCGCCTGCGCAAGCCGGAGAAGGGCGATTTCACCATCTCCAAGCTCGGCGACGTCAGGCTGTACTTCTTCGAGCCGGCGGACCGCGGCGGCGGCGAGCCCGTTGCGTGCGTCTATCCGGACGAGCTCGACGCGATCCCGGAAGCGCAGTTCTTGCGTGCGAAGCGGCTGACGAACGTGCGCTGCGTCACCGACAATATCCGCATCATCCGCACCATGATCCAGTCGCATCAGGCCATCGGCGTGCTGCCCGAGCACAGCTGCGCACCCCTGCTCGCCGACCGCAGCCTGCGCGCCACCCTGCTGCCGAAGCGCCGCGACGTCTGGCTGCTCGTGCAGAATCACCTCAAGCGCGATCCCGCGACACGCGTGACGATCGCGTGGGTGAGGGCGTGCTTCCAGGACAGTGCGCGCGAGTGATGCTCTTCGCAGAGCAACGATCGCAATACTGCGACTACAGCTTTTGGTTGATCTGTTCTCCGCTTGATCCTAACATCCGCCCGTCATTCCGGGGCGGCGCGAAGCGCCGAGCCCGGAATCCATAGCCACAGGCCGGTGGAATGGCGTACTACGTCTACATCCTGGCGAGTAGAAAATACGGCACGCTCTACATTGGCATAACGAGCGACCTCGTTCGGCGCGTCTACGAGCACAAGATCAAAATGGTCCCGGGATTCACCAAGCGATACGGAGTCGATAAGCTGGTCCTGTTCGAAGTTTTCGATGAGCCTGCAAGCGCGATTGCTCGAGAAAAAGAACTGAAGAAATGGCGGCGCGATTGGAAGACACGATTGATCGACGAACAGAATCCAAATTGGGATGATCTCTACAACGGAATCTCCAACTAAAGCCTGTGGTTATGGATTCCGGGCTCGGCGCTCCGCGCCGCCCCGGAATGACGAACCAAAAATCTTCTCATCCCCCCTTGCAACCCGAACGTGCCTGGTCTATTAGCGCCGTCCTTCGCTAGGCCATGGGTTCGGGCTCGCTGAGATCCCGACTGGCGCGGGCCGGGTCTTGCCGGTTTCGTGTTCCGCCGAATGAAGGAGAAACGCAGGACGTAGCTCATGGAGAGCGTCGGGTTGAACACCCGAAGGCATCGGTTCGATTCCGGTCTCTTGCACAAAGGATAGCTCAGTTTGGTAGAGCCGATGATTGTGACTCATCCTGTCGCGGGTTCGAATCCCGCTCCAGCGCTCCGTTTCAGCCTGAAACGCTGATACCTCTGACGAGGACCGGACGCGCGCTTCAGTCGCGGTCCGGCCGTTTTGCCGCAAGGCTTTCCGTCCGAACCTAGACACTGTGAGACCGGCTTTGCGCCGCGGGTAGATACCGCTTGCGCTGATGCCGGGTGGCTCCGCACGGCCGCGCGACACGTCTCGCGCGATCGCGCGCGTGCGCCCGTCGTCATGCAAGCTCAAGCCCCGGCCCGCCGATTTCGCGGGAAGCGTCGTCCGCGTCCTCACGTCCTTTGCAGGTGTAACCCGCTATCCGGCCGCGCTCGGCCGGAGGCAACTGAAGGAGGCGTGCCATGACTTTGAACAAGACCTGGCATTTGCTGATGCTGAACGTGACGGTGAAGGATGGCGAGCGTGCGTTGCTGACGCGCAACGGGCAGCTCGTGCGCGTGCTCGCGCCCGGCAAGCATCGCCTGTTCGATCCCCTGCACGAGCTGAAGGCCGAGGTGCTCGACGTGGTCCGCAGCGAATTTCCTGCGGAGCGCTACGCGGTGCTGAAGGCCGCGCGGCCTGATCTTGCCGCCGAGCTGTTCGAGGCGGTCGAGACCAAGGCGGACGAGATCGCCATCGTCAGCCTCGACGGCCGGCCCGTGCATCTGATGACGCCTTGGCAGGTGCGCGTCTACTGGAAGGTCGCAACGCGCATCGATGTCGAGCGCATCGATGTGTCCAGCGACGTCAGGGTCGACGCGCGGCACCTCACCATGATCGAGCGCAGCCGCTCGACCGTCATGAGCGAGACTGTGGTCGAGAACCACGAAGCGGGCCTGCTCTATGTCGAGGGCCGGCTCGTGGAGCGGCTCGCGCCCGGCCGGCACGCCTTCTGGACCGTCGGCCGCAAGATCGAGGTGAAGCGCCTCGACCTGCGGCCCCAGGCGGTCGAGATCACCGCGCAGGAGATGCTGACCAAGGATCGCATCGCGCTGCGGGTGACGCTGACGGCGTTCCGCCGCATCGTCGATCCCGAGCGCACGGTGGCGACCGTGCCCGACGTGGATGCGTGGCTGTACCGCCTGGTGCAGTTCGCGATCCGCGAGGCGGTGGCGGGCCGGACGCTGGACGAGGTGCTGTCTGCGAAGGCGGCGCTGGATGCGGAGCTGCGCGACTATGTGCGTGCACGCGTCGCGGTATCAGGCGTGGAGGTGACCGAGCTCGGCGTCAAGGACGTGATCCTGCCCGGCGAGATCCGGGAGCTGGTGAACAAGGTGGTGGAGGCGGAGCGAGTCGCGAAGGCGAACCTGATCCGCCGGCAGGAGGAGACCGCGGCGACGCGTTCGCTCCTGAACACTGCCCGCCTGATGGAGGAGAACCCCCTGCTGCTTCGGCTCAAGGAGCTGGAGTCGCTGGAGCGGCTGGTCGAGAAGGTCGGCCGCATCGATCTCCATGCCGGTGAAGGCCAGGGCCTCGATGCCCTCCTGACCCGGCTCGTGCGTCTGAAGGCGCCCGAGAGCGCATGAACCGAAGGGCCGCCCACGGGCGGCCCTTCACATTGGCGTTGCCGCCGTCTGCGATGAACGCGATCGGCGCAAGGCGCGACCAATTTGAGCTCGTCGGGGATTGAGCGCGCTCGCAGGTTGCGTCATCTTGGGGTCGCAACGTCTTGATCAGGGAAGGCACATGACCGTTCTTCAGGAATCGATCCGCCCCGCGGCGCGATCCAGCGACTGGAAGGCGATCGTCGTCCTGATCCTCATGATCCCGGTGCTGTGGTCGCCGGTGATCCTGTTTCGCTTCGTCCTGTATCAGCCGTTCAACATTCCGTCCGGTTCGATGACACCGGCGCTGATGGTCGGCGACTACGTCTTCGCCGCGAAATACGCTTACGGGTATGGTCGCTATTCCCTCCCATTCGCGTCGTCCTGGATCTCGGGCCGCCTCCTCGCCGCCGATCCCGAATACGGGGATATCGTGGTATTCCGGACGGCGAAGGACAGTTCTGCCGACTACGTCAAGCGCGTCGTCGGCCTGCCCGGAGACCGCATCCAGATGCGGCAGGGCCGCCTCATCCTCAACGGCCGCCCGGTGACCCGCGTCGCCCTGGAGGCGACATTTGCCGGCGACGCCTGCGGTGTCGACGACCGCGCCGCCGTCAAGCGCTGGCGCGAGACGCTGCCGAGCGGCGCGTCCTATGTGACCTACGACTGCCTCGACAACGGCTATCTCGACAACACAGACGTCTTCACGGTGCCGCCGGGCCACATCTTCGTGCTCGGCGACAACCGCGACAATTCCACCGACAGCCGCATGTCGACATTCGGCTTCGTCCCGATGGACAATCTCATCGGCAAGGTGACGCGGATCTTCTGGTCGCTCGACGAAGACGGCGAGCCGCGTTTCGAGCGGCTCGGGAAGGTGGAGTAAGGCTTGCTCCGTCATTCCGGGGCGGCGCGCAGCGCCGAGCCCGGAATCCATAATCACAGGCGGACGGGAATGGCCCACTACGTTTACATCCTCGCGAGTAGGAAACACGGCACGCTTTACATCGGCGTGACCGACGACCTTGTCCGCCGCGTGTATCAGCACAGAACGAAAACCGTCCCCGGCTTCACGAGCAAGTACGGCGTCGACAAGCTCGTCCTGTTCGAAATCTATGACGATCCCGCGACGGCCATTACCCGTGAGAAGGAGCTCAAGAAATGGTGACGCGACTGGAAGACGCGTCTCATCGAGGAGCAGAACCCAAATTGGGATGATCTCTATCCGGGGCTGACCAAATAAGGTTCATCCTGCACTCCTTGTCATTCCGGGGCGCGCCCCCTTGGGCGCGAGCCCGGAATCCATAATCACAGCCAGATGGAGTGGGCCCGCTATGCCCGTCGCCCGTGAGTTTCGTGGTTATGGATTCCGGGCTCGCGCCCAAGAGGGGCGCGCCCCGGAATGACGTGCTCCCCAAAACAAAAACCCCGGCATCGCTGCCGGGGGTTCGCATTTCGTCGTTTGCCTGAGATGGCTGGATCAGAAGTCCATGCCGCCCATGCCGCCGCCCGGAGGCATCGCCGGGCCGGCGCCGCCCTTCTTGGGCAGCTCGGCGACCATGGCTTCCGTGGTGATCAGGAGCGCGGCCACCGAGGCTGCGTTCTGGATCGCGGTACGGACCACCTTGGTCGGGTCGATGATGCCCTTCTTGACGAGGTCGGCATATTCGCCGGTCTGGGAGTCGAAGCCGTAATTGTAGGCCTTGTTCTCCAGGATCTTGCCGACGATTACCGAGCCGTCTTCACCGGCGTTGATCGCGATCTGGCGAGCGGGGGCCGACAGCGCCTTGCGCACGATCTCGACGCCGGTCTTCTGGTCGTCGTTCTTGGTGCGCAGACCCTTGAGCTGCTCGGAGGCACGGAGCAGGGCGACGCCGCCGCCCGGAACGATGCCTTCTTCCACGGCCGCGCGGGTCGCATGCATCGCGTCATCAACGCGATCCTTGCGCTCCTTGACCTCGACCTCGGTCGCGCCGCCGACGCGGATCACCGCGACGCCGCCCGCGAGCTTGGCAAGACGCTCCTGGAGCTTCTCACGGTCGTAGTCCGAGGTGGTCTCCTCGATCTGCGCCTTGATCTGGGCCACGCGCGCCTCGATGTCGGCCTTCTTGCCGGCGCCGTTGACGATCGTGGTGTTCTCCTTGTCGATCATCACCTTCTTGGCGCGACCGAGCATGTTGAGCGTGACGTTCTCGAGCTTGATGCCGAGGTCTTCCGAGATCGCCTGGCCGCCGGTCAGGATCGCGATGTCCTGCAGCATGGCCTTGCGGCGATCGCCGAAGCCCGGAGCCTTGACGGCCGCGACCTTGAGGCCGCCGCGCAGGCGGTTCACGACGAGGGTCGCAAGCGCTTCGCCTTCGACGTCCTCGGCGACGATGACCAGCGGCTTGCCGGTCTGCACCACGGCCTCGAGCAGCGGCAGCAGCTCGTTCAGCGAGGAGAGCTTCTTCTCGTTGATGAGGATGTAGGCATCGTCCATCTCAACGCGCATCTTGTCGGCGTTGGTGACGAAGTAGGGCGAGATGTAGCCGCGGTCGAACTGCATGCCCTCGACCACGTCGAGCTCGGTCTCGAGCGACTTGGCTTCCTCGACGGTGATGACGCCCTCGTTGCCGACCTTCTTCATGGCGTCGGCGAGGAACTTGCCGATTTCGGCATCGCCGTTGGCCGAGATGGTGCCGACCTGGGCGATCTCGTCGTTCGAGGTGACCTTCTTCGAGTTCTTCTCGAGGTCGGCCACGACGGCTTCGACCGCGAGGTCGATGCCGCGCTTGAGGTCCATCGGGTTCATGCCGGCGGCGACCGACTTGGCGCCTTCCTTCACGATCGCCTGGGCGAGCACGGTGGCGGTGGTGGTGCCGTCGCCGGCCGCGTCAGCGGACTTGGAGGCGACTTCGCGCACCATCTGCGCGCCCATGTTCTCGAACTTGTCGTCGAGCTCGATCTCCTTGGCGACGGTGACGCCGTCCTTGGTGATGCGGGGAGCGCCGAACGACTTGTCGAGCACAACGTTGCGGCCCTTCGGACCGAGCGTGACCTTCACCGCATTGGCGAGAACGTCGACGCCGCGCAGCATCTTGTCGCGCGCTTCAACCGAGAATTTGACTTCTTTGGCTGCCATCTGGAGTTTTCCTTAGGTGAGTTTGACTGGAGGGGAGGAGAGGGGCTCTTAAGCCGCCTTCTTCTTGGACTCGCTGACTTCGAGAACGCCCATCACGTCGCTCTCCTTCATGATCAGCAGGTCCTGGCCGTCGATCTTGACCTCGGTGCCGGACCACTTGCCGAAAAGCACGCGGTCGCCGACCTTCAGGTCGATCGGGATCAGCTTGCCAGCTTCGTCGCGGCCACCGGGGCCAACGGCGACGACTTCGCCCTGGGAGGGCTTTTCCTTGGCAGTGTCGGGAATGATGATGCCGCCAGCGGTCTTCTCTTCGGCGTCGATGCGCTTGACCACGACGCGGTCGTGAAGCGGACGGAATTTCATGCAGTCCTCCTAAGCAATTGCTCGGGTTGAGGTTTTGAGATTGTTAGCAATCGTTGCCCGTGAGTGCTAGCACGAGCGAGCCTGAAATAGGACAGGAATTTTGCGGGAGCAAGGGTTTGTAGCAGAAAAAATAGCAGCCGAAAGCGCGGACTGCCAGAAACTCCTCGCCATCGTTAACCCGGCAGCCGTGACCGTATTAGCACGGAGTCGTCTCTGCTGCTAAAGCATTGAATTTCAACAGCTTGTTAAACTTTTGGGCTTGAGATGAGTTGTCAGTTTGCGTCACATTTCTCTCATGTGAGCGCATCGTTTCCGGGTGGCTCCCCGGGGCACGGACCAAGCCACTCGCCGAATGCGCTCCTGCAAAGGAGGTTTGGCATGGGACTGCGCGTTGGGGGCGTTTCCGAGGAATTCCGGAAACAGATGCTGGGCTACGGGCTGACGACGGCACAAATTCTCTATCGAATGCCGGATCATCCCTCGCTGCTCCAGACCTATGTCTGGCAGAACTACGACATGTTTCCGAAATTCCCCGCGCTCACCGATTTCCTGGCGTTCTGGCAGGAGAAGCTCGACGGTCCCCTCCATTCGGTGACGGTGGCCCATTCCAAGCTGATCAAGCCGGCCGAGCTCCGCGCCGTTGACGGCGTGTTCCGCCTGCATTGAGGCCGCGTAGGGTGGATTAGCCTGCGGCGGCGCGACGCGCTGCCGCTGGCGTAATCCACCTCGTTTCTCTCCGCGTGCCGAAACAGAAACGGTGGATTACGCCTTCGGCTAATCCACCCTACGAGATCACGCAATCAGACGCCGCCGCTGCAATAACGCGTCCACATCGCGCGATAGGCCGCGTCCACCGCTCGTGCATATGAGATGGGGTTGCCCGCGGCCGCAGCGTTGATCGTTGCGGGCAGTTCGCGGCGCAATTTGTCGAGCTCGCCGGTCTCGGCCGCGCGGCTGGCCGCGATCTCGACATAGGCCCCCTCGCTATCGGCGACCCAGTCCGGCAGGCCAAGTGCGGTGAGGATGGCGCCGGCAGCGCGGCCGGGCAGGCTGTTGCCGAGCTTCGCCACCACGGGCACGCCCATCTGCAGGGCTTCCCATGTGCTGACGCCGCCGTTCTGCGGGAACGGATCGAGAGCAATATCGATGCGATTGAACGATGCCAGATGCTCGTCCCGCAACGTGGCCCCGAGCAGATCGACGCGTTCGGCCGGCAATCGGCAAGCCGCAAATCGCGCCAGCAGCTTGTCGCGGACGAGTTGATCGTCGAGCGCAACATCCTTGATCAGGAGGCGCGAGCCCGGCACCCGCTCGAGGATCCTGGACCAGACTGCCGCCGCCTCGTCCGAGATCTTGCTGATGCGGTTGAAGACACCGAAGGTGACGAAGCCGTTCGAGAGCGCCGGCGTTCCGGCCCGCGTAATCCCGGCCGGCAGCGGCGCCAGCGTCACGAAGCACGGCAGGTCGACCACCGTCTCTGCAAACAGATGCCGAACCTCGTGCGGAATCCCGACCGGATCCGAGAACAGATAGTCGATCGTCGGCAACCCGGTGCCGGTGCCATGGCCCCAGCCGTGCGCCTGGATCGGTGCCGGCTTGCGCGAAAATATGCCGAGGCGGTTTCCTTTTGTATGGCCGGACAGATCGATCAGGATATCGATGCGATCGTCGCGAATCTGGGCGGCGAGGCGATCGTCGCTCCATTGCGAGGCGTCGCGCCAGCGATCGGCGATGCCTTGAAATTCGCGTGTCGTCGCATCGACTTTCGCCGAGCACGAATAGCAAACGATTTCGAACCGGGCGCGGTCGTGGTGTTGCAGGACAGGCTTGAAGATGAGCGCAGCCGAATGCGCGTTGAAGTCCGACGAGACGTAGCCGAGCACCAGGCGACGATCCGGATCGCGGCTGTTGTCATGGGGGGCGGCCGCTTCTGAAGCGATTTTCGCGCCGATCCGCTCCCACCATACGCGTCGCGCCTGCTGATGCTGCTCGACGCTGGCGTCCGGCACGAAATCGAGCGCGAAGATCTTGCTGGAGATCGCGCTCTCGAGATCGGGCCGGATGTCGAGGGCTCTGTCGAAACTGGCGAGGGCTTCGTCGACCCGGCCGAGTGCGGCAAGACAAAGGCCCAGCACCAGGTGAGCCTGATCGGAATCGGGCGCGATCGCGAGCGCCTTTTCGCAATCGGATAGTGCCTCGGCCATCTGCCGGGTCTGGAGCAAGACATTGGCGCGCCAAAGCCATCCGTTCACGTCGTCAGGGGCGAGGGCGATTGCCCGGTTGCAATCCGCCATGGCCTCGTCGAATCGCTGCAGCTCCCGGAGTGCCACGGCGCGGTTCGCCAGCGCCGCCGCATAGTCGGGCTTGATCGCGAGCGCGCGGTTCAGGCTTGCAAGAGCCTTGTCGTAGTTGCGCAGACGGCAGAGCGTGGAGCCGCGGCCGTTGTGGGCTTCGGCGAGGTTTGCGTCGACGGCGAGCGCCCGATCGTAGCTGTCGAGCGCTTCCTGGTAGCGATCCAGGGCCGCGCTCGCGTTCCCGAGATTGGAGAGAGCGAGGGCGTAGTTGGGCCGCAAGGCGAGCGCCTTGCGATAGCTCTCGCGGGCATCATTGTGACGTTTCAGCCCGTTCAGCGCGACGCCCAGGCTCATATGGGCTTCGGCCGATCGCGGATCGACGACAACCGCCCGGCTCAGCAGGCTCTCGGCCTGCTGATAATTCCCAGCATCGGACTCCAACGCGCCGAGCATATGCAGCGCGATGAATTGATTGGGCGCGATCTGCAGGAGCTGGCGATAGGCAGCCTTGGCCCCGGGCAAGCGTCCCTTCTTGTGCAACTCGAGCGCTTGCCCGAGCAAGGGCAGCACGTCGACCTTTTGCCGCTTCTGAAGCCGGGCATTTTGAAATGCACGCTGACCGACATTGCTGCCCATGAATCAATTCCCCCGGATGTCCCGGGCGAGACTAGTTCAGCGCGAGAACGAAGACGAGACGCCCCCAGCCCGACGCGCCAGCTTGGGGCAAGCTACGATCCGATACGGTGATCGCGTGATTGGCCTCAGCCTCTTACCCTCCAGGGGAGGGTCCTGGAGGGGGAGGGTGACAGCGCGGATGCGGCACTACTCAACACGACCAGCTCTGCGATTGCTGCCTCGCCCACGACTGGATAAGCTGACCTTCAAGCCATACCGCGCGACGGCGGCTCAGAAACAGGGAGGCAGACAATGGCCAAGCAAAAGGCATCGAGGCCCGCATTGAAGACCGCGGTGAAGAAGCGGAGTGGCGCCAAGGCGGCGGCGCGATCCTCGGCACGCAAGGCCGTGAAGGCGAAGGCGCGCACTGCCGCTGCGAAAAAGCCCGCACGTCCGAAGCAGCGCATCGCCGTCAGCCATCACCGCGAGGAAGACTTCAAGGCCGACGGCCTGCGCGCCTACGCGAAGTATCGCGATCTCGGCATCGGCGAGGCGACCCATGGCCTCGCGCAGGCGCATGTGATCCGCCTGCAAGGTCCCTGCAACCCGGCCGAGGTGTCCAAGCTCCACTATCACGACGTCGAATTCCAGATGGTCTACGTGCTCAAGGGCTGGGTGAAGACCTATATGGACGGGCAGGGCGAGACCTTGATGCAGCAAGGCAGCGCCTGGACCCAGCCGCCGAAGATCAGGCACATGATCCTGGACTATTCGGACGACGTGGAGCTGCTGGAGGTGATCCTCCCCGCTGAGTTCAAGACGGTGGAGCTGAAGGCGTAAGCGCAACTCTCGATCGCTAAAATGCGGTCGATCCGAGAAACCGGGCGGTCAGCAATCGGGATGATTTCGGCCGCCCCGCAAGCCTGGTGCTAACCAGTCGAAAATACCTCTCGCGTCAGCTCAAGGCTGTGTCAACGCGGGAAATGCTTTCATGGCGACCAACACTTTTGGCCGACGCGGCACCGTAGCGCCAGCTCCAAGAGCATCGTTTCAAGCCGCCGCCGCGCCGATCGCCATAGAGAAGCCCTCTTCCAGCGAGGAGACGCTTTTTGCCGACAACAAGCTTCTGGCCGACATCCCCTTCCTCACCATAGGCCTGATCTTCGGTCTGGTCCTGATCTTCGTTCTGCAGCGTAGTCTCGCCATCGACATCGCGCGGGACGGCGACATTGATGTGCGCTCGCTGATCGCTCAGGGCGCGTCCGGCTACGATCTCGTCGTCGGACGGGGGGAGTGGTGGCGAATCGGCCTTGCGCCGCTTCTGCATGGCAGCGGGTGGCACCTCGTGAGCAATTGCGTTGCGCTGTTCATCGTCGGCGTCAGGCTGGAGTCGCTGATCGGCCGCGGCTGGTTTGCGCTGATCTTCGTTGCCAGTGCACTGGCCGGAGAGGCCGGCTCGCTGCTGGGCAACGGCCCCGGCACGGTCGGCGTCGGTGCGTCCGGCGCCGTCACCGGGCTGATCGCCGCGCTGTTCGTGGCGAGCTTCGATCCCGAAGCGGACGCCGATCAGACCATATCGAGGCTGAAGACGTCGCTGTTCTTCGGTGTTCCCGCACTGCTGCCAATGGCCTTTGGCGCTTCCGGCAACGTCAACTATTACGCCCACGCAGGCGGTGCGGTGGCCGGCGCCGCGCTCGCCGTCACGCCGTGGCTCGCCTTCTGGTCCTATGACAGCCTGCCGCGGAGCGCGAGCATGACCTTGCTGGCAGGATCCATCGGATCTCTCATCTGCGCCGGCTTCGCCGCCGCGCATTATTCGGCCTACATGGCCGATGCCGCGCACTATATCCGCGCCTCGGAAGTGCCGATGAAGGGCGACGAGATGGCCAGCCGGTCGCTCGATCTCGTTAGCCGCTACCCGAAAGACGCGCGGGCTCACGTCTACCGTGCTGTCTTCTTCCTGGAACAAGCGGATATCAATGCCGCCGAGAGGGAAGCGCAAACCGCCATGTCGCTCGCAGCTTCGGACGTGGCGGGTGGGCCGGTGCGCTCCGGGGCGCAGGGCTTGATGGCGGTGTTGCTGTGGGTGCAGGGCCGAACCAGCGAGGCGAAGGCCATGGCGGCCGAGCCATGCCGTGCCAAGATGCCCGAGGTGCGTCGCATCCTGCAGAAGTCGAAATTGTGCGGTTGATGCAAAGATTCTCGCCGCCGTCATTGCGAGGAGCTCTTGCGACGAAGCAATCCAGACTGTCTCCGCGGACGCATGTCTGGATTGCTTCGCTTCGCTCGCAATGACGCGTGGAAAGAGAGCCTACGCCAGCACCCCCACCACCGCTCCCATCAGACACGTCGTCAGCGTCCCCGACACGATCGACTTCAGACCCAGCGCGTTGATCTCCTCGCGCCGCTCCGGTGCCATCACCCCTAAGCCGCCGATCATGATGCCGAGGCTGGCGAAATTGGCGAAGCCGCACATCGCATAGAGCATGATCAGGCGCGAGCGCGGATCGAGCGTATCGGGCGGCAGCTTCGAGAAGTCGACATAGGCGATCAATTCGTTCAGCACGGTCTTGGTGCCCATCAGGCTGCCGGCGGTGATCGCCTGATCCCACGGCAACCCCATCAGCCAGCACACCGGCGCCATGACGAGGCCGAGCAGCCGCTGCAGCGAGATCGCGGCGCCGCCGACGTGCGGGAGCAGGCCGAGGATTGCGTTGACGAGATAGACCAGCGCCACCAGCACCAGCAGCATCGCGACGATGTTGATCAGCAGCTCGATGCCCGCGCTGGTGCCTTTCACGATCGCGTCCATCGTGCTGGCGACCTCCATCTGCGGATCCTCCAGCGCGCCGCCGGTGCGCTTGTCGGAGGTTTCAGGGACCATGATCAGGCTGACCAGGATCGCCGCCGGCGCGCCGAGCACGGAGGCGATGACGAAATGCGCGGCGGCGTCGGGAATGAGCGGCGCCAGCAGCGTCGCATATAGGACCAGCACGGTGCCGGCGATGCCGGCCATGCCGCCGGTCATGACCAGGAACAATTCGCTGCGCGTCATCTGTGCCAGATACGGCCGCACGAACAGCGGCGCCTCGACCATGCCGAGGAAGATGTTGGCAGCGGTCGAGAGCCCGACGGCGCCACCGACGCCGAGCGTGCGCTCCAAGAGCCAGGCCATGCCGCGGACGATCGGCGGCAGCACGCGCCAATAGAACAGCAGCGTCGTGAGCACGCTCATGACCAGCACGATCGGCAGTGCCTGGAACGCCAGGATGAAGTCCGCGCCTGGCGCCTTCAGGTCGAAGGGCAGGGGTCCGCCGCCGATATAGCCGAACACGAAGGCGGAGCCGGCCCGCGAGGCCGCCGAGATCGCGCCGACCGCCTCGTTGATGGCGCCGAAGGCATGGGCGACGACCGGCAGCTTCAGCAGCACGAGGGCGGTGACGAAGGTCGCGGCAAGGCCGATCGCCGCCTGGCGCAGCGACACCGCGCGACGATTTTCCGCCAGCGCGAAGGCGATCAGCAGCAATGCGAAAATGCCGAGTGCAGATTGCAGGCGCAGCATGATGTCCCAAACCCTCGATGATTATGGCCGTGCCTGCGCTGCAAAGGCAATGCCGGGAGCAGCCGGGAACGACCAGTGTTGACAAGCGGGGCCACCTCGGCCACGCGGGAGGCCTTCGATATCGAGGGAAAGAGCGGTCCGAGCGTGACCGAAGAGGCGATGCCAGAGCAGCCAATATCCGGACATCGACCGGTCACCGCCGGTGAGCTCCTCCGCCATCCCGCTTTCCTGTTCTTCCTGCTCTCGCGCAGCCTGTCGCGCTTCTCCAGCCAGATCGCGGCCGTCGCGATCGGCTGGCAGATCTACGATCTCACCGGCTCGGCGTTCGACCTCGGGATGGTTGGTCTCGTCCAGTTCCTGCCCACCGCTCTTCTGGTGTTCGTCGCCGGCCACGCCGCCGATCGCTACGAGCGCAAGCGCGTCGTCCAGCTCTGCCAGCTGGTGGAGGCCGCGACCGCGCTCTATCTCGGGGCCATCACCTATCTCGGCGCGGTCAGCGAAGTGCAGATCTTCATCGCGACTTTCCTGCTCGGAATCGCCGGCGCGTTCGAGAGCCCGACCACGGCGGCGCTGCTGCCGCTGATCGCGCCGCAGGGCTCGCTCCAGCGCGCCACTGCCGTCTCCAGTGGGGCGGCGCAGGTCGCGACCATCACGGGACCTGCGCTCGGCGGCATCGCCTATGCGGTCGCCCCGCACCTTGCCTATGCCGTGATGGTCCTGTTCTGGGTCTTGGGGATGATCTTGACCGGCTTCATCCGGCCGCGCCCGCAGGCGATCGCGAGGGAGGGGATGGACTCGGACAACATCTTCGCCGGCGTCCGCTTCATTCGCAGCAACCCGGCGATCCTCGGGACCATCTCGCTCGATTTGTTCGCCGTGCTGTTCGGCGGCGTCACGGCGCTGCTGCCGATCTATGCCCGCGACATCCTCCAGACCGGCCCGGTCGGGTTAGGCGTGCTGCGCGCCGCGCCTGCGGTCGGTGCCTTGCTGATGACCATGGTGCTGGCGCGCCACGCGATCTCCCGGCATGTGGGCCTTCGCATGTTCCAGGCCGTGATCGTGTTCGGCCTCGCCACCATCGTGTTCGCGCTGTCGTCCTGGATGTGGCTGTCGGTGCTGTCGCTTGCAATCCTCGGTGCGGCCGACACGATCAGCGTCGTGATCCGCTTCTCGCTGGTGCAGCTGTCGACACCCGACGAGATGCGCGGCCGCGTCGGCGCGGTGAACTTCCTGTTCATCAACGCCTCGAACCAGCTCGGCCAGTTCGAGAGCGGAGTGGCAGCCGCGCTGCTCGGCGCCATGCCTGCCGCCGTGCTCGGCGGCGTCGCCACCGTCGCAGTGGCGCTGCTCTGGATGAAGCTGTTTCCAGCCCTGCGCAAGGTGGAGAGCCTGGAGTAGGTCCTCCGCTCTCTCAACGTCATTGCGAGGAGCTCGCGACAAAATTGCGTAGCAATTTTGCGCTGGTGCGACGAAGCAATCCAGAATCTCACCGCGGCGGCAGCCTGGATTGCTTCGCTGCGCTCGCAATGACGATTGTTGAGATGGCGTGGGGACTTAACTCGCGTCACGCCCGCAGCCCGGCAGCAGCAGGCGCCTCTTGACGCCTACTGTGCATGGGGTTGTTTTCGCGCTTTTTTGTTCAGCCCCGCCCGACGAACGGCATCTTGGTCGCCATCACCGTCATGGTCAGCACGTTGGCATCGAGCGGCAGGCTGGCCATGTAGGCCACGGCATCGCCGACTGCTTTCGCGTCCATGCGTGGCTCGTGCTTGGTGGTGCCGTCGGGCTGCAGCACGCCGGGGCCGTTGACCATGCGGTCGGTCATCGGGGTTGCGGCATTGCCGATGTCGACCTGGCCGACGGCGATGTCGTACATGCGGCCGTCGAGATTGCTGGCCTTGGTGAGGCCGGTGATGGCGTGCTTGGTCGAGGTGTAGGCCGCCGAGAATGGCCGCGGCGCGTGCGCCGAGATCGAGCCGTTGTTGATGATGCGGCCGCCGCGCGGGGTCTGATCCTTCATGATGCGGAAGGCGTGCTGGGTGCACAGGAACGGGCCGGTGAGGTTGGTGTTCACCACGGCCTGCCATTGCTCGAGGCTGAGATCCTCGAAGTTGACGGCCGGCGCGCCCATGCCGGCATTGTTGAAGAGCACGTCGAGCCGGCCGTAGGTCGCCTTCACCTTGTCGAACAGCGCGGCGATGGAGTCCGGCTTGGTCATGTCGGCGGTGACGCAGAGGCTTTTTCCCGCGGGACCGAGCTTTGCCGTCTCCTCGAGCATGTCGAGCCGGCGGCCTGTGAGCACCACGGTGAAGCCGGTGTTCATCAGCGCCAGCGACGCCGCGCGCCCGACGCCGGTGCCGGCGCCCGTCACCAATGCGATTTTTTTCGCTTCACTCATCGTTTCCTGCCTTTTCTCTTCTGCTGTCAGGTTTTGGGTTCTTTGTCGTTCTTGTAGGGCGGGCGCGGAATGTTCTGATGCGCCGCGCGCAAGGCCGCCGACCAGCGCGAGCGCAGGTCGTGGAAATAGGGCTCGCCTGCCTCGATGCGATGGTTGAGATCGGCCTCGCAGGCTTCGTTGCGCACCACCAGCACGTCGATCGGCAGGCCGACGCCGAGATTCGAGCGCATCGTCGAGTCCATCGAGATCAGGCCGGTCTTCAGCGCCTCATAGAGCTCGACGTCGTAATGCATGGCGCGGTCGAGCACCGGCTTGCCGTATTTGTGCTCGCCGATCTGCAGGTAGGGCGTGTCGGTGGTGCACTCGATGAAATTGCCGGCGGTGTAGACCATGAACAGGCGCATCCGCGCGCCCTTGATCTGGCCGCCGAACAGGAAGGAGACGTCGAAGGACACGTCCTCGGATTTCAGCGCCGGCCCTTCGGTGGCATGCACCGCCCGGATCGCCCGGCCGATGCGCTGGGCGGCCTGGAACATGGTCGGTGCGTTCATCAGCGTCTCGATCTCGCCCGTATTGGGATCTTCGAGGCCCTCGGTCAGCGTCGACAGCACCGACTGGCTGATGGCGAGGTTGCCGGCACTGGCGATCGCCATGATGCGCTCGCCGGGCTTGGAGAAGATGTGCAGCTTGCGGAAGGTTGAGACATTGTCGAGGCCGGCATTGGTGCGGGTATCGGCGATCATCACCAGACCGTCCCGAACCAGGATTCCGCAGCAATAGGTCATTTCCAGTCCCCGAACGCGTTTGCGCGGAATTACTAGCCAATTTCAAGGGCCACTCCAACCCCCGATTGGGTCCGTCATTCCGGGGCGCGACGAAGTCGCGAGCCCGGAATCCATTCCTCCACCAACTCTGCGGCCAGATGGATTCCGGGTTCGCGCGACGCGCGCCCCGGAATGACGGTGCGAGACGGCAATTTAGTCCGCGGCATTCACCAGAAACGCCTCATCAACCGGCACGCCGAGCGCCGTCACCAGCCGGTTGGTCTCCGCGGCCATGCCGACGATGGCGAGCAGCTCCCCATATTCGGCCTCGCTCATGCCCTTGGCCCGTGCCGCGGCCGTGTGCGAGTGGATGCAGTAGCTGCAGCCATGCGCGATCGAGACGGCGACGTAGAGCATTTCCTTGACCTTGGGATCGAGCGCGCCGGGAGCCATCACCTCCTTGATGCTCTCCCAGGTCCGCCGCAGCGTCTTCGGATCATGGGCCAGCGCGCGCCAGAAATTGTTGACGAAGTCCGATTTCCGCACCCTGCGGATGTCGTCGAAAACGGCGCGCGCTTGAGTCGAGAGTTCATCATCCGAAAGCAGTTTCACTGTCGCCATGGCTACCTCGCGGGTCTGATTTGACGCCGCAAATGTAGCACGCCGAATGTGTTCGGCTGGCGACTCCTAGCTCTGCCGCTGGGACTGCGATTGCGACTGCCCGCCGCGGCCGGCCTGTTCGACCTTCACCGCCACCGTCAGCGTTTCCGTGCCGCCGCCGTAGCGCGTGCCGCGCACCGGGGCCGCGCCGAGATAGTCGAGCCCGATCGCGAGGCGGACATGCGCGTCGGTGGCGCAGATGCTGTTGGCGGGATCGAAGCCGACCCAGCCGAGATCGGGCACGTAAGCCTCTGCCCAGGCATGGCCGGCGTCCTGGTGCACCGTGTCGTCCGCACGCAGGAAATGCCCGGAGACGAAGCGCGCCGGCACGCCGCCGGCGCGGGCGCAGGCGATGAAGATGTGCGCGTAATCCTGGCAGACCCCGCGCTTGAGCGTGAACGCCTCCGCTGCGGACGTGCCGCTGTTGGTCGGGTCCTCGTCGAACGTCATGTGATCGGTCACCTGCGTCATCAGCGTGTGCAGGAAGCCCAGCGTGTCGCTCTCGGCCTCGCTGCGCAACTGGCGCGCGACCGCCGTCATCGCCGGATTGACCGAGGTGAGGTCGGTGACGCGCAGGAACATGCCGGGGGGAAAACGCTCGTCGCTGCCGCGCAGCACGCCGCCGGTGTCGTGAGTCTCGATCAGCCCTTCGGCAATGATCTGGATGTCGCCGACCGGCCCGCAGGACAGCACGTGGGTGACGTTGCCGAACGCGTCCTCATGCATGTCGAGCTTGGTGTCGGTGGAGACGTCGATCTGCCATTCCGCGACGTATTGCCCGTCATGGCTGCCCGGCGTCATGCGCAGGATCTGGATCACGCTGGTGGCCGGCGGCTCGTAGCGATAGGTCGTGGTGTGCTGGATTCGCAGGCGCATGGTGGACCGTGTCGTTTGTTGTAAGGCGTGACTGCCGTCGCAAAGAAGCTCGTCATGCCCGGGCTTGTCCCGGGCATCCACGTTCTTCCTCGTCGCGCAAAAGCAAGAACGTGGATGGCCGGGACATCTAGCGCGAAGACGCGCTTCGCGCTTTTGCCCGGCCATGACAATATCCCCTGTCGTCAGTCGAGCGACATTAGATCAAATACTGCTTCGTGATGATTTCGCCCAGCCTGGAATTGTCCGCGATGAATTCCTGAATGAATTCATGCACGCCATGCTGGAAAATGTCGTTCATGTTGCTGTGTTCCAGCCGGTTGCGGATGCCGCGGGCGTGGCGCTGGGCCGGGCCCTGGCGGCCATAGGCGACGCCGATCTGGTCGAGGTTGCGCACGAGGTTGCCGTAGCAGCTGGCGAGCGAGCGCGGCAGCGTGTCGTTGAGGATCAGGAGGTCCGCGATCAGCCAGGGCTTCAGCGTCTCGCGATAGACCCAGTGATAGGCCGTCAGCGCCGAGACCGAGCGCAGGATCGAGCTCCACTGGTAGAAGTCGAGAGGCCCGCCGACATGCTCCTCCTCGGGCAGCAGCACGTGATACTTCACGTCGAGGATGCGCGCGGTGTTGTCGGCGCGCTCCAGGTGCACGCCCATGCGCGAGAACCAATAGGCGTCGTTGCGCAGCATGGTCCGATAGGCCGAGCCGTCGAAGCGCAGCGAGGTCTCCTGCACGAAGCGCAGGAATTTTGCGAGGTCCTCGCGCGTCGAGGTGCCCTTGCTCCACACCGCCTGAAGCTCGATCCAGGCCGAGTTGATGGTGTCCCACATCTCGCTGGTGAGGGCCGTGCGCACCGAGCGCGAGTTCAGCCGCGCCGCTTCGATACAGTTTCGGATCGAGGACGGGTTGTTCTGGGAGAACGAGAGATACTCGACGACGTTGTGCTCGTTGGCTTCCTCATAGGCCTGATAGAAGCTCGCGGCGACCCCGGCGGTGAGCAGCGCCGAATCCCATTCATTGGTCTTGCCGATATAGGCGGCGGGAAGCGCGGTGACGCGCAGCGTCGCATCGATGGTGCGCGCGAGATATTCGGCCCGTTCGACGTAGCGGGCGAGCCAGTAGAGGTTTTCGGCGGTACGCGACAGCATCTCTCTACTCGTCCAGAATCCAGGTGTCCTTGGTGCCGCCGCCCTGGCTCGAGTTCACCACCAGGGAGCCTTCCTTGAGCGCGACGCGGGTGAGCCCGCCCGGCACGATGGTCGTGCTCTTGCTGCCCGTGAGCACGAAGGGGCGAAGATCGACGTGACGTGGAGCGAGGCCGGACGCCGTGCAGGTCGGGCAGGTCGAAAGCGCCAGCGTCGGCTGGGCGATGAAACCTTCCGGCTCGCGCTTGAGCTTGTCGCGGAACGCTTCGATCGTCGCTTTGGTCGCGGCGGGGCCGATCAGCATGCCGTAGCCGCCGGAGCCGTGCACTTCCTTGACGACGAGCTCACTTAGATTGTCCAGCACATAAGCGAGGTCCTTCGGCTCGCGGCAGCGCCAGGTCGGCACGTTCTTCAGGATCGGCTCCTCGCCGAGATAGAATTTCACGATGTCGGGCATGTAGGAGTAGATCGCCTTGTCGTCGGCGATGCCGGTGCCGACGGCGTTGGCGAGCGTGATGTTACCGGCCGCGTAGGCCGACATCAGTCCGGGCACGCCGAGCACCGAATCGGGACGGAAGGTGAGGGGATCGAGGAAGTCGTCGTCGACGCGCCGATAGATCACGTCGACCCGCTTCAGCCCTTCCGTCGTCCGCATGAACACTTCGTTGTTCTTGACGACGAGGTCGCGGCCTTCGACCAGCTCGATGCCGAGCTTGTCAGCGAGGAAGGAGTGCTCGTAATAGGCCGAATTGTAGACGCCCGGGGTGAGCAGGGCGACCGTCGGCTCGCCGGAGGCGCTTTGCGGCGCGACCGAGCGGAGCGCTGCGAGCAGCTCGTCCGGATAGCGCTCGACCGGCGCCACCCGGTGGCGGGCGAACAGATCCGGAAACAGCCGCATCATGATCTCGCGGTTTTCCAGCATGTAGGACACGCCCGACGGCGTGCGGGCGTTGTCCTCCAGCACGATGAAGTCCTCGGCGTCGACCCGGACGATGTCGATGCCGGCGATGTGCACGTAGACGTCGTGCGGCACCTGCTGGCCGTTCATCTCGGGCCGGAACACCGGGTTTTGGAAGATCAGATCGTCGGGCACGATGTCGGCGCGGAGGATGTCGCGGCCGTGATAGATGTCGCGCAGGAACATGTTGAGCGCGCGCACGCGTTGCTTCAGGCCCTTCTCCAGCCGCGCCCATTCCTTGCCGGACATGATCCGCGGAATCACATCGAAGGGGATCAGGCGCTCGGTGGACTCGGAATCGCCGTAGACCGCGAAGGTGATGCCGATCCGGCGAAACAGCAGCTCAGCTTCCTGGCGACGATATTCGAGCGCCTCGGGAGGCGTCTCCTTGAGCCAGCGCGCCAGCTCCTGATAGGCGGGGCGGAGGTCCCCGCCGGGAATGTTCATTTCGTCAAACGCGACTGCCATAGATCCCGACTTGTCTCCCCAGGCGTTGCGCCATGCGCCAGTTCGCGTCGGCCTTGATGAGACCGCAACGTCCTGTGGCCATGCGTCAACAGTGCATGACTTTCATGTGGTAGCAAGGGCCGGGCCAGCGCGATAAGCATGGAGAGGGGGCATTTGCCGGCGACGGCCGGCGGCGTGCCTGAAAAAATGGCTGAAGACTGCTTATTTCAGAAGCAAAACCGCGTGACTTCAACGCGTTACCTCGGCAAAGTCGGCGTCACAGGTGAGGGACTTAAGGCATGAGCGAGATCGTCACGGCGGGCATTCTGGTCATCGGAGACGAAATCCTGTCCGGCCGGACCAAGGACAAGAATATCGGCTTCATCGCCGAATACCTGACCAATATCGGCATCGACCTGAAGGAGGTCCGCATCGTCTCCGACGACGAGCCGGATATCATCGCTGCACTGGATGCATTGCGGCATCGCTACACCTACGTCTTCACCACGGGCGGCATCGGGCCGACTCATGACGACATCACCGCTGATGCCGTGGCCAAGGCGTTCGGCGTCGGTATCGACCATCACCCGGAGGTCGTCGCCCGCTTCCGCGAGCGCTGGAGCGAGCAGGACCTCAACGAGGCCCGGCTGCGCATGGCCCGCATCCCCGACGGCGCCGAGCTGATCCAGAGCGCGACCATCCTCGCCCCCGGCTTCAAGATCGGCAACGTCATCGTCATGGCCGGCGTGCCCTCGATCATGCAGGCGATGATGGACATCGTCTCGCCCAAACTGAAGTCGGGCGTGCGCATGCTGTCGGACTCGGTCCGGGCCAATGCGCGCGAGGGCGATATCGGCGGACCGCTGCGGGCGATCGCTGCCGCCCATCCCGACACCATCATCGGCAGCTATCCCTTCATGGACGAGGAGCAGAAGCCCAACACCAATCTGGTGGTGCGCTCGCGCGATCCCGAGAAGCTCGCGGCGGCAATGGCCGCGGTGAAGGAAATGCTGGCGGGATTGAACGTCAACCGCTAGCAGAGAATTGCCGGACGAGATTGCAGGAGACAGGCGATGGCTGGTGAAGCACCGGAACTGAGTGCGCAGGAGCGGGCAGGCAAGGCCTTCCCCGTCTCGTGGGACCAGTTCCACCGGGATTGCCGGGCGCTGACCTGGCGGCTTAACGAGGTCGGTCCGTTCCATGCGGTGATTGCGATCACCCGCGGCGGCCTGGTGCCCGCCGCGATCGTGGCGCGCGAGTTAGGGGTGCGCGTCATCGATACGGTCTGCGTCGCCAGCTACGACCACAACAAGCAGGGCGAGCTCCAGGTGCTCAAGGGCATTTCCGAGGCGACAATGACGCTCGGCGGCGGCACCGGCAAGGGCCTGTTGATCGTCGATGACCTCGTCGATACCGGCAAGACCGGCAGGATGGTGCGCGAGATGCTGCCCGATGCGCATTTCGCCACCGTCTACGCCAAGCCGATGGGACGCCCGCTGGTCGACACTTTCATCACCGAAGTCTCGCAGGACACCTGGATCTTCTTCCCCTGGGACACAGCACTGTCCTACCACCCGCCGCTGCGCGACGGCGCGGCGTGACCAGAGCGAATGGCGAGTAGCGAATGGCGAGTAACACCGACCCCATTCGCCATTCGCCATTCGCCACTCGCCCCCTCCAGAACCGAGTCACGCCCACCGGCGACATCATCGCCACCCCACACCGCGGCCTGTTCACCGGCAATCGCGGCATCATCCACGATCCCGCGACGAAGACGCTGCTGAAGAAGCGCTGGTCGACGCCGGCCTGGATCACATGCCTGTGCGAATTCCGCGGCTGGCGGCGGCCGGTGATGGCGCGGCGGAGCTGGACCGAGCTGTTCTTTCTCGACGAAGCCACCGCCTTTGCTGCCGGACATCGCCCATGCTTCTTCTGCCGGCGTGACGATGCCAACCGGTTTCGCGCGGCATGGGAGAGGGGAAACGGCGCAAGCAAGGTGAGCGCAAAGTCGATGGACGCAAAGCTGCACCTGGAGCGTCTGGATCACGGCCGTAAGCGCCTGCACCCACTGCGAGGGCCGCTCGCAGACTTACCCGATGGCGTGATGGTGCAGCAGGGCGAGCAGAGCTATCTTGTGACGAAAGGCCGGCCGCTGCTTTGGTCGCCAGCCGGCTATGCCCGTACCGAGCACGAACTATCGAGTGCGATGCTGCTGACGCCTCCATCCACATTACGGGCGTTCAGCGCCGGATATCGACCGGCGTTGCATCCGACCGCTCCGGACTAGCCGAGCGACCTGCGGATCACCGCCATCATCCCAGCCTCTCGCGCGCCAGCGCCGCGCCGGCGCCGAGCGCCATCAGCTTGGCTTCGGCGATCTCGCGCCGCATCGGCGCCATGCCGCAATTGGTGGTGGCGATGATGTTGCTCTTCGGCACGAATTGCGACACCGCCTCGATCACCTTCACGACGTCCTCGGCCGTCTCCACCGTATCGCTGGCGACGTCGATGACACCGGCCTGCACAATCTTGTTCTTGAGCAGCGCGAGCAGGTCGAGCGGCACCTTGGAATTGCGGCACTCGATTGCGACCTGCTGGATCGGGCTTGCGTCGATGGCCGGAAAGATCTGCTCGTATTGCCGCCATTGGCTGCCGAGCGTCTCCTTCCAGTCCGTATTGGCCTTGATGCCGTAGCCGTAGCAGATGTGCACGGCGGTGGCGCAGGCGAGGCCCTGTGCGGCGCGCTCCAGCGCCTTGATGCCCCAATCGTTGACCTCGTCCATGTAGACGTTGAAGGCGGGCTCGTCGAATTGCACGAGATCGACGCCGTCGGCCTGCAAGGCCCTGGCTTCCTCGTTCAAGAGCTCGGCGAAGGCAAAGGCCATCTTGACCCGGTCGCCATAGTAGCGGTCGGCAATGGTGTCGATGATGGTCATCGGGCCGGGCAGGGTGAATTTCAGCTGCTTCCTGGTGTGCGTGCGCGCGACGCGCGCCTCGAAGGCATGGACGCGGTCCTTCAGCCGCAGCGGCGCGACCACCTGCGGCACCATCGCCTTGTAGCGGTCTTTCCGGATGCCCATCTCGACCTTGTGGGCGAAATCGATGCCCTCGATCTTCTCCAGAAAGCCGTGCACGAAGTGCTGCCGGGCCTGCTCGCCTTCGGTGACGATGTCGATGCCGGCGTCCTCCTGGATCTTCAGCCAGATCAGCGTCGCATCGCGCTTGGCGCGGGCGAGCTCGTCGCCTTCGGACTTCCAGGGCGCCCAGAGCATGTTCGGCTCGGCGAGCCATTCCGGCTTCGGCAAGGAGCCGGCGATCGTGGTTGGAAACAGCATGGCGGCCCTCCCGGCGGGTTGTTGCGCCCCTTCCTGCCATGTCCTAACGTCGAGGTACAGAACAACAAAAGTCGTCATTGGCTGGCGGCAGCGCTAGGGACGGCGCAAGGGAAGGCCCATGATCGACCTCTATTACGCGCCGACGCCGAACGGCTGGAAAATCTCGATCATGCTGGAGGAGCTCGGGCTTCCCTATCGGGTGATCCCCGTGAATATCCGCGCCGGCGAGCAGTTCAATCCTGAGTTCCTGGCGATCTCTCCGAACAACCGCATTCCCGCGATCGTCGACCACGAGCCCGCTGATGGCGGCGCGCCGTTCTCGGCGTTCGAGACCGGCGCGATCCTGATCTATCTCGCGGAGAAGACCGGCCGCTTCCTGCCCGCCGATTGGCGCGGCCGCTCCAGCACGATCCAATGGGTGATGTGGCAGATGGCGGGCCTCGGGCCGATGCTCGGTCAGCACGGCCATTTCGCGCTCTATGCGGCCGAGAAGATCCCTTACGCAATCGAGCGCTATCGCGACGAGGCGGCGCGGCTCTACGGCGTGCTCGATCGCCAATTGGCCAGGACCGGCGCCTATGTCGCCGGCGACTATTCCATCGCCGACATCGCCTGCTTCCCCTGGACCATGACCCACAAGGCGCAGGGTTTTACGCTCGACGACTATCCCAATGTGAAACGCTGGTATGCCGAGGTCCGGGCAAGGCCGCAGGTGCAGGCGGGGCTTGCGATCGGAAAATTCGTGAAAGAGCCGTTCGACGAGGAATCACGCAAGATCATGTTCGGACAGCGTGCGAAGGAAGTGTTGGGAAAGAGGTAGTGCCACATCCGTCATTCCGGGGCGCGACGAAGTCGCGAGCCCGGAATCCATCAGGCTGCGTAACGAGAGGCGAAATGGATTCCGGGCTCGCGCCCAAAGGCGGCGCGCCCCGGAATGACAGCAAAAAGGAACCCCCATGATCGAATTCTTCTTCGACTGCTCCAGCCCCTGGACCTATCTAGCCTTCCACAACATCCAACCGCTCGCCAAGAAGTTCGGGGCCGACATCACCTGGCGTCCGATCCTGGTCGGCGGCATCTTCAACACCGTCAATCCGAGCGTCTACGCGCAGCGCGAGAAGCCGGTGCCGCTGAAGGCGCGCTACATGAAGAAGGACCTCGCCGACTGGGCACGTTCGGCGGGTCTTGCCATCAAGATGCCACCGACGGTGTTCCCGGTGAACAGCGTCAAGGTGATGCGCGGCTGCCTCTGGCTCGGTCAGGACATGGTGCCGTTCGCGACATCAGTGTTCGAGGCCTATTGGGGCGAGGACAAGGACATCTCGCAGGACGCGGTGCTCGCGGAGATCTGCAGGAAGGTCGACATCGACGAGCAGAAGTTCTTCGCCGGTATTGCCGAGCAGGGCATCAAGGACCAGCTCAAGGCCAATACCGAGGAGGTCATCGCGCGCGGCGGCTTCGGCTCGCCGACGATCTTCGTGAACAAGACCGACATGTATTTCGGCAATGACCGCCTGCCGCTGATCCGCGAAGCGCTTCAGCGCAGCAAGGCGAGCGCGGCCTGATGGTGCGCGCCGTCGTCTGCCGCGAGCTCGGCGCGCCCGAGCGTTTGCTGCTGGAGGAGTTTCCGCCCCGCGCGCTGAGGCCGGGCGAGGTGCGCGTCGCCATCCGCGCCGCCGGGCTGAACTTCCCCGACGTGCTGATGGCCGCCGGCGAATACCAGCTCAAGCCGGAGCTGCCGTTCACGCCGGGCATGGAAGCGGCCGGCGACGTCATCGAGGTGGCATCGGAGGCAAGCGGCGTTGCCGTCGGCGACAAGGTCATTGTGAAGATGCGCTTTGGTGCCTTCACGGATGAAGCGGTGGTGATGCCGTCGCAACTCACCCCCATGCCGTCCACCTTCGACTATGCGGAGGCTGCGACCTATCTCGCCGGCCACGGCACGGCCTATCACGCGTTGATCGATCGCGGCCGGGTGGCACCCGGCGAGGTGCTGCTGGTCCACGGTGCCGGCGGCGGCGTCGGCCTTGCCGCCGTCGAGATCGGCAAGATGCTGGGTGCGACCGTGATCGCGACCGCCTCCAGCGACGAGAAGCTCAGAATCGCGAAATCGCGCGGCGCCGATCATCTCGTCCGCTACGACCGCGAGCCGTTCCGCGATGCCGTCAAGCGCATCACCGACGGCCGCGGCGCCGACGTCGTGTTCGACCCCGTCGGTGGCCGGGTCTTCGAAGATTCGATGCGCTGCATCGCCTGGGGCGCGCGGCTCTTGGTGATCGGCTTCACCGGCGGCATCGGCTCGGCCAAGACCAATCTCCTGCTGATCAAGGGCGCCAGCGTGCTCGGCGTACGCGCCGGCGAAGCGGTGCGGAAGAATCCTGCGCTCGGCGAGGTCCGCCTGAAGGCGCTTTTGCAATGGGCGGAGGAGGGCAAGCTGCGCCCCAACGTCTCGCACCGCCTGCCGCTTAAGGACTATGCGAAGGCGATGCGGTTGTTGCTCGACCGCAAGGCGATCGGACGCGTCGCGCTACTGATGTGACGTCCGCGCGACGGTGTCGCGGCCGCCCGGCGCATAGCCGAGGCAGGTCCGCACGATCTGGCCGCAGACGGCGTCACGCGCATTTCCGATGTCGGTATTCCCGGCATATTGCACCTCGGTGACCTTGCCGCGAGCAAAGCGCAACTGCACGCGACAATAGCCCGAAGGCGCCTGGCCTCCGATATTCAGGCCGGGCGGAAGCGTGAGCGTGGGCGGCGCGATGCCGCCGGGAGGGCTCGCCGCGTGCTCGTACATCCAGATCTCGCCCGAACCGTCCTTGGCGGTTCCGGCCGGCAGGCCGGCGCACATGCGGATCGCCGACTGGTCGAGACCGATCAAGCTGGCTCGTCCGCGCTGCGCCCACTCGGCGTCCTGCTCGGCACAGCCGGCAAGGACGAGTGGCGCGAGAGCCGCCATTCGCAGGCAAAGTTGCATCGGCATCGCTTCCCTGTGCGATGCGAACGATACAGCAAGGTGGTTTTGCGATGCAGCAGGCCTGTCGACCGACTGTCCATGCGCACTTGGCATGGATCAAACAGCCGAGTTGCGCGTTATGGCGCGCTACGCGCTCGTCACTTGTACTCGCGCTCCGTCCACCACGGGAAGTAATCCGGCATGTCGGTCGACACCTTGTTCTTGAACTGCGCCGGCCGCTTCTCCAGGAACGACACCACGCCTTCCTTCACGTCGTCCGAGCGGCCGCGGGCGTAGATGCCGCGGCTGTCGACCTTGTGGGCTTCCATGGGATCGTCGGCGCCCATCATGCGCCACATCATCTGGCGGATCAGCGCGACCGACACCGGCGCGGTCTTTGCCGCAAACTCCTTGGCGAGCGCTCGGGCGGTCGGCAGCAGATCATCGGGGGCCACGACCTTGCTGACGAGGCGGCCCGCAAGCGCTTCCTGCGCCGGGAAGACACGGCCCGAATAGCACCATTCCAGCGCCTGCGAGATGCCGACGATGCGCGGCAGGAACCAGCTCGAGGCCGCCTCGGGCACGATGCCGCGCTGGGAGAACACGAAGCCGAACCGCGCAGCCTCCGAGGCGATGCGGATATCCATTGCAAGCTGCATGGTGACGCCGATGCCGACGGCCGGGCCGTTCACCGCCGCGATCACGGGCTTGAGGCATTTGAAGATGCGCAACGTCACTTGGCCGCCGCCGTCACGCACCTGCGGGTCGCTATAGTCGACCTTGCCGTCGGCAAAACGCTTGACCGGCCCGCGCCGCGCGTCGCGATCGAACGTGTCGGCACCGGAGGAGAGATCGGCGCCCGCGCAAAAGCCGCGGCCGGCGCCGGTGACGATGATGGCGCGGACGTTATCATCCTTGTCGGCGGCGTCGAACGCGTCGATCAGTTCGGCTTGCATCTGCGCGTTGAAGGCGTTGAGCTTCTCGGGCCGGTTCAGCGTGATGGTGAGGATCTGATCGGCGACCTCGTACTTGATCGTCTCATACGCCATGGTGGTTTCCTTCCCTGTTTCTTTGTCGCTCTCTCTAGCACGTCATTCCGGGGCGCGCGAAGCGCGGGCCCGGAATCCATTTGTCCACATCAGTAATGCGGATGAGTGGATTCCGGGCTTGCGCCAAGAGGGCGCAACCCGGAATGACGAGCGAGCGTTTGTTACGCCGGCGGCTTCGGCCAGGGCCGCTGCGGGCCGCGCAGGCCTTCAAACGCCTTGGCCATGCCGAGCACGCCGATGTCGTCGAAGCGGCGGCCGACGATCTGCACGCCGATGGGAAAACCCTTGGCGTCGAAGCCGCCGTTGAGGGAGATCGCCGGGTTCTCCGACATATTCCACGGCACGGTATAGGCGATGTGCTCGAACGGCTTCATGGGATCGTTGGTCGGCGAGGCCCATTCCGCCGGATAGTTCACGTTCGGCGCGGTCGGCGAGATCACATAGTCCAGCTCGCAAAAGAGCTTCGCCGCAGCCGCGCGGATCGCCATGGTCTGGTTGAAGCCGCGGATGACGTCGACGCCCGAGAGCTTGGCCCCGGACTCGCCCCACTTGAAGATATAGGGCAGCACCTTGGCCTGCTCGGCCGGCGTCAGCTTGGACAGATCGTCCCACATCCGCGCGCGCCAGAAATTGTCGAGACCGTCGAGCATCTCGCGCGTGAGGATGCCGTCGACCTCGGTGACGACGCTGCCTGCGGACTCGAATGCCTTCGCGGCCTTCACTGCGACCTCGCGCACCGGCTTCTCCAGCGCCAGGCCGCAGCCGGGATCGAGCATCAACCCGATGCGTAGTTTTCGCGGAGATTTCTCCAGCCCCTTCCAGTTCAGCAGCTCGGCCGGCAGGCTCATGCCGTCGCGGCGGTCGGGCTTTGCGATCGCGCTCATCATCAGCGCGCAATCGTCGACCGTGCGGGTCATCGGGCCTGCGACACGGCCGACATAGGTGGGGTCGATCGGCACTCGGCCAAAACTCGGCTTCAGGCCGACGAGGCCGCACCAGCCGGCGGGCAGGCGAACCGAGCCGCCGATATCGGTGCCGAGATGCAAGGGCCCGTAGCCGGCCGCGGCGGCGGCGCCTGCGCCGGCGCTGGAGCCGCCCGGGTTCTTGCTGAGATCCCACGGGTTGCGCGCGAGCGCATGGAACGAGGACAGCCCGGAGGACAGCATGCCGTAATCGGGCATGGTGGTCTTGGCGAAGATGATGCTGCCGGCCTCACGCAGCCGCGCAGCGGGCGGCGCGTCCTTCTCGGCCGGCACGAGCTTGACGCTGGCTGCCCCCAGCGGCACCGGCACGCCCTTGGTCGCGATGTTGTCCTTCACCGTCACGGGCACGCCGTCGAGCGGCCCGGAGGGCTCGCCGCCGGTCCAGCGCGCGGTCGAGGCCTTTGCGGCCTCGCGCGCGCCATCGGGGTCGAACGCATAGAGCGCCTTCAGATGCGGTTCCCACGCCGCGACATGCGCGAGCACGTCCTCCAGCACCTCGCTCGGCGAGAACTGCTTGGCACGATAACCCGCGATCAGGTCGACCGCGGACAGATCGTGCAGCGAGGTGACCGCTTCCTCGACGCTCTTTTTATGCATTGCCACCCACCGGCATGCGCGTCTCGACGATGCGGGCGAACATGCTGGCACCGATCGGCAGGATCTTGTCGTCGAGCACGAAGCCGGGATTGTGCACGGGCACCGAGCCGTCATGGCCGACCCAGAAGTAAGCGCCGGGAATCGTCTCCAGCATGTCGGCGAAATCCTCGCTGCCCATCTTCGGCTGGATGCGGGTGATCACGTTGGCGGGATCGACGATGGTGCGCGCGACCTCCTCGACCACCTTGGACTGCTCGACCTGGTTGACCAGAACGCCGAACGTGTCGCGGATGTCGGCTTCGATCGTGCACTGATAGGCGGCGGCGATGCCGGCGCAGATGGTGCGGATGCGCTCGGCGATCAGGGCGCGGACTTCGTTCGAGAAGGTGCGGATGGTGCCGCACAGATGCGCATCGCCCGGAATGACGTTGTAAGCCGAGCCGGCATGGATCTGGGTGATCGAGATCACCGCGGCTTGCAGCGGGTCGACGTTGCGGCTGACGATGGTCTGGATCGCCTGCGCCAGTGTGGTCGCAATGACAACCGCGTCCTTGGAGCGCTCGGGCATCGCGCCATGCGCGCCGTAGCCGGTGATGCGCAGGTCGAAGAAGTCGGCACTGGCCATGGCCGGGCCCGGCAGGATCGCGATCTCGCCGTGGTTGAGGTCGGGCGCGTTGTGCAGGCCGTAGAGCTCGTCGCAGGGAAATTTCTCGAACAGCCCGTCCTTGATCATGGCGCGGGCGCCGCCGAGGCCTTCCTCGGCCGGCTGGAAGATCAGATGCACGGTGCCGTCGAAATTCCGGGTCTCGGCGAGATAGCGCGCGGTGCCGAGCAGCATGGTGGTGTGGCCGTCATGGCCGCAGCCGTGGAAGCGGCCGGGGATCTTCGAGCTCCACTTCAGATTGGTGTTCTCTTCCATCGGCAGCGCGTCCATGTCGGCGCGCAGCCCGATGCGCTTGCTGCCGGTGCCCTTGCCCTTGATGACGCCGATCACGCCGGTGCCGCCGAGGCCGCGATGCACTTCGATGCCCCAGCTCTTCAGCTTGTCGGCGACGATGCCGGAGGTGCGCACTTCCTCGAAGCCGATCTCGGGATGGGCGTGGAGGTCGCGCCTGATTGCGGTGAGCTCGTCGGCGTAGCCGTCGATGCGATCGATCGTGGGCATGTGGTCCTGTCCGGTTAGCGTGAGGGAGGCGTGAATACGGGGCCGTTCGGCTTGATGCGGATGCCCGGGCGCAGGCGCGTCCAGGGTAGCGAAGCGGTGTCGGCCGGCATCGCACCGGGCGCGGCACAGATCATCAGCTTCTCGGCGATCGGCTCGAAATCGGCGCGGAAATGCACCGAGCTCTTGTTGACCAGGATTTTCTGTTCGGTCGGCTCGATGCCGACATAGCGGTACATCGCCTGGTCGGCGAGCTGGGCCTTGTGCGAAGAGACGACGATGCGGACATCGCCGATGCGCAAGGCTGCGGACGGGCCCATCTCCATCTCGCGGCCGCCGTAATAGGGACCGGGCGCGATGAAGCGGCCGTCCGAGAGCTGCTCGACCACGAAGGTCTCGCGATAGGGCTCGTCGCCGGGGATGCCGGACTTGCCGCCGAGCGACAGCGTCACGGTGGCGCCGACGCCGGCTGCGTGCGCGGCCTTGGCCGATTCCGGATCGTAGATCGCGCCGGTTGCGGCACTCGCCTTGTTGCGCACCAGCGCGCGCAGCATGCCCGTGGTGTCGGAATCGCCGCCGGCGCCCGGATTGTCCTGGGTGTCGGCGATGATGATCGGCTTGCGCGCGCTCTTGGCAAGTTCCATGGCGTGGCGCACGCCGTCGTCGGGCGTCCAGATCTTGCCGTCGAAATCGTTCTCGTGGCTTTCGATCAGCTTCAGAAGCGCGTCGGCCGCACGATCTGCGTCGTCTTGCCTCCTGCCATAGGCGAACACGCTGGGGCCGCAGTCGCGGAAATCGGCGGCGGGAAAGCCGGGCGCGAAAGAGAGGGTGGGGACGGCATCGCTCTCCAGCGCGGCGAGTCTTTCGTAGATGCCTTTGGTGGGCTGGTCGTTGGTGCATTGCCAGCTGATCGGGATCAGGAACGGCAATTGCCGGAAGGCCTTTGCGAAGCGCTGCTTCGTCTGCAGCAGCAGCGCGAGATGGCGCGCGCAGGCGCGGCCGGTCTCGGCCATGTCGACATGCGGATAGGTGCGGTAGGCGATCAGCGCGTCGGCATGCTCCATCATCTCGGGCGTGACGTTGGCGTGGAGATCGAGGCTGGTGACCAGCGGAACATCCTTACCGATGACGCGGCGCACGCGCGCCAAGATCTCGCCTTCGCCGTCGTCGAGATGCTCGGTCACCATCGCGCCGTGCAGGTCGAGATAGACGGCGTCGATCGGGCCGGCGGCGGCGATGCCGTCGACCATGACCTTCACGATGCGCTCGAATGCGTCTTCGGTGACATGCGCCGACGGGCTCGCCCCGCAGGCGATGGTCGGAACGAGTTCCCAGCCGTTCGCCTCGGCGCTGTCGACGAAACCGGCGAGCCCGACATTGATGCGGCGCATCACCTTCAACACGTCGGCACCTTCAGTCATCGCCGGCCAGCCGCCGCCATGCTGGAAGTCGGCGAATGTCGCCTTGGTCGGAGCGAAGGTGTTGGTCTCGTGCAGGAAGCCGCCGACGGCGATGCGTGTCATTCAGTTCAGTCCCGATTGAAAGTGCGCGACGTTAGCCTTGGCTCTGAGGAGAGGGCAAGGTGAGAGGCCATCGTGCCACGCATAGGGTCAGATCGATTTGGGAATGCTGCTCCGCCGTCATTCCGGGTCGCGCGTAGCGCGAGCCCGGAATCCATCGTGCGACAGAGTTCGCAGCCTGATGGATTCCGGGCTCATCGCTTCGCGATGCCCCGGAATGACGGCGGAGAGAGTTAAGCCGTGGCCCCCACGCCTTCCGCCACCGGCCTGAAGTTCGCAAAATCCCAACCCCGCCCGGGCGCCGCATCCAGCAGCGCCTTGGTGTAGGCCTCCTTAGGATGCGTCAGCACTTCGGCGGCCGGTCCCTGTTCGACGACGCGGCCGTGCTGCATCACCACGACCTCGTCGCAGATCTGGGCTGCGACGCGGAGGTCGTGGGTGATGAACAGGATGGCGATGCCGAGCCGCTTCTGGATCTCGTCGAGCAGCTCCAGCACCTGCGCCTGCACCGAGACGTCGAGCGCGGAGACCGCTTCATCCGCGACCAGCACGTCCGGATCGAGCGCGAGTGCCCGGGCGATCGCGATGCGCTGGCGCTGGCCGCCGGAGAATTGGTGCGGATAGCGCGACACCGCATCCGGCGGCAGGCCGACCAGCTCGAGCAACTCGCGCGCCCGCTTCATCGCGTCGGCGTGCGCCACGCCGTAATTGACCGGGCCTTCGGCGATGCTCTCGCCGACGGTGACGCGCGGATTGAGCGAACGATAGGGATCCTGGAATACGATCTGGATCTTCTGCCGATGCGGCTGCAACAGGCGGCGCGAGATGTCGGCGATCTCGCGGCCGGCGAGGCGCACGCCGCCGGAGGTCGGATCGATCAGGCGCACGATGCAGCGCGCAACCGTCGACTTGCCCGAGCCGCTTTCGCCGACGATGCCGAGCGTGCGGCCCTTGCGCAGGGTCAAGGTGACCTTGTCGGCAGCGACGACCTCGCGGCCTTTGCCGAAAAAGGCGCGCTCCTTGTAGACCTTGCTGAGCTCGTTGGCCTCCAGCACCACGGGCTCGCGGGTTTCCTCGCGCGGCGGGCGCGGCACCAGGCTCGGCACCGAGGAGAGCAGGTTGCGGGTGTATTCCATGGTCGGATTGCGCAGCACGGTCTCGAGCGGACCGGTCTCGACCAGCCGGCCCTGCCGCATCACCGCGACGCGGTCGGCGATCTCGGCGACCACGCCCATGTCGTGCGTGATGAACAGCACGGCGGTGCCGTGATCGCGCTGGAGCTCGCGGATCAGCGACAGGATCTGCTTCTGCGTGGTGACGTCGAGCGCGGTGGTCGGCTCGTCGGCAATGAGCAGCTTCGGCTCCAGCACCAGCGCCATCGCGATCATGATGCGCTGGCGCTGGCCGCCGGAGAGACGGTGCGGGTAGGAGGCGAAGATGCGCTCGACCTGGGGCAGGTGGACCTGCTCCATCATGTCGAGAATGCGCTTCCTGCGCGCTTTGGCATCGAGTTTGGTGTGGGCGCGGAGCACCTCGTCGATCTGGCGGCCGACCGGCACCACCGGATTGAGCGCGGTCATCGGCTCCTGGAAGATCATCGCCATCTTGGTCGCGCGCAGCTGGCGCAGGCGGCGGTCGGTGGCGGTGAGCAGCTCCTCGCCGACCAGCTTCACGCTGCCGCCGGTTGGCACCAGCGTGCCCTTCGGCAACAGGCCCATGGTGGTGAGCGAGGTCACCGACTTGCCCGAGCCGCTCTCGCCGACGAGGCACAGCGTCTCGCGCTCGCGCACCTGGATCGAGATGCCGTCGATGATGTTGGCGCCTTTCGGCTGCTTGCCGATGGAGACGACGAGGTTGTTGATGTCGAGGATGGTGTCGGTCACGTCAATTCTCTCCGTCATTCCGGGGCGCGACAAAGTCGCGAGCCCGGAATCCATCGGGCCGCAGCACGCGTGGTGAAATGGATTCCGGGCTCGCGCTACGCGCGCCCCGGAATGACAACGCTACTTGTTTCACTTCCCCTCCCGCTGCTTCATGCGCGGATCGAGGGCGTCGCGGGCGGCGTCGCCGATCAGGTTGATGCTGAGGATGGCGATGGAGAGCAGCAGGCCCGGCCAGAAGATCAGCGACGGCTTGATCTGGAAGTACTGGCGGCCCTCGGCCATGATGTTGCCCCAGGTCGGCGTCTCCGGCGAGATGCCGGCGCCGAGGAAGGAGAGGATCGCCTCGGTCAGGATGGCGCTGGCGCAGATATAGGTGCCCTGGACGATCAGCGGCGCGATCGTGTTCGGCATCAGGTGGCGCCACATGATCTTCGGCAGGCTCGAGCCGACCGAGATCGCGGCCTCGACGTAAGGCTCCTCGCGCGCCGACAGCACGACCGAGCGGACCAGGCGTGCAACGCGCGGAATCTCGGGGATCGTGATCGCGATCAGCACGGTCCAGAGGCTGGCGCCGGACAGCGACACCACGGCGATCGCGAGCAGGATGCTCGGCATTGCCATCAGGCCGTCCATGACGCGCATCATCACGGAATCGACCAGCTTGAAGAAGCCGGAGACGAGGCCGATCGCCAGCCCGATGGCGATCGACAGGATCGCCGCACCGATGCCGATCAGAAGCGAGATGCGGCCGCCATAGATCACGCGCGACAACACGTCGCGGCCGTAGGCGTCGGTGCCGAGCAGGAACTGTGCGGAAGATGGCTTGAGCCGCTGCGACGGGGCGAGCTGGATCGGATCATGCGGCGCGATCAGCGGCGCGAGGATCGAGACCACCACGATCAAGGCGAGCAGGCACGTCGCGGTGGCGATGATCGGGGTCGAGGTGAGGAATCCGAATCGCGGCCGCAGCGGCGACGTGATCGGAATGGAGGACTGGGGAAGGGTATCGACCGACATTTTGTTCTTGTCCTTGCCTCAGTACCGGATCCGGGGATCGAGCAGGGTGTAGGCGACGTCGATGAGAAGATTGACGACGACGTAGATCAGCGAGGTCAGCAGGATCATCGCCTGGATCACCGGATAGTCGCGCGCCAGCACCGCGTCGACGGTGAGACGCCCGATGCCGGGGATGTTGAACACGCTCTCGGTGACGACGACGCCGGAGATCAAGAGCGCAAAGCCGGTGCCGATCACGGTGATCACGGGCACGGCGGCGTTGCGCAGAGCATGGCGCATCATCACCGCAACCTCGTTGATGCCCTTCGCGCGCGCCGTTCGCACGTAGTCTTCGCCGAGCACGTCGAGCATCGCCGCACGCGTCATGCGCGCGATCAGTGCGACGTAGATGAAGGACAGCGCGCAGGTCGGCAGGATCATGCGCTCGAAGAACGGACCGAAGCCGTTGAAGATGCTACGGAAGCCCTGCACCGGCACCCAGCGCAGCTCGATCGCGAAGACCTGGATGAGGACATAGCCGACCACGAACACCGGCACCGAGAAGCCGAGCACGGACAGACCCATCACGAAACGGTCGATCCAGGTGCCGTGCTTCCACGCCGCGATCACCCCCAAGGGAACTGCGACGACGACGGCGAGGATGATGGTGCACAACGCGATCGAGATCGAGGGCTCGACGCGCTGGCCGATCATCTTCATCACCGGCAAATTGGAGATCAGCGACGTCCCGAGGTCGCCGTGCAGCAGCTTGTTCACCCAGGTGACGAACTGCACGATCAGCGGCTCGTTGAGGCCGAGCGATTCGCGGATGCGCTCCAGCCGTTCCGGGGTCGCGTTGTCGCCGGCGAGGATCGCGGCGGGATCGCCGGGGGTGAGGCGGAGCAGGAGGAAAACGAACAGCGCGACCACGCCCATCACGGGCACGGCGGCGAGAATTCGGCGAAGGAGATATCCGAGCAAGTTGGATCCGTCAGTTTAGAGTCAAATTGGGCAGGGCTCTTCGGCCAGCCTGCCATCAGCCTAACATTTCAGCAATTCCCGTGCCACGAGGGCCACAGTTTTTGCGGTGCAGCCAATCTTCGTAGGGTGGGCAAAGCGGAGCGTGCCCACCTGCTTTCGGTCGGGAAAACGGTGGGCACGGCGCTTTGCGCCTTTTGCCCACCTACGGGATCGCTTCGCGATCACTCCAGCGTCGCCAGCAGCCCCGCCATCAGCCGTCCTCGCTCAGCGAGACTCTCGACTTCGATATACTCTTCGAGCGTGTGGACATTGCCGCCGCGCACACCGAGGCCGTCGAGCGTGGGGATTCCCATCGCGCCGGTGAAGTTGCCGTCCGAGCCGCCGCCGGAGCTTGCATGCGGTAATTCCATGCCGAGAGATTTGGCAATGCCGCGGGCCTTCTCGTACAGCGCCATGGTGCCGGCATTGGGCTCCCAGACCGGCCGCGTCACGCCGCGCGTGACCTTGAAGCTGACGTCGTTGCTGGTGCCGGACAACGCCAGCATCCGCTCGACGCCGCGGTCGAGATCGGCCTGGCGCTTGGCCATGGAGAGCGCCTCGCCCGTCGCCGTGGTAGCAACGCAATTGACCCATTGGCCGCCATGCACGACGCCGACCGAGAAGGTGCAGTCCTCCGTCGTCATGGCGTCGATCGCGAGGATCTGTCGCGCCATCTCGCGGATCGCCGAGCGTCCCGAGGACAGCGTCGCGCCGGCGTGGCTCGGCCGGCCCGTCGCTTCGAGGTTGAAGCGTGCGATGGCGTAACGTCCGGTGGTGACGCCGTTGTCGGCGCGGCCGGGCTCCGGCACCAGCACGTATTTGTTGCGCGCGGCTTCCGCCTCGATGATGTCGCGCGTGGAGGGCGTGCCGACTTCCTCATCCGGCGTGAACAGCACGGTGATCGGCAATGGGGTCGTGAACGAGGCGCGTGCCAGCTGGCGGATGGCTTCCAGCGAGAGGTAGTTGCCGCCCTTCATGTCGTAGATGCCGGGGCCATAGCACTTGTTGCCCTCGCGCCGCCATTTCAGCTTCGCGATGGTGCCGACCGGGTGGACGGTATCCATGTGCCCGGCGATCAGGATGCCGGGCTCGCCCTGCTTCGGATGGGGGAAACGCGCGCGGATGACCCCGCCGAAGCCCTGGCGGCCGGCGATGCGCTCGATCGTCGCACCCATGATCGCCATATCTCGCGCTGCGATATCGAGCATGCGGTCCACGGCACCGGCATCCCAGGTGGGGCTTTCGCATTCGATCCAGCCGCGCAGGCCTTCGAGCATGGCCTCGGAATCAAAGGGAAGATTGGCAGGATTCATCTCAATGTCTCTCAAGCTTGGAAAGATGGAACGCGCATTGCATTGGCGCGGACGGGACAAGCGGAGGGTGTTGTAGAGCCAAACCGATCTTTGTGGAGCCCGTGCGCGCGCCGCAAGGGCTTGCACCGAAACCGGATTGACGCGCTTCACCCTGTCTGCAAGTCTCGAAAGACGAAGGCATTGCATGAGGTTAGTTCGCCCAACGAACGAACCTCATGCTCAACCAATAACCTGCCTTTGAACAGTTTCACGTCAGGAGAACTTTCTATGTTCCACTTCATGCGCCGGGGGCCTCGCGCGTTCGCCTCCACACTTGCGCTGTCGGTCGTCGCGCTTTCGACTGCGCTGGCCTCGCCGGTGCTCGCGGCCGGCAAGACTCTCACGGCGGTGCTGCATTCGGATTTGCGCATCATCGATCCGATCTTCACCACGGCCTACATCACGCGTGACCACGGCTACATGGTTTACGACACGCTGGTGGCCACCGACTCGAATTTCAAGGTCCAGCCGCAGATGGCGGACTGGAAGGTCTCCGACGACAAGCTCACCTACACGTTCACGCTGCGCGACGGCCTGAAGTGGCATGACGGTGCGCCGGTGACGGCGGAGGACTGCGTCGCTTCGCTGAAGCGCTGGGCTGCGGTCGACGGCATGGGACAGAAGCTCATGGACTTCACCGCCAGCATCGAGGCGACCGACCCCAAGACCATCACGCTGAAGCTGAAGGAGCCCTACGGCCTGGTGCTCGACTCCATCGGCAAGCCGTCCTCGCGCGTCGCCTTCATGATGCCGAAGCGCCTTGCGGAGACGCCGCCGGACAAGCAGATCCCCGAGCAGATCGGCTCTGGTCCGTTCAAGTTCGTGCAGGGCGAATTCCAGCCCGGCGTGAAGGCGGTCTACGTCAAGAACACTGACTACGTGCCGCGCAAGGAGCCGGCGAGCTGGACCTCCGGCGGCAAGGTGGTGAAGGTGGACCGCGTCGAGTGGATCACCATGCCGGACTCGCAGACCGCGGTGAACGCGCTGCAGTCGGGCGACATCGATTTCATGGAGAACCTGCCGTTCGACATGCTGCCGGTGCTGGAAGGCAACAAGGAGCTCACCATCGAGGTCCTGAACAAGTTCGGCTTCCAGACGCTCGGCCGGATGAACTTCCTGCATCCGCCGTTCGACAACGTGAAGGTGCGGCGTGCTGCCTTGCTGGCCCTGAACCAGAAGGACGTGCTCGACGCGCTGGTCGGCAACGCCAAATATCAGAAGATCTGCGGCGCGTTCTTCATTTGCGACACGCCGCTCGCAACCGATGCGGGCTCCGAGACCCTGGTCAAGGGGAACGGCATGGCGCAAGCCAAGAAGGCGCTCGCCGAGTCCGGCTATGACGGCACGCCGATCGTGATCATGGCCCCTGGCGACGTCACGACGCTGAAGGCGCAGCCGATCGTTTCGGCCCAGCTGCTGCGCGAGGCCGGCTTCAAGGTCGATCTTCAGGCGACCGACTGGCAGACGGTGGTGAGCCGCCGCGCCAGCCAGAAGCCGCCGAAGGAAGGTGGCTGGAACATGTTCTTCACCAACTGGGTCGCGGCCGACGTGTCCAACCCGATCGCCAATCTCTCGATCGGCGGCCAGGGCAAGAAGGGCTGGTTCGGCTGGGCGGAAGACGCCAAGATCGAGCAGCTCAAGGACGCTTTCGTCCGCGCGGCCTCGGTCGACGATCAGAAGAAGATCGCCGCCGACATCCAGAAGCAGGCCTATGAGCAGGTGATCTACATTCCGCTGGGGCAGTATCTCATCCCGAGCGGCTGGCGCAAATCGCTGACGGGCGTGCTCGACGGCCCCGCGACGCCGGTGTTCTGGAACATCGACAAGAAGGAATAAAGCATGATCCGGAAAAGTGCGAAGCGGTTTTCCGGAAAGATCATGCGCAAACAACAACCTAAAGCGCGATGACGATCATCCGAATCTCATCGCGCTTTACGCGCCGCGCGCCTTGCATGTGAATACGAACGGCGCCGCAGTTTCCTGCGGCGCCGTTTTCTATGAGGCGGTCTGTGATCGCGCTCGTCTAGCAGTGGCTGTCGCGCAGCTGCTCGAGCCCTTCACTCACGAATGCCAAGCTCGAGTCCATTCGTTCATCGGAACGAGGCTGCGAAATCGGCTGTTCGATCTCGGACGCGGGCTGATCCGATCTGTTCTCTTGTTCCATCTCGCCAATCCTCTGAATTGCTGCAGTACAACATCGCGAGGGGCGGGAAGTTCCTAGCTGATCGGGCGATGATGCGGCCTGAACAGCCGCCCTTTCTCCACCACCAGCACGATCGCGAGCGCGGCGAGGGTGGATAGGAAAAAGCCGATCGAGAACGGCAGCAGCGTGCCGTCGAAGCTCTGCCCGATTGCCATGCCGACCACGATCCCGATCAGCGTGGTGATCGAGCCGTACAGCGAGGAGGCGGTGCCGGCGATGTGGCCCTGCGGTTCCATCGCCAGCGCGGTGAAGTTGGCGACCATCATGCCGAACGAGAACATCATCAGGGCCGAGAGCACCATGAACAAGGCGAGCGGCAGCACGCCGAGGCTTTCCGTCAGCAGCATCACGCCGGCCACGGCCGTGTAGAGCGTCAGCGCGCCGTGCGAGATCACGCGCATGCCGAGCCGGCCGACCAGCCTCGCATTGAGGAAGCCGGCGATGGCTGTGCCGGCGGCAATCGCGGCGAAAGCCAGCGGGAAATATTGGCCGAGATGATAGATGCCGGTGAAGACCTGCTGGGCGCAGAAGACATAGGCGAACAGCGCGCCGATGACGCTGCCGGCGGCGGTGGCATAGCCGACGGTCTGGCGATGGGTCAGGGTCTGCCGGAATGCCGAGAGCACGTCGGAGGGCGCCAGCGACCTGCGCTTCGACTCGGGAAGCGTCTCGGGCAGCCGCAGCACGCACCATGCGAGCGCGAGCAGGCCGTAGAGCATCAGCACGACGAAGATGCCGCGCCACGCCGTCACCAGCAGCACCGCCTGTCCGAACGAGGGCGCGACCACGGGCACCGCGATGAAGATCATCATGGCGAGCGACATCACGCTCGCCATGCGGCGGCCGACATAGCAGTCGCGCACGATCGAGGTCGCGATCACGCGCGTCGCCGCGGTGCCGAGCCCCTGGAGCGCACGCGCCAGCAGCAGCGTCTCGAACGAGGGGGCAATGACCGCCAGCACGCTCGCCACCGCATAGACCGCCATGCCGCCGAGCAGCACCGGTCGGCGCCCGAAGCGGTCCGACAGCGGACCCATGACGAACTGACCGGCGCCGAAGCCGATCAGGAAGGTCGACAGCACCAGTTGCAGATGGTTCTCGATGGGAATCTTGAAGGCGGCGCCGATATTGGGCAGCGCCGGCAGCATCATGTCCATCGCGAGCGGGTTCAGCGCCATGATGGACGCGATCACGATGACGAATTCCGGAAAACCCATTGGGCGGTGTCCCGAGGACACCCAACCGTCGGCATTGACGTCGGACAAGAAGCTTACCCCTGCAATCAAGCGAGTTATCTAGCCCCGATGCTGCGTTGCACAACCCATGTTTCGGGATGGCTGGCAGGCGGAGCAGGAGCGGTCAAAAACGGGTGAGGGCCCGCGATGGCCATCCGCCGCGTCGCCGCGCACATCGAAGCGTTTTCCGAAGCCGCGTCGCCGGAGGGCTGGGCCTGCAACCAGGGATTCACCATAAGATCGGGCGCGGCACGCCGGGGAGATGAATCGGCAACCCGTCCTGTCCATTGTGGCTGGACCGGCTGCCGCAACGGCGCCGCGAGAAGCCAAACAGGGTATCGCCCGTGTCCGACATATCAGGTGCAGCACGATGGTTGGCGCCTGCGGCCAAGGCTGCCAGGCGCAACGTCTGGCTTGCCGGCGTGGTCACGCTGACCGCGCTGCTGGTGCTCGGTAATCTCGCCAACGATGCCTCGCTCGACCTGCCGTATGGCTGGGACGTCCGGGTCAATTGCGCGGCGGTCGATGCGCATGCCGACGGGCTCGATCCCTACTTCGTCAAGAACCTGAAGGGCACCACCTATTCTTATCCCTATCTGCCGGTGACGCTGGACGTCTTCCGTCCCCTCTGCGCGGGCGGCGTTCTGCTCGATCATTACCGAAGCATCTTTCTCGTCCTCGCCGTGCTCTGCGCGCTGCTTCTGCCCGGCCTTGGCCGGACGCGTGCCAGCGCGCGCGATGCTGGCTTGAAGGTGCTCTGCGCGCTCGGCGCGTTCGTCGGTTTCGAATTCGTGGTGGCGTCGGGGAATTTTGCGCTGCTGAGCGGAGTGCTGACCGCGATCGCGCTGAAGCTCCTGCTACGCCCGCTCGCATCCGAACAGAATTCGAACTTTTCCTGGCGCATCGCCGGCGCTGCGCTGCTCGGCCTCGTGACCTCGTTCAAGCTGGTGTTCGTCCCGGTGCTGGCGGCGCTCTATTTCCTGCCGCTGCCGCGTGGCCGCAAGCTGGCCTTGATCGCGGTGGCCGCGTTCGCCTTCGCGTTGCCGCTCGCGCTGTCGCGGTTACTCTATCCAGATCTGTTCGCGAGCTGGCTGCTCGCGATCGCAGGACAAATTCCCGGCCAGCATGCCGTCGGTCTCGTGGAGACCAATCCGTCGCTGTTGCTGCTGGCGCGCGACCTCATGGCCCAGGCCGGCTTCGGTGACGGCAAGCCGGCGATGTTGGCGGCCTACGCGTTCGCGGCACTCGCGCTCGTGCTCGTGCCGTTCGCGCTGTCCGTCCTGCGCGCGGCCGCGAGCGGACCGGTGCGCGAAGGGGCATCGCTCCTGACGCAGCTCGATCGCTGGCTGATGGATCACCCGCGCACGGGCATGCGCATCACGGTGCTTGCCATGTTCGCGCTCTATCTCAGCTCGCCGCGTCTGAAGGAATATGCCTTCTTCGAGCTCGCGCTTCTTGCCGCGATCCTCATCGTCGATCTTCCGTCCCTGGCGCTCGCCGCCATCCTCGGCATCGGCCTCGCCTTTCCGGCACTGGTCTCGCTTCTGGGCGCGCCGATCGAGGGCACCTTCATCCTCCTCGTCATCGCGCTGATCTGCTTCTGGATCGTGCTGCTCGATTTCCGCGCAGAGCCCGAGCGCCTCGAGCAGGGGTGATACAACTAGTGGTGCGGGCAGCCGGGGTCGAACCGGCACAGCGCTTGCGCACCGAGGGATTTTAAGTCCCTTGCGTCTACCAATTCCGCCATGCCCGCTTGATCCAACGAGATCAAACACTTAAGTCCGTTCCGGCGGTCTGGAATTGGCGCGTTCGCCGCCGGAGGGACGGTTCTTCCTTATGCGAGCCGGGGGCGCAAGGCAAAGCCTCAATCCGGACATCTGTTGCTGCTTTAGGCATTCTCAATCCACGGGGGCTATTCATCCGGCATGGCTGCTTCGTTTTCCTTTTCGCTGCGCGGCTTTGGCGCGCTGTTCGCGCTGCTTGCGGCTGGCCTCGCGCTGTCCGGCTGCGCCGGCGTGAGCGAGACGATCGCACCGGCCTTTGCCGATCCCGCCAAATACGAATTGTACGATTGCAAGCAGCTCGAGACCGAGCGCAAGGACCTCGCCAAGCGCACCGCCGATCTGCAGAGGCTGATGGAGAAGGCCGAGACCGGGGCCGGCGGCGCCGTCGTGTCCGAGCTCGCTTATCGCAACGATTATGTCGCCGTGCGCGGGCAGGTCCAATTGGCCGAGGATGCCTGGCGCCGCAACAGATGCCGGGAGACGCCGCCCGAGGCGCCGCCGCCTCCGGCATCGCACGCGGCCAGCGCCAAATCCGCGTCGAAATCCGGCAAAGCGGCCCGCTGAGGCATGCTGCCGGCGGCGCGCCGCATCAAGGCCGCCAGCCGTAGATCCAGTCCTGTCGCGCCAGCATGCGCTGCGGGCCGAGCGCGCGGATCGCAAGATCGCGTGCGAGCGCGAGCGGCCCATTGAGATGATAGATGCGGCCCTGCTGCCGCGCGGTCCGCTGCACCCGCCGCACCCGCGCCTGGCGGGCACGGCCGTATTGCGTCAGCGCGGCGGCAACCGCTTTGCTGCTCTCGGCGGCCTCCAGGCTCAAATGCCGGGCGAGCACGGCGGCATCCTCGATCGCCATGCCGGCCCCTTGGGCTGCGAACGGCAGCATCGCGTGCACGGCATCGCCGAGCAGCGCCACCGAACCCTTGCTCCAGGGGCAGCCGTCCGGCACGCCGAACAGCGCCCATTTGCGCCAGCTGTCGACCGCGGCGAGCAGCATCCGCGCCGCCGGCGGCCAGCGCGGGCCGGCAAAGGCGTCCATCACCTCGCTGATATCGCCGGGCGTGCTCCAGCCCGGCCGGTTCCAGGTGCCGGGCAGCACCGCGACCACATTGATCTGGCGTCCGCCCGCAATGGGATAGGCGACCAGATGGGCGTTCGGTCCCATCCAGAGCTGCACCCGGCGCGCGGTATAGTCCTTCGGCAATTGCGTGGCATCGAGCGTGCCGCGCCAGGCGATCAGGCCGGAAAAGCGTGGCTGCACCTCGGGAAACAGATGCTGGCGCACCGTCGACCAGATGCCGTCGGCGCCGATCAGCGCGCTGGCGAGATCGCTGCGGCGGATCGTGCCGCTGCGATGGACCACGGTCAGGCCCTTGGCGTGAGGCGCGACGTCCTCGAAGGTCGCGCCCAGCTTCAGGTCGATGTCGGGATGGTCGGCGACGGCGCCGGCGAGGGCCGCTTGCAGGTCGGCACGGTGCACCACCCAATAGGGCGCTCCGGCGCGCAGCGAGGCGGCTTCGCCGAGCGGCATGCGCAGCAGCTCGCCGCCGACGCGCGCGCTCATGATCGAGAGCGCTTCCGGGGTGACGGCGCGCAGCTTGAGGCGTTCGGTGAGGCCGAGCTCGACCAGCACGCGACTGGCATTGGGCGAGAGCTGCAGGCCGGCGCCGACCTCCTCGAGGCGTTCGGCCTTCTCCAGCACGACGATGCGGAAGCCGCGGGCGGCGAGCGCGAGCGCGGCCGTCAGGCCACCGATGCCGGCACCGGCGACGACGATCGTTCGGGAGAGCGCCACCCCTTAACCGATGGACGCGGTCAGGCCACCTTGTCCTTCAGCACACATTCCGGCGGGCGGGCTTCGCCGGGCTTCAGGTCGGCCGCGAAGCGGTACAGCGTCGAGCAATAGGGGCAGATGATCTCGTTGTCGTTGCCGAGGTCGAGGAAGACGTGCGGATGGTCGAACGGAGGATTGGCGCCCACGCACATGAACTCTTGCGAGCCGATCTCGATGACGGGGACACCGGCATCGTTATGGAAGTGCGGGACGACATGGTCGGACATCGAAGTTCATCCTGGAGTGGCAATGGCGGCAGATACAATCACGAACTTACGCGGCATCTTTGAGGCGCTGCGGACCATACTGGCGGGTACAGGTGATTGCTAGTCCAGCGGAACCGAAAAGCTTCGCAAGCGCCCCATGCTCATTTGCTCATGCAAATTCGACACAATCTTGCGCCCCTAGAGAAGCCCTTCTTTCGTCGGGGACGTTGTGTCGCAATTTTGGCATACTATCTCTGTGGTTGCGTGAGACCGGGACGAAAGACGTAGTGTTCCGCGCGAGCGATCTCAGGGCATCCGGGCTTTTCCACATGAAGTGGCTGCGAATCAGTACGGCGTTGGCGGGAATGGCCGTGTGCGGCTTCGTGCTCGCGCAGGTGGCGCCGCATGCCCGCGAGGCCGGCGCGATCCTGGCTGCCCAGGACGATCCGGTCGCGCTCTCCGAGCTGAAGCTCGATGCGCTGCTCCGGCACAACGACCGCCTGGTTCAGGACAATATCGAGGCCGCGCTCGCCGCCGGCGATGCCGATCTCGCCGACAGTTTCGTCACGCTGGCGCGCGAGCGCAACATCGCGCTTCCCGACGACCTCTTGAGCCGCGTCACCGACGCCGTGAAAGCGGAGAATTCCACCGCGCATTTCGCCAAGCGCTTCGCCACCGGTCTCGTCACCGGCAACGCGGACGACGTCGCCAGCCTGTCCGGGACCGTGGCCGGCGATCTCTTCGTGTTCGGCGACATCAGGGACGTGGTGCGCGAAGGCAAGCACCTCGCCATGGGCGAGGACACCGACCGCCTCGTGCTCTCCCTTGCGGCGGCCGGCCTTGCGGTGACGGCGGCAACCTACATCTCCGTCGGCGGTGCCGCGCCGGTGCGCGCAGGACTGACGCTGGTGAAGGATGCGCGCAAGCTCGGACGGCTCGGCGAGGGGCTCGCCGCATGGGCCGGCCGGTCCGCGCGCGAGGTCGTCGATGCGCCGATGCTGCGGAACGCGGTGGCATCGGGCTCGGTGCTGCGCCCTGGCCAGACCGTGAGCGCGATCAAGGCCGCGTTCCGGGCCGAGAAGGCCGGTGCGCTGGTCCGGCTCGGCAAGGACGTCACGCGCGTCGCCGGAAAGACCGGCACGCGCGGGGCCATGGATACGCTCCGCATCGCCGAGGGCCCCAAGGACGTCGCGCGCGCCGTGCGGCTTGCGGAAGCGCAAGGCGGCAAGACGCGCGCGATCATCAAGCTGCTCGGCCGCGGCGCGCTGCTGCTCGTCGGCGGCGCGTTCGATCTGGCGATGTGGCTGTTTGGCGCGGTCGTGACGCTGTTCGGCCTGCTCTCCTCCATCAAGGCGACGACCGAGCGCCTGACCCAGGCCTGGTGCGATCGCAGGCGGGCGCGGCGGCTGCGCCGCGCGCAGATGGCGGCCGACGCTGCTTTGGCTAACGCGGCCGCGACGGCCTGAGGCGCGATCCGCTTCGGGCTATTGTTTGAGCATGATGTTGCCGGAAAACCGCTGCACACTTTGCCGGATCGTGCTCTAAGATCGAGCTGTCCCCCACAAGATCCCACGGAACTGCTGATGCCGAGCTTTCACAACGGCGCCGTTGAAATTGCCTATCTCGACGAAGGCGAGGGCGATCCGATCATCCTGGTGCACGGCTTTGCCTCCAGCAAGAACGTGAACTGGGTCTATCCGACCTGGGTGTCGGAGCTGCGCAAGAACGGACGCCGCGTCATCGCGCTCGACAACCGCGGCCATGGCGAGAGCGCAAAGCTCTACGAACCCGCGCAATATTCTATACCCGTAATGGCCGGCGACGTGCTCGCACTGATGGATCACCTCGCCATCCCGCAGGCCGACATCATGGGCTATTCGATGGGCGGGCGGATGACGGCCTGGCTCTCCCTCAACGAGCCGCAGCGCCTGCGCTCGGCGATCCTCGGCGGCATCGGCATCGGCGGCCTGATCGAGGGCAGCGGTCCCGGCGAGAACGTCGCCAAGGCGCTGGAGGCGCCCGCGCTGGACGACGTCACCGATCCCGTCGGCCGCACGTTTCGCGCGTTCGCCGACCAGACCCGCTCCGACCGCCGTGCACTCGCCGCGTGCCTGCGCGGCACGCGCGATCTCATGACGAGGCAAGAGGCCGCGCGCATCGAGGTGCCGGTGCTGATCGCGGTCGGCAGCGCCGACGATGTCGCAGGAAGCGCCAGCGCGCTCGGCGCGATCATACCGGGTTCCGAAGTGCTCGATATTCCCAATCGCGACCACATGCGTGCAGTCGGCGACAAGGTTTACAAGACCGGCGTGCTCGACTTCCTGTCACGCCGCGGCTGAGGCGACATTGCATGGCCTATCGGGTACGTGGCGCATCGCCGCGCTCCGCCTGGCCAAAGGTCATCACCCAATCGCGCTGCTCATCCGTGTCCGGCACGATCAAGCCCCGCGAAGCTCCAATCAGCTCAAGAGCTTCCTTCGCTTGGATTCCGGAACAGATCAGTGCGCAAGCTGCAATTACCGAAGATCGGCCGATCCCCGCGCGACAATGGATCGCCATAGAACGACCATCTCGCAAGCCGCTGGCTAATAAGCGAGCGATCTGCGATGCCTCCGGTCGCGATTCTGGCAATCCCCGATCCGGAATCGGAAAAGAGATGAAGTCGATTCCGTTAGAACGACAAACCTCGTCTTCACGCTGTAACCCAAGCTCTGAAACCTCCTCGCGCTCGAGAAGGCTCACTACCAGACCGACTCGGGCGTCCTTCCACTCAATGACTTCCATCTCCAACCACTCGTCGGCGCGAGGACGCGCCATAATCGCTATTCGTCCAGCCGCTTGAATCTCGATCCAATGTAATCGGGACATCTCAAACCCTTGGTTGATGCAAGACGGGATCGCATAATCCACACCTCACCGGCAGCCGCCGCCTGGAGCTCATTTTCCTGGCGACCGAATGTCGGTGACGCCCGCTGCTTCACACCGCCTTGTCGCTGAACGCGGCGGGAAGCGTGTTGAGGAACGATATGACGCGCTGTGTGCGAAGGGGCGGGCGGCGGCCGGAGGTGCGGAGCATCCATAGGGGTTCCCCAGGCGCGCGCCAGGGCGCAAGCACCTCGACCAGCCGGCCGGCGCGAAGGTCTTCGCCAACGAGCCACGCTGGCCCCCAGCCGATCCCAAACCCATTCGCGATCAGAGCCAGCGAAGCGTGCGCGTCGTCGCAAATGTGCTTGGGTTTGGGCGTGACGCGAATGGGTCCTTTGCCGCGCGGGTCGGCGAAGCGCCAGGTCAGGATCTGACCGCTCGCGGGATTGCGGAAGCCGACGTGCTCGTGCGCGGAAAGCTCGAAGGGAGTGGCCGGCGCGCCGCGCGCTTTCAGATAGGCAGGCGAGGCGCAAGCGATCCAGGAGAAGGTGCAAAGCCGCCGCGCCTGATGACCGGGCGCGCGATCGAGCGGCCCTGTGCGGATCGCGATGTCGACGCCTTCCGCCGCGAGATCGAGAATCTCGTTGCGGAATTTGACCTCGATCTCGATTTCCGGCCGTTCCCGCAGGAACGCGGGCAGCCGTGGCAGGATGCAGGCGCGCGCGAACGAGGCGGGGGCAGTCACGCGCACCCGTCCGCCATCGTCGCGCGCGACTTCGCCGAGCGCGGATTGGACACGGGCGAGGCTTTCGGCCAACGCGCGTCCCGCCGACATCAGCCGGTCGCCCTCTTCGGTCAGCGCCAACGAATGGGTGGAGCGATGCAAAAGCCGCAATCCGTGAGCCTGTTCGAAGCGGGCGACCGCCTTGGACATCGCCGATGTAGTCGTCCCCGCCCGCCGCGCGGCTTCGGCGAAGGAGCCTGCCTCGACGACGCGGACGAAGGCGAGGAGGCGCGAAAGGTCGGGAGGCAAAGTCGTTGTGGACATGAAGTCCACATAATCATGGCTGTGCAGTCACTACAAGCGCCGGCCTCGAACGGCTAAGCAGGGAGCGTCAGCACGCATTCTGCGGCGCTGGAAACGCGGGACGTCCGATGAACTCTATCGAAATCACGCTGCAAGCCCTCGACGCCGCCGAGCGCGCGATTCCGTCCGGCCAGCCGGTCTATATGCTCAATCTGCTGCGCTACCGCGCGCAGGCGCGCTACGAGGACGGATTCGACGCCGCACCCTGCTCGGGCCGCGAAGCCTTTCATGAACGCTACAGGCCGGCATTCCGGCGCCTTGCGGCCGGCAAGCCGATCGCGCCGACGTTTTCCGGGCCGATCCTCGCGAGCCTCGTCGGCTCGCCGGACGAACGCTGGGACGAAGCTGCCATCAATGAATACGGCGATTTCGCCACCTTCCGCTCGATCGTCGACACCGAGACCTACCGGCGCGAAGTCGCCCCGCATCGGCACGCGGCGCTCGAGGATTTCCGGCTGTTCGCGCTGGCCAAGGCGATGTGAAATATTCCGACTAGGAAATTGAGGTGACGGTGCACAGAGCTGCAGATATGCGGAGATTGGCGCAATGTCACCGTAGAACTCTCATTTCGCGTTCAGCAGATCGTGTAGACCAATGGCTTGCCGATCGTTGAGCACGACCCTCGTCGAACCAACATAACTCAGCTCGAACCGCCCGCCTTCGTCATCGATGATTCGTGCGCCATCGAGCACCGCAAGAAGCCCGAACAGCGATTGATGGACTGCTGCCGCAATGACGCGATTGACGTTATCGGCCTCTTCCGCTCTCAAGCCATTATACCAGTCGGAGCGCGCGCGCTCCTGGAGCGGCACGCTCCTACCGGGAGGGCTCCTCAGATTGGCTATAGTATCTTCGATTGCGGCGTCCACCACGCAGCGCTTGATGGCCTCAACGAATGTTTCCCTATTCATAGTCGCCTCTCACCTGACTGGCCGCCTTACTTCATTTCCGCCTTGGAAGATTTCGCGCATCTTCCGCTGTCTCTTTGAATAGTACAGGCAGGTCGTGGCCAGAACGGCTGACAGAGCGACCATCATCGTGTAAGCCCTCAGCTCGATAAGCACCAGAAGATGTCTCTGTAAGGGTGAAGTGCCACCCCGGCAGCTCTGGTAACGTCGGCTCGCGATCGTCGTTCCACTTCACCGGGCCCCACGGCTGCGCGTCCGCCCAAGCCTTTGCCTCGTCGAGAGAGAGGTGTTCGCCCGAATTTGTGAGCAGGCAATAGTAGAGGAACCCGTCCTTCGTTTCGGGTATCGGTCGGCTCTCATCTATCGAAGGCTCTTCCTGGGTATCGCGTTTAAATCTGGACGAGGAGAGACGTGCTTCCTTCCTGTAAACGGCGATACGTTTCGGAATATCACCGTCGTAGTGCCAAGTACCTTCTGCAACCTTTTCGTTCATAGCGGCAGTCACACAAGCTAAAGCCACGAAGCACTTGTAACCGGCGATACTGGACGCCTGCAATGGTCACAAGCCGACAGCCGCTGGAGTCCGCCAAGGGCTGTTGTCGGGCTCTTGTTCTTTGCCGACGCGAAGTTCTGACTGTCCTTTCCGGTGGATGCGCTCGCTGCTCGTACGAAACTGAGCGCGATGCCCCTTTACCCGATCTCACCCCGCCTTGCCATCCTCCCCAAACCGCCGCCCCACGGCCATCAGCACCACGAACGTCGCGACCCACACCATGCGCGCGCCGTAGCGGTCGTGGGGCCCTGAGATCACGCCGCAGATGAAGGCGTTGCCGAGCAGCGCCAGCGTCACCGTCCCAGCCAGCAGCGTCAGATCGTCCAGCCGGCGCCTTGCCAGCGCATGGCCGAGCAGCGCGAGCAGCGCCAGCATCGAGGCCAGCGCGACGGGGACATGCAGCCAGTTCACGTAATCGAAATTGACGCCCCAGTTCTGCTGCCGCGCCGCGCGCATGGCTGCGGCCTGCGCGGGGATGTAGCGGTCGATGATGCCGCGGGTGTGCGGGATCCAGCCGTTGGTGCCTTCGCCGGTCGCCACGTGCAGCAATTGCTGTCCCATCGCGCGGAGCGCCGCGCCTGCCTGCCAGGCCGGATAATCCTTCAGTGACTGCACGACGATGGTGCCCATCTCCTCATTCATGCCTGCGAAACGGCCGAGCGTGTTGAACACGCTCTTGCCCCACAGGAATTCGTCGGCGCTCGCCGGCAGCTCGTTGCGGTAGGGGCAGAGCTTGTAATGTTCGCGTGGGCAACGGTCATTGAGATATTGCGCAACGATGCCGTCCTGCATCATGCGGCCGAAGGCGACGCCGTAGCCGCCGGGCGTCCAGGCCAGCTTGCCGGACAGCGCATAATTCGCCGACACCAGCATCAAGCCGCCCGCGACGATGGTGAGGCTCGCCTGCAGTAGTCCGGCCAGCGGCAGGCGCGCGCCCAAAAACGGCCGCGCCATCCAGCCCGCGGCGCACAGTCCGAGCAGCACGCCGAGCGTGGCGCTGTGGGTCGCTGCGGCAAAGGCGGTGAAGACAAACAGCGAGATCTTCTCGATCGCCGAGGTGCGGTTTGCGCCGACCACCAGGAGGAACAGCGACAGCACCGCGAGCCCGGCAAAGATGTCGGTGAGCAGCATGCTCGCAAGCCAGGGCAGCGCGGTCGACAGCATCAGGGAGAGGCTGATCGCGACGAAGCGGAAGGTCTGCATCAAACCCAACACGCGAAGGGTGAGCTGCAGCAGCCATAGCGTCGCCAGCGACTGGATCGCGAGATTGATCCAGAAGCCAAAACCCTCGCCATAGTGCAAATAGAGGCCGAACACCGTGGAGCGGCTGGGGACGAGATAGCCCTCGTACCAGCGCGCGAGATAGCCGCCGGTATCCCATTGCAACAGCGGATACCCGTTCCAGACCGCCGGCGCGATCATCAGGAGGGGCAGGGCCATTGCGGCCAGCCGCAGCCAAAAAGAGCCCGCGGCGCGCGCGCGCAGTTGATCGGTGGTGATGGTCAAATCGGCTCTGCCCCCGCTCGGATCATGCCCGCAATAACGGTTGGAGGCGAATTCACCAATAGTTTGACGCCGCCCGGCTTGAATTTGGCGAAACTCTGACCACCTTGAGCCGACCTTGCCGCTCGGGGCGTCAGAAGAAAGTATTGTTTATCAATGGTTTGGCTTGATCTCCGAGGCAGGGCACTGTTCACTCTCAGGCAAGCCCGTCAGGACTTTGTCGCCTAGACTGTGCTATAGAGCCAACAAAATCAGCCAATTCGAAAGAGCAGATCCCATGGCAGTGCATCAGGTCAATCCGGGAGGAAAGCTCGCATCGCTCGATCCGATCTGGGACCGGATCCGCAGCGAAGCGGAGGACATCGTCCGCCGCGAGCCGGAGCTTGCGACCTTCATCTATTCGGCGGTGCTGCATCACGGCCGGCTGGAGGATTCGGTGGTCCACCGCGTCGCCGACCGGCTCGATCATTCCGCGCTGTCGGGCGACCTCGTGCGCCAGGCCTATATCGAGGCGCTGCGCGACGACCCCGATCTCGGCAACGCCTTCCGCGCCGACCTCGTCGCCGTTTACGACCGCGATCCCGCGACCTCGCGCTTCATCGATCCCTTGCTCTACTTCAAGGGCTTTCATGCCATCCAGACCCATCGCCTCGCGCACTGGCTCTATCTGAGGGGCCGCAAGGATTTCGCCTATTACCTTCAGAGCCGATCCTCGGCGGTGTTCCAGACCGACATCAATCCCGCCGCGCGCATCGGCCGCGGCATCTTCCTCGACCACGCCACCGGCTTCGTCTGCGGCGAGACGGCTGTGATCGAGGACGACGTCTCGATCCTGCACGGCGTCACGCTCGGCGGTACCGGCAAGGAGAACGAGGATCGTCACCCCAAGATCCGCCACGGTGTGCTGATCGGTGCCGGCGCAAAAATTCTCGGCAATATCGAGATCGGCCATTGCGCGCGCATCGCCGCCGGCTCAGTCGTGGTCAAGCCCGTGCCGCACAACGTCACGGTTGCGGGCGTTCCGGCCAAGATCGTCGGCGAGGCCGGCTGCGCCGAGCCGTCGCGCACCATGGATCAGATGATCAACGCGATGGGGCTCTGAGCGGGCCCTTGATGCTGCGAAGGGCCGGATTTTCCGGCCCTTTTCTTCGCCAAATTCTTTGACAATTCTTGCTGGCGGTTCGCCGCATCTCGTCCTAAAACCCGCCGACCATTTTCGATCGGAGACTTGCCGTGGACGTCAAAGAAGTCAGAAAGTTAGATGCGTATCTGAAGCGCGTATTCGGCAATCCCAAGATCCGCGTCGTGCCGCGGCCGAAGAAGGACGATTCCGCCGAGGTCTATATCGGCGAGGAATTCATCGGCGTGCTCTTCGTCGACGACGAGGACGACGATCGCTCGTTCCAGTTCCAGATGGCGATCCTCGAGGACGACCTGGTCGATCAGGAGTAGTTGGTCGCGAGCGAAGCGGAGTCTTCGCTCGCGCGCGGCGTTCTCCGTGTCCCGGACGCACTGCAACGCTCCATAAGCGCGTTCACGCGCGTCTTCGACACGCTGTGGCGTTGCAGTGTGGAGCCGGGACCCAGATAGCCACGCAGCGCATCTCGGACATGGGCCCTGGCTCAACAGCGCACCGTCGAAGAGACGCTGCGCTGCGTCCCGGGCACGCAGCGAAGATCGCGGTGCAATTTCTCCACGCCGTCATTTCGAGCCCAGCACAGCGGCGCCAGCATTGCTTGGGCAACACCCTGACGGCCTTTACGTGCTCAATTGCAGACCTCGACGTTGCTTGAATTCTTTTGTTCAAGCCGACAGCCGGGGCGAACAGGGCGGCAACCACCAATTCCCACGCCGCAAACTATCTGCCCACTTGTCTGAGGCTTCGCAGGCCTGGATTCAACTTGCTTCCGTTCGGCGTCTCGGTTCGTGGCATCCTCGCGGGTCGCGACCGGCTTCTTGTCCTGCACCTTCTCGCACTCATTGTCGTCGTTGACGCGATAGCCGGCGCGGCAGGTGATCTTGACGCAAGTATCGCCGTCCGCCTTGAAGCCGCGATTGCAGACCAGCGGGCAGACGCGCCCCGGCTTGGCCTTGACGGCATCGAGCGCTTCGAAGCTCGCGAATTTGGCGTCGAACTTCGTGCCGGCATATTTGTTGAAGAGGCTGAGCGAACGCTGCGAGGTCGCATTCCAGTCGCCATCCGCATTGCTCGCGAGACAGCCGACGCGGCGGAGTTCTGACTGCACCAGCTTGGCTGTCTCCTGCGGCGACAGACTCGGCGGCGATTGGGTGGGGGCCACGGCCGCGACCTTCTGCTCAGCGTCACGCTGAGCCTTCTCTTTGGCGGCTAGCTCAGCCGCTGCTTTTTCGCTGGCGATCCTCTCGGCCAGCGCCTTCTCGGCAGCCTGCTTGTCGGCCAGTGCCTTGGCAGCTGCTTCTGCATCTTTCCTGCGCTGCTCGGCGGCCGCCGCCTTGGCCTCTTCGATCCGTTTGGCCTTCTCCGCGGCGATCCGAGCATCTTCGGCAGCCTTGGCCGCTGCTGCGGCTTTCTCCTGCTCGGCCTTCTTGGCCCGTTCGGCGGCAAGCTTTGCCTTCTCCTCCTCGGCCGCCCGCGCCTTCTCGGCTGCTGCAGCGCGGGCGTCTTCGGCAGAAATCCGGTTGAGTTGAGCCTTGGCGAGATCGGTATAGAAGCCGCTGGGATAACGATTGAGGAATGCGGTCCAAACGTCGCGCGTGCCGAGCTGGAGCGCCAGTTCGTAGTCGCGCCGGATTTCGCTGTCCGGGTTCGCCTGCGGTCCGGTCGCGACCGGCTTGGCCGGAACCAGGGCCACGTCGTCGCCGCCGAGCGAGCCGTACACAAACGGCTCCTGCTTGTAGCCGGTATTCTTGAGCACGTCGTCGCGCACGAAGCCGAACGCCTTGCGCAGATCGAGCCCGGGCGTCGGCAGACGTTCGACGAGAGCCGCCGCGAACGGGCTGTTCTTGGAGTCGCCGTCGGACGCCGTCGAGCCCGCTTTCGCCGCGAACGCGATCATCGTATTCGGGCTGGTTGGCTCCACCTTGGCGAGGCCGCGGCCGATGGCACGCGAGGCGATGGTACGCTTCATCGTCTTGGCAAACGGGTTGTCGCGACATGCATCGAGGATGATCAGGCGCAGCTGCTTTGCAGGTTCGACCGCGAACAGCGCGCGGTCCAGCGCGATCGTTTCGTCCAGCACGTCGCTGTCGGTCTCCAGCGTCGCGTCTGTCGGGATCAGATAGTTGACGCCGTCCAGTTCAATGCCATGACCGGCGTAATAAACCACCGCGACCCCAGCATCCCGCGCCTTGCCGCCGAAGTCACGCAGCGCCCGGCGCATCTCCGAACCGTTGAGGTCGAGCTTGATGTCGACGGTATCGAACCCGGCCTTCCTGAACATGCCGCCGACCAGGGTGGCATCGTTCGCGGGGTTCGCCAGCCGCGCCACGTTCTTGTAGGCCGAGTTGCCCATCACCAGCGCGACGCGCTTCTCGGCCAGCGCCGGTCCGGCTCCCACGCAGATCGCAAATATCAACAAAACAAACAGCCGAAGCCGCATTCCAGCCCCCGAATGCAATAGCGTCAGATTATTCGCCGCATGGCCAATCGCAATCTGTGCTCAGTGATATCAGTCACACATCCATGCGCCATCCGGGCAACCCCGTGCCGCGCATCACGGCCATCATGCCCTGTTTTGGCCCGATGGGTCAATCATTATTCGAAAAAAGCGAAAAGACTCGATGCTGCCAACGCTTGGCTACTGTGCATGGGGTTGTTTTCGATTTTTTGGTTTGGAGGCTCCAGCCGACAGTAAGCCGACCGCCCTTAGCCCCGCGGCCCGCGCAGCTGCGCGGTCAGCCTCTCCATCGCCTCCGCCACTTCGCGCCACTGCGACAGCCAGCTGCGTGGAAAGCGGAAGGTGAGGTCGGCGCCGCCGACGCGGCGCTCGGAGAGGCACATGCCGGGGGTGGCGGCATCGCGCGTGCAGCGCGCGGTGAGCGCGGGGCTCGCAGCCGAATAGAGGTCCTCGCTGCCGTAGGGCGTGTCGGTGCGGAACATGCGCATCGTCAGGCCGTCCGCCGGGCTTGCCGCGGCCTGGTCGAGATAGCGCGGATAGATCGTGGCCGTTCGCTGCTCGGGCGAGAGCGCATCGTGATGGGCCGCGATCGACAGGAAGATGCGGTCGATCGACTGCAGCGCCGCTTCCGCCGTGTCGGAGGTGACGTGCTTGGGCGCGCCGGGCGGCTCCAGCGAGGGATAGAGGAAGTCGAGATCGATGCGCTCCTGCGGCCCCGAGTGCCGCTGGATCTTCATCCGGATCGCAGTCACCGGCAGGTTGAACAACGTGCCGCCGACGCTCACCGGCAGCTTGTCCGGCGAGTTCGCGCCCCGGCTGCCCCAGGTCGGCCACAGCAGGTAGGCGACGAGCGCGACAGCTGCGACCGCCGCCGCGCCGCCGAGCACGATCGGCACGACATGCGCCCGGGTGCGCGTGCGGGGGGACCTGAGGGGAGCTGCCGAGAACAATGCCATGAATTGTGCGAGGTCGACCGGAGGTCGGCCGATGGCCGACGAATCAGCGCGAATATGCCATGCGACGGCGCTTTCGCGCAGCGTTCCCGGCCGCTTGGATCGGGGACGGCCCCTGCACGGGACGGCCGGCCGCGTTAACCTTTCCTTAAGGATAATGTAGCGTTAACGGGCTCTGTTTGTCACAGGAAGGCACGCGCGTTGTGTAAGGGCGGAGCACTTCCGATGACACCTGAAGCTCTCAACACCTTCTTCTCGATCGGCATCGGTTTCGCGCTCGCGGGCGCGCTCGTGAACGGATACCAGGCGCTGGCGCAGCGGCCCGCCGGCTTCGGCCTGCTGCAGGACGGCGTGGCCCCGAAAACCTTCGCGGCAGTTCCCTTCCTGGTGTTCGCCGCGCCCTTCATCATCATGCGCAACACGCTGCGCGGCGTGCGGGTGGAAAGCCGCCGCATGGAATTCGTGATGATGGCGACCGTCATCGCCGCCTTTTGGAGCATGATGAGCGGCACCTTCTTCCTGATGACGCTGCGCGCTGCCGGCCTTCTGGTCTGATCCGAAGTGCCTCGAGCGCGGCCGGCCCTTTGCGTCGCGGCTGCCGTTTGGCTATGCCAATCGTCAACGCGACAGGAGACAGCCAATGGCCATCTACGAGCTCGACGGGCAGGCGCCCGACCTTCCCGCCGACGGCAATTATTTCATCGCCGAGACCGCGACCGTGATCGGCCGGGTGCGCTTGAAGCCGGCCGCGAGCGTCTGGTTCGGCGCGGTGCTGCGCGGCGACAATGAGTGGATCGAGGTCGGCGAGGGCGCCAATGTGCAGGACGGCTCGACCTGCCACACCGATCTCGGCTTTCCGCTTGTCATCGGCAGGAACTGCACGGTCGGCCACAACGTCATCCTGCACGGCTGCACCATCGAGGAGGGCGCGCTGATCGGCATGGGCTCGATCGTGATGAACGGGGCAAAGATCGGCCGCAACAGCATCGTCGGCGCGGGCTCCGTCATCACCGAGGGCAAGGAGTTCCCCGAGCGCTCGCTGATCATCGGCTCGCCCGCGCGCGTGATCCGCACCCTCGACGACGCCCAGGTGCAGAAGATGGGGAGCGCGGCCCGGTTCTACGTGGCCAACGGTCCGCGCTTCAAGCAGGGCTTGAAGCGGATCGGCTGACCGGCCCGCCCGGCCGCGCTTCGCCTCAGCCGTGCCACGGCTCCATACCGTGAAAATACAGCCTGACGCCTTAATCCTCTGCTAGCGCGATCACGCTTATCATCCAGCGTTTTCAACCAGGAGGAGCGGCGCCATGGGAGCTGCGGCGCTGGAATCCGGCTTCAGTGCCGGAACCAAATTCTTGAAGAAATTGGTCCGTTTCGTGCGCGGCGCCGACACGCTGACGGTCGCGGAGAAGGTCTACAGCATCGCCGCCTTCCTGGCGATCGTCACCACTTTCCTGCTGGTGATGTCGGTCCAGTCAGTGCGCCTGCAGACGACGTATCGCCACCTGCATGCCACCTCCGCCGACGCGGCGGTCGGCGTCGGGCGCATCAACGCCCTGATCTACGCCGTCGTGATGGAATCGCGCGGCATCTACATGTCCGCCGATCGTGCCGCGATGAAGCAGTTCGCGGACGGGCTGGTGCGGCGCAACCGCGAGCTCGCCGAGGCCGTGAAGAGCATGGAGCGCACGGTGGGCGACGACGACGCCGAGCTGTTCTCTTCCTTCCGCCAGCGCATCCAGCAATTCATCGACTTCCGCAAGGAGCTGGTGCGGCGCGGTGTCGAGATCAGCCCCGCCGCGGCCCGCGAGTGGGGCGACAACGACGCCAATCGCACCCTGCGCAGCAAGCTCAACAGCGATCTCGAAGCGCTCGAGCGCATCTACGAACAGCGCGCACGCGAGGCGGACGAACTCGCCGACAGCCACCGCTACGCAGCCGCCTATCTGTTCGCGCTGGGGCTCGTGGCGCTGATGCTCGCGGCGTTGAACGTCGTCGTCATGCGGAACTCGGTGATAGGCGCGCTCGCCGATATCACGCAGGCGACCGACCGGATCGCGCAGGGCGACGTCAAGAGCGAGGTGCCGCATCTGCGCCGTCACGACGAGATCGGGCGCCTTGCGCGCGCGGTGCAGAATTTCCGTGACGCGGTGGCGCGCATCTTCGAGCTCGAGGAGCTCGAGCTCGGCACTGCGCAGGCGCGCGACGCGGCGATGACCGAGCGCGACAAGTTCAACGACAAGTACCAGGCCAAGAAGTGGCAGCTTTCGGCAGCGATCAACAACATGCCGCAGGGGCTGATCATGCTCGACGGCAAGGCCAATGTGGTCGCGATGAACGCCAATTACCGCAGGATCTACAATCTGCCTGAGACGATCCAGACCGGGTCGAGTCTCGAGGAGATCCTCCAGCACAGGGTCGAGAGCGGATTGTTCAGCGGCGACGTCACGAAATACGTCGCGGCGGTGCTCGACCGCATCGCCAAACGCCAGCCGACGTCGTACGAGATCGCGCTGAACGACGGCCGCATCATCAAGATCTACGAGCGCCCGATGGACGGCGGCGGCTGGGTGTCGGTGCAGGAGGACGTCACGGAACAGCGCCACCGCGAACGCATTCTCGAACGGATGGAGCGCTTTCTCGCCACTATCATCGAGAACGTGGCCGAGGGCATCATCGCCAAGGACGCGCGCAATCTGCGCTACGTCTTCGTCAACAAGGCCGCCGAGAAGATGATCGGCATGTCGCGCGGCGAGATCATCGGCAAGACGGCGCGGGAATTGTTCTCCGTGGAGGCTGCCGAATTGATCGAGCGGCGCGACCAGCAGTTGCTCGCACAGCGGCAGCAGCTCGAGCCGATCATCGATACCATCGATAATCCCGTCCGCGGGCGCCGCGTCATCTGCGCCCGCCGCATCCAGGTGGGGGGCGCCGGTGAGGAGTCCCACATGTTCGTGACCATGGTCGAGGATCGGACCGAACGGCCGGCAGCGGCGGCATAGCGGCCGGCGGCAGCTCGCATCTGCCGCGGGCTGCCGATGCTCGCGCGGAAGTGAGACAGTGTGGCTGTCACGAATGACCGACTGACGGTAGCTTGGTCCTGCTTTGAAGCGTGGAGCAACCTCCACGCGGAGGATCGAGTGATGTTACGCAGGATGATGATGACGGCGCTGGCCGTGGCGGCGGTCGGGCTGTCGGCGCCACAAAAGGCCGAGGCGGGCGGCGGTTTCGGACGTGGCGGAGGCTTTCACGGCGGTGGCTTCCATGGTGGCGGCTTCCATGGCTGGGGGCACCGTCATTGGCATGGCGGCGGCTTCTGGCCAGGGATCGGGATCGGGGTGGGTCTCGCCGGCGCCGGCTACTACGGCGGTTATTACGGCTACGGCTACCCCTATTACGGCGGCTCCACCTATTATGGCGTCGGCTACAACGACGGTTATGGCGGCTGCTACGTCGTGCGCAAGCGCGTCATGACCCCGTCGGGATGGCGCTACCGCCAAGTCGACGTCTGCGAGTGAGGCGAAATAGCTGTTAAAAAACAAGGTCGTTGACGCAGTATACCGTCAACGACCTTGCCAGCCCCGGATATTGAAATCGGCTCACGCCATCCGGTAACGGCGAGCATCGCGCGGAATCATACCGGCGAATGTGATCCAGTTCACAAGTGGCGAAAATAAAGTTCCCGCACCGTGCCCGGCTCAGCCGCCCGAGCGCTTGCGTGCGCTGGCGTGGCGGTGCCGCGCCGGTTTCCTGCGGGTAACCGATGGAGTCTCGACCTCAGTCGCCCGTGCGCTGGCAAAGGACTGCCGCAAGCCGTCGATGGATTCGTTCAAGGCCGTAACCTGCTCCGACAGGCGCTTGGTGTCGGCCTGTTGCGCCGCCAGCAGCCGCTTCATCGTCTGAAGCTGGTCCTGCACCACCTGGAGCTGGTCGATCGATTCCTGCTGGGTCGCCTCCAGCCCCTTGGTCTTCTCGACCAGCTGCTCGGAGGCCTGGGCGGTGCGGGCCTGAAGCTGCCGCGAGGCCACCACCCGGTCGCTCTCGGGGGCGGCACCGGTATAGGCCCGCCAGATTGCGATCGACGTCACGCCCGCGATCAGCAGCAGGAGGGCTGCAGCAGTCAGCGCGATCGGCTGGGCGCCAAGGCGAAGGAGGGTGTTGGACGGCCTGTCCTGGGCGAGATCGATCATCGCTGACAAAACCCAAATTGAAACTTGGTGAGTGGCGAAGACCGGCAACCCAGAGGGGTCACCGGGGCGTCCCGAAAGCCTTACGTTTCGGCAAGGAATGGGACCAAAAAGAGGCTGAGCGGCAAAAAACCAGTGATCAGCGGCTCTTGCAGCCCGGGAGCGCCGCGCAGGGGGCAGGGATCAAGGCTGAAATTGCGAGAACGGCCCGGAATAGCTCTTTGCGCGCGGTGCCGCATAGGGCCCGAGCCGGGAGGTCTTCAGTCCAAGTCGCACCAGTGATTCCGCCAGCGTCACCGCGGCCGCGACGCCGTCGATCACGGGAAGGCCGTGCGTGGCGGCGAGCTCGCCTGCGAGATCGGCCATGCCGGCGCAGCCGAGCACGATCGCTTCTGCCCGGTCGTCACAGATGGTGGCGGTGATCTCCGCCGAGATCTTGCCGAGCGCATCAATGTTGCGCTCTTCCAGCGCCAGCACCGGGACCTCGGCGGCACGGACGCGGGCGCAGCGTTCGGCCAGGCCGTACTTGCGCAGATTGTGCTCGAGCGGCACGATGGAGACGCCGAGCGTGGTCACCACGGCAAAGCGCGCCGCGATCAGGCTCGCGAGGTGGAAGCCGGCCTCGCCGATGCCGATCACCGGCGCCTTGGCGGCGGCACGCGCGGCATCCAGGCCGGTGTCGTCGAAGCAGGCGATGATGTGTGCGTCCGCGCCGTCGCGATCGGCCTCGCGGATGCAGCCGAGCATGCCGGGCACCGCGAAAGCTTCGTCGTAAAACCCCTCGATCGAGACCGGGCCCATCGCCGGCTGACGCGCATCGATCACGGTGCCCGCGAGGGCAACGCTGCGCGCGGCAGCGGCGATCTTCGCCGTCATCGACGCGGTTGTGTTGGGATTGACGACGTGAAGCCGCATCAGAACAGACGAGTCCTTATCTCAGACGAGTCCCTTGCCGGCGTCCGAGCCCTTGGCCGCCTGCCGCTTGTTGAGCACGTGAATGGTGCCGAGCGCAAGCGTGATGACCGTGAACGAGACCGCCGAGATCACGGTGCCGAGCGCGTAGATGTCGGGGTTGGTCACGGTGGTGGTGAGGCCTTGAAGATCCAGCGGCAACGTGTTCACGGCGCCGATCGCCTGGCTCGAGCGTGCGAGCTCGTCCCAGGACAGCGTGAAGCCGAACAGGCCGATGCCGATCACCGAGGGCAGGATGATCGGCAGCACGACATGGCGGAACGTCTGCCACGGTGTCGCGCCGAGATCGCGCGCGGCTTCTTCCAGCCGCGGGTCGAAGCGGTTGAAGATCGCGAACATGATGAGCAGCCCGAATGGCAGTGTCCAGGTCAGGTGCGCGCCCAGCCCGGACGTGAGCAGGCCCATCGAGGTCTCGAAATTCTCGTTCCAATGCGCCTTGATCAGGTCGTCGATGATGCGGAACTCGAGCGAGATGCCGAGCGAGGTGATGATCGAGGGCACGATGAGGCTGGCGATCGCCGAGTAGAACAGGATGCTCTGCGCCTTGAACTTGCGCCGGAACGCCATGCCGGCGGCGACCGACAGCACGACGGTGACGATCATCACGACGATGCCGAGCAGCAGCGAGCGGCGGAAGGCGGCACCGAGATCGACGATGCCGGTGCCCTGGAACAATTTTGCGATCCAGAAGGTCGATACGCCGTTCATCGGGAAGGTGAGGCCGCCCTGCGGCCCCTGGAACGACAGCACGTAGATCGCGATCATCGGCCCATAGAGAAACAGCACATAGGCCGCGAAGAAGATCGCGAGCACGTAGAACGAGCGCGGGCGTCCTTCCTTCATGCTCTAGAGCTCCTTCTTGATGTCGACGATGCGCGACATCATGGTGATGATCAGGAAGGTGATTGCGAGGAGGATCACGGCATTGGCCGCGGCGGCGGGGAATTGCAGCGCGTTGACCCGCGTCTCGATGATCTTGCCGGCGGCGGCGATCTGCTGGCCGCCCATCACGCCGATGGTGATGAAGTCGCCCATCACGATGGTGATGACGAAGATCGAGCCGATCACGATGCCGGGCTTGGCCAGCGGAATGATGACGTTGACGAGGGTCTGGAAACCGCTGGCGCCGGCATCATAGGCGGCCTCGATCAGCGACTTGTCGATGCGCACCATCGAGTTGAAGATCGGCACCACCATGAAGAAGGTGAAGAGGTGCACCAGTGCCAGCACCACGGAGAATTCGGAGAACAGCAGCCATTCCACGGGATGGTTGATCAGGCCCGTCTTCATCAGGCCGGTGTTCACGAGGCCGTTGCGGCCGAGCAGCGGGATCCAGGCGATCATGCGGATCACGTTGGAAGTCCAGAACGGGATCGTGCAGAGCAGCGACAAGCCCATCTGCCAGGTCTTGGACTTGACGTGGAAGGCGAGGAAGTAGGCGACCCAGAAGCCGACGAAGAGGGTGATGGCCCAGACCAGGAAGCAGAGCTTCAGCGTCTTCAGATAGGTCTTGGCGATGGTGCAGAGCTCAGGGAGCTGCGCGATGCAGCCTTCGAACGTGTCGGTGTAGCCGCGGCCGGAGAAAGCCGGCAGCAGCTGGTATTCGTTGTAGTCCCAGAACGAGACGATGACGACGAAGACGAGCGGAATGAGGAAGAACGCGAGAAACACCAGCATCATCGGCCCGGCCTGGAGCCAGGAGATGAAGGACGGCGACAGGCGCGTCGGCTTTGCGGCGCGCGCTGTGCCCGACCCCGGGATCAAGCCCGGGGCTGCCTGTTGCAGGACCTCTTCCGACATGTCCGTTACGCCGCGATGAACTCGTTCCACTTGCGGACCATGTAGTCGTTCTCGTCCATCACGGCGTTCCAGCACGCGACCCCGCCCATGCGATCCTCGTAGGAGCCGCCGTCACGCACCGCGCCGGCCTTTTCAAGCAGCGAGCCGTCGGGCGCCTTGATGTCCTTCTCGGCCGGTTTGCCTTCCATCCAGTAGGCCCATTCGTAGGGCTCCATGTGCGCCTTCGCAGTGGAGAGCACGGCGGAGTAATAGCCCTGGCGGTTGAGATAGGCGCCGGCAAAGCCCGACAGGAACCAGTTCACGAATTCATAGGCCCATTCGAGCTTGGCACCCGAGACGCCCTTCGACACGCAGAAGCCGGAAGCCCAGGACCGGTAGCCTTCCTTCAGCGGCTGGAAGGTGCAGGGGATGCCCATCGAGCGTACCTTGGTGACCGCCGGCGACCACATCGACTGAATCACGGTCTCGCCCGAGGCCATCAGGTTGACGCTCTCGTTGAAGTCCTTCCAGAAGGCGCGGAACTGGCCGGCCTTCTTGGCCTCGGTCATCACCTTCATGGTGAGATCGATCTCTTCCTTCGTCATGTTGCCCTTGTCGGCATATTTGTACTTGCCGGAGGCTTCCACGACCATCGCGGCATCCATGATGCCGATCGAGGGAATGTTGAGGATCGAGGCCTTGCCCTTGAACTCGGGGTTGAGCAGCTCGGCCCAGGTGGTGATCGGACGCTTGATCAGGTCGGGGCGGATGCCGAGCGTGTCGGCGTTGTAGACGGTCGGGATCAGCGTGACGAATTCGGTCGCCGACGTCGCGAACTTCTTGGAGTCCTTGCCTTCGAGATAGAGCACCTTCCAGGGCGCGGTGCCCTGGCCGCCGATCTTCTTGCCGCCGGGCGTCTCGCCCTTGGTGAAGACGGGCGTGATGTTGCCGAACTCCTTGATCTTCTTGGCGTCGAGCGCAAGGATGTTGCCCGACGGCACCAGCTTCTTCAGCGAGAAATATTCGGTATCCAGCACGTCGAAGGAATTCGGCTGGGTCATCACGCGCTTGGTGACGTCGTCCGTCGTCGCGGTGATGTATTCGATCTTGATGCCGGTGTCCTTCAGACATTGCTTGGCGATGTCGTCGCCCTCGTTCACGGCCGTGCCGAGATAGCGCAGTACCTTCGCATCGGCCGACTTCACGTAAGGAAAGCCGGTGATCGCGCCGGAGCCGGCGGCGAGGCCGGCGAGACCCGCGGTGCCCTTCAATAGCGTGCGGCGGCTGACGCCGGTCTTCCTGGTCGTCTCGGTCATTTCGCTCACTCCTCTGTGTTGCGCATTCCGTGGTGAAGGGTGCTATTGCAGGCGTTGCGCCTTGGCGGGATCCCAGGTCGCCAGCACGCGATCGCCCGGACGGAACGGATGCACGTCGAAGGTGGACTCGGGAACGTGGGAGAACAGGGCGGTGCCGTCGTCGAGCGTGAGCGAGACGGCGATGTAGGAGCCCTGGTACTCGGTCTGGGTCAGCAGCGCCGGCGCGCCGAAGGCGCCGTCGGCGAACGGCACGATGCCGAGCTGATCGGCGCGAACGGCGATGAGATTGCCGGCGTCGCTGAGCACGTTATGGCCGCCGATGAATCGGGCCACGAATTCGGTGCGGGGACGGTGGAAGATATCGCGCGCCGTGCCCTGCTGCTCGATCCTGCCGTGGTTCATCACCACGATGTGGTCGGCGAGGGCCATCGCCTCTTCCTGGCCGTGGGTGACCTGGATGAAGCTGATGCCGAGCTCGCGCTGCAGCCGCTTCAGCTCGCCGCGCATCTTGACGCGCAGGAACGGATCGAGCGCCGAGAGCGGCTCGTCGAGCAGGAGGATCTGCGGCTCGGTGATCAGCGCGCGCGCGAGCGCCACGCGCTGCTGCTGGCCGCCGGAGAGCTGCGCGGGAAGACGGCCTGCATATTGGCTCATCGCCACCAGCTCGAGCAATTCGCCGGCGCGCTTGTGCCGCGTCGCCTTGTCGATGCCGCGCATCTTCAGGGCGAAGGCGACGTTGTCGAGCACGGAGAGGTGCGGAAACAGCGCGTAGGACTGGAACATCATCGCGGTGCCGCGCTTGGCGGGCTCGAGGTCGGTGACGTTCTGCGCGCCGAGGATGATGTCGCCTTCGCTGACCGCCTCGTGACCTGCGATCATGCGCAGCGTCGAGGTCTTGCCGCAGCCGGAGGGGCCGAGCAGGCAGCAATAGGTGCCAGCCGGGATCTTCAGGTTGACGTTGTCGACGGCCAGCGTGGCGTCGTAGCGCTTGGTGACGGCGACCAGTTCGAGAGCGGCGGGAATGGCCATGGCGTGTCCGAGGAGGGGCGTTGCGTCGCGCCTCTCTCCGCAAGGTCCGTGCCAACAGCCCGCGACGATGCGAATTTCAGAAACTGTGCAGCGGAGTCAGATCGTTAGATCGATTCCGGCCCAATTTGTCGGGCCGTCACCCGTGCATCCAGCTGCACACAAAACGGGCGAAGATTGTATAAAGTTTCGCCTGTGATTGGATACAGCTCGTCGACTAACATTGCAGGCCGAACGTTCGTCGATCGAGCCCTCACAATCATGGCCGCCAAGACCCGCCAGAAATCCGATGCGCCAGATGCGAGCGATCGCGTCAGCCGTATCCGGGAGGGGGTGACCGCCGCGATCCTCGAGCATCGCCTGCTGCCCGGCACCAAGCTCGGGGAGGACGAGATCGGCGACATCTACGGCGCGAGCCGGACGCTGGTGCGCTCAGCGCTGCAGCAGCTTGCGCATGAGGGCATCGTCAACATCGAGAAGAATCGCGGCGCCTTCGTCGCGCGCCCGACGCCGGCCGATGCCCGCGAGGTGTTCGAGGCGCGGCGCCTGATCGAGCCCAGCATCGTGGACCGCGCCATCGACGCGGTCTCGCCGGCCTGGCTCGATCGCCTGCAGCACCATCTCACGGAAGAACGCGAGGCCGAGCTGCGCGGCGATGCCCGCGCCTCCGTCCGTCTCTCGGGCGAGTTTCATCGTCTCGTCGCCGAGATGAGCGGCCACAGCATCTATGTCGGCTTCCTGAAGGAGCTGATCGCGCGCTCCTCGCTCATCATCCTGCTCTACCGCCGCCACGACACGCCGGCGTGCGGCACCGAGCATCACGCCGGGATCGCCGCCGCGATCCGCAAGCGCGACAAGGCGCTCGCCGGCGCCTTGATGCTGTCGCACCTGAACGAGATCGAGGCGGAGCTGTTCCTGAAGGATCCCGCCGCCGACGAACTGCGGCTGGCGGACGTGCTGGGGGCGTGAGAAGCGCGTCGCCAGCGCACGGGATCGGCGGGTCCGGACGCTATTGTGGCTCCAATCCGAGATTCTTGATCGACTCCAGCCAGACCGGCCCTTCTTTTTCGTAGAGGGCGGCCGAGGATGCGCGATCCATTGCCGGCGAGTCGACGCCGAAGGCCTCGAGCAGCTTCTGGACACGCTCGGTCTTGCCGCCCTCGACCATGAGCTTGGCGAGCAGTTCGATCCGGTCGGGCGGCGTCGCAGCCGGCGCCACCAGGGCCGTGAAGCTCGTCAGCTGGAAGACCTTGCCGGTGACACCCTGCTCGGTGAACGTCTTGGTGTCCGGCAGTTTCTTCATGCGAACCAGTGACGGCACGGCGATGGCGCGGCCGACGCCGGTATCGAGCACTGGAAGCGCGGCCTGATAGCTGCCGGTCGCGGCCTGGATGACGCCGGCTGCCAGGTCCTGCCACATCGGCGCTTCGCCGCGGTAGTGCACGATGGAGATGTCGAGGCCATATTGGCGGTTGAGCTCGGCGATCGCGATGTGCGCGAACGAACCGATCCCATACGAGCCTGCCGTGACCTTGTTGCGGCGCGCATAGGCGACGAAATCTTCGATGGACTTAGCACCCGTGGCAGACTGGACGACCAGCGGCAGATGGCCCGATGGCGTCATCGCGACGATCGTGAAATCCTTGTCCGGATCGTAGGCGAGCGACTTCAGCAGCAGCCGGTTTCCGAGCAGTGTGGACGAGATCGTGTACATTAGCGTGTAACCGTCCGCCGGCGATTCCTTGACCGATTGCGCTGCTAGCGCACCGCTCGCTCCCGTCTTGTTTTCGACGACGACCGGCTGTCCGAGCTTCTGAGAGATGTAATCGCCATAGGCGCGGGCGAACGCATCGGTGATGCCGCCGGCGGGCGTCGACACGACGATCTTGATGGCTTTGGTCGGCCAGGCTTCGGCCGCAGCCCCGTCAGCCGTGGCCAGCACCAGGCCTGCAATTGCAGCGCCCAGCATTGCGACGAATGTCCTCACTTGCCCCTCCGGTTTTGTTGCGTCTTTGGGCGCCCTTTGGCCGCCGGGCAGAGATGTCACACGAGCAGAGTCAAATAGAAACAACATTTCATTGTGTGAAATGGCTAGCTCTTGGCGGTCGCGGACGGGCCTGCCGCAGCAAGCCTGGCGCTGAGCGTCTCGGCCAGTGCGGAGGCGACTTTCTTCATCTGAGGCACGAAGCGCCTGAGACCTTCCTCGGTGCTGACGGCCTCGCGCAGCATCATCACGTTCATGCTTGCGAACAGGCGGTTCGGAACAGCGACGGGAACGCCGATCGCCCAGACGGCGCCGCCGAAGATGCGGCGGCTGTAGCTCTCGTCCATCAATCCGGCTTTCCGGATCGCGCGCAGCACCTTGGTGAGTTTGGCGGGATTGCGGGCGAGGTCGTTCCAGGGCTCCGGGCTGAGGGCAAGGCGCGCCGCGATGCGCTCCTGCTCGGCCGGTTCGCAAAACGCCAAATAGGCGCGCCCCATCGAGGTGCCCAGCACGGGAAAGCGAAAACCCGGCGGACGGTAGAAGAGCAGCGAACCGCCGATCCGGGTCGTATGCGCGATCACCATGGATTCCTCGTCGAGCACGGCCACGTCCGAGGGCCACTGAATCTGTTGGCGAAACTTGTTGAGCATCGGTTCGGCGATACCGCCGATCCAATTGGGTTCGTCGTAGCCGGCGCTGAGCAGGAGCGCCCGCCCGGTCGGGGCATAGCTGGGCGGCTCGGCGCGCCGCACCACATATCCTTCATGCTCCAGCGTTTCGAGCATGCGGACGATTGTAGCCTTGTTGAGGCCCGTCGCCTTATGCAGCGAGCCTACGGTCGATTGCCGTTCCTGGTTGATGACGCGCAGGACCTCGAGGCCTCTCGACAACGCGATAACGGGACGGAACGAGGGCATGGCAGCTCTTTGTGAGGACCGTGCCGCTAGTCAATGATGTAATCGCCGGATCAGTCAACAGGCCCGACTCCCGGCCGGGAATTGGACGGTGCCGCATCGGCTCCTCAGCGACCGAGTTCGCTTTCGGCGGCAAGCTGCCCCTCTGCCGTGATCTCGTATTCGCCGTCGTGCTTGGTCATCCATCCTGACCTGACCATCTCTCGTGCAAGCTGTATCGAGCAGATCGGATGATTGCCGCCCGGGTGATACAGCCTGTCGTTGCGGACGAGCAGGTGCCCGTACAATCGCGCCTGGCGCAGCGCCCTGCGCATCCCCGGTGATGGACTTTTCATGCCGGTTCAAGCGCGAGCACGATGAAGGTTCCTAATGAATGCGGCCATCTCATCGATAGCGCACATAGGAACCGTCATTCTGCTGCATCGTTTGCTCTTCCGAGGAGTAGCGCCATGAATGTACGGGATGAGCACACGTGGTCCCTCTGGATGGACGTATCTGTCGCCGAAGCTCCGGTGCTGTCGCGTACGGTCGGCGTGGACGTTGCCGTGGTCGGCTCCGGAATAGCCGGGCTTTCGGTCGCATATGAACTTGCTTGCCATGGACGTTCGGTCGCAGTGATCGATCGCGGCCGCATCGGCAGCGGGATGACGGCGCGCACGACGGCGCATCTGGCGACCGCGCTTGATGATGGTTATGATGCGTTTGTGGGAGTCCGCGGCCCTGACTGTGCGCGGCGTTACTATCATAGCGTCGCTGCCGCGATCGATCGCGTCGAGGCCATCCAAGGCGCCGAGCACATCGATTGCGGTTTTAAGCGCGTCGATGGCTATTGGGTACTGGCATCCGAAACGTCCGCATCCGAGCTGGATAGTGAATTGGACTGCTGTCGCAAGCTGCAGATTCCGGTCGAAAATTGCGTCGAGCGGACACCATTCCATGACAGGGATCAGACGCGTTCGCTGCGCTTTCCGCGCCAGGCGCGCCTGCATCCGACTAAATATCTCGCCGGTCTGGCGAGCGCACTGCAGCGCCGGGGCGCCCAGCTCTATGCTGACACCTGCGTCGAGAGCATCCAGCAACGCCAGGGTAGCATGGTCGTCACCACCGCCTCAGGCTACGAGGTTCACGCCGCCGACGTGGTGGTTGCGACCAACTCGCCCGTCAATGTTCAGGTGGCGATCCACACCAAGCAGGCGCCTTACCGCACTTATGCACTCGCCGCGAAGATTGCGGCCGGCGCCGTGGAGGATGCGCTCTATTGGGACACGCTCGATCCTTATCATTATGTCCGCCTCCACCCGTTATCTGCCGACGAGGACATCGTGATCATCGGCGGCGAAGATCACAAGTCGGGTGAGGCGAATGATGGCGCACAGCGCCTTGACGCGCTTGAGCGCTGGGCGCGCGAGCGATTGCCGGATTTGCGCGAGGTCACCCATCGGTGGTCGGGTCAGGTGCTGGAGCCGGTCGATTTCGCCGGCTTCATCGGCCGCAGCCCCGGCGAGGAGCATGTATTCGTTGTCAGCGGCGACTCCGGGCAGGGGATCACCAACGGGCTCGTGGCCGGCATGCTGATCGCGGATCTCATCACCAGCGGCGCAAGTGCCTGGGAGGACGTCTACGCTCCGTCGCGGAAGATTCAGAGGAACATCGGCGAGTTCATCAGTGAGAACATCACCCCTATCAAGAACTTCGCGGAGTATCTCACCGCAAGTGAAATCGCGAGCGCTGAACAACTGCGGCCCGGCGAGGGGCGCCTCTTCCGAAGCGGCCTGAAGAAGATCGCGGCGTGCCGGGACCGAAGCGGACATTTGCATTTGCATTCGGCGAGCTGCACCCATTTGGGCTGCGTCGTGCACTGGAACTCACTCGAACAGTGCTGGGACTGCCCATGTCACGGATCGCAGTTTGCACCCGATGGCACCGCGCTCAACGGCCCGGCGGTTTCGCCGCTCGGCGAGGCTGAAAAGCCGGCCAATCTTGAAGCGGCAGAATGAGCGGCATCTCTCGGCGTGTCGTAGGGGGCTTGGGCCGGCGGCTGCAGCTTTTACCTGGCGAGCTACATGTGAATCATGATGCGCGCCGATCTGATGTGACTATTCCTCGCAGGCTGTACAGGCTATATCCCTGTCGCCTGTCATTGAACTGTCATGTTACCGCAAATGCTAAAGTCAGATGCTGCGCCGGCTCGCAAGACTCCGGGCGCACCGGAAGCCAATCCTGCTGTTGGGAACACCAAGAGAACGCAGCTCCTCACCGGCTTCACGGGGCAACGCGAGGACGTCAGCGTGGAACCCGCGACGGTCGAGGAGCGCGCTGCCATTGAGCAGACGCCATCGCAGGACGTGACGCCCGCGCCGAGCCCGACCCAGCCCGCATCTCCCGCCGCCGAAATCGAGCTCAAGCTGCTCGTTGGTGCCGATCGCATGGCGCATTTCGGCGCAGCGCCCGTCATCGCGGCGAACGCACGCAACAAGGGCACGCGCAAACGTCTCAAGTCCGTCTACTACGACACGCCCGAGCGGGCGCTTCGTCGTGCCGGCCTGAGCTTGCGCGTCCGCCAGAGCGGCACGCGTTTCGTGCAGACCGTGAAGACCGAGGTTGCGGACGATCCGTTGCGTCGCGGCGAATGGGAAGCAAGCGTGCCTTCGCTTGCGCCCGATCTCGCTTTGGCGATGCCGTTCATTCCGGAGAAGCTTCGCGAGCGACTCAAAGCGCAGCCGCTCGAAGCGGTGTTCACGGCCGATGTGCATCGTCACACGCGCATCATCGACCTGCCATCCGGCACGGTCGAGGTCGCCTGCGACCAGGGCGAGCTGACGGCCGGCGACCGGTCGGTTCCTGTCAGCGAGATCGAGCTGGAGCTGAAGAGCGGCAGCACGAGCGTGATCTACGAGATCGCCCTGCGCCTTGCGGAGCACGGAACGGTGAAGCCGTCCATCCGCAGCAAGTCGGCGCGCGGCTTCGATCTTGCCGCGGACCTGCCGCCGTCGGCTCGCCGGCCGCGCAAGCTTCGTCTCGATCCCTCCGTGACGCTCGACGAAGCCTTCGCGACCATCCTGCGCGCCTGCTTCCTTCACCTGCTGCAATCGCTGCCGGCGGCCGAGGACGGCCGCAATCCGGAAGGCGTGCATCAGCTGCGCGTCTCGCTGCGCCGGCTGCGATCCGCGCTCGACCTGATGCGATCGGTCGGCGCGCTCAGCAACCTCGAGGCGCTGCGCTCGGAGGCCAAATGGCTGGCCCAAGGCCTGTCTGCCGCGCGCGACTGGGACGTGTTCCAGCTCGCCACCTTGCCGGCGATCGCAAAAGCCTGTCCGTCGGTCGCGGGTTTCGATGCGCTTGGGCGGGCCGCGGCTCAGCGTCAGGCGGAAGCCTATCGCAGCGCCCGCCACGCGCTCGATGATCGCCGTTGCGCGCTCTTCCTGATCGGTCTTGGCGGTTGGATCGAGACGCGCGGCTGGCGCAACGGCGTCGCGCCCGAAGATCTCGGCCGGCTCGCCGAGCCCGCCCTCAATTTCGCGCAGCGCGTCCTGTCGGAACAGCACGCGAAGGTGCTCAAGCGCGGCCGCCGCTTCAAATCGCTGACGGTCGACGAACTGCACCGCGTGCGGCTCGCCACCAAGCGGCTGCGTTATCTCAGCGAGTTCCTGCTGCCGCTCTACGAGGATCGCAAGTCCGCACGAAAATTCGCACGCCGGCTCGCCGGCTTGCAGGAGGAGCTCGGCGTCTTCAATGACATGGCGGTGACGGCCTCGTTGCTCGATCGGCTCGGCGCTGACGATCGCGACAGCGCCATTGCGGCGGCCGCGATCGCCGGCTGGCAGGCGCGGGCATCGATCGGCGTGCAGCAGGGCTTGCAGGATAGCTGGCGGGATTTTGCCGCCGCACGCGTGCCCTGGTCGCGCCAGGGCCAGCAGAGCTGATCGCGCTTTCCCAAAAAAGTTGCGGCCAGCCATTGGGGGATGGCTGGCCGCGCGCGAACCGGTCTGGGACGGGGAGGGGTGGGGATGTGACCGGGTCGCGTAACCTGTTGTCTCGTTCCTACTGATCTTTCGCGCTGGCGGTGGAGACCGCCGGCTTGGTATCGCCCAGCGAGACCCAGACGTTGGGATCGCTCTGCGACTGGCGCTTGACGAAGCGGTAGCCGGTCTCCGTCCAGGCGAGGACGTTCTCGTTCTGATTGTCGAGAATGAACTCGCCCTTGTCGGTCTTCACCGTCAGCACCGCGTGGCCTTCGCCTTTCTTGTCGCGCACCACGGTGATGAGCAGGGCCTGGCGCGGCCAGCCGGCATCCATCAGCATCTTGCGCTTCAACAGCACGTAGTCTTCACAGTCGCCGTAACCGTCTGACGGCAGCGACCACTTCTCGATCACGCCCCAGTGCTCCTGGTCGGTCAGAGGCTTGACGGTCTCGTTGACCCAGCGATTGACCTTGACGAGGTCGCGCCATGCGGCCTGCGACATCACGATGTCGCGCGGCTGCAGCGGTGCGCCCTGGCACTGGGCAGCATTGTCCGCGCAGAACTCGACCCAGCCGATCGGCGCACGCGTGGTGTCGCCGAGGCTCGCGTAGAGCAGGCGGCCTTCGCCGGCCTGCGCTGCCGCGCTGATCCCGAAGAGCATGGCGGCCAGCGCCAGTCCCTTCCCCCGTCCCCTGAAGTCAAACATTGCGGCCCCCGTTTCTTGTTGGGACCACATTTCGCACGGAGCTTTTGAGTTGCCGCTAAGTCGACCAAGTCAAGTCGAGACGAATGCAAGTAAAAGGCGCGGCGAATTCGATCTATACTTGAATAGAATTCGCGTAAAATTCGATATGACTGCAATTGGTTCAAATTTTATCTATTAACACGGAAATGCTGGGAGGAGCGTTGTTTGCGCTCATCTCCAGCTCCTCCGTTAACCGCTGGCCATTCGCCGCGGGACATGAAAAAGGCGGCGTCCGCATCGCGGAAGCCGCCTTCGAGCCTGGAAATATGGAGGTTTTCGCGTCCTTGCGCTTTACCGCGCGGTAACGCTCTCTTCGAGTGTCTCCGCCGGCTGCTCGTGCATGAACTCGAGCGCGAAGCCGTCCTCGAGGTTTCGGACCACGCGGCCTTGGACCCGGCCGAGCAGAACCGTCGATTTCAGCGGCGGCCGGTTCTCGGCAGCGATGGCCGCGCCCGACAGCGAGAGGTCGATGATGCGGCAGGTCATCTTGGTGCCGTCTTCGAGCGTCAGCACCGCGATCGGGTTGCGCGGCACGATGCGGTCGTGGCGGCGGTCCTCCGGCAGATTGAGGATGTCGCGGTTGGCGAGCCAGGTCAGCTGCGCGGCGAGCTTGTCGCGCTTGCGCGGCGTCGCACCGATGGTCATGGCGAAGCCGTTGTCGATGATCCGGGTGATCTTGCCCTCGACGCGGCCGATATGGTCGAGATAGGCGACCACGCGGTCGCCGACATTGCCGATGCCGGGGGCGAGCAAAGCGAGGCCGCCCGGCGACATGTTGATCACCTGGCAGGGGAATTCCCGGCGGTCCGGCAGCATGTAGCGGCCGAGCAGGTGCACCTTCACCCGCTGGAAGCGCCTGCGCTCCTCGGCGGCCGGAAGAAATTTTTTGTTCGCCAACGCCATTTCCAACACCCGACCCCCCGCCCGGGCGGAGTCCTTGCGACCCTAAGGTGCACAGGGTTAATGCCGCGTTAGGATCGGGCGCGCTGGACACGGACAGACACGATGCGCTCGAAAAGCCACACCTTCAGGTGGGGCTCGGCTTCCTCGCGGCGCGCCCATAAAGCAGGCACAGCAGCGCCAGCAGCACGGCGGCCGACAAGCCGAGCGACCAGTGGATGCCGATCGCCGCGCCTGATACCCCGATCGTGATGCCGCTGAAGGCCCGCATCCCGAGCCCGGCCATGTTGTAGAGGCCGACGACGCGGCCGCGGACGTCGTGCGGCGCGTTGAGCTGCACCAGCGCCTGCGCCATGGTGTTGAAGGAGAGCTCGAAGAAGCCCGCGAAGAACAATAGCGCGATCGCGACCGGATAGACCGGCACGAGCGCAAAGCCGAGCAGCGCCACGCTCCACAGCATCGCCAACGCGATCGCGGTGCGCGGGGTGCCCTTCAGCCGCCCCCAGGATTCCAGCGCGATTGCGGCAAGCACTGCGCCGGCTGCGTCCGCGGCGAGCAGCACGCTGTAGGAGACGCCGGGATCACCATGGCCGAGATCGCCGGCATAGCCCGGCATCTGGGCGTGATAGGCGTTGCCGATCATGAAGGAGGTGAGGCCGGCGAGCCACGTCATCGCCGACAACACGGGCTGGGTGCCGATCGCGCGGATGGTGAGCACGATGTCGGCAAGGCCGCGCACGGCAAAACGCCTTGCCGCCACGCTCTTGTCCCTGATCGGGGCCCAGAACAGCCAGAGCAGCATCGGCAGATAGAACAGCGTGTTGAAGATGATGCCGTGCGAGGGACCGAGCGTCAGCATGATGAGCCCGCCCACCGCAGGTCCGACCAGGATGCCGAGATAGCGCGCCATCGCGTTCAGCCGCACCGCGCTCGGCAGGTCGGCCGGGCCGACCAGGTCGTAGAGCAAGAGCTGGTTCGGCGTCTGCCAGAGCACGCCGGCGCAGCCATGGATCACCAGAAGCAGCATCGCGTGCCACATCTGGATCGTATCGGTCAGGAAGAAGAAGCCCCAACCGGCGGAGGCGACGATGAACAGCAGCATGCCGCACTGGATGATGCGGCGCGGATCAAACCGGTCGGCGAGGCCGCCGACCGCGACGGAGAACAGCAGGAACGGCAGCCAGTGCGACAGCACGGCAAACCCGCCCAGCGTCGGCGAATGGAATTTCTGGAACACCACCCAATAGCTGATCACATGCTCGATATTGTCGGCCATCATCGCCAGCACGTAAGAGGCGAACTGGAGACGGTAGGGCACGGACCTCATCGCCGCGAACGATCCGGACGCGGCCACGGGATTTTGGGGAAGGGGATTCACGGGATGACCTGAGGTGAGACTCGTGGCGAGTTACACGCTCGCCGGCCGGCGCTCAAGACAATTGGGCGTGCTGGAACAGCAGCCATGCATGCTTGCCACGAGGCCCGTGATCTCAGATGCAAGCCTTGTGAGCTCCGGCTCGCTCTCGTCGAGCCGGGGCAGCGACGCAATCCAGACTGCCCCTGTTGAGGGATTCTGGATTGCTTCGTCGCAACAGCTCCTCGCAATGACGGCGCCTGTAGTGCATCGACGTCACCATCGCGATCATCACGCAGCATCGGCGACCCCATCGTCCCGTTTCGCCTCGGTCAATCGCCGCAAGCCGGGCCGCTCCGGCAGGTTGTGCGGCGTCCTGACATTCCAGACCAACCCGATCGCTTCGAGTGATCGGATCAGCCACCAGCCGGGATCGACCTGTCCCGGCAAAAGTCCGAGCTTCGCCGAGCCCGGATAGGCGTGATGGTTGTTGTGCCAGTTCTCGCCCATGCTGATCAGCGCGGCGAGGCGGACATTGTAGCCTTGGGCCGCGACGCCATCGACGCTCCAGATCTGATCGCCGCTTGTGTGGGAGAAGTGGCCGACCAGCCAGTGGCCGGTGACGCAGACGCTGACGCGCACGCAAATGCCCCAGACCAGCCAGTCCAGCCCGCCGATTGCAAAGAAGAGGAGGGCCCAGGGCAATTGCTGCAACATCCATGTGCGTTCGATGAACGCATAGAACCGGTCACTGGCAAGCGGCGGCTCGAGCCGGAATCTTGGCGGATGGCGCAGCACCAGCCGGCAATGCAATTGCCACCAGGCATCGCGCCAGAAGCCGGCGCCGTGGCGGGAATATTCATGGCACGCGGGCTGGCGCTGCGCCCAGTCGCGGAAATCGTGCAGGCGGATCATGCCGAACGGCCCGGCCATGCCGACGAGCGTGCCGAGATAGACGAAGAGATGTTCCAGCCAGAGTGGGCAGTCGTAGCTCGCATGGATCAGCTTGCGGTGCATGCCGACGGAGTGCCCTGCGCAGAGCGTGACGGCGCTCGCTGCGAGGAAGAGTGCGAATGCCGACCAGGAGAAGCAGAGCGGCGCAAGCGCGATGGCGGCCGTCGTCATGCCCGCGAGCCACAGCGACTTCTGCGGCGCCCATTGCACATATCCGTCTACCGGATCGGTGTCAGAGGCGACAAAAATTCGTTCCGAACCCCGTCGCAAATCCATCTGATGATCCCGGCTGACCGCGGCGCGAGGAGCCGCGCAGGTCCGAAGCAGGCATCGCTCCGGCACACGCAGCCTGCTCACACAACTGCGGCGTGTCAACGCGCCGCGTTGGTATTTCCAATGTCGCAGGGCTGTCATAGGTTGATCGCAGGCCCGCACGATCAAAACACAACAAGCGGGCAGCGAGGAAACAGCCATGCAACAAATCCGCGTCTGCACCCACGCAGGTCCCGGCTCGGAGCCCGTGATCCGCACCGTGCCGTGGCCGAAGGTCGGCCGCAAGGCTGCGCTGATCAAGGTCGGCGCCTGCGGGGTTTGCGGCACCGATCTCCATATCCTCAAGGGGCACTGGCCGAAGCCGCTGCCCTGGCCGTTCACGCTGGGACACGAGCTCGGCGGCGTCATCGTCGAATGCGGCGACGAGTTCACCGAAGATTTCATGAGCAAGCCGCTCAAAGTTGGATCGAAAGTGATGATCCCGCCCTTGATGCCGTGCGGCCGCTGCTACTATTGCATCCACTATCCGCAAACCGCGAACAAATGCCTGACGCCGGTCTATTACGGCCGCTATCTCGGCTTCGACAAGGCGCCGCATTTGTGGGGCGGCTGGGCCGAATATGTCTATGTCGATCTCGACATGCTGCCGGGCACCAAGATCTACAAGCTGCCGGACGACATGTCGTTGCGCCTGGGTGCGCTGTCGGAGCCGCTGACCTCCTGCATTCGGGCCTTCAATCGTGCGACCCGCGCCGGCGGATTCAGCTGGGGCGACACCGTGGTGATCCAGGGCTCCGGCCCGATCGGCATTCTGGCGGTCGCGGCCGCCAGGGAGATGGGGGCGGGGCGCATCATCTGCGTCGGCGCGCCGGAGGAGCCGCGGCTCAAGCTGGCGCGTGAGTTCGGCGCCGAGGCGACCGTGAACATCGAGGAGCTGAAATCACCGCAGGATCGCATTGCGCGCGTCCGCGAGATCGTCGGCGGCTTCGGCGCCGATCTCGTGATGGACTGCTCGGGCCACCCCTCAGCCGGCCCCGAAGGCATCGAGATGCTGCGCGACGGCGGCACCTATGTCGAGATGGGCCAGTTCACCGACGCCGGCTCGATCGACACCTCCTGGCACCGCATCTGCACCAAGGATCTCAACGTGCTGGGATCCTGGGGCTTCACCGGCAACGACCTCCCGCTCGGCGTCGACATGCTCTACCGCACGCGCGACAAATATCCTTGGGCGAAGATGCAGACGATTTACCCGTTCACGGAAGCAGGCGTCGCGCAGGCGGTGAAGGACGCGATGGCGATGAAGACGGTGAAGTCGACCATCGTGCCGTGGCCGGAGCTGGTGGAGTAGACGATGCCGTCCGCGCCTCACGATCTCGCGGCGTTCCTGGTCGAAGCCAAACGCCGCACCTATGCGGGTCTCGATGACGATGCGACCGTTGCTGCGCCGCTGCTTACCGGCTCCAAGCAGCTCGAGCATCACGCGCCGCCTTATGCCTATCGCGATATCTATTTCGGGATGGGCTTCTTCGTCGGGCAGGAGACCGTGTCGCGGGATGAACGCGTCATCTGGTCGATGAGCTACAGCGGCGGCGTTCGTGCGGAGATCACGGAGCGGGAGATCTTCCTCGCCATCTACAAATTCCTGCGCCAGGCGTTGCTGCGCGTCGGCGTCGAAGAGCCTTACCGGGGACCTCGCCTGTTCGAGCAGGACGGCATGGCGTACCGCAACGAGATCGAAGGCGGTACCGATCGCTTCCACGGTGTGGAGACGATTGCCCGGCAGGATGGTACACCGCTTTATGAGCTGCGCTATGGTGGCGGCCTGCTGCGATAGACAAAATCCGTAGCCCGGGTGGAGCCGAGCGTAATCCGGGGACGTCCGTCCCGCATTCCGCTTTGCTCCATGCGGGCCAAAAGTCGGAGCCTGGAACGAGCGACGAAATGACCGACGAAAAGACACCCGAACCAGCCCGACAATCCCCCTTCAACGCCATCCGCGCGATCGACTACACCGTCGTCTTCGTGCGCGACATGGCGGCGATGCGGCGCTTCTACGAGGACGTCCTCGCCTTTCCACTCTCGCGCGAGCTGTCGCCGAACTGGATCGAGTACAGCATCGGCAGCAACACGCTGGCGCTGGCAAGGCCGAGCCGCACCGCCAGCGATGCACCGACGCCAACGGGCAGCGCCTCGCTGCAGCTGGCCTTCAAGGTCTCTGCGGCCGAGGTCGACGCGTGCGCCGATGAACTCGTGCGGCAAGGCGTGGCGCTGCTGTCGCCGCCGACGAACCAGCCCTTCGGCCATCGCACGCTGTTCTTCCGCGATCCCGACGGCAATCTGCTGGAGATCTACGCGGAGATCTGAGAAATTCTATTTGACATATCCCGACAACATGGCGTGCGCCCAGTCCGGGCGGTTGTTGGCGAGCGCGCGCACTGATGCGGCCTCCCAATCATATTCGAGCGCCAGGAGCTCCACCTGCCAGCCCCTTTTGCCCTTGGTGAGGATCGCGTAGCGGGCGTGAGGCGAGCGGTGTTCCAGTTTCGCTGCAAAGGGAATGTCGGCGAAGACCGGGCATCCGACGCTGCCGGGATTGAGCACCAGACATTCGCGCGGCCCGTGAACGACGGCCGGGCGGTGGCTATGGCCACACAGCACCACGCGTGCCGCCGGCTCGCTCGCAAGGCGTGCCTCCAGCACGTCGCGGCGTGCCGGCACGAAGCGGCCGTCGTCGAGCGCGTCCTCCAGCAGGCACGCCGTATCGCTCTCGGGCGTGCCATGGCAGGCCAGGATGCCGTCGTCCAGCCGCAGCTGGGAGGGCAGGTTGTGAAGCGCGCGGCGCTGCTCCGCAGTCAATGCGTTGCGCGCAAACAGACCTGCCGGCGAGAGCTTGTCGTCCGGAAACTCCTCGATCCAGCGATCATGATTTCCACGAACCGTCGGCAACGCCAGCGATTGGAGGAATTCGAACGTTTCCCTCGGCCACAACGGGCTGGTGACGCAGTCGCCGAGGTTGACTATCCGATCGACGCCCCGCGTCTTGATATCCGCCAGCACCGCCTCCAGCGCGGCGAGATTGCCGTGGATGTCGGAAATGACCGCCAATCGCATCTTTATTCCCCATATCGCCAGACGTGAGCGTGGCTCGGCTATAGGCCGATCCCGCCGCGCCAAGGTTAATCGAGCTGGCCGCAAAAATCCGCTGCAAGCTTCAGGCGCGGCTCGCCGTCAAGCCATGCATCACGGCTATGGTGATTTCCGGGCGCTTGGCGTAAAGAGCGCCCAGATCAAATCAGCGTGCGGTCGGGCCGTTTGCCGCGCACGCAGCTCGGGGCGCCGGTTCACCGTTTGCGCGCCTGAATCAAACAAGGTTTCCCATCTCGTGTCTCTTCCGGCCCTGACCCCGCCGCTCGCCCGCGCTTTGGCCGAGCGGAACTATGATTCACTGACGCCCGTCCAGCTCGCGGTGCTCGCCCATGAAGCCACCAGCCGCGACCTCCTGGTCTCGGCCCAGACCGGTTCCGGCAAGACCGTCGCTTACGGCTTGGCCATCGCAAAGAACATCCTCGATGACGCCGAGCAGTTCGCACCGGCGGCCGCGCCGCTGGCTTTGATCGTGGCGCCGACCCGCGAGCTCGCGCTCCAGGTTCAGCGCGAACTGGCCTGGCTCTATGGGCATGCCGGCGGGCGTGTCGTCTCTTGCGTTGGCGGCATGGATCCGCGGCGCGAGCAGCGCGAGCTCGCCGCCGGCGCGCATATCGTCGTCGGCACCCCCGGGCGTCTGTGCGATCATCTGCGGCGCGGCCGTCTCGACATTTCCGAGCTCGCCGCGGTTGTGCTCGACGAAGCCGACGAGATGCTCAATCTCGGCTTTCGCGAGGACATGGAATTCATCCTCGAGACCACGCCGCAGACGCGCCGCACCCTGTTGTTCTCGGCGACGTTTCCCCGCGGCATCGTCGCGCTGGCGCGGCAATATCAGCGCGACGCCTTCCGGATCGAGGTCGCCGGCGACGAGGGCGGCCACGCCGATATCGAATACCGCGCGATCCGCATCGCGCCCGCCGACGTCGAGCATGCCGTCGTCAACGTGCTGCGCTTCTACGAGGCGCCGAGCGCGCTGGTGTTCTGCAGCACGCGCGATGCCGTCAGGCATTTGCAAGCCGCGCTCCTGGAGCGCGGCTTCTCTGTGGTCGCGCTGTCGGGTGAATTGACGCAGAACGAACGCACCCTGGCGCTGCAGTCGCTACGCGACGGCCGCGCCCGCGTCTGCGTCGCGACCGACGTTGCCGCCCGCGGCATCGACCTGCCGAGCCTCGACCTCGTCATTCATGCCGATTTGCCCAACGACGCCGAGGTCCTGCAGCATCGCTCGGGCCGCACCGGGCGCGCGGGCCGGAAGGGGACGAGCGTCCTGCTGGTGCCGCCCGCGCGGCGGCGGCGCGCCGAGCTGCTGCTCGATCTCGCAGGGGTCGACGCGGTCTGGGGCACGGCGCCGCAGGCGGAAGACATCCGCAAGCTCGATCACGCACGCATGAAGGACGTGCTGTTCACGGAGGAGACCACTCCCGACGATCTGGCCCTGGCGCAGGCGCTCTTGGCAGAGCGCTCGGCGGAGGACATCGCCGCCGCGCTGGCGCGGCTTTATCGCGCGCGGCTGCCGTCGCCAGAGGACATCATCGACCCCGGCGAGCGAAGCGGCAAGCCGGAGCGCGGGCGTGATAGATCCGGAGAGGGCGATGACCGCGCCAAGCCGCGATCGAAGGCTGGGAAATCCTCGAAGCACGCCATGGCGGAGGGCAGCGTCTGGTTCCGCGCCGCCATCGGGCGCCGCAAGAACGCGGAAGCGCGCTGGCTGCTGCCGATGATCTGTCGCCGCGGCGGCATCGACAAGCGCGACATCGGTGCCATCAGGATCATGGACACCACCACCGAGTTCGAGATCTCTCAGCGGGTCGCCGAATCCTTTGCGGCAAAGATCAAGCGTCCCGACAAGGAAGACAGCATCCGGATCGAGCCGATGACGGATGCGCCGGACCGGCAAGACGCTCCTCAGGAGCGCCCCCGCGCGCCGCAGCGCGAGGCCGGCGCTCATCATGAACGGCGCGAGGATCGCCCGCGCGAGGCGAGTGGATTCAAGTCGCGCAGCAAGCCTCAGGGCGAGCGCGCGTCGAAATTCGGTGATGCGCGTTCTTTCGCAAAGAAAAAGAAGCACAAGAACAAGCCCGGCCATGCAGAGCCTTCGGTCACGCCGTGGCCTGCGAAGGGCGCGCCCGAGAAAAATGCGAAGAAGAAGCGTCGGGGCTGATCTGCCGCTTTCCGGCCCCGGCCAGACTAACGCCGCCGAAGGCTCGCGCGGTGCGCTATGGCGCAATCAATCAGTAACATGGTGCCATCCGGACGCGCCTGCGAGCCCGCGCCTTCTCGAGTTGGCAGAATCCTTTTCGGCAAACTCAAAGCGGCAAGAGCGGCGCCTGCGGCGAGGCGTCGCTTGAATCGAATTTAATCAAGTCGAGAGTCTGAAAGCGAACTGAAGGTCCGATCCTGGTTGGTCATAGTTGGCATCGGCAGGGGGCGAGAGCAGCTCATCAGCAGCATCCCTCCATTTAGGGGCACTGGTTTCCCGGTGCGGCCCGCACCCGGGAGCTTCTGAGAGTCTTCAATCCAACATCTGGTTTCGCGTGAAAGGATGGAATGACGATGCATGATGCCAATGTGAAAGCCGAGACGAATGCCACTCCCGCGGGTGGGAATGGTGGTGCAAGGCTCAAGTTCGACGTGCCGTTTTTCAATATCCAGGAGATCTTCGGTGATCTTGCCGAGCAGGGCGCCGCGCGGGCCAAGGCAAATCTCGAGCAGATGAAGGCGGCTTCCGAGGAGATCACCGACGCTTTCCGCGAAGCCTGTGCGACCAATGCCACGCGTGCCGCCGACTACGGCACCAAGGTCATCGAAATATCGAAAATCAATACCAGCTCCACCCTGGAATTCCTGTCCCAACTGGCCGATGCGAGGTCGTTTGCGGATGTCGTGAACCTCTCCACCACCCACACCCGCAGGACCTTTGAAATGGCTTCCGGGCATAACCGGGAGCTTTGGGACCTTGCTCAGAAGGTTGCGACCGAGACGGCCGAGCCGATCAAGAAGAGCTTCAACCGGGTTCTGCACAGGGCAGCTTGAATCGAGGCTATCGGCCGCGTGAATCGGCGGACGAGCGTCTTCGCCAGAAGAGACGCCGTCCGGCTGATGGCGGCGACGCCCTTCCGTGAAGGGATGCCGAGCTGGAGGAAATCAGATGGGTATGGTGATGATCAAGTGCCCGGAAACGGGCCGAGCCATTTCGACCGGCATCGAGATGGACCGCGAACGATTTCGGTGCAGTGCAGTGTTCTTCTCTCGCACCTATTGCGAGATGTGTGCGGCAACGCACGAGTGGTTTGCCAAGGAGGCCTGGGTCTACGAAACGGGAAGTCCGGGGGTAGGCAGTCGTTCCGCGCGGGGGCGGCGTGAAGAAGCAGCCTGACGGCGTCCTGCGAAGCAATCCGATCAATTTGCCCGGGGACGGGCATTACGTCGCGGCGAGGTCGCGCAGCATGTAGGTCGCGCCGTCGCCGTAGGATGCGAGCTTTGCGTGCAACTCGGCGTCCGCCGTCACGGTCCGAAAGCCGATGCGTTCCCATAGCGGCCGCGTGCCGTAGACCGAGACCAGCGCGAGTGTTCTGATGCGTGATGCACGCGCCAGCTTCTCGATATCACCGACATAAGCGCGCACGACGCCGCCGCGGAACTCCGGCAATACGGCGACGTCGTGGATGTAGAGACAGTCGGCGCTATCATGCAATTCCTGCAGAAAGCCGTCGAGCGGCGGAATCCGGTACCGCATCCAGGGATGCGCCAGCCCGTAGCCGGCGATGCCCCGGTCCGTATCGAGTACGCTGCAGCCGTCCGGGCAAAGCCTGATCTTCTCCGCCAGCACCTCTTCGCGTTCGGGCAACGCCGGATGGATGCGTGCCGCAATCGCGCTGATCGCAGGAAGGTCGGAGGCGCGCGCGGGACGCCAATGCGGCTTGCTCATGTCGATCCGTCGTTCGTGGTGTCCTTCCAATCTATTCCGCCGCGGCGATGCGCGCAGCGGGAAAGATCCTGGCGGCCGTTATCGCGGATATTCCAGCTGCATCGCCACGAAGTCGGCCGTGCGTGCTCCGTAGCGCGTCTCGATCGCGCGCAGCGTTTCGTCCAGCGCCCGCGCCGGCGGCGAGGCGCCGGAATCCGGCACGGCCTGCTCCGCCGGCCAGCTCCCGGCAATGCGGTCCGGCAGGATGCGAAGACCGCTGCGGCTGGTCCGCGCCTCTGCCGTGGCGGCGAAGGTGAGGGCGCGCGAGCGGTAGGTGCGCGACCACGCATCGGCGATCAGGGCGAGCGAGACCTCGTCGACATCAGGCGTCAACGCGATGCCGAGTTGCTCGCGCTTCCAGAATGCGAGCGTGTTTGCGATCGCCGTCAGCGCGAAGGGGCGTGTGAAGCTGAACGCGTCGCTGCGGTGGCGCGCGTCCCATCGCGCAAGGCCGATGTCGCCGGCGACCGCCTCGGCCTTGGCACGGCCGGCGATCGCCTCGATCAAGGTGAGGGCCATCGGCATGGATGCGGTGATGCCAGTGGTCGTCGCGACGCCCTGGTCGACGACCAGCCTGCGGTCCGCCGCGTAGCGGATCGTCGAATGCTTCTTCAGATCGCCCACGGAATACCAATGCGTCGTGGCCCGCTTGCCGTCGAGCAGCCCGGTGTTGGCAACAACCGTGGCACCGACGCACACGCCGATCACAATCGCGCCCTTGCCGGCTTGGCTCCTGATCCAGTGCAAGACCGTTGCGTCGTCGTCGCGGCTCATCGCCGGCACGATGACGTAGTCGGCGCCATCGGGGTGCGCGGCATCGAACTCGGCGATGGTCGCATGCGGCTGCACCTTGAGGGCGGGATAGAGCGTGACGGGCCCTGGCTGCGTCGACAAGGTGAGGACGTCGGCGATGTCGGCGCGGGCGAGAATGCCGTAGGGCATCAGGTAATCGGTGGTCTCGCTCATGTCGTTGATGCCGACGATGGCGATCAAGGGGCGCTTGCGTTTCGGCGGTTTCAGCGCCGCGAGGGTCGACTCGGTTTCGTCTCTGGAAATCGCAGGCGCGGTTCCCGAGGCTGGCGCGGCTGGCAGCAGGAGCAGCCAGGTCGCGCCGATCCCTGCCAGCAATGTCATGCCGCCGAGGGCAGTCCACGCCAGATTGCGCCAGCTCATCATGATGTCACCCGCTCGTCTCACGCGGCGCGGAAGCTATCCGGTCGCATCGACGTCAGGAATGACGCAAATCCGGCAAAAACGGTCACGCTGCGCGAAGATCCATCGCAGGATCGCCGCACGTCTGCAGGGGCTCTATCGCAGCCCCTCATACACCATCAGCCCGCGCGCGATCTGCAATTTGCGGATGGCGCGCGGCAGGAGTTTCTCCGGCTGGTGCAGGTAGCGCCAGGAAGTGAGGGTGAAGGCGGACAACGTGCCGCATTCGTCGTCGAACGGCGCGAGCACGCCGGTGACGCTGACCGGCGTATGCGGGCGGGCGTTGAAGGGCAGCAGCAGGAGCTCGAGATGCGCCTTGCTGCCGTCCTCCCGCGCGGCGGTGACGCCGGCGATCGCGCCCAGTGCCTCGTCGGCGACGATCGTCGTGATCTCCTCGATCTCGCTGCGGCTGGCTTCTGTGAACAGCGCCGCAAAGCTGCGGTCCTTGAGGTCGGTTCCCGCGAGCGCGCAGACGCGCGTGCCGGCGACGCGGAACGGGAAGCCGAGGTTCGGCTCGCAGGACAACACGAAGATGTCGCCGAGCAGGCCGCGGACCGCGGCCGGGTCGATGTCGGCCCGGTCAGGAGCCCGTGCAGTGCCGCGCTTCTTGTCCCAATACGCGAAGAACGCGCGGCTCGACGGATGTTTCATGACTGAACGCTCGCCCCGGGGGTGCAACCTCGAAGGGACAGACTTGTCCCGCTTCAGTGCACCCGCGATCCCTTCTGTTGTTGTGCAGGAGGGGATTTGCAGCGTCCATGCCGCCGGCGCGTTTTCAGGCTTCTTGGTCCGGCCTTTGCGTCGTTAACGTTAAATTAACTATGCGCTTCGTGCCGGCCGCGCGCCTGCTATGGTGACCGCGGTCGCAAGCCTCGCCGCTTTTCTCCAGGTTCTCGGCGGGGCCTGTACAGGGCGTCAAACAGTTTGGTCACGGGCCGCGGGGAGGGGTGGGGATACGCCTTGTCTCTCCGGCCACCGGAAGACCGACACGGACAGGCAGGGCTTCGGCCCTGCCTTTTCCTTTTGTGCACTTGCGCAGGGACGGCAAAGGCGCCTATCTCCAAGTCTGTCGCCCCGATGTCGCCCGAAAGCGAAGCTGCCTTGGATTTCCCGCAAGATTCGTCGCCGCAAGGTCCTGAGCCGGGCCGGCCGGCCGTCGTGGAGGCTCCGCGCGAGCCGATCCTGACGCTGCCTCCGGCGCTGACCGCCTATATCCTGCTGCTGGCGGTGATCCATCTGCACGTGCTGCTACCGCCCGAGCTCGAGAACTGGACCATCGACGTCTTCGGCTTCATCCCGAAGCGCTACGATTCCTCGCTGCTCAATCTGCAGATCCCGGGCGGGGCGGGGGCGAAGGTCTGGACCTTCGTCACCTATTCGCTGCTGCACGCCAATCTCACCCATCTCGGCTTCAACGTGCTGTGGCTCTTGCCGTTCGGCAGCGCGTTGGCGCGGCGTTTCGGCACCGTCAGGTTCTTCGTCTTCCTGGCCGTGACGGCGGCGGCCGGCGCGCTCGCCCATCTCATCACCCATGAGCATGCGGTGGCGCCGATGATCGGCGCCTCGGCCTCGGTGTCGGGCGCGATGGCGGCCGCAATCCGCTTTGCCTTCGTCCGCGGCAGCTTCCTGTCGTTCAGCCGATCGGATGCCGATACCGCCGCGAAAGTTCCGGCGCTGCCGCTGTCCCGCGCGCTCCGCGACGGGCGGGTGGTCGGCTTCCTCGCCGTCTGGTTCGGCATCAACATCATATTCGGCGTGGGCGCGATCGGGGTCGATGCGGAAACCACGAGCGTGGCCTGGCAGGCGCATATCGGCGGCTTCTTCGCCGGCCTGTTGTTGTTCGCGCTGTTCGATCCCGTGCCGCGCGTGCGAAGCGATGCTGCGGATGCGTCATCACGGGACGTTTCAGACCGTATCTGAAGCGGCGCTTGCGACGCGGCCCGAATTCATCCATCATTCCCGCGAAGAATGTTCCGAAGCGACACGTCCTTAGCGACGATGCTTCGCAAAGCGCACGAGCGTGAAACCGGCGCTGTAACTGTTAGTTGAAGACTCGCGAACAAGTCCGAACCGCCAAAGGCGGACGGCTCGGATTCAGGGAGGCGACGATGACGGTACGTTCCATTCTGAACACCAAGGGCCACCAGATCATGAGCGTCGAGCCCGACGCCAAGCTGGCGGACGCGATCAAGCTGCTCGGCGAGAAGAAGATCGGCGCGGTGCTGGTGATGAGCCAGAGCCGGCTCGAGGGCATCCTGTCGGAGCGCGACATTGTGCGCGTGCTCGGCGAGCGCGGCGCCGGCGTGCTGGAGGCGCCGGTCTCGGAGGTGATGACCCGCAAGGTCGTGACCTGCAAGGAGACCGACACCGTCGCCGAGCTCATGGAGATGATGACGACCGGCAAGTTCCGTCATCTGCCCGTGATCGACAACGGCAAGGTGGTCGGCCTGATCTCGATCGGCGACATCGTCAAGCGCCGCGTCCAGGAATACGAGAGCGAGCAGGAAGCCCTGCGCGACTACATCAAAACCGCCTGATCAGGCCAAGTCTCCCGCTTTCGGCTCGTCCGCTTTCGGCGCGATGCCCGCGGGCGCCGGCGCCAGCACGTGGATCGCCTCCTGGATGGACTCCAGTGCACGCTCCGCAGCGCGCGTGCCATGTGCGATCAGGTCTTCGGAGCGGTGGAAGTCGAACCAGCCGAACTGACCGACCCGCGGCGTGATCAGCATGTCGGGCGGATCGCCGGCGAGACGGGCGCGGGTGATGCGGTCCTGCATGATGTTGAAGGCGTCCACCATCACCGAGGAGATGCCGGGCCGGCCGTTACCGCCGAAGAACTCGCGCTTCATCGTCTTCTCGGGCGAGAACAGGCGCGGGAAGCGCCGCTTCGCCGTCGGCTCCTCGGCCACCGGTACGACCGGGGCGGGCACTGCGCCGTGCGAATAGATCGTGGTGGAATGGGTGAAGATGTCGCTGGAAAGATTTGCGGCGATGACGATTTCGGCGCCGAGCGCGCGGGCGGCCGAGACCGGCACCGGGTTCACCAGCGCGCCGTCGACCAGCCAGCGGTCGCCGATCAGCACGGGCGCGAAGATGCCGGGCAGGGCGTATGAGGCGCGCATGGCATCGACCACGCGGCCGCGCGTCAGCCAGATCTCGTGGCCGGTGCGAACCTCGGTCGCGACGCTCGCGAACTTGATGGGCAGGTCCTCGATCAGGATCTGCCCGATCGCCTCCTCGAGCCGGGTCGCGAGCTTCTCGCCACCGAGCAGGCCGGAGCCGTTGAGACGGATATCGAGATAGCCGAGAATGTTGCGCATCCCTTGCAGGCTGCGCCCCCATTCCTCGAACGTATCGAGCCGGCCGGCCGCGTGGAGGCCGCCGACCACGGCGCCGATGGACGTGCCGACCACGACATCGGGCACGATTCCATTGGCAATCAGGGTCCTCAGGATTCCGATATGGGCAAAGCCGCGCGCCGCGCCGCCGCCGAGGGCAAGGCCGATCACCGGCCGGCGGATGCTGCCCAGGCCAACTTTTTCGCCGACTTTTTCGCCCACCTTCTCGCCGTTCGAGCCGTTCGCGCCCCGGCCTTTCAATCTGTCCAGCACCGAAACTCTCCTACGCCGGGCCAGCCCGCATCGTCAGACTAGGCATCGCACTTGCGCTTCGCCATATCAGGCGCGAAGCATGGTTTATGCCGCTTTGGAAAGGGCACGGGGCAGGAATATGGCGAGGGCCGGTTGCCACGGGACTAATCACGCAGCCGTCAAGCCGGTTCCACCGAAGGTCCAAGGCCGTATTTCCTGGGGTTTCAGAGGCTTGAATTTGCCGCGTTTTCGGTGAAAAGCAGGAAGCATGACACGCGGGGGTGACGGCATCGGCGGATGGCGGCGCAGCGGCAGGCTGCTGCCGGGGCTGATCCTTGCCGTATGCCTCTTGACTTCCGGCCGAAATGCCGCCCAGGCGCAGCTTTTCTCGGATCGTCCGCCGCCGGTACCGCCGGCCTCGGTGCCCGACCCAGGCAACGCTGTCAGCCTGGCGCCGCCCTCCGGGCTGGGCGCGGGACCGTCAAGCCTGCCGCCGACCCTGATGCAGCCGGCGACCCCGAGCATGCCACCGCCCGCGGTCTCGACCGTGCCGCCCGCCGCCCCGCTGAATGCGGCCGTGCCCGGACAGGGCGTGCTGTCGTTGACGGCGAAATACGGCAAGGACTCGGCGCCGATCACCAGCGGCCTGGTCTGGCGCGTGTTTGCCGACCGGCCTGACGAGAACGGCACCTTCAAGCTGATCCGCGAGGACCGCAGCGGGACGCCGAACATCGTGCTGCCGCCCGGCAATTATGTCGTCCACGTCGCCTTCGGCCTCGTCAGCGCGGTGCGCACCGTCAGCCTGAAGTCCGAGACCAATCGCGAATCGTTCGTGCTGCCGGCCGGCGGCCTGCGCATCGAGGGCCGCGTCGGCACCAGCCGCATTCCGCAGAACCAGATCTCATTCGCGATCTACAAGGGCAGCCAGTTCGAATCCGGCGAGCGCGCTTCCCTGGTGCCGAACGTCGCCGCCGGCGACGTCGTGCTGATCCCGGAGGGCACCTATTACATCGTCTCCAACTACGGCGATGCCAATTCGGTGGTGCGCTCGGACATCCGCGTCCAGGCCGGCAAGCTCACCGACGTCACCATCACCCACCGCGCCGCCGTCATCACGCTCAAGCTGGTCAGCGACAGGGGCGGCGAGGCGCTCGCCAACACCGCCTGGTCGGTGCTGACCCCCGGCGGCGACGTCATCAAGGAATCGATCGGCGCGTTCCCGCGCGTCGTGCTGTCCGAAGGCGAGTACCGCGCCATCGCCAAGAACGAGGGCAAGGTCTACGAGCGCGGATTCAACGTCGTCAACGGCGTCGACGGCGAAGTCGAGGTCATCGCGCGCTAAGGGCAGCCGGCGGCGAGAGGCTCCGGCACGACGATTCTCATCGCGCGCACGGATGTGCATCATCTGTTACCGTCACCGTCAGTGGGTTTCTGCCAGGTAACCTCGGACCCCTCTCTGTGTTCTGTTGTGAACACTGGTAGCGTCATCATTACGTGCAGGGGCCAGCAAACACCGGCGGCATCGGCTTATTCCAGCAGCAGCGCGTCTTGCTTACGATCGTGGACGGTACGTATTTCCGATAATCAATTTTATTCTCTTTCCATCCTGCTGCGCTATATGTCTGGCGTCCGTCCAACGGGGGGAAGCCGGAGCAGGCTCATGCCTTGCAGGACCGGCATGGAGCAGGGGACCAGGCTTGTCGACATGTTCGAAGTGATCCTCACCAGGCGCAAGCGGTTCGGCTGGCGGTGGCAGGTGTGCGACCAGTCCGGCAAGATATTTGCCGACGGCTTCGAGCGCACGCGCCCGTCCGCCAAATATCAGGGCGAACGCGCGTTGTTCTTCCTGCTGTCCCAGGCCTATTTGCGCAACCGCTCGGCGGCCTCCAGCGAGGATTAGCGGGGTAGGCCACCATCCCTTGCGTTGCCCGACGGGCAAAACATCCAATCTATGGGTCAACGCACGCGGCCCAAAATATTCCGCTTTACCGAAATTCGGAAATCGCGTATGTGTCGCGCAACCCGGCCCAAGGAAGAGGGGCGTATCGCGATCGTCACGAACGCGGGACGGGGGGCGGTGGACGCTGATGGCGTTGGCGCGAAAGGGTTTGCAGGGCGGAGAGCCGTGAGCAAAGACCTCGCGCATACGACCGGTGTCATCGGCGTACGGCAAAATCGTGTGGTCCTGGCGCCCGGGGTCTGTGCGCCAAGTCTTGCGGTGATGTGGTTGCCCGACCGGGCGATGCGCATCAGCCATCCGCAAGGCGACGGGGGCAATAGTGCATCGCCTCCCGGGGAGAGCACGACATAAGCCGTAAAGCCACTGCGCAGGGAAGGCCGGATGCTTGGCTTCACCTGTATGCCGCTGTGCAAATTCTTCGTTGCCACCTTTCGCACAGTGGACCGTGGGTGCCCGGCCGGCACCCGGTCTTCCCTGCGCCCTCTTTCACTTGAGGGTGGGACGACAAGGCAAAGCTCGGGCGAAATGCGCCGCGAGGATGCGGCAGCGTGCCTGCGAGTCACGCGAATTGGAGAGACGCGGTGTCGCAACTTGCTCCGTCATTGCGAGCGAAGCGAAGCAATCCAGGAATGCATCCGCGGAAGATTCTGGATTGCTTCGCTGCGCTCACGGTGTTGAGGCAGGTGCGCGCCAAAGCTCCGCTCTCGGGCCCGGCTCTGCGCCGCATCGCTTGCGCGCCGCGCTGTGTCCGGGACACGAGAGCATCGCCTTCGCGCAACCGTCACAGTCTCTAACGCCCACTAACCAACACCTGACTTAAAACTGTCATAATCACCGAATGGAACCCGCGCCTGTGCGCTTTTTACACGTCGTTAAGCGCGCCTGCATTGGATGCGGCGGGAAAGTGCGTTGGGGACTGCAATGACTGCCGCGAAGAAGATGCCGGGAAAACCGGCCGCCGAAATGTTCGACGACATCCCGGTGCTTCAGCGCAAATGGCGTGCGGCGTTGAAGCCGGGCGAGCGGTTGCCGCGTTACGAGGACGTCATGCTCGGCAGTCTCGGACGGCTCGCCGACCACATCGCGCTCTTGAAGAACGATGGCGTGCTCGAACTGTCGCGCAGCGGACGCTACGTGCAGAAATGGCTCGGCGAGGAGCGCTGGGACATTCCCCTAGCCGAGCTGTCGCCCGATTGCGCCACGGCGCTGTCGGAAGCGGCGGCGAGCGCGCTGGCGGCCGGACGGCCGCACCGGGCGAGCGCGCATTGCGTGCGCGACGGCATGGTCAGGACCTACGACGTGCTGGCGCTGCCGACGTCCTCGCGCTGGGGCGCGACGCTGATCGGCGCCTATGTCAACGAGCGCGGCGCGCAATACAATCTCCTCGACGCCATCTTTTCCGCGACCGACGACGCCGTGGTCTCCCTGGCGACGCTGCGCGATGCCGCCGGCAAGCCGTTCGACCTTCAGGTCGTGCACCACAACAAGAGCGCGGGTGAGCTGCTGAAGGTTGCAGGCGCAAGCCTGTTGTGGCGGCGGATCGGTGAGGGCGGCACGCTGCTGGCTTTGCCCGAGGTGATGGAATTCCTGCTCAAGGCCGTTGCGGGCAGCCGCTGCGAGCAGCTCGAGCTGGAGAGCGAGGGGCGCTACCTCAGGCTCAGCGCCACGGCCTTTGCCGACGTGGTCTCGCTGACCATCTCCGATGTCACTGTCCTGAAGCGGCGCGATGCTTCGTTCCGCCTCCTGTTCGACAACAATCCAATGCCGATGTGGGTGTTCGACGCAGAGACCAAGGAGTTCCTCAGCGTCAACGACGCCGCGGTCCAGCACTACGGCTACAGCCGCGCGACCTTCCTGCGCATGAAGCTGCACGAGATATGGCCGGAGGACGAGTGGGACAGCCACGCCGCGGCGCTGGAGCGCCTCGGCGACGCCTACCACTCCTCGCGCAATTGGCGACACTTGCGCGCCGACGGCAGCGAGATCGAGGTGCTCACCTTCGGCCGTCGCGTCGCCTTCGACGAGCGCGACGGCTATCTGGTGGCGGTGGTCGACATCACCGAACGACGCAAGGCCGAAGCGCGCATCGCCTATATGGCGCATCATGACGGGCTCACCGACCTGCCGAACCGCGAGCACTTCCAGGAGCGCCTGAAACAGGCGCTGGACCAGGCCGCGGGAAAACGGGTCGGCGTGCTCTACATCGACCTCGACCTGTTCAAGAACATCAACGATTCTTTCGGTCATCCGGTGGGCGATCGCCTGTTGAAGCAGGTCGCCGAGCGCCTGACCATAGCGGTCCGCGGCACCAATCTCGCCGCGCGGCTCGGCGGCGATGAGTTCGCCGTCATCTTGGCTGCCGACGTCTCGCCGAACGAGGCCAGCGCCTGTGCCTCCCTGCTGATCGACATGCTCAAGGCACCTTACGACGTCGACGGACAGGAGATGGTGATCGGCGCCAGCGTCGGCATCGCGCTGTCCCCGGGCGATGGCACCACGCCGGAAGAGTTGATGCGCAATGCCGACATGGCGCTGTACCGGGCCAAGGCCGACGGCGGCGGCGTGCACCACTTCTTCGAGCGTGAGATGGACCTCCAGGCGCAGAGGCGCCGCGACATGGAGCTGGATCTGCGCCGGGCATTCGCCAACGGCGAGTTCGAGCTGCACTATCAACCGCTGGTGTCGATCGCCTCCGACCGCATCTCCGGCTTCGAGTCGCTGCTGCGCTGGCGTCATCCGGACAAGGGCATGATCTCGGCCGCGGAGTTCATACCCGTCGCCGAAGACATCGGCCTGATCACCCAGCTCGGCGAATGGGTGCTGCGCGAAGCCTGCACCGAGGCGGTGAAATGGCCCGTCGACGTCAAGGTCGCCGTCAACCTGTCGCCGGCACAATTCCGCAGCCGCAACCTGGTCCAGGTCGTGATCTCGGCCCTGGCGCAGTCCGGCCTGTCGCCGAAGCGGCTCGAGCTCGAGATCACCGAGTCGATTTTCCTGGCCGAGACCGACGCCAATGTCGCCACCTTGCACCAGTTGCGCGAGCTCGGCGTCGGCATTTCCATGGACGATTTCGGCACCGGCTATTCCAGCCTGAGCTATCTCCGCAGCTTTCCGTTCGACAAGATCAAGATCGACCGCTCCTTCGTCAAGGATCTGGCTGAGCGGCCCGACTGCGGTGCGATCGTGCGCGCGATCTCGGGTTTGGGGCGCAGCCTCAACATCACCACGACCGCGGAGGGCGTGGAGACCGAGGATCAGCTCGACTGGTTGCGCGCCGAAGGCTGCAACGAGGTGCAGGGATTTCTGTTCAGCGCCGCGCGGCCGGCGGCCGAGCTCGGAAAGCTCCTCGCCGATTTCGGCCAGCGCACCTCACGGGCGGCGTAATGCGGGCGGATAGCAATCGTAGACCAGCGCCTTGAACGCGGGGGTGATGCGGCCGCGCTCGTTCTGGGTCTGCTGCATCATGACGTAGACCATGTCGAGCTTGGGATCGACGCCGAAATAGGTGCCGCTCCCCGAGTCCCATTTCAATTCGCCGAGCGAGCCCGGCGGCGGCGGTTTTGCATTGCCGGGATCGGTGCGCACCGCAAGGCCGTAGCCATAGCCGAAGCCGTCGCCTGGAAAATAGAAATAGTCGCGTCCGACGCCGGAGCCCGGCCCGATCTGATCGGTCGTCATGGCCTTGAACGCCGCGGGGCTGAGATAGCGCCTGCCCTCGAGCTCGCCGCCGTTGAGCAGCATCTGCGAGAAGCGCTGATAGTCGGTGATGGTCGAGAGCAGGCCGCCGCCGCCCGACTGCCATTCTGGATGGTCCAGGCGGTCGCGCTCGCCGGCGAGCAGGATTGAGTCGCTCGGCAGCGGCCGCGCCATCCGCGCCAGCTCGTCCTCGGTCGCGAGCGTAAATTTGGTGCTGTTCATGCCGAGTGGATCGAAGATGCGGGCCTTCAGGAAGTCGTACAGCGTCTGGCCCGAGATGATCTCGATGACGCTGCCGAGGACGTCGGTGGAATGGCCGTAGCGCCACAGCGTTCCGGGCTGCCGCGCCAGCGGCAGCTTGGCGATGCGATCGGCGAATTCCCTGTTGTCGAAATGGCCCGCGAAGATGTTGGCCATCTTGTAGGCGTGCTCGACCCATTCGCTGCCGATGTAATCGTAGCTGATGCCCGAAGTATGCCGCAGCAGATCCTCGATGTTGACGGGGCGGTCCGGTGGGTCGAGGTCCAGCTCGACCGTGCCGCCTGGTAGGGTCACCTCGCGGCCCACCTTGGTCTCGGCGAACAGCGGGACGTATTTCGACACGGGGTCGGTCAGCGCGAGCTTGCCCTCGTCGATCAGCATCATCGCGGCGAGGCACGTGATCGGCTTGGTCATGGAGTGGATGGCAAAGATCGTGTCCGGCGTCATCGCGACGCCGCTCCTGGTGTCGCGCACGCCGAAGCACTTCAGATAGACCGGCTTGCCGTGTTGCTGAACGAGGATCACCGCGCCCGGCAGGCGGCCGCTTGCCACCTCGTTGTCGAAGAACGCCGTGATGCGGTCGAGCCCGTCGGGCGAGGGGGCGGGGATGTCCGCGGCCCGGCTTCGCGCCATCGTGCCGGCGAGCATCGCGGCCCCGACCAGAAATTCACGGCGTCTCATCCGGAGCTTCCTCCCCGGCGGGATCAAAGCCGCAAGAGGCTCGATGCGTCAACACAACATCGATTAAAATCGCGTCACGATGTCCGAAAGTGACGGGCGCGGACGGTCCTCGTTCGGCTTGGTCGGCGTGCCGATATGAATGAAGCCGGCGAGCTTCTCATCCGGCTTGAGGCCGAGGCCGTCGAGCACGTCGCGGTCGAAAGAGAACCAGCCGGTCAGCCAGCAGGCGCCGTAGCCGAGTGCGGTGGCGGCGGTGACGATGTTCATGGCGCTGGCGCCCGCCGACAATTCCTGCTCGAACGCCGGCACCTTCGGATGCGGCCTGGTGAAGCTGACGATGCCGATCACCAGCGGTGCGTCCATTAGGCGCTTGCGCTCGGTCTCGACGTCGGCCGCCGGCGCCCCCGGATTCTTCCTGGCGAAGACCCGCGCGATCACCTCGCCGGCACGTAGCCGGGCCTCGCCCTCGAAGATGATGAAGCGCCAGGGCGCGAGCTTGCCGTGATCCGGCACGCGCGCCCCGATGGTGAGGATGGTCTCGAGCTCGGCCGCCGACGGGCCGGGCCCCGTCATCTCGCGCGGCTTGACCGAGCGGCGGGTCTTCAGGAGTTCGATGGCATCGGGCACTGCGATATCCTCTTCGAATGGTCGGCGGGCGTGCCATGCCGAGATAAGCATGCACGCCCGCAACCGGAAGCGAATTTAGATCGATTTCAGGGCTCAGACGGCGCCGCGCGCCCGCTTCACGTCCGGCGGCGTCGCCTCGTCGACCAGGGCGGCGATCGCCTCGGCCGTGGTCATCACCTTCTGGCCGTCGCTGCCGAGCCGGCGGACCGAGACGGAGTGCGTCTCGGCCTCTTTCTTGCCGACCACGAGCAGGGCCGGGATCTTGGCCAGCGAGTGCTCACGGACCTTGTAGTTGATCTTTTCGTTGCGCAGGTCGATCTCGACCCGAAGCCCGGCGCGCCGCGCCTGCTCCAGCACCACCTTGGCGTATTCGTCGCCTTCCGAGGTGATGGTGGTGACAACCGCCTGCACCGGCGAGAGCCAGAGCGGGAAGTTGCCGGCATAGTGCTCGATCAGGATGCCGATATAGCGCTCCATCGAGCCGCAGATCGCGCGGTGCACCATCACCGGCGGTTTCTTGCCGCCGTCATGGTCGATGTAGAAGGCGCCGAACCGCTCCGGCAGGTTGAAGTCGACCTGCGTGGTGCCGCACTGCCAGTCGCGACCGATGGCATCGCGCAGAACGTATTCGAACTTCGGCCCATAGAACGCGCCTTCGCCCGGATTGATCTCGGTCTTGATGTGATTGTTCTGCGACTGGATCTCGCGCAGCACCGTCGCCATCACGCGCTCGGCGTGATCCCACATCGCATCGGTGCCGACGCGTTTCTCCGGCCGGGTCGAGAGCTTCACCGTGAGGTCGCCGGTGAAGCCGAAATCGGCATAGGTCGACAGGATCAGATCGTTGATCTTCAGGCACTCCTCGGCGAGTTGATCCTCGGTGCAGAAGATGTGCGCGTCGTCCTGGGTGAAGCCGCGCACGCGCATCAAGCCGTGCATGGCGCCGGAGGGCTCGTAGCGGTGCACCACGCCGAACTCGGCGAGGCGCAAGGGCAGGTCGCGGTAGCTCTTCAGGCCGTGCTTGAAGATCTGGACGTGACCGGGGCAGTTCATCGGCTTGAGCGCAAACCAGCGCTTGTCCTCGGCCTCGTCGCCGGCCGATTGCGCCGCGAACATGTTCTCGCGATACCAGCCCCAATGGCCCGAGGTCTCCCACAGCACCTTGTCGAGGATCTGCGGCGCGTTGACCTCGTTGTAGTCGCCGGAGAGGCGCCGGCGCATATAGGCGATCAGCTGCTGGAAGATGGTCCAGCCCTTCGGATGCCAGAACACGACGCCCGGACCTTCCTCCTGGAAGTGGAAGAGGTCGAGCTCGCGCCCGAGCTTGCGATGGTCGCGCTTCTCGGCTTCCTCGATCTGCTTCAGGTAAGCGTCGAGGTCCTCCTGCTTGGCGAAGGCTGTGCCGTAAATGCGCGTCAGCATCGGGTTGTTGGAATCGCCGCGCCAATAAGCGCCGGCCACCTTCATCAGCTTGAAGGCGCCTCCGACCTTGCCGGTCGAGGTCATGTGCGGACCGCGGCACAGGTCGAACCAGTCGCCCTGGTAGTAGATCTTGATCGGCTCGGTGCCGGGAATGGCGTCGACCAGCTCGACCTTGAAGGCCTCGCCCTTGTCGCGGAACACCTGCTTGGTCTTTTCGCGGTCCCAGACTTCCTTGGTGAAAGGCTTGTCGCGCGCGATGATCTCGCGCATCTTCTTCTCGATCGCGGCAAAGTCTTCCGGCGTGAACGGCTCGTTGCGGAAGAAGTCGTAATAGAAGCCGTTCTCGATCACGGGGCCGATCGTGACCTGGGTCCCCGGCCACAGCGTCTGCACCGCTTCCGCCAGCACGTGTGCGCAGTCGTGCCGGATCAATTCGAGCGCGCGCGGATCGTCGCGATTGACGAGCTCGATTCCAGCGTCGGCCTCGATCGGATCGTTGAGATCGGCAAGCGCGCCGTCGAGCGCCATGGCGACCGTGCGCTTGGCCAGCGACGGCGAGATGCCCTTGGCGATATCGAGGCCGGTGATGCCCTTGTCGAACTGGCGCTTGGCGCCGTCGGGGAAGGTGAGGGTGACTTTGGCGGCGGGGGTCACGGGCTTCAAATTGGAGAGGCTGTACTGGAAGCCGGACTCGGATTTGGGCTGGTCGGACATTGCTTTTCTCCTGGGGCTCACTCCTGCGAACGAGCGCAGGTAAGCGGGAACGAGCGATATATCAGGCGATTCGGCCTGCGCAATCCGGCATTTCCAAGAAAGTGGCGCGCAAAACCGGGGGCGGAGCCCGCAACTATTTGACGTTGTACCCTTTAACCGGTCGCGGGCCGCCGCTACATGCGGTTGCATGAAAAGCGCCCCAGCCGCCGGCCGTTTCGCGCCAACCGCCCTGATGCTCGGCAATCTCGTGACCGGCTGCTCGGTGTTGGCACCGGCGGGCATGCTGCCGGAATTGTCGGCGGGGCTCGGGATCAGCATCCACGCGGCCGGGCTCCTGATCACCTTCGGCGCGGTGACGCTGTGCGTCGGCTCGCCGCTGACGGCGTGGCTGACCAGCCGCATCGAACGGCGGATCCTGCTCGCCACGACGCTGGCGGTGCTCGCACTCGGCAATCTCGCCTCCGCGTTTGCGCCCGATTACACCAGCCTGCTGATCATTCGGCTCGCGATGCTCGCAGTCGGCTCGCTCTATACGCCGCAGGCGGCCGGCACGGCTGCGCTGATCGTGCCGGCGGAACGGCGCGGCAGCACCATTGCGTACCTCTTCCTCGGCTGGTCGCTCGCAGCCGCCGTCGGCCTGCCGCTCATCACCTTTATCGCCAGCCGCTACGGCTGGCGCGCGGCCTATGGCGGGGTCGGCGCGCTCGGCTGCGTCAGCTTGCTGCTGTTGCTGCTGCGTCTGCCGGCGGGCCTGCAGGGCGCACCGGTCGATCTGAAGACATGGGCCGCCGTCGGCCGAAGCAGGACGATCCTGCTGCTGCTCGCGATCACGATGCTGCAAATGTCGGGGCAGTTCGTCGTGTTCACCTATATGGGCCCGCTGCTCAACAAGCTCACTGGCGCCGGCCCCGATGCGATCGGCTTGGTCTTCGCGCTGTACGGGATCTGCGGCTTCCTCGGCGTCGTCGTCGCCACCCGCATCGTCGACACTGCGGGGCCCTATCGCACCTCGTTGCTGTTCACCTGCCTGCTGCTTGCCGGGATGAGCGGGTGGGCCCTCGGCGCCGGCTCGCTCGTCATGATGGCGGGCGCGGTGACGATCTGGGGCCTTGGCTTCGCCTCGACCAATTCGATGCAACAGGTGCGGCTGGTCGCGGCTGCGCCGCCGCTGGCGTCGGCCACCGTCGCCCTCAACACATCCGTCCTCTATATCGGCCAGGCGGTCGGCTCCGCGGTCGGCGGCTTGCTGTTCGCCCGCGAGCTCCTGCACACGCTCGGCTTCGTCGCGGTCGGTTTCGTCGTGCTGGCACTGATCCTGGTGGTCGTGACCCGGCCCAGGCGGGCGGCTGCCGCCACCGCCTGAACGCAGCAGGTCGTGCGCGCAAGGCGCTTGGCAAACCTCGCGCGGGAGCGGTAGAAGGCCGGCGTGGGGATCAAAGAGAGTTGACTGAGATGAGGATGATTCTGGCGGTTGCCGCGGTGCTCTATTCAGCCTCCGCATTTGCGCAGACCGAGAAGCCACCCATGGTGGGGGACAAGCCGCTGGTGCAGGTCAAGCCGAAAGGCGCCAAGGAGGCTGTCGCCGCTCCAAAGGGCAAGCCGCAATCGATCGCGGTCCGCCTCCAGACCTGCCTCGAAATCGACGACGGCACCAAGGATCGCCTCAACTGCTACGACGCGGTGATCCCGCCGGCGCCGAAGCCGAAGCCGGCCAAGGCCAAGGGCTATGCCGACTGCCGCTTCTTCAAGGAAGAGGACGAGCGGCTGGCCTGCTTCAACGGCTTTGCCGAGAGCATTCCGAAGCTGCCCAGGAACTGATATTGGGAACTGATATCCCGGCTAGGGATTTGTGGAGGCGACGCGCGTCAGCGCGAGCGACGGCGTCGCCGCCATCTTCACCAGCACGTCCTTGAGCGGATCGCGCGTCCAAGCGCGGGTGACATAGTCGCGATGGGTGATGCCCTCGCCGGTCTCCACGAACACCACACTGCCGGGTCGTAGCGGCCCGTCCATGTCCTCGGCGACGCTGATGCCCTTCTGGCGGAGCATGCTCATCAGCTCCCGGTCCCGCCGCGCGGTGTGGCGGGTGTAGGCGCTGACGAAGAAGCCGGAACGGTGGCTCTCGATCCAGGACGCGAATTTGTCCATCTCGCCATAGACGGCATCGAGCAGCACCACGCCGCGCACGCGGTCGCTGATGCCACCGACCTCGAGGCTCCACGCCGTCGGCAGGAAGCCGCCGCTATAGCCGACGATCACGATCGGCATGTTGGCGAAGGCGCGCGCGCTGTTGGGATCGCCGGTGAGGCGCGCAAGATGGTCGGCCGATTCCGCCATGAAGCGCTTGAAGCCGCCCGGCTGCCAGAATTTTCCGGCGCTAGAATCGGCGGCGTCGACCGCCATCTGCGGCGCAAGCAGGATCGCATTGGCGCCGGAATCGGTGACCTGTTTCGGCACCATCTGCCGGTCGCGGACGTCGCGCTCGAGCGTTGCGCCATTGCCGTGGAAGAACACCACGATCACGCCCGGCTTGCGCAGGTCGAAATGCTCGGGCACGTGCACCAGCACGCGGCTGTCGCTGTAGGTCTCGTCCTGCCAGTAGACGCGGCCGGAATAGCTGCGGTGGCCGCGGCGGTCGCCCTTGGAGATGTTGAGGAAGGGCGCGTCGGAGGCGGGGTTGTTGCCGAAATAGGGAAAGGCCGACGACTTCATGCTGACGAGTGTCGTCAGATCCTCGCGGGCGGGGCGCTTGTACGGCACTTGCGGCTCGAGCGAGGCCACCTTGTAGGACGCCTGGTCCGGTATCTGTCGCTGGACTGCGCTCTTGGGTGAGAAGTCCGACATCTGCCGATGCAGGAAGCTTTCACTCGCCGAGGGAAAGCGCTCCCTAAACTGCGGGGCAGGGAAGCGATCCTCGAACGTGTCGCCGCTTGCCACGCGCGCGTTCGAGCTCTGCGAATTGGTCTTGGCGACCACCTGGACATTCGCCTGGGAGTTCGCCGCCAGCGCCGCCGGATCCGGCGCCTTGCCGCATTGAACCAGCGTCAGCGACAACGGCACCATGACTGAGATTAGACCGGCCCGGAGCGCACGATCATGCCGACCGGACATTGTCCGATCGGCACGATCATCAGCTCTCAGTTTAGGAGCGGCCCCGGCCATCCACCCATGACCCCAAAGTCACGACCCAAGTCTTACGTCCCAGGTCATACGTCCAAGTCACACGTCCATCGGCAAACTTGAAACAATTGAGCCGACTGGCGTTTAGGCGACGTTAAGCGTCCGGAGAAACTTCCCCACATCCGGAACGCTCGAAAGGACCATGCAATCGTGTCCTGATTGTGGGGGAGCGGAACGGACAATCCCGGCTGCATCCAGAGACATCGTCCAAAGAAGCGCCTAGGCGGTGGTCAGGTACCTACCTCCGTTGCCTCATTTAACCCTTGTTAACCCTGCTTGAATTGACTGGGCCAAAGTGCACGATCGGCCCATTAGGCGAAGCGCCTGAGGTTAAGGACCCCGATGACGGCATCAGATGCGGGTACCCCGCCCTGGACGGACCGGCTGACCGGGAGGGGGCCGGGGTCTCCGTTCCGGTCGCCACCGCCATCGTCGTGGCCGACATGATCGGGGTCGGCGTCTTCACCAGCCTCGGCTTCCAGGTCAAGGACATCCCGTCCGGCTTCTCGATCCTGCTGCTCTGGACGGTCGGCGGCGTCGTCGCGCTGTGCGGTGTGTTCGCGTACAGCGAGTTGGGCGCGATGTTTCCGCGCTCGAGCGGCGAGTACAATTTCCTCGGCCGCGCCTATCACCCGGCCTTCGGCTTCCTCGCCGGCTGGGTGTCGGCCACGGTCGGCTTCGCGGCGCCGGTCGCGCTCGCCGCGATGGCGTTCGGGGAATATGCCAAGTCGGTCGTACCCGATCTGCCGGCGATTCCGCTCGCCATCGGCGTGGTGTGGCTGGTTTCCCTGGTGCAACTGACCGGCGTCAGGCACTCATCTACGTTCCAGTTGATCTCGACCGTCCTCAAGGTCGTGCTGATCGTCGGCTTCCTGGTCGCCGGCTTCGTCATCGCCGTGCCGCAGCCGATCAGCTTCACGCCGCAGCCCGGCGATATCGCTCACATCGTCAGCGCGCCGTTCGCCATCGGGCTCGTCTTCGTGATGTATTCGTTCTCGGGCTGGAATGCCGCCACCTACATCATCGGCGAGATGAAGACGCCGCAACGGAACCTGCCGCGCGCGCTGCTCGCGGGCACGCTGATCGTGCTCGTGCTGTATGTCGCGCTGAACGCGGTATTTCTCCATTCGGCGCCGGTCAGCGCGCTCGCCGGCCAGCTCGACGTCGCCAGTGTCGCCGGCACGGCGATCTTCGGCACCCTCGGCGGTCGGATCGTCGGCGCCATGATTTGCTTCGGTCTGATCTCTTCGATCAGCGCGATGATGTGGATCGGCCCGCGCGTGATGATGACGATGGGGGAGGACATTCCCGCCTTGCGCGTTTTCTCCAAGCGGTCCGTGAGCGGCGCGCCGGCCTATGCCATCCTGTTCCAACTGGCCATCGCCAATCTTCTGTTGTTCACGCGCAGCTTCGAGGCGGTGCTCGATTTCATCCAGTTCGCGCTGTTGTTCTGCTCGTTCTTCACGGTCGCAGGCGTCATCAAGCTGCGTATCACCGATCCCGATCTGCCGCGGCCCTATCGCGCCTGGGGATACCCGTTCACGCCGCTCGTGTTTCTGCTCGTGACCGCGTTCATGATGTACTACCTTCTGACGGAGCGGCCGCTTCAGTCGCTGTCGGGAATGCTCGTCATGCTCTCCGGCCTTTTGATTTACGCTGTTTTCCGCAGGCGGCCCGTCGTCGCTGCCGCATCACCGCATCGCGAATAGACATGCTCCGCCCCCTGAGAATTGCGGCCGTTGCTTTCGTCCTCCTGGCTGCGGCCGTCTCGTCCGCGCGTGCCGCAGACGTCACCTTCGATGACACGGCGCGCTTCCTTGCGGGCATGCAGCCTTCGGCGGACTCGCCGCTGGTGCCGCTCACCAGGGACCCGGCCTGGCAGCGTCACGCCAAATTCTTCGACGGCGCCTTCGCTCAGCTCGAGCAGCGTCAGCTCTCGAAGGTCCGCAGCTGGGCCGACCTCAATCTGGCCGCGCCCCGACCGACCATGTTCTATTTGTTCAGCGGCCCCGATTTCCTCTACGCCAACACCTTCTATCCCAAAGCCAGCACCTACGTGCTCGGCGCGCTGGAGCCGGTCGGCGCGGTCCCCGATTTGACGCGGCTGCCGCGCGGTTCGGTCGGCGCTGCGCTCTATAACGTCGAACGCTCGCTTGGCTCGATCCTGAGCTTCTCGTTCTTCATCACCAAGCAGATGAAGGTCGACCTGAGCGCCAACCAGGTCAACGGCACCCTGCCGATCCTCTATGTCTTCCTCGCCCGCTCCGGCAAGACCATCCGCAACGTCGAGATGGTCGCGCTCGACGACAAGGGCGGGCTACATGTCGGCGGCGACAATCCCGGACGGAACGTGACGCGCGGCGTCCGCATCAGCTTTGCCGGCAGCGACGGGGAAGCGCGTACGCTGTATTATTTCGCAACCGACCTCTCAAATTCCGGCGCACGTGCCACGGGCTTCCTGAAATTCTGCGAGACGCTCGGGCCCGGCAACAGCCTGCTTAAGAGTGCGTCCTACTTGTTGCACTCCGGCAATTTTACCGTCGCACGCGACTGGTTGCTCGCCAACAGCGCCACCATCATCCAGGACGATTCCGGCATTCCGCTTGCGAACTACAATGCGCGGCAATGGCGGTTCTTCCCGTTCGGCCGCTATCTCGGCCCCATCGACGAATTCCCCGGCCGCTACCAGGAGCGCTACGCCGAGCTGTTCACGCGCGCCCAGCCGATCGATTTCGGCGTCGGCTATCGCTGGCGCATGCGTGAATCGAATTTGCTGCTGGCGGTGAAGGTGCCGGGCAGCGAGACCGCACCGGCTGCAGAGACCACTTCGGCCGCCGAGCCGGCGCCAAAGGCGCCGCGCCCGAAGCGGCTACGACCGCCGGAGTCGATCCCTCCGTCACAGGGACGGTTCTACTGGTTCCGGTGACTACCAATGCACGCTCTGGCTCGGCACGATGAACGTCGTCGTGCTCGGCTGTGTTGCAAGGCTCCTCTCAAGATACCAGCCTGAGCCGAGGACGAGCGCAAGCAAAGCGATGATGGCGAGCAGGTCGATGGTTCTTGGATCGTGTGCCCTGTGATCGAGATTCGGACCGGGCTTGACGTGAAAATGCGGGCTGATTTTCCAGCGCATTGTTGTTTCCTCCCGTGGGGAGCATCAAGACAACGCGGGCGGAAAGTCTAAGGTTCCGGTCAGGGCGGCGCTGTTCAGAGCACCGCAGGTCAGTACGCGTTAACTCCGCGCCAGCGGCCATAGCGCCAGGGCAGATACCAGCGTGCGCCTTTGGGCGCCGTGAGAGGCACGTTGTCGATGCCGGACGTGCCGAAGGGATGGCAACGGAGCAGGCGCGCGAGCGTCATCCAGCCGCCGGCCCACAGCCCGAACCGTTCGATTGCCTCATCGCCATAGACGGAGCAGGTCGGCAGGTGCCGGCAATTGTAACCGACCAGAGGTGACAGCGTGTGGCGATACAGCCAGATCAGTGCACGGCCGAATCTGCGCGGCAGCCGGAGCACACCATCGACGGAACTGGAACAGCGCTGGCAGGCTGAATGCTTCATGTGCGTTGTGCTGCGATGTTGAGCGAAGCTTTGCCCGGTTCCGGTGCAGGGAACCATAAGCTGTTTCCACGCCATATTTTGCGTGTTTTTTGGGAGCAGTGCAGCAAGTATCTGTGGACGATCTGTATTCGCCCGGATACCATTTTTATGACGGTCGTGTGTAGAAACATACGCCTGTATGATGGACTCAGGTAGCGCCACCGGGGATTGTTTGGGGACCTTGGGGCTTTGGGGCTTGGGGAAGGAACCAGATTGAGACTTCTGAACTCCCTTAAACTTCGCGGCTGGTTGCTGGTGGGAACCGCCGTCTGCGGAGTCGCGCTGGCTGGCGCTGTCTCAACATTCGGATCGTCGGCCCGCGCCGGCGCTGCCCTCGAAGAGCGCAAGCTGCCGATGAAGTTCAGCTGGGTCGCCTGCGAGCCGAACTGCCGCGGCTGGATCAGCGCGGTCGGCATCATCACCGCCGATACGCCCAAAGAATTCGAAGAGTTTTCGCGCGGCCGCCAGCTCGGCGGCGCCACCGTAGTGCTCGATTCCAGCGGCGGCTCCGTCAATGACGCGATCACGCTCGGCCGGCGCTTCCGCAATCTCGGGCTTTTGACCACGGTCGGCGTGAGCCTCCGCGGCGGGCCGTCGACACGGCCGGCCGTCGCGCCGGAAGCGTATTGCGAATCCATGTGCGCCTTCCTGCTGCTGGCCGGCAAGAAGCGTTACGTGCCGGAAGCCGCTCATGTCCGGGTTCACCAGATCTGGATGGGCGACCGCGCCGATGATGCCAAGGCGGCGAGCTATAGCGCGCAGGACCTGATGATCGTGGAGCGCGACATCGGCCGCCTCGCCAAATACACCTTCGATATGGGTGGCGCCGGGGATCTGTTGTCGCTTGCGCTCAGCGTCCCGCCTTGGGAGGACCTGCACGAGCTCGATGCCGGCGAGCTCAAGCTCACCAATCTGGTTACGACCGATCTCGTGGCTGACGTGCTCCCGCACGTGGATATCTCGGCGCCGGCAATGGCGGAGCTTGCACCGAAGACGCAGGCGAGGTTCGGCGCGGAACCGGAGCAGGCTTCCAAGTCGACCAAGACGGCGGAAGCCCTGGTGCCGACCGGTAGTGTTGCCACGCCGGCTGCTGCGGCGGCGCCGAAGTAAGCTCTTAAATCTCGGTAGTCATCCCGGGGCGCGCGTCAGCGCGAACCTTGGTGAGCAAGTGCGTACCTGGGGTGCGCAAGTTCGCCCGGAATACGGAGGGGGGGGGGGGGTCAGCCTTGCGCTGCGGCCGGCTGCTTGGTTCTGGCCTCGATCTGGCCGATGGCATCAACCACGGCATCGAAGGTGAGAAGCGTCGAGGCATGGCGCGCCTTGTAGTCGCGGACCGGCTCGAGGAACTTGATCTCCTCCCATTTTCCTTGAGGAGGCGCACCATTCTCCTTCAGCATCTTGCGAACGGTTTCGCGTAACTCACGGAGTTCGCTCGCAGTCGAGCCGACCACGTGACTTGCCATGATGGATGAAGAGGCCTGGCCCAAGGCGCAGGCCTTCACGTCATGGGCGAAGTCGGTGACGGTATCCCCGTTCATCTTGAGATCGACCTTCACGGTCGAGCCGCACAGCTTGGAATGGGCGGTGGCGGAGGCATCGGGGTCCGCCAACCGTCCGAGCCGCGGAATATTCCCGGCCAGCTCGATGATCCGTTTGTTGTAAATGTCGTTCAGCATGTGATGGAGTCCAACGCGTCACACCCGCTTCCAAGCCGGATCGGCCTTGGCGGGCGCCGCCCACGGTCCTATATAGGGGCGGAACTGGTGGAAAAACAGTCCAGCGGAGCGGTGGCGGTGATCCAGATCTGCGCTGCCGGCTTGTGACCTTGGGACTTTTGCACCGAAACTGTTCTGTTCAGGCGTCCGGCGGCTTGGCCGACCCGTCTGCCGGTGACACTCCGGCCGTTAGGCCGTCGAACGGAGAAGATATGGACGCTGCAATCAAATCCATCCGCCCGGGCAAGCCCTCCGACCGGCAGCCCGAAAACCGCCCGGCCGAGCTTGATCCTGCCGAATTCCTCGCGGCCGCCGTCCGCGCCGACCAGCCGCGTCCCGCGCGCGCCGAGGCGGAAGCGGCGGTGAAGACGCTGCTCGCCTATATCGGCGAGAACACCGAGCGCGAGGGCCTGCTCGACACGCCGCGCCGCGTCGTCGAGGCTTTCGACGAGCTCTATCAGGGCTACCACCAGTGCCCGGCCGAGGTGCTCGACCGCACCTTCGGCGAGACGGCGGGCTATGACGATTTCGTCCTGGTGCGCGACATCGAGTTCACCTCGCAATGCGAGCACCACATGATGCCGTTCTACGGCAAGGCGCACATCGCCTATACGCCGGTGGAGCGCGTCGTCGGCCTGTCCAAGCTGGCCCGCCTGACCGACATTTTCGCCCGCCGGCTCCAGACCCAGGAGCACCTGACCGCGCAGATCGCCGCCGCGATCGACGAGGTCCTCAAGCCTCGCGGCGTTGCCGTGCTGATCGAGGCCGAGCATACCTGCATGTCGGTGCGCGGCGTCGCCAAGCATGGCGCCTCTACTTTCACCAGCCGCTTCACCGGCATGTTCCGCGACAATCCGGCGGAGCAGGCCCGTTTCCTGTCCTTGGTGCGAGGCACGACGCGCTGACCTCGCGACAAACCGGCGAGAGTTGCTGTGTCCGCTCATTCCCATGAGATCGAGGAGGGCCTCGCCTTCCTGCCCAGATTTGATGCCGCTGGCCTCGTGACGGTCGTCGCCACCGACGTCGCCACCGGCGACGTGCTGATGGTCGCGCACATGAACGAGGAGGCGCTGCGCAAGACCATTGCGACCGGCGAAGCCTGGTATTTCAGCCGCTCGCGCAATGCGTTGTGGCGAAAAGGTGAGACGTCGGGTCAGACCCAGCGCGTGGTCGAGATGCGCACCGATTGCGATCAGGATGCGGTCTGGATCCGCATCGAGCAGATCGGCGCGGCCTGCCATACCGGCCGGCGGTCGTGCTTCTACCGCAAGGTCGAGGCCGAGGGCGAGGGAGCGAGATTGGTCTTCACTGAGGCGGACCGGCTGTTCGATCCAGACGCGGTCTACAAGAAATAGCTCGCTGTCATTCCGGGGCGCGCGCAGCGCGAACCCGGAATCCATCGCAAGGCGTCACGCCCAGCTCAATGGATTCCGGGCTCATCGCTTCGCGATGCCCCGGAATGACGCGTAGCATCAATTAACCCCGCATTAACCATAGCTGTCCCACGGTGAGACGACGGGCGCCGAATTGCCGGCGTCGCTCAGCGCCGCGCGGGGCGGGCCCTCCATTATGTCGATCGACAGTTTCAGTGCCACGCAGACGGCCGGCCTTGATCCGTCGCGGGCGCGTGTCGCCGGTGCGATCAAGCAGGCCTCGAACGTCTCCGGCATCAGCTTCCAGTACATGCTGACCACGGCCAAGATGGAATCGGACTTCAATCCGACGGCCACCGCCACCACCTCATCCGCGCAGGGACTCTACCAGTTCATCGACCAGACCTGGCTCGGCACGGTGAAGGAAGCGGGTGCCCAGCTCGGCTATGGCAGCTACGCCGACGCCATCACCAGGACGTCATCGGGGACCTACACCGTCGACGATCCCGTCAAGAAGCGGTCGATCATGAAGCTGCGCGACGATCCCGAAGCCGCTTCCGCCATGGCCGCGGCGCTGACGCAGTCGAACAGCTTCAAGCTCACCGGCCTGCTCGGGCGCAGGCCGAGCGACAGCGAACTCTACATGGCCCATTTCATGGGCGTCCGCGGCGCGGCGAAATTGATCGCCAATGCCGAGGACAATCCGCAAGCCGTCGGCGCGCGGCTGTTTCCCAACGCGGCGGCCGCCAACCGCCCGATCTTCTACGCCAAGGACGGCCGCGCCCGCAGCGTCTCCGAGGTCTATTCGGTCCTGGACAGCCGCTATGCCAGCGCGGCCAATTCAAAGGTAACCCGCAGCGCGATGGCGATGTATGGCGCCACGCCTTCGACCACGCAGGTCGCGAGTGCCAATGCAGTGGTGCCCACTGCGCCTGTCGCGGACAACGCCGCCTATCTCCAGACCTTCCCGAATGCCCGCACAGTGACGCCCGTCAGCGCGACGTCGTCGACACATGTCGCGGACAATGCGACGGGCACGCCGGTGTTTCGTTCGATCTATCAACCCGGCGATGCCACGCAGCCGGTCTCGACCACGGTGCAGAAACTATGGGGCAACAATGCCTCGCTCACCTCGGTCGCCTCAGTGACGCCGGACGTGCGGCCGCCGCAACCGCTCGATCTCTTCAGCGATCGCAGCGGCACGTTCTCGAGCTAGCTTCGCTCTTGCTCCGGACGCCGCGTTACGTCCGTGCACAAGATCGAGACTGTGTGCGCAGCTGCGTCAACACCGTCATTGCGAGCGCAGCGAAGCAATCCAGAATCTCTCCGCGGATACAGTCCTGGATTGCTTCGCTGCGCTCGCAATGACGGAGGATCAGCGAGAGCTCGTCGCGTGTGCCGCGCGTGGCGGCTTTGTTCCCTTAACAAATCATCAACAAAACCAGCCAGTTATGGTGAACGCTTTGTTAAGCGTCGTGGTTTATTTTGTGTTGCAGGTGACGAGCGTCATCGTTTTTCGTTTGTTGTGTAAGCCGGAAGCAGCATGATTGTTCGGCAGTTCATTCATTGGATCAGGACGGCGCCCGCAGGCGAGCGGGCCGAGGCAACACGGGCGCTTGCCCGGGCCTGGCTGATCTCGGACCTTTCTGCAGACGATCGCATCGCCGCCGAAGGCGCGCTTCTGATGCTGCTCGATGATGCCTCGCCGCTGGTCCGGCAGGCGATGGCCGAAGCCTTTGCCCGCAGCCTCGATGCGCCGGCCGCAATCGTGCGGGCGCTGTCGGCCGATCAGCCGACGGTCGCGCTGCCGGTGCTCGAACATTCCCCGCTCTTGATCGACGCCGATCTCGTCGACATCGTCGCGACCGGCGGCGAGGAGGTGCAATGCGCAGTCGCCCGCCGCATCGCATTGCCGGTGTCGGTGTGCGCCGCGATCGCCGAAGTCGGCTGCGCCGCTGCCGCGCTGGAGCTGATCGAGAATCCCCATGCCGAGCTCGCCCCGTTCTCCTGGGACCGGATCGTCGAGCGTCATGGTCATCTAGCCGCGATCCGCGAGGCGATGCTGGTGCTGGAGGATCTGCCGGCCGCAACGCGTGCTGCGCTGGTGGCAAAGCTCTCCGAGACGCTGGCGCAATTCGTCGTGGCGCGGAACTGGCTGAGCGCCGAGCGCGCGGACCGCATCACCATCGAGGCGCGCGATCGCTCCACCATGAACATCGCGGCGCGCTCGCGCGGCGATGACATGCAGGGCCTGGTCCGGCATTTGCGGATCACCGGCCAGCTGACCGTGGGCCTGATCCTGCGCGCATTACTGTCGGGCAATCTGGACTTGTTCGACGCGGCACTCGCCGAACTCGCCGATCTGCCGCTGGCGCGCGTCTCGGCGCTGCTGCACGAGCGCGGCGGCAACAGCGTGCACGCGCTGCTCCGTCGCGCCGGGCTTCCGGAGGCGACGTTTGCGGCGTTCCAGGTCGCGCTCGATGCCTGCCACGAGCAGGGCTTCGTCGACAGCGACGACGGCGCGGCGCGGCTGCGCCGGCGCATGGTCGAGCGCGTGCTCACCCATTGCGAGTCCGATCGCGGCGCCACCGAGCCGCTGATGGTCCTGCTGCGCCGCTTCGCCACTGAATCCGCGCGCGAAGAGGCACGGCTGTTCTGCGACGAGATTGTCGCCGATGATGTGGTCGATCCGCTCTATGACGATCTGATTGCGGCGTAGTTCGAAGCTCGCGACAAGGCGGGCCGGAAGAGAGACAGGCTCCGTCATTGCGAGCGCAGCGAAGCAATCCAGAATCCCTCCGCGGCGACAGTCTGGATTGCTTCGCTGCGCTCGCAATGACGAGAGGAGAGAGTGAAGCCTTATTCCCCCGGCGCGATGCTCGGCGCCAGGATCACCTCGAGATGCTCGGGGCGGTCGCGGTTGACGTAGGCAAGATAATCATCGGCGACCTTGCGCAGGCGGCGGCTGAGCTCGGCCGAGACGCTGATCCTGTCCAGCCTGGTGTTCTCGTGCACGATGGCGAGAATGGCGTTGATGTGGTGCGTGAACAGCTCGGCCGGCACCTTTTCCAGGTCAGGCGCGTGCTCGATGACGCGGCACAGGCTTTCGGCGATGCCTGCGGCTGAAGGAAAGCCGAATGTCGCCGCATCCCCCTTGATGTCATGCGCGGCGTGAAACAGCTCGTCGCGCAGTTTCTTCGTGAAGCCGTCGTTCTGCACGGCCGTCCAGGCGGCGGACAGTCGCTGGGCCTCGATCGCCATCCAGTCCTTGAACTCGCCGGAGAGGCTCGCGAGCGCCTGCTCGGCGCGGGCGACCGGGTCGTCGAGGTCTTTTTCTTCGACGCGGCGCAGGACCTTGCGCAGCGGATTGGGCTGCGTGATGACCTGGTGCGTGGCGAAGGCCTTGACCTCGACGTCCTTTGCGCTGTTCTTCGCCATGATGCCTGCCTCGTCTGAAGCGGTTGCGCTAGATGGTGGAGCGGGCCTTGTCGAGCAGCGAGGGCTGCTGCAGCACCTCGTGCTTTTCGCCGACGCGGCGCTCCGGGCCCATATAGGCGGAGTTGGTGTTGCGGCGCCGGTCGGGGCCGAAATAGGTCTTGGTCTTGATGAAGGGGCGGGGATTGGCGACGACGTTGAGGATACGCTGATAGAGCCCCTTGGCCGAGATCGGCTTTGCCAGAAATTCGGTGACGCCGGCATCGCGCGCGACCGTGACGCGACGTTTCTCCGAATGTCCGGTCAGCATGATGATCGGTGCGTAGGGATTGCCCTTGGATTCCGGCTGCCGGATCATCTGCGCGAGCTCGAGCCCGTCGAAGATCGGCATGGCCCAGTCGGTGATGACGATGTCGGGCACGTAATGGCTGTACATTTCGAGCGCCGTGGCGCCGTCCTCGGCCTCATAGACCTCGCGCGCGCCGAACGAATGCAGCAGCGTCCGCAGGATGCGGCGCATGTGCGGATTGTCGTCGCAGACGAGGAAGCGCAGCTTGTTGAAGTCGATACGGAACATGACGCCCGGGCCAAAAGCGGGTCAACCTTCGTTAACCATATCGTGCCGGGAGTTAACGAAGGGTTGCGGCCAGGGTTGGGGCGGCAGGACACTCAGTAGCCGAACTGCTCCCGCAGGATGCGCTCTTCCAGGCTGTGGCCAGGGTCGAACAGCATCCGCATCGAGATGCTCTTGTCCGAAAGCACTTCGACGCGCCGGACCCTGCGCACCTCCTCGTGGTCGGCGACCGCTGCGACGGGGCGCTTGTCGTCTTCCAGCACCTCGATCACGACATAGGCGGTATTGGGCAGGAGGGCGCCGCGCCAGCGCCGCGGCCGGAAGGCGCTGATTGGCGTCAGCGCCAGCAGGGCGGCGTTGATTGGGAGGATGGGTCCTTGGGCGGAGAGGTTATAGGCCGTCGAGCCTGCTGGCGTCGCGACGATAATGCCATCGGCGATCAGCTCCGGCATGCGTTCGCGCTCGTCGATAAGTATCCGCAAGCGCGCCGCCTGGGAGGTCTGGCGGAACAGGTAGACCTCGTTGATGGCGTGGTGCAGGTGAACGCGGTCGTTGACGTCGGTCGCGCGCATCAAGAGCGGATTGATCTCGGATTCATGCGCCGTCTCGAGCCGTTGGCGCAGATCGTGCGTCGAGTACTCGTTCATCAGGAAGCCGACCGTGCCGCGGTGCATGCCGTAGATCGGCTTTCCCGTACGCATATGGTGGTGCAGCGTCTGCAGCATCAGCCCATCGCCGCCGAGTGCGACGACCACGTCGGCCTCATCGGGATCGCAATTGCCATAGTCCCTGGTCAACTGGCCAAAGGCGGCTTGCGCCTCGTTGCTCGGGCTGGCGACGAAGGCGATCCGGTCGTATCGCGCAGGCTTGGTCATGGCTTCTCGGCAGGGCCGCTGGGTCGAGGAAGGTTCCGCGGGCTCGTCTATACGAGGTAGGCCCGTATTGTCGAGGATGACCGCCCACCAAAGCTAATGGGGACGGTCCAACCGGACTTAAGCACAGAACCGGGCAATTTGAACCCGGCCGGCCGCTTCAGGGCCCGCACCGCCAATGATTCCCCAAACCGTCGTAATTTGGCGCTACCTTTCTGACTCCCCGGCGGTCACGGCCGGACACGGAGGATGATCATGGTCACGACTTTGCCGGCGCTCCGCCGCGCGGGCCTGGTGTTGGCGGTGTCGGCTTTCGCGTTCGTCGGCCTTGCACACGCAGATGATGCGCCGCAGCCGCGCTCCGAGGCGGCCGCGCCGGCCGGACAGAAGGGGGGCCGCGGCGGTGGCGCACAAGGCGCGCCGCAGACGTCGTCGTCCGCGGCCGAGCCGCACCGTCTGCCGCCGGATTCGACCACGAAGCAGACGCTCGATCTGCCCGGCCGGACCCTCAACTTCACGGCCACCGCCGGGTCGATCCGCGTGTTCGATGGCAAAGGCGAGCCGTTGGCCGACATCGCCTATACGTCCTACCAGCTCGACGGTGCCGAGCGCGCCACGCGTCCGGTGACGTTCCTGTTCAACGGCGGGCCCGGTGCGTCCTCGGCCTGGCTTCAGTTCGGCGCGGCCGGGCCGTGGCGGTTGCCGCTCGATGGCGAGGCCCTGTCGCCGTCGGCCTCGCCCGAGGTGAAGCCGAACGCGGAGACCTGGCTCGACTTCACCGATCTCGTCTTCATCGACCCCGTCAGCACCGGCTACAGCCGCTTCGTGGCGAGCGGCGAGGATGCCCGCAAATCGTTCTACTCCGTCGATGGCGACGCCAACTCGATCGCGCTCGTGATCCGCCGCTGGCTCGAAAAGCACGAGCGGCTGACTTCGCCGAAATACGTCGCCGGCGAAAGCTATGGCGGCATTCGCGGCCCCAAGGTCTTGCGCCAGTTGCAGCTCCAGCAGGGCGTCGGCGTCAGGGGCTTGATCCTGGTCTCGCCGCTCTTGGATTTCCGCGAGTTCACCGGCACGAGCCTCCTGCAATATGTCGCGACGCTGCCGAGCTACGTGGCAGTGGCGCGCGAAGCCAAACGTCCGGTCAAGCGCGCCGACCTCGCCGACGTCGAGGCTTACGCGCGCGGCGAATTCCTGACCGATCTCGTCAGGGGCGAGGCGGACAAGGAGGCAACGACGCGTCTGGCCGACAAGGTCGCCGAACTCACCGGCATCGACCAGGCGGTGAGCCGCCGCCTCGCCGGCCGCTTCGACGTCGGTGAATTCCGCCGCGAATTCGACCGCAAGAACGGCAAGGTGACCGGACGCTACGATGCCTCGGTGCGCGGCTTCGATCCCTATCCGGATTCGAGCAGCTCGCGCTTCGGCGATCCCTCCGGCGATCCGCTCCAGGCACCGCTGACGAGCGCCGCGGTCGACGTGCTCTCGCGCAAGCTCAACTGGCGGCCCGGCGGCTCATATGAAGTCCTGAACGGCGCCGTCGAAGGTCAATGGGATTTCGGCCGCGGCATCAACCCGCCGCAATCGGTTTCCGAGCTGCGCCAGATCCTCTCCACCGATGCGAAGCTGAACGTGCTGGTCACGCACGGCCTGTTCGATCTCGCCACGCCCTATTTCGCAACGAGGCGGGTGCTCGACCAGCTGCCGGCCTTCGTGACGCAGCGCGTGAAGTTCGTGGTCTATCCCGGCGGCCACATGTTCTATTCGCGCGACGGATCGCGGCAGGCGTTCCGAAGCGAGGTCGAGGCGCTCATTCGGGAGTAGGCCGGCGCTTGCGCGGCGGATACCGGCGCGCGATCTCGCGTGCGACGACTTTTTTTGGCTTCACGTTCGCGCCGGCAATCCAGATGTCGCTGACCTTGCCGCGCTTGTCACGGACCCGGCGCACCGGCTCGCCGTGGCTGGAATAGCCGGCAGCCCAGGCGAGCTTGCCGGTGTCGCGGCCGGTCACTTCGATTTCGGCGGCATCCATGAACGGGTTGTTGAACTGCGGGTTGGCGACGAGCACGCGGTTGCCGGCGGGGACGAGATCGGTCGCGCCCCAGATCGTCCACCAGCGCCCGGTCCAGTCGCGCACGCGCCGGTCGGGGGCGCCGCGGGTCTGGAAGACGCGCAGGATCTGCATCGCGCCGTCCATCCAGAACGGCGCCGCGCCGTCGATCGAGTTGCTGAGGATGCTGATTGCAAGCTCGCAAGCGGGAATGGAGCAGGTCCGCGAGATATAGCCCTGGAAGCCGCCGCCATGGCCGAACCAGTCCCAGCCATCGGTCTTGCCGGCATTGACGCCCAAGCCGTAATAGGCCTCGAAGCTCTGCGGGATGCGCCAATGGTTTCGCGTCATCTCGCGGCGGCTGGCGACCGACAGCACGCTCTTCTTCGCGTTGGGCGCCAGCTGCGCGAAGAAGCGGGCGGTGTCGGCGGCGGTGGCGACGAAGCCTGCGGCAGATGCCATTGCATGGGCGGGATTGTCGCCCGGGATCACGCAACGCTCGCCAAAGGGCACCCTGCGCGTGTGGCCGCGCGCGAACGCTGCGCCCTTGGGAAACGGTGCGTCAGGCTCCGTCTCGCGCAGGCCGGCGGGCGCAATGATCTCGCGCTTGATCCAGACGGAGTAGGGCTCCTTCGCAACAGCTTCGATCACGAGGCCGAGCAGGCCAAAGCCGTGATTGGAATATTTGAAGCGTGTGCCGGGGTCGATCGCGGTCGGCAGCTTCAATTCTGCAAGCAGCTCCTTGGCATCGAGATAGGGGCGGCTGTCGATGAACTGGCCGGAATCGGCGCCGTCGCGCGTCAGCCCCGCGCTGTGCGATAGCACTTGCGCGATCGTGGTCTCGGCGACGCGCGGATCGAGGCCGCCGACATATCGGCCGACATGGTCGTCGAGCCGGAGCTTGCCCCGCTCGCGCAGCTTCATGATGCCGGCCGAGGTGAAGCTCTTGGAGTGCGAGGCGATGCGGAAGCGATGGCGCGGGGTGAGCTTCTCGCCGGTGTCGAGATTGGCGAGGCCGAACGCATGCTCGGCGACGACCTCGCCGCGATGGGCGAAAGCCACGATGACGCCCGGCTGCTGGATCGTCGTCAGCTGGTATTCGATCCAGGAGCCGATGTAGTCGATCGCGGATCGCAGCCACGTGTCCATTGCGCTACCGGTTTGCGAGGGAGGTCGGTGCGAAAGGCTAGCCGAGAAAGCAGAACGGGCACAACCTGAAAGGTTGTGCCCGTTTGCGTCGTTCGGAGATGCGATGTCTCCAGTCTATGCCTTCAGTAGACGAGCGTCGCGCCGGTCGGCTTGTCGAGCGCTTCGGCCAGCGAGCGATATTCCGAGCTGCCGGTGCCGGCGAGCGAGGCGATCTTGTCGAGGTGGTATTGCGCCTGCTCGCGGTTGCCCTGCTCGAGCTGCCAGAGGCCGTAATATTGCCAGGTGCGGACGTGGTTCGGATCGTCCTTCAGCGCCAGCTCATAATAGGCCTTCGACGACTGGTAGTCGCCGAGCTTGCGATAGGAGTAGCCGATCAGGTTGGCGACGTCCGCGACGTCGTTGCGCTTGAGCGACTTCAGCTGGTCGATCGCGCCCCTGTAATCGTGCTTGTCGTAGATCGCGGCGTAGGCGGTGCGGTAGGCCGCGAGGAATTTGGGGTCGCTGACGGAAGAGCTCTTCTTCTTGCCCTTCTTGGTCGAGGTGTCTGATTTCGGCGGCGACGAAGGGTCGTCGCCGGCGGCGGCATACGCGCTGGACAGCACCGGCGCGGCCGCCAGTGTCATAGCGACGAGTCCCGGCACAACGAGCATTGAGAGTTTGCGCATCTAAGTTCTCCGGTATGGAACGTGGCGATCCTACACGATTGCCCGAAGACCGGAACACCTCTCGGGCAAAAACATTCCCGCGTCGCACGATCTATTCGCCCCGGCCGTGGATGACAAACGTGTCATCGAGATGAACGGAAGCCTGCAAGGGGCTTCAGATTGGGTTCAGTGCACCCCGCTTATGTTCCTTCCCACGATCGATGGGGCGAGAGGGCGCCGCCTGATGATCCTTCCAAGAGGAGACCGCCATGTTGAAGACCATTTCTGCAGCCTTGCTCGCAACCTCCGTGATCGCAGCCCCGGCGTTCGCCGCCGAGGCCGGCAAGACCACCACAGCCGCGCCGGTGATCAAGGCCGACCAGAGCCAGACCAAGGCGGCGACCACTGCCGCAAAACCGGAAGCCGGCGTCAAGGCCGACGCCAAGACCGACGCCAAGACGGACGTGAAGACGACGGACGCGAAGGCTTCCGATGTCAAGACGGACGCCAAGGTGGATGGCAAGTCGAAGGCAATGGACGCCAATGCCGCGGTCACCACCGACCAGCACAAGAGCGTGAGCAAGCATCGCCATCACGACAAGCAGGTCACGGCCAAGGAGTCGCAGAAGGCGCAGCCGGATGTGACCAAGCCCGCGACGTCTGATAAGCGCAACTGACGACTGATCGCGCGCGGCGGCATCCCTGGCATTGCCCGCCGCCGCGCGCGGACGTCAGGCCTGGCCCGTTGCCACGCCTCGGGCGGAAGCCCGAGATTTCGGCGGCTGGCCGGTGCGCTGTTTGCGCGCTGCAAGCGAATTCCCTTCATCCCGGCTTGGGGCTAGAACGTCTCCTGATCTGTTCGAGCGGAGAGCGGGGCCTGTGGGGCGATTGGCGAGATGTGCGGTGATCCTGGCGTTGCCGCTGGCGCTTGCGGCATGTTTCGGCAGCGACAGTGACCGTCCGACTTTCATGGGCGGGACCCAGGCCGGCGGGCCGCAGCCGTTTCCCGACAATTTCCGGAACGACACGGTGGCGTTGATGCGGGCCTATCTCAACAATCCGGTCGGCGTGCGCAATGCCGCCATGGCCGAGCCGGTACAGCGCGAGGTCGGCGGCCGGCAGTTCTATGTGAGCTGCCTGCACTTCACCCCGCGCGAGACGGATGGGAGCTACAAGGGCATGCGCGAGCGGGCCGTGATCTTCGTCAACGGCCGGGCGGACCGCGTGGTCGACCAGACCAGCGATCTCTGCGCCGGTGCGGTTTACGCACCGTTTCCGGAACTGGAAAAGATGACGCGGTAGCGCAAAGGCAGCCTTCATCGCCCGGTGTTAGACAGAAGGAGCCGGAGCCGCGGGATCACATTTCGGCGAGCTTTGAACGAGGTGGTTTCGACTTGCGACAAATCGTGGCGGCGGCCTTGCGCAGCCGAGTTGACGGAACAAATTCGTGTTGTTGCCAGGCCGTCACAGTCACGAACGATCAACGTTCCGGCATTGCCGCGAAGCAACCCAATTCACGCCACGTTGTTTCCCGAGTGTCGTAATGAAAGAACGGGGATGATCATGAAGTCGATCTTGCTGGGTGCAGCAGCTCTGCTGGCGCTGGTTGCGCCGGCCGCAGCGGCCGACATGCAGCCGCGCGCCTACACCAAGGCTCCGGCCACGCCGCCGCAGGTTATCTATAACTGGACCGGTTTCTATATCGGCGGCCATCTCGGCGGCGCGTTTGCCGGCGACAACAGCTTCCAGTCGAGCGATGCGCGTTTTCTGGGCGGCGTGCAGGGCGGCTTCGACTACCAGTTCGCGCCCAACTGGGTGGTGGGTATCGAGGCCCAGTATTCCTGGCTGCCGACCAACAACAATGGCGCCATCTTCCCGCTGGGCACGCAGGTGACATCCAACACCGACCAGATCGGGTCGGTGACTGGTCGCATCGGTTACACCTGGGGACCGACGCTGCTTTACGCCAAGGGCGGTTATGCCTGGCGGAATAACGGCCTTGGCGTGAACATCGCCGGGGTGCCGCAGGCCTTCACCACCACCGGCAACAACAAGGACGGCTATACGGTTGGCGCCGGCCTCGAATACATGTTCGCGCCGAACTGGTCGGCCAAGGCCGAGTATCAATATTACAATTTCGGCAGCACCACCTTCACCTCCGGCCCGGCTGACATCGTTGGCGTTCGTGGCCGGGAGGACGAGCATACCGTCAAGGCCGGGGTGAACTATCGCTTCGGCTGGGGCGGCCCGGCCGCCTCGCGATACTGACGGTCAGCGCCGATCCAAGATCTGAAGATCCAAGACCTGAAGATCCAAACCACCTTCACCTCCGGCCCGGCTGACATCGTTGGCGTTCGTGGCCGGGAGGACGAGCATACCGTCAAGGCCGGGGTGAACTATCGCTTCGGCTGCGGCGGCCCGGCCGCCTCGCGATACTGACGGTCAGCGCCGATCCAAGATCTGAAGATCCAAGACCTGAAGATCCAACACCTGAACATCCAAGTCCTGACAAAGGCCGGCTCCGCCGGCCTTTCGTCTGCCGGCCTCCCGCCTCCGGCGCCTGTTTCTTTGCATTCCGTGAACCATTTGGCGCGTCATTTGCTTGCAAACGATGCTGGCGCGCCTTCTCACGCGCGTCATGGGGCTGGCGTAAAGCAAAAATAATTTTTGCGGTTTACGGAACTCGCGCTCCGGGACGCGTTATATGACAATTACCGGGCAGGTGGGACGACGGACATGCGTATCTTGGTGTCGGCAGTGGTGCTCTCGTTCTTCGGCTGCCTGCCGTGCTCTGCACAGACAATCCTCAGATCCGAGCCTCTGATGTTGGCACCTTACGAGGTCGCCTTCGTGAAGGACGCTTCATGTCCGTCGGGCAAGGTCATGAAGGTCACCGGCGCCATCCGCGGGCTGCACCGCCGCAAGGCCTGCGTAACGATGCCGGGCGAGCAGGCCTCGCTTGTGGCGGCCACCCCCTGAGCTTTCGCTCCGGCTCCGTGCCGGAGCTCAGGAATTCAGCTCAAGCTCCATTCTGGACTGCCGATCGGCCTCCGCCTTGTTCTTGGCGGGGTCCTCGCCTTGAGCCGCCTGGCACGGTTCGATCTTGTAATCATTGTCGAGCACCCGGCGCGGTCCCGGCCGCTCGTCGTCCGCCGTCACGTCCACGACGAGACCACTCCGCTCGGCGAGCTTCCAGACGTCGGCCTCGCTCGGATAGGACTTGCTGATTTGGGCGTCATTGCAGAAGAGGGCGTAGGGCATGCATCCCGACTCCAGGAATGCCCGTTAACGAGCTTACGGGGGGAGGGTTCCGGCCACCCGCCCGATCACGCGCCCGTGATCGTTGTGGACGGCCCTTGAGTCCTTAACGAGTCCTGAATCCCGGAAAAAAGAATCCCTGGGACTCTTCGGCCGGAATCAGCGGATGTTTTCGGCCATGACGAGCGACCTGAACACATCCTGCGGGCACATGCTCCTGCCGCTCACGCTGGCGCTGTTCGGCGCCTGCGCGGCCAATCTCTGGCTGGTCTGGTCGTGGTTGTAGGGTCCTGGCTGTAGGTCCCTGGCCGGGCCTTATTTTTCGGCCGGCGGACCTGAGGCGTCGCGGATGGCTGCACGCAATTTGGTCAGGGTCGCCGCACAATATTCCTCACGTTCGCGCTCGAAGCGCTCCTGGTGCTTGCGGAAATTGGCGATGCGGGCCTGCATCTCGGCACGGAATTCGCCGCTCGTCCGCGTCGGCAGAGGCGCGGGCCGCGGCGGAAGGGGGGCTTGCGGCGGTTCGATCTCGACGGTGACCGCCTCCACGGTGACGATCTCCATCGCGACGGCCGGGCCAGATGCGGGCGCCTCCGGCTGAAGGACATCATCCTTCCTGCCGGTCACCGATTGGACGAAAGCCAGCGTCTGCGCGATCAGTGCGTCGCGCTCCCTGATCCATTTCATGATCCACCTCAGCCGCGCGTATTCCAGCAAAGCGGCTGCTTCGAATCAAGGCTGTTTGCAAGGGTTGCATATTTTTCCCGGTAGCCCGACACTGGGCAGATGGATGCATCGAAAGAAAGACCGAACGAGGCGGAGGGCCTGAGGCTCATCCGCGCGTTCCTGACGCTGCCGCCCGACAAGCGGGCGGAGGTGATCGCGTTTGTCGAGGAATTGGCGCGTGTCCACGGCCGGCCCGAGGAGGGCGCCAAGGCCTCGCCGAGGTGAGCAAGGCCTCGCCGGGGTAAGCAAGGCCTGGCCGAGGTGAGCGCTACCGCTCGCGCGGATTGACGTTGGGCTCGAACGGCGCGCCGACCACCCGAACCGGGATCTGAGCTGGCGTGCGCGGAGTGGGGTCGATCACGGCTCTATCGGCGACCAGCTTATCGGGCGTCCGTACAGGCGCCGGCTCGAACAGCGCCAACGTCCCGGCCACGGCGCTACAGCACAGCGTCACCGTCGCCAGCAGAATCATGTTTCGGTTTTCTTCCCGGATCCGCATGCGCTGACAACGGCTGGCGCCGGAGCCGGTTCCGGGCCGGCGATTTTCGATGCGAAAACGGGGGGCTTTAGATCGCGCCTAGTGCGACAGCACCAAGCCGAGCGCGAGCACGAACAGCATGGCCGTCGCGACGACGGCCGTAAGCGCGCCGGCGACGATCTTGGCCTTCTCTTTGGGAGTGGTGGAGCGCATGGTCTCGACGAGACGAATGACGTGCGTAGGTTCGCTGCCAGGGAATTTCGAACAGTTCGGCCGGATTGTATAGTGTACCCGCGCCGCAAAAGGCTCGCCCAATGACCGTCGGTCGTCCTCCCGTGCTTGCGCACGAACGCTTCGTTGCCGACCGTGACAATTTCTCAGGGCTGGATCTCGCCGCGCGGTTCGCGCGGATCGAGCGGACCAACCTCTGGGGCGCGGCCACTTCGGTGTCCGGCCTCGGCTCGGAGGATGTCGCCACAGCCGCAATCCAGGAGGCGCTGCCTGCATTGCTGCAACGGCTCGGCGCGCGCTCGCTGCTCGATGCGCCCTGCGGCGATGCAGGTTGGATCGGCCGGCTCGAGCTCGATATCGATTACACCGGCATCGACATCGTACCGGCGCTGATCGAGGCAAACCGCTGACGTGTCGCAGCCGACGGTTCGTCCGGTCGGTTTTTCGTCGCTGACATCACGCGCGATGCGCTGCCGCAGGCCGACGTCATTCTCTGCCGGGATTGCCTGGTGCATCTGAGCTTTGCGAACATCTATCGCGCGCTCGCGCAATTTCGGATGAGCGGCGCGCGCTTCCTGCTCGTCACGACCTTTCCGGAGTGGGACGACAATCACGATTGCGAGGATGGCGACTGGCGCGCGCTCAACATGGAGAAAGCGCCGTTCGGCTGGCCGGCACCGCAGGCACTGATCGACGAGCGTTGCGAGGAGGGCGGTGGCGGCTGGCGCGACAAGAGCCTCGGGCTCTGGCGGCTGGATGAGCTGCCGGAGAATAGCTTCGCGTCAGAAGCTGGTGCCGGCTGAGGGGATTGAACCCCCGACCTTCGGTTTACAAAACCGCTGCTCTACCGCTGAGCTAAGCCGGCGATGCCTCAAGAGGCAGGGCAGAGCTCGGCTCGCGCCGGGCCCCGTCTACCCGTGCGCGCCGCAATACCAGACTTGATCGGAAAGTGCCAGAACCGGGAGGTCGTCGTCGCAGGACGTGAATCGGGCGGCCGCGCGGGCCGCCCGATGTGTCGCGTTCGGCTCAAGCCGGCTTACTGGCAGAGCTGCCGGCGGCCGTCTGCGCCCTTGAAGTAAGTGCCGGGCGTACAGACGAAACCGTTGCGCTGGGCATAGGTGCGCCTGTCCCAGCTACGATTGTCCCAGCCACGGTCCCACGAATTGTCGTAGGCGTAGGAATTGTCCCAACCTCGGAATGGGGCGGTGGCAATCGCACCGGCGGTGCCGATCGCGGCGCCGGCGACGCCGGCCGCCGTCCCGACAGCGCCCGCCGCAACGTCGGTCGGCCAGAAGCCGGTGGGGCTCCTGTTCCAGTCGTTATTCCAGTCGCGGTTGGCCTGACGATAGGCCGCGCGGCGGTGGCGGTAGCCGCTCTCGGTGGTGGCCTGTCCCGGTCCGAAGGTCTGGCAATTGGCGTTCGGGAATTGCGCCGAGCAGCGGCCCTGATTGGTGACGACGGTCTGCGCCATGGCAGAGCCTGCCAGCATGGTCGCTGCGATCGCCGTGGCCCCGAGAAGCTTGATGGTCATGGTTGTTCGCTCCCATTTTATGGACAGGAGCTAAACGCTGACGGCGCAGGACGTTCCGATGCAACCTTGGGATTTTTCGGATGCGAGCCGTCAAACCGATGTGAGCAGTACGCTGTTCCAGCCGCGCGGTTCCGCGCCGTTAACGCTTCACTAGCTCGCCGTGCAATATTTGAGCGGCGCGCAATCCTTGCACGTTAGGCTTACCGGAATTTGGTGAGCAGGCCTTAACTCTCTCTGCGTCGCGATCGGATAGGTTGCGCCCGGATAACCGGGGTCTCCTCATGCGTGCCGTGGCGCTCGCCGCCTTTCTGATCGGACTGCCTGCAACCGCGTTTGCAGCCGGCTTCGAGATCGTCGTTCCCGGCCGTCCCGGCGTGCCTGTCATCATCAACAACATCGATGCGTCCTATGCCGTCGTCGAGGGCACCTGGGGCCTCGGCAAGGGCCAGCAGGTGCAGCCCACGATCTATGGCGGACGCTATATCGCCGAGCGGCAGCCCGACAACGTCGGCCATTATTACCCGACGCTGGGCCTGCGGCCAGGCTACGGCCGGCTCGAGGTCGAGCCGCCGGCGAACCGCAAATTGCCCAAGCCCGCCGAGAGCTACCACCAGAGCTGGGGTGCCTCGTCCGCGCCGCTGCCGGCGCAGATGGATCCGCCCGTCGATCCGCCGCCGGTGATCTACGCGCCCGAGATCAACGACCGTCCTCGGCCCCCGCGGCCGCGGCCGCGCACAGAGATACCCGGCAGGCCGCCGGGGTGAGAAACGTGAAAACCAAAAACGGAAATCAACAGGAGAGAGTAATGCGTCAAATGATTTCGGGACTGGTCGCGGCAACTGCCGTGATGTTCGCCGCCACCGTGCCGGCCGCGGCCTGCGGCTTCAGCACATGCGCGCCGGTGGCGCCGGTCTATGCCGGCTGCAACACCGGATGCGGCGGATATGGTTATGGCTACGGCTACGGCTACGGCGCCTATGAGCGTCTCGCCGAGCCGACCACGCAGTATTATTACGTCAACCAGGGTCCGACCTATACCGGTCCGGGCGCCTTCGCGCCGTACCCGACCTATCGCGAGGACGCGGTCGTCGCGCCCGCCAATTACGGCTATGGCTATGGCTATCGTGCCGCTGCGGTCGCGCCGCCGGCCGCTTATCCCTATCGCCGCCCGTACTTCCGTCCCTATCGCTACGGCTACGGCCCGCGCTACGGCTATCTGCCGCGCGTTCAGTACGGCCATGCTCACCGCCACGGCCACGCCCACCGCCACGCGCCGCATTATTATGGCGGTCACCGCGTGCTGCGCCGCTACTACTGATCTCTGATCGGTTGAGATTTGCGAAGCGCCCGTTCGCGTGATGCGGACGGGCGTTTTGCTTTCTCTTCAAAACAACCCCATGCACAGTAGCCGGGAACAGTGAAATCAAGGACTTGAAGCGCAATGTGCCCGAGATGAGCGAGCATCGCTCATTAGCTCATTGTTCGAACCCAAAATTTCGGAAAAACAGAGACTTCGATTGATCCGTCGGGCAAAACAGGCGTAGTCTAGCATCGTCCGGATATGCGCGGCGCCTAAAGCGCTAGCGCTTCATCAGCCCCAGCCGGCTCGCGCCGACATAGAGCGAGAGTACGGCCGCATTCGAGACGTTGAGGCTCTTGATCTCGCCGGGCATGTCGAGCCGCGCCACGACGCTGCAGGTCTCGCGCGTCAATTGCCGCAAGCCTTTGCCTTCGGCGCCGAGCACCAGCGCGAGCGGCTCGCGCAGTGTGACGTTCGAGAGGTCCTCGGTACCTTCGCTGTCGAGACCGACGGTCTGGAAGCCGCGCTCGTTCAACGCCGTTAAGGCGCGGGCGAGATTTTGCACCGTGACGACAGGCACAAGCTCCAGCGCGCCGGAGGCGGCCTTGGCGAGCACGCCCGTCGCCTCGGGGCTGTGACGCGCGGTGGTCACGATCGCCTTCACCGCGAAGGCCGCTGCAGAGCGCAGAATGGCGCCGACATTGTGCGGATCGGTGATCTGGTCGAGCACCAGCACCATGCCTTCCTGCTTGAGCGTCTCGATGTCCGGCGAGGGCAGGGGATCGGCCTCGGCGAGCAGGCCCTGATGCACGGCGTCGGGCGAGAGCAGGCGGTCGATCTCCTGGGGACGGACGATCTCGGGCGCGATGCGGGTCGCGATGTTTTCGTCCGCCAGCCGCCGCGCGGCGTTCTCGGTTAGCGTCAGCTTGCGGATCCGCCGCTGCGGGTTGGCGAGGGCCATGGTGACGGTGTGCCAGCCATAGAGAATGACGGGCCCGTCGGGGTGCGAATCGCGTTCGCGCCAAGCCGGCCGGCCGGTCGATTTCCCTGGTTTGTTGAAGGGCTTAGCCCCCCTGCGGGGGCCCCTCGGGGCGAATTTTTTGTCCTTCATGGGCTCGCTTGTGTCACGGGGACCCCAATATGGCAATTTGAGTGGCTTCGAGGGCGATTTTAGCTGCTTGCCTCGGTTGACTTTGCCCCACCGCTTCGCCCATAAACGCGCCCGGTCGCGCCCCGATACGGGTTGCCGCGGCCTTCACGTTCCATGGCCGTCTTCGGTCCGCCGGCAAGGTCCGGCCCGATTGTGCTGCCGTCGAGCGGGGGAGTGTCCCGAGTGGCAAAGGGAGCTGACTGTAAATCAGCCGCCTCATGGCTTCGCAGGTTCGAGTCCTGCCTCCCCCACCAGCCTTCGCTCGCTTCGCGAGCTACGGCTAGGCGAGCCAGCATAAGTGTTCGTGGCGCGAAGTGAGCGAAGGCTGTCGCGCCGTAGCCGCAGGGCGTAGGCGGACCGAGACGGTCTCGAAAGCACGCTTACCCCATCATCTCCCGCACCATCGGCACCACCTTCCGCCCGTAGAGCTCGATGCTCCGCATCAGCTTCTCGTGCGGCAAGGGCCCCGCCGAGTACTTCAACTGAAACCGCGAAATGCCGAGCGCCTTTGCGGTCTTCGCGATCTTGCGCGCCACCGTTTCCGGCGCGCCGACATAGAGCGAGCCGTGCTCGGCCTCATGGACGAACTCGTCGCGTCCCATCGGGGGCCAGCCGCGCTCCTTGCCGATGCGGTCGCGCATCGCCTTGTAATCGGGCCACAGCTCCTCGCGCGCCTGCGCGTCGGTCTCGGCGACGTAGCCCGGCGAATGCACGCCGATCGGCTGGGCCGGGCGACCGAACTCCCTGAAGGCGCGATGATAGAGCTCGACATAGGGCGCAAAGCGCGCGGGATCGCCGCCGATGATCGCCAGCATCAAGGGCAGATCGTAATGCGCGGCGCGCACCACCGATTGCGGACTGCCGCCGACGCCGATCCAGGTTTTCAGCTTGCCGTTCTCGACCGGCGGATAGACCAGCTGATCTTTCAGCGGCGGACGCAGCTTGCCTTGCCAGGTGACCGGCTGCTGCGACAAGAGCGCGGCGAACAGATCGAGCTTCTCCTCGAACAGCTCCTCATATTTGCGCAGGTCGAAGCCGAACAGCGGGAAGGATTCGGTGAACGAGCCGCGGCCGAGATTCACCTCGGCGCGTCCGTTCGAGACCGCATCCAGCGTGGCAAAGCGCTGGAACACGCGGATGGGATCGTCCGAAGACAGCACCGTCACGGCCGAGCCGAGATGGATGCGCCTGGTGCGCGATGCGATCGCCGCGAGCACGGTCTCCGGCGAGGAGATCGCGAAATCGGCGCGGTGATGCTCGCCGAGACCGATGAAATCGAGACCGAGCTCGTCCGCCAGCACCGCTTCGTCGACCACGTTGCGGATCACCTGCGCATGCGGAATCATGTCGCCGGACGCATCTCTTGTGACGTCGCCAAAGGTATCCAGTCCGAATTCGAGCGGTGGGGTCATCGATCAGGTCTCTGTGGGAGGATCGGCCACATCTAAGGGACCGCAGCCCGGTCACAAGCGCACGTGCGGAAATGCTCGGTTTCCGTTTGTGGATCTTATCGCCCGATGCGCAACACCATCTTGCCGAGCGCAGCGCGCGTCTGCATCGTCTTGAATGCCGCGCGGAAATCCTCGAAGGCGAAGACTTGGCCGACCACGGGCTTCAACTGGCCATCGGCAAGCCAGTCCGTCAATTGTGACATCAGGCGCTTCTGCACATCGGGCTCGCGCGTTGGAATCTGCGCGAGATCGACACCGAGCAAGGCGCCGCCTTTCAGAAGCGGCAGATTGAACGGCAGCGCGGGAATGGCGCCGGCGGCAAAGCCGACCACGAGATGGCGTCCGCGCCAGGCGATGGATCGAAATGCCTGCACCGAGATTTCGCCGCCAACGGGATCGAAGATCACGTCCGCGCCACGTCCTGCCGTCAACTCCTTGAGCGTGTCGCGCCAGCCGGCCTGCGTATAGTCGATCACCGCATCGGCGCCATGCGCCTGCGCAAACTCGCGCTTCTCTGGTGTTGATGCAGCCGCGATGACGCGAGCGCCGAGCAGCTTTCCAATCTGGACGGCCGCAATCCCAGTGCCGCCGGCGGCACCCAGCACGAGAAGCTGCTCGCCTGCGGCCAGCGAAGCGCGCGCGCCCAGCGCATAAAGGGCCGTCAGGTAATTGGCGCGAAATGAGGCGGCGACCTCGGCTGCGACGCCATCCGGCAGGGGATGGACCGCTTCAGGCCTGACGACGATCTCCTCGGCAAGCGCGCCCGAGCGCGTCATCCCCATCACGCGCATGCCGGGCTGGTAGCCGCCCGGTGCGCCGGGCGCGTCCGTCACCACACCCGCGAATTCCGTGCCGGGAATGAAGGGCAGGGGGTCCTTGGTCTGGTAGCGTCCCTCGATCTTCAGGCCGTCGACGAAGCCAATCCCGGCAGCTTCCACCCGGATGCGCAGCTGTCCCGCCTCCATGGACGGAGGCGGTACGTCCTTCAGCTCGATCTGATCGATGGGGGCGTATTGCTCGACGACAACGGCTTTCATGTCGGACCTCTGTTGTTCCAGTTATCCTGACAGGTCTCGACACTAGCCTCTTGTGTCTACCGCCACATCCCGCGCATCCTTGCCCCGATGTCGATCTTCGGCCCCTGCGCCGCGGTGCGCGCGGCACCGCTTGCTGCCTTCGGCCAGGCGGTGCGCTCGAACAGGTAGACCAATTGCTCCGGGATGAACCGGGTGCGCGAGGCGTAGACGTGGCGGTCGCCCCTGGCGGCCTGACCGTGCACGAAGAAGCGCTGCGGCACGACGAGATGCAGATCGTCCTTGGCGCGCGTCATCGCGACATAGAGCAGGCGGCGCTCCTCCTCGATCTCGGCGCTGGTGCCGGCGCCGAGATCGGACGGCATGCAGCCGTCGACGACGTTGAGCACGAACACCGATTTCCACTCCTGGCCCTTGGCGGAGTGGATGGTGGAGAGGATCAGGTAGTCCTCGTCGCGCAGGGGTGGCCCTGATTTGTCGCTGGTCGCATCCGGCGGATCGAGCGTGAGCTCGGTCAGGAATTTCTCGCGAGAGGCATAGCCGCTCGCGATCTGCTCGAGTTGCATCAGATCGGCGCGGCGCGTCTCGGCATCCTCGTGCATGCGGTCGAGATGCGGCTCGTACCAGAGCCGCACCCGTTCGAGATCGACGGGCCATTCCGAATAGCGCAAGTTTTCGACCGTGCGGACGAAACAGGTCCAGTCCTCGCCGGTGCGCGCCGGCCCCGGCAGCCGGCCGAGCGCGGCAAGCGGGTCGGTGCTCTCCGCCATCTGGTCCAGCACGCGCTGTGCGGTCGCAGGCCCGATACCCGGCAGCAGGTGCAGGATGCGAAAGCCGGCGACGCGGTCGCGCGGATTCTCGGCGAAGCGCAACACGGCCAGCACGTCCTTGACATGCGCGGCATCCAGGAATTTCAGGCCGCCGAACTTGACGAAGGGGATGTTGCGGCGGGTCAGCTCGATCTCCAGCGGACCCGAATGCGAGGAGGTGCGGAACAGCACCGCCTGGTGCTTGAGCAGCGCGCCTTGCTCGCGGTTCGCCAGCACCGCCTCGACGATGTAGCGCGCCTGGTCGGCCTCGTCGTGCACGGTGACGAGCTGCGGCTTTTGACCTGAGGTGCGGTCGGTCCAGAGGTTCTTGGTGAAGCGCTCGCGGGCGAGGCCGATCACGCCGTTTGCCGCCGACAGCACCGCCTGCGTCGAGCGGTAATTGCGGTCGAGCGTGATCATCTCCGCGCGCGGCGAGAAGCTCTGCGGAAAGTCCAGGATGTTGCGCACGGTGGCGGCGCGAAACGAATAGATCGACTGCGCGTCGTCGCCGACCACGGTGAGGCCGCGGCCGTCGGGCTTGAGCGCCAAGAGGATCGAGGATTGCAGACGGTTGGTGTCCTGATATTCGTCGACCAGCACGTGGTCGAAGCGGCCGCCGATCTCCAGAGCGATCAGCGCATCGCCCATCATCTGCGACCAATACAGCAGCAGATCGTCGTAATCGAGCACGTGCTGGGCCTGCTTGGCCTCGACATAGGCGGCGAACAGACCCTTCAGCTCGGCGGCCCAGCCCGCGCACCAGGGAAAATGCTGGGCGAGCACCTTCTCGATCTCCATCTCGGCATTGACGCAGCGGGAATAGATCGACAGGCAGGTGCCCTTGGCCGGAAAGCGGCTCTCGGTCTTCGACAGGCCGCGCTCGTGCCGGACCAGGTTCATCAGGTCGGCAGAATCCTCGCGGTCATGGATGGTGAAGGCGGGATCGACGCCGATCCGCTCGGCATATTCGCGCAGGAGCCGCGCGCCGATGCCGTGGAAGGTGCCGGCCCAGGTCAGCGCATCGCGCATGATTGCGGCGTTGTTCTCGCCCAGCACCTTGCGCGCGATGCGCTCGACCCTTCCGGCCATTTCCGCCGCGGCGCGGCGGGAGAACGTCATCAGCAGGATGCGGCGGGGATCGGCGCCTGCGACGATCAGATGCGCGACGCGGTGGGCGAGCGTGTTGGTCTTGCCGGAGCCGGCACCGGCGATGACGAGCAGGGGGCCGCCCACGGTTGCGCCGTCGGCCACGCCATGCTCGACGGCGCGGCGCTGCTCCGCATTGAGCGTGTCCAGATATGTCGCCACGAATCGCCCCGGTGAAAGGATGAGACTCGGCGATCCCGGCGCGAATCGCAATGCGGCTGGACGGAACTGGAATTAGGATTTAGGGGGATGACGGCCCTTTGGTTCCAGCACCCCATGGCGAGATGACCGAGCTCAAGCCCGAACAATTCGAGATGCGGCGGCTGGAGTCGCTCAGCAACACCATTTTCGGCGTCGCCATGACGCTGCTGGCCTACGACCTGCCGAAGGCGGCAGTGTTCAGTGGCGCACCCGACTGGAACGATCTCGCGCGGGTGTATTCCGGCAAGCTTGCCGGCTTCGCGCTCAGCTTCATCATCGCCGGGGTGTTCTGGATCAGCCATCACCGCCGGCTGGCACGTCAGCCCGTCGGCAGCCGCGGCATGGTGGTCCTCAACCTTTTCTTCCTGCTCTCGATCGTGCTGCTGCCGGTCACCAATGGGCTCTACACCAACTACGCCATGAGCAGCGCGGTGGCGGTGCTCTACGGCCTGCACCTGACCACGATCGGCGGCCTCAATGCCTTGCTGTGGTGGACCATCCTGCGCGGCTGGGGCCGCGAGATCATGGCTTCGCTGTTTCCGGTCGCCGTGTTCATCCCGGGCACCATCGTTGCGGCGTTTGCGCCGCATATCGCGCCCTACATCTGGTGTTTTGCCTTTGGCGGCCTCCTGATCCAGCGCTTCTATGTCGCGCCGAACCCATCGGCCGGCACGTAAAGCTTGACCGGGCGGATCTCGTACACCGCCGTCGGATTGACCGCGCGCAGCTTCCGCGCCGCTTCGATCGCCTCCTCCTCGGTGGCGCATTGCATCAAGTGGAAGCCGAGAAGCTGCTCCTTGGTCTCGGCAAACGGCCCGTCCAGCACCATTCCCGCGCCGGGGCCGCGCAAGGTCCGGGCCTTGCGGGTCTCATCCAGCCGGGCCGCCGGACCAAACTGCCCGCTGGCCCGCAGCGGCGCCTGAACCTCGATGACCTTGGCGACGACCGCGGCGTCCTGCTCCGCCGTCCAGGACAGGACCTCGTCTTCCACGTGATAGGCCAGGATGGCGTACAGCATCGTCACCTCGTTCTTTTCTGCTTTTGTTTCTGCGCAAGTCCTGAGGACGTGGCACGGCGGCCCGTGCCGACACTTCCGAAGCAAAATATTGCGTGGCCCGCAAGCGGCGAAACCGTCCTGAAACCCGATTGCGTCCTCGCCCATGTGAACGCCGCCGGAACTGGTCGCGACTGATGGACCATAAACAACAAGTTCTTTGCTGGAGGCGGCAATGTCGGGTCATACCATCAAGATCATCTGCGACGCGCGGCTGGCAGGGCAGTCGGAGCCGGCCGATCTGCACGACCAGGCCGGCCATCACCGCTATTACGGCAGCTCGGCTGAGAACGGCGGTGAGCGGATCGTCGAGAGCCGGCGCGGCAAACGGCGGCGCGCGTTCAACTTCTTCGGCTTCTGAAGCCTTGCGGCGAGGCGGGCGTTCGAGATGGACGTTCCGCAGATATCGATCGCGGCGATGCCGTTCCTGCTCGCGCTGATGAGCCGGACCTCCAAGGCCATCGTCCCGTGCCTTCTGACCAGAGGTTATGTTTGAGCATGATCTTTTCGGAAAACCGCTACACACTTTTCCGGATCATGCTCTGGTCACGGTGCTGCTCGGCGAGGAGCCGAACCGCGCGGTCGTGGCCTGGTGCGTCGGCATGCTGATCGCCGCCGTCGCGCTGCGCGAGCGGCTTCGCGCTGGCTGACGCAGCATTCGTCATTGCCCGCTCAAGACCGGCTTGACCAGGGCCTCGCGCAGCGAGGCCAGCTTGCCGCTCGCCTGCATCTGGGCGATGACCTTGCCGACCTCAGGCACCAGATCGCGATGACGTTCATGCAGGTAGTGGTTGCAGGCGATGCGCGCCAGCCGGATCGTGTCCTGCGCCAACGCAGGGTCAGTGGCGAGCAGCGACAGGCAGGCGACGGCTAGCCGCCAAAGTTGGCGCCTGCACACCCGGTCGCAACGATCATTGCGCGCTCGTCCCGCGAGCCATACCGGACTTTCACCGATGACATTTTAGCACGAGCAGTGATAATTTGCCCAGCAGTGCCGCTGCGGGGACGGAAGACGTGACTTGCCGACTTCGAGCTCGCGGGCCAACGGGACGTCGCTTGCATCGGGTGACGAGACGGGCGCGTCTCAGCCCATGGATTGCTCGAGACTGCAACCGCTCGACCGCAGCAGCGAGCCGCCATTTCGGGAACATGGTGCATGGCCAACGCAGCTGACGAGGACGCCAAGCGCAGCCACGCCATCGCGCCGACGGCGGCGAAGCCTGGTCTGACCGACATCGAGACGCTTGCGGCCATCGCCGAGTACGTCAGCAAATACAGCCTGACCCGGCCCCCACCGCCGTTACGCCTGGAGCGCCGGCCGCCCTCCGATGCCGACGAGCTGGACAAGGTGATCGAGGCTTTCAACGCGATGTGCGCGAACCTCCAGCAGGCCTATGGCGAGCTGCGCGAGGCCAATGCCAATCTCGAGCGCGATTTAACCATCCGCCGGCGCGCCGAAGCGGAGGCGCGGGCGAGCGAAGAGCGTTTCCGCGACTATGCCGAAACCGCGTCCGACTGGTTCTGGGAAACCGGGCCGGACCACTGCTTCACCTATCTCTCTGACCGGGTGATTGCCTTCGGAATGGATCCCAAAGTGCGGATCGGCACGCGTCGCATCGATACTGCGCTCGATCGGGATACCGAGGCCGAGAAATGGCGCGCGCATCTGGCGACGCTGGACCGTCACGAGCCGTTCCGCAAATTCGAGTATCGCGGACGCGACACGCGCGGGCGGATGCATCATTTCAGCGTCAACGGCAAGCCGGTTTTCGACGACGATGGACGCTTCCTCGGCTACCGCGGCTCCGCGACCGACCTCACCGCGCAGCACGAGATCGAGGAGCGGCTGCGTCAGTCCCAGAAGATGGACGCGATCGGCCAGCTCACCGGCGGCGTGGCGCACGATTTCAACAACGTGCTCACGGTCATCACCGGCACGATCGAGATCATCCAGGAGGGGCTTGCGGACAAGCCCGAGCTGGCCGCGATCGCGCAATTGATCGATGATGCGGCCGCGCGCGGAGCGGAGATCACCTCGCAACTCCTGACCTTCGCGCGCCGCCAGCCGCTGGAGCCGCGCGAGATCGACGTCAACGCGCTCGTGGTCGAGACCGCGAAGCTGCTGAGGCCGATGCTCGGCGAGCAAATCGAGATCGAGACGCGGCTCGCCGACGAGGCCTGGTCCGCGATGGTGGATCCGTCGCAGCTGTCCTCCGCGATCGTCAACCTCGCCGTCAATGCGCGCGACGCGATGCCGGGCGGCGGCAAGCTCACCCTCGAAACCGCGAACCGCGAGCTCGACGGCACGGGGACCGCTGGCGAGGGCGTGCGCGGCGCCTTCGTGATGGTTGCAGTCGGCGACACCGGTCACGGCATTCCGGCCGATATCCGCGAGCGTGTTTTCGAGCCGTTCTTCACCACCAAGGGGGTCGGCCGCGGCACCGGTCTGGGGCTGAGCATGGTCTACGGCTTTGCCCGCCAGAGCGGCGGCACTGTTGCGATCGAAAGCGAGGAGGGGCGCGGCACCGTGATGCGGCTGTTCCTGCCGCGGGCAAAGGGCGAGGCGGTGGCCAGGACGGCGCCGGTTCAAGCGCCCGCCACGGCGCGCGGGCGGGAGACGATACTCGTGGTGGAGGACGATCCGCTGGTCCAGGGCTATGTCATCGCGCAACTCGGCGGCCTCGGCTACCGCACGCTCGCTGCGAGCGACGGCGCGTCCGCGCTGACGCTGGTCGACCAAGGTGCCCGATTCGATCTGCTGTTCACGGACATCATCATGCCCGGCGGCATGAACGGGCATGAATTGGCCGAAGCCGTCAGGCTCCGCCGGCCGGGCGTGAGGGTGCTCTACACCTCCGGCTATACCGACAACACCATCGTCCACGACGGACATCTCGATCCCGGCGTGGCGCTGCTGTTCAAGCCATACCGCAAGGCGGAGCTGTCGCAGAAGATTCGCGAGGTGCTTGCCGGCGAGCCGCCCGCCTGAGCCGCGGCGACAGACGAAAAAGGCGCGGCGGGGAAGCCCCGTCGCGCCCGATTTCTTGCTCGCTGGTCCAGGGCTGAGAGCGCCCCGATGCCAAGCCCTACTCGAAGCTTAGCGGGCGATCCCAGCGAGGTGACAGCGCTTGAGATAAGACACTGGATCACCTCCTTTCGTTGGTTTCGGAAGTCTTCAATATAGGCGGCGATCCCGCCGCTGTTAAGGGGCGGCGGGTCCGCAGGAACCCGGGTGGTTCGCAAGGCCGCCGAAGACGCCGGAAAGCGACCTCCTGGGCAGTTGAGACCGCAGCCCGGCCGTGTTAGGGAGCCCGTAACGCGGGTGTAGCTCAATGGTAGAGCAGCAGCCTTCCAAGCTGAATACGAGGGTTCGATTCCCTTCACCCGCTCCAGAACCTGTTGGACGCGATATCCCAGCAGGGCATTTCCTAGATAGCCGCCCGTGGCTTGACGGCCGATCAGCTATTCCTCGTCCCGTCGCTCGCGTTCCTTCCGTGCGCGATCGAGCGCGCCGCCTTGAGGCTGTCCGCTGACCTTCACGCCGGGGAGATGATCGACCTTGTTCTTGTCGGCCTCGTCGCCGCGCTGAAGTTCGCGATCAATGATGTCGCGTGATCCTTCGGCCGGTTCCTGTCGAATGGGCTCTTGCTCTCGATGCTCATGAATGATCCTGCTTGACCGCGTTGATTGCTAGGGCAAACCCAGCTCTGCGCTATCGTTCCTGTCCAAAGCAGCCGCTTCGTGCAGGCTCTATCCCCTGTGGTTATCGATTTCGGCGGCGACCTGTCCGTAGTTCAGCAGCGCAACCAGGGTCGTTCCGCCGATAATATTGCCGAGTAGCGTGGGTATGAAGAAGTCGGAGGCATATTGGCTGAACGAGGCCAGGCCGCTCTGCACCAGAAAGGCGCACTCGATCGAACCCGCGACGATGTGCAAGAACTGGCCGAGTGCGACCACATAGGTCATCACTACGATGATGTGTGCGCGCGAGCCTTTGGCAGCCGGAAGAAGCCAGGCCATCGAGGCGATCAGCCAGCCGGCGAAGATGGCCCTGACGAAGGTGCTCGAGAACGTCCCCTCGATCGTCGGCCGGCTGAGATCGATGAAGGCGTCCACGATGCGAGGTTCGAAGATGCTGGTGCGAGCGAGCACGGAGGCGGCCGCCCAGGTCCCTGCGATATTCGAGGCGAGAACCAGGATCCAGAGCTTGAGCACGCTTGCCAAGGTGCCGAGATCCCTGTTGTGCAACAGCGGCAGGATCGGTGTCAGCGTGTTCTCGGTAAAGAGCTGTTGTCGTCCCAGCACGACGACCAGGAAGCCGACGGTGTAGCCGAGCGGAGCAACCAGGCGGCGGGTCGCCTCATCCGAGATCAGCGCATGCAACTCGCCCTGAACGATTAGCGACAGGCTTATCGAAAGGCCGGCAGCAAAACCGGACAGCACGATGGCCCACCATCGCCGCTCCAGCTCCTGCTCGCCTTCGGCGCGGATCGTCTCATGGATCAGCGCGGCGCTTGGCCTGCTCTGGGATTCGATCTGCCTGGTCTGGCGCCGCGACACGCCGTCGAGCTTGGATGCTGGGTTGAATGAGGCGCCGTCGCCAGACTGATCCACGCTGCGGTCTCCGAAAGGCTGATCCAGTCAAGACTTCCGGATGTCCCATTCAGTTCCCCTTGCGCGGTGCAGCCTCGCTCCAGGCGCGGTGCAGCACGCGGAGGAACCTTCGTCATGAGCAGGAGTTCGCCGTGGGGGCAAGGGTGAAAGTCACGAGGCCAACCGTGCAAGACGACGTGCGCGTGCGTTCCACCGCGCAGATCGCGGGTCATCCGATTCATCCGATGCTGGTGCCGATCCCGATCACGTGTTTCGTCGGGGCGCTGCTGACCGACATCGCCTATGTCGCCAGTGCCGAGATCATGTGGGCGAATTTTTCGGCCTGGCTGCTGCTCGCCGGAATCGTCTTCGGCGTGCTGGCGGCGATCGTGGGCCTGATCGACTTCCTCGGCAATCGGCTGGTGCGGGCGCAGGCGCCGGCCTGGCCGCATCTGATCGGCAATGTCGTGGTGCTGATCCTTTCGATGGTCAATCTGATGATCCACATGCGCGATGGCTGGACTTCGGTGTGGCCGAGCGGGCTCGCCTTGTCCGCGCTCACAGTGCTGATCCTGCCGATCACGGGGTGGCTCGGCTGGGCTCTTGTCTATCGCCACGGCGTGGGAGTTGCACGATGATATCTGCGATGATCCGCGCGCTGTTGTGCGCGTCGGTGCTGGGTCTGGCCGGCTGCAATGACGGCAGCGGCGATCCCAAGGCGCAGGTCGGCGCCAATCCCGCACTTCCCGAAATCCAGCAATATCTGCTGCCGCCGGTCCACATTGCCCGCATCGTCGGCTGGAAGAAGGACGAGACGCCGACGGTCGCGCAGGGCCTGCAGGCCAAGGCCTTCGCCACCGGCCTGCAGCACCCGCGCTCGCTCTACGTTCTCCCCAATGGCGACGTGCTGGTGGTGGAATCCAAGGCGCCGAAAGGCGGCCCGATCAAGCGGCCCAAGGAGGTCGTGATGGGCTTCATCGGGTCCTGGGCGACCTCCGGCGGCGACAGCGGCGCGAGCAACCGCATCACGCTGCTGCGCGACAGCAACGGGGACGGCGTGCCGGAGACGCAAAGCGTCTTCCTCGACCATCTCAACTCGCCGTTCGGCGTCGCGCTGGTCGGCAACGATCTCTATGTCGCCAACACCGACGCCATCGTCAGATATCCCTACACCGAAGGGGACACGAAGATCACCGCGCCGGGCACGGTGCTGACGCCGCTGCCGGGCGGTCCGATCAACCATCACTGGACCAAGAGCCTGGTCGCCAGCCCCGACGGCTCGAAGCTCTACGCCGGCGTCGGCTCCAACAGCAACGCCGCCGAGAGGGGCATGGAGGCCGAGCACAATCGCGCCGCCATCCTCGAGGTCGATCGCGCCAGCGGCCGCTGGCGCGTGTTCGCAAGCGGCCTGCGCAATCCCAACGGCCTCAGCTTCGAGCCGCAGACCGGTGCACTCTGGGCGGTGGTCAACGAGCGCGACGAGCTCGGTCCTGATCTCGTGCCCGATTACATGACCTCGGTGAAGGACGGCGGCTTCTACGGCTGGCCCTACAGCTATTTCGGCCAGCACGTCGATCCCCGCGTCAAGCCGGAGCGGCCGGATCTCGTCGCCAGGGCGATCGTGCCTGACTACGCGCTGAGCTCGCATGTCGCCCCGCTCGGGCTCGCCTTCAACACCGGCACCAGCCTGCCGGCCGCCTATCGCGGCGGCGCCTTCGTTGGCGAGCACGGCAGCTGGAACAGGCAGGTGCTGAGCGGCTACAAGGTCGTGTTCGTGCCGTTCACGGACGGCAAGCCGAGCGGCCCGCCGCAGGACGTCGTCACCGGGTTCCTCAACAGCGACAATAAGGCGCGCGGCCGCCCCGTTGGTGTTGCCATCGACAAGACCGGCGCGCTTCTGGTGGCGGACGACAGCGGCAACACGGTCTGGCGAGTGAGCGCGACCCATCCGCAGCTGACGCAACGTTAAGCGCGCAGGCGCGTTGTCGTGCAGACCTTTTTTCTGAAATCTAGAGCCAGGAGTTTGGACAATGGGCCTTGCGCAATATGCCATCGTGCCGGTGCGGGACGAATGGGGCGTGCTGCACGACGGCGACGTCAAGAACACCTACGCCACCAAGGAAGCCGCGTTCGAGTCCGCAGTCGCCGCCGCATCCCTCGCGCTGCGTGAGGGACATGAAGTTCAGGTCAGCGTGCCCGGCCGCGAGGCGGGAGGCAACGCGCTCGGCGTCCGGGACAACGCTTGAGAAGGAAGACGCGATGACCAAGCCCCGTGAGCCCAACGGCGTCGAGCCATCCCGCTCCGAGGACGACATCCAGCGCGACCAGCTCGGCCCGCGCGGCGTGCCGGGCGCGCCCGATCCGGCCAAGATGACGCCGCAGCGCGAGAAGAAGACGCCGAAGCACGTGGATCCCGGCCACACCGCGTGAGGGGGCTCCGCTGCGGCCAACCAACCAGACGATCAATCGCCCGCGGCGGGCGGCACTCCTCCGTCATTTCCGTAGCGGCCTTTGAATCGAGGTAGTCGCCTCATCGAGGTAGTCGCCTCGAGGTCATCGCGCGCGCCGCCGCCAGCCGCACGGCTACAGCAGGCCGGGCGACCGCACTTCCGACCTGATTCGGACGAAAAGGCCCTGTCGCTGCGATCGACGAATGTTGCGGCGACAGGGTTTCACTTGTAGCAAGACTGGCCGAACGTTATGCGCGCGAGCGCGAAGATCATGAGGTCGCTGGATGAACCCCGCTGTCATTGCCGTCGCCATCACCGGCTCCGTTCCGCGCAAGAAGGACAATCCGGCGGTGCCTATCCTGCCCTCGGAGCAGATCGAATCGACGCACCAGGCCTTCGAGGCGGGCGCCACGCTTGCGCATATCCACGTCCGCAACGACGACGAGACGCCGTCCTCCGATCCGGAGCGTTTTGCCCAGGTGCAGGAGGGGATCAAAAAGCATTGTCCTGATATGATCGTCCAGTTCTCGACCGGCGGGCGTGGCCGCGATCCCTCGGCGCGCGGATCGGCGCTCTACCTCAAGCCCGACATGGCCTCGCTCTCCACGGGATCGGTGAACTTTCCGACCATCGTCTACGAGAACAGCGCCGCGCTGGTCGAGACGCTCGCCACTAGCATGAAGACGAACGGCATCCGGCCGGAAATCGAGATCTTCGATCTGTCGCATCTGCATGGCGCCCGCCGCCTGATCGATGCGGGCCTCATCGACGCGCGTCCGCACGTGCAGTTCGTCATGGGCGTTAAGAACGCCATGCCGGCGGACGAGCATGTGCTCGACATTCTCCTGGGCGAGCTCAGGCGGCTGATCCCGAAGGCAACCTGGACCGCAGCCGGAATCGGCCGCCATCAGGCCGAGGTCATGGGGTGGGCGCTCGCCCGAGGGGCGGACGCGGTCCGCACCGGGCTCGAGGACAATATCCGCATCGACAAGACGCGCCTTGCTGCCAGCAACGCCGAGCTCGTGACCTTGGCCTGCGAGGCGGTCGCGCGCCACGGCCGGCGCGTTGCGACCGCGACTGAGGCGCGATCGCTGCTCGCCATGGCAGGGTAGGGCGACTTCCTCGTCCTCACATGCTCCCGGCTGCCGCCTGCCATTCGGCGGCCGGCGTTCCCGTGCGCCGTTTCTCCGAGTAGACAGGTGCTACAGGCGCAATCTGCGCCTGCCGGGCAGGCGACGTTTGGAATGCAGTTCTTGAAATATGACGGCAGGCTCATCGGGGTCCTGCTGATGCTCGCCACCACGCAGCTGGTCGGATGGGGCACGATCGGGCTTCCCGCCATCGTCGGGCGCGATCTCGCCGCCGATCTCGGCATGAGCCTGCCGGCGGTGTTCGCCGGCACGTCCGTTCTCTACGTCTCGATGGGGCTGTGCGGTCCGTTGCTCGCCAAGTCGTTTGCGCGGCATGGCGCGCGGACGGTGATGATGGTCGGCACGATCGTCACGGCGCCAGGCTTCGTGCTGCTGTCGCTGGCGCGCGAGCCGATGCTCTATTTCGCCGCGTGGATCGTCCTCGGCATCTCCGGCAGCGCCACGCTGTCGACCGGCGCCTATATCATGCTGAACGAGATCGCGGGGCGGCAGGCCAAGAACGCGATCGGCGCGCTGATGCTGGTGACGGGCCTGTCCAGCAGCATCTTCTGGCCGACGACCTCGTTCCTGAGCGGTCACCTCGGCTGGCGGGGGACGTGCCTGGTCTACGCCGCGATGATGCTCCTCGTCAGCCTCCCGCTCTATGCGTTCGGCGCGCCGCGCCGAAAGATCGCACAGGACGAGGGCACCGCGCCGGCGAAGCGGTCGCCGCCGCCGGCGATTGCACGGAGCACGTTCGGCCTCGTCGTCGCCGCGATCACGCTGAACGCCTTCGTCAATTTCGGCGTCAGTGCGATCCTGATCGAGCTGTTGCGGGCGGAGGGGCTGGCGCCGGCTCAGGCGCTGGTATTCGGCTCGATGCTGGGCGTGATCCAGGTCAGCGCCCGCGGGCTGGATTTTCTCGGCGGCGGACGATGGGACGGCATCACGACCGGGCTCGTCGCGGGCAGCGCACTGCCGGTCGCCATGCTGCTGCTGATGTCGAGCGAGGGCGCCACGTGGGCGGTCGCGGTCTTCATCCTGCTCTATGGCGCCGGCAGCGGCGCAATGGCGGTGGCGCGGGCGACCATCCCGCTGGTGTTCTATGACCAGGCCGAGTTCGCCAAGGCGATGTCGATGATCTCGCTGCCGCTCAACCTCGCCTCCGCGATCTCACCGCCGCTGCTCGCGGGCCTGCTGACGGAGTTCGGCAGCCGTGCTGCGCTCGGTCTCACGCTGGTGTTCTCCTGCGCGACGGTGCTGATCCTCGTTCTGCTCGCTCGCCGCCGGCCGCGACAGCCGGCGGTCGTGACCTGAGCCGATCACGCAATATTCGCGGCGCGGAAAGTTTGCGGACGGCGATCACCTCCGGCCCGGCAGGAGATAGCCGTATGCCGTCAGTGCAGTGCTCAGCGTGCGAAAATGGTGGTATCGGCAGAGAGCGCAGCCTCGCGATCCCGCCGCCGCGCCAAGGTTAGTTCCTCGGAGGAAATCGACATGTCGGCCCTGCCGCTCTCAGGCATCAAGATCCTTGACCTCACCCGCGTGCTGGCCGGGCCGCTGTCGGCCCAGATGCTGGGCGATCTCGGCGCGGAGGTGATCAAGATCGAGCGGCCGGGCACCGGCGACGACGCGCGCGCTTTCGGTCCGCCTTACCTGGCCGACCCGGAGGGCAAGGCCAACAACAACAATTCGTTCTACCTCTGTGCCAACCGCAACAAGAAGTCGGTCACCGTCAACATCGCCAAGCCCGAAGGGCAGGCGATCGTCCGCGAGCTTGCCAAGGACGCCGACGTCTTCATGGAGAACTACAAGGTCGGCGATCTCAAGCGCTACGGTCTCGACTACGAGACCATCAAGGCGATCAATCCCCGCATCATCTATTGCTCGGTGACCGGCTTCGGCCAGACCGGACCTTACGCGCCGCGCGCCGGCTACGACGCCATCCTGCAGGCGATGGGCGGCCTGATGAGCGTCACCGGCCATATCGACGGCGAGCCCGGCGAGGGCCCGATGAAGGTCGGCCCCTCGATCGTCGACTACATGACCGGCATGAACGCCTCGATCGGCATTCTCTCGGCGCTCTACCATCGTGATGCCAATGGCGGGCAGGGACAGCACATCGACGTCTGCCTGTTCGATACCGTGATCGCATCGCTGTCGCACTGGCTCCAAATTTACCTTGTCAACGGCAAGACGCCGCCGCGCCGCGGCACCTGGGGCAATGGCGGCATGCCCGCCGGCGTGTTCCGCTGCGCCGACGGCGAGCTGATGCTGGTGGTCGGCAATGACGGCCAGTTTCAGCGCACCTGCGCCGTGCTCGGCGAGCCCGAGCTCGCGAACGATCCGCGCTTCGTCAAGAACAACGACCGCGTCGTGCACGGCAAGGAGATCATGGCGATCTTCGCCGGCCTGTTCCTGAAGCAAAAGGTAGCCTACTGGCTGGAGAAGCTGGAGGAGGCGGGGGTGCCCTCAGGGCCGATCAACAATTTCGAGCAGGTGTTCTCCGACCCGCACGTCCAGTCGCGCGGCATGCGCGTGAAGGTCAACCATCCCTTCGAGCCCGATCTGTCGCTGGTCCGCAACGCGCTGACGCTCTCGGAGACCCCGATCAAGGACTACCGCGCCCCGCCGCTTCTGGGCGAGCACACCCAGGAGGTCCTCGGCGGCAAGCTCGGCTATGATGCCGGCAAGATCGAGCAGCTGAAGCAGCAGGGGATTATCTGACGCTCTGTTCCGCGCCTGGGGCCAAGAGGCCGGGATTCATGCGCAGCGCGACTATATTGTGACAGCCGTGGACGCGCGCGCCATGCCGGGACTTGCGTGAAGCTTGCCCGCAATCCCCAAGTAATCCCGGTCCGTAGTCGCACAGGCTTCCGCTTTGCCTCCGACTCTGATTCGATCTCTCCACTTGAGTTCGGGGAGGGAAGTGAATGTCCTACACGATCGGGTTCCAGGCCAAGGACCAGAAAGCCATTCTGGCGACCGAGGCGGCCACCGCCAATCAGGCCGTCGCCATCATTGCCGCGCTGCGGCAGAGCGCCGACGAGATCAAGTTCATCCGCTCGCCGCAGGAAGGCGAAATGGGCATCGAGATGCTGCTGCTGCTCGCCAAGGAAGAGGCCGAGGAGATGCCGCAGCGGGCGTAGTCCCGCCCACCAATCATTCCTCGACCAGATCGACTGCATCGCCTGTTGTGAGGTGAATGGCGCTGACTTCACCTCTCCCCGCTTGCGGGGAGAGGTCGGATCGCCTCGGCGATGCGAAAGCATCGTCCGGTGCGATCCGGGTGAGGGGGTACAGGTCTCCCCGAAGACCGCACGTGTGGAGAGAGGCCCCTCACCCCAACCCCTCTCAGCGCGAGCAAAGCTCGTCGCGGCCCCGTAAGAACGGGGCGAGGGAGCGCACCGCGAATGCAGCTTCCAGCTCCGTACCGTCAACGCCCATCCGCGCTAACGCGCCGCCACCTTTGAAGAGACCTTCGGCTCCATCCGTCCCGCCGTCAGCGCCATCGTCGCCACGCTGACGACGCGCGTGACCACATCCTCGACGTCGTCGAGGCCGCATTTGCCCTCCGAAAGCTTGGTCAGCCGCTCGCTCTCACGGATGGTGTGATGCGCCATGGCGAGCGCGAAGTTGAGGCCCCAATAGATATCGACGTCACTGCGGTCGGGCAGGGACCGCCGCATCGCGCCGACGAATTTGCGCAAATGGTCGATCTCGCGGTTCTTGATGCGCCGGATCGGCGGCACGGATTCGATCGAGGCCCGGATCATGAAGCGCGCGGCGGTCGAGCGCTGTTTCTCCGGCCCCAGGCAGCCGCGCAAGGTCGGCCCGACCAACGCGCGCAGGATGACCTCGATCGGCGCGCGGCCGCCGCCTTGCTCCTCCGCCGCCTTCAACTCGTGCAGGCGCTCGCGGTTGGTGGCGATCGACCGCGTGACAAACAGTTCCGCGATCAGCTCGTCCTTTGAGCCGAAATGATAGTTCACCGCGGCGAGGTTGACGCCCGCCTCCGCGACGATGTCGCGCAGCGTCACGTCGCCGAAGCCGCGATCGGCATAGAGCCGCTCGGCGGCGGCGAGAATGGCAGACCTCGTATGATCGCTGGCCATGGATGCCCTCGGGGAGGGGAGTTGCAATTCAAACAGTTGTATGAAACTATCGTTTGAAGGTCGGGAAAAGTCAATCCGCAATCGGGACTCGTTCGCAACTGCAGCCGGGTTTCGACAGGTCCGCAAGGACGCGCATTCGCGCTTGCGGGCCGCGCAAAGCGGGAGGACAGTCCGGCGCAAAAGGACCAGTGAGAGAGAGGAGCGTCGCATGGACTTCGATATGTCGCCCAAGCAAAAGGAATGGCTCGACCGCGTGCGGTCCTTCATGGCCAAGCACGTGCGCCCGGCGGTGCCGATCTACGATCAGCAGGACAAGAGCGGCGACCGCTGGAAGGTGATCCCTGTTCTCGAGGACCTCAAGAAGAAGGCGAAGGCCGAAGGCCTCTGGAACATGTTCATGCCGCCGTCCGAGCATGAGGACGATGAATTCCGCGGCGCGGGACTGACCAATCTCGAATACGCGCTTTTGTCGGAAGAAATGGGCCGCATCACCTGGGCCTCGGAAGTGTTCAATTGTTCCGCGCCCGACACCGGCAACATGGAAGTGTTCATCCGCTACGGCACCAAGGAGCAGAAGCGGAAATGGCTGCGGCCGCTGATGGACGGTGAGATCCGCTCCGCCTTCCTGATGACGGAGCCGGCGGTGGCCTCGTCCGACGCCACCAACATCGAGACCCGCATCGAGCGCGACGGCGACCATTACGTCATCAACGGCCGCAAGTGGTGGTCGTCCGGCGTCGGCGATCCCCGCTGCAAGATCGCGATCCTGATGGGCAAGACCGATTTCAAGGCCGCCAAGCACCAGCAGCAGTCGCAGATCCTGGTTCCGCTCGACACGCCCGGCATCAAGGTCGAGAAGATGCTGCCGGTGTTCGGCTTCGACGACGCCCCGCACGGCCATGCCCAGGTGCTGCTCGAGAACGTGCGCGTGCCGAAGGAGAACATCCTGCTCGGCGAAGGCCGCGGCTTCGAGATCGCGCAGGGCCGCCTCGGCCCGGGCCGTATCCATCACTGCATGCGAACCATCGGCAAGGCCGAGGAGGCGCTGGAGAAAATGGTGAAGCGGCTTGCCTCGCGCACCGCGTTCGGCAAGAAAATCGTCGAGCACAGCGTGTGGGAGCAGCGCATCGGCGAGGCCCGCACCAACATCGAGATGACGCGTCTTCTGTGTCTCAAGGCGGCCGACATGATGGACAAGGTCGGCAACAAGACCGCGCAGGCCGAGATCGCCATGATCAAGGTCGCTGCGCCCAACATGGCGCTGAAGATCATCGACGAGGCGATCCAGGCGTTCGGCGGCGGCGGTGTGTCGGACGAAGCCGGCCTTGCCAAGGACTATGCGCACATCCGCACGCTCCGCCTCGCCGACGGCCCGGACGAGGTGCACAATCGCGCCATTGCCAGGCTCGAACTTCGGAAGTATGCAAACTCTCCCAATCACTAAGCGGGGGAGCCCTGCGGCGCTCCCGACTTGAAGAAACGACGGGACATGATCCAATTGCGGTAACCGCTTGACGCAAGTGCGTTAGCGGTTACCGATTAGGATCATGTTCGGACTGAAGAGGGAGCGTGACCGTGGCTGACGGCGTCAGGAAAGACGAGGAGTTTTCGGGCACCAAGCCGGTCGAGGAGCGGCATCGCTTCGACGAGATGCGGCTCGAGGCCTGGATGCGCGAGCACGTCGAAGGCTTCGAAGGCCCGCTTGTGGTGCTGCAGTTCAAGGGCGGGCAGTCCAACCCGACCTATCGCCTCAACACACCGAACCGCTCCTACGTGATGCGCCGCAAGCCATTCGGCAAGCTGCTGCCCTCGGCGCATGCAGTCGACCGCGAGTATCGCGTCATCGCCGCGCTTGGAAAGCAGGGCTTTCCGGTCGCGCGCGCCTATGCGCTGTGCCAGGACGACGGCGTCATCGGAGCTGCCTTCTACATCATGTCGATGGAGGAGGGGCGCGTGTTCTGGGATCCGACGCTGCCGAGCCAGGAGCCGGAAGCGCGGCGCAAGATCTTCACCAGCAAGATCGAGACGCTGGCCAAGCTGCATATGTTCGACCCTGTTACCATCGGGCTCGGCGACTTCGGCAAGCCTGGCAACTACTTTGCCCGCCAGATCGATCGCTGGACCAAGCAATATCGGGCCTCCGAGACCCAGCACATTCCCGAATTCGAGAAGGTCGCCGAATGGCTGCCGAAAACGGTGCCCGAGCAGGCGCGCGTCTCCATCGTCCATGGCGACTATCGCCTCGACAACATGATTTTCCACGCGACGGAACCGCGCGTGCAGGCGGTGCTGGACTGGGAGTTGTCGACGCTCGGCGATCCCATGGCCGACTTCACCTATCTCTTGATGCAATGGATCATGCCGGGCCTGGAGGGCGCCGACCTCAAGGCGCTCAACATCCCCAGCCTTGAAGAGGCCGCGCAGATCTATTGCAACGTCACAGAGATGACGGTGCCCGATCTCAACTGGTACTTCGCATACAATTTGTTCCGTCTCGCCGGCATCACCCAAGGCATCGCCGGCCGCGTCCGCGACGGCACCGCCGCTAACGCCAAGGCGCTCGAATCCGCCAAGCGCACCGTGCCGCTGTCGAAGGCGTCGTGGGAGTATGCGCAGAAGGCCGGCGCGGTGTAGGAAGAACAAAGGCGCGGCTGATGGCCGCGCCCTTTTTTGTTTTGGTAAGGCGCTGCTCCACACGCGCCGTCATTGCGAGCGCAGCGAAGCAATCCAGATTCTTTCCGCGGTGGCCCCCTGGATTGCTTCGCTGCGCTCGCAATGACGAGGAGGCGGAATCCAAGACTCGCAATTCACACCGCGCAAGTGCCTTTCGCAGCGACCGAGTCCTTGTATCCCTTTGCCCAATCCGCCCCGGGAGACCCGCGCATGATCGACCAAACTACCCTCATCACCTACGTCCTCATCGTGCTCGGTTTCGTCTTCATCCCGGGACCAGCGACGCTGCTCACGATGGCGCGGGCGGCAAGCTCGGGAACGAAGGTCGGCATCGCCACGGGTGCGGGAATCGCCGCTGGAGACCTGGTACATACGGGGATGGCGATTGTCGGACTCTCGGCGATCATCGCCACCTCGGCGCTGCTGTTCAGCATCGTCAAATATGCGGGCGCCGCGTTCCTGATCTATCTTGGCATTCGGGCGATGCTGGACAAGACATCGATCGAGTTGAACGGCAGTGCCCCCACGATCGGCGCAGGTCGCGCATTCCGCCAGGCCGTGCTGACCGAGGTGCTCAATCCCAAGACCGCACTGTTCTTCCTGGCGTTCCTGCCGCAATTCGTGAAGCCGGAGCACGGCGCGCCCGCACTTCAGCTTGCCATTCTCGGTGTCGTCTTCGTGCTGCTCGGTCTGCTCAGCACCATCGTGTTTGCTGTCGGCGCCGGCCGTCTGGGCAACCTACTGCGCCGCCATCCGGCGGTGGTGAAGTGGCAGGGCAAGGTGGTCGGGACGATCTACTGTGCCGTCGGTTTGCGGCTGGCGCTGCAGGAACGCTGACGCGCGCGATGAGCCCGTAGCCACAATGAGTGCGACGATATCCGGATAGGTGATTCCCAGACGCTCCGTCATTGCGAGCGAAGCGAAGCAATCCAGAAATCCTTCCGCGGTCGCAGTCTGGATTGCTTCGTCGCTTTGCTCCTCGCAATGACGAGCTACCCCTTCGCACAATGCGCGATCAGCCGCTCCACGAACCCCGCGCATTTCTCCAGCTCCGCCATCTCCACGAACTCATCGGGCGTATGCGCTTGTGCGATCGAGCCCGGGCCGATCACCACGGAGGGAATGTCGGCGATGTCGGCGAACAAGCTCGCCTCGGTGCCGAACGCGACCTTGGCGTGGTCGTTGCGTCCTGCGAGGCTCTTGGCCAGCGTGACGATGGCGGCGTCGGCGGCGGTGTCGAGCGCGGGATAGTCGAGGATCTCCTCGAAATCGATGCCGCAATCGGGATGTCTCGCCTTCATCGCCGGCTCAATCTCGGCCTTGGCCCAGGCGACGATCGCATCGGTCACCTCCTTGGACTCGGTGATCCCGATGCCGCGGCATTCGAAATCCACGGTGCAGGTATCAGGCACGATGTTCAGCGCTGCGCCGCCGTGCACGATGCTGGTGAGCAGCGTCGAATGCGGGACGTCGTAGAGGCTGTCCGTCAACCGCACGGCCGCCAGCGCCACTGCGCGGCGGCGGATCTCGACGATCAGCTCGGCGGCATATTCGATCGCATTGACGCCGTCGGGCGCGATCGAGGAATGACGTGCAAGCCCGTGGAATGTGGCGCGCACGCCGTGCTTGCCCTTGTGGCCGATGATGACCTGCATCTGGGTGGGCTCGCCGATGAATGCGCCGAGCGGCCGGACCCTCTTCTTCGCGACCTCGTGCAGCATCGGCCGCACGCCGACGCAGCCGATCTCCTCGTCATAGGAGATCGCCAGATGAATCGGCGTCTTGAGTCTCGCCTCCACCATCTCCGGCACCATGGCGAGGCACACCGCCACATAGCCCTTCATGTCCGTGGTGCCGCGGCCGTACAGCTTGCCGTCACGCTCCACCAGCTTGAACGGATCATGGCTCCAGTCCTGGCCCACGACAGGCACCACATCGGTATGGCCCGACAGCACGAAGCCCGGCCGATCCTCCGGTCCGATCGTGACCCAGAGCGAAGCCTTCTCGCCGGTCTCGTCGACGATGCGCTCGCCCTTGATCCCGAACGCGGCGAGATAGCTCTCGATATGGGCTATCAGGGGCAGGTTGGTGCGGTCGCTGACGGTGTCGAACGAGACGAGGTCGGCGAGGAGTTTTCGGATACGGTCGGGTCTTGAGCTTGGCATTGTCATGTTCTGTTGGAGAGCAGGAAGGCTGAAGCGCCTGCAGGAACCATACCAACGTGACGGCCGGTCGGGCAAATCAACACCGCAGCCGTCATTCCGGGGCGATGCGCAGCATCGAGCTATGGTGCGCAATTGCGCACCTGAGAATCCATCGGGCCGCATCACCCGCTGCGAAATGGATTCCGGGCTCGCGACTTCGTCGCGCCCCGGAATGACGAGGGGAGGTCTACGAAACCTTGCGTTGCCCGACGGGCGCTTTACCGAAATTTGGAAATCGCGTATGTGTCGCGCAACCCGGCCCAAGGAAGAGGGGCCGTATCGCGATCGTCACGAACGCGGGCCGGGCGGCGGTGGACGCGGGTCACACCGGCGCGAAAAGCTTCGCAGGGCGGAGAGCCGTGAGCGAAGACCTCGCGCCAAAGACGGGTGCGGTTCGCGTACGGCAAAATCGTGTGGTCCTGGGCGCCCGGGGTCTGTGCGCCAAGTCTTGTGGTGATGTGAGCGGCCCAACCGGGCCACGCGTCAGCCATCCGCAAGGCGACGGGGGCAATAGTGCATCGCTCCCCGGGGAGAGCACGACATAAGCCGTAAAGCCACTGCGCGGGGAGGGCCGGATGTTTGGCTGCACCTGTATGCCGCTGTGCAAATTCTTCGTTGCCACCTTTCGCACAGTGGACCGTGGGTGCCCGGCCGGCGTCCGGTCTTCCCTGCGCCCTTTTCATATGAGGGCGAAGCCAAAAGGCAAAGCTCGGGCGAGATGCGCCGCGAGGATGCGCAGGTGTGTCCGCAAAATGAGATGCCCGTCGCAGAACAGCGCCGGCGCCACTTGCTCCGTCATTGCGAGCGCAGCGAAGCAATCCAGAGTCTCTCCGCGGATGCAGTCCTGGATTGCATCGCTGCGCTCGCAATGACGAGGGTGGGACACTGTGCACCAAACGACCGATCGTGCCCCGGACGCAACGCAGCGCCTCCCTGGCGATGCGAAGCATCGTCCGGTTCGGCGGTGCGCTGCAAAGCTGCGGCCATGTCACAGCGAGCCGTGCAACTAAACCGGCTTGCCCGTATACGGCATCGACGCCGTCAAGCCGCCGTCGACCGGGAACGCCTGGCCGTTCACATACGAAGCCTCGTCGCTCGCCAGGAACAGTCCCATCGCCGCGAGCTCGTGCGGCTGTCCCGGCCGCTTGAGCGGGTTGAGCTGGCCGATCTTGTCTTGGGTGCCGCGCTCCTTGGCGCGGTCGAAGATCGGCTTGGTCATGCCTGTTTCGATCAGGCCGGGGCAGACCGCATTGATGCGCACGCCGGTGCCGGTGAGCGAATACGCCGTGGTCTGCACCAGGCTGATCACGCCGGCCTTGCTCGCGGCATAGGGATGCCCGCTCGCGCCGGCCTTGAGGCCGGCGACAGAGGCGGTCAGCACGATCGCGCCGGACTGCTGCTTGACCATGTGCGGCATGGCGTACTTCACCGCGAGGAACGGCCCGATCAGGTTGACGCGCAGGATTTCCTGCCAATGCTCGACGGTCTGCTCGGCGAGCGGAACGAGTCCGCCGGAGACGCCGGCATTGGCCCAGATCACGTCGAGCCGGCCGTGCGTTTTCACCGCCTTGTCGATCACAGCGATGACGTCTTGTTCGGAGCCGGCATCCGCAACCATCGCTTCCGCGACGCCGCCGGCCTTCTTGATCTCCTCGACCGTCTCCTTCACCGCCTCGGTGCGATCGACCGCGATCAGTTTGCCGCCCTCCTTGGTGAACAGCAGCGCAGCCGCGCGACCGATGCCGCTGCCGGCGCCGGTGATGATGACGGATTTGCCTTGCAGGCGGCCCATGCGTTTTCTCCCTTTTGTTCGCGCACGATGCTTGCCGCGCGACGGAATTTCAAACAAGATTTCAAACGGCAAAGTGTCTTGAGACGCGTTCACTACTCACGTACAGCGACAATAGACGGGATGGAAGGGTTTCGATGGCAGGTGCAGACAAGCCGAACGTGGTCATCACGCGGTGGTGGTGGGTCCGTCACGCGCCGGTGCGCAACGACGGCGGCAACATCTACGGGCAGAGCGACATCGCCTGCGATACCAGCGATACCTACGTGTTCAACGCTGTTGCCAAGGTGCTGCCACGCCAGGCGGTCTGGTATTCGAGCAATCTGATGCGCACCCATCAAACTGCCGAGGCGATCTGGGCTGCGGGTTTTCCAAGGCCGGCAGCGCTGAAATGGGAGGCGGATCTCGCCGAGCAGAACCTGGGCCGCTGGCAGGGCATGAACCGCGCCCAATTCATTGCCAGCCGCCCCGTCGGTGCGAGCTGGTTCGCCGACATCAACGAGCCCGCGCCCGGCGGTGAAAGCTTCATGGACCTGTACAACCGCACGCGCCGCACCATCGAGCGGATCAACGCCGAGGCGGCCGGGAAGGACATCATCGCAGTCGCGCATGGCGGCACTATCAGGGCGGCAGTGGGGTTCGCGCTCGGCGGGCAGCCGGAACGCGGGCTGTCGTTCGACATCGACAATTGCTCGGTGACGCGGCTGGATTATTTTGCGAGTCCCGATCGCACGGTCTGGCGGCTGCCGATGGTCAATCAGCAGCCTTGGATCGCCGATCCAGCGCACGCGGCGATGCATCAGCCGGCGGGACCGGAAGTCAAGAAGCTGGCCTGATACTGAATACGAAAATCAAATCTGGGAGAGAAACATGACCTTGTTCGACATGAAGGGGAAAGTCGCCGTCATCACGGGCTCGACGCGCGGCATCGGGCTTGCGATCGCCGAGCGCATGGCCGAGCACGGCGCCAAGGTGGTGATCTCCTCGCGCAAGGCCGACGTGTGCGAGCAGGTGGCGAAAGGCATCAACGACAGATTCGGCAAGGGCACCGCGGTCGCGGTCGCCGCCAACATCTCCTCGAAAGAGAATCTGCAAAACCTCGTCGACGAGAGCAACCGCGCCTTCGGCAAGATCGACGTGCTGGTCTGCAACGCGGCGTCGAATCCGTATTACGGCCCGCTCGCCGGCATCTCCGACGATCAGTTCAGGAAGATCCTCGACAACAACATCGTCGCCAACAATTGGCTGATCTCGATGGTGGTGCCGCAGATGATCGAGCGCAAGGACGGATCGATCATCATCGTCTCCTCGATCGGCGGCCTCAAGGGCTCGACCATCCTCGGCGCTTACGCCATCTCGAAAGCCGCCGACATGCAGCTCGCGCGCAACCTCGCCTGCGAATACGGCCAGCACAACATTCGCGTGAACTGCATCGCGCCGGGCCTGATCAAGACCGATTTTGCCAAGGCGCTGTGGGACAATCCGGAGAACCTGAAAGCCTCGACCTCGCGCTCGCCGCTCTTGCGCATCGGCATCCCCGACGAGATCGCCGGCGCGGCGGTGTTCCTGGGCTCGAAGGCCGGCGACTTCATGACCGGCCAGACCATGGTGATCGACGGCGGCGCGACGATCAGTTGAGGTGCGAGATCAGGTCGAGGTGTAGCCGCGAAGAACAGTGCGCTCCCTCTCCCGTTTGCGGGAGAGAGTATATCCGCAGAGAGACTCCCAACGAGGAGAAAGCCCTCACCCGGCGCTATGCGCCGACCTCTCCCGCAAGCGGGAGAGGTTGCACCGAGCTCGCCGCCCGATCATTCGATTCAACCAGCGGTCACTCCACCGCCGCGTAAACCAGATCCCGCACCAAGGTCCGCGTGTAGTCGCGCTGTCCCGGCCCCTGGCTCATGAACACTGCGAACAGATCCTCCTTCGGATCGATCCAGAAGAACGTGCCGGCAATGCCGCTCCAGAAATACTGGCCGACGCTGCCTGGGAAGGGCGCGATGCCTGCCTCGCGGCGCACGGCAAAGCCGAGGCCGAAGCCGTGGCCGGGCGAGAGCAGGGTGCCATTGACCGCAACACCGGGAGCGAGGTGATCGGAGGCCATCAGCTCCAGGGTCTTGCGGCCGATGATCCGGTTGCCGTCGAGCGTGCCGCCGTTGCGCAGCATGAGGCAGAAGCGGGCGTAATCCATCGTGGTCGAGACCAGGCCGCCGCCGCCGGACTCCATCACGGGCTGCTCGAGCATGTTGAACAGGGCGACCTTGTCGCCGGTCCACGGGTCGGCCGCGAAAGGCTCGGCAAGGCGGCCGGCATTGGCCTGGCTTGTCGAGAAGCCGGTTTCGGCCATCTGGAGCGGCGCAAGCACGCGCTCGGTGAGGAACGCGCCGAGCGATTTGCCGCTGACGACTTCGATGATGCGGCCAAGGATGTCGGTGGAGCGGCTGTAGTTGAACTCCGCGCCGGGCTGGCAGACCAGCGGGAAGCTCGCCACCAGCGCGGCATGTTCGGCGTTGGTGATCTTTCGGCTGCGGACGCGGGACTCCTGGTAGAGCTTGTGCACGGGGCCGTCGCCCTGGTGCTCGTAAGTGAGGCCGGAGGTGTGGCGGAGCAGGTCCTGCACGGTCATGGGCCGCGCCGGCGGTACCAGCTCCAACCGGCCGTCGTTGACGACGCCGACCTGCTGGCTCGCGAACTCCGGGATGAACTTTGCGACGGCATCGCTGAGCAGGAGCTGTCCGTCCTCGACCAGCGCCATGATGCCAACCGAAACGATCGGCTTGGTCATCGAGAAGATGCGGAAGATCGAATCGCGCGCCATCGGCGCCGCGCCTGCCGGGCTCTGCTTGCCGAGCGCCTCGAACCAGCCGATTTGGCCGCGTCGCGCCACCAGCACCGTGACCCCGGGAACGGTTCCCTTGTCGATCTCGCGCTTGAAGGCGTCCGACATGGCCTGGAGCCGTGGCCGCGACAGCCCGAGCGTCTCTGGGCGCGCTTCCGGCAAAGCTGGGGTGTGGGGCGCGTTTGCGGCCTGCGGGGCGGCAGTGGCGGTCGCTGTAGCGGTCATGGGCACTCCCGATTGTTTTTCGTTATGGCCGATGGACTGTGGCCCAGAACCCCCGGCACAAACAAGCGAAGCCGGCGCGGTTCACCCTTGCAAACCGGCCACTCTCTGTGCTTGAAAGCGCCCCTGATCCGCGGCGACGCGGGTTCGTAGGAGTGTAGCTCAATTGGTAGAGCACCGGTCTCCAAAACCGGGGGTCGCAGGTTCGAGCCCTGCCACTCCTGCCAGCCAAATCAATCACTTAGACTAGATTGCGGCGGGAGGGCGTCCCGCGCGCGCCCGTGCTCTCGCAGCCGCTGTGCTGGAGGTGCCGTGTCGTGGTCCGGCGAGGCCTAGCGCGCCGGGGTCCGTTCCGCGTCGGCGGGAATCTGCCTGAGGTTGACGTTCCGGATGGGAACGCGGCGCAGCAGGGAAAGGATGGTCCCGCCGAGCTCGAGATAGGTGCGCAGCCGCAGCGCGCGCGACGAGCCCTTCAGCTGCGCGTTCAGGCTCACCGGAACCTGGACGTAGGTGAGGCCGAGCTGGAGCAGGGAGATCAGCGCACAGATCTGGTAGCCGTAGCCGTCGGCCTTGACCGCGATCTGGCGCAGCCATTTCACGGGATAGACGATCATGCTGTGATAGTCGGACAGCCAGAAGCCGAACAGGCAGTTCAGGATGAACCGCAACGAATGCGACTGCAGCGAGCGGTTGACGGAGCGGTCCGACTGGTTGTCGCGATAGGTGATGACGAGGTCGGCGGCGCCCGCCGCTTTGAACATCCGGGCAACACCCTCGTTCTGGAAGGCGTGATCGCCGGGGATGAGCGTGATGGCATCGAATTTCGCGCGCGACAGCGCATATTCGAAGCCGGCACCGACACCCCGCGGTTCGGCATTGTGATGCACGATGATGCGCGGCTCGCCGGCTGCGAACTCGTCCATGATCGCGCCGGTGGCATCGGTGCTGCCGTCGTCGATCAGGAAGATCTCGAAATCGTCGAGCAGGTCGCGGGCGAGCGGCAGCACGCCGTCGATCGTGTCGGCGATCTTGTCCTGCTCGTTCAGTGCAGGAATGACGATCGTAAGCCTTTTTGCCGCCCTGGAAGGTGTCATTGTATGCGCCCGTTGGCGGGGCCACTCTGTCCCGGTGACCCCATGCAAGTCTAGGTCATCTGAACCGGGCGAACAATGCGGCTCGCCGGTATGCCCACAAGACCGGCGCGAAACCTATGATGTGTGTGTTCCGCGCAACTAGTCGGAAAAATCATAGAGGCTGGTGTCGCCAATGCCGAAGGCGCGGCGCAGCCGTCCGACGTGGCCTGCCATATTCCGGCCCGCCGCCGTCGCCGCGAAGTGCGAATCGGACCGTTCCACCAGGCCGCCATCGACCAAGTTCCCAATTCGTCCGCGGAACAGATCTGGAACCTGCCCGTCAGCGATCTCCGATAGCGGTGCCCTGCGATCGGGGCGATCGACGAGGCTGAGCAGGATGCCCAGCGAAACCGATTTATACACGGCGCCAAAGGCGAACACGTAAGCCATGACGCAAAATCCGAAAATCGATGCGGCGTCCCAGTACTGAAGCTGCGGGACGAAGAGAATTCCGAGCATCACCCCGAAACCGTGCGAGACAACCGTGGCAATCGCCAGCAGGGTCACGGGTCCGAGCGGCCAAGCGCGTGCGCGGGCCATGAATTGCAGGGCAGGCGCCAGCAGGGCGAACACGGCGACGGCGGCAAGTCCGACAGCAAAGGACATCGACTCACCCAAGGCCTGTCGACAGACGAACGAGCTTGACGAGATGCGCTACCGCAACCCCCTTGGAGGTGGGGGCAAGCCGGCCGTCCGCCGTGATGACCATCCCGGCCCCGATCAGGAGCTTCAGGCGATTGTGCGTGAAGGTGCCGAGATCTCCACCTTGCATGTAGGCTGTCGCCCATTGCTCCAGGGTGAGAGGATGTCCAGCCTGAACGAGTGCGGTGAGCAGCGTCAGCGTGAAGCCCCAGGCCAGCAGGCTGAACAGGATGTAGCAGAGCATCATTGCGGTCCCGAGCAGGAAGAGACCGCCAAGCACATCGCCGACGTGGCGCTGACCTGGAAGGGCGATACAGGCGACGGCGTAAAGGATGACGACGCTGATGCAGCCCAGCCGGAAGCGACGGCCGGCTCCGCCGGTGGCGGCGATGCGCGCGTAAAGCAGCAACAACAGTGGAAAGGCGAGGCTGACACCAATCGCAGCAGCTTGCGCCGGGCCCGGTAGCAGGTTCATTGCGGAAAATCGTCCCGGACGCCTCTCAGGCCAGTCAGAGCGAAAGTCTATAGGGGGTCGTATTTTTCAGGTCAAGGCAGCCCGGCGCCTTTGACTGGCGATTGTCACGCGGACTCGCGTGTGTCGCGATGGAAACGGCTGGCTGCGCAAACTTCCGCATCATGCGATGCCGTCAGCCCGCCGCTTGTAGACCATCTCCGCCAGTGAGATGTCGGTCACCGAGTCCGCGCCGGAGGCCAGGGGGGGGCGTCCCTCGGCGATATCGGAAACGAAGGCGTCGGCCTGGCGCCGAAATGCCCAGCTCTTTTCACCCGTCAGATGCGTGCTTTGACCATCGTGCTCGACGATGACCTCCGCCTCTTGCTCGGCAAAGGGCGGGGGCAGTTTCAAGGTCACCGCCCCGCGCTCGAAATCGATCGTCAGACCCTCGCGCCAGGCTCCCTCGGACCCGTTCACGAGATCCAGCGTACAAGCGATGCCGTCGAAGTCGAGGGTAATGCGCGCGGCTCCCGAAGTTTCGACGGAGCTGTCGGCGACCGTTGGCGATGATCCGAGCAGGTAGCGCGTCAGATTGATGATATGGCTGAAGACGTTCAGAAAGTTGTCGTAGCCGGCCCGCATCGTGCTCGGCATCCAGTCGGGACCGTCCTTCCAGAGTTCGATCCCGTCCGGCCGTGTTTCGCCGGTCATCACGAAATTGTCGCGCGACCGGCCGGTGTCGCCGCCGAAGCACCAGCCCTTGGCGCGGACCACGCGTCCGAGCGATCGGTCGTTGCGCAAGCGCGTCAGCACATCGAGCGCGCGCGCCACACCGGCATCGTGACGCTTCATGTAGCCGACGCTGTAGACGAGGTTTCGCTGCCGCGCCGCTTCGACCAGCAACGTCGCCTGAGCCGTCGTATAGGCCATCGGTTTCTCCGACAGCACGTGGCGGCCGCTGTTCAACGCGTCCAGCACGATCGGACCGGTGGCTCGCCGCTTTGTCACGACCACGACAGCGGACACCGCAGCGTCCGCGAGCAACTCCCGATGCGTGCCGTAGACCTGCGAGATGCCGAACTTCTGCGCTGCGGCGCCAGCGAGATCCGGCCGGAGATCGGCGATGGCGACGACGCGGCAGGCGGGATTGGCGACGAAATTGGCGAGGTGGCACATCTGGCCGACCATCCCCGTTCCGATGATGCCAATGCCTGGCCTCACTGGCTATGATCCCTTGAAGCGCTTCCGGATGACGAGGAAATGCGCCGGCTGTCCCCAGGTGTTGATGAATGCCGGATCTGTCTGGGTCAGGGCCGTGACCGCAGGCGCATCGCGTCGCCCAATCGCGGCGAAGATGCGGTGGAAACTGTCGAGCGTCGCAACGATGGTTTCGATGTCGGAAGCATCGTCCGCGAGAATGTCCGTCGTTCGGATAGCCTCGCGTAAGGACGCAAGGCTTGCGGTCACGCGCGGCAGGCTCTCGCCGAAGGGGGCGTCGATCATCGCGTCGACGTCGAGAACCAGCGTCTCGATCGATGCCGAAATCGCCGCCACGGCATCGGCCTTGCCGACCAGGTAGAGCTTGCGTCCGCCGAGGAAGCTGAGGCGGCTGCGGTGGAGATGGCGCGCCGCACGCCGCAGCTTCTCGTCGGCGGAGAGAACCTTCTTGTGCCAGTAGACGTCCAGGCTGTCGCGATAGGCTGGCCACGCCGAATGGATGTCGAATCCCTGCTCATGCGCTGCCGTGCACAAGGCGGCTGCGTCGAGGAAGTACCGATGCCGGACGAACGGGTTCTCGAGCACGTCCATCAGCCAGGATTCGAAGCTGCGGGTGTGCGGAATGCTGTTCCATTTCGCGTCGAAAAGCGTCTTCGCGGTTTCGAGTGCGGGACGGCCCGACAAAGCCTTGCCGGCGGCATGGATTGCCTTGAGCGCGAGCTCGAAGAAGCCGCCATAGCGCTCGTAATAGGACACGACGGCGAAACCGTCCGGATTGAGCAGCCGATGGAAGACGCCGAGCCAATTTTCGGTCGGCTGCACGGTGTAAATGAAACCTTCGGCATCGATGATGTCGTAGCGGCGCTCGCTGCGAAATCCTTCGACATCGGCCAACGCGAGTTCGCGCAGGCGCTCGCTCAGGCCAAAATGCGCGAAATAGGTCTCAATTTTCGGATGCGCATGCCGGTTCGGTTCGGCGAGCGCCATGTTCGCGCCCCAGCCGGCAAACACCAGCGCATTCTCACCGGAATCTGGACCGAATTCGAGCACCTCCGCATCGCGGAACAGCCGCGGCGGCAGCACGAGCTTGTCTGAAAACAGCTCGCGCCGCTGGCTGGCATATGCATCGAGTTCGGCGGCCGATTTGAAATTCCCGAACGTCGGTAGGACGTCCTGACGTTCGTAGTAATTGAAGAGCTTCTCGTCAGCCATGCCGCGTCCCTAACCCAAGGCCGCCTCGAGCCGGTCGAGCTCGCTCCAGATGTCGGAGGGCGCGAAAATCGAAACGATGTGCAGCGGCCGCTTCACGTTCTCGCGCAGCCGGCTGCTGACCTTGGCTTCGTTTTCCTGGTTCACGGCGAGAAGGCAGACGAGCGGCTCCGACTTGCCGGCGAGCTCGTCCGGCGAACGGATCGGTATGCCGGTGCCGGGCAGGAACAGCCCCTGGCGCTCCTTCTGGTCGTCGACGGAGAGATCGACGAGCTCCGCCAGCTCATGCGCGTTGGTGAAGGTGCAGGCGCGGCAGCCCGCGCCGTAGATGGCAATCTCGGCGCCGTTCGCACGGGCCTTAGCGAGGATCGGCCGCAGGCGCGCGCCGTACTCCCTTGCGCGCTGGCCGAATTTCTCGCCGACGCCGGAGGGCGCAGGCGGCGGCGTCACGTCGCGGGTTGCACGACGGGCGGCGATCGCGAGGCTGCCGCCGCTGAAATTGTATTTCTTCACCGAGACGGCCTCGAAGCCGTGGCGGACCAAGAGCGCGAGTAGCGTCGGCTCGGTGAAGTAGCTGACGTGCTCCTCCCACAGCACGGAGAGGTCGCCCGCCGTCGAACCGGGATCAAAGTCGGGCACGTCGATGAACAGCAGTCCGTCGTCGCTGAGCGCGATCTTCACGCAGTCGAAGAAGTTCTCGAAATCGACGATGTGCTCCAGCACCTGGCGCGAGACCACAAGATCGAACTTGCCGGACTGGGCGACCGCGTCGTGACACAGGGCCGGGCTGATCATGTCGGAATAGACCTTGATGCCGCGTTCGCGGGCAATCTTGCCCGACACGGGGTTGGGCTCCACACCGACCAAGACCTTCGCGCCGCGTTCGCGCAACTTATCCATGAACAGGCCGTCGTTGCATCCAATCTCGAACACGGATTGGTGCTTCGAGAATTTCGCGATGGTGTCGAGCTCGTCGACCTGGTGCGGCTCCGGCTTCCAGCTGCTGAAATTGTAGTTGAACTGGCGATAGAGGATGTCTGGATCAATCGGCTTGACGATCTGCGGCAGGCCGCAGTCGCCGCAGGCGAGGACCTCGAACGGATACCGCTCCTCCTGCTCGTTCCGGCTGCGCCGAAGTCGATGCGCGATTGGCATTTGCCCGAGGTCGATGACCGGTCGCAGGTTGGTCGAATGGCAGAGGCGGCAATGATCGGTCACTGATTATTCTCGCATTTGAGCAGGTCTGACGAGGCGACCTTCAATGGAAACCGGCGTGGCCGGCAACGAGACGCTCCCGGATACATCATAACCGGGTTACGCGGGGCATTCCTCCGGCCTGTGCGTTCTCGGCCAAAGCAGGTAGCAGCCGTGGATAGGTCTTGCAAGACGTGCCGCCGTCCCTCAATTGGAGGTGGATGCGGCCGGCCATGTACGCGCGCGACGGCTGCGAGCACGGTCGACGTCAAGGCCGCCGCCGCTCGTAGAGTGTCAAATTACCCCGGGTCTCCACGGCCACGAAATCCCGCTTGATCCGCTTCATGACCTCTTGAACATGGTGGTACTCCGGCCTGCGCTCAACCATGCTGTCGTAGAACAGCCGGTCCGCCGGGTTCATCGAGCGATCCAGGAACCGCGCGTCAAAGGACACCAGGAACGGCATGAAATAGGCCATCGGCGCCCGATGGGCCTGGGCCAGATAGGCCCAATCCCTGAGGGCGATGACCAGAACCCTCTCGTCTGGCCTGGTTTTATCCTGGATGAACTTCGCATCGGCCTCGGTGATCTGATCCAGGTCCTCCTGCCACGTGACCGCCGGGCTCGAGACGAACGGCCACCGCAGAAGGCTGGGATAAGTTGCATACGATCTCAGGCCGTAGAGGTGGGGATTGTTCTTGTCCTGGACGAACAGCAGCGCAAGAACGGTCGCAGCGGCCGTTATGGCGCCGGCGGTTCTTCGGAACGACGGTTGCCACCCCGTTGAAAACTGGCGGATCCACCAGGCCGAGACCATCACCAGCGGCAACGCGTTCTGGTGCCAGACAGCGTCCAGCGTCCGGTTGACCCATTTGATCATCAGCGCCATGCCAATCATCGACAGCGTCAGCAGAATCCCGGTCACGAACCGGTCATGCCAAGAATCGGAGGGCCGTGACAGCCGGATCGCGGCCCAGCCCACAGTGATGCATCCGACGATCTGGAGCGGCAGATTGTAGATGATGCCCCAGCCCAAGTCCCATTTGATGGGCGTGCTTCCCCACCCGGTCCCGTAGAGTACGAGCGGGCGAAAGCATTCGATCAGAAACTCCAGGGAGAAGGCTCTCGTGCCGAACAGCACCAGGCACATTAGGATTGCGGCACCTATCGATGTGACTGCGAACACGAGGGCATTGCGATAGTTCGGAAACCCTCCGGCGATCGCCGCGACGAAGGTACCCGTCACAAGGAAGAACAGCCCGATCTCGGTCTGCCAGAGCAGCGAGACGGCGCACATGATGGCCGATAGGATTAGCCATGTCAGGCGCCCGGGAGCGGTGCAGTGCAGGCTGATCGCGAGCGCAAAGACGATCAAGAGCGGAAATCGCGTCGGGTAGGCAGATGGCGAGTAGAACTGGCCGGTCGTAGAGAAAGCCAGCACGGCGAGCGCCGTGATGACGGCGATCGCGGCAAGCTTCGAGCGGATCAAGTAATACAGAAGAAAGTAGGCCTGGACGTAGGTCGCGAGCGTGACCGCGATGTTCAATCCGACCGCTCGCATCGCCGCCGATTTCCAGTCATCTCCCATGATGAGATGAAAGAACCAGCCGAGCGCAGGGCCGTAATGCGAATGGAAGTCCAATCCGGGAACGAGCCCGGGGGCGTAGCCATAAAGCGCGGGGCCGATGAAGTAACTTACCTTGTGCGCTTCGTCCCTCACGGCCGCGGTCAGGCCTTCGAGGTCGGAGGGGATCAGCAGCAGAGCGAGGAATATGATCGCGAGCAGATCGCCGGCCCCCACGCTGAACCGGGTGTCGGTCGAGGGTTTTGCAGCAGGAAGGTAATTGTTGGCGTCTCGATTGAGCGCGACGGTGATAGCGGCGACCGCCAGCAGGGCGATCGCGATCCCGGGGCTCCTCCAATCGTTGGCAGCGCCGAGGGCAAGATAGACGAAGCTCGCCGTGATGGCGCTCAGTGCGAGCGAGCCCGATGATCGATACGTCGCGTACAATGCCGCTGCTGCCGCAATCGGCCCGGACAGGAAGAACGAGCCGTAGAACGCCTTCTTGCAGAAATCGCAATTCCTGTCTGCCAAGGCCATGTCGAAGCCTTCGACGAAATTTGATTGAAATGACGGAAGGTGATTTTTCACCAGCAGCAGCACCACGTAGGCGACGGCGCATCCCAGCAGGGCGACCACAACAGCTCTGGCGGCGATCGAGAATTCCCTTGTGTACTCCACTAGGAGGTCTCGAGGCTAGCTACGATCGAAGTCGGGGAGGAGGCTGCGTCGAACACAGCGGAAAATCTAACTTTCTCTGAAATCACGTCCAGTCCCCAATTGCCTGAACTTCCCGTTGCGAGGCGCTTCTACCACCACAGCGTTCCCTGAACAATCCCGCGAAGCCCGTGGTTGCCTCCGGCATGGCAATGTTTGTGTCTGGATGACGGGCGCTGGAACCCTCCATGGCTGACGCATGCTCTAGCGAACTCCAGAGGCAGCACCTTCACATGCCGGGGCCGGCAGCGCCAGCAACCAGGCTGCGCCTCGGACGCCAGGCCGATTGCAAGGCGGCCGATACTCGGCTCTCGCCACAGGGGCCGGCTCTCCATCCTTCAACTGCATCAGTTCACCGCGGCCCTCCGTGGCCGAGGAGTTATTTCCGAGGGTCGCCGTCAGAAGCTCGATGAATCCAATGTCGTCGGGTCGTGGAATTCCCGGGGCGGCGCGATAGCGCCAGGTCTCGCGACGGGGTGGGCAAGGAAAGGTCTCGAGGTAGGAAACCGGGCAGTTGCCGTTCACAACGAAATGAGGATCAGTAAAATCCCCGCAGTAGTCCGTGTAGATAAACGACCGCTCCCGATTTTCATCCCGCAGGATCGTCTGTGCCACGTTCATGTCATTGCCGCCGAGGCATCGTGAGCGGAACGAGAAGACGTGCGAGTTCTCGAACTGGAGCTTAACGACCTTTGGCTCGGGGTCCGCGAGCAAGGCTGCTCGGACTTGCCGCAGCATGTCGCTGCTGAGCAACCCGTCGTAGAGCAGCCATTTGGAATCGTGAGCCGACGACAAGGCGAAGATCGCGACCAAGCCCCCCGCGACGGCTGCGCGGACGCGCGATCCCGGAATCGCCTGCACAACGGTCGCCATCAGGATCAAGACGCCGAACTGCGAGGGAAAGAGTAGCCTGGACTCGCCCCGCGTCACGTCGCCATAAATTCCGGTAAGAGCGTAGGGCAGCGCGCCGATGAGGGCAATCGCGGCTCCCAGCACCAGCAGCGGAAGCATCGCATTCGTGGTCGAGCGGCCGTTCAGCAGCCAGGGCGTCCACAATGCTGTCGATGAGAACCGGGCAAAGACGGCGATCGTGGCCAATGTCACTGCCGCGGAAACAGGAAGCCCCAGCAGCGCAACCCCGTGAGAATATGCGTAGCTCAGGCCGCTCGGGAAGGCCATGAGGTGCGCATAGAGCGCATTGGCTATGATCGAGAAATCGTTCGCGAAACTGTATTGTCCGGCGTAGTGGCCGCTCTTCCCCAGAATTGTCAGTCGCAGAACGATCATGGCTGCAACGGCCAGCCAGAACGGTACAAGACGCGCGAGTTTCTGCCTCCACCGCTCGGGACCAGACCAGGCGAGCACGACGCGAACCGGTTCGAGGGCGATCAGAGTCTCGAGCGACAACGCGAATAACAGACAAAAAGGTGCGCTCCATCGAAGCGCCCGCACCTTCGAATAGGACAGCTCGTAGGACAGCAGATAGAAGAGCAGGAAGAAGTCGTAGACCGCGTTGAGTGTCAGGCGAATTGCATAGAACGGGCTGAGCAGGAACAGAGCCGTGACAAGACCGGCGATCCGTCTGGTATAGGATGATCGCGACAGGACGGAGTGAAGCAACACGCCGTTGACCAGATGGCAGGCTAGTCCCGCGAGCCGCGCAGAGACATCGGGAGTATCGTTCAAAAGCGCCACAAACAGCGTCATCGGGATTGCGAAGCCGGCGTGTGCCGACTCCCACAGCACGCGAGCGACGCCAGCGGCACCTTGAGTCCAATAGATGTAGTACACAGTCCAATCGTCGCCGAAGACCTCACGCGCGAACAGCGCGGGCACGGCCGTAACAAAGGCGAGAACCAGAGCGACGTAGACGTATCCAATGCCCGCCCGCTCCCGTTGTCGGAGAGCCGCAGCTTTCGGATCTACATTCGTGCGAGCATCGTCGAAACCGACGGGGGTGACCATGGTCCTAGGCTTTGCCTCGTTTGTTCAGATGCTCCGCGGCGAGCCTACCAATTCTTGTGACGTAGTCCTGCACCGCGGCAGCGTCGCTGCCATCAGGCGCCCAGTCGGGAAATGCCGTGCGCGAAGGATCGAACGGGCCGGCGGTGGTTTCGTGAAATACCAGCCATTCCGAGGTGATCAGGATCGAGTGGAAGACCTGTTCCGGCATGCGATAATAGCAGCGCTTGCCCCGACCGTAGGGCGCCATCTCGAGCACCTCGCGAATGCCGCCGTCGTCCTCGAAGATCACGACCTGCGCGGTCCCCTCGATCACGTGGAACGATTCAGGTTTGCCAAGGTGCTTGTGCGGCCGGACATAGGCCTCGCGATGATGCACGATCAGCATCTCGTGCAGTCCCGATGAGGGATCGGGATGCGTGCACAGCCGGCTGCGCAGGCGCGGGTTGCCGGCAGCGATGCGCTTCAGCTCCGCGATCGTGGCGTCATCCGCGGTGACGATGGCGTCGTCCGAATAGTACACTTCCGGGTTTTGCGCGCGCAACGAGGTCGGCCGGTGCAGGCCTGCCTCATTCGAAGAAGATGAACCCATGGTCGCCCCGATACCCGCATTTGTCGTAGATCCAGGCCCATGTTTGCGGGCCGTGGAAGCTCAGGCAGGTGAGCTGCCAGTAAAGCAGATTGACCTTCTCGCGCTCGTTGCGGAAGGATTCGACCATCAAATATTTCGAGGTGCCGCGTCCGACGCGCTCGATCTCGGGCACCGCGCGGAACACGTCCTCGAGCGGAAGGTTGTGCAGCACGCCGAGCGAGACGACGAGGTCGAAGCTGTGGTCGGGGTAGGGGAGCTCGACGGCGCTGCCGACCTTCAAATGCGGCCGCACCTCCTCCTTGGCGTTGGCGATGCCATACTCGGAGATGTCGATGCCGGCGATCCTGAGATCGGGGACGAGCTGGGTGAACTCGTAGAGCAGGTAGCCCTTGCCGCAGCCGACGTCGAGTACGCTCATGCCCGGTTTGATGCCGTAGCGATCGATCAGGGTCTGGGCGAGCGGGCGCCACCGTCCGTCATAGCGATAGCCGCCGTAGCCGTAGCGCCGGTCGCCGTCCCAATAGTCGCGTCCCCATTGCCGCGCCACAGTGGCGGATTCCGCCTTGTCGTGCTCGACCACGCGCTGGACGTAGTCCCGCCTCGTCGATGCGTGCATCGGCTGGAGCAGGTTGATCTCGGTCATGGGGGCCAACCGGTCCGCGGCATCATCACAGGATAGTCGCGAACTTGTTGACGAGCAGGATGTCCTCGACGGCTTGGATGTCCTTCTGCGACGCCAGCGTGATCTCCTCGACCGCTGCATGGAGATCGCAGCCCTCGCGCAGCACGCGGTCGTAGATCTGCCGCCGCCGTGCTTTGTCGGGCGGCAGCATGAAAATGCTGTAGAGGATCAGCCCGCGCAGCTGCGGCAGCTCGTCCAGAATGTCTTCCAGCACCATGTAGCTGCCGGGCATGGTGTGCTCGGCGGCGCTCAACAGATAGTGCAGGTTCTTGCGCCGCGCATAGTCGCGGATCACGATGTTCTGGACGTGCTGCGGGGTGCGGCTGCCGTTCAGCGGCCTGGCGCCGATATAGCCGCGATGGCCGGCTCGCTCAGCCATGGAAGCCTCCCGGCAGCTTGTACTGCATCCCGACCCGGGTTGCGGGGCGCAGCAGGATCGGCTCGAAGAACTCGCCGAAGCGCTTGTCCGCGTAGGGCGACATGATGCTCTTGAAGCGGCAGTTCATGCTCCAGCGCGTGCCGGCTTCCTCGTTGACGCGATTGCCGTGCATCAGGGTCTGGTTGAACAGCATGACGTGACCGTAGGGAATCTCGATGAAGGTCGCGTGCGGCTTGATGGTCTTGTAGAGCTCTTCGGCGCTGCGCATGGCCGCCATCCGGTCCTGCATCTCGCCGTTCAGGGACGGCGGCAGCAGATACATCGACTTGGTGCGGTGGACATCGACCAGGGGCACCCACACCACGACCTCGAACGGCGAGTCGCCCGACCAGACGTCGGAATGGGTGGCGAGCAGCGAGGAGCTGTCGCCGGGAAGCTGGATGCTGAGATTGACGCGGCGCTGCATGCAGAGCTCGTTGCCGACGATGGTCTCGATCGTCGAGCGCGCCAGGCGGAAATAGGTCGGCCGGAACCAGGGCTCGGCGTTGAGGCCGTTGAAGACGTGCAGCCGCAGGCCGTTGAGATCATCCACGCTCACCCGCGTGTGGATGGTGTCGAGCATCGCGTAGGGATCGTTGCTGTGCGGCAGCTTCAGATAGTCCGCCGCGAGCTCGGCAGCACGGCGCTGGATCCGGTCGAGCCCGGCGCGATCGTCGGCCGGGGTGGTGACGAAGCCATCGTCGATGAAACGCTGCGCCAGCGCCTGCTCGTCGGCGTGCAGGAAGTCCGTGTCCGTCATGCAAAATACTCCCGGGCGGTCGCGCAAATATAGCTGAGGTCGGCGGCCGACAGGAACTGGTTGATGGGAAGCGTGAGGATCTGGTCCGCCTGCCGTTCCGTCACCGGGAACGCGCCGCGGCCATGGCCGAGATGCGCTGCTGCCGGCTGCAGGTGGATCGGAACCGGATAATGGATCGCGGTCTCGATGCCTTTGTCGGCAAGATATTTCTGGAAGTCGTTGCGACGCTCGGTCTGCACCACGAAAGTGTGGAAGGTGTTGAACTCGATGTTCCGGCAGGGCGGAATGAACAACGGCAGGCCGGCGAGCTCGGCGCGGTATTGCGCGGCGTTGCTCCGCCGGCGTTCGATCACGGAAGGAAGGTGGCGCAGGCGGATGCGCAGCACCTCGGCCTGGAGCGTGTCGAGCCGCGACACGATCCCCCATTCCTGTACGTCGCTGCGGTTGATCAGGCCGTGATTGCGCAGCCGTCGGATTCTTGCGGCAAGCTCGGCGTCGGCAGTGACGAGGAAGCCGGCATCTCCGGCGGCATTGAGATTCTTCAAGGGGTGGGCGGAGAAGCAGCCGAAGGTGCCGATCGTGCCGCTCATCCGGCCGTCATAGGTCGAGCCGACCGCCTGGGCGCTGTCCTCGATCACGGCGAGCGCGTGCTTCGCAGCGATCGCCATCAGCGGAGCCATGTCGGCCATGCGTCCGGTCAGATGCACCGGCATGATCGCCTTGGTCCGCGGCGTGACGGCGGCCTCGACCGCGGCCGGATCGATGTTCTGGTCCGGCAGCACGTCCGCAAACACCGGCGTGGCGCCGACCGCGATGATCGCGGCGGTCGATGCTACGAACGAATTCGGCGGCGTGATCACCTCGTCGCCGGGACCGATGTCGAGCGCCCGCATGGCGAGGATCAGCGCGTCGGTGCCCGAATTCAGCGTCACCACATGCGGCGAGCCGAGATAGGCGGACAATTCCTCCTCGAGCCTTCCGACCGCCGCCCCGCCGATGAAGTCGCCGCGCTGGAACACGCCCTCGACCGCCTGCATGATCTCGGCGCGCTCTTCCTCGAACTGCGCAGGAAGATTGACGTAGCCGATGCGCCGGCGGCCGGTGTCAGCGTCCATGGCAGAACTTCCTGACGGTCTCGATGACGCGGTCCTGCTGGGCGCGCGTCAGGTGCTGGTCGACCGGGAAGCTGATGACTTCCTTGGCATGGCGGTCGGTGACCGGGAACGTGCCCGGCGCGTAGCCGAGATGCTTCAGGCCTTCCTGCTGGTACAGCGGGATCGGATAGTGGATCTTGGCCTCGATGCCGTTGTCCAGGCAATATTTGTAGAGCTCGTCGCGACGTTCGGCGAACACCATGTAGAGATGGTAGACGTGCTTCACGTTGGGACGGCGCGGCGGGACGCGCAGGCCGGGCAGGCCGGCGAGACCCGCATCGTAGTAGGCCGCATTTTCGATTCTGCGGCGCGTGATCTCGCTGGTCTGGCCGATCAGCCAGTTGCCGACCACGGCCTGCAAGGAATCGAGCCGCGAGTTGCAGCCGAGGATCGCGATCTCGTCGCGGTTCTTCATGCCGTGGTTGCGGATCAGGCGGAGCTTTTCGTTCATGCCGTCGTCATTGGTGACGACGACGCCGGCATCGCCCCAGACGTTGAGGTTCTTGAGCGGATGCAGCGAGAAGCCGGCCGCGATGCCGTGGGTGCCGGAGCGTTTTCCCGCGAACTCCGACAGGATGCCCTGGCAGGCGTCCTCGACCACAGGCAGGTTGTGGCGCTGCGCGATCGGCATCAGCTTGCCCATGTCGGTGACCTCGCCGGTCAACTGGACCGGCATGATCGCCTTGGTCTTCCCGGTGATGGCAGCTTCGACCTGGTCCACGTTCATGCAGAAGGAATCGTCGCAATCGACAAGAACCGGCGTCGCGCCGGTTTCCGCGATCGCGCCGACCGTGGCGATGAAGGTGTTCGCGGCGGTGATGACCTCGTCGCCATGACCGATGCCGAGCGCCTTGAGCGGCAGCTTGAGCGCGTCGGTGCCGGATCCGACGCCGATGGCGTGCCGGACGCCGATCAATTCGGCGAAGCGCTTCTCGAACTCGGCGACGGGCTTGCCAAGGGTGAAGTCACCGGTCGCAACCAGCCGGCCGATCTCGGCGAGGATCGGTGCGGGATCCGCGAATTGCTCGAGCAGATAGGAATATCGAACGTCGTACATGTGACCCGTCAGGTGGAATGAAGTTGAGGTGAGGGGGTGTGCGACGCCGCGAGCGCATGCTCGATCGAGGTCGCAATGGCGCCGGCGGAGAGTCCGTGCTTCTTCAGCAGCGAGTCCTGAGAGCCGTAATTGTGCATGAAGCGGTCGGGCAGCGACAGCCGCAGCATCGCAGGGAAACCGGAGCCGAGCTTGTCGATCAGCGCCTCCGCGACCGCGCTGCCGAGGCCGCCGGAGGGCACGTGCTCCTCCAGCGTGGCCACGAGCCTGGTGCCGCGGATCGCCTGCAGCAGCGCTGCGGTATCGAGCGGCTTCACGGTATGCATGTGCAGGATGCCGGCGCGAATGCCTTGCGCGGCCAGCAGGTCGGCTGCGGCGAGGGCGCGCTGGAGCATGATGCCGGTGGTCACCATGAGGACGTCGCCGGGCGGCCGCATCAGGATGGCTTTGCCGATCTCGAAGCCGTGCTCGGCCTTGGACACGATGGCATCGCCGCCCTTGCCGAGCCGGATGTAGATCGGGCCCTTCCAATCCAGCGTCTGCTCCATCATGCGCGCAGCCTCGTCGGCGTCGCACGGGCAGATCACCGTCATGTTGGGCAGCGCCCGCATGATGGCGATGTCCTCGATCGCCTGGTGCGTGGGACCGAGCGGCGCATAGACGAGGCCGCCGCCATTGGCGATCAGCCGTACCGGCAGATTGTGCAGGCAGAGATCGACCGCGACCTGCTCGTAGCAGCGGCGGGTGAGGAAGGTCGCGATGGTGTTGACGTAAGGCACGAAGCCCTCCATCGCGAGACCGGCCGACATGCCGATGATATGCGCTTCCGAGATGCCCTCGATCAGGTGGCGCTTGGGAAACTCCTTGCTCATCGCGCGCAGCGTGCCGGCACCCGGATCGGAGCCGATGTAAAGCACACGCTCGTCGCGCGCGGCGAGCTTGTGGACCATGTTCATCGCGGTGTTGCGCATGGGGAGCCGATCAAAAATCGCCGACGGCGACGCGAATGGCGTCGAGCTCGCTGTCGGTCAGCTTGTTCTTGTGATGCCAATCGGCATTGGATTCCGCAGCCGGAAGACCCTTGCCCTTGACGGTATGGCAGATGATGGCGGTGGGCTTGCCGGCAACGGCCGGGAGCTGCTTCAAGACCGTGCGCAGTGCGCCGACGTCGTGGCCGTTGACCTCCTGCACGGCGAAGCCGAAGCTGCGCCATTTGTCCGCGAGCGGCTCCAGCGGCAGCACGTAGTCGGTTGGGCCGTAGCTCTGCAGCTTGTTGTAATCGATCAGCGCGACGAGGTTGTCGAGGCCGTGCTTGGTTGCGCCCATCGCCGCTTCCCACACGGATCCCTCGTTGATCTCGCCGTCGCCGAGCAGCACGAAGGTGCGGTAGCTGCGCTCGCGCATGCGGGCGGCGAGCGCAAGGCCGACGCCGATCGAGAGGCCATGTCCGAGCGCGCCGGTCGAGGCCTCGACGCCGGGCACCATGCCGTATTCGGGATGTCCGCCCAGAATGCTGTCGGGACCGCAAAAGCCGTCCAGCTCCGACAGCGGGAAGAAGCCGCGGTCGGCCAATAGCGCATAGAGCGCCAGACATCCGTGTCCCTTGCTGAGGATGGCGCGGTCGCGATCGGGATCGCCCGGGTTCTTCGGGTCGATCCGCAGTACGTCGTCGTAGAGCACGCGGACCATCTCGATCAGCGACAGGGCAGGCCCGACATGGCCGCGTCCCGCGGAGCGGACAGAACCGAGGACCAGGCGGCGCAAATAGAGGCTCCGCTCGTCCAGCGTGCAGGTGAGAGCAGCTTCAGCGTGGGGTGAGATCTGGATCACGTTGGCAAATCGTTTGGTGGAGCCGACGGGCTTTGTCGAGCTGGCGGGCAAGGCGGACCGTCAGATCGCCACCTTGCGCAGCCAGGGCACGCCGGGAGCGGCTTTCCGGCAAATAGGCATTCAGGACAATCAGGCACCAAATCGCCCCGAACACAGGATACAGTACGTCAAGGCGGACCGCAAACGCGTCATCCCCAGCCGCGAAAGCGCGCGAGAGCCGCTCGATCAATCGGTTCGCATCGGCCACGGGCAGACCGCTGCCGGGGTGAATCGCGGTGTCGGACACGAGCTTGACCGGGTCGTCCCAGCCGAAATACTCGAAGTCGATGAAGCGCAATTTGCCGTCGTCGGTGCGCAGTGCGTTGTGTAGTCCGCAATCCGACGGGCTCAATGCACGTTGGGCGGGCGCAAGGTCCGCGGCGGGATCCAGGCCCCGTTCCGCATAGCGCCGACGGAGTTGCCGGATCGCGACGGCAGCGGTGGGAACCAGGCTGCCGTCCATGAACGCGCGCAGATCCGGATGATCATCCGAAGTCCGCCTCAGGTCGTCGAGGCGTTGCTCGTACTGGGCGATGGCCGCCTCGGCCGAGAAGATGCTGGCCGACGCATTCCGCAGAGTCTGCGCGCCTTCAGCGTCGTGCAGCTTTTGCAGCTCGATCAGGAAATCGGCCAACTGGTCGGCGTCGTCGGGCTGCGGATGCAGGACCGCGGGTTCACCGTCTAACCATTGATACAGCGCACAGAACGCGGCCGGATCCTTCGCGATCGGCCGCGGCGTCGCATTGATACCGTGGCGCGAGAGAAACGAGAGCGCGTCATATTCCTGTCCCAGCCGATCGCGCCCGTCGGACGGATAGTGCTTAAGGGCGATCGGCGGGCCTTCCGCCATCTCCAGCCGAAACACCCGGTTGTTGCCGCCGGCCCGCGCCGGTTGCGCCGCCGCGACCCGCGCCCCGGAGAGGCGGCTGCCGATCGAGACCGCATCCTGTGCGCTGAGGTCCGACTGGCTCATGCTCCGAACACTCCGCGGTGGATATCGGCCCAGGTCGCGAGCGGCTCGCAATGCGCGGGATGCGGCGGCCGCGACTGCGTGAACAGGATCGATCGCGTCGCCTTCGGAAAATGCGGCTGCTCGAAGACGTCGACGAGATCGTCAATGAAGATGTCGAGCTGCAGGCTTGCCAACCGCTCGACCTTGGCCGCCAGCGTGTCCTCGAAATAGACATTGCCCGCCGAGATCGCCGCGTCGGCGGTGTCGATGAGGCCCGCGCTCTTCAGCCAGCCACGCGCAGCCTCGCGCAAGTCGACCCGATCGGGATCCTGATGGCCGAACTGCGTCTTGTGGCTGACGATATGGACGCTCGCGCCGGCCTTGCGGCACGCGGCAAGGAACTCGCGGACGCCAGGGTTGATCTCGGCGCCGCCGATTCCCTTGCCGTAGACGAAGCCCTGCAGCCCCTGCCAGGCAAGCTCGCCGCCGGCGCGGGATCGCAAGAAATCCCGCACGTCGGTCTTCAGCCCGTCCCAGCCCTCCGGCACCAGCCCGCGCTGGCGCGCGGCCGCGGCAAAGACCTTGTCGTAGCAGATGATCGTGTTGTCGAAATCGATGCCGATCCGCACGCCGCTCACTTCAGGCTGATGTTCTGCATCATCTTGATGTTGAAATACCTGGGATCGTTGAGTGAGTTCGGCAGGCGGCCCGCCCTGAAGGCGTCCACGAGCCCTGACACGGCCTGCTCGATCGTGTGCGTCGGCGCAAAGCCGAGCTCGCGGCGGATCTTCTCCGACGAGACGTGGTAGGAGCGGAGATCGTCGGTCGGCTCGACGGCCACGTCGACATTGTTGCCGACCACCGATTTGACGATGTCGGCGATCTTCATCAGCGAGTGGTTTTCGTAGCCGATGTTGTAGGTCTTGCCGTCGATCTTCGCATCATCCTGCTGCAGCAGGAACAGATAGGCCGCCGTCATGTCCTGGATGTGCAGATTGGGCCGCTTCTGCGTTCCGCCGAACACGCGGATGCGGCCGGTGTTGACGGCCAGATTGGTCAGGATGTTGACGACGACGTCGAGCCGCTGCCGCGGAGCGTAGCCGCAGACGGTGGCGGGGCGAACCGTGCAGGTGACGAAGCCGGACGCGGCCTCGTCGGCAAGATCGGTCTCGCACATCGCCTTGAACTTGGAGTAGTCGGTGAGCGGCTCGCAGGACAGCTCCTCGGTCACCTCGGCCTCATCCTTGATGCCGTAGACGCTCGAGGAGGAGGCGTAGATGAAGCGCTTGATACCCGCCTTCTTCGCGGCGCGTACCATCGGACGGAAGCAGTCGTAGTTGATGGACTTGCCGAGTGCCGGGTCCAGCTCGAACGAGGGATCGTTGGAGATGCAGGCGAGGTGGATCACCGCGTTGTTGCCGCGCAGGGCCTCGTTGACCGCGGCCTCATCGCGGATGTCGCCCTTGATCAGGCGGAGGTTCGGATTGTCACGAACGGCGTCGAAGACGTCCTCGCCATACATGAACAAGTCGAGCACGGTGACCTTGTGGCCCGCGGCAAGCAATTGCGGAACCAGCACGCTGCCGACATAGCCGGCGCCACCGGTGACCATCACATTCCATTTCCGATCAATCACTGTCGTTCTCCGGATTCTTCGATCGCGCTACTTCAACAACGCGGTGACGAACTTGACCAACGGCGCTTTCTCGACCGAGTTGCGGTGGCCAACGATGCCGACCTTGATCGCGCCCGCCGCATTGCCGATGAAGGCGACGTCCTCGATGTTGCCGCCGGCCGCCACCAGCGGCGCCGTGATTGTCAGGAAGGCATCGCCCGCACCGACGGTGTCGACGACGGTCTTGGTGAAAGCAGGGACGCGCGCAACGCCGGTCTTCGACGAGAAGGGGTAGCAGCCGAAGGAGCCGTGCGTGATGATCATGTTGTCGCAATCGATCTTGCGATGCAGGCCGCCCTCGATCACCGATGCGATGTCGTTGAACTTGTCGGTGGCGGCCAGGCGCGCTTCCGGTGCGTCGATGCAGATGTAATCGGCCCGCGGATACTTCGTGATCAGGTTGTAGCCGTGGTTGCCGCTGTTGCTCTGGGCGTTGACGGCCAGGAACTTGGAATTCGCGATCAAGGCGTCGATCGTGCTGGATGCGATCATGCCGTGTCCGAAATCGGTGACGATGACGACGTCGGCCCCGCGGACGCGCTCGGCGGTGACGCGATCGATCTCCGTGCGCGCGGCCTCGTCGAGCGGCGTGTCGTCCATCGTATAGACTTCGAACAGCTTGTGCAGATAGCCCATCTCGACGTACCGCAGCTTGCGGGTGGTCGGACGGCCCTGAACGCGGATCGGCGTGAGCTTTACGTTCGGGCGGGCATGCGCCCGAATGAACTCTTCGGGGTAGTCGTTGCCACCGAGCGTCGTGACGATCTCGACCGACTTGCAGAAGCTCGCGACGTGATTTGCCGCGGCAATGACGCCGCCGGCAAACTGCTCGCCGTTCTTGAGCAGGGTCGCGACGATGTTCTCCTTGGAGGCCTTCCCGAGCGCCGTGACGTATTGGTATTCGTCGATGATGGTGTCGCCGACCAGCACGACGTGCATGTCCTGGATCTTGTCGATCAGCTTCAGCAGGCGTTCGGCGCCGCCGCCATCGCGCACCTTCTGGAGGTAGTCGCGCAGCGGCGGATCGTAGATGTCGAAATAACGGTTCAGCAGCGACGACGAGCTGAACGTCACGTCCCGCGTGAAGACGATGCGCCCGCCGTGACGCTCGACCGCCTCGCGCTCCACTGCGATCTTGCCGGTCACGTCATCCTCGGGATTCTCGTAGTCCGAGCCCTTCACGTAGATGTCAGGGCGCACGGTATCGAGGACCGGCTCGGCGCTGGAGGTCTGATTGATGCCGACCCAGTCGACCGTGCCGAGCGCGGCCAGCATCTCGGCGCGCATGTTCTCCGGAAAGATCGGCCGTCCCGGGCCCTTGTTGACGTAACGGTCCGCGGTGATGGTCACCACGACGACGTCGGCCTCGTTGCGGGCTGCCAGGATGTGCCGGACGTGACCGAGATGCACCAGATCGAACACGCCGTGGCAGAGCGCAACGGTCAGGCCCTCAGCCTGCGCGGCGCGCGCAATCTCGCCGAGCTCCTCGATCGTCTTGATCTTCTCGTGCGGTGCCGGATGGCCGGCCGGCCTGTCTGTCGCAGCATTACCCATGTGAATGACCCAAGGCGCCGGTCGGTCTCAGTTGGCCGGCCCGGACGTGATCGGCTGGCGGCAAAATTGGGGGGTGAACGAATCTGCTCAACGGCTTGCCTTCTGCGGGGTGACCTTGTCGTCACCGAGATATTTGAACCAGTCCTTGGTGGCGTCGGCGATCTTGTCCACCGTCCAGAGCGGAGCGTCCTTGTACTGGTCCATCGACCTCAACATCGTCGCAACGCCGTCCTCGAACTTCACCTTCGGCGCCCATTTCAGGACCCGCTTGATCTTGCTGATGTCGGCGTAGGTGCAATCGGGCTCGCCCGGGCGCTTGGGAATGTGGACCTTGTCGCCGCCGAGGAGCTCGACCAGGCGGTTCACGCTGTAGGTGTTGTCCGAGCCGACATTGAAGATCTCGTGCGAGACGTCGGAGCGCGCGGCGGTCACGAAGGCATCGGCGACGTCGCTGACGAAGGTGAAGTCGCGCGTCTGCTCGCCGTCGCCGACCACCGTGAAGGGCTTGCCCGCCAGCTTCTGTGCCATGAACACGCCGAACACGGCGCCGTAGGTGCCGGTGGTGCGATGGCGCGGTCCGAACACGTTGAACAGGCGCAGCGCCACGGCGGGCAGCTTGTAGACCTGGCACCAGTGCATGACGCATTGCTCACCGAGATTCTTGGTGAGCGCGTAAGGATACATCGGCCGGATCTCGGAACTCTCCGGCGTGGGATAGACATCCGGAATGCCGTAGCAGGAGGAGGAAGCCGCATAGATGAAGCGGCTGGCGCCCGCGTGCCGCGCCGCTTCGAGAACGTTGACCGTGCCGTCGACATTGGCGCGATGATAGGGGATCGGCGATTCGATCGAGGGTACGATGTCCGCCAGCGCGGCGAGATGGAAGACCCAATCCACCCCGTGGAAATACGGTTTGATCGCGTCCAGATCAGTGACGTCCGCCCGCACGACCTTCAACTGGCTCGAACCGGCGCGTGCGGCGAGGTTTTCAGCGCGTCCGATCACGAAATTATCGAGCGCAATGACCTCATGGCCGTCATCGAGCAGGCGATCGACGAGGTGACTTCCAATGAACCCGGCGCCGCCAGTAACAATGCATTTCATAGGGAACATCCGTGACGCGAATGCCCAGCGAAATAGGCTCGCCAATGTTGAGTGAAACCCGAAAAGCCGACTATCAGCCGCCCGCAAACTTTGCAAGTATTATACCTTTGCAATCCTTGGTAATAGCCGGTATCACCCGGTAATGTTGCAATCGAGCCGTCAGCCCATGCCTGCCGAATCCGTCGATCCCGACCACAAGGCTTTCCTCGACGATTACGTGGGGCGCCTGCATCGCGCGACGGCGGTCGACGACGGTATTTTTGCGAGGATCTCCGCGACGCGCGCGTCCTGGTTACGCACGCGCGAGCAGGGCGGTCGCGTCATCTTCATCGGCAACGGCGGGTCAGCCGGCATCGCTTCGCATTTGGCGATCGATCTGGCGAAGAATGCGTCGGTGCCCGCTCTCTGCTTCAGCGATGCGAGCATGATGTCGTGCCTTGCCAACGATTACGGGTTCGAGGACTGGATCGCGCACGCCGTGCGGCTGAATGCGCGCGCCGGCGATTGCCTCGTCGCGATCAGCTCGTCGGGGCGTTCGAAGAACATCCTCAACGCGGTCACGCAGGCGCGCAAGATGAAGCTCGACGTGATCACGTTGTCGGGCATGAACGCGGACAATCCGCTGCGCAATCTCGGCGACGTCAATTTCTGGGTCGACAGCCGCAGCTACAACATTGTCGAGACCACGCACCAGTTCTGGATGATGGCCGCAATCGACCTCGTCATCGGTCGTGCGGAATATCCGGCGTCCTGAGGCGGGCATCCGATGCAGTCGCGATTCAAGCATGCGGCCCTGTTTTCGGTGAAGCTGCTGCTGTCGATCGCCGTGCTGGTCTACATCGCGCGCGGTCTCGACCTGCGCCAGCTGCGCGACCATCTCGTCTCGGTCGATCCGGTCCTGTTCGTCGTCGCGCTTGCGCTGATCTTCGTCCAGACCTTCGTGCTCAACGGCCGGTGGGAGCTGATCATGCGCGCGCTCGGCGTGTCGCTGGATTGGCTCGCCGGCTGGCGGATACTGATGACCAGCCTCTGGTTCAATCAGGTGTTGCCGTCATCGGTCGGCGGTGACGCGGTGCGGATCTGGCTGCTGCGTCAACGCAGCGTGCAGTGGCCGGAGGCGGTCAAGGGCGTTGCAGCCGACCGCTTCACGGCATTGATCGGACTGGTCGTGCTGATGGTGGCCGGATTGCCGTTTCTGTTGTCGCGCGTGTCGAATCACGCTGCGATCCTGGCGATCGGCGGACTGACGGTGGCCGGCGTCGCCGGCACGCTGGTCCTGTTGACGCTCGACCGTCTGCCGAAACGCTTCATTGCGCTTCCCGCGATCGCGAGCTTCGTGCGGTTCGGAACGCTGGTCAGGTTTTTGCTCCTGCAGTCCGAGCGCCGTGCGCTGCTGTTCGGATCGGCGCTCCTCATCCATCTCGTCACCGCCGCGGCCTGCTACACCTTGGCGCGCGGCGTCGGAGCGCAGCTCTCTGTCCTCGACGCCGGCATTCTGATTCCGCCGGTGGTGCTGTTGACGGCGGTCCCCATCTCGATCAGCGGCTGGGGCGTTCGCGAGGGAGCGATGGTCGCCTGCCTGGGTCTGGCGGGTGTGTCGTCCGAGCAGGCGCTGTCGGTATCGCTCCTGCTGGGCGCCATTAGCGTGATCATCGGGCTCGTCGGTGGCGTAATCTGGCTGGCAAGTCCGGAGCGCGGCTCGTATTCGGCCGACAAGGTGGCCAAGGCAGCGGAGGACGCGCCCGGCTACGGGCTGGGCAACGAGGCCTCTAGCCACCCATGACCCGCTTGAGCCCGTTGCCGATCTGGTCTTCACAGGGTGGGATTATCCCACTCGCGCGCGTATCTCATTCTTCGGTTGCACGATGAAAAACCTGTTCTACGTCCGCAATACTTGCCGCCTCTGTCATTCCGACAAGCAAGAGCTGGTCGTTCCGATGGCAGGCATGCCGATCGGCACGCCGAACTTCCAGGTGCCAAACGCCAGCGTCGACGATCCCGTGTTCCGCGCTGCGGTGCCGATGGCGCTGCATCTGTGCCGGGACTGCGGCCACCTCCAGATCCTCCATGTCGGCAATCCGGAGATCCAGTACCGAAACTATGTCTATACCACCTCGCTCTCGCTCGGCCTGCGCGAGCATTTCGCTACCTATGCCGACGACGTCGTCAGCCGTTTCGGCATTGCGCCGGGTTCGCTGGTGGTCGAGCTCGGCAGCAATGACGGATCGCTGCTCGGCTTCTTCAAGGAGCGGGGGATGCGGGTGCTGGGTGTTGATCCCGCCGTCGACATCGCGCGGCGCGCCACGGAGGCGGGCATCGAGACCATCGGCGATTTCTTCACCGATGCCGTCGGTCGCCGCATCCTGCAGAGCCATGGCGCGGCGAGCGTCGTGATCGCCAACAACATGATCGCCAATGTCGACAATCTGGATCCGCTGGTGATCGGGGTTCGCGACGTGCTCGCACCGGACGGATTGTTCGTCTTCGAAACGCAATACGGCGTCGACGTCACCGAGAAGAACCTGCTCGATACCGTCTATCACGAGCATCTGTCGTATTTTAACATCAAGCCGCTGATCCGTTTCTTCGCCCGGCTGGGCATGGAGCTGATCGACGTCCAGCACATCTGGACCAAGGGCGGTTCGATCCGCGTGACCGTGCAGCGCGCCGGCGGCGCCAAGAAACCGTCGGCCGAGGTCGCGCGTTTCGTTGCCGAGGAAGACCGGCTCGGCGTCGATCAGCCGGCCTATTATGTGCCGTACGTGAAGAGGATCGCCGCCATCCGTGACGAATTGGTCGCGATGGCAGATGCCGCCCATGCGCGCGGTGAGCTGGTCGCCGGCTATGGCGTCTCGGTGGGCACCACGACGCTGCTGCCGCAGTTCGGCCTGGAGAACAAGATCGACTTCCTGGTGGACGACGATCCCAACAAGGGGAAGGTGATGGCGGGCCCCGGCTATGACATCCCGATCCTGCCGCCTGCCGCTCTCTACGAGCGCAAACCCGCGTTCGTCGTGGTCTTCGCCTGGCGCTATGTCGACCCGATCCGGGCCAAGCACGCCCGCTATTTCGCCGAAGGCGGGAAGTTCGTGGTGCCGCTGCCGGGGATTTCCATGGTCGACCGGGCCGACTGACGGCTCCCGATAGCCTTGCCGGGGATGGGATGGCGCGTTCCGGGCGGTCGACAAGTCCTTGATCCACATGGCCTCTGCACGACCCTCGGGGGGAGGGCGGCCTGCCCGGGCGAACTCTCTCTACCTTGACCTTTGGCCGCATCCGCAGTAGATACCCGGCACTCGCAGCCGGCCCGTTAGACGCGGATTTCCGGCGCGGCCTTGAAATCCCCGAACAATCGAGCCCGGTTTCCGGCTCATCCTTCGAGACAGAGGGCTGGGCCAACGGCGGCTGTTCGGATCCCTGAAATTCATTTGCGTCTGTCGACGGACGCTGGACCTCAAGCGATGGCAGTCAGCCCGTTCAAGTTCTTGCAGGAAGTGCGCTCGGAGACTGCCAAGGTCACCTGGCCGACCCGCCGTGAGACCACGATCACCACCATCATGGTGTTCGTCATGGTCGCGGTGGCTTCGATCTTCTTCTTCGCCGCCGACCTGATCATTCGCTACCTCGTCACCTTCCTCCTGGGCATTCAATGATGGCAACAGCAACCGCTCAAGTGTCCGACAAGCGCTGGTACATCGTCCACGCCTATTCGAACTTCGAGAAGAAGGTCGCCGAATCGATCCGCGAGCAGGCCAAGCAGCGCGGGCTCGAGGAGCTGTTCGAGCTGGTGCTGGTTCCAACCGAGAAGGTCACGGAAGTGCGCCGCGGCCGCAAGATCGACGCCGAGCGCAAGTTCTTCCCCGGCTACGTGCTGGTGAAGATGAAGCTGACCGACGAGGCGTTCCATCTGATCAAGAACACGCCGAAGGTCACGGGCTTCCTCGGCGCCGAGAACAAGCCGATGCCGATCTCGGAAGCCGAGGCCATGCGCATCCTGCACCAGGTGCAGGAGGGCGTGGAACGGCCGAAGGCGTCGGTGTCGTTCGAGATCGGCGAGAACGTGCGCGTGGCCGACGGCCCGTTCGCCTCGTTCTCGGGTGTGGTCGAGGAGATCGATGAGGCGCGCTCGCGCGTGAAGGTCGCCGTGTCGATCTTCGGCCGTGCGACGCCGGTCGAGCTGGAATTCGGTCAGGTCGAGAAGGTCTGATCGGGTAACGCGGGAGGCTTCGGTCTCGCGCAACAAGAGGCCGTGGGAGGGAGGGGCGGTTGCCAGCCGCATCCGACCCAGACCACGAACCTGAAACCGCCGGTCCTGCCGGCACAACAGGAGTGATACATGGCAAAGAAAGTGACCGGATACCTGAAGCTTCAGGTCCCGGCCGGCGCGGCGAATCCCTCGCCCCCGATCGGTCCCGCGCTCGGTCAGCGCGGTCTCAACATCATGGAGTTCTGCAAGGCGTTCAACGCCCAGACCCAGAAGGAAGAGAAGAACACCCCGATCCCGGTGATCATCACCATCTATGCGGACCGTTCCTTCACCTTCGAGATGAAGACGCCGCCGATGTCCTACTTCCTCAAGCAGGCTGCAAAAATCCAGTCCGGCTCGAAGGCGCCGGGCCGCGACAAGGCCGGCAAGGTGACCAAGGCGCAGGTGCGCGAGATCGCCGAGAAGAAGATGAAGGACTTGAATTGCGACACCATCGAATCGGCCATGAAGATGGTCGAGGGCTCGGCCCGTTCGATGGGTCTGGAAGTTGCGGGGTAAGCGGCCATGGCAATCGGAAAGCGTTTGAACAAAGCCCGCGAAGGCATTGACCGCGAAAAGCTTTACCCGCTCGCGGACGCCATCAAGATGGTCAAGGAACGCGCGAAAGCGAAGTTCGACGAGACCATCGAGGTCGCGATCAATCTCGGCGTCGATCCGCGCCACGCCGACCAGATGGTCCGCGGTGTCGTGACCCTGCCAAACGGCACCGGCCGTACGCTCCGCGTCGGCGTGTTCGCCCGCGGCGCCAAGGCCGATGAAGCCAAGGCCGCCGGTGCCGACGTGGTCGGCGCCGAGGACCTGGTCGAGAAGGTGCAGAACGGCACGATCGATTTCGACCGCTGTATCGCCACCCCCGACATGATGCCGCTGGTCGGCCGCCTCGGTAAGGTGCTCGGCCCGCGCGGCCTGATGCCGAACCCGAAGATCGGTACCGTGACCATGGACGTCACCGGTGCGGTGAAGGGCGCCAAGGGCGGCTCGGTCGAGTTCCGCGTCGAGAAGGCCGGCATCCTGCAGGCCGGCGTCGGCAAGGCCTCGTTCTCCGAGGAGAAGCTGGTCGAGAACATCAAGGCTCTGGCTGACGCGGTCTCCAAGGCGAAGCCGGCCGGTTCCAAGGGCACCTACATCCAGCGCGTTGCGGTGTCCTCGACGATGGGCCCCGGCGTGAAGGTCGAGCCGGGCACCATTCTCGGCTGAGGTTTGGAAATTGCATGAGGCGAGGGGCGGGATCGGGCGACCGATTCCGCCCCTCGTCGTTTGTGGCGGCGCTCTTCGGAAACAACAACAATGGCTGACAAGGTCCTGATCTACTCGCGCTTTCCCAAGTCGATGATGGCGCGCTTCGCCGAGCGGTTCGAGCTGCTCGACACCGGCGGCAAGCCCGTGCGGGAGGTGTTTCCGGCGGAGGAGCTGGGCGGCATCCGCGCACTGCTGACTGCTGGCGGCTCGCCACTCGGTGCGGAGGCGATGGACCTGTTTCCGAAGCTCCGCGCCATCGTCTGCTATGGGACTGGCTATGATGGCGTCGACTTGAAGGCGGCGGCCAGCCGGAACATCGCGGTCGGTCACAGCCCAGGTGCCAATGCGGCTTCTGTCGCCGACATCGCGATGACCTTGATGCTGGCGACGACGCGGCGGATTTTGGTGGCCGACCAATATGTCCGCAGCGGCGATTGGGCGGCCTCGAAACAGTCGCCGATGATGCGTCCCCAGGCCGGCATGCCCGGCCGCCGCATCGGCATCTACGGCATGGGTGAGATCGGCCGCAAAATCGCCGCGCGCTGTGCTGCTTTCGAGAGCGAGGTCGGCTATTTCAGCCGCACCCGGTATGATCTGCCCTATCAGTACTTTCAGACCCTGGAGGCGCTCGCCGATTGGTGCAGCGTCCTGATGATCGCGGTGCGGGCAGGGGCCGAGACCCAACATGCCGTCAACGCCGATATCCTCAGGCGCCTCGGGGCGGAGGGCTACGTCGTCAACATCTCCCGCGGCTCCGTCATCGACGAGAAGGCGCTGGTCGCGGCGCTCACCGACAAGACGATCGCGGGGGCGGGCCTCGACGTCTTCGAGAAGGAACCGCACGCGCCTGACGCCCTGACCGAACTCCCCAACGTGGTGTTCGCCCCGCATATCGGCGGCCACACCCTGGATTCGCACGTCGCGATGCAGAACTGCGTGCTGGCCAACCTGACCGCGCTCTTCGAGGGCAAACCGCTGCCGTATCGGGTCAAATCGGCCTGAATCGGCCCTTGTTGGGCCATCTCAAGCCCAACCGCCAATCGATTGGAACTGGTGTGAATTTTGCTCTTGGCAAGCAGGCTCCGAGCGGTTAAGAACCGCCTCCGGACGTGCCGGCCTCTGCTGGCGCGTTCGTGCACGCATTCCGAAAACCCGACACGACAGGAGATCATTCCTTTTCAGGACGTCCGTGAGGATTTGCCCGAAAAGGAAGGAAGATCCGTCTTTTGGCAGGGATGCGGGCAGAGGTCGGGCGGTTCGCCGGCTGACCTCGTCCTGTCCAAGACTGCAGGCGCCCGCGGGGAATCTCGATTCCTCAACGGCTTAATCGCATGGCCTGCATAGACGGGTGAAGACCGGATTTCACTTCGCATCCAGCTTTAAGGGCTGGTTTTGCGAAACGGGTCTGGTTCGGACCTCGACACGCCGTGGGCCCTTGGGCTCCCGGAGGGCAGGCTTTGAATTGTCGTCTTGCCCGGCGTGTCCGATGGGTTTTTGACCCGGAGGTTCAGGTTTGGGCGGGACGATGGGTGCAACCCGGCGGTCCCGCTTCTCGCGATGACCGCCAACCGGAGAGAGCTTGCTGTGGAACGAGCGGCAAAAAAAGAAGCGGTCGAACAGCTCAACGAGGTCTTCAAGACCACGAGCGTCGCGATCGTTGCTCAATATTCCGGCCTCACCGTCGCCCAGATGCAGAAGCTGCGCCAGCAGATGAAGCAGGCGGGTGCCGCGGTGAAGGTCTCGAAGAACCGTCTCGCCAAAATTGCTCTTGAAGGCACTGACGTCGTTGCCATCGGCCCCATGCTGAAGGGGCCGACCGTGATCGCGACTTCGAACGATCCGGTAGCGGCGCCAAAGGTCGCCATCGAATTCGCCAAGGCGAACGAAAAGTTCGTCATCGTCGGCGGATCGATGGGGAAGACCGTCCTGAATGTCGACGGCGTGAAGGCGCTTGCCTCGCTGCCGTCGCTTGACGAACTGCGCGGCAAGATCGTCGGCCTCATCGTGGCCCCGGCGACCAAGCTGGCCCAGCTCGCCAACGCGCCCGCGGGCAAGCTCGCGCGCGTCATCCAGGCTCATGCCTCAAAGGGCGAAGCGGCCTGACGCCCTTCGCAAAACTCAAACCCGAACCAGACTTACAGTTAAGGAAACTGAACAATGGCTGACCTGCAGAAGATCGTTGACGACCTCTCGAGCCTGACCGTGCTCGAAGCTGCCGAACTCGCGAAGCTCCTCGAAGAGAAGTGGGGCGTTTCGGCTGCCGCGGCTGTCGCCGTGGCCGGCCCGGCCGCTGGCGGCGGCGGTGCTGCCGCTCCGGCGGAAGAGAAGACCGAGTTCACGGTCGTTCTCGCCAGCGCCGGCGACAAGAAGATCGAGGTCATCAAGGAAGTCCGCGCCATCACCGGTCTCGGCCTGAAGGAAGCAAAGGACCTCGTCGAGGGTGCTCCGAAGCCGCTGAAGGAAGGCGTGAACAAGGACGAAGCCGACAAGATCAAGGCCCAGCTCGAGAAGGCTGGCGCCAAGGTCGAGCTCAAGTAAGCACTGCTTACTGGCGGGATCCCGGGCGGGCAACGGCTCTGCCCGGGATCCTGGTCCCCCTTCGAGAGGGTGGACCGGAATGCAAAAGGCGTGCGACGGAACGATCCGACGCAGGCCAAACACGAAAAAGTGTGGGGATTTGAGGGTTTGACCCTCGAATCTGCACTATTGTCGCCCCATATCGGGTCGGCAGCACGAAAGCGCGGTGGGCAGGGATGCCGGATTTCCCTGTAAGCCGTTGGGAGAGCAGGCTATTTCGGGCTTTTGCAGTCCGTGAAGATGATCGTTGTGACGGGCGGGCGCGCATCTGCGCCCCGCGCGTCGTTTTGCGTTTTGAAGGTCTGAAGAACAGATTCAGGACATCGGCGCCTGAAACTGCGTCTCCGGCCCCCCAAGACGGGTTCGAAAATTCAACCCGGAAAGCGGTGGCAGCCGCGGTCCGGACGGTGCGCCCAGGGCGGGCGACGAAAATGAGAGGCCACCATGGCGCAGCAGACATTCACCGGTCGCAAACGCGTTCGCAAGTTCTTCGGACACATCAAGGAAGTCGCCGAGATGCCGAACCTCATCGAGGTTCAGAAGGCGTCCTATGACCAGTTCCTGATGGTGGACGAACCCCAGGGCGGACGTCTCGACGAGGGTCTGCAGGCGGTGTTCCGCTCGGTGTTTCCGATCTCCGACTTCTCCGGCACCTCGATGCTGGAATTCGTCCGCTACGAGTTCGAGCAGCCGAAATACGACGTCGACGAGTGCCGCCAGCGCGGCATGACCTTCGCTGCGCCCCTCAAGGTGACGCTGCGCCTCATCGTGTTCGATATCGACGAGGAAACCGGCGCGAAGTCGGTGAAGGACATCAAGGAGCAGGACGTCTACATGGGCGACATCCCGCTCATGACGATGAACGGCACCTTCATCGTCAACGGCACCGAGCGCGTCATCGTCTCGCAGATGCACCGTTCGCCCGGCGTGTTCTTCGACCACGACAAGGGCAAGACCCATTCCTCGGGCAAGCTGCTGTTCGCCGCCCGCGTCATCCCCTATCGCGGTTCCTGGCTCGACATCGAGTTCGACGCCAAGGACATCGTCTATGCGCGTATCGACCGTCGCCGCAAGATTCCGGTGACGTCGCTGATGTTCGCCCTCGGCCTCGACGGCGAGGCGATCCTGTCCACGTTCTACAAGAAGATTCTCTACAAGCGGACCAAGGAAGGCTGGCGCGTTCCGTTCGACGCCAACCGCTTCCGCGGCTACTCCACGGTCAACGACCTGATCGATGCCGACACCGGCAAGGTCGTGCTCGAGGCCGGCAAGAAGCTCACCGTCCGCGCCGCCCGCCAGCTCCAGGAGAAGGGGCTGAAGGCGCTGCGCATGGCCGACGAGGAGCTGGTCGGCAACTACGTCGCCGAGGATCTCGTCAACCCCAAGACCGGTGAGATCCACGCCGAGGCCGGTGAGGAGATCACCGACAAGCTGATGAAGGCGCTCAACGAGCAGGGCTACAAAGAGCTGCCGCTGCTCGACATCGACCACGTCAATGTCGGCCCCTACATCCGCAACACGCTCTCGGCCGACAAGAACATGACGCGCGAGGACGCGCTGTTCGACATCTACCGCGTGATGCGTCCGGGCGAGCCGCCGACGCTGGAATCGGCGCAGGCCATGTTCCAGTCGCTGTTCTTCGACGCCGAGCGCTACGACCTCTCCGCGGTCGGCCGCGTCAAGATGAACATGCGCCTCGACCTCGATGCGCCCGACACCCAGCGCACGCTGCGCAAGGAGGACATCCTCTCCGTCATCAAGACGCTGGTGGATCTGCGCGACGGCAAGGGCGAGATCGACGACATCGACCATCTCGGCAACCGCCGCGTGCGTTCGGTCGGCGAGCTCATGGAGAACCAGTACCGCATCGGCCTGTTGCGCATGGAGCGCGCGATCAAGGAGCGCATGTCCTCGGTCGACATCGACACGGTCATGCCGCAGGACCTGATCAACGCCAAGCCGGCCGCCGCCGCGGTGCGCGAGTTCTTCGGCTCCTCGCAGCTCTCGCAGTTCATGGACCAGACCAACCCGCTCAGCGAGATCACCCACAAGCGCCGCCTCTCGGCGCTCGGACCGGGCGGTCTCACCCGCGAGCGCGCTGGCTTCGAGGTGCGCGACGTGCACCCGACGCATTACGGCCGCATCTGCCCGATCGAGACGCCGGAAGGTCCGAACATCGGCCTGATCAACTCGCTCGCGACCTTCGCGCGCGTGAACAAGTACGGCTTCGTCGAGACGCCGTATCGCAAGGTCAAGGATGGCCGTGTCACCGACGAGGTCGTGTACCTGTCGGCGATGGAGGAAGGGCGCTATTCCGTGGCCCAGGCTAACGTGCCGGTCGACGCCAAGGGCCGCTTCACCGAAGACCTCGTGGTCTGCCGTTCGAGCGGCACCCGCGACGTCGTGCCGATGACGCCCGACAAGGTCGACTACATGGACGTGTCGCCGAAGCAGCTCGTTTCGGTCGCCGCGGCGCTGATCCCGTTCCTCGAGAATGACGACGCCAACCGCGCGCTGATGGGCTCGAACATGCAGCGCCAGGCGGTGCCGCTGGTTCGCGCCGAGGCGCCGTTTGTCGGCACCGGCATGGAGGGCGTGGTTGCCCGTGACTCGGGCGCTGCGATCGCGGCGCGCCGTTCGGGCGTGATCGACCAGATCGATGCGACCCGCGTCGTCATCCGCGCCACGGAAGATCTCGATCCGACCAAGTCGGGCGTCGATATCTACCGCCTCATGAAGTACCAGCGCTCGAACCAGTCGACCTGCATCAACCAGCGTCCGCTGGTGAAGGTCGGCGACGTCGTCAGGAAGGGCGACATCATCGCCGACGGTCCTTCGACCGATCTCGGCGAGCTCGCGCTCGGCCGCAACGTGCTGGTCGCGTTCATGCCGTGGAACGGCTACAACTTCGAAGACTCGATCCTGCTCTCCGAGCGGATTGTGAAGGAGGACGTCTTCACCTCGATCCACATCGAGGAGTTCGAGGTGATGGCCCGCGACACCAAGCTCGGACCTGAGGAAATCACCCGCGACATTCCGAACGTCTCGGAAGAAGCGCTGAAGAACCTCGACGAAGCCGGTATCGTCTACATCGGCGCGGAAGTGCGCGCCGGCGACATCCTGGTCGGCAAGATCACGCCGAAGGGCGAAAGCCCGATGACGCCGGAAGAGAAGCTGCTGCGCGCCATCTTCGGCGAGAAGGCCTCCGACGTCCGCGACACCTCGCTGCGCGTTCCCCCGGGCGTGCAGGGCACCATCGTCGAAGTGCGCGTGTTCAACCGCCACGGCGTCGACAAGGACGAGCGTGCGCTGGCGATCGAGCGGGAGGAGATCGAGCGTCTCGCCAAGGACCGCGATGACGAGCAGGCGATCCTGGACCGCAACGTCTACAACCGTCTTGCCGAGCTGCTCGAGGGACGGCAGGGCATTGCAGGTCCCAAGGGCTTCAAGAAGGACACCAAGATCACCCGTGCGGTGCTCGAGGAGTATCCGAAGTCGCAATGGTGGCTGTTCGCTTCGCCGAACGACAAGCTGATGGCCGAGATCGAGGCCATGCGGAAGCAGTACGACGAGTCGAAGAAGGGACTGGAACAGCGCTTCCTCGACAAGGTCGAGAAGCTTCAGCGCGGTGACGAATTGCCGCCCGGCGTGATGAAGATGGTCAAGGTCTTCGTCGCGGTGAAGCGCAAGATCCAGCCCGGCGACAAGATGGCCGGCCGCCACGGCAACAAGGGCGTGGTGTCGAAGATCGTGCCGATCGAGGACATGCCGTTCCTCGAAGACGGCACGCATGCCGACATCGTGCTCAATCCGCTCGGCGTGCCTTCGCGCATGAACGTCGGACAGATCCTCGAGACCCATCTCGGCTGGGCCTGCGCCGGCCTCGGCAAGCGTATCGGCCAGACCGTCGATGCGTACCTGTCGAAGCAGGACATCAAGCCGCTGAAGGAGACCTTGAAGAAGGTCTACGGCGAGGACGAGACGATCAAGTCGCTCAACGACAACGAGCTGCTCGAACTCGGCCATAACCTCAGCCGCGGCGTGCCGATCGCAACCCCGGTGTTCGACGGCGCCAAGGAAGCCGATATCGAGGAGATGCTGAAGCTTGCTGGTCTCGACGCTTCGGGTCAGTCGACCGTCTATGACGGCCGCACCGGCGATCCGTTCGATCGCAAGGTGACGGTGGGCTACATCTACATGCTCAAGCTGCACCATCTGGTCGACGACAAGATCCATGCGCGTTCGATCGGTCCGTACTCGCTCGTCACCCAGCAGCCGCTGGGCGGCAAGGCGCAGTTCGGCGGCCAGCGCTTCGGCGAAATGGAGGTGTGGGCGCTCGAGGCTTACGGCGCGGCGTACACGCTCCAGGAGATGCTGACGGTGAAGTCGGACGACGTCGCCGGCCGTACCAAGGTGTACGAGGCGATCGTGCGCGGCGACGACACGTTCGAGGCCGGTATTCCGGAATCGTTCAACGTGCTGGTCAAGGAAATGCGCTCGCTCGGCCTCAACGTCGACCTGCACAACTCCAAGATGGGACCGGCGCCGACGTCGGAAGCGGCCGAGTAATTCGACCTGTCATGCCCGGCCTTCGCGGCCGGGCATCGGCGCCCCGCCCGAGGCCTTGAGGGCAGGGCGCCATGCAGAAGTGATTTTCGAATTTGCGGCCGGAGGCGACCGGCACGCGAGGAGAAGACGATGAACCAAGAAATTATGAATCTCTTCAACCCGACGACGCCGGCTCAGGTCTTCGACCAGATCCGGATCTCGATCGCGTCTCCAGAGAAGATTCTGTCCTGGTCCTACGGCGAGATCAAGAAGCCGGAGACCATCAACTATCGTACCTTCAAGCCCGAGCGCGACGGCCTGTTCTGCGCCCGCATCTTCGGGCCGATCAAGGACTACGAGTGCTTGTGCGGCAAGTACAAGCGCATGAAGTACAAGGGCATCATCTGCGAGAAGTGCTCGGTCGAGGTCACGCTGTCGCGCGTCCGGCGCGAGCGCATGGGTCATATCGAACTCGCAGCCCCCGTCGCGCATATCTGGTTCCTGAAGTCGCTGCCCTCGCGCATCGGCCTCCTGCTCGACATGACGCTGAAGGATCTCGAGCGGATCCTCTACTTCGAATATTACGTCGTGCTCGAGCCGGGCCTCACCGCGCTGAAGGACCGTCAGCTGCTGTCGGAAGACGAGTATCTGAAGGCGCAGGACGAGTACGGCCAGGACAGCTTCACCGCCATGATCGGCGCCGAGGCGATCCGCGAGCTGCTCAAGGGCATGGACCTCGAGAAGCTCGAGGCCTCGCTGCGTGCCGAGATGCAGGAGACCGACTCCGACATCAAGCACAAGAAGCTCGCCAAGCGTCTGAAGATCGTGGAAGCGTTCCGCCATTCCGGCAACAAGCCGGAATGGATGATCATGACCGTGATCCCGGTGATTCCGCCGGACCTGCGTCCGCTGGTGCCGCTGGACGGCGGCCGTTTCGCGACCTCTGATCTCAACGACCTCTATCGCCGCGTCATCAACCGCAACAACCGCTTGAAGCGGCTGATGGAGCTGCGCGCGCCCGACATCATCATCCGCAACGAGAAGCGCATGCTTCAGGAAGCGGTCGATGCGCTGTTCGACAACGGCCGCCGCGGCCGCGTCATCACCGGCGCCAACAAGCGTCCGCTGAAGTCGCTCGCCGACATGCTCAAGGGCAAGCAGGGCCGCTTCCGCCAGAACCTGCTCGGCAAGCGCGTCGACTATTCGGGCCGTTCGGTGATCGTGGTCGGTCCCGAGCTGCGCCTGCATCAGTGCGGCCTGCCGAAGAAGATGGCGCTCGAGCTGTTCAAGCCGTTCATCTATTCGCGGCTCGACGCCAAGGGCCTGTCCACCACCGTGAAGCAGGCCAAGAAGCTGGTCGAGAAGGAACGGCCCGAGGTCTGGGACATCCTGGACGAGGTGATCCGCGAGCATCCGGTGCTGCTCAACCGCGCCCCGACGCTGCACCGCCTCGGCATTCAGGCATTCGAGCCCGTGCTGATCGAGGGCAAGGCGATCCAGCTTCACCCGCTGGTCTGCTCCGCGTTCAACGCCGACTTCGACGGCGACCAGATGGCCGTGCACGTTCCGCTGTCGCTCGAAGCGCAGCTGGAAGCGCGCGTCCTGATGATGTCGACCAACAACATCCTGCATCCCGCGAACGGCCAGCCGATCATCGTGCCGTCGCAGGACATCGTGCTCGGTCTGTACTACGTCTCGATCATGCGCGAAGGCCTGCCCGGCGAGGGCAAGGTGTTCGGCGACATGGCCGAGCTCGAGCATGCGCTGCACGCGAAGGTCATCCACCTCCACACCAAGATCAAGTACCGGTGGGAAGGCATGGACGAGACCGGCAAGGTCTCCAAGCGCTGGATCGAGACCACCGCCGGCCGCGTCATGCTCGGCAATCTGCTGCCGAAGAACCCGCGCATCTCCTACGAGATCATCAACAAGCTGATGACCAAGCGCGAGATCTCCGGCGTCATCGACCAGGTCTACCGCCACTGCGGCCAGAAGGAGACGGTGATCTTCTGCGACCGCATCATGGCGCTCGGCTTCTACAACGCGTTCAAGGCCGGCATCTCGTTCGGCAAGGACGACATGGTCGTGCCGCACGGCAAGTGGAAGATCGTCGACACCACCCGTACGCTGGCGAAGGATTTCGAGCAGCAGTACAACGACGGCCTGATCACCCACGGCGAGAAGTACAACAAGGTGGTCGACGCCTGGTCGAAGGCGACGGAAGAAATCGCCAAGGCGATGATGAAGGAGATCTCCGCCACCAAGAAGACGGCGAGCGGGGCCGATGCCGACATCAACTCGATCTATATGATGGCTCACTCCGGTGCCCGCGGTTCGCCGGCCCAGATGCGCCAGCTCGCCGGCATGCGCGGCCTGATGGCCAAGCCGTCGGGCGAGATCATCGAGACGCCGATCATCTCGAACTTCAAGGAAGGCCTCTCGGTGCTCGAGTACTTCAACTCGACCCACGGCGCCCGCAAGGGCCTCGCGGACACCGCGTTGAAGACCGCGAACTCCGGCTACCTGACCCGTCGTCTCGTCGACGTGGCGCAGGACTGCATCATCACGCAGAGCGACTGCGGCACCAAGCTCGGCATCAAGATGCGCGCCATCGTCGACGCCGGTACCGTGGTCGCCTCGCTCGGCTCGCGCATCCTCGGACGCACGGCCTGCGAAGACGTGCGTGACAGCTCGGGCCAGGTGATCGTCAAGCGCGATACGCTGATGGAAGAGAGCCACGTGGATGCCATCCATCAGGCCGGCATCCAGGAGGTGAAGATCCGCTCGGCGCTGACCTGCGAGCTCGTCAACGGCATCTGCGGCAAGTGCTACGGCCGCGACCTCGCCCGCGGCACGCCGGTCAACCATGGCGAAGCGGTTGGCGTCATCGCGGCGCAGTCGATCGGCGAGCCGGGCACCCAGCTCACCATGCGCACCTTCCACATCGGCGGTGCGGCGCAGCTCAACGAGCAGTCCTTCGTCGAAGCCAACTTCGACGGCAAGATCGTGATCAGGAACAAGGCCATCGCCCGCAACAGCGAAGGTCACCTTATCGCGATGGTGCGCAACATGGTTGTCGCGATCGTCGATGCCGACGGCACCGAGCGTGCGACGCACCGTATCCAGTACGGTTCGCGTCTGCACGTCGACGAGGGCGACATGGTCAAGCGCGGCCAGCGCATCGTCGAATGGGATCCCTACACCCGTCCGCTGCTCACCGAGGTCGAAGGAACCATCGGCTTCGAGGATCTGGTCGAGGGGCAGTCGATCTCGGAAACGCTCGACGAGGCCACCGGTATCGCCAAGCGCGTGGTCATCGACTGGCGTTCGACGCGCGGCGGCTCGGACCTGCGTCCGGCCATCGTGGTGAAGGGCAAGGACGGCAAGGTGCTCAAGCTCGCCCGTGGCGGCGATGCCCGCTACATGCTGTCGGTCGACGCCATTCTCTCGGTCGACATCGGAGCCAAGGTCCAGCCGGGCGACATCCTCGCCCGTGTCTCGACCGAAAGCGCCAAGACGCGTGACATCACCGGCGGTCTGCCGCGGGTGGCGGAACTGTTCGAGGCTCGGCGCCCGAAGGATGCGGCGATCATCGCCGAAATCGCGGGCACCATCCGGTTCGGGCGCGACTACAAGAACAAGCGTCGCATCTCGATCGAGCCCATGGACAAGACCGACGAGCCGCGCGAGTACCTGATCCCGAAGGGCAAGCACATCCACCTTCAGGACGGCGACGTCGTCGAAAAGGGCGACTTCATCGTGGAAGGCAACCCGGCGCCGCACGACATCCTCGCGGTCAAGGGCATCGAGGAGCTCGCTGCCTATCTGGTCAACGAGATCCAGGAGGTCTACCGGCTGCAGGGCGTGCTCATCAACGACAAGCACATCGAGGTGATTGTCCGTCAGATGCTCCAGAAGGTGGAAATCACCGACCAGGGCGACACGGACATGATCTCCGGCGAGCAGGTCGACAAGATCGAGTTCGACGCGCTGAACGTGAAGGCCAAGGAAGAGGGCAAGAAGCCCGCCACGGGAACGCCGGTTCTGCTCGGCATCACCAAGGCGAGCCTCCAGACCCGCTCCTTCTTCTCGGCGGCATCGTTCCAGGAGACCACCCGCGTCCTCACCGAGGCGGCGGTCAACGGCAAGATCGATCCGCTCGAAGGCCTCAAGGAGAACGTCATCGTCGGCCGGCTGATCCCGGCGGGCACCGGCGCCTCCATGGCCAAGATCCGCGAAGTCGCCATGAAGCGCGACAAGCTGATCCTGGACGAGCGCGAGAAGCAGGCCGCCGTCGTGTCGCCGGCGCCGGAAGCCGAGCTTCCTGCGCTGCCGCCCGCGGAATGATCGTTCATCCGTAGGAATACCGAGGACAATGAAAAGGCCGGCTTTTGCCGGCCTTTTTGCTGCTTTGTTGCGATGCGGGATCAACCTTTGTTCATCTTTCCTTCAGCCGCAAAAGCGCTTGTGCTATGGCGCCTTAGACCGGTGGTCCCGCCAAGGGGGCAGGGCCGGAAGACCACGGAACTCTCATGCTTGATCTCGCAATCGTAGGCGGCGGCCCCGGCGGGCTGATGAGCGCCTGGTACCTGAAGCGCAAGCTCGGCGACCTCTGCCGCGTCACCATCTACGAGGCCTCCGACAGGCTTGGCGGAAAGATCGCCACCCGCAAGTTCGATTCGGCGCCCGCGATGTACGAGGCCGGCGTTGCCGAGATCTACGACTACTCGATGACGGGCCCGGACCCGCTGCGCGAGCTGATCCAGCATTTCGGCCTTCAGACCATTCCGATGGATGCCGAGCAGGTGCAGTTCGGCGGTGAGCTGCTCAACGACGTTCCCGGCATGCGCCGCAAATACGGCGCCAGGACTGCCGCCGCGATCGAAGCCTTCCGCAAGCGCTGCGCCGAGGTGATGTCGCCGGTGGAATATTACGAGGGCGTCGGCGCGCACGACAACGAACATCCCTGGGCCTACAAGACCGCCGAGCAGGTGCTCGACGAGGAGGTCGAGGACGTCACCGCAAAGCGCTTCTTCAAGGTGATGGCGCGTTCCGACATCGCGACCGAGAGCCACAACACCAACGGGCTCAACGCGCTCAAGAACTATCTGATGGACGTCGACGGCTATATCGGCCTCTATTCCATCCAGAACGGCAACGAGCAGCTGATCGAATGCCTGCAGTCGGAGGTCAATGCCGACATCCAGCTCAATCACCGCGTGCTCACCGTCGGCAAGGCGCCGACCGGCCGGTATCAGCTCAAGATGATGAACGGCAAGGGGCCGGAGACCCGTGACTTCGATCTCGTGCTGGTCTGCCTGCCGCATTCCTGGCTCGCCACTCTCGGCTGGGAGGGCGAGCAGCTGCGCAGGTCGATGGTCAAGCACGTCGCCTATTTCGACCGGCCCGCGCACTATCTGCGCGTCTCGATCCTGTTCGACGAGCCGTTCTGGGGCGACAAGATTCCGGGCGCCTGGTTCATGTCGGAAGCCTTCGGCGGCTGCTGCGTCTACAACGAGGGCGCACGTCACGACGTCGGCAAGCATGGTGTTCTGAACTGGCTCATTCCCGGCTCCGATGCGCTGGCTTTTGCCAATCTGTCGGACCAGGAGCTGATCGAGGCCGCCCTGAAATCGCTCCCAGCTTCTCTCGGCGATGCGCGTCTGCACTTCATGGAAGGCAAGATCCACCGCTGGCTGTCCTCGGTGAACGCGCTGCCTGGTGGTTTGCCCGCGCGCGACGTCATGACCAATCACCGGCCCGAGCCGAAGGAGCACCCCGGCATCGTGGTGGTTGGCGACTATCTGTTCGATTCGACGCTCAACGGCCTGCTCGATTCCTCGGACGCGGCGACCGACATCATCCTGACCGAGATGATGCGCCTGCGCCGCCAGCGCGCGCAGGACGACAAGCCGCTCTCGGACAAGATCGATCGCAAATATTTCGAGAATTATCGCGGTCTCGGCCCCTATCATCAGGCGTGGCGGCACTTCACCGATCCCGACTACCTGACGAAGCTGATCGGCATCGTCTGGGGCAGGGCGGCGGGCGCCAAGCTGCTGGTCGCGGGCTCAGCCAGCGGCGAACTGGTCGGCGCGCTGCGCGATCGCGGCATCGATGCATGGGGGATCGAGAACAACCGCGCGATCCACGACAGGACGCCGAAATCGCTGAAGAAGTACAACAAGCTCGGCACGATCACCGACATGCCGTTCAAGGACGGCACGTTCGACTTCGTGTTCGAGACCAGCCTCTGCCACGTTTCCCCGAAGCAAGTGGTCCGCGCGATCCGCGAGCTCAACCGCGTGGTCAAGACCGGCCTCGTGTTCGGCTCCATCACCTCGGACATGGCGCCGGCATTGATCGACCGCTACGACCTCTTGCGCGGAGTCAAGAAGCTCGGCACCTGGTGGGAATGGTCCGAACTGTTCTTCGGCAACGGCTTCGACCTGTCGATGCACCGCAAGGATTGCACCGATGCGCTGTGGGAGGCGACGCTCGCCGCCAACAAGGGGCCGGGGCAGTGGTACGCCGACGCGGACAGCTTGCGCTATTCCTTCTTCGACAAGGTCGAGGACGAGGACTAGCCCGGGGGACGCCAACCGAATTCGCCAATTGTTTTGCCGAATTCATCTTGATCGCATAGAATCGGTGCAATAGCGGTTGCCGCTATTTCCTGCGTTCTCTGCGGTCATGCCGGCCGTCAGCATCGGTTGGTTTCATGGCATCCAAGCCTTTCTTGCCTGGCGACAAGCCTCTATCTCCCGATCAACAGAAGCTCGCCGCGGAGGAGGCGGCCGGGCTCGATGGCAAGCTCGCCGACGCTGCCAAGCCGGATCTCGAGGACGACGAGGACGCCGAAGACGAGGGGGATGACGAGCTGGAGCTCGACGAGGACGATGAGGACGAGGACCTCGTCGTCTTTACCGCGCGCGAAGCCGCCGGGGCCCTTGCGACCATTGTCGGGTTCGTCAAGCCCTATCTCTCCAACTACAAGCGGATGCTGTCATTCGTGGCATTCGGCGTCGTGGTCGAGACGTTGTTCAACGTCATCATGCCGCTCAGCCTCAAGTTCCTGATCGACGATGCACTCGGCGAGGAGGATTTTCAGGCGCTCTACAAGATCCTCGGCGTGCTCGCCGTCGCCGGCATTTTCACCTCGATCGTTGCAGTCTGGTACGAACGCTGGGACGCCCGACTTGCCGCTTGCATCATCTCCGATGTCCGCAAACGCCTGTTCGAGCACGTCCAGGACCTGCCCGCCGCCTATTTCGGCCGCACCAGGCGCGGCGAGATCCTATCGCGCTTCTCGGTCGATCTCTCGGCCTTCGAAGGCTCGGTCAAGACGTTCGCCAACAGTGCCGCGCTGCCGTTCCTGGAGCTGATCGCCGGCATCATCCTGATGCTGTTCCTCAACTGGCAGCTCGCCGTCGTCGCGCTGCTGGTGTTCCCGATCACGCTGATCGGCCCGAGGATCCTGACGCCGAAGGCGGTGCAGGCCAATTACGAACAGAAGCTCAATGAATCGGCGTTGCTGGGCCAAGTCCAGGAGAACGTGGCCGCCCAGGCGGTCATCAAGGCGTTCAGCCTGCAACGCAAGATGTTCGGCTTCTTCCGGTTGCGCAACGACGAGACCCGCAACAAGATGGCCTCGGCCACATTCCTCTCGACCATGGTGGAGCGGACAGTCACCATCTCGGTGCTCCTCCTGCACCTTGTGGTGCTCGCGATCGGCGCGTATCTGGCGACCAAGGGCCATATCACCATCGGCACCTTCGTCACTTTCGAGAGCGCGTTCTGGGAGGTCTCCTACAACATCGCCCATGTGATGCATTTCATCCCGGTGTCGATCTCCTCGGCCGCCGCGATCCGCCACATTCAGGAATTGCTCGACGAGCCGACCCGCAGCGCCGATCGCCCGGGCGCACCCGATCTGCCGCGCATCACCCACGACATTACATTCGATCACGTCACCTTCCAGTACGAGGGTGGTCAGACGCCGGTGCTGGACAATCTCAGCCTCAAGCTCGACGCCGGCAAGCGCATCGCGATCGTCGGTCCGAGCGGCTCCGGCAAGAGCACGCTGCTCAATCTGATCCTGCGGCTCTACGTGCCCGACGAAGGCCGCGTCACCATCGACGGCGTCGACGTCCGCAAGGTGACGCTGGACTCGCTGCGCCGGAGCATGGCGGTGGTGTTCCAGGAGAACATGCTGTTCAACATGTCGATCCGCGAGAACATCCGGCTCGGCAAGGAGGGCGCAACCGACGAGGAGGTGGAGGAGGCGGCCAAGAAGGCCGAGATCCACCGCTACATCATGAGCCTGCCGCAGCGCTACGACACGCCGGTCGGCGAGCGCGGCGACACGCTGTCGGGCGGCCAACGCCAGCGCATTGCGATCGCGCGCGCGATCATCCGCAACCCCTCCGTGCTGCTGCTGGACGAAGCCACCTCAGCGCTGGACCAGACCACCGAGGCCGCGATCAACCGCACGCTGCTCAGGGTCGCCAAGGGCCGCACCATGATCTGGTCGACCCACCGCCTGACCTCGGTGGTCGAGATGGACGAGATCATCGTGATTTCAGGGGGCAGGGCGATCGAGCGCGGTTCCCATGCCGAGTTGCTCGCCAAGAATGGCACCTATCGCAAGCTGTGGAACGACCAGATCCACCAGCCCCATGGCGCGGCAGCTCACGCCAACGCCGACCGCGATGATGACGACGAGGGCCAAGACCTCGAGGACGATGAGGACGACGAGGAGGAGTAACCGCGGGCGGTGAGCTTCGAGCGGCCGCGTCTGATCGTCTCGTCTCACGGCAACGCGCGGTTCAGCGCCGACTCGTCGATTCTCTGATGCAAGGCGTTCGGCCACCGCGCGCCGCGTTTTTTTCGCACGCATGGTTTGGGGCAAGAGCCATTCGCGGATCGACCAGTCCGGGCTGAAGCCGCGTCACACCGGGCATCGCGGCGGGCCGGGAAAAGCTGGTAGACCGGCCACCAGCCAGCAAACTGAGCGCAGGCAGGAAAAAAGCCCCTCAGTTTGGTAATAAAACTACATTAAGCCCGGGTAAAATTGTTCTCAGATCTGGCAGGTCAGTCGCCTCGGTCCTATATCAGGCAGGCGCCGGGAGGCGGCGAAGAGGCGATTTTTTGCAGGCGCATGAAGCGCTTTGTGACTGTCGTTTCACCTTGACTTGACCGATTCCCACTTATAGAAAGCGCCTCACTTAACGACAGGCGGTGAGCATCGCCAGCGTCGGAACGGGCCACCCGTTGATCCCCAAAGACTAGATCTGCCAGGGGTCGCAAAGACGGGCACCAACCTCGACGAATGCCGCTCAAACGCTGTCGATCATAGCTAGGCAATGCCAGTGCGACTTTAGTTCTCTCGAGCACGTTCTCTTGAGATCGAATTCGGATGCATGACCTCAGTGCGCGGGCCGCGGCGTTACGCTGAACGGCTTCGAGACTGCGGTCCTCTGTGGCGTCGAAGCGCTTTCCGCTCGTTGATGGAGCGGTTGGCGCAATTTCGCTTTGCGCGGGTCTTTCGCGCCAGGCGGCCCGTTCGGGCGGGTAGCTCGAGCAGAATTTGCGGACCCGGTGACGGGCCGCGGCAAGACAGCGGACCCGAGAGGGGCCGCGGCAGAAAAAGGGTGAAGGCCAGTATGCCGACGATCAACCAGCTGATCGCTCAACCGCGGGAAGTGCAGAAGTCGCGCAAGAAGGTGCCGGCGCTGCAGCAGTCGCCGCAGAAGCGTGGTGTTTGCACGCGCGTCTACACCACGACCCCGAAGAAGCCGAACTCGGCGCTTCGTAAGGTTGCCAAGGTGCGCCTGACCAACGGCTTCGAGGTGATCGGCTACATCCCCGGCGAGGGCCATAACCTCCAGGAGCACTCGGTGGTCATGATCCGCGGCGGCCGCGTCAAGGACTTGCCGGGCGTGCGCTATCACATCCTCCGCGGCGTTCTGGACACCCAGGGCGTCAAGAACCGTAAGCAGCGTCGTTCGAAGTACGGCGCCAAGCGTCCGAAGTAAGCGGGAACCAAGCCTATGTCTCGTCGCCACTCTGCGGAAAAGCGCGAAGTTCTTCCGGATCCGAAGTTCGGGAACATCATCGTCACGAAGTTCATGAACTCGGTGATGTACGCCGGCAAGAAGTCGGTTGCGGAAGGCATCGTCTATGGTGCGTTCGGCATCATCGAATCTAAGACCAAGCAGAACCCGCTCGGCGTGTTCGAGCAGGCGCTCGAGAACGTCATGCCGACCATCGAGGTCCGCTCCCGCCGCGTCGGCGGCGCGACCTACCAGGTTCCGGTCGAGGTCCGCTCGACCCGACGGCAGGCGCTCGGCATTCGCTGGCTGATCGCGGCTGCGCGCGAGCGCAACGAGAAGACCATGACCGAGCGGCTCTCGGCGGAGCTCTTGGACGCATCGAACAACCGGGGGAACGCCGTCAAGAAGCGCGAAGACGTGCACCGCATGGCGGAAGCCAACCGCGCCTTCTCGCACTACCGCTGGTAACGGCGACACACTCGGACTCGCAAGGAACGACCCATGCCCCGCCAACATGCCATCGAGGACTACCGTAACTTCGGTATCATGGCGCATATCGACGCCGGCAAGACCACGACGACCGAGCGCATCCTCTATTACACCGGCAAGAGCCACAAGATCGGCGAAGTGCACGAAGGTGCCGCGACGATGGACTGGATGGAGCAGGAGCAGGAGCGTGGCATCACGATCACCTCGGCTGCGACCACCGCGTTCTGGAACGGCAAGCGCCTGAACATCATCGACACGCCCGGTCACGTCGACTTCACCATCGAAGTCGAGCGTTCGCTCCGCGTGCTCGACGGCGCCGTCTGCGTGCTCGACTCCAATCAGGGCGTCGAGCCTCAGACCGAGACCGTCTGGCGCCAGGGCGACAAGTACAAGGTTCCGCGCATCGTCTTCGCCAACAAGATGGACAAGATCGGTGCCGACTTCTTCAAGTGTCTGGCGGACATCGTCGACCGTCTGGGCGCCAAGCCCGTCGCGATCCAGCTTCCGATCGGTGCCGAGAACAACTTCAAGGGTCTTGTCGACCTCGTGAAGATGAAGGGCGTCGTCTGGAACGATGAATCGCTCGGCGCCAAGTTCGATTATGTCGATATTCCGGAAGACCTTGCCGACCAGGCCAAGGAATACCGCGAGAAGATGGTGGAAGCCGCCGTCGAGCTCGACGACGATGCCATGGCCGCCTATCTCGATGGCAAGGAGCCGGACGAGGCGACCCTGAAGCGCCTGATCCGCAAGGCGGTGCTGACCGGCGCGTTTTATCCCGTGCTGTGCGGCTCGGCCTTCAAGAACAAGGGCGTGCAGCCGCTGCTCGACGCCGTGGTCGACTATCTGCCGTCGCCGCTCGACGTGCCCGCGATCAAGGGCACCGACGACAAGGGCAACGAGGTCGTGCGCAAGGCGGACGACAAGGAGCCGCTGGCGCTGCTCGCGTTCAAGATCATGGACGACCCGTTCGTCGGCACCATCACCTTCTGCCGCATCTATTCCGGCATCCTGCAGAGCGGCACCGGCGTCGTGAACTCGACCCGCGAGAAGAAGGAGCGGATCGGGCGCATGCTGTTGATGCATGCGAACAACCGCGAGGACATCAAGGAAGCCTATGCCGGCGACATCGTCGCGCTGGCCGGTCTGAAGGAAGCGCGCACCGGTGACACGCTGTGCGATCCCGACAAGCAGGTGATCCTGGAGAAGATGGAGTTCCCCGAGCCGGTCATCGAGATCGCGATCGAGCCGAAGTCCAAGGCCGACCAGGAGAAGCTGGGCGTGGCGCTGGCCAAGCTCGCCGCGGAGGATCCGTCCTTCCGCGTGTCGACCGACCACGAGTCCGGCCAGACCATCCTCAAGGGGATGGGCGAACTCCACCTCGACATCAAGGTCGACATCCTCAAGCGCACCTACAAGGTCGACGCCAACATCGGCGCGCCGCAGGTGGCGTTCCGTGAGCGCATCACCAAGCGGGTGGAGCACAGCTATACCCACAAGAAGCAGACCGGCGGTACCGGCCAGTTCGCGGCCGTGTCGTTCATCGTCGAGCCGAACGAAGCCGGCAAGGGCTTCGAGTTCGAATCGAAGATCGTCGGTGGCGCGGTGCCGAAGGAATACATCCCGGGCGTCGAGAAGGGCCTGGAGAGCGTGCTGTCGTCCGGCGTGGTCGCGGGCTTCCCCGTGGTCGACGTCAAGGTGCAGCTCGTCGACGGCAAGTATCACGACGTCGACTCGTCGGCGCTCGCCTTCGAAATCGCCTCGCGCGCCTGCTTCCGCGAAGCGCTGCAGATGGGCAAGTCGGTCCTGCTCGAGCCGATCATGAAGGTCGAGGTGGTGACCCCGGAAGACTACACCGGCTCGGTCATCGGCGACCTGAATTCCCGGCGCGGTCAGATCCAGGGGCAGGACATGCGCGGCAACGCCAACGTCATCAACGCGATGGTGCCGCTCATGAACATGTTCGGTTACGTGAACAATCTGCGCTCGATGAGCCAGGGTCGCGCGACCTTCACCATGCAGTTCGATCACTACGCAGAAGCGCCGGCCAACGTGTCGGCAGAAGTCCAGAAGAAGTTTGCCTGATTGTCGTCGGTTGAAAGCTGACGATTGAACGGAGAGTCAAATGGCCAAAGCAAAGTTTGAACGTACCAAGCCGCACTGCAACATCGGCACCATCGGTCACGTCGACCATGGCAAGACGTCGCTGACCGCGGCGATCACCAAGGTTCTCGCCGAAGCCGGCGGTGCGACGTTCACCGCGTACGACCAGATCGACAAGGCGCCGGAAGAGAAGGCCCGCGGCATCACCATCTCGACCGCGCACGTCGAGTACGAGACGCCGAACCGCCACTACGCCCACGTCGACTGCCCCGGCCACGCCGACTACGTCAAGAACATGATCACCGGCGCTGCCCAGATGGACGGCGCGATCCTGGTTGTGTCGGCCGCTGACGGCCCGATGCCGCAGACCCGCGAGCACATCCTGCTCGCCCGCCAGGTCGGTGTGCCCGCGCTCGTCGTGTTCCTCAACAAGTGCGACATGGTCGACGATCCGGAGCTGCTCGAGCTCGTCGAGCTCGAAGTCCGCGAGCTGCTTTCCAAGTACGAATTCCCCGGCGACAAGATTCCGATCATCAAGGGTTCGGCGCTCGCCGCTCTCGAAGACTCCGACAAGAAGCTCGGCCACGACGCCATCCTCGAGCTGATGAAGAACGTCGACGAGTACATCCCGCAGCCGGAGCGTCCGATCGACCAGCCGTTCCTGATGCCGGTTGAAGACGTGTTCTCGATCTCGGGCCGCGGCACCGTCGTGACCGGCCGTGTCGAGCGCGGCGTCGTCAAGGTCGGCGAGGAAATCGAGATCGTCGGTCTCCGCGCCACCCAGAAGACCACCGTCACCGGCGTCGAAATGTTCCGCAAGCTGCTCGATCAGGGCCAGGCCGGCGACAACATCGGCGCACTGCTCCGCGGCACCAAGCGCGAAGACGTCGAGCGCGGCCAGGTTCTGGCCAAGCCGGGTTCGGTCAAGCCGCACACCAAGTTCAAGGCCGAGGCCTACATCCTCACCAAGGAAGAGGGCGGTCGCCACACCCCGTTCTTCACCAACTACCGTCCGCAGTTCTACTTCCGCACCACCGACGTGACCGGTGTCGTGCACCTGCCGGAAGGCACCGAGATGGTGATGCCGGGCGACAACATCGCGATGGAAGTGCACCTGATCGTGCCGATCGCGATGGAAGAGAAGCTCCGCTTCGCGATCCGCGAAGGCGGCCGCACCGTCGGCGCCGGCGTCGTCGCCTCGATCATCGAGTAACAACGCGAATAGGGAATGGCGAGTGGCGAATAGTTTCTATTCGCTATTCGCTACTCGCCACTCACTAAGAAAGATTCGGCAATGAACGGCCAAAACATTCGTATCCGTCTCAAGGCGTTCGACCATCGTATCCTCGATACGTCGACCCGTGAGATCGTGAACACGGCGAAGCGCACCGGCGCGCAGGTCCGCGGACCCATTCCGCTGCCCACCCGCATCGAGAAGTTCACCGTCAACCGTTCGCCCCACGTCGACAAGAAGAGCCGCGAACAGTTCGAGATGCGCACTCACAAGCGCCTGCTCGACATCGTCGATCCGACCCCGCAGACCGTCGATGCTTTGATGAAGCTCGACCTGGCCGCCGGTGTCGACGTCGAGATCAAGCTCTAAGATTTTGGATCCCGTTCGCCAAAAGCGGACAAAGAGAACAGGAAGCAAGCCGATGCGCTCCGGAGTGATCGCACAAAAGGTCGGGATGACGCGGGTCTTCACGGAGGCCGGCGAACATATCCCCGTGACCGTGCTGAAGCTCGGCAATTGCCAGGTCGTAGGCCACCGCACCGAAGAGAAGAACGGTTACGTCGCGCTCCAGCTCGGTTCGGGCAGCCGCAAGACCGTTTACATGCCGAAGGCCGAGCGCGGCCAGTTCGCGGTCGCCAAGGTCGAGCCGAAGCGCCGGGTCGAGGAATTCCGCGTCACCGCGGACGCCATGATCCCGGTCGGCGCCGAGATCCAGGCCGACCACTTCGTCGTCGGCCAGTTCGTCGACGTCACCGGCACTTCGGTCGGTAAGGGCTTCGCCGGCGGCATGAAGCGCTGGAACTTCGGCGGTCTGCGCGCCACGCACGGTGTGTCGATCTCGCACCGCTCGATCGGTTCGACCGGTGGCCGTCAGGACCCCGGCAAGACCTGGAAGAACAAGAAGATGCCCGGCCACATGGGTGTCGATCGCATCACCACGCTCAACCTTCGCGTCGTCCAGACCGATGTCGAGCGCGGCCTGATCCTCGTCGAAGGCGCCGTTCCCGGCTCCAAGGGCGGCTGGATCCGCGTGCGCGACGCCGTCAAAAAGCCGCTGCCGAAGGAAGCCCCGAAGCCCGGCAAGTTCAAGGTTGCTGGCGACGCGGAAGCCGCTCCGGCTGCGCAGGAGGCGTGAGATGGAATTGAAGGTCACCACCCTCGAAGGTAAGGAAGCCGGCTCCGTCCAGCTGTCCGACGCCATTTTCGGCCTCGAGCCGCGCGAGGACATCATCGCGCGCTGCGTGCAGTGGCAGCTCAACAAGCGCCAGGCCGGCACGCACAAGGCCAAGGGCCGCGCCGAGATTTGGCGCACCGGCAAGAAGATGTACAAGCAGAAGGGCACCGGCGGTGCTCGTCACGGCTCGGCCCGCGTGCCGCAGTTCCGCGGCGGCGGTCGTGCCTTCGGTCCGGTGGTGCGTTCGCACGCCACCGACCTGCCGAAGAAGGTCCGTGCGCTCGCTCTGAAGCATGCGCTCTCGGCCAAGGCCAAGGACGGCGATCTCGTCGTGATCGAGAAGGCCGCGCTGGAAGCCGCCAAGACCAAGGCGCTGCTCGGCCACTTCTCGGGCCTCGGCCTCACCAACGCGCTGATCATCGACGGTGCCGAGCTCAACAACGGCTTCGCCGCTGCGGCTCGCAACATCCCGAACATGGACGTACTGCCGATCCAGGGCATCAACGTCTATGACATCCTGCGCCGTCAGAAGCTCGTTCTGACCAAGGCCGCCATCGATGCGCTGGAGGCGCGCTTCAAATGAGCAAGAACATCGAGCCTCGCCACTACGACGTGATCCTGTCGCCGGTCGTGACCGAAAAGGCGACGATCGCCTCGGAGCACAACAAGGTGCTGTTCAAGGTGGCCGCCAAGGCGACCAAGCCGCAGATCAAGGAAGCGATCGAGAAGCTGTTCGACGTCAAGGTCAAGAGCGTCAACACGCTGGTCCGCAAGGGCAAGGTCAAGGCCTTCCGCGGAACCATCGGCTCGCAGTCGAACAGCAAACGCGCGATCGTGACCCTCGAAGAGGGTCACCGGATCGACGTCACCACCGGTCTGTAAGGTCGTACGACGATGGCACTGAAGACATTCAATCCCACGACGCCGGGCCAGCGCCAGCTGGTCATGGTCGATCGTTCGGCCCTCTACAAGGGCAAGCCGGTCAAGGCGCTCACCGAAGGCAAGAAGTCCTCGGGCGGCCGCAACAACACCGGCCGCATCACCGTGCGCTTCCGCGGCGGTGGTCACAAGCAGACGCTGCGTACGGTCGACTTCAAGCGTGAGAAGATCGACGTGCCCGCGACCGTCGAGCGTCTCGAGTATGATCCCAATCGCACCGGTTTCATCGCCCTGATCAAGTATCAGGACGGCGAGCAGGCCTACATCCTGGCGCCGCAGCGCCTGGCGGTGGGTGACACGATCATCGCCGGCAATTACGTCGACGTGAAGCCGGGCAACGTCATGCCGCTCGGCAACATGCCGGTCGGCACGATCATCCACAACATCGAAGTCAAGATCGGCAAGGGCGGCCAGCTGGCGCGTTCCGCCGGCACCTACGCCCAGCTCGTCGGCCGCGACCAGGACTACGTCATCATCCGCCTGAATTCGGGCGAGCAGCGCCTGGTGCACGGTCGTTGCCGCGGCACGATCGGCGCGGTGTCAAACCCGGATCACATGAACACCTCGATCGGCAAGGCCGGTCGCAAGCGTTGGATGGGCCGCAGGCCGCACAACCGCGGTGTCGCGATGAACCCGATCGACCATCCGCACGGCGGTGGTGAAGGTCGTACCTCGGGCGGCCGCCACCCGGTCACCCCGTGGGGCAAGCCGACCAAGGGCAAGAAGACCCGCACCAACAAGTCGACCAACAAATTCATTCTCTTAAGCCGCCACAAGCGGAAGAAGTAAGGAACGCCGGACATGGTTCGTTCAGTCTGGAAAGGCCCGTTCGTCGAGGGTTCTCTGCTCAAGAAGGCAGATGCCGCGCGCGCGTCCGGCCGTCACGACGTCATCAAGATCTGGAGCCGTCGCTCGACGATCCTGCCGCAATTCGTCGGTCTGACCTTCGGCGTCTACAACGGTCAGAAGCACGTGCCGGTGGCCGTGAACGAGGAAATGGTCGGTCACAAGTTCGGCGAGTTCTCGCCGACCCGGACCTTCCATGGCCACTCCGGCGACAAGAAAGCCAAGAAGGCTTGAGGATTAAACGATGAGCAAACCTAAGCGCGAACGGAGCCTCGCCGACAACGAGGCCAAGGCGGTCGCCCGGATGCTGCGGGTGAGCCCGCAGAAGCTCAACCTGGTCGCCCAGCTCATTCGCGGCCGGAAGGCGTCTGCCGCGCTCGCCGACCTGCAGTTTTCGCGCAAGCGGATCGCGGTCGACGTGAAGAAGTGCCTGGAATCGGCGATCGCCAACGCCGAGAACAACCACGACCTCGACGTCGACGATCTCGTCGTGGCGCAGGCCTTCGTCGGCAATGGCCTCGTGATGAAGCGCTTCGCCGCCCGCGGCCGCGGCCGCTCGGGCCGTGTCTACAAACCGTTTTCGCAGCTGACGATCATCGTTCGTCAGGTCGAAGCTGAAGCCGCCGCTTAAGGGCGCAGGAGAACACGATGGGTCAAAAGATCAATCCGATCGGTCTGCGTCTCGGCATCAACCGGACCTGGGATTCCCGCTGGTTCGCCGGCAAGCAGGAATACGGCAAGCTGCTGCACGAGGACGTCAAGATCCGCGAGATCCTGCACAAGGAGCTCAAGCAGGCGGCCGTCGCCCGCATCGTGATCGAGCGCCCGCACAAGAAGTGCCGCGTCACCATCCACTCGGCCCGTCCGGGCGTGGTGATCGGCAAGAAGGGCGCCGACATCGACAAGCTGCGCAAGAGGGTCGCGGACATCACCTCGTCCGACGTCGTCATCAACATCGTCGAGATCCGCAAGCCGGAGCTCGATGCGACGCTGGTGGCCGAATCGATCGCGCAGCAGCTCGAGCGCCGCGTGGCGTTCCGCCGTGCCATGAAGCGCGCCGTGCAGTCGGCAATGCGTCTCGGCGCGGAGGGCATCCGCATCAACTGCTCGGGACGTCTGGGCGGTGCGGAAATCGCGCGCATGGAGTGGTACCGCGAAGGCCGCGTGCCGCTGCACACGCTGCGTGCCGACATCGACTACGGCGTTGCGACCGCGTTCACGACCTTCGGCACCTGCGGCGTCAAGGTCTGGATCTTCAAGGGCGAGATCCTCGAGCACGATCCGATGGCCCAGGACAAGAGAATGGCCGAAGGCGAGACCGGCGGCAGTGGCGATCGCGGTGGCCGTCAGCGCCGCGAGACGGCCGCTGCCTAAGGCCAGACAGGAATTTGAGGGCTTAAAGCCATGATGCAACCTAAGAAAACGAAGTTCCGGAAGGCGCATAAGGGCCGCATCCACGGCGTTGCGTCTTCGGGCGCGACGTTGGCGTTCGGCCAGTTCGGCCTGAAGGCGACCGAGCCTGAGCGCGTCACCGCGCGCCAGATCGAAGCCGCCCGCCGCGCGCTGACCCGCCACATGAAGCGCGCCGGCCGCGTCTGGATCCGCGTGTTCCCCGACGTTCCGGTGTCGAAGAAGCCGGCCGAAGTCCGCATGGGCTCCGGCAAGGGTTCGCCGGAATTGTGGGTCGCGCGCGTCAAGCCGGGCCGGGTGCTGTTCGAGATCGATGGCGTCAACACCCAGACGGCGCGTGAGGCGCTGACGCTGGCGGCCGCCAAGCTGCCGATCAAGACGCGCTTCGTCGAGCGCATTGCGGAGTAATGGCCATGGCACAGATGAAGATCGAAGACATCCGCGCGATGAGCCCCGACCAGCAGGATGAGGCCATCCTGAACCTGAAGAAGGAGCGCTTCAACCTGCGCTTCCAGCGCGCCACCGGGCAGCTCGAGAACACCTCGCGCCTGCGCGAGGCCCGCCGCGACATCGCCCGGATCAAGACCATCGCCGCGCAGACGCGCGCGAAGAAGAAGTAAGAGGCTTACGAAGATGCCGAAACGTACTTTGCAGGGCGTGGTCGTCAGCGACAAGCAAGCCAAGACCATCGTGGTGCGCGTCGACCGCCGCTTCACGCACCCGATCTACAAGAAGACGATCCGCCGTTCGAAGAACTACCACGCGCACGACGAGAGCAACCAGTTCAAGCCGGGCGACATGGTGTGGATCGAGGAAACGAAGCCGATTTCGAAGTTGAAGCGCTGGGTCGTGATCCGGGGCGAACACAAGAAAAGCGCCTGATCTGTTGGCTTTAGCCGACTGACTTCAGGGAAATGTTGAGCGCCGGCTGGGCTGGCGCAAAGAGAAAGAGGACGAGGTGCATCAATGATTCAGATGCAGACCAACCTCGACGTGGCCGACAATTCTGGCGCACGCCGTGTCATGTGTATCAAGGTGCTCGGAGGCTCCAAGCGCCGCTACGCCACGATCGGCGACATCATCGTCGTGTCGATCAAGGAAGCCATTCCGCGTGGCAAGGTGAAGAAGGGCGACGTGATGAAGGCCGTCGTGGTGCGCGTCCGCAAGGACATCCGCCGCGCCGACGGCTCGGTCATCCGTTTCGACCGCAACGCCGCCGTGCTGATCAACAACCAGTCCGAGCCGGTCGGCACCCGTATCTTCGGGCCCGTGCCGCGCGAGCTGCGCGCCAAGAACCACATGAAGATCATCTCGCTCGCGCCGGAGGTGCTGTGATGGCTGCGAAGATCCGCAAGGGCGACAAGGTCGTCGTGCTGACCGGCCGCGACAAGGGCCGCACCGGCGAAGTGTTCGAGGTTCGCCCCGACGCCGGCACCGCGCTGGTGCGCGGCATCAACATGGTCAAGCGTCACCAGAAGCAGACGCAGGCCCAGGAGGGCGGCATCATCTCGAAAGAGGCGCCGATCCAACTGTCCAACATCGCGTATGTCGGCAAGGACGGAAAGCCGACCCGCGTCGGATTCAAGATTCTGGCGGACGGCAAGAAGGTCCGCATCGCCAAGAGCTCGGGAGCTGAGATCGATGGCTGAGGCCGCTTACACGCCGCGCCTGCGCGCGGAATATGACGCGAAGATCCGCACGGCTCTGACCGAGAAGTTCGGTTACGAGAACGTCATGCAGGTTCCGCGCCTGGACAAGGTTGTGCTGAACATGGGCGTTGGCGATTCCGTCAACGACCGCAAGAAGGCCGAGACCGCCGCTGCCGAATTGACCCAGATCGCCGGCCAGAAGGCGATCGTCACCTATTCGCGCATCGCGATCGCGACCTTCAAGCTGCGTGAGAACCAGCCGATCGGCTGCAAGGTTACGCTGCGCAAGGCCCGCATGTACGAGTTCATCGATCGCCTGGTGAACGTCGCGCTGCCGCGCGTGCGCGACTTCCGCGGCCTGAACCCGAAGAGCTTCGACGGCCGCGGCAACTACTCGCTCGGCATCAAGGAGCACATCATTTTCCCCGAGATCGACTTCGACAAGGTCACGGAAGCCCGCGGTATGGACATCACCGTCTGCACCACGGCCAAGACCGACGAAGAGGCGAGGGCCTTGTTGACCGCTTTCAATTTCCCGTTCCGGCAGTGAGACGCTGACTTAGAGCCTCTCAAACGCGGATACCCAGGAGCCAAGCATGGCAAAGAAGAGTTCAGTCGAGAAGAACAACCGGCGCAAGCGGATGGTGAAGAACGCCGCCGCCAAGCGCGAGCGGTTGAAGGCGATCATCGCCGACAAGACGCTGCCGATGGAGGAGCGGTTCGCCGCGACCCTGAAGCTGGCGGAAATGCCGCGCAACTCGTCGGCGACCCGCATCCGCCTGCGTTGCGAGCTGTCGGGCCGTCCGCGCTCGAACTATCGCAAGAACAAGCTGTCCCGTATCGCGCTGCGCGAACTTGGCTCCAAGGGCATGGTCCCGGGCCTCGTGAAGTCCAGCTGGTAAGGAGGGTCGTTTAGATGTCTACGCACGATCCAATCAGCGATCTGATCACCCGTATCCGCAACGCGCAGATGCGTTCGAAGACCAAGGTCTCCACGCCCGGCTCGAAGATGCGCGAGAACGTGCTCGAGGTTCTGAAGGCTGAGGGCTACATCCGCGGTTACGCCACGCTCGAGCACTCCTCGGGCCGCAGCGAGATCGAGATCGAGCTGAAGTATTTCGACGGCGAGCCCGTCATTCGCGAGATTGAGCGCGTTTCCAAGCCCGGGCGCAGAGTCTACGCCTCGGTGAAGAACCTGCCGCGGGTGAACAACGGTCTCGGCATTTCGGTGTTGTCGACGCCGAAGGGGATCATGGCCGACCACAGCGCGCGCGACGCGAATGTGGGCGGTGAAGTCCTCTTCACGGTGTTCTGAGAAGGATTTTTCATCCATGTCACGAGTTGGCAAAAGGCCTGTGGCGGTTCCGTCGGGTGTGACCGCGACCGTCGATGGGCAGACCGTCAAGATGAAGGGGCCGAAGGGCCAGCTTCAGTTCGTCGTCCACGACGACGTCGAGGTGAAGCTCGAGAACGGCCAGGTCAAGGTCAAGCCGCGGACCGAGACCAACCGCGCGCGGGCCCTCTACGGCACCGCTCGCGCCCAGGTCGCGAATCTGGTCGAAGGCGTCACCAAGGGTTTCGAGAAGAAGCTCGAGATCACCGGCGTCGGCTATCGCGCCGCGATGCAGGGCAAGAACCTGCAGCTCGCGCTCGGCTACAGCCATGACGTGATCTACCCGATCCCCGAGGGGATCACGATCACCGTGCCGAAGCCGACCGAGATCACGGTGGCGGGCAGCGACGTCCAGCGCGTCGGCCAGGTCGCCGCCGAGATCCGCTCCTATCGTCCGCCGGAGCCCTACAAGGGCAAGGGCGTGAAGTATGTGGGCGAATTCATCTTCCGCAAGGAAGGCAAGAAGAAGTAACGGAGCCGGTCATGTCGAAAGCCAAGGTTACGAATGCCCGGCGCAAGCGGAGTGTGCGGCTGAAGCTGCGCCGTTCCGCCGGCGGCCGTCCGCGCCTGTCGGTGTTCCGCTCGTCCAAGCACATCTACGCCCAGGTCATCGACGACCTGAAGGGCGAGACGCTGGCCTCTGCTTCGTCGCTCGAGAAGTCGATGCGCGACGGCGGCAAGACCGGCGCCGACATCGATGCGGCGAAGGCGGTCGGCAAGCTGCTGGCCGAGCGCGCTGCAGAGAAGGGTGTCAAGGAAGTCGTGTTCGATCGCGGCAGCTATCTCTATCACGGGCGCGTCAAGGCTCTTGCCGATGCAGCGCGTGAGAGTGGGCTGAGCTTCTAACAGAATTTGAGGATTGAGGCGTAAGTCTCTGAAGGATTAGAAAAATGGCAGAACGCGAACAACGTGGTGGACGCGATCAACGCGGCGGCGGACGTGAACGCAGGGAGCGCGAGGAGCGCGACAGCGAGTTCGTTGACAAGCTCGTCCACATCAACCGCGTGGCCAAGGTCGTCAAGGGCGGCAAGCGCTTCGGTTTCGCAGCGCTGGTCGTGATCGGCGACCAGAAGGGCCGCGCCGGCTTCGGTCACGGCAAGGCGCGCGAAGTGCCCGAGGCGATCCGCAAGGCGACCGAGTCCGCCAAGCGCAACCTGACGCGGGTGTCGCTGCGCGAGGGCCGCACGCTCCATCACGACATCGCCGGCCGTCATGGCGCGGGCCGTGTCTATCTGCGTGCAGCTCCGGCCGGTACCGGCATCATCGCCGGTGGCCCGATGCGCGCCGTGTTCGAGACGCTCGGCGTCCAGGACGTGGTGGCGAAGTCGATCGGCTCGTCGAACCCGTACAACATGGTGCGCGCGACCTTCGACGCGCTGAAGCACCAGGATTCGCCGCGTTCGGTCGCAGCCCGCCGCAACATCAAGGTGTCCACCCTCCAGTCCCGTCGTATCGGCGGCGATGCCGAGGCGGCCGCCGACTAACGGAAGCTTTTCGGAGTAGACTCCCATGGCCAAGGCCGCAAAGACGATCAAGGTCGAGCAGACCGGCAGCGCGATCCGCCGCCATCACTCGCAGCGTTCGACCCTGATCGGGCTCAAGCTCAACAAGATCGGCCGCACCAGCGAACTGCCGGATACCCCGGCGGTCCGCGGCATGATCGAGAAGGTTCACCATCTCGTCCGCATCATCGACGAGAAGTAAGCAAAGGCGCACGGTCCCGGAGAGCGGGAAGCGGTTTTCGGTGAAGATCGTGCGCAAGACACAAGGAGAAGGGCGATGAAGCTCAGCGATATCGCCGACAACGCCGGCTCGCGCAAGAAGCGTATGCGCGTCGGCCGCGGCATCGGTTCCGGCAAGGGCAAGCAGTCCGGCCGCGGCGGCAAGGGCCAGACCGCGCGTTCGGGCGTGCGCATCAAGGGTTTCGAAGGCGGCCAGATGCCGATGCATCGCCGTCTGCCCAAGCGCGGCTTCAACAACATCTTCCGCGTCGAGTTCGCCGAGATCAATCTCGACCGGCTCCAGGAAGCGGTCGACGCCAAGAAGATCGACGCCGGCAGCGTCGTCAATGTCGAGGCCCTGGTGAAAGGCGGCGTGCTGCGCCGCGCCAAGGGCGGCCTGCGGCTGCTCGGCCGAGGCGAGCTCAAGTCCAAGCTCAACATCGAAGTGCACGGCGCCAGCAAGACCGCGATCGCCGCGGTCGAGAAGGCCGGCGGTTCGGTGAAGATCCTCGCCCAGCCCAAGGAAGAAGGCGAGGCGGCGTAACAACTGCGTCATTGGCCCGCGGCGCGCGGGCCTTTACGCATGCGGGACGTGGACTTATCGAAGCCGAGCCCCAGATAATGTCCGGCGTCCGCTAATTCAGCCCGGCCGCGGGCATCAACGGCGCAACAGGCGGCGGGAGAAAGTCCAAGATGGTCTCTGCAGCGGAACAACTGGCAGCCAATCTCAATTTCGGTGCGTTTGCCAAGGCCGACGAACTGAAGAAGCGCATCTGGTTCACCCTGGGTGCGCTGCTCGTTTATCGGCTCGGGACCTACATTCCGCTGCCCGGCATTGACCCGAGCGCCTGGGAACAGGTGTTCCGCTCGCAGGCCGGCGGCATCCTCGGCATGTTCAACATGTTCGCCGGCGGCGGCATCAACCGCATGGCGATCTTCGCGCTGAACATCATGCCGTATATCTCGGCCTCGATCATCATCCAGCTGTTGACCACAGTGTCGCCGCAGCTCGAAGCGCTGAAAAAGGAAGGCGAAGCCGGCCGCAAGACGCTGAATCAGTATACCCGCTATCTCACGGTGATCCTGGCCGCGTTCCAGTCCTACGGCATCGCGGTAGGACTTCAGGGCGCCGGCAATGTCGTCAGCGAACCTGGACTGTTTTTCCTGCTCTCGACCTCTATCACGCTGACCGGCGGCACCATGTTCCTGATGTGGCTCGGCGAGCAGATCACCTCGCGCGGCATCGGCAACGGCATTTCGCTGATCATTCTGGCCGGCATCGTCGCCGAGTTGCCCGCGGCACTCGCCGGCATGCTCGAGCTCGGCCGTCAGGGCGCGATGTCGACCGGCCTGATCCTGGTCGTCATCATCATGGCCGTCGTCGTGATCGCCTTCATCGTCTTCATGGAGCGCGCCCAGCGCCGCCTCTTGATCCAGTATCCGAAGCGCCAGGTCGGCAACAAGATGTTCGAGGGCCAGTCCTCGCATCTGCCGCTCAAGCTCAACACCTCCGGCGTGATCCCGCCGATCTTCGCATCCTCACTGCTCCTCTTGCCGACGACGGTTGCGAACTTCAACACGGGCAGCGGGCCGGAATGGTTCCAGTGGATCACCACACAGCTCGGCCATGGCCGTCCGCTGTTCCTGATCATGTATCTGGCGCTGATCGTGTTCTTCGCCTTCTTTTACACCGCGATCGTGTTCAACCCGACCGAGACCGCGGACAATCTGAAGAAGCACGGCGGTTTCATTCCCGGCATTCGCCCGGGCGAACGCACCGCGGAATACATCGACTATGTGCTGTCGCGCATCACCGTGCTGGGTGCGATTTATCTCGCCATCGTCTGCTTGATCCCGGAAATCCTGATCTCCTACGCTTCGGTGCCGTTCTATTTCGGCGGCACCTCGCTGCTGATCGTCGTCAGCGTCACCATGGACACGGTGGCGCAGGTCCAGGGCTATCTGCTGGCGCACCAGTATGAAGGTCTGATCCGCAAGTCCAAGCTGCGGGGCCGCCGTAGATGAGCAGGGAGCTCGCGCGCCGAATCGCTTTCACGATCGGCGCGCTGCTCCTTTTCAGGCTCGGCACGCAGATCCCGATTGCGGGACTGAATCTCTCCGACGTCTCGCCGGCGCTGGATCTCGTCTCCCGGCTTTCGATCTTTGCGCTCGGCCTCATTCCCTATCTGACTGCGTCAATCTTGATCCGGCTGCTGTCCATGGTCTGGCGCGGCCTGAGTTCGCTCGAACGATCCGGCGAGGGCGGACGGCGTAAGATCGCACGTGCCACGCTCGGGCTCACACTCGGAATTGCGGCCTTTCAGGCCTACGGCATCGCCTCGGCACTGACGTCGATCCCGGGCCTCGTCAAAAATCCCGACGGCTGGTTCGTGACGACGGCTACGGCCTCGATGGTCGGCGGCGTCGTCGTGCTGGTGTGGCTCAGCGAACAGATGACCCGCTACGGCATCGGCAATGGCTTGGCGCTGATCTTCAGTGCCGGCTTCATCGTTGCCGTTCCGCAAAACATTGCCGGTATCGGGGATCTCGTGCGGAGCGGGACGATCTCGGGCAATCTTGTGCTCGGCCATGTCGTGTTTTGGATCGCGATCGTCGTCGTGATCGTGCTTGTCGAAGGTGCGCGGCGAAATATCCGGGTCCAGTTCGCAGCACAAAGCGTCGGTACGCGGCAACTGCCTGTGCGCGATGCAGTACTGCCGATCAAGCTCAACAGCGCCGGGTTCGTGATTCCCGTCACCGTGGCGCCGTGGATATTCTATCTGCCGCTTGCCTTTGCGGGCTTCATCCTGGGAGGCGATCATCCCCTGGTTGCCGCAACCTACCGGCATCTCCAGCTGGGGCAGCCGGCGCACCTCATTCTCGTGTCGATCGCCGTGTTCGTGCTCGCCTTCGTCTACACTGCTTATGTGATCGATCCCGAATACACCGCCAAATCCCTGACCCGCCATGAGGGCGCAATTCCCGGTGTCGCTCCCGGCGAGGCCACCGCGGACTATCTCGATCGCGTCGTGTCATTGACGACAGTCGTCGGAGCCGTCTACCTGACGGCGTTGCAGTTGATTCCGGAGGTGTTCGAGCTTTACGGGATCGGGCTGCCTTATAGTATGGTCGTCAATGGTGGTGCAGTGCTGGTTGTGGTTTGCACCGTTCTTGATATCAAAACGCAGGTGCGCGAGGTGTCGCTCACCAATCCGGGGGGCGTACGCCGATGAGAATTATACTTCTGGGACCGCCGGGGTCGGGCAAGGGGACCCAGGCCCAGCTCCTGGTGCAGCGCTATGGCATCGTCCAGCTCTCGACTGGCGAGATGCTGCGTGCCGCGGTTGCGGCCGGCACCCCGGTCGGGTTGAAGGCCAAGGAGATCATGGCGAGCGGCGGCCTCGTGCCCGATGACGTCGTGGTGGGAATCATTTCCGACCGCATCGAGCAGCCGGACGCCAAGAGCGGTTTCATCCTCGACGGTTTCCCCCGCACCGTGCCGCAGGCCGAGGCGCTGGACGAGCTGCTCAAGCGCAAGCACCTCAAGCTGGACGCCGTGATCGAGCTCCGGGTCAATGAGAGTGCGCTTCTGAGCCGCGTCGAGACCCGCGTCGCCCAAATGCGGGAGCGCGGCGAGGAGGTCCGGCTCGACGATACCCCGGAGGTCCTGACCAAGCGGCTGGCCAGCTATCGCAGCCAGACGGAACCGCTGATTCACTACTATTCCGAGCGGCGGAAGCTCTCGACCATCGACGGCATGATGACCATCGACGAGGTCACCCGCGCCATCCATCGCCAGCTGCTGGCTCTGGGGGCGATCGAGCCCAAGACGCATGCCCGGAGCGCCGCCAAGGCGGCGCCGGCTAAAAAGGCCCAAGCGGGGAAGAAGGCGGCGGCAAGGCCGGCAAAAACGGCCAAAAAGGGCGTCAAATCGGCTAAAAAGGCCGCCAAATCGGCGGTGAAAGGCCCAAAGAAGGCGGCCAAGAAAGCCTCCAAGAAAGCCACCAAGAAAACCGTCAAGAAAGCAGCCAAGAAGTCGGTCAAAAAGGGTGCCAAAAAGGCCGCAAAAAAGGTCACGAAAAAGCGAGCCAAGCGCTAGCAGCGGTTGACGAAAGCCCCCGGAATCCCTTAATAAGCCCGCATCCAAGTCGGATAGTTTCAGACGATGCCGGGCCCCAGGAAGACCGGGGGTGGGCGTCGTGTTCGCGTTTGTGAACACCTGCCCGAGAAAGCAAGCACTTAAAGCCCGATCCCTGACGAGGGATCGGCAACAGGAGAGAAGGCCGTGGCCCGTATTGCCGGCGTGAACATTCCCACCAACAAGCGCGTGCTGATCGCGCTCCAGTACATCCATGGCATCGGCCAGAAGATCGCTGGTGAGATCCTCGAGAAGGTGAAGATCCCCGTGGATCGTCGCGTCAATCAGCTCAGCGACGCCGAAGTGCTCCAGATCCGCGAAGTGATCGACCGCGACTATCTCGTCGAGGGCGACCTGCGTCGTGAGGTCGGCATCAACATCAAGCGTCTGATGGACCTCGGCTGCTATCGCGGCCTGCGTCATCGTCGCGGTCTGCCGGTGCGCGGTCAGCGGACCCACACCAATGCGCGCACGCGCAAGGGCCCGGCCAAGGCCATCGCCGGCAAGAAGAAGTAAACTGGCGAATTGGACGTGGCGAGTGGCGAGTAGGGGGCTTCCCTATTCGCCACTCGCTACTCGCTATTCGCTTCCATAGGTGTAGCCGCTGGCATTACGGCGGCGTTTGAGATCTTCAGGAAAGGGACTCAATGGGCAAGGAAGCCACCCGCGTTCGTCGTCGTGAGCGCAAGAACATCGCCTCCGGCGTCGCGCATGTGAACTCGTCGTTCAACAACACGACCATCACCATCACCGACGCGCAGGGCAATACGATCGCCTGGTCCTCGGCCGGCACGATGGGCTTCAAGGGCTCGCGCAAGTCGACCCCGTATGCCGCGCAGGTTGCCGCCGAGGACGTGTCCAAGAAGGCGCAGGAGCACGGCATGCGCACGCTGGAAGTCGAGGTCGCCGGTCCCGGTTCGGGCCGCGAATCGGCGCTCCGCGCGCTCCAGGCTGCCGGCTTCACCGTCACCTCGATCCGCGACGTGACCACGATCCCGCACAACGGCTGCCGTCCCCGCAAGCGTCGGCGCGTTTGATTTTGACGAGCTGCGGGCGCGTCGGCGCCCGCGGCGACTTTGCAAGAAGCCGCGGGAATGATCTGCGGCCTTTCTCCAACGCCAGTATTTGCACCGTCAAATTGACTGGCCTGTATGGGTGAAACAGTGACGATCCAGAAAAATTGGCAAGAACTGATTCGGCCGAACAAGCTCCAGGTCACGCCCGGCAGCGATTCCTCGCGTTTCGCGACCATCGTCGCCGAGCCGCTCGAGCGTGGCTTCGGCCAGACCCTCGGCAATGCGCTGCGCCGCATCCTGCTCTCCTCGCTCCAGGGCGCGGCGGTGCAGTCGGTGCACATCGACGGCGTGCTGCACGAGTTCTCCTCGATCGCGGGCGTCCGTGAGGACGTCACCGACATCGTGCTCAACATCAAGGACATCTCGATCAAGATGCAGGGCGAGGGCCCCAAGCGCATGGTCGTGAAGAAGCAGGGCCCGGGTGTCGTCACCGCGGGCGACATTCAGACGGTCGGCGATGTGGTCGTGCTCAACCCCGATCTGCAGATCTGCACGCTCGACGAGGGCGCCGAGATCCGCATGGAGTTCACGGTCTCGACCGGCAAGGGCTACGTGCCCGCCGAGCGCAACCGTCCCGAGGATGCGCCGATCGGCCTGATCCCGGTCGACAGCCTGTACTCGCCGGTCCGCAAGGTCTCCTACAAGGTCGAGAACACCCGCGAGGGCCAGATCCTCGACTACGACAAGCTGACCATGACGATCGAGACCAACGGCGCGATCACGCCGGATGACTCGGTGGCCTACGCCGCCCGCATCCTGCAGGATCAGCTCAACGTGTTCGTCAACTTCGAAGAGCCGCGCAAGGAAGTCGCCCAGGAGATCATCCCGGACCTCGCCTTCAACCCGGCCTTCCTCAAGAAGGTGGACGAGCTCGAGCTGTCGGTGCGTTCGGCCAACTGCCTGAAGAACGACAACATCGTCTACATCGGCGACCTCGTGCAGAAGAGCGAGGCGGAAATGCTCCGCACCCCGAACTTCGGCCGCAAGTCGCTGAACGAGATCAAGGAAGTGCTGGCCCAGATGGGTCTGCACCTCGGCATGGAAGTGCCGGGCTGGCCGCCGGAGAACATCGACGAGCTCGCCAAGCGCTTCGAGGATCATTACTGAGCGAATGGCGAGTAGGGAGTGGCGAGTAGGGGAAGAAGATCTATTCGCTACTCACCATTCGCCACTCGCGGCCTAGGGCGAACGCAGGAAGCCCACCTGAAAACCAGTCGCTGAACCACCGCGACACAATCGAAGAAGGACTACACACATGCGTCACGGCAAGGTTCATCGGAAGCTCAACCGCACGGCCGAGCACCGCAAGGCGATGTTCGCCAACATGGCGGCCGCGCTGATCAAGCACGAGCAGATCGTCACCACGCTGCCCAAGGCCAAGGAGCTTCGCCCGATCGTCGAGAAGCTCGTCACCCTCGGCAAGAAGGGCGGCCTGTCGCTGCGCCGTCAGGCCATCTCCGAGCTGCGCGACGTCGATATGGTCAAGAAGCTCTTCGATACGCTCGCGACCCGCTACAAGGACCGCCAGGGTGGCTACACCCGCATCATCAAGGCGGGCTTCCGCTACGGCGACAACGCCGCGATGGCCGTGATCGAGTTCGTCGATCGCGACGTCGACGCCAAGGGCCAGGATTCCGGCCCGGTGCAGGAGAAGGAAGCCGAGGCGGCGTAAAGCCCGACCGGCATGACGTTTCAAAAGCGGCGCCTTCGGCGCCGCTTTTTTGTTGGAACGGTCGGGTGGACAAAGGCGCGCTCTTGGCGCGCCGTGCCCACCATTCACGCTCCTCACGCGTCGGTGAGCCCCGATTGCAGCTGAGGGAGCCGCTTCCGATATCTCCATCCGCATCCATGGAGATATCGCATGAAGATCGACCTTTCCGGAAAAACCGCCCTCGTCACCGGCTCGACCGCCGGCATCGGCCACGCCATCGCCAGGGGCCTCGCCGGCTCCGGCGCCAGCGTCGTCATCAACGGCCGCGGACAGGACAAAGTCGATGCGGCGGTGCGCAGGTTGGAAGGGACGGGCGCCAAGGTCCGCGGCATCGCGGCCGACGTCTCGACCGCGGCAGGCTGCAAGGCGCTCGTTGCGGCGCTGCCCGAGGTCGACATCCTCATCAACAATGCCGGCATCTTCGAGCCCAAGGATTTCTTCGACATCTCCGACGAGGACTGGAGCCGATTCTTCGAGGTGAATGTGATGAGCGGCGTGCGCCTATCGCGCGCCTACATGAAGGGCATGCTCGCGCGCAATTGGGGCCGCATCGTCTTCATCTCCTCGGAATCTGGGCTCAACATTCCCGTCGAGATGATCCACTACGGCATGACCAAGACGGCCCAGCTTTCGGTCGCGCGCGGCCTGGCGCAGCTCACCAGCGGCACCGGCGTTACCGTCAATTCCGTGCTGCCGGGCCCGACCATGTCGGAGGGCGTCGAGACGTTCGTCAAGGATCTCGCCAGGCAGAACGGCCAGTCCGTGGACGAAGCCGCCGCCAACTTCGTCAAGCAGCACCGCCCGAGCTCGCTGCTGCAACGCTTCGCCAGCGTCGACGAGATCGCCAACATGGTGGTCTATGTCGCCTCGAAGGAGGCATCCGCCACCAACGGTGCAGCGCTGCGCGCCGAGGGTGGCATCGTCAACACGATCGCCTGAGGGGAAGCGATCGGCTACTCGTCTTTGATGCCGGCCTTCTGCGCGATGTCCTTCATCTCGACCGTCTCTTTGGTCACCGCACCGGCCCAGTCGTCAAAGCGCGCGAAGCGGGGCTCGAAGCCGACCTTGACGAAGCGCTCCACAACGGAGGGGCTGTTGATGACCTCCTCCAGCGTCGCCGTGAGCTTGTCGCGAACCGGTGGCGGCAGTCCCTTGGGCGCGACCACCGCGCCCCACGACGAGAAGTCGATAGCGGGATAGCCGAGCTCTGCCAATGTCGGTACGTCGGGCAGGAATGGTGTGCGCTGGCTGGAGAATACGGCCATCACCTTCACGGCGCCGGCCTCGATCTGCGGCTTCGCGGCGATCACCGTGTCGACATGATACTGGATGTGCTTGCCGATGAGATCGTTCATCGCCGGCGCGCTGCCCTTGTAGGGCAGGTGAACCATCTTGATTCCGGCATTCGACTTGAACAACTCGCCGGCGAAATGCGACACCGTCGCGACGCCGAAGGAGGCCAGCGACAGCTTGTCCGGATTAGCCTTTGCCTCCGCGACGAGCGCAGGCAGATCCTTGACCGGATTGTCCTTATAGGTGACCAGCGCCAGGGTGATCTTGCCGACCCGGCCGAGCGGCTCGAAATCCTTGGCCGCATCGTACGGAACGTTCTCCTTCACGGCGGCCGGCAAGGTGAAGCTCGAATTCGAGCTGAAGAACAGGGTGTACCCGTCGGGGGCCGCGCGCGCGACCTCCTTGGCCGCGATCGTGGTGCCCCCGCCGGGACGGTTCATGATGATGACGGGCTTGCCGAGCCGCGCTTCGAGCTCGCCGCCGATGATGCGGGCCACCACGTCCGAGGCTCCGCCCGGTGGGAACGGGACGATCAATTGCAGGGATTTCTCGGGATAGGCCGATTGCGCGGTTGCGAGCGAGTTGACGCTGATCGAGCCGATCGCGGCGAGCGCTAGCGTCAGGAGCGTTGTTTTCATCGTGTCGTTTTTCCGCGGTTGAGGTTTCAATCGAAGGCTAGAAATCCCGGCTTGTCCGCAATCGGCGGCTGCCCGGCAAGCCACGCAATGTCGGGAACGGGGCGGGCGGTATCCGAATTGGCGGCGAGCACCGCTTCGATTTCGCGCGCGACCGCGAGCGTTAAGAGATCGCCGCCGCGCGGGCCGATCACCTGGATGCCGAACGGCAGGCCGGCGCCGTCGCATCCGGCGGGGATTGCGACGGTGGGATGGCCGACATTGGTGACGGCATAGGCGAGCGCGAGCCAGTGGAAGTAGCTCTTGGTCGGGCGACCGTCGATCTCGGCTGGATAGAGCTCCGACCAGGGCCGTGGGCTGATGGTGACCGCAGGCGCGACGATGAAATCGTGATCCGCGTAGAAGGTCTGCCAGCGCCGGTAAAGGTCGGTCTGCATCGAGAGCGCACGCGCCACGTCGGCAGCGGAATAGCCAAGCCCCTCCGCAACATTGTCGCGAACGTTGGGCCCTACCTTGTCCGGAAACTTCTCCACGAGTTCGCGGTGGCGGCCGAGGAATGCGACCGCGCGGAGAATGCTGAACACTTCGTCAGCGCCGGTGCAATCAGGATGAGCCCATTCGACTTTGCGAAACACCGTTTCGAACGAGTTGAGCTTCTGTCTGAAGGCGCGGGCGACCGCCCCCTCGGTCGGCGCAAAGCCGAAATCGCTGGTTGCCGCAATGCGGAGCGCGGAGAGATCGACGCGCGGCGGATTGCGATAAAGCGCCGGCGAAGGCACACCGCCGGCATGAAGGATCGCCGACAATGGATCGCGGGCGTCACGATCCAACATGCAGGACAGCATCAGGCAAACGTCGGGCACGGTTCTCGCCATCGGCCCGAGCTGCGAGATCTGCAGCCAGGCCATGTTGCGGCTGTTGCTGGCGATCAGTCCGGGCGAGGGCCGGAAGCCGACCACGCCGCAAAAGGATGCCGGATTCCGCACCGAGCCGCCGGTATCGGATCCGGTCGCGAGCGGCACCATGCCAGTGGCGAGCGCGACGGCCGATCCCCCCGACGAACCGGCGGCGGATCGATTGGGATCGAAGGGATTGCCGGTCGCGCCATATACGGCGTTGCGCGTATTGCCGCCGGCGCCCCATTCCGGCACATTCGTCTTGCCGATGACGATCGCTCCCTCGCGCTTGAGCATCGCGACGATGGCCTCGTCCTGCCTGGCGACATTGTCCGCGAACAGCACGCTGCCGAAGCTGGTCGGCAACCCCTCCGCATCGATCAGGTCTTTGACACCGAGCGGCAGCCCATGCACGGCGCCGAGGGTCTCACCGCGCATCACGGCGGCCTCGCGCTCGCGCGCCGTCTTGCGCGCGGTTTCGAACGAGCGCGCAACGACGGCATTGACCGCTGGATCGACCGCTTCGATGCGGCGGATGCAGCTATCCGTGAGCTCGACGGGGGAAAGCTTGCGTTGGCCGATCAGCGTGCGTGCAGCGACCGCTGACAGGTCGCATGGTTCGGTCATCATCAATCTGCTTGTTGCTGGTCCCGGCGGGCGGGGGGTCGGCCCTCTTGTCCGGGACCGCAGACGCATGATGCATCAATCGTGCCAAGCCTACCATCCCTCCAGCACGATCTTGCCGCGCGACTTGCCGCTCTCCAGCAGCGCCTGCGCGCGCTTGAGGTTGGCTGCGTTGATTGTGCCGAAGGTCCGGTCGAGCGTGGTGCGCAACACGCCCTTGTCGATGAGGTCAGCGACATCATTGAGCAGATGATGCTGCGCGATCATGTCAGGGGTCTGGAACGAGGAGCGCGTGAACATCGATTCCCAGTGCACCGAGATTGCCTTGCCCTTGAATGCGGCAATCGTGAACTCCGGAGGATCATCGATCAGGCCGAACTTGCCCTGCGGTGCCATGAATTCCGCAATCGCCTTGTAGTGCTGGTCGGTAAAGGTGAGGCTGGCCACGAGTGCGACCGGCGGCAGGTTCAGTTTCTCGATCTGCTCCTTCATCGGCTTGCCATGGTCGATCACCGCATGCGCGCCGAGATCGAGGCACCATTTCTGCGACTCCGGCCGTGTCGCGGTGGCGAGCACCGTCAGCCCGGTGAGGCGGCGGGCGAGCTGGATCAGGATCGAGCCGACGCCGCCGGCGCCGCCCGTGATCAAGAGGGTACGCGGATCGACGCTCTTGCCCGGCACCGCACCGAGCCGGTCGAACAGTAGCTCCCAGGCGGTGATCGAGGTGAGGGGAAGAGCGGCGGCTTGGGCGAACGACAGGCTCTTCGGTTTGGCGCCGACGATGCGCTCGTCGACCAGATGGAATTCGGCGTTGGTGCCCTGGCGCAGGATCGAGCCCGCGTAGAACACCTCGTCCCCTGGCTTGAACAGCGTGACCTCAGACCCGACCGCATCGACCACGCCGGCCGCGTCATAGCCGAGGATCTTGGTCTCGCCCTCGGGCGGGGCGGCGCGCTTGCGCACTTTGTAGTCGACCGGATTGGCCGAGATCGCTTTCACCGCGACGCGGATGTCGCGCCCTTTGGGGTCGGGTTTAGCGGTCTCGAAATCGAACAGTGATTCCGCGTCCTCGATCGGAAGCGATTTCTTGTAGCCGACGGCTTTCATGGCGTGTCTCCATCAGATGGCTTTGTTCGCCCGCTGCCCTAACTGTCGCTCTGGCTCCGATTTGGCAAGTACTGTAAATTTGGGGATATAGTCCCTGTTTGGATACTATTGGGAAAAGGCCGCATGAAACGCCGTAATTTCGCCCGCCGTCCAGGCTGCTCGGTCGAGGCGACGCTGGACCTGATCGACGGCAAGTGGAAGGGCGTGATCCTCTACCATCTGCAGAGCGGCACCCAGCGCTTCGGCGAATTGCGCCGCCGGATGCCTGGCATCACCCAGCGCATGCTGACGAAGCAGCTGCGCGCGCTGGAGGAAGACAAGCTCGTCATCCGCAAGGTCTATGCCGAGGTGCCGCCGCGCGTGGAGTATTGCCTGTCCGAGCTGGGCGAGAGCCTGAGGCCCGTGATCGACATCCTGAAGGCCTGGGGCGAGAGCCACCAGGAGCGGTTGTCCTGCGCGCCGCCGCCCGTGGTCGTGAAGAAGAAGCGCGCGGCGTGATTTGGAGAACACAGGCGGTGCGGTTCGTTACCTCTCCCCCACGGGGAGAGGTCGAATTGCGAAGCAATTCGGGTGAGGGGGCGCCGTCATCCTCGATGGAACGTAACCCCTCACCCGCGCCTTCGGCGCGACCTCTCCCAATGGGAGATGTGTAGAGTCTCAGAACGCGAACTGCGTACGCATCGCGACCGCGTCGAACTTCGAGCCGACGTCGGCGGTCGAGATCGGCGAGGCCTGTCGCGACACCGTGCCGTGCAGATAGTCGAGCATGAAGCGCACGTTGCCGTTGACGTACCAGTTGAGCGCGAGCGTATAGACGGTCTGCCGGCCGCCTGCGACGCCGCTCGCGGTCGCGAGCTGATCGTTGAGGTCGATCGTCGAGAACCGTCCTGCGATCTCCCACGCGCCCCAGCCGCCGCCGTCGAGCGAGAACGGGTGCGCCGGCTTGACGCCGCTATAGGCCGCGTTCGCCGCATTGTATGAGCGGCCTTCGCCGGTCAGCACATAGCCGGCCTGCGCGTAGCCGCCTTGGAATTTCAGGCTCGGTGCACCCGTCAGCGGCACGGCCGTGTTGGCGGTACGATCGACATTGTACCAGAAATACTCGCCCTGGACGATGAACGGACCGTAGGTCGCCGCCGCCTCGACGCTGTAGACCTGCGCGCCCGAGGCATTGGCGATAGCGCCGGTCGAGATCAGCGTGGTCGGGTCGAGACGCAATTCCGGACGATCGCTGAGCGTGACCGTCTGGGTGTTGGCGATGAGATTGCGCGGCGGCTGGATCAGCCATTGCGCATTGGCGCCGATATGCACCGAGTAGTCCTTGGTGCTGATCGGATTGCCGGCGACGCGCGCCACGGCACCATATTGCTCGCTGGTGCCGGGCGGCGCCGCGCTCGAGGCGGAATGGATCGCACCGGTCGTCGGTCCCGTGACATAGCCGCCGATCCAGAGCTGGTCGTTGAACCAGCGCGCACCGGCTGCGGAACGGAAGTCACCGGCGGCGATGTTGGTCGCGATCACGCCGGGCGAGGCGCGCTCCATGAACATGATGTCGTTGGAGCTCGTGGCTTCATCCATGGTGTAGGGCAGGTCCATGATGCCGGCCTCGATCGCCATCTTGCCGCCGAACGGCTTCAGGCCGGTATAGCTGATATAGGCGTTCTCGACGCCGGAGACGCCGCCGCCGGGCAGCGATCCCGGCGCGGCGCCGCCAAATCCGTCGGACGAGCCGCCGAAATCGTAGACCAGCGCGAAATTCCAATCGTGGAAGAACTTGCCGGTGACACCGATGCGCGCGCGGCGGACGTTCTGGCCGCTGTCGAGCTTTTGCGGCACGGTCGCCGCGGTGTTGGGACGATAGTCATAGCCGCCGACATCCCAATGCAGGCGGCTGGTGATGGCGACGCAGTTGGCCTGGTCGGCGGTGCAGATCGTCGGCCGGTTGTTCGGCATCGTCACGACGACGCCGGACGCCGGCGCCGGCCCCTTGACGGGGATTGCCGCGTTGGCATTGGCCACCGCGGCCTTTGCCTCCGCGCGCGCCTCGGCCTTTGCCTCTGCCTTGGCTTCGACTTTCGCCTTTGCTGCGGCTGCCGTGTTCGCCGCGGTCTGGCTCTGCAGCTTGTCGAGCTTCTGCTCGAGCATCTTCAACTGCTGCTTCAACAGCGCGATCTCCTGCTCGCTGCTGCTTGCCGACTGGGCCTGGGCCTGCGAGGCCGCCAGCGCGCCGGCGAGACCAATCGCGGTGGCCGCAATTCTTGTTCTGCTCACGTTACGCTCCATCATCTGACTGTTTTCCCCAAGTCGCGAACGGAGAGCCTAGGTGTGATCGATGACTGCCCCGCGACGCTGCGAGCGGTTGCGTCGGTTCCTACTGATGCAAATTCGCCGCAACCGAATCCGCCTCACACCACCATGCAAGATGACGCACATCATGCCAATCCGCCGCTGGGCAAATTGCCGATTCGCACGGCACCCTTGCATCCCGGACACGGCTTCGAGGCGGCCGAATATTGCCCTCCGGCGCTCTTCTATTGGGGGGCGAACGCGCCTATATTCCGGCGTCATTTCCAAGAGGTAGGAATGTTTCGAGCGACCTGGACTGCCGCCCTTACGGCGCTGTGCATAGCCTTTTCGGCCACCTTCAATCCGACTGCAGCGCAGGACCGTCGGGTCCCGTCGTCGCCGGCCGAGCTGCGGATGTCCTATGCGCCGATCGTGCAGCGGGTGCAGCCGGCGGTCGTCAACGTCTATGCCGCAAAGGTGGTGCAGAACCGCAATCCGCTACTGGACGATCCGATCTTCCGCCGCTTCTTCGGCGTGCCGGGCCAACAGCCCGAGCAGATGCAGCGCTCGCTCGGCTCCGGCGTCATCGTCGATGCCTCCGGCCTCGTCGTCACCAACGTCCACGTCATCGAGGGCGCCGACCAGGTGAAGGTGTCGCTGTCGGACAAGCGCGAGTTCGAGGCCGAGATCCTGCTCAAGGATTCCCGGACCGATCTCGCCGTGCTGCGCCTGAAGGACAGCAAGGAGAAGTTCCCGACGCTGGACTTCACCAATTCCGATGAGCTCTTGGTCGGCGACGTCGTGCTCGCGATCGGCAATCCGTTCGGCGTCGGCCAGACCGTGACCCAGGGTATCATTTCGGCGCTGGCGCGCACGCAAGTGGGCATCACCGACTATCAGTTCTTCATTCAGACCGATGCGGCGATCAACCCGGGCAATTCCGGCGGCGCGCTGGTCGACATGGGTGGCAAGCTCGCCGGCATCAATACCGCGATCTATTCGCGCTCCGGCGGCTCGCAAGGCATCGGCTTTGCGATTCCCGCCAACATGGTGCGCGTCGTCGTCGCCTCCGCCAAGAGCGGCGGCAAGGCGGTGAAGCGGCCCTGGCTCGGTGCGAAATTGCAGGCGGTGACGCCCGACATCGCCGAGAGCCTCGGCTTGCGCTCGCCGACCGGTGCGCTGGTCGCGAGCGTGGTGTCGAACGGTCCGGCGGCGAAAGCCGGCCTGAAATCCTCCGACCTCATCACCGGGATCGACGGCCAGATCGTGGATGATCCCAACGCCTTCGACTATCGCTTCGCAACCCGTCCGCTCGGCGGCACCGCGCAGCTCGACGTGCAGCGCGGCGGCAAGTCGGTGAAGCTCACGGTAGCGCTGGAGACCGCGCCCGACACCGGGCGCAACGAGCTCGTCGTCACCGCGCGTTCGCCGTTCCAGGGCGCGAAGGTTTCGACCATCACGCCGGCCGTCGCCGATGAGCTGCGTCTGGATGCCGACACCGAAGGCGTCGTGATCACCGATATCGGCGGCGATACCGCGGCTGCGAGTGTCGGCTTCCAGAAGGGCGACATCATCCTGGCCGTCAACAATCAGAAGATCAGCAAGACCGGCGACCTCGAGAAGGCTGCAGGTGAACGGGCACGGATCTGGCGCATCACGCTGGTGCGTGGTGGCCAGCAGATCAACGTCACGCTGGGCGGATGAGTCCGAAGCGACCAACGGAGACACCGACTCTCTTTGCTGCGGCGGGGCTCGATCACGATGCGCCGCATCCGCTGCCGGACCGGCTGCGCCCGCGTGCGCTGTCGGAGGTCGTCGGCCAGGATCACATCCTCGGCCCGGATGGTGCGCTGACGCGCATGCTGGAAACGCGCACGCTCGGCTCGCTGGTGTTCTGGGGCCCCCCCGGCACCGGCAAGACCACGGTGGCGCGGCTCCTGGCTGACGCGACGGATCTGCATTTTGAGCAGATCTCTGCGGTGTTCTCTGGCGTCGCCGACCTCAAGAAAGCGTTCGATGCCGCGCGCGCCCGTCGCGAGATGGGCAAGGGCACGCTGCTCTTCGTCGATGAGGTGCACAGATTCAACCGCGCCCAGCAGGACTCCTTTCTGCCGGTGATGGAAGACGGCACTGTCGTCATGGTCGGCGCCACCACCGAGAACCCGTCCTTCGAGCTCAATGCGGCGCTGCTCTCGCGTGCGCGCGTGCTGGTGTTTCGCTCGCTCGATGCCGCCGCGATCGAAAAGCTGTTCGTGCATGCCGAAGCCGTCGAGGGCAGGAAGCTGCCACTCGATGCGGAGGCGCGCGCGGTGCTGGTGCGCATGGCCGACGGCGATGGCCGTGCGTCGTTGACGCTCGCCGAAGAAGTCTGGCGTTCGGCGCGGGCGGACGAGATTTTCAATGCCGCGCAGCTGCAGGAGATTCTGCAGCGCCGCGCGCCGATCTACGACAAATCGGCCGACGGCCACTACAATCTCATCTCGGCGCTGCATAAATCGGTGCGCGGCTCCGATCCCGATGCCGCGCTGTATTACCTCGCGCGCATGCTGGACGCTGGCGAGGACCCGCTGTTCCTGGCCCGCCGCGTCGTGCGCATGGCGGTCGAGGACATCGGGCTGGCCGATCCGCAGGCGCTCGTCATCGCCAATGCCGCCAAGGACGCCTTCGACTTCCTCGGCCATCCCGAGGGCGAGCTCGCCATCGCCCAGGCCGTGGTCTATCTCGCCACCGCGCCGAAATCGAACGCGGTCTACACCGCCTTTGGCAGCGCGATGCAGGTCGCCAAGCAGGCCGGCTCGCTGCTACCGCCAAAGCACATCCTCAATTCCCCGACCAAGCTGATGAAGTCGGAAGGCTACGGCTCCGGCTACGCATACGACCACGACGCGCCGGACGCCTTCTCCGGCCAGGACTACTTCCCGGAGGCCCTGGGACGTCAGACCTTCTACGACCCGCCCGAGCGCGGTTTTGAACGCGAGATCAGGAAGCGGCTGGATTACTGGGCCAAGCTGCGCAAGGAGCGGGGCGGGACTTAGGGCTACAGGGCGTATATTTACGGTTTACGTAACGCGTAAATCTTGCTACTCGCCGGGGAAACTCCCATGGCTCATACACCAACACATCCCGGTGAGCATCTCGCCGAAGAACTGCGCGAACTCGGCATTTCGGCCGCAGAGCTGTCGCGTCAGATCGACGTACCTGTGAATCGCATCACCGGCATCATCAACGGGCAGCGCGGCATCACCGCCGACACGGCGTTGCGCCTGGGTCACTGGTTCGGCACCAGCCCGCAATTCTGGATGAACCTGCAACAGCAATATGAGCTGCGGCTGGCGGAGAAGGAGGTGGGCGCGCAGGTTGCGTCGCTGCCCCGCCGCGCCAATGCGCAGTCGACGCGAAAGCTTGGAAAAACCGCATGAGTCGCCGCATCAAGAGAATGAACCCAAAGCCGCGTTCGCGTGACGAGCGCGACGACTCGCGGGCGCATCAGGCGCGTGGCGCGAAGAAGGCCGGGCCGCGTCCGGGTGGCAAGCCCGGCGGGAAGCCGCCGCGCTTTGTCGGCGAGCGCGCCGAGCGGCGTCCGCCCAAAGCGGTCCAGGAGAGGCCTGCGCCTGAAAAGTCGGTCGAGGCGCTGCTGCCGACCAAGGTGCAGACCGTCACGGTCACGGCCGACGAGAACAACATGCGCGTTGACCGTTTCCTGGAAGCGCGCTTTCCCGGCCTGTCGTTCTCCCACATCCAGCGTGTCGTGCGCAAAGGCGAGCTGCGTGTCGACGGCAAGCGCGTCGACAGCAAAGACCGGCTGGAGGAGGGACAGAGCGTCCGCATCCCGCCGCTCAAGCTCGATGCGCCGAAGGTCGTCGGCGAGCTCTCGGAGGCCGCGCAGAAGACGCTGAAGGCGCTGAAGGAGATGACGATCTGGGAGGACGACGACGTCCTCGTCCTGAACAAGCCGGCCGGCCTTGCCGTGCAGGGTGGCTCGGGGATGACGCGGCACATCGACCAGATGCTGGAGGTGATGCGCGATGCCAAGGGCCAGAAGCCGCGTCTCGTCCACCGTATCGATCGCGAGACCTCGGGCTGTCTCCTGATCGCCAAGACGCGCTTCGCTGCCTCACACCTGACCGGCGCGTTCCGCTCGCGCTCGGCGCGAAAGGTCTATTGGGCCTTGGTGCCGGGCCTGCCGAAGCCGAAGCAGGGGCGCATCTCGACCTTCCTTGCGAAGGAGGAGGGCGAGGACGACACCATCATGCGCATCGCCCAGCATGGCGATGAGGGCGCCAGCCATGCGGTGACGTACTACGCCGTGGTCGAGACCGCCGGTAACAAGCTGACCTGGGTGTCGCTGAAGCCGGTGACGGGCCGCACCCACCAGCTGCGCGCCCACATGGCCCATATCGGTCATCCCATCGTCGGCGATCCCAAATATTTCAACATCGAGAACTGGCAGCTGCCCGGCGGCTTGCAGAACCGGCTGCATCTGCTCGCACGCCGGATCGTCATCCCGCATCCGCGCGGCGGCGTGATCGACGCCACCGCGCCGTTGCCGCCGCACATGCAGCAGTCGTGGAACCTGCTGGGTCTGGACGCAACCAGATTTGATCCGATCGAGAACGCGCCTGAAGAATAGTGAGGTTGAATAGGGGCGCCTGGCGCACGACATGTTCCCCCATGAGACGATTGTCGATCTGCTTTGCGCTCTTGGCTACTCTGTTGGTAGAGCCGGCCGCCCGCGCGCAATATGTCTCGCCGGACGCGCGCGGCTCGCTCCACCGCTGCCTGCGCCGCCACCGCCGCCGAAGATCGAGGTGCCCAAGGTTCCGCAGTTTGACGCGCCGCCGCGCTACAATTACCAGCCGCCCCCGCGCAATTCGTTCAGCGATCGCGTCACGAAATGTCTTCACGACGGCGCAGCCGCAGGACTGGGGCCGGCCGATCGCGGCACGTACGCGCGCATGTGTGCGAACTAGCAGCACTCCTGGTCCTACTGGCGAGGTCGTGACGACACTGGTAATTCGACTGACGACAGGAACAAAAAAACGACATGCGCGAATTGTTCGAAGAAGCAGCAAGGCAGCCTGCGCCTGATCCCCGGGAATCGGCGCGCGCGTCCGCGCGCACGCCGCTGCGCAAGCGCTTCTACAAGGAGGCCGGCGTCGTCGATGCCGAGGGCGGCTTCGCCATTACGCTCGACGGCAAGCCGATCCGTACGCCCTCCGGCCGCCAATTGGTGATCCCGACGCGCGCGCTCGCAGATAGTGTCGCCGCGGAATGGTCCGCCCAAGGCGAGGCGATCGATCCCGTGACCATGCCGTTGACGCGCATCGCCAACAGCGTGGTCGAGGGCGTTATCGATCGCGTCGAGCTCGTCAGCGACGACCTCGCCAAATATTTCGAGTCTGACCTGCTGTTCTATCGTGCCGGCCATCCTGAGGGACTGGTCGCCCGGGAGGCCGCGCATTGGGATCCTGTGCTGTCCTGGGCGGCGCAGACGCTGGGTGCGCATTTCATCCTGTCCGAAGGCGTCATGCACGTGAAGCAGCCGGACGAGGCGGTGAAGGCCGCACGGGCCGCGCTGCCCGGCGACCCCTGGTCGGTCGCCGCGCTCCACATGGTGACCACCCTGACCGGATCGGCGCTGCTCGCGCTGGCGCTGGACCAGGACGTGCGCGATGCCGACCAGGTCTGGGCCGCCGCCCATGTCGACGAGGACTGGAACGTCGAGCAATGGGGCTTGGACGAGGAGGCGGCCGCCCGCCGCGCCGCCCGCCTGAAGGATTTCCAGGCCGCTGCGACGGTTCTGGCGGCGGTGAAGCCGCCGGCCGTGCCAGGTTAACGAGAGGTTTACGAGGCAGCGGTTACGGTAGCCAGCATTCCCCTAGGGCTGCCGAGATGCCGACGCCGGTCACCCCCATCGCTCCCGTCAACGCTGCCAGCCGCCCGGCTGATGCGGCGACGCCGGATCTCGTGCTGCAAGCCGGCAGTGTCGTCGATGCCAGGGTGGTCAGCGTGCTCGCCGACAATCTGGTGCGGATCGCGATCGCCAACCTGGCGATGGACGTGATGTCGGAGGTGGCGTTGACGCCGGGGCAGAATCTCCAGCTCGGGGTCTCGCAGAGCAACGGCACCATTCGCCTCGCGGTCATGGGTGGGGCAGGCGAGGCGGCGGGAGATCAGGTCACGCTGACGCCGCGCGCGGCCTCGCTGGTGGAGAGCCCGCCGCTGGCGCCGTCGGTGGCCACGGCACGGAACACCCTCACTCCGTCCGAGCAGGTCGCCGTTCAGACGGCCTCTGCCGACGCCGCGACCAAACAGGGCAGCCAGGCAGCGCTGTTCGCCAACCTGGCCTCCGTCGTGACGAACAGCAAACTGCCCGCAGGGCTGAAGCAGGCGGTGCTCGATGTGCTGGCGCAGCAGACGCCGCTCAACACCGCCCTCGACGGCGGCGATATCGAATCCGCGTTCCAGAAGTCAGGGCTGTTTCTCGAGGCGTCATTGGCCGCAGGCACAACGCCGTCCTCCGGCACGATCCCGGATTTGAAGGCCGCTCTGCTGGTGTTGCGCCAGACCCTGGCATCGACCTCCGGCGCGCCGCAAGCAACTGCGCCAGGTGTGGCGCTGCCGGCGAGTGCTGCGGCAACGACGCAGACCGCAGCCTCCGCGCTGGCGGGCGAAACGGCCCAACTCGCCCAACCGGCGCAAGCGTCGCGCGGTGCGCTCGCTGTCGCCGTGCTGGCCCATGCGGCGGGGAACAATCCGCAAGCCTTGGTGTCGCGCACCATGTCCGGGGGCCTTGCCGCGAGCCTGCTGCAGGAGGTCACGGAAAACCTGCCGCGCCTGACCGGCAACGTGCCGGGCTCCAACAAGTCCGTGCCGGACGCCCATATCTTCGGGGCGGCCGCACACCCGACACCTCCACCGGTCCGCGGTGCGCTGCCGGCGCCTCAGTCCATCGCCGCGCCGTCGCTCGCACCGGATACGCCGCTGGCTGCGACCGTGCATCGTCTGCTCGATGACACCGATGCCGCGATCGCGCGGCAGACGCTGTTGCAAATTGCCTCGCTTCCCGATCGCACCGACGCCAGCGGCCACCGCATCGATCCGGCCGTGCCGCAGTGGAATTTCGAGATTCCGTTCGCGACCCCGCAAGGTACCGCGATGGCGCAGTTCGAGATCTCGCGCGACGGCGGCAATGAGTCGGACGATCCCGCCAAGCGCGCCTGGCGCGCGCGCTTCTCGCTCGATGTCGAGCCGGCCGGACCCGTGCATGCGCTGATTACGCTGAACGGCGACAAGACCTTCGTTCGGATGTGGGCGGAGCGGCCGGTCACGGCGCAGCAGCTCCGCGCCGGCATCGGTGAGCTCAGCCAGGCATTGACGAAGGCCGAGCTCAAGCCCGGCGATATCGTGGTCCGCGACGGCACGCCGCCGGCTCCGGCGCCCGCTCGCGCCGGCCACTTCCTGGATCGCGCCACATGAGCAATCCCTCCAAGCTCGCGATCGCGCTGCATTACGAGAAGGGATCTGGCGCGCCCGTCGTCGTCGCCAAGGGCAAGGGCACGATCGGCGAGAAGATCGTCGAGATCGCCAAGGCCCACGACATTCCGATCGAGGAGAACGAGGTTCTGGCCGGCGCGCTGTCGAGGGTCGAGCTCGGCGACGAGATCCCGCCAGATCTCTACAAGGCCGTCGCCGAGGTGCTGGTGTTCGTGCTGCGGCTGTCGGGCCGGGGGCGGTAAACACAACCTGTCATCGTTTCAACACTTAGCGGCTGCATGGTCGCGCTGGTTTTCGCTGCTCACGGATATCGCTTTTGCTGACCCGCCGTTCCACCCTCGGCCTCCTCGCCGCAACCGCGATCCTGCCTCGACGCGCGCGCGCCCATGTCGCGCCGCCGCGCAATGAAATCCGCGACGCTCTTGCAAAGCGCTTCACCGACCTCGGCACGTCGGGCACCTTCGTCGGCTACAAGGTCGAGGACTATCTGATCGTCGCCAGCGACAAGGAGCGCTCGGGCGAGGGCAAGTTGCCGGCCTCGACCTTCAAGATTCCCAACTCGCTGATTGCGCTCGAGGCCGGTGTCGTCACTGACCCCGACAAGGACGTGTTTGCCTGGGACGGCGTCAAGCGGCCGATCGAGACCTGGAACAAGGATCACACGCTGCGCAGCGCGATCGCGGTGAGCGCGGTGCCGGTCTATCAGGAGATCGCGCGCCGCATCGGCGAGGTGCGTATGCAGCAATATGTCGACGCGTTCGACTACGGCAATCGCGACATCGGCGGCGGCATCGACCAGTTCTGGCTCACCGGGGCCTTGCGCATCGATCCGGTCGAGCAAGTCGATTTCGTCGACCGGCTGCGCCGCCGCGCGCTGCCGATCTCGAAGCGCAGCCAGGATCTCGTCGCCGACATCCTGCCGGCGACCAAGGTCGGCGACGCCGTCATCCGCGCCAAATCTGGTCTCCTGGGCGCCGAGCGCGGCGAGCCGTCGCTCGGCTGGATGGTCGGCTGGGCCGAGAAGGGCGAGGCACATACCGTGTTCGCGCTCAACATGGATTGCAAAGAGCCACGGCACATCGAGGCTCGCATGACGCTGACGCAAGCCTGCCTTGCCGAGATCGGCGCGATCTAGCGCGACCGTGTGGTTGATGGAGAAGCAACCCGATCCCACACGGTCAGCTTAAGCGCGCGGTTGCAGATCAGCCGGCACCTGAACCTCGGTCGTCGCAATCAGGCGCCAATCGGCGAGCGCGGCCAAACGGTGGGGCTCGGCCTCACGCTGGTAATCGGAGCTCAAGACGATCGCTCGAAAGGTCGCGAAGTCAGGGTAACGGACGATTGCGGCGTCGTGCCAGGCTTCGCCTTGCGCGGCCACCAGCAGAGCTCCGACAGATCCAAGCCAAGTTGGCCTGACCCCTTGCGGAGTCGCGATCTTGCGAAATGCGGGGACATAGCGCGTAAAATAGGCTTCGCGGCCGCTACAGGCCGGAAGCTCGGACTTGTCCCGGTACAAGGCCTCATTCCGATAACGGAGAAGATTGATCATGAAGATAGGTTGATCTCCGGGCAGGCTCGAGCCTGCCATCGCGAGTGATGCATTAATATCGACGAACATTGTTCTCTCCGGTCGTGGGTTCTTGCTGCGCTGATATCGCTTTCGAACGCCCGGCCTTGTAGTGGATTCGGTGTCACCGCTATGATGACGTCATGGCAACACCACGCAGCCATCGGCAACTCCTCGGCTATTCTGAGCGCCAACCCGGCGGTCCAGCTCGAGCTGAAAGTCGACGATTTCGGGGACGGAGTTCAGGCGTTGTCGGGTTTTGCCGTGAGCGCCCGGTCAATCGCAAAGCCGCCGATCTCGCTCATGGCCTGCGAGATCGGATCACCGCGCCGGGCAAAGCCGCTGGAGAGATAATCGAACTGCGTCCGCGCCAGCCGCAGCACTTCGATCGGCACCGAGACCGCGGTCTCGTTGAGGCTGTCGACGGAGGCGCGCAAGCTGTCGAGCTCCGTCGTGAGCTTGCCGATATGTCTCTCGGCATGCTGCATCAGCTCGAGCAGCTTGCCGCGCTCGGCATCGAAGGCGGCGCGCTCGGCTGCGGTCGCGGCGGTGAGCTCGGCGAGCTGTGCCCGCAGCGCCGCGATCTGGCCGACCATGGCGTCGGAGGCGAGTTCGGCGGACTCGCGCAGCACGGCGCTGCGCGTGCTCTCTTCCTGCGCCTGATGATAGAGCCGCTCGGCCGACATCGCCCGCTGGCTCAGCGTCTCGATCATGCTGGCTGCGCGCAGCAGCATCTCGCCGTTCCGCCCCGACACCATGCCGGCCATGCGGCGCAGGAAGTCGATCGTTTCGGACGCTGGGTTCGGCGGCAAGGGGACGACCGTCGCGGACATCTCGGTGATGCCAGTAGGTAGACGCTGGAGCCAGGGCAGATGATCACCGCCGTACCGACTGGGCTCACGCAACATTCGGCGCCTGATCTGACTCGGAGCAAGCCTGAATCGGTCGGCCCGGTCAACCTGCCGGGCTGCCAAATGTGAGGTCAGGAATCCTTCCGCCCAATCCGCCCCAGGTGGGTGAAGCCGAACCCGGCGGAATATTTCAGGCCGTAGCCGAGCGCCCGGTCGATGCCGATATGGGCAAGCCAGATCAAGGCGATGGAGAGGGTGAGGGGCGAGGCGAGGGCGAAGCCCAGCGTCAGCAGCGCCACCGGCACCAAGTAGCTGTGGGCGGCGTTGTAGACCATCGCGCCGAACCTGGCGTCGGACAGGTAGGCCAGGAAGCTCAGATCGGGTACGAAGAACAGCAGCGCAAACACCAGCCACGACCCGTCCCAGGCCGCATAGAGCGTCACCATCCCTGCAAACAGGGTGAGGCCCTCCAGCCGCAGCAGGATGTTGACGCCGCCTGTTGCAGCGCCCGTCTGGGCCGTTCCTTCACTCACGCTCGCCTCCTGGGCAAAACTTTGTAATTCCTTGCGCTTTCCCGCTGCGGCAGGGCAGCCCTGCGACGGCGAAAGCGGCTTTCCGGGCCGCAAAATGCCGTGTTAGAACCCGCCCATCACTTAAGAACTGGCGGGAGCAAATGAAACACATCCTGGACGCCCTTGAAGATCGTCGTGCCGGCGCAAAGCTCGGCGGCGGGGAGAAGCGCATCGAGGCGCAGCACGCCCGCGGCAAGCTGACGGCCCGCGAGCGCATCGAGCTTCTGCTCGACAAGGGATCGTTCGAGGAGTTCGACATGTTCGTCGAGCACCGCTCCACCGAGTTCGGCATGGAGAAGACCAAGGTGCCGGGCGACGGCGTCGTCACCGGCTGGGGCACCGTCAACGGTCGCAAGACTTTTGTCTTTGCCAAAGACTTTACGGTGTTCGGCGGCTCGTTGTCCGAAACGCACGCGCTGAAAATTACAAAACTCCAGGACATGGCGATGAAGGCGAGGGCGCCCATCATCGGCCTGTATGACGCCGGCGGCGCCCGCATCCAGGAAGGCGTCGCTGCGCTCGCCGGCTATTCCTACGTCTTCCGCCGCAATGTGCTTGCCTCGGGCGTGATCCCGCAGATCTCCGTCATCATGGGCCCCTGCGCCGGCGGCGACGTCTATTCGCCTGCCATGACCGACTTCATCTTCATGGTGAAGAACACCAGTTACATGTTCGTCACCGGTCCCGACGTGGTGAAGACCGTGACCAACGAGGTCGTGACGGCCGAGGAGCTCGGCGGCGCCTCGGTGCACGCGACGCGCTCCTCGATCGCCGACGGCGCTTTCGAGAATGACGTCGAGACGCTGTTGCAGATGCGCCGCCTGATCGACTTCCTGCCCTCCAACAACACCGACGGCGTGCCGGAATGGCCGAGCTTCGATGACATCGAGCGGGTCGACATGTCGCTCGACACGCTGATCCCCGACAATCCGAACAAGCCCTACGACATGAAGGAGCTGATCCTGAAGGTCGTGGACGAGGGCGACTTCTTCGAGATCGCGGAAGCCTTCGCCAAGAACATCGTCACTGGCTTCGGCCGCATTGCGGGGCGCACGGTCGGGTTCGTCGCCAACCAGCCGATGGTGCTGGCCGGCGTGCTCGACAGCGACGCATCGCGCAAGGCGGCACGCTTTGTTCGTTTTTGTGATGCCTTCAACATCCCGATCGTCACCTTCGTCGATGTGCCGGGCTTCCTGCCGGGCACCGCCCAGGAATATGGCGGGCTGATCAAGCACGGCGCCAAGCTCCTGTTCGCCTACTCGCAATGCACCGTGCCGCTCGTCACCATCATCACCCGCAAGGCCTATGGCGGCGCCTTCGACGTCATGGCCTCCAAGGAGATCGGCGCCGACATGAACTACGCCTGGCCGACCGCCCAGATCGCGGTGATGGGTGCAAAGGGCGCGGTCGAGATCATCTTCCGCTCAGACATAGGCGACCCAGACAAGATCGCCGCCCGCACCAAGGAATACGAGGACCGCTTCCTGTCGCCGTTCATCGCCGCCGAGCGCGGCTATATCGACGACGTCATCATGCCGCACTCGACAAGAAAGCGCATCGCGCGGGCGCTGGCGATGCTGAAGGACAAAAAGACGGAAATGCCGGCGAAGAAGCATGACAATTTGCCGTTGTAATAGGAGGTAGCCCGGATGAGCGCAGCGAAATCCGGGTCTTTGCCGAGGTCCCGCATGTCCCTTTGCTCATGCGGGCGACAGCTCCTTCTGATTTGGCACGCTCGATCCAATGACCGAAGACGATCCGACCGATGAAATCTCCGATATCGAAGATCGGATCGAAGAGCTCGCCGAGATCGCTGAGCGGTGCCGCAAGTACATCCTCGCGTCCAAGATCGCGATCGGTGGCGGGGCGGCGCTGCTGCTGGTGACGATCCTCGGTCTGTTCGGATTTGATCAGACCGCGGCGCTCGGATCGATTGCGCTGGTGCTCGGCGGGATCGTCTCGCTCGGCTCGAATGTCTCGACGTTGCGGCAGACGGACGAGGCCATCAGTGCTGCGGAGGCGCGGCGTGCGGCGTTGATCGGCAGCATTGACCTCAGGGTCGTTGCCGATGCGCCGCTGAAGCTGGTGTGAGGTGTAGGGTGGATTAGCGAAGCGTAATCCACCAAGGTGTGCGTCATCGGATGGAGAAGTGGCGGATTACGCTATCGCTAATCCGCCCTACGCATCAGACGCCTCCAGCGCCAGCAAGCCTCACGCGGCCTGCTTGACTGTCAGCTCCGACAATTCGGCGCGGCATTCGGCGGCGTAGGCCTGGAGCCGGTCGGCGGTCTGCCGGTCGAGGATGGCCTTGGCCAACCGCTCGGCGCGGGCGATCTGTCGCTTGAGATATTCGATGCGGACCATGGGTCACCTGTCGAATTGAATCGTTCCGATGCCGGCGACTCTATGCCAAGCACAGCATCGATTATGTGAGGTGCATCACGCCCCACGCGCCTTATCCGCCGCGGCGAAATGCGCCAGCTGGTCGGCGTGGGCCTTGGCGAACGCCGGACGTCCGGTGGCGCGCGCGACGTAAGCGCGGCAGGCAGGACTATCCGTCAGCCCGTTGAAACCATCGACGACGCGCAGCACGTCCGCCATCAGGATGTCGGCGACGGAGAAGGAGCCCGCCAACCATTCGCGGCTGGCCAGCACCGCCTCGAGATGCTTGAGCCGAAGCTTGAGGAAGTCGTCCACGAATTTCCATGCTGCCGTGTCGGTCGGATGTCCCATGAATTTGGACATGCCCCAGGGCAGGCTGGCCATCTCCACCGAATTGAGCGCCGCGAACACCCACTCCGCCGCTTCAGTGCGGCCGCGCTGGTCCTTTGGCATCAGCCTCTCGCTGAGGCCGCCGAGATGCAGCAGGATCGCGCCGGTCTCGAAGATCGAGAGGTCGCCGTCGGTCAGCCACGGAACCTGGCCGAACGGCTGGTGGGCGAAGTGCGCGGGCCCGCGGTCGTCGAATGGCACGCTGGCGACGCGATAGGGCAAGGCGGCTTCTTCTAGGGCCCAGCGCACGCGGAAGTCGCGCACGAAGCCTCGCGGCGCTGCGGGAACCCAATCGAAGGTGGTCAGGGTGAGGTCGGCCATTTGCTGTCTCCGTGTGCCGGTTCAACGCAAAGGACGAACGAAGGGCGCCCATTCCGACACCGGCGGCGACTCCTTTTGTCGCCGGCGGCTTAACCGGCTAGGCTCGCGCCAAACAACAGGAGGAAATCCGATGCCAGCAGCCTTCTTCGTCGTTCGCGCCGTCGTCTCCGACGCCGCCAAGCGCGCTGCTTTCGACCGTTGGTACGAGACGGAACATCTGCCCGACGCGGTGCAGGCCTTCGGCGTGAGCAAGGCGTGGCGATTCTGGAGCCTCGACGATCCCTCACTGCACCAGGCGATGTATCAGTTCGACGACGAGGCCAAGCTGAACGCGATGCTGAAAGGTGATGCGCTGAAAAAGCTCGTCACCGACTTCAACCGCGACTGGCCCGACGTGAAGCGCTCGCGCGAGACGCTGGTGCTGGCGCAGGAGTTCGCGACGTAGCGAGATTCTGTAACCCGGACGGAGTTACGAATTCTTCATCTCGGCTCGCATGAATCTGAACGCCGGCTTCAGCTTCGGTTCATGGCGTTGCAGCGACATTCCTTCCGCATCACGGGTACGATGATCCAAGAAGGAAGAAACGATGGAGCGCCGGAACTTTTTGAAACTTGCCTTGGGATTGACGGCGGGCGCCGCTGCCTTCGCCGCGACCGCGGCACAGGCCGCGCCGCTGTCACCGCAGCCGCTCGCTGATCCCACTCACGCGCCGCAAGGCAATCCCGACGCTCATCCCGCTGTCACGACCAGTGAGGAAGCTGCGCAACTCGCTCCTGAGCAGGTTCACTGGCGTGGGCGTGGCCGCCACTGGGGCTGGCACCGCCGTCATTGGCGCCGGCATCGCCGGCGCTGGCGCCGCCGCCATTATTGGTAAGCTCGCGACCATTCGCGGACTCAACGGGGATCGCCGCTGGCGGTCCCCGTTTCGATTCTGGAGACGCCCGGCTCCGTGGGCGAAAGTCAGAGCCCCAAAAGAAAATGGCCGCAGCGGATGCCGCGCGGCCATTCTGGAGTGCGAAGAAGATCAGTAAGGACGGCAGCGGCCGGCGTACCAGCGGAAGCCGTAGGGGCAGACGCGCGCGCGGGGCACCACGACGACCGGCGGGGCGACCACCACGGGGGCGGGGCGCACGACGACTGCGCCACGCATCGGGCGGCACTGACCATAGGGGCCGCGATAAAACCCTCGGCCGCAGCCCTCGGCGGCGCTGGCCGCCTCGCTGAAACCGACGACGGCCGCGCTGGCGAGCATGACGGCGGCTAACAGGTATTTCATTTTTGATCTTCCTTCTCGTCCTGGGGGCAGGCTTAGGGGGATGGCGCTTGTGGCGCACAATGAATCAACAGACACGATTCGACACGTTAAAATTGGAGAAACGTGCCGGCACGTCGCGATCCAAACCTGCCAATCATGACCTGAATGCGGCATGAACGTTCCCCGCATCTGGTCCCGGACGACACGCTGGTGTCGCTAGCGGCCGAGAAAGCCCAGCACCAGTTCCTTGTACGTCTCCGGCGCCTCCAGGAACACGAGATGGCCGGTGCCGGGGATCACCTCGGCCCGCGCGTTCGGCATCTTCGCGGCGAGCTGCTTCGCAAGCTCTGGGTTCTGCCCCATCTTCGCCCGCAGCGCCTCCGGCGCGAGCGGCCGGCCCGGCGCGTTGTGGTCGTCCGCGCCCATGATGAACAGAGTCGGTGTCGCGATCAGCGGGATCTCGTGCGCCACCGGTTCACGATAGATCATCTGGCCGGAAGAGACGAAGGCGCGCAGCCAGCGCGGATAGTCCGGGCTGCCCTTGATATTGAAGCGGGCCTCGATGAACGGCGTGATCGCCTCGGCCGGCAGCTTGATTGCGTAATTGGTGTGGAGCTGCTTGCGATAGCCGTCGGCGGTGAGCTTGTCCTCGGTCTCGATCATCTCCTCGGTCGGCGTCGGCGGCACGTAGAGGCGGTAGTCCTCGAGCCCGATCGGCGCGGTCAGCACCAGATGGGCGAGGCGGTCCGGATAGGCGCGAGCGATGCGCACGCCGAGCATGCCGCCGAGCGAATGCGCGACGATCTCGGCCTTGTCGATTTTGAGGTGATCGAGCAGCGCAATGGTGTTGCGCGCCAGATTGTCGAAATGCAGCTCGCCCGCCGGCTTGGAAGACTTGCCGAAACCGACCTGGTCCGGCACCACGACACGAAAGCCGGCCTCGCTCAGCATCTTGATCACGGGCGCCCAATAGCTCGACGGAAAATTGCGCCCGTGCAGCAGCACGACGGTGCGGCCGTTCGGCCGTGCCGCGGCGACATCCATATAGGCCATGCTGAGCTGCTCGCCGTCGTTGACGACGGGGAGCAAGTGCACGGGGTAAGGATAGGCAAAGCCTTCGAGCGCGATGCCATAGGGCTCGCGGGGCGTGGCATCGGCGGCGCGGGTCGATGTCAGTTGGGAAACGAGAAGGGCGGCGGCAAGCGCGGCCAGGAAGATGCGGTTCATCACGGTCTCCGTCATGCCCCGGGCTTGTCCCGCCTGCGCGGCCGAAGCCGCTTCGGCGAGGCGAAGGCCCGGGCATCCACGTGCCAGCCGCAATAAAGACGTGGATGGCCGGGTCAAGCCCGGCCATGACGAGAGTGCACATTCACACGCAAACGTGCGATCTCACAGAGCTTGTGTGATCAGTCCTTCCCATTCGCGAACAGCGCAGCGAACTGCTTCTCGCCGGTACGGGTGAAATTCACGATACGGCTGCCGGGCGTGGGATCGCGCGCGGCCCACTTCAACTCGGCGAACCGTTGCATCATGGCCGCGCCCAACGTGCCGGCGAGATGGTGCCGCCGCTCGCTCCAGTCGAGGCAGGCCTTGCAGACCGGGCGGCGCGGATGGCTGAGCATGTCGGGCGAGATCTGCAGGTGCTTCACAAGAAAGCGCTCGCCTTCGGCGGTCAGCTCGATCTCCTGCTTCCTCTGCCTGACCAGATGTCGCTCGCGCAAAGAGTCCAGCATCTGCACGCCGAGATCGCCGGCGAGATGGTCGTAGCAAATCCGCGCGCGCCGCAGCGCAGGGTCCTTCGGCCCGGTGCGCACGCGCATATGGCCGGTCCGCGCGGCAAGGCCGGCGAGCCCCTCGAGCACGCCGGCGACGTCGTCGTCGGTGAGGCGGTAATAGCGGTGGCGGCCCTGTTTCTCCGGCTCGATCAGGCCGCCGGCCTCGAGCTTCGACAGATGCGAGCTTGCGGTCTGCGGCGTGATGCCGGCCTCCTGAGCCAGCTCGCTCGCCGTGAGCGCACGGCCGTTCATCAGCGCCGTGAGCATGTTGGCGCGGGCGGGATCACCGACCAGCGAGGCGACCATGGCGATGTCGGGTCCTGATTTCATGCTTCGATGGTAACCGAAGCGTTGGTGTCGGGCAAGGGCGTAGCGTGTTGTCACGAACACGTCATTGCGAGCGAAGCGAAGCAATCCAGACTGCGTCCGCGGAGGGACTCCTGGATTGCTTCGCTACGCTCGCAATGACGGCGAAAACAAAGGAGCCCATCATGTCCGTCACCGTCTTCATCCGCTATCAGCTCGATCCCTTCAAGCGCGCGCAGTTCGAGGAATATTCGAAGCGCTGGCTCACCATCATCCCGAGATGTGGCGGCGAGTTGATTGGCTACTTCATGCCGCATGAGGGTACCAACAACATTGCGTCCGCCCTGATCTCGTTCGAGAGCCTGGCCGCCTATGAAGCCTATCGCAAACGGCTGCGCGCCGATCTCGACGGTATGGCAAACTTCAACTTTGCCGAGGCGGAGAAATTCATCCTCGCCGAAGAACGCACCTTCCTGCGCAAGGTGGTATTGTAGGCCCACCAACAGCAGGAGACGCCCATGATCGCCGTGATCTTCGAGGTCTGGCCCAAGCCGGAACACCGCCAGACCTATTTCGACCTTGCAGCCGATCTGAAGCCGCTGCTGCAGACCATTGACGGCTTCATCTCGGTCGAGCGCTTCGAGAGCCTGACGGAGAAGGGCAAGATCCTGTCGGTGTCGTTCTGGCGGGATGAAGCGGCCGTCCAGGCCTGGCGCAACACGATGGAGCACCGCCGCACCCAGGCCAGGGGCAGGGCGCAGATCTTCGCCGATTATCACTTACGCATCGCCAGCGTCATCCGCGACTACGGCATGAACGACCGCGACGAGGCGCCGAAGGACAGCCGCGCCGTGCATGACGCGCACTAGCGGACTCGAAAACGCAGCCTTATCTCTGCGCGGCTAACAAGGGAGAGAAACATGCACGTGACGACCGCTGACAAGCGCGCGACGTTCAGGAAGATGCACGAGAGCGGCTGCTTCATCCTGCCCAATCCGGTTGATGTCGGCAGCGCGAAAGCCTTGCAGCATCTCGGTTTCAAGGCGATCGCGTCATCGAGCGCGGGCTTTGCCTGGACCATTGGCAAGGCCGACAATCACGTCACCGTCGAGGACGTCTGTCAGCATCTGGCAGCATTGAGCTCGGCTGTCGACATCCCCGTGAACGCCGATTTCGAGGGTGGCTTTGCGGTCGAGCCCGACAAGGTCGCGGACAATGTCGAGCGCGGTGTGCGCACCGGCGTTGCGGGCCTCTCGATCGAGGATTCCACCGGCGACAAGGACAAGCCGCTCTACGATCGCGCGCTGGCCGTCGAGCGCATCAAGGCCTCGCGCAAGGCGATCGGCGACAGCGGCACGCTGCTGGTCGGCCGCTGCGAGGCCTATCTGTGGGGCGTGACCGATCTCAAGCTCGTCATCGACCGGCTCACCGCCTATGCCGATGCCGGCGCCGACTGCCTCTATGCGCCGGGTCTGAAGAGCCGCGAGGACATCGCCGCGGTGGTCAAGGCGGTCGCACCGAAGCCGTTCAATCTTCTGATCGGCGGCTCCGGCCTGTCGCTGCAGGAAGCCCAGGATCTCGGCGTGCGCCGCATCAGCGTCGGCGGCTCGCTCGCCCGCGCCGCCTGGGGCGGCTTCATGCGCGCGGCCAAGGAGATGGCGGAGAAGGGGACCTTCACCGAGCTCGGCGGCGGCTATCCCGGCGGCGAGCTCAACAAGATGTTCGGCTAGAGCATGATCCGGAAAAGTGCGTGGCGGTTTTCCGAGAAGATCATGCTCAAACAATAACCTAAAGCGCGATGACGATTCATCCTAATCCCATCGCGCTTTAGCCAAACGAAGAGCGGCGGGATGTTGCATCCCGCCGCTCTCGCGCATCATTACGAAATGTTACTTCGCGCCGTCGGACGGAGCTGGCGTATTCGGGGCCGGCCTGTTCGGCGCTGCACCCGTGGTCACGCCCGGCTCGGTGTTGCTGCGCGGCGTCACGTCACGCATGCCGGGAGGTGCGGCCGGATTGGTCGGCTGCGTCTGCGCAGTCTGCGAGGCCGGTGTGTTGCTGGCCTCGTTGGTGGTGCTGGAGTTGTTAAAGCCGTAGAACACTGCGCCCAGCACCAGGGCGACAGCGACCGCAAACAACGCGATCTTGCCGCTGGAGGCGGGGCCTTCCCCGAGCTCGGGATCGGCCTGCAGGTCGGCATCCCGGCGCGCCGCGCGAGAGTACTCATCGTCGGCGAGGTTCGGGCGGTACGGATCGTTGGGAAAACGGTCGTCTGCCATCGATTTGGTCTCCTCGGTTATGACCCCGGGACAACCCTCAGGTGCGAGATTCTGTTCCGCCGCCTTGATGCTTTCGTCGCATGTTGCCTCGGTGTGGGGAATCGGGAACCTGTTCCATGGGAACCCGCGCCTGAGTTCGAGGGCCACGGAGAGGGAACACGCGATGTGGAGCCTGCCGCCTACCGATAGCGTGCTGCATTTCTTGTCCCTGGCCGCGGTGGCCGCGCAGGGCATGACGGCTGCGCTCGCTGCCGGACGCCGCAGCATGGATTGGCTGGGCGTCTGCTTCCTCGGCTGCATCACCGCGCTAGGCGGCGGCACGTTGCGCGATCTCTTCCTTGGACATTATCCGCTGGCCTGGGTGCAGAACCCGATCTATCTCGCGCTCGCCGGCGGCGCCGCCTTCCTCACCATCCTGTTTGCGCGCCTCGTGCACCGGCTGAAGGTCGCCTTCATCGTGCTCGATGCCATCGGTCTCGTCGTCTTCACCATGGCCGGCTGCGACGTTGCCTGGCAGATGGATGCCTCGCTGCCGATCGTCATCGTCTCGGGCATGGTGACGGGCTGCGCCGGCGGCGTGCTGCGCGACGTGCTCTGTAACGACGTGCCGCTGCTGTTTCGCTCCGAGCTCTATGCCAGCGTCTCGGTGGTGACGGGACTGTTCTATGCGACCGCGTTCGGTCTCAAGCTCAACGCGGAGCTCTGGACCATTTTGACATTTGTCCTCGGCATCAGCTTCCGCCTGCTTGCGGTGCGCTACAAATGGGAGATGCCGAAGTTTGTCTTTACGGGGGATGAGGAGAACTAGTTGCGTCCCGCGCTCTATCCACGTCGTCATTGCGAGCGCAGCGAAGCAATCCAGAATCTTTCCTCGGACGGACTCTGGATTGCTTCGCTGCGCTCGCAATGACGAAAAGGAGGCAGCGGTGAGCTACGGCTCCTTCCTCGCCTTCGCCACCTGTGCCGGTGTCACCAGCGGGCCTGCATTGCCCCAGGAATTGCGGATGTAGTTCGTCACCGCGGCGATCTCGGCGTCGGACAGCTGCTCGGCGTAGGCTGGCATCTCGCCGGTGTTCGGCGCGCGCGGCGTCGTCACGGTGTGAGCACCGTCGAGGATGATGCGCAAGGTCGAGGACGGATTGATCGATTGCAGCAGCGCATTGCCCGGCAGCGGCGGGTAGATGCGCGGGCTGCCTGTGCCGTCGGCCTCGTGGCAGGCGATGCAGAGCTTTGCGTAGACCGCCTGGCCGGCCTTCATCTCGGCAGCGTCCGGCGGCGTCACAATGGTCTCGCGCCGGGCCGGCGGCAGGCTCTTCAGATAGGTCGCGATCGCGCGCACGTCGGCATCGCTCATCTTCGAGGTCGAGTTGACGACGACCTCCGCCATCGGCCCGCCGGCGTGGCTTTTGGCGTTGCGCCCGCTTTGCAGGTACTCCGTGATATCGGCCTCGCTCCAGGATTTCAGCCCGGTGCGGGCGGCGCCATCGAGCCGCGGTGCGAACCAGCCGCCGACCGCGTTGCCGGACAGCGCCTGCGCATCCCAGTCGGCGCCGAAATAATTCTTGGGCGTGTGGCAGGCGCCGCAATGGCCGAGCCCGGTGACCAGGTAGCCGCCTCTGTTCCAGGCCGCGCTCTTGGTCTGGTCCGGCTCGAACAGGCCGGGCTTGAAATAGATCGTGTTCCAAAGCCGCATCAGGCCGCGATAGCCGAATGGCCAGCGCAGCTCCGGCGGCTTGTTGCGGCTGGTGACGGGCGCCAGCGTGGCGAGATAGGCGCGGATCGCCAGCGTGTCGTCCTTCGTCATCTTCGTGAAGTAGGGGTAGGGGAACGCCGGGTAATAGTTCGAGCCGTCGGGCGCGACGCCGGTGCGCAAGGCGCGGGTGAAATCGGCATCCGTCCAGCCGCCAATGCCAGTGTCACGGTCCGGCGTCAGGTTCGGCGCATAGATCGCGCCAAAGGGCGTGTCGATGCGCTTGCCGCCCGCGAACGGTTTGGCCGGATCGGCGGTGTGGCAGCCCGCGCAGTCGCCGGCCTCGGCCAGCGCCTTGCCATAGGCGATCAGCTCGGGCGATGGTCCGGCGGCGCCGGCCGCGCTTGTGACCGTACTTGCAACCGCACTGCACAACGCCAGGCCCACAAGCGCCAGGCCCGTCAGAATCGTCCGCATCGACCGCCTCTCCTGCGACCCATCGACCCTACCTGCGTGAAGGGAAGCGTCGATTCATTTCGCAACGATGGGGGTATGGTGACACAAACTGAAAATCGCCAACGTGTTTCAGGCCACGAAATTGCGATTTTTACCCGAGGCCTCCTTTGGTCCAGAATTGTGATGCGGATCATGAAATATCCGACATAGAGTGGCGGAGGTGGTCGGCGCGCCCTAGCTAAAAACAACGGGCAGGCAACGACTTAAGTCAGCAAGACCTGAACAGGGCGCGAAGCGAGGACAGCATGGGCATCAACCAGGGTCCGATCAGTCTCGATCAAAAGTACACCCAGCAGACCGGACACGTCTTCACCACGGGCATCCAGGCCCTGGTCCGCTTGCCGATGGCCCAGATCCGGCGCGACCGCGCCAACGGCCTCAACACCGCGGGCTTCATCTCCGGTTATCGCGGCTCGCCGCTCGGTGGCTACGACCAGCAGCTGTTCGCCGCCCGCAAGCATCTCGAGCAGTACAACATCAAGTTCCAGCCCGGCGTGAACGAGGACCTCGCCGCGACCGCGGTGTGGGGCTCGCAGCAGCTCAACCTCTCGCCCGGCGCCAAATACGACGGCGTGGTCGGCATCTGGTACGGCAAGGGCCCGGGCGTCGACCGCTGCGGCGACGTGTTCCGTCACGGCAATGCCGCGGGCTCGGCCAAGAACGGCGGCGTGCTGTGCCTTGCCGGCGACGACCACGGCGCAAAATCCTCCACCGTCCCGCATCAGTCCGACCATGCTTTCATGTCGGCACTGATGCCGTATCTCTATCCCTCGAGCATCCACGAGATGATCGAGATGGGCCTGCTCGGCATCGCGATGTCGCGCTATTCCGGCTGCTGGGTCGGCATGAAGGTGATCACGGAGACGGTGGAGACCACCGCCGAGATCGACCTCACCGACGAGATGAAGCCGTTCATCATTCCCACCGATTTCGAGCTGCCACCCGGCGGCCTCAACCTGCGCTGGCCCGACGACCGCTTCGAGCAGGACCGGCGCCTGCAGGACTACAAGGGCTTTGCCGCCATCGCCTTTGCCCGCGCTAACAAGGTCAACCGCGTCACCATGGATTCGCCGAACGCCCGTTTCGGCATCATGGCCTCTGGCAAGAGCTACGAGGACGTTCGTCAGGCGCTGCGCGAGCTCGGCATCACCGAGGAGGTCGCCGCCAAAATCGGCCTTCGTCTCTACAAGATCGGCATGCCCTGGCCGCTCGAGCCGGAAGGCGTGCATGAATTCGCCGTCGGCCTGGAGGAGATCTTCATCGTCGAGGAGCGGCGCGAGATCGTCGAGAACCAGGTCAAGCAGGTGTTGTTCAACTGGCGCGACGATGTGCGCCCGCGCATCGTCGGCAAGATGGACGAGCACGACAAGCGCTTCCTGACCTTCGCCGCCGAGCTCAGCGTCGCCTCGCTCGCGACCTCGCTGACCGAACGCCTGCTTCGACTTGATCTCAACCCCGAAATCGCGGAGATGCTCCGCGCCAAGGCCGACTGGTTCAACGGCCGCCAGGCGACCCAGATGCAGGCGGTCGCCCCTGTCTCCCGAACCCCGTATTTCTGCTCCGGCTGCCCCCACAACACGTCGACGAAAGTCCCCGAAGGCAGCCGCGCGCTGGCCGGCATCGGCTGCCACTTCATGGCGCTGTGGATGGACCGCTCGACCGAGACGTTCACGCATATGGGCGGCGAGGGCGTGCCCTGGGTCGGCATCGCGCCCTTCACCAACGAGAACCACATCTTCGCCAATCTCGGCGACGGCACCTATTTCCACTCCGGCATTCTCGCCATCCGCCAGGCGATTGCCTCCAAGGCCAACATCACCTACAAGATCCTCTACAACGATGCGGTAGCCATGACCGGCGGCCAGCGTCATGACGGCGATCTCTCGCCGCAGCAGATCACCCAGCAGCTGTACGCCGAAGGCATCCGCGAGCTCTATCTGGTCTCGGAAAACCCCGACGCTTACCCCGCCGATACCATCGCGCCCGGCGTGAAGAAGTATCACCGCGACGAGCTCGACAACGTCATGAAGATGTGCCGCGAGTTCAAGGGCACCTCGGCGATCGTGTTCGTGCAGACCTGCGCCGCCGAGAAGCGCCGTCGCCGCAAGCGCGGCCTGATGGAGGACCCGGCGCGCCGCGTCATGATCAATCCGGCCGTCTGCGAAGGCTGCGGCGATTGCTCGGTGCAGTCGAACTGCATCTCGGTCGAGCCGCTGGAGACCGAGTTCGGCCGCAAGCGCGCTATCAACCAGTCATCCTGCAACAAGGACTATTCCTGCCTGAAAGGATTCTGTCCGTCCTTCGTCACTATCGACGGCGGCGCGCCGCGCCACCGCGCGCCAGCCGAGCTCGCTGAGATCGGCGCGCTGCCCGAGCCGGCCTCGCGTCCGACGCTCGACAAGCCCTATAACATCGCCGTCGGCGGCGTCGGCGGCACCGGCGTGCTCACCATCGGCGCGCTGCTCGGCATGGCCGCCCACATCGAGGGCAAGGCCTCGATGATCCTGGATATGTCGGGCCTCGCGCAAAAGGGCGGGGCGGTGCTCAGCCACGTGCGGCTATCAGATCATCCGGCCGAGGTGACCTGCTCGCGCATCGTCACCGGCACGGCCGATCTCGTGCTCGCCGCCGACGAAGTCGTCGCAGTCGCCAAGGACACGATCACCCTTTGTGACACCAGCCGCACCCACGGCATCATCAACAGCCACGTCATTCCCACGGCCGATTTCATCCTCAACCGCGATTTCAATTTCCAGACCCGCAAGCTGAACGGGCTCCTGGAAACGGCGCTGCACAAGGATTCGGTGTTCTTCGACTTCACCAAGCCTGCCGAGCAGCTGCTCGGCGATGCCATCGCCACCAACATGATGATGATGGGCTATGCCTATCAGAAGGGTTTGTTGCCGCTCTCCGCGGAAGCGATCGAGCAGGCGATCGAGGTCAATGGCGTCTCGATCAAGATGAACAAGGAAGCCTTCAGCCTCGGCCGCCTCGCAGTCGCCGACCCCAAGCGCCTTGCCGACATGCTGAAGGGCGGGGACGAAGTGGTTGCGCCGAAGGCGCTGGAGGCCATGACGCTGGATGAGGTCGTCGAGCACCGCGCCAAGCATCTGACCGCCTATCAGAACGCTCGTCTCGCCAAGCGCTATCGCAAGCTGGTCGACCAGGTCCGCGATGCCGCCGCGAAGGGCGGTTATGGCGATGCACTGCCGCGCGCGGTCGCCGTGAACTATGCAAAGCTCCTGGCCTACAAGGACGAATACGAAGTCGCGCGCCTCTACACCGACGGCGCCTTCGAGCAGCAGCTCCGCGACCAGTTCGAGGGCGACTTCAAGTTCAATTTCAATCTCGCGCCGCCGATCCTCAGCAGCGGTGTCGATGCGCTGGGGCGCCCCAAGAAGCGCGCCTTCGGCCCGTGGATGCTGAAGGTCTTCCGCGTGCTGGCCAAGTTCAAGTTCCTGCGCGGCACGCCGTTCGACATCTTCGGCCGCAGCGCCGACCGCAAGCTCGAGCGCGACCTGATCGCCGGCTACGAGAAGGACGTCGCCACCGTGCTCGGCCTGTTGTCGCCGCTCACGATCGACACCGCGGTCGAATTGCTCTCGCTGCCCGACCGCATTCGCGGCTACGGCCCCGTGAAGGAGAAAGCCGTACACGACGCCAAGGCCCGCTACGCCCAGCTCGCCGCGGATTTGACCAACCCGCCGCCGGCGCCCCGGCAGATCGCGGCGGAGTAGGCGGTCCCGTAGGGTGGGTTAGCCTTGTGAATGCGCGAAGCGCGTTCGCGGGGCGTAACCCACCGCTTCTGCCGCCGCTGAGAGCGAAGCGGTGGGTTACGCCTTCCGCTAACCTACCCTACGACACCACCCCTAGCACTACGCGTCGGGCAAAACACCCGCGCCATGGGTCAAGCCGGGCGCGTAAAAAAGTTCCGCTTTACCGAAATTCGGAATTGTCGTATCTCTCCGCCACCTCATCCCTCTCAGAGGGGCGTATCGCGATCGTCACGAAACGCGGGGTGAGCGGCGGTGGACGCGGGCTGCGTCGCGCGAGTCTTTCGCGCGCACGACGGGCGCGGTCTCGCGTACGGCAAAATCGTGTGGTCCTGACGCCCGGGGTCTGTGCGTCAAGTCTTGCGGGTCTCTCTCGCAAGGCGACGGGGGCAATAGTGCATCGCTCCCCGGGGAGAGCGCGACATAAGCCCGTAAAGCCACTGCGCAGGGAAGGCCGGATGTTTGGCCGCACCTGTATGCCGCTGTGCATCTGTTTTTCGCGCAATTCGCGCACAGCGGACCGTGGGTGCCCAGCCGGCACCCGGTCTTCCCTGCGCCCTCTGTCTTCGGAGGGAGCAAGACGGGAGCAAAACTCGGGCGAGATGTGCCGCGAGGATGCGGGCGTGTGTCTGCGAGCGAGTCTTGAGTTGAAGCAGCGCCATCAGTGGCAACAAACTCCGTCATTGCGAGCGTAGCGAAGCAATCCAGAATTCCTCAATGGAGGGGCTCTGGATTGCTTCATCGCAAGGGCTCCTCGCAATGACGACGCGGCGGGCAGGTTCGCTTACTATCCGAGGCCCGGATTTCGGATGTGCTCCACTTGCGCCGACCCGTCACCCTCTCGCGGGGCGGAATATTTCCGCGCTTGCCAATCAGCCCGGTGCGGTTCAGAAAAAAGCACCAAGACAAGACGCGAGCGGAGATCGAAGTTTGACCATCAAGGGCAAGGCCTACATTGCCGGGATCTACGAACACCCGACCCGGCATGCGCCGGACAAATCCACCGCCCAGCTCCACGCCGAGGTCGCCAAGGGCGCGATCGAGGATGCCGGGATCAGCAAGGATGATATCGACGGCTATTTCTGCGCGGGCGACGCGCCCGGCGGCGCCTGGCCGATGGTCGATTATCTCGGCCTGAACACCAAGAAGCTTCGCCACATTGATTCCACCGAGACCGGTGGCTGCTCCTACATCATCCATCTCGGCCATGCCGCCGAGGCGATCGCCGCGGGCAAATGCTCGATCGCGCTCGTTACGCTCGCCGGCAAGCCGCGCACCGGCGCGATGCCGCCGCGCGCAGCCGGCGCCGAGGTCGATTTCGAAACCGCTTACGGGGCGACAACGCACAATGCCTATGGCATGTGTGCCATGCGCCATATGCACGACTACGGTACCACCAGCGAGCAACTCGCCTGGATCAAGGTCGCGGCCTCGCATCACGCGCAATACAATCCGCATGCTATGCTCAAGGACGTCGTCACCGTCGAGGACGTCCTGAACTCGCCGATGATCTCCGATCCCCTGCATCGCATGGATTGCTGCGTCGTCTCCGACGGCGGCGGCGCGCTGATCGTGACGACGCCCGAGATCGCCAAGAGCCTGAAGAAGCCGCTGGTGCGCCTGATCGGCCATGGCGAGGCTATGAAGGGCCCGCGGGGCGGCAAGGATCTCGATCTCACGTACTCCGCCGGCGTCTGGTCCGGCCCGCGTGCGTTCGAGGAAGCCGGCATCACGCCGAAGGACATCAAATACGCCTCGATCTATGACAGCTTCACCATCACCGTGCTGATGCAGCTCGAAGACCTCGGTTTCTGCAAGAAGGGCGAGGGCGGCAAGTTCGTCGCCGACGGCAACCTGATCTCGGGCGTCGGCAAGCTGCCGTTCAACACCGATGGTGGCGGCCTCTGCAGCAACCACCCCGTCAACCGCGGCGGCATGACCAAGATCCTCGAGGCCGTCAGGCAGCTGCGCGGCGAGGCGCATCCGAAGGTGCAGGTCAAGAACTGCGATCTCGCCATCGCCCACGGCACCGGCGGCCTGCTCGGCGTCCGCCACGCCGCCTCGACCGCCATTCTGGAGCGCGTGTGATGAGCGAAGTGAAAAAGTATCCGGCCCCGGTGACGAATCCCGAGACATCAGCGTTCTGGGACGCCGCGAAAGAGGGCAAGTTCATGATCAAGCGCTGCACCGCCTGCGGCGAAGCGCATTACTTCCCGCGCTCGATCTGCCCGTTCTGCTACTCCGACAAGACGGTGTGGGAGCAGGCCTCGGGCGAGGGCACGATCTACACCTACAGCTTGATGCGGAAATCGCCGACCGGCCCTTACGCCATCGGCTACGTCACGCTGAAGGAGGGGCCGTCGGTGCAGACCAACTTCGTCGACTGCGATCTCGAGAAGCTCAAGATCGGCCAGAAGGTGAAGGTGGTGTTCAAGCCGACCGACGGCGCCCCGCTGCCGTTCTTCACGGTGGCTTGATTGCTTTCTTCCTTCCCCCCTTGCGGGGGAAGGTGGCGCGAAGCGCCGGATGAGGGGTTCTCTCCACGGAGAGAATCTTCAACGTGGAAGCAACCCCTCACCCAAACGCGTATGTGGCCGGCACCTCGGAGCCCTCTCCCGCAAGGGGAGAGGGCGCATCAGTAAGCGCCGGTGAAATCCCGGGAGAAACCAGAAGAATGTCCGCCAGATACGAAGAGCTCAAAGGCCTGAAAAATCTCGGCCAGAAATACGCCTACACCGATCGCGAGGTGATGCTCTACGCCTACGGCATCGGCCTCGGCGCCGATCCCATGGACGAGAACGAGCTCGCCTTCGTCAACGAGGGCACGTTCACGCCGCGGCCGCTGAAGGTGGTGCCGACCTTTGCTTCAGTCGCGGCCTGGGGCTCGGGCCCGGGCGAGATGAATCTCAACCGCGTCATGGTGGTCGACGGCGAACGGGACATCACCTTCCACCAGCCGCTGCCGGTCGCCGCCAACATCACCGCCGACTCCTCGGTGCTCGAAGTCTACGACAAGGGCAAGGACAAGGGCGTGGTCATCGTTCACCAGACCGTGCTGAAGAACGAGAAGGGCGAGAAGCTGGCAACGCTGGTCGCCTCGCGCTTTGCCCGCGGCGATGGCGGCTTCGGCGGGCCGAACCTGACCCAGCCCGATCCGCACAAGATCCCATCGCGCGAGCCGGACAAGACCATCGACATCACCACGCGCCCCGACCAGGCGCTGGTCTATCGCCTCTGCGGCGACCGCAACCCGCTGCACTCCGATCCCGAGTTCGCCAAGAAAGCCGGCTTCCCGCGTCCGATCCTGCACGGCATGTGCACCTACGGCATCACCTGCCGCGGCGTTCTCCAGACCTATGCCGACTACGATGCGAGCGCCTTCCGTCAGCACGTCGCGCGGTTCTCCTCGCCGGTCTATCCCGGCGAGACCGTGACCATGGACCTCTGGAAGGACGGCAACGTCATTTCGTTCGAAGCCAAGGTGAAGTCGCGCGGGGTGACGGTGATCAAGAACGGCAAGACGGTGCTGGGTTAGGCGGGCACCGGCGTCTCACTCCCTCGCCCCGCTTGCGGGGAGAGGGCGGGGTGAGGGGCTCTCACCACGAGTCGGGACGGTGTTGAGACCTGTACCCCCTCACCCGGATCGCAAGAGCGATCCGACCTCTCCCCGCAGGCGGGGAGAGGTTAGAAAGAAAACAAAACAGGGAGACGCCACCATGGGACTACTCGACGGCAAGGTCGCGCTGATCACCGGCGCGGGCGGCGGGCTCGGTGAGGCCTACGCAAAACTGTTTGCGCGGGAAGGGGCCTCGGTCGTCGTCAACGACCTCGGCGGTCCCCGCGACGGCTCCGGCGCCGACGTGTCCATGGCGCAGCAGGTGGTGGATGCGATCAAGGCCGAGGGCGGCAAGGCGGTCGCCAACGGCGCCGACATCTCCACCATGGAGGGCGGCCAATCGGTGTTCGACGACGCCATCAAGCACTTTGGCCGCGCCGACATCCTGGTCAACAATGCCGGCATTTTGCGCGACCAGACCTTTCACAAGGCCAGCGAGGCCGACTGGGACAAGGTCATCAAGGTCCATCTGAAGGGCACCTTTTGTTGCACCATGCCGGTGTTTCGCTGGATGCGGGAAAACGGCGGCGGCGTCATCGTCAACACCTCCTCGACATCAGGGCTGATCGGCAATTTCGGCCAGACCAATTACGGCGCGGCCAAGGGCGGCATCTGGGGCCTGTCCAACGTGCTCGCGATCGAGGGCCGCAAGTACAACATCCGGATCTGGACGTTGGCCCCGGGCGCCCTGACCCGCATGACCGCAGACCTGCCCCGCTATAAGGAGAACCCCGGCGCCGCGCTCGGGCCGGACGGCATCGCGCCGGCCGTGCTATACATGGTCAGCGATTTGTCGGGCGACCAGACCGGCAAGGTGCTGGGCGTGTCCGGGCCCCGCGGCGTGCGCGAGATGCGGATGATGGAAATGGAAGGCTGGAAGCCGCCGCACTCGGGCTGGAACGCCCAGGACATTGTCGATCATGCCAAGGAGATCTTCTTCTCCGAGGAGCAGATCAAGATGGGGGCACGGCGGTTTTAGAAGGCCGTCATCTCGGGGCACGCGAAGCGTGAGCCCGGGATCCATACTCCGGATCGTGGTTATGGATTCCGGGCTCGCGACTGCGTCGCGCCCCGGAATGACAGATTAGAGAAAGACGAGGACCGATGAAACTCACCGCCGACGCCAAGGGCACCTTCGCAATCGCGCCGACGCCGTTCCACGACGACGGCCGGATCGACGAGCGCTCGATCGACCGCCTGACCGATTTCTACGAGGAGGTCGGCTGCGACGGCGTCACGGTGCTGGGCATTCTTGGTGAAGCCCCCAAGCTTGATGCCGTCGAGGCCGAGCAGGTCGCGGTGCGCTACGTCAAGCGCGCCAAGAAGATGCAGGTGATCGTCGGCGTCTCCGCGCCGGGCTTTGCCACCATGCGTTCGCTGGCCAAGGCTTCGATGGATGCGGGCGCGGCCGGCGTCATGATCGCGCCGCCGCCCTCGCTTCGCACCGACGACCAGATCATCGGCTATTTCAAGCAGGCGGCGGAAGCCATCGGCCCTGATGTGCCCTGGGTGCTGCAGGACTATCCGCTGACCTTGCAGGTGGTGTTCACCCCCGCCGTGATCCGCAAGATCGTCATGGACAATCCGAACTGCGTGATGCTCAAGCACGAGGACTGGCCGGGCCTGGAGAAGATCTCGACACTACGCGGCTTCCAGAAGGACGGCTCGCTCCGTCCGCTCTCGATCCTCTGCGGCAATGGCGGCACCTTCCTGGACTTCGAGATGGAGCGCGGCGCCGACGGCGCCATGACCGGCTATGCCTTCCCGGAGCTCCTGATCGACGTCGTGAACCTCTCCAAGGCCGGCAAGCGCGACGCGGCACATGACATCTTCGACGCGCATCTGCCGCTGATCCGCTACGAGCAACAGCCCGGCGTCGGCCTCACCGTGCGCAAATACGTGCTGCAGAAGCGTGGTATCATCGCTTCCAGCGCGCAGCGCAAGCCCGGTGCGACGATGACGGCGACGGCGAAGGCCGAGGTCGACTATCTCTTGTCGCGGGTCGCCCGTTTCGACAAGCGCGCCAATCTCGGCCCGCAATCCAGCGCCGCAGGCTAGTTGCATGGCCGAGACATCAGCATCACGCCCGGCCTCGACGATCCTCCTGCTGCGCGACGGCACTAAGGAAATCGAAGTCTTCATGATGGTCCGCCATCATCAGATCGAGTTCAACTCGGGCGCGCTGGTGTTTCCCGGTGGCAGCGTCGATGCCGGCGACAACGAGATCGTCGCCCGCGCCGACCTCTATTCGGGCGGCGAAAGCCTCAGCGAAGCGGACCGCGGCTTCCGGATCGCCGCGATCCGCGAGACCTTCGAGGAGAGCGGCATCCTGCTGGCGCGATCGAGGCAGACTGGCCTGGCGGTCGATGCCAACCGCGCCGGCGAGATCGCTGACGCGCACCGCGTTGCCCTCAACGAGCACAAGATCAGCTTCCTGAAGATCCTCGACGACAATGGCCTCCAGCTCGCGCTCGACACGCTGGTGCCTTACGCACACTGGATCACGCCGGAGGGCATGCCGAAGCGCTTCGATACCTGGTTCTTCCTCGCGGCCGCGCCGCCCGACCAGCTCGGCGCACACGACGGGCGGGAGTCCACCGATTCGATCTGGCTGTCAGCGCGCGAGGCGGTGGAGGGCGGCGAAAGCGGCCGCTTCAAGCTGCCGTTCCCGACCACGCGCAATCTGATCCGGCTCGCCAAGCAGGGAAGCGTGAGCGCGGCGCTGGAGCACGCCCGCGGCCTCTCGATCGTTACGGTGATGCCGGTGATGACCAAAACCGAAACCGGCCGTCAGCTCCGCATCCCCCGCGAGGCCGGCTATGACGGCGAGGTGTTCGAGGTCGGCCCCGTCGGCTAGCACACTTCGACAGGCGGCGAAGTATCGATGAATCCCGGCGCGCGGGGCAGCCAGCGTCAAACTGTCGTAAAGCTGAAGCGGGCGGCAGGTCCCGATATTAACGATATTCCGCGTCCCGAGGCATGTTCCCCCCGGGCAGCATTACGTCGTATATTGGACCTCCAGCAGTCCGGTCCTCAAACCACCAATGTCCGCCGAATTGAAGCCGTCCCCTGAGAAAAGGCGAACTTTCTCGCTCTCCATCGGCCAGCTCACCTTCGGTAGCTTCCTGTTGGTGCTGGCGGTGATCATTGTCACCTCGACTGCGAGCGTGATCGCGATCCGGCACATCGATACGACATTCGCTGAGCTGCAGCGGCTGCAGAGCGTCGGCGACCTCGCCGAGGACATCGATCGCCGCATGAACGAACTGCGTCTTGCCGCGCGCGACTTCGTCACAGATCCCGGTGCCGGCATCCAGTTCCAGCAGGTCGGCGAGGCGGCCTCGACGCTCAGCGACATCCTGAAGAAGACCCGCATCGAGCTCGCGCCCGAGCAGCAGGACATGATCGACGGGGTCAGCGAGCGGCTCGCGACTTATCGCACGGGCCTGGAGCGGATCTCCACCCTGATCGACCGCCGCGCCCAGCTGCTCGCCGGCCTGCCGCCGCTGCGCGAACAATTCGACGCAGCGGTCGAAGGCACCGCGGACCGCGAGCTGGCGTCCCGCCTGTCCGAGGCACAGGGCCGGATCGCGATCGGGCTGCTCGCGCGCAACCCGTCCGCAGCCGAGCAGGCTGCACAGGGAATGCGGGGGATCGATATTGCCGATGCCAAGCTGAAGTCGGCGGTGAACGACTATGCCGAGGCGATCATGGCTGTCGCCGTCCGCGAGCGGCAGATCGCCGACATCGATCGCGAGGTGCTGGGAACCGAAGGACGGCTGATCGGCCGCGTCACCGAATTGCTGCGCGAGGTCAGCTCCCGGCGCGGCCACGTGCTGTCGCGCGATTTTGCCCGCACGCTGACCGAGGCGCGATGGCAGAGCATCGTGCTCGGCACGGTCGGCGTGCTGATCGGCATCGGCGCTGCCTGGTTCGTGGTGCGCAGGACGGTGCGTCCGCTCGCCCAGATCGCGCGATCCATTCGCGCGCTTGCCGCCGGCCGGAAAGATGTCTCAATTCCGTCCGCCGACCTTGGCAACGAGATCGGCGACATTGCGCGGGCGGCCGAAGTGTTTCGCCGCGCGCTGGAGGAGGCCGACACCGCGCGCGAGGCGGCGGTGCGCGCGCTCACCGAGCAGCGGCTCGCCGAGGAGAGCTATCGAAAACTGTTCGAAGGCTCCATCGACGGCATCTACGTGACGACCCCGGCCGGTGACCTCCTCAACGCCAATCCCGCGCTGGCGCGCATGATGGGCTACGACAGCCCGCAGCAGCTGATCGACAGCATCAGCGACATCGCCCACACGATCTACGTCCACCCCGAGGCGCGCGCCGAATACCAGCGGCTGATGGCGCGCGACGGCATGGTGCGCGAGTTCGAGTATCAAGTGCGCCAGCGCAGCGGCGACATCCTCTGGCTCTCCGACAGCGCCACGGGCGTGCGAGACGAAGCGGGCAACATCATCCGCTACGAGGGCACGCTGCGCGACATCACCGACCAGAAGCGGGCGGAGGAAGCCATCGCCGAAGGCCGGCGCCTGCTCCAGCAGGTCATCGACACCGTGCCGGCGGTGATCAACGTCAAGGATCGCAATCTGCGCTACGTGCTGATGAACCGCTACATGGCCGGCATCTTCGGCATCGAGCCCGGCGAGGCGCTCGGCCGCACCACGGCCGACCTGATGTCGCGCTACGGCGCATCCAAGTCGGACGAGAGCGACAAGCGGGTGCTCAAGCTTCGAAAAGGTCTCGGTTTCTACGAGGAGGAGTATCAGGACGCCTCCGGCAATATGCGGCAATGGCTGGTCAACAAGTTGCCGCTGCTCGACGCCGAGGGCGAGATCGAGCGGATCGTGACCGTTGCGCTCGATATCGGCGAGCGCAAGCGGGGCGAGCAGGAGATGCGCAAGGCCAAGGAAGCCGCCGAAACCGCGCTGCGCAATCTCCGCGAGACCCAGGCCTCCCTGATCGAGGCCGAGAAGCTGGCCGCGCTCGGGCGCCTCGTCGCCGGCGTCGCCCACGAGGTCAACAATCCCGTCGGCATCAGTCTCACCGTCGCCTCCGCGCTGGAGCGCAAGACCGCCATGTTCACCGCCGAAGTCGAGCGCGGCGAGCTGCGCCGCTCCACGCTCAACGACTTCCTCAGCACCAGCCGCGATGCGTCCTCGCAGCTCGTCTCCAATCTCAACCGCGCCGCCGAGCTGATCCAGTCGTTCAAGCAGGTCGCCGCCGACCGCAATTATTCGGATCAGCGTACTTTCGATCTCGGTGACCTCACCGAGCAGGTGGTGATGAGCCTGCGGCCGGGCCTGCGTAAGCACAATCTGACGCTCAACGTCGAGTGTCAGCCGGACCTGACCATGAACAGCTATCCCGGCCCGTACGGCCAGGTGCTGACCAATCTGTTTCTGAACTCGGTGGCGCACGCCTTCCCGGACGGCCGGCCCGGGACGATCGAGATTCAGGTGCGCGAGTCCGGCAAGGACAACGTCGAGATCATCTTCTCCGACAATGGCTGCGGCATGTCGCTCGACGTCCGTCGCCGCGCCTTCGATCCGTTTTTCACCACGCGGCGCGACCAAGGCGGCACCGGCCTCGGGCTGCACATCGTCTACAGCATCGTCACCAACCGGCTCGGTGGCCGGCTCGATCTCGATTCCGAACCGGGTGGCGGTACGCGCATCCAGATGATCCTGCCGCGTGTGGCGCCGCTCGAACAGGCCGCGGAATAGCTAATCGACGTCTGCAAGCTTGTGCAGCGTCGCGCCGAAGATCTGGCTGGCCTTGCCGACCAGCGCGGTGCCGGTCATCTGTCCGCGCGTGTCGGTGAACGTGCCGGTGACGCCGATGCCGACCGGGGCAGGGCCGCCGAACAGCGGATTGTCATCACCTCGAGGCGAGGTGTGCCGTTGCACCAACACCTCGCCCTTGAAGCTGTTGTTGTCCTTCACGGTGTAGCTGCCGGTGTAATACAGGTAGGCATCGCCGCCGAGAATCTTGCCGTCGCGGAAGAGAATCACGCCGCTGCCCTTGCCGACTCGACCATCGAGCAGGGTGACGTGAATTGAATAGAGGCCGTTTTTCATAACGTCCCGTAGGCCGGCCGCCATCGCCCAATGGCGCAACCGGTCCCGCTTTTATGCCAAAGCCCATCCCTGCGCGCAACGAGGCAGTTTGCCGGCCGGTCGCGGCGGCTGCGAGCCGTAGTTGTTCCGGTTTGTCCATGACACCGTCGTGACGCTCTGATGGTGAGGCGAGGCCCGACGTTGCGAATCAGAGTTGGCCCGCGAAATGCATAACCATTGTTGCACTGGCCGCGGGGTGCTGGAGCAAGACGAACGTGACCAACTGGATCGATTCCGGCGGCAATGAGCCGCGTCTGTGCAGTGCGCGTCCCACGAATTGCAAAAGCGAACAACGGCGGATTGGCGATGCGATACGCCGGGCAAACCTGACGAGGCTGGCGCCCGCGTTGGCTTTGATCGCGCTCGCAGCCCCCTCGGGCACGCGCGCGACCGCGGGCAGTTCGCCAACACCAATCCCGAATTGAAAGCTTGGTTCGACAGTCTGCGCAGCGGCAAGGGGCCTTGCTGTTCCGATGCCGACGGTTCGGCGCTCTCGGACTCCGACTGGGACAGCAAGGACGGGCATTATCGCGTCCGCGTCTCGCGCTATGGCTATGCGCTCGATGGCCAGCAGCAGGAGCTCGTCTGGGTCGACGTGCCCGCGGAGGCCGTGATCTCGGAGCCGAACCGGGTGGGACGCACCATGGTCTGGCCGATCTACGGCTACATGGGTGTCACCATCCGCTGCTTTATGCCCGGTAGCATGACTTAGCCTTCGGGCGTGACGTCGTCGCCGGCTCGGATGCCTGGACGGCGGGGCGCCCCGTCGCGTCAGGTATATTTCTTGTCGCGCTCGAGCAGCTCGATCGAGATGCCTTCAGGCCCGCGGATGAAGCAGATGCGTACGCCGGGACGAATGGTCGTCGGCTCGCGCGTGAACGTGACACCCTTGGCCTTGATCTCGGCGGCGACCGCGTCGATGTCCTTCACCGTCAAGCCGAAATGGTCGAGGCCCTGATGCGGGTGCGGAGGTGGCGGGCTGACGGCGCTGTCGCCCTCGAGTGGCGCGATGAAGATCCTGGCTCCGCCGAGGTTCACGTCGATTCGTCCCGGCGCGCGCACGATCTCGCCACCAAGGATGTCCTGCAGCCAGGCCGCGGTGGCCTCCGGATCGGGGCTGCGCAGATGGACGTGATCCCAAGCGACGGCAAACGGCATTTCATAATCTCCCAACGGGTCTTTTCGATGCTATGGCGCATGCTAGCAGTATCGCCGGTGGCCACCACCGCCGTTGCCGACTCGCATGACGTTGGGGGAACCTTAGTTCGTCGCCCGAATTAAGGTAAGCTGTGACTAAATCCATCTTCGATGGTGCTGCGGTCGCGATCGGTGTGCAACCATGAATGCGAGGCTCGACCGACTCGGATTGGGGCGCTTGGCCGGCACCGGCGAACGACTGGCGCGGGCGGTGACGATTGCGAGCGTCTCATTTGGCCGAAGCCTTCTATGGCTGCTGGCGGCAATCATCGTCGGTTGCGGCATTTGGATGCTGCTACCTCTCTCCAACGGCAACAGTGCTGAGCCGGTGAGGCCTGAGCTGGCGGCTGTTGAAGCGCCTCCCTCCGGCGATGCGTCCAAAGTAGCCTCGCCAGTGTCCGAAGCTCAGGTGCCGGCGACAGCGGAACTTGGTCGTCTCAGGATTTCATCACAGACCTGGCGTCGCGGCGGCCTCGGCTCCAAAGCCCTGGTGACGTTCACGCTGCGAAACGACAACGACTATGCCGTAAAGGATGTCGAGATCGTCTGCGCCTTCGCGCGGCGCGATGGAAGTCATCTGACCGACCGCAGCCGCGTGCTGGCGGATCCGGTCAGCATGAAGAGCCGCAAGACCTTTGTGCGTATCCCGATCGGCTTCGTTAACGTGAATGCCGATCAGGCAAAATGTTCCCCGGTTGCAGCACGCCGTGCTTGAAGGCGACTTGTCCCGGTAGCTGAAAAGTTACCTTCTGCAGTCCTTGGCCGAAAACTATGCATCACCATTTGAACCGAACGGCTGGGCCAGGAACCAATTGGAAGATCGCCTGTTGAGGCGAGCAGAGCCCACGCGGGGATGCGGGGGGCGGAGCGCGGCCAATGCCCATCTTAAGGTATTTCATCTTTGTCGGTGGAGCTTTGCTCACACTGCTGTTCGCGGCGGATTTCGTTCTCCCGGCGGCGCCCGTAGCGCAGGCCGTCGCGACCGCAAGCAACGAGCAGCCGCTGATCCGAATCCGGTCCGACCGCCATCTGCCTGAGCGCGTCGTCCTCGACACGAGCCAGCCGACGATTGTCGCACCCGCGGTTCAGACTGCCGCAGTTGCGGCTCCCCAGCCACCGGTACAGGAGAGCCTGTCGCCGGCTTTGGCCGAGATGTCTGCCAAGACGCGGGTGCGCGAGACCTTCGCCCAGTTCACGCCAGAGCCGAGGGCCGGGACCGCCGCAGCGAGGAAGTCCGACGCGGGCCAGCCCCAGACGTTCCAGGCCCAAGCGTCTCCTGTCCAGGCTCAGCCCAAGCGTAAGATCGTCAGGACGCAACCGGCGCATCAGCCGGGCCGCCCCATGATGCTGGTCGCTCAGCAGCCGCATTTCGGCCTCTTCAACACGACCTGGTAACAGCGCCTTCGGCTGCCTCGATCGAGGTGGGAAGGGCTTTTTATTGGCCGGCCTCTCTGCTAATTCGAACCAATCCGACCGCCGTCGGGTGTACTGGCTCCTCGCCAGTGCCGGCCGGCGGATCTCGGTGGCCCGCTACTCGGGCCAGGGCGCTCGTAGCTCAGCTGGATAGAGCATCGGATTTCGATTCCGAGGGTCGGAGGTTCGAATCCTTCCGAGCGCGCCAGTCCTCTTTGTTCCATATATGTTCTAAAGCGGCGAGGATGCCGGGTCACCGCCGCGAGGGCTTGCGGCGTCCATCAGCCTGCCGGGACACCGCTTTGCCGGCCGCGTGCCAGCGTGTCGGAGGGCGCCTCGTGGAAGATCGCGCGGTAGGCTGCGGCAAATTCGCCGAGATGATGGAAGCCTTGGGCACGTGCGCAGGTGGCCACGGTGACGCCGCCCTTGAGGAGGCGGGCGCGGGTCGCCCACAGCCTCTTCAGGCGAATGTACTGGTGCAGGCTCATGCCCCGCACCTTGCTGACGGCGCCGCCGAGCGTACGGATCGAGACGTCGAACTCGCGGGCGAGATCGGCTGTATAGATCGGCGCGGTCGGATAGGTAGCGACGTAGTCGTCGATGCGCTGCACGAGCTTGATCGCCCGCTCGCTGTGGACCGAGGTGCTCCGATCCGACGTCGAATCGATTCGAAACAAATCGTCGAGCGCGAGCAGCAGGCCTTCTTGCAGATGGGCCGCAACCTCGGTCGTCTCGAACAGGCCTGGCTGCACTGACGCGGTGCGCAGGATATCGAGCAGGAGCTGTCGGGTGTGGAGCAGGGCGGGCCGGTTCGCGACATGGGCGCGCAAATGGTCGGCGCGGTCGAACCAGCCCCGGTCTCTCAGCTCGGGGGAGAAGATGATCATGGCGTGATGATTGGTCCGGGGCTCGACGAAATGGCACTCATCGTTGCCGTGGAGGGCAGCGAAGAAGCGGGCGTCGAGATCCACACCTTTGAAGTTGACCTGAAGATCGTCGCTCATCGACAGGATCACCATCCCGCTCGGCATGCGATAAGCGGTATCTAGGATCCGCGCGAACGATCTCATCACGATGATGCGGCACGCCGGCAGGGAGACGATGGCTCGGGCCGCCGCGAAGTTCGGGATGTCGAGCGGAATGCTCCTCGCATCCTCCATCGTCTCAATCGGCCGAAACGCATCGACATCGGAGAAGCCGATCAGTTGAAGCGCAGAGGAGGGAGCGAGGTCGTCGAACAACATGATTCTGGCCGGCCGCTGAAATGAGACAATCAAAGGAACATCGCTGCATCATCAATGGCGAAGCATCGAGTTTCAGTAAACCGAATTTCAGGGCCGTAGTATTGCGGACATCATGCCATGAGGTACGTTGGATCATCGCCGTTTCTCAACGCTCTGCACCTTCATGTTGACAGCACCGAAACACGATCGGTTAAATCGTCATAAGTGTCCTTTTCGGCTGATCTCATCTTTGATCTAGATCAAACATGAACGGCTTGGGGCCAGTGATCCACTGCGCAAGACATGATCTCGCAAAAGCGAAGGGGCCCGAAGGCCCCTTCAAACGTCACCAGCGGCGATAGCCGTAGTACCCATAATGGCGCGGCCCGTAATAGCGCGGCGGCCCATAGTACCGCGGGCCGTAATAATATGGCCCCGGCCTGTAGTAGTAGCCATAATAGTTCGGCCGCCACCAGCACCGTCCCCAGGCGTCGCAGACCATGCGGACCTGCTCGACGCCGGAGACCTGCGGTGTCGCAGGTGCAGGCGCGATGGGCATGGCGGATGCCGTCGACGATGCAACGAGGGCGCCGAACAGGAACGCGGCCAATCGGCCAGTCGTGAGGTTCATGATGTCTTCCTTCGCTTACGCGATGCAGGATATCGAGGTTGTTCTGATCAAATTGTGGCCGAACCGAAATGTAATACAGATGAACAGGCGAGCTGACCCTTACGTCACGGCTCGGCAGCGGGCCGTAGGCCGGGCAGGCCGTGTCGTGACTTGAGCTTGATCCTGCGCAATTCGCAAGTTTGCCTTGGCTCTTACTGTCGCCGTCATGGCAGCGGCGTGGTGCCTGCTGCCGGGCAAGGTGAGCTGAATGCGAGTCATTCCAGATCTGTCGATCTCGCCGGAGAAGGTGTTCTTCGTCATCTCGAAATCGCGCCGGTCCGACAGCGAAGCGGGCGGGGGTGGCGTCGTCCTGGACTTCGGCGACGACGACATGAGCTACGGCCGCGGTGGGCGCGGCGAAAGCACCGACCGTGCCGAGCTCGCGAGCTTCATCCGCGCTCTCAATGTTGACGAGCAGATCGATCTCGTGGCGCTGACCTGGCTTGGCCGCGGCGACGGTGATCTCTCCGATTGGCGTCAACTGCGCGCCCAGGCCGCCCAGGCGCACAACCAGCGTACCGCCTCATACCTGATCGGTACGCCAATGCTCGCCGACTATCTGGAGGAGGCGATGACGCAATTCGGCAAGTCCTTCGAGGAATTCGAAGAACAGCTCTGATGCCGGATGCGGCGTCTGCAAGTGAAGGAGAAGTTGCGATGGACAAGATGAGAATGGACAAGGGTGACTGGCTGGTCGTGTGCGACGGGCGCAAGGCGCTCATTCTGGAAAACCTCGGCGACGAGATGTTTCCGAACCTCCACACCAGGGAGGTGCACGAGCAGCCCAATCCCGCGACCGCCGCTCAGGGGGCCGACGCGCCGGGCCGGTTACATGGCGCAGCCGGCAGCGCACGCAGCTCGGTCGAGCAGACCGATTGGCACGACGAGGCCGAGCGCGCCTTTCTGCGGAGCCTGGCCGGCCGGCTCGATGCCGCCGTCAGCTCCGGTGAGACGACGGCCCTGACCATGGTGGCCTCGCCAGGTGCGCTCGGCATGATCCGCGCCGACTATTCGGACGGGCTGCGCAAGGCGCTTCAGGGGGAGGTCGGCAAGGACCTCGTCAAGCTGCCGGTCTACGAGATCGAGAAGCAATTGCTGCGGTCGGGCGCCGCCAAATAGATGAGTCGCAGCGGCCGCGGCGCCTCAGTAGCAGGGGTGCCGCCGGCCGTCCTGACCAATATAAGCGGCCGCGCTGCGGTAGCAGTGGTTGGTCGCCGGGCCGTCATAGTAGGCGAAGGTGCCGGGGGTGATACCCGGGCCGTAATTGTGCAGGTAGCTGATCGGGTAGGGCAGCGGGCTCGCGTAGGAGCGGTGGTACCGGTGGCGGCCGTTCGCCTCCGCGAGGGCGGGGGCCAGGACCGCAGCCGTCAGGGCCGCAACCGCGGCGACACGAGTCAACTTGCTCATCTCGATTCTCCGGAACCCGCTCGAATGGGTCAGCCTGTTATAGCAATTTCGAGCGGCCAAGCATCGCTCCGGAGGCCAGAAATCAAGGGCAATCCCGCAGATTTCCGGGTGGGTGTGACAGAATTGCCGGACATGCGGCCAAAGCTGCCCATTTTTGGCCTTTTCGGGATGCTTAACGAATTCCCCACACAAGTATGACCAAAGACTATTCGGTTCAGAATTCTTCCGCCGGCCCGGGGGGCATTTGCCGGCCCCTCGAGTCCGGTACATTCCTGAAGGCCTTCGCCGTCATCTCGCCATGCGCATCACGCTTCCGAGTCTGCTGTTGCTCTGCCTCGCCGCCGCCACGCCCGCGCGCGCCGAGCTGCACATCACGCGCGACCACGGCGGCTATGTCGAGGAGTACAAGGCCAAGTACAAGCGGGTGCGCGAAAAGGGCGAGCGGGTCATCATCGACGGCATCTGCAATTCGGCCTGCACGCTCGTGCTCGGCATCGTGCCGATGAACAAGATCTGCGTGACGCCGCGCGCGAGCCTCGGCTTCCACCAGGCCTATTACGACAAGGCGTTCACCTTCGGCATCAAGGTCACCAGCGCTGAGGGTACCTCCGATCTCATGTCCTACTACCCCGACACGGTGAAGGACTGGATTCGCCGCAATGGCGGGCTCACCACGGACATGAAGAAGATCAAGAACGGGGTCGAGCTCTGGAAGATCGTCAATCCCTGCCCGGACGAATGGTGAGCGGCTGAGACGGACCGCGATCCTCCGTCGCAGCGCAGCATATCGTCACCACGAAATTCGCATTGCCGCATGGCCGAGGGTCGGGCAATGAGGGCGGCAATGAACCATAATCAAGAAACCCTGGCCGCCCGCGCCGCGCCGATCCTGTTCGTGCTGCTCTGGAGCACCGGATTCATCGGCACCAAATACGTCGTCAACAATGCCGATCCCTTGACCTATCTCGCCATCCGCATGGCGATCGTGGTCGGGCTGATGGCAATCATCGCAGGAATCGCCCGGCCGAAATGGCCTGATAGCGCCGGCATCGCGCACAGCGCGGTCGCCGGAATCCTCGTCCACGGCTTCTATCTCGGCGGCACCGCGATTGCGATCGCGCATTCGATTCCGGCCGGCCTGTCGGCGCTGATTCCAGGTCTGCAGCCGATCCTGACCTCGACCATCGCTAATCGCTGGCTCGGCGAACGGGTCACGCCGCTGCAATGGGCCGGGCTCGTGCTCGGCCTCGGTGGGGTGGTGCTGATCCTGCACAACCGTCCGATGACCGGCGAAGCCGGGCTCGGCTGGCTCGCCTCGGTGGTCTCGCTGGTCAGCATCACGCTCGGCACGCTCTATCAGCGCCGCTATTGCAATCACATCGACTGGCGCGCCGGCAATCTCGTGCAGTACGTGGCGGTCACCATCTTCTTCGCGGTCGGCGCCTTCCTGTTCGAGGATCGCGTGGTGCACTGGACGCGGGAGTTTGTGCTTGCGCTCGCCTGGCTCGCGGTCGCGCTCTCGATCGGATCGATCGGGCTGTTGTACTGGCTGATCCGCCACGCCGCGGCGACCTCGGTCGCGAGCCTGTTCTATTTGGTTCCGGCCGTCACGGCCCTGATGGCCTATCTGCTGTTCGGAGAAAAGTTGGATGCGATTGCCATTGCTGGCATGGCGCTCTGCGCCGCGGCGGTCTTCGTCGTCAATCGGCGGTCCTGACGGCGTGCACAGCCGCAATCCTGAGAGCAAGCGTCATCCTGGCCGGCGCGCAGCCAAGCGGCGAGGATAGGCGCGCGCCGTCTCCGGGCGCGCCCGCACCCGGAGACGTCTTCCGGTGCGATCAGCGCTTGGCCTTCTTGGCCTTCTTTGACTTGCCGGCTTTCTTGGTCGCCTTTTTCGCAGACTTTTTCGCGGCCTTCTTGGACGACTTCTTTGCGGCCTTCTTCGTCGTCTTCTTCGCAGCCTTCTTGGCTTTCTTCTTGGCCGGCTTCTTCGGCGCTACCTTCTTCGCGACCTTCTTGGCGGCTTTCTTCACCTGCTTGACTGCGGTGACTGCCGCGTCCTTGGTCGTTTCCACGGCAGTGGTGATCGTCTCCATCGCCTGTTCGGTGATCGGCTTCTCGTCGTCCATATCGTCCCCCACGGTTTGTATGGAGCGATGACGATAGCGGGTTTCGAAATCGTGTCAAAGCGACGCTCAACCTTTGCGGATCTTTGCGTAGGCGGCGAGCGCGCGTTCGCGTGCCCTGGCATGATCGACGATCGGTTGCGGATAGGTCTTGCCGATCGTGATGCCCGCGCTCGCAAGCTCGATCGGCGTTGCCTGCCAGGGCCGGTGGATCAGCTTGGCGGGCAGGGCCTTCAGCTCCGGAACCCAGCGTCGAACATAGGCTCCATCAGGATCGAACTTCTCGCCCTGGAGCTGCGGATTGAACACGCGGAAATAGGGCGCAGCGTCCGCGCCGCAGCCGGCGACCCATTGCCAGTTGGCAGGATTGCTGCCGGCGTCCGCGTCGACCAGCGTGTCCCAGAACCAGGCCTCCCCCTCGCGCCAGTCGATCAGGAGGTGCTTGACCAGGAAGGAGGCCACCACCATCCGCACCCGGTTGTGCATCACGCCGGTGTGCCAGAGCTCGCGCAGGCCGGCATCGACGATGGGATATCCGGTGCGCCCGCGCTGCCAGGCGGTGAGCGCTTCTTTGTCGGGCTGCCAAGGGAAGCCATCGAAGTTCGTCTGCAGGTTTTGGGTGGCGAGCTGGGGATGATCGTGGAGCAGGTGGCGGCAGAATTCGCGCCAGCCGAGCTCGCTCAGGAATTTATCCACACCCTGCCCGAGTGCTGGATCTTCCGCCGCGGCAAACCGGGCGGCGTGCCAGAACTGACGCGGGCTGAGCTCGCCGAAGCGCAGATGCGGCGACAGCCGTGAGGTGCCCTCTCGGTCCGGACGGTCGCGGTCGCCCACATACATTCGAACAGTGTGCTTGAGGAAGTCGCGCAGGCGCAGATGGGCAGAGGCGGCACCGGGGCTCCATGCCTCGCGCAGGCCGCCCGCCCAATCGGGCGTGGTCGGCTCGAGCTTCCAGCTCTCCAGTCCATCGCTCGCGATGCTCGGTGCAGGGCGCAGCTGCTTCGGCGCGGGCAGGGGCTTTGGCGGGTCGCCGAGGGCCAGTACGCGGCGCCAGAACGGGGTGAACACGCGCAGGCCCCGGCCGTCCTTGGTGCGGATCGCCGCGGGCGGGACCAGCAAGTCGCCCGGAAAGCTTTGCGCGTGCATGCCGAGCTTCGCAAGGGCCGCTTGGAGCTGTCGCTCAACCGCCTGATGAGGCGCCTGCGCGATCTCGTTCCAGTAGACGGCGCGGGCACCGCTCTGTCGCACCACCTCAGGGATCACCTTGGCCGCCGGTCCTCTGCGCAGGACGAGCGAGCCGCCGCGCGCGGCGATCTCGGCTCCGAGCGCCCGCAGCGACTGCGCCAGCCACCAGCGTGCCGCGCCGCCCGGCGCTCGCCCCGCCGCCTCGTCCAGTACGTAGAGGCAAAGCACCGGCGCTCCGGACTTGGCGGCGGCGTGGAGGGCGGGGTGGTCGGACAGGCGGAGATCGTCGCGAAACCAGACGATGACGGGCGGGGTCAGGGAAGGCCTCGTTTACCAATTGGAAACCGTACGGCGTGCGGCGGTGGGAACCCGTCGTTAATGCGGCTGTAAGTCAATTGCACCAATATGCAGGAATTACGGGGGTCATTCCATCCATGTCCAATCTTCTAACGGCGAAGTTCCTGCCGCGGTTCAAGCTCGGCACCAAAGCGGTCCTGTGCGCGGTGCTGCTGATCGCAATGAACACGGCGCTCGTGGTCGGCGCCGGCTATTGGTCACTGACATCCGCCTTCACTGACCGCGCCCTGCGCGACATCGAGGTCAATCTGCGCACGCTGGGGCTGGCCTTTGCGGAGACCGTTCCCGAAGCCAAGATCACGATCCGAGACGGCGCGGTGGTCCGCGCCGAAATCCCCAAAATGCCCGACTTCAGGGATCACGCCATCGTCGACCGGGCGGTGTCCTATGTCGGCGGCAACGCGACCCTGTTCGTGTTCGACGCGGCGAGCGGACAGTTCATCCGCCGCTCGACCAACGTGAAAAAGGAAAACGGCGACCGCGCCGTCGGGACCCAGCTGGCCGCCGATCATCCGGGGCAGGCCCCGCTGCGCCGTGGCGAGGCCTATAAGGGGCCGGCCACGCTGTTCGGCAAGACGTTCATGACCGCCTATTTCCCGATCGCCGATGGCACCGGCAAGGTCGCCGGCATTCTCTATGTCGGCATCCCCATGGTGCAGTTCGAGGGCATGCTGTCCCAGGCGATGGAGAGCATGGCGGCCGCTGCCGGGCTTGCCGCGCTTCTGGTGCTGGTCCTGACCCTGCTGGTCGTCCGGCGCATCACCCGGCCGCTGACCTCGGTGACGCATTCGCTCACCGCGCTTGCCAACGGTCAGAGCGACGTCGCGATCGAATGCGAGGACCGTGCCGACGAGATCGGCGAAATCGCCCGCACGGTCGCGGTGTTCAAGAGCAACTCGCAGGAGCGGGCGCGCCTGCGCACTGAGCAGGCAGCGGCAACCGCTGCCGCAGCCGAGCAGCGCAAGGCCGAGCTGCGCAACTTCGTCGAGGGGTTCCGCGGCAGCGTCGGCGGCATTCTCGACAAGGTGCTGGCATCGTCCGGCGAGTTCGAGCGCGCCGCGCGACAACTCACCGACGCCGCGCGCTCCACGGCAGATCTGTCGGCGCAGTCGGCGGGAGCATCCGAAAGCGCCTCCGAGCATGTGCGTTCGGCTGCGTCCGCTTCCGACGAGCTGTCTCAATCCATCTCCGAGATCACCCGCCGGGTGCAGGAATCGAACGAGATCTCCGCCGAGGCGGTGCGGCAGGCCGAAGCGACGGACCAGCGCATCGCGCAGCTCTCGGAGGCCGGCTCGCGCATCGGCGACGTCGTCAAGCTGATCACCTCGATCGCCGAGCAGACCAATCTGCTGGCGCTGAATGCGACCATCGAGGCTGCACGCGCGGGCGATGCCGGCCGCGGCTTCGCGGTGGTGGCTCAGGAGGTCAAGACGCTCGCCGGCCAGACCGCGAAGGCGACCGACGAGATCTCGAACCAGATCGAGAGCATGCAGCTTGCGACCGAGGAATCGGTCGCAGCCATCAAGGCGATCAGCCAGACCATCGAGCGCATCAGCGGCATCGCAGGCTCGATCTCGGCGGCGGTCGAGCAACAGAAAAGCGCGACGCACAACATCGTGGCCAGCGTGCGCGCCGCGGTGTCAGGCACGGCCGATGTCGCGGTCAATGTCCGTCACGCCGCCAAGGGCGCCAGCGAGACGGGCGAAACGTCGAGCCGCATGTTTGCTTCCGCCCAGGCGCTGTTGGGCGAGAGCCTGCATCTGAAGGCCGAGGTCGAGAGCTTCCTCGACCGCGTGCACGCGGCGTGATTCTGGGTCATCATCCCGGGATGGTCCGAAGGACCAGCCCCGGGATCTCGAGATCTCGGGTTCGATGCTGACGCATCGCCCCGGGATGACTTTTTGGGGCCGCTATCCGCGACCGCCAAAAGTCATCTGGGCTGCGGGACGATGCGGATGTAGGGCTTCGGCTCCTTCCAGCCCTGCGGATAGATCGTCTTGGCCTCGTCGTTGGAGACCGAGCCCGCGATGATGACGTCGTCGCCCTGCGACCAGTCGGCCGGGGTGGCGACGCGATGCTTGGCGGTGAGCTGGAGCGAGTCGATGACGCGCAGGATCTCCTGGAAGTTCCGGCCCGTCGTCATCGGATAGACCAGCACCAGCTTGATCTTCTTGTCCGGGCCGATGATGAAGACGTTGCGGACGGTTTGGTTGTCGGCCGGCGTGCGGGTGAGGGGATCGCCAGAGGTCGAGGCTGGCAGCATGCCGTAGAGCTTGGAGACGTTGAAATCGGTGTCGCCGATCATCGGGTAGTTCGGCGCGGCGCCTTGGGTCTCCATGATGTCTTCCGACCATTTGGCATGACGGTCGACCGGATCGACCGAGAGGCCCATCAGCTTGACCCCGCGCTTGTCGAATTCCGGCTTCAGCTTGGCGAGGGCGCCGAGTTCGGTGGTGCAAACCGGCGTGAAATCCTTCGGGTGTGAGAACAAGAGGGCCCAGCTGTTGCCGATCCAGTCGTGGAATTTGATCTTCCCTTCGGTGGTTTCGGCTTCGAAGTCAGGGGCGGTGGCGCCGATCGGAAGTGTCATGATCTTACCTCATCTCATTGAATCTAATCGAGAATTCGTCTCCGGCCGTCACATCCATTATAAGGGCTTCGCCGGCCTAAGTGAACGCCAACTGAACCGGCTCAAGTAAAATGTGAATTCCTTCTTTGAAGAGCCGATTTTCTAGCAACTTATTGTTACAGCGGCAGCTGCGGCGAAACAGCTCCACCCGGGGTCACACGGTCTCGCTCGCCCCGATAATGCCTTTTATGACTTTCATCACGCTCGCCCGGCGCGTTCTAGAACCAGATTGGTCCTGATAGCGACCAATTGGCAACCATCTAGAAAAGTCGCGATCCCCGTATCGAATCGTTAACCACCCCTTTACGCCGGCATGGAAATGCTGGTCGATCAGAAGAAGTCTGGAAGTGAACTATGTCCGCCGCTGCGCCTAAGCCCACCGAGCCGTCGTCCCTCGTGCCGTCCTGCCGTGATACTGCAGCTTATGCCCTTTCCGTCGTGCGCGACGGTGTGATCACGGGCGAAGGCCCGACCACCAAGGGACGGGTGCATTTCTCCCGCTCGCTCGACGCCGATGACACCGCCTGGTGCATGCGCATCCTTACCGCCACCGCCGTCAACGACCAGCCGGTCAGCCGCGCCGAGGCCGAAGTTCTGTTCGAGATCAACGAGGCCGCGACCGAGCGCACCGATGGCGGCCGGTTCGACGACCTGCTTGCCAAGGCGGTCGCCCATTATGCCGCGAGCGCCTCGGGCCTGAAGGTGCCGCCGCGCAGCGTCGCGCTGTCGGCCGACACCGAGATCGAGAGCTGGGCGCCGTCCTATGCCTCCAAGGTCAACAGCGAGATGCTGGAGTGGATCGCCGGCCAGATGCGCGGCAAGCGCCAGAACAACCGTCGCCTGATGGCGATGGTGGCGACCTTCCTCGGCGCCACCGCACTGCCTCTGGCGGGCCAATTGCCGAACGTGTTCGACATCGGGATGTAAGGCAAATGGGCCGCGGTCGCGGCTCACAGCGTCGTTCGGTTTCCTCCTGTCCCGGACGCGGCGCAGCGCGTAAGCGGTGCGGCGCAGAGCCGGGACCCAGGACGCCGCGCGGTTCGCTGTGACATGGGCCCCGGCTCTGCAGCGCATCGTCCAAGAGACGCCGCGCTGCGTCCCGGGCACGAGACCTGAGTTTCAGGCAAACAACTGTCTCAACAGCGTCATTGCGAGCGCAGCGAAGCAATCCAGAATCCCTCCGCGGATACATTTCTGGATTGCTTCGCTGCGCTCGCAATGACGGAGTGTGTGGTGGGCAGCGCCGTTCTTCAATTCGCATTTCGCTCGCGGACACGCTTCCGCATCCTCGCGGCTCATTTCGCCCGAGCTTTGCCTGTCGTCCGACCCTCAATTGAAAGAGGGCGCAGGGAAGACCGGGTGCCGGCCGGGCACCCACGGTCCACTGTGCGAAAGGTGGCAACGAAGAATTTGCACAGCGGCATACAGGTGAAGCCAAACATCCGGCCTTCCCTGCGCAGTGGCTTTACGGCTTATGTCGTGCTCTCCCCGGGGAGCGATGCACTATTGCCCCCGTCGCCTTGCGGATGGCTGATGCGCATCGCCCGGTCGGGCAACCACATCACCGCAAGACTTGGCGCACAGACCCCGGGCGCCAGGACCACACGATTTTGCCGTACGCCGATGACACCGGTCGTATGCGCGAGGTCTTTGCTCACGGCTCTCCGCCCTGCAAACCCTTTCGCGCCAACGCCATCAGCGTCCACCGCCCCCCGGCCCGCGTTCGTGACGATCGCGATACGCCCCTCTTCCTTGGGCCGGGTTGCGCGACACATAGGCGATTTCCGAATTTCGGTAAAGCGGAATATTTTGGGCCGCGTGCGTTGACCTAGCGCTCGCGTGTTTTGCCCGTCGGGCAACGCAAGGGAGTGGTGGTCGCAACTATTCAATCCGGCGCGGTCTGCGCCCGTGGATTCGGACCAAGGGCTTGCGCCGGCTTCGTCGCGGCCGGATAGAGTTCGGTCTCCAGATCGGCGACACGAACACGGGAGCAGTGTGCTCGACTGACTGCGCAAGCTGCAGGGCCGCTGACGCACGAAGCCGTTGAAATGAGATGGGAATTCCGGGCGTTCTGCCACCCTCTTGTTCCCGGTTATTCGCGTGCCTTAACCAATAATTAATTATACGTTTGCGGGTGGGCGACAGCCCGGCCTAGCCTCCTTTCGGGGAGCTGCTTTCGCGAAGCCAAACGAGTGTGGTGCGTATCATGATTGCCAGATCATATGGGGCGTTATTCGCCTCGCTCAGCGCAGCTGCGCTGCTGCTTAGCTCCAGTGACAGTCCTGCCGGACCGGCCGCCGCCGCCCCAGGCGTCGCAACGGCAGCTGCCCCGCCGGTTGCGGCACGTCCGCCGATCGGGCCGGGCGCCCGGTTCCACCGCCGCAGTGCTCCCTGGGTCTATTGGCCGGGCGGCGGCAGCTACTTCTACGACGGCGCCGGCTACAGCCAGCCCTTCGCCGATGTGAACCAGTCGCTCTCCGCCGATGTGCGCTACACCTACACATATGATGTGCCCTGGGACTGGACGCATCGCTATCCGCCGAACGTCGTGCCGTCCAATCGGCCCTACGTGCCGAGCTGCCCGACGGAGCAGGTGACGGTGCCCGGCCGTGGCGGCAGCGAGCACACCGTCAACATCATGCGCTGCTACTGAGTTAACCCAACTCGAAGCTGGTGACGCCGAAGACGCGGTCGAGCCGCAGCGACGCGATCGGCCCCGTATACATCCGCGCCGTCTCGAACACCGGCTCGAGGCCGAGCGCCTCGGCGAGCGCGATGGCGGCGGGATTGACGGCGGGGACGTCGAGGAAGACCTCGCCGGCGCCCGCGCTTCCCATTAGCGCCTGCACGACTTGATCCGCGGCTGCGCGATCGTCGGCGACGAGCGGGCCGATCTTGTAGCCCGTCCGGCAGAGCCGGATCACACCCCATGCAGCGAGCCTGCCATCGCGCAGCAACGCGCGGCCGACATGACCTCGCGTGTTGATCCAGGCGCGCAGGAAGGCGCTGCGCGCGGCGGGGAATACACGGGCGTCATCGGCTTCCATCAGCGCAAACGGGACCTTGTCGAGCGCAACGACATCGGCGGGCGGCTTCGCCGATCCCGCGACGGTGCCGCCATAGCGGATATTGGCGTAAGCGAGCTGGAAACCCGACTTCTTGTAATTCTCCTGCTGCGCCACCACGCCGTCGAGACCGATCACGCGCGCGCCTGCATGCGCGATCGCGGCATTCCAGATGCGCAGGCCATGGCCCGCGCCGCGAAAGCGCTCGCGCACGATGTAGAAGCCAAGGAAGGCGAAGCGGTCGTCGTAATTGACGCAGGAGACGGTCGCGACCGGCTCGCCGTCGATCTCGCCGACGAAGAAGCCTCGGGCATCGGGGATCGCGAAGCAGGCGGCATCCGCCAGCCCCGGATTCCAGCCCTCCGCCGCGGCCCAGTCGACGGCGAGGGCGATTTCGTCGGGGCGCAAATTGCGGATCTGCAGATCACTCATTTCAAGCGCCTCATGATGGATGCCTTCGGCCATGGACCTGCCGACGGGTCTGGCTGTAGAAGGCCTCATGATAGGCCGAGGCTGCGGCTCGCCTCAACTAAAGGGATCATCGGATCATGGCAGTAGAGAAGGTTGCGCTCGTCACCGCCGGCGGCAGCGGCATGGGGGCGGGGGCTGCGCGGCGGCTGGCGGCGGACGGGTTTCGGGTCGCGATCCTGTCGTCCTCGGGCAAGGGCGAGGCGCTGGCCGCCGAGCTCGGCGGGCTCGGCGTTACCGGCTCGAACCAGTCGAACGACGACCTGAAGCGCCTCGTCGAGGCTGCGATGGCGAAGTGGGGACGGATCGACGTTCTCGTCAACAGCGCGGGGCACGGGCCGCGTGCCCCCATCACCGAGATCACCGACGAGCAATGGCACACCGGCCTCGACACTTATCTCTTGAACGTGATCCGTCCGACCCGGCTGGTGACGCCGCTGATGCAGGCGCAGAAGGGCGGCGCCATCATCAACATCTCGACCGCCTGGGCGTTCGAGCCCAGTGCGATGTTCCCGACCTCGGCGGTGTTCCGCGCAGGGCTCGCCGCCTTTACCAAGATCTTCACCGACACTTACGCGGCCGACAATGTCCGCATGAACAACGTGCTGCCGGGCTGGATCGACAGCCTGCCGCAGCAGGACGCGCGGCGCGACAGCGTGCCGATGAAGCGCTACGGCAAGGTCGAAGAGGTCGCGGCGACGATCTCGTTCCTCGCCTCCGACGGCGCCGCCTACATCACCGGCCAGAACATCCGCGTCGACGGCGGGCTGACGCGCTCGGTCTGAGCGGCCGCCGCGCGTCAACGAAGATAATTACTTAGCTTTTGAGCTAACAATCATTGACGCCGCGTCGCCCTGCCCTTATAGTTAGCTTCATGGCTAACCAATTATCCAACCTCGACCAGATCTTCGCCGCGCTCGCCGATCCGACGCGGCGGGCGATCGTGATGCGGCTGTGCGCGGGCGAGGCGTCGGTCGGCGAGCTCGCCGGTCCCTTCGACATGGCGCTGCCGAGCTTCATGAAGCACATCCATGTGCTGGAGACGAGCGGGCTCGTTCAGTCCGAGAAATCGGGACGCGTGCGCACCTGCCGTCTCAGCGCGGATGCGCTGGTCGGCGCCGAGGATTGGTTCCAGCAGCAGCGCGCGGTCTGGGAAGCGCGGCTCGACCGGTTCGAGGCCTATGTGATGAAGCTCAAGAAAGAGAAGGAAAGGGCGGGCGCCAAGCGGCCGTCCCGAACAACCGAACGGAAAGGTTCCTGACAATGACTGGTTTTGCCAACCCCGCTCTGTCGCAATGGTCGCTCGACCGCGAGATCGTGATGTCGCGCGTGATCGACGCGCCGCGCGATCTGGTGTTCGAGGCATGGTCCGACCCGAAGCATCTGCCGCAATGGTTCGGCCCGAAGGGCTTCAAGGTCGAGACCTTCGAGATCGACGTGCGCGTCGGCGGCGTCTGGCGCTTCAACATGATCGGGCCCGACGGTACGGTCTATCCGAACCGGATGCGCTTCCGCCGCATCGAGCGGCCGTCGCTGATGGAGATGGATCACGGTACCGACCAGGATGACGATCCCCGCATGTTCCGCTTCACCGTCACCTTTGCCGAGCAGAGCAACGGCAAGACCGTGCTGATGATGCGGCAGCTGGCCTCGAGCACCGAGCAGCGCGATGGCATGATCGGCTTCGGCGCCGTCGAATACGGCTACCAGACGCTCGACAAGCTCGCGGCCTATGTGGCGGGCATGAAGCGGTGAAGGCAGCCCCGCCATTCCCGGGCCCTGAGATGGCGAGCCGGGAATGACGGCGTGCGCGAACGCATTCTGATCAAGCCGCCGTCGAATAACGGCTTGCCTCGTACAGGTCAGGTCAGCGCGTTGGTGACCGGCGGCTCCTGCATCTGCTCCACCTGCGCGGCGCTGTCGGGACGTGCGGGCCCGAGCACGGGCTCGTCGCCGAGCGGCTCGAAGGCGGGGCGGAAGCTGAATTCGCCGCGGCCGTCGAGCGACGGACCTTCGTTGTAGCGGCCCGGCTCGAGCGGCGCTCCGCTGCGCTCGGTGCCCATGAACATGTAGCTGAACTCGGTCGCTTCCTTGCTCCGGTCGAAGCTGTTCGGAATCGGCAGCGCGGCATCTCCGCCCAGCTCCTCGATCACGGCGAGCCATTGCTGTTGATGCATGGTGTCGCGCGCGATCAGGTAGCTGAGCATGTCCTGCATGCCCGGATCGCTCGTGGAGTTGAAGAGGCGCACCGCCAGCGTTCGGCCGGTGGCTTCGGCGGCCACGTTACAATACATATCGGCGGCGAGATTGCCGCTGGCGTAGATGTGCGAACAATCGAACGGGACGCCGTCGGCGTTGGCCGGGAAGGCCGCCATGCCGGTCGACAGGATGTGCCGATGCAGCATGCCCTCGATCACGTGTCGCGGCCGCTCGCCGCCGGACATCACCGCGCCGACGATCGGATTGCCCTGCATGCTGCTCTCCTGCATCGTCGCCGGTGCATTTTCCAGGTTCAGGGCGACCGCGGTCGAAAGCATCTCGATGTGGCTGATCTCCTCGGTTGCGGTGTTGAGCAACACGTCGCGATATTTGGCCGGACCGCGCGCGCCCCAGGCCTGGAAGAAATATTGCAGGCAGACGCGGATCTCGCCTTCCACGCCGCCGATCGCCTGCTGCAGTTGGCGGGCGAAGATCGGGTCGGGCTTTTCGACCCTGACCGGGTATTGCAGTCGCTTGTCGAAATAGTACATGCGCAACTCCTTTTTGTTCTGTCGCATTGGCGCAATGAAGGCCGTGGGGTTGCGTTCCTAATCATCTGCAATCGCGGTTCAGATCGCTTCGAAATTCGCGGACCGCAAAGCCGAAATTGACGCGGTCCCCCACCACCACTCCTATGCGCGTCGATGGGAAGGTACGGCGACCTCGTCGAACAACTCGGCCAGAGCATCGAGCGCAACGCGCATCGCCGGTCCTTGCATCGCCGCGCCATGGCCGGTCACGACGATCTCGGGAGCAAGCGCGGCAAGTTCGCGCACCGAGGTTTTTGCGCTGGCCCAATCCGGCGTGAAATACATCGGCGGCCCGTGCATCTCTGGCGTTTGCGTCATTGCCGCGTAAACTGACTCCTGCCGGGTGGTGATGAAGGCGTCGCCGGCGATCAGGACGCGGTCGCGCTCACGCCAGAGCGAGACATGACCGGGCGTGTGGCCGGGCGTCGGGATCCACCGCCAGTCTTGCATGAAGGGCACGCTGTGGTCCGAGGGCAGATCATAAAGGCGGGATGCGACGTTGACGGGTCTTGTCGGAAACAGCGGAGAGAGCAGGGCGAGCAAGCCGCCACCGACACTCGGATCGGCTGGCGGATAGGATTGCGTGCCGTCGAGATAGGGATGCTCGGCGTGATGCGCATAAACCGGGACGTCCCACTCGTTCGCCAGCGTCTCGAGCACACCGACGTGATCGAAATGAGCGTGTGTCATGATGATGCAGGCCGGGCGGCCGTGGCCGCCGAACCGAGCCTTGGCGGCGGAGCGAATCGCCGGTGCCGCTCCGGGGATGCCGGAGTCGACCAGTACCCAGTTGCCGTCGCCAGCACCTTCGCGGCCGACAAAGATCACGTTGACGATGGCAAGCTGCCGGTAGGCAACGTCGGCCACGATCTGTCGTGTGTTGTCGTTTCGCTCGAGGTCGAATTCGGGGTTTTCCGCCTCGGCCGCCGGGGAAAGAGGAATTTGCGTCATGCCGGTCCGTGTCGACCCAGTCTGATGTGTCATCGTTCTATCGTGCCCATCCGCCGGATTTTCTTCTGGAGCAGCATCACGCCGTAGAGCAGCGCTTCCGCGGTCGGCGGGCAGCCGGGGACGTAGATGTCGACCGGCACCACGCGGTCGCAGCCGCGCACGACGGAATAGGAGTAATGGTAATAGCCGCCGCCGTTGGCGCAGGATCCCATCGAGATCACGTAACGCGGCTCGGGCATCTGGTCGTAGACCTTGCGGAAGGCCGGGGCCATCTTGTTGGTCAAGGTGCCTGCCACGATGATCACGTCGGATTGACGCGGTGAGGCCCGCGGCGCAAAGCCGAACCGCTCGGCGTCATAGCGCGGCATCGACATCTGCATCATCTCGACGGCGCAGCAGGCGAGTCCAAACGTCATCCACATCAGCGATCCCGTCCGCGCCCAGGTGATCAAATCCTCGGCGGTGGCGGTGAAGAAGCCCTTGTCCGCGAGGTCATCGCGGATCTGCATGAAATAGGGATCTGAGGCGTTGTCCGGCTGCCCCTGGCCCGGACGCGGCACCGGGAAATTGCTGGCGGGTGAAGGACTGTCGGTCATTAGATCATCATTGTCGCTGGGGTGAGGGCGCAACGTCGCGCTGTGACCACGCGCTGCTGTGAACGGCGGGGCGCAGCCGGCGTTCCCGCGGTCGAAGACCACGTTTCCGTTTGGCTATCGCAGGTTAGCGCTGGGTCCTTCGGCCGGAACAGGCGACGAAGACATGGTCTCTCCTGCGGCAATCAGCGCGGCCGTGTTAGGAACAATCGCCCGTGCTTCCCGGTTGCGCGAACGATGCCAGTCAAATGGAGAACAGGAAAATGGCCAATGCAGCCCGCGATACGTTCGTGGTGGGACCACGCAATGCGCATGCGATGGAAGTGCAGGCGCGAGAGTTGATGGAGCGCCAGTCGGAGCGGCTGGACGAATATCCCGAGGTCAAGGCGAAGATCACGGCGCACCTTCAGGAGACCAATGAGCAGCTGCGTCGCCTCGAAAAGTGCCTGGAAGCCTGTGGCGAGAGCACGTCGAGCCTGAAGGATACGGCGCAGTCGGTGATGGCCAACGTGATGGCCATGGCGCATTCGGTTGCCGGCGACGAGATTCTGAAGAACACTTTCGCGAACAACGCCTTCGAGAATTTCGAGATCGCCGCCTACAAGTCGCTGCTCGCGCTGTGCGGCGCGGCCGGCATGCCGGAGGCGAAGGAGCCGCTCGAGACGTCATTGAAGGAGGAGCAGCGCATGGCGGCCTGGATCGATTCCAATGTCGAGATGGTCACCATGGAGTACCTCACGCATCAGCGGCAGGCCGCGTAGTTCTTCGCGTTCCTCGCTGACAGCGAACCACCGGCGCGCCCCGCGGCCGGTGGTTTTTTCGCGCCGCCGGGTTCCCTGCCATCTGCGCGTGAGCCTAGGAACGATCGCTGCGATCAGGCTTTGGCAGTGATGACGCACATCATCTTCAGCGATTACCGCAATCCCGCGGCGGAGCAGGCCTACGAGATCGCCTGGGACTTTCTTACGCGAACGGGCGCCATAAGCGACGAATTCGACGCCTGCGTGTTCCTGGCGCAGCGCATCACCGTGATGGTCGAGGAGGGACACACGAATCGGATCCGCATGGCCAACCGCGCGATCTCCGAATACCAGCGCCATGCCGCGGAACGCGACGATCTCATCCGTGGCGGCGGCCGTTACGCCGAAAGGCGTTGAGCGCCGGCGAAGCGGGTTCACTCCCTGGCTTCGTCCGTGACGATGTCGCCGAGCTTCTGCCAGCGCTGGCCGTCGAACTGCACCATCTGGAACTGCTTGTTGACGCGATAGTCCGTCGGCGTGGTCGTGACCGAGATCCCCGGGAGCGTCAGGTCGAGCTCGACGTTCTTGAGGTTGGCCGCCTGTCGCATCACGTTCTCGCGGGTCAGATCGTCGCCGCATTGCTTCAGCACTTGCACCAGGAGCTGCGCGGTGATGTAGCCGTAGACGTTCAGGTTCGAATCCTTGTCGCCCTCAGGATAGTACTTGGCCATGAAGGCGAGGTAGCGCTTCATGCCCGGGTCGTCCTTCCATTCGGGATCCGCGGCATCCTTGACGTATCCGACGCTGATGATGCCCTTGGAATTGTCGAGCCCGGCGGGCTTCAGCACGGCGCTGAGCGAGGAGGCGTTGATGTCGATGATGTGCAGCGCCTTCCAGCCGATCTCGGCGACCTTCTTGATGGCCTGCGCGGCCTGCTTCGGCGTGGTCGCGCTAAACAGCACGTCGGCGCCCGCATCCTTCAACCGCAGGATCTGCGAGTCGATCGTCGGCTCGTTGATCTCGTAGGAGGTCTCGGCGACGACCATGTTCGCCTTGTCGCCGAGGCCCGCCTTGAGGCCGGCGAGATAATCCTTGCCGAGATCGTCGTTCTGGTAGAGCACGCCGATTTTGGCGTTCGGATGGTTCTTCAGGAGGTATTGCGCATAGATCCGGCCCTCGACGAGGTAAGAGGGGTTGAAACCCATGGTCCAGGGGAAGTTCTTTGGATCGGTGAAGCGTGCGGCGCCGGTGGCGGCGAAGAGCTGCGGGATCTTCTTGGCGTTGAGATATTTCTGCACGGCGACGTTCGGGGCGGTGCCGATGATCTGGAAGGTCAAAAGCACTTCGTCGCTTTCGACGAGCTTGCGGACCTGCTCCACCGTCTTCGGCGGCGAATAGGCATCGTCATACTGGATCAGCTCGACCTTGCGGCCGTTCACGCCGCCCTGGTCGTTGATCATCCTCAGATAGGCGGCCTGGGTCTTGCCGATCACCGCGTAGGCCGAGGCCGGGCCGCTGAGCGGCACGGTCTGGCCCACCTTGATCGCGGTGTCGGACGCGCCGGGATCGTATTTCTTTTGTGCCTGCGCTGCCGCGACCGAGAGGAGAAGGGCGGAGGCTGCGATGAATTTGGTGACGACGTTTTTCATGTCGGTTTCCTCCAGCAATCCTCATTCGCCCTTGAGGCCGGCGTCGCGGATCAGCTTGGTCCATTTCTGCGTTTCGGCGTCGATGAACTTGCTGAACTCGGCGGCGGTGCCTGGGCGCACTTCGAGGCCCTGCGCGGTCAGCTTGTCCTTGATCGCAGGCTCGGCGAGCGCCCGCAGAACCTCGGCCTGGAATTTGTCCACGATGGCGCGCGGCGTCGTGGACGGCACCATGAAGCCGTACCAGCCGGCCGCAGCCACATTGGGAAAGCCCTGCTCGCGCAGCGTCGGTGCCTGCGGATACAGCGCGCTGCGCTCGGCCGAGGCGACGCCGAGCACGGTGAACTTGCCGCTCTGGATGTAGGGCAAGGCCGTCGGCAGCGCGGTCAGTGTGGCGTCGACGCGTCCGGCGAGCAGCTCGGTGTAGGAGGCCGCATCGCCCCGGAACGGGATGTTCAAACCCTTGACGCCGGCGTCGCGGAACAGGAGCTCTCCGGCAAGATGCGGCTGCGAGCCGGCGCCTGGGGAGGCGAAGGTGAGGCCGTCGGGCTTGGATTTGCCGTAGGCGATCAGGTCGGGAAGCGTCTTGAACGGCGCGTCGGCGCTGATGATGAGGAACAGCGGCGCGATCACCACCATCGCCACCGGCGCCAGATCCTTGCGCTCATAGGTCAGCTTGCCGAACAGCGCCTCGGCGGTGGCGTAGGGCGCCGCGACATAGAGGATGGTGTAGCCGTCGCCCGGCGCATGGGCGACCATGTCGTTGGCGATGCGCGTGCCGGCGCCCGGCTTGTTCTCGACAATAAACTGCTGACGCAGGCTGCGGCCGAACTCTTCGGCGAGCAGACGCAGCGAGATGTCGTTGGACCCGCCGGGCCCGTAAGGCGAGATCAGACGGACCATGCGCGAGGGCCAGGCGTCCTCGGCATGTGCCCTCATGCCTGAGCCGGCCGCGAGCCCGCCCGCGATCGTGCCCAGCAGAGCTCGCCGCGTCACCTTGAACGATGCCACTGTTGTCTTCCTCCCTGTATTTGTTTCTCTTTTATCTGCCGCTCTTACGACCTCAGATCACCTTTCGTTGGGTGAGCTGCTCGATCCTGGCGTCCGAGAGCCCGAGCCAATCCCGGTAGACCTCGTCATTGTCCTGGCCGACGTCGCCCGCGGCATGGCGCAGGCGCGCGGGATCGACGGTGAAACGCGGCACGACATTGGTCATGGCGACCGTGCCGAAATCCCGGTCGGCAACCCGCGTGATCACCTCGCGCGCCTTCACCTGCGGGTCGTCGGCGATCTGATCTATCGAATAGATCGGGGCGAGCGTTCCCTGCGCGGCGTTGAAGCTCGCGAGGACCTCGTCGAGGGGGTGCGCGGCGCACCAGGCCGCAAAGATGTCGTTGAGCTCGGCGGCGTGCTGGACGCGCTGCTCATTGCCGGCAAAGCGCGGATCCGCGATCAGATCGGGGCGGCCGATCGCCCGGCAGTTCGCTGCAAAGAGCGCGTTGGTCGAACCTGCGAGCGTGACCCAGTGACCGTCGCGGGTGCGAAACACCGCGGCCGGTGCTGAATAACCATTGGCGTTGCCGATGCGGCTGCGAACGGTGCCGAGCTGGTCGTGCTCGATGGCGAGGACGTCGAGCAGGCGGAAGGTGGCTTCGGTCAGCGCGAGATCGATCTCCTCGCCCGGCGCATCCGGGTCGCGCGCCCGCTTCCACAGCGCTGCCAGCACGCCGACGGCGCCGAACAGGCCGCCGATCGAATCCCCGATCGGGTATCCGGGATGGGTCGGTTCGCCGCCGCTCTCGCCGGTGATGTAAGTCAGTCCGCCCATGGCCTCGAAGATGCGGGCGAAGCCGGGGCGCTCGCGATAGGGGCCATCCTGCCCGAAGGCGGTGGCGCGCAGAATCACGAGACGCGGCTGGATCGACCACAGCACCTCCTTGGGAAGCCCCCAGCGATCCAGCGTTCCCGGACGAAAATTCTCGATCAGCACGTCGAAGCGTGGAAGCAGCTGCTTGAACAGCGCAAGCCCTTCCGGCGTGCGCAGATCGAGCGTGGCAAACTTCTTGTTGCGGTTGGCGGCCTTCCACCACAGCGGCTTGCCGTTCTTGAACGGCGGAAACGACCGCACGCCGTCGCCGTGCCCGGGCATCTCGATCTTGAGCACGTCCGCGCCGTAGTCGGCCAGCAGCGTGGCGGCGAACGGCGCGGCGATGATCGTCGCGATGTCGAGAACCTTCAATCCTTCGAGCGGTCCAGCCATATCATGTTCCGGCGCTTGTGATTTTCTTGGTTTTGCGCGGCGGCGGCTTGAGCTCGGCCTGCCCGACCATGGCCCGGATGCCATCGGCGAGCGCCGCGATGCGCGGACCGATTTCGCCCTCGAGCTGCCCAGGCTGGAGCCGGAAGGCGGGGATGCCGCAATTGATCGAGAATGATTGTTTCGCTTCGCCGATATGAAACAGCGGCGCGGCGACGGCATGGATCGAGGCCATGTACTCGCCCCAGCAGGTGCAGAAGCCGCGGCTTTTGCATTGCGCGATGCCGGCGCGGTATTTGTCGCGGAGCGCCGACCACAATCCGGCATCCTCGGCGGCGAGATTGCGTTCCAGCCGGTCTGCATCGGCCGGCGGCAAGGTCGCCGCCGCGGCGCGGCCCATGGCGGTCATCACGACGGGAATGGGCATGCCGATGTCGGGCACGTGCGGGCCGACATCGCCGGAGCGCGCGGTCTCGACATAGATCATCGACGTCGCATCGAGCAGGCCGATCGACACCGTGCCGCGGACGCTGTGCGCCAGCTCCTGCATCATGGGCCGCGCAACTTGGCGGAATTGCATTCCGGCGAGCAGGGGATGCGCCATCCGCAGCGCCCGTGCACCGACGCGGTACTTCGACCGCTCGGCGTCGTAGCGGAGATAGCCGAGCTCGGCCAAGGTATGGGTCAGCCTCGCCACCGTCGGGCGCGGGATGCCGGTCAGCGTCGACAGCTCCATGTTACCCAGCAGCGTGCTCCCGGCCTTGAACGCCTCGAGCACGACGAGCCCCTTGGCCAGAGTGGTGGCGAAAGCGGCGTCATCGGCGCTCTCGGCCAGCACGGCTGCGGCAGAGGAGAGCGGGCGCTGCGGCTTGGGTGAGTCAGTCGGAGCCATCCCGGAATATCAGACGGACGGATTTCGAATGTCCAATAGATTCGCCATCCATGAGAAAATTGTCCGATATGTGGACACTCGGCTCGCAGCGCTTCTTGCGCCTTCCGGGCACCGCTGGAACGACCGGGCACACAGATTTTTGTCGTGATTGCCTGTCGTTCTGTGACAGGATTATTACGACGACGTGTCGGATCGATAATTTTTGCGGAGCGGTTTATGTTGCAGTGGCAGGCGCGGTCAAATCCCCTGGCGTGGTGGTGGGGATCCCTCACGCTGGTGAGCAGCGCCAATATCCTCGTCTGGTTCATGCTCTATCGTGAGTTCTATCCGACGCCTTCGGCCAGCCTCGGTGGCGGCTCGGACATCGGGCTGATGTTCCTGCTGTGCGCCGGCTATGTGTTCGGCTGCGCCTTCCGTTCGGTGCTGCCGCGCGCCGACGTGCAGCGCATCTGCCTGTTCGACACCTGGCTCTCCAGCGTCGCCGTCGGCCGGACGGTGGCGACGGTGGCCGAGCTCTGCTTCGCCGCGCAATGGGCCATCATCCTGCATCAGCTCGGCAAGATGACGGGCGCGGAGACCGCGGTGAACATCGCGCTCGTGATCGTGCCGATCATCATCATCGCGGAATGCTTCTCCTGGTACGCGGTGGTGACGACCAACTTCCTCTACAACGCGATCGAGAATTCGCTGTGGGCTGTGACCTTCTTCCTGGCCGGCATCGCGCTGTGCCGCCTGATGCCGGAATTCCAGGGCGTGGTGCGCTGGGCGCTGATGTCAGGCATCGTCGGCATCGCCTGCTTCCTCGCCTTCCTCATCACCGTCGATGTGCCGATGTATCTCAGCCGCTGGCGGGCAGGGCATGAAGAGGGCAACACATTCCTCGGCTTCCTCGAAGGACTGCATGACGTCTCGACGCGCTGGGTGGTGACCCATGACATCGCGCACTGGAAGGGCGAGCTGACCTGGATGTTCCTGTATTTCAGCGCCGCGGTGTGGTCGAGCCTCGCGCTCTGCGCGCTCTACGCGATGGAAGGCTATCTGACGCGCTATCTCGCCTGACGGTCAGCTTCCAACTTGACGCGTTCTCTGAAGCGAAGCGGTATCCACTTCGCTTCAGAGGGCTTTATTTGCCGACCAGGCTGCATTTGCTGCGATCGAGCGGGCGGAAGGCCTGGTCGGGCGGGATCGTCGCGACCAGCTTGACGAAGTCCCACGGGCCCTTGGATTCCTCCGGTGTCTTGACCTGCACCAGATAGAGATCGTGCACCATGCGTTGGTCCTCGCGAATGCGGCCGTTGGGGGTGTAGGCGTCCGACACCGGCGTCGCCTTCATTTTGGCCATCACGACGGCGCCCTCATCGGAACCGGTGTCCTTCACGGCCTGCAGATAGTGGCGCACGGCGGAATAGACGCCGGCCTGAATCTGCGAGGGCATCGCCTTGCGGCGAGCATAGAAGGCATCGGAGAATTTCCGGGCTGCCGGCGAGACATCCTCGAAGAAGGAGGTGACGATGAGATCACCGCGCGTCGCTTTGAGCCCAACCGCCTCGATGTCGACGTTCTGGAACGACATCGGCACGATCTTCATGCCTTGGCTGGCGAGGCCGAACTCCTCGGCCTGCTTGATCGCGGTCGCGTTGTCGCCGGCAACGTTGATGGCCAGGATCTTGGCGCCCGACGACTGCGCCTGGAGCAGGAATGAGCTGTAATCGGGCGTGCCGAGCTGCGCCTTGACGCTGCCGGCGACCTTGCCGCCGAGTGCGGCGATGCGCTCGCGTGCGGTCACCTCGATCGAATGGCCGAAGGCGTAGTCGCCGGTGATGAAGAACCAGGGCTCCTTGCTGGTCTGCATGATGCCGGAGACCACGGCGGTCGCGGTGGAATAGGCGTCCTGGGTCCATTGCACGCTGGTTGGCGCGCACGCTTCATCGGTCAGCTGGTTCGCGCCGGCGCCGGAGATGAGGAATATCTTGCCGTTGCCGCGCACCAGCTCCTGCACCGCCAGCGCTGCGCCGGAGCTGCCGCCATCGGCGACGGCCTGGACGCCGTCGCTGAACCATTTTCGCGCCAGCGATGCGGCGAGATCCGGCTTGTTCTGGTGATCGGCCTGCAAGATCTCGATCGGCTTGCCGTTGATCTTGCCGCCGAACTCCTCGGCGGCCATTCGCGCCGCTTCGACCGAGCCCGGACCCATGGCGGTCGCGAACACGCCGTTCATGTCCGTGAGGACGCCGATGCGGATGGCCTCGCCCTTGATCTCGGCCCGCGCGGGGAGGGGCGCGAGCGCAAGTGCGATCAGGAGGGTGGCGGCGGAGGTGGTGCGGGTCGTGCCCATGGCGTTTCCTTGATGTTATCGTTGATTGATCGATGTTGACGGTCAGGCCGGTTCGGCGATCACCGTGTTGCGCAGGGTGCCGATGCCGGAGATCTCGACCTCGACGGTGTCGCCGGGGCGCATCCACAGCGGCGGCGTGCGCTTGGCGCCGACACCGCCCGGCGTGCCCGTGACGATGACGTCGCCGGGCAGCAGCGGACAGATGGTGGAGATGTAGGCGATCAGCTCGGGGATGGCTGTGATCAGGAGATCCGTCGTGGTGTTCTGCACGACGTTGCCGTTGAGCCTTGTCTGCAAGGTGAGTTTTGACGGATCCGGAATCTCGTCGGTCGTCACCAGCCACGGACCGAAACTGCCGCTCTCGGCAAAGGTCTTCCCCGCGAGGAATTGGCTGGTGTGGCGCTGCCAGTCGCGGATGCTGCCTTCGTTGTAGCAGGAATAGCCGGCGACGTGATCGAGCGCGCGGCCAGGGGGGATGTGACGGCCCGCCTTGCCGATGACGAGCGCGAGCTCGCCTTCGTAGTCGAAGTTGTCGCTCACCCCAGGTTTGACGATGGGCTGGAGATGGCCGACCTGGCTACAGGCGAAGCGCGCAAACAGCGCCGGCTTTTCGGTGACGGTGCGGCCGGTCTCGGCGACGTGATCGCGATAGTTGAGGCCGACGCAGATGATCTTGCCGGGATCGGGAATCACGGGCGCGAAGTTGATCTTGTCGAGCGGATGATCAGGGGCCGCGGAGGCGGCCAGCCTTGCCGCCTCGGCGAGCTGACCGGCTTCGAGCAGCTCCCGCAGCGTGGTGCACGCCGCCATCCGCGCGCCGAGATCGACGACGCCGTTGTCCTTGACGGCGCCGAAGGAGGGGCGTCCGTCCACACTGAATGAGAGCAGCTTCATGAAATGTCCTTGACAGGGTTCGGTCAGGCCGCGGAGGGCGCTTGGGCTGAAGGAATTCGGGTTGCAGGGGCGATGGCGGCGATGAGGCGGTCGAGCTCGGCCTCGTTGCGGGCGGAGCCGCGGATGTAACGGTCGGGACGAACCAGTGCGGCGATGATGCCGTGCTCGCGCAGCCAGGGCCCAAGATCGTTGGCATCGTCGCTGGTCAGGATCTTGATCCCTGCCTGCGAAAGCATGAGACGCGATGAGAGCGCCGCCGCTGTCTCGACGAGCAGCACGTGGTTGTAGCCGGTCCGGTCATCGCTGCGGCTGGCGTCAGTCAACGTGAACTGCGGCGCGAGATGTCCGGCGAGCGGCAGGTCGCCGAACTCTAGTCCGGGGCCGAGCAGGGGCTTCTTCACATCCAGTTTGACCGGCGCGTTCTCGCGCGCTTCGCCGGCGGCAAGGCCGGCCTCGATCGCCTTGGTGTTGATGACACCGCCGAGGCGAATGGCGAGCTCGATGAACGCGCGCACATGCGGCAGCCGTTCGCTCTGATAGGTGTCGAGCAGATCGGGCGCGGCGCCTTCGCGGATCACGCTCGCCAGCTTCCAGGCGAGGTTGGCGGCATCGCGAATGCCGGCGCACATGCCCTGGCCGAGGAACGGCGGGGTCTGGTGCGCAGAATCGCCCGCGAGCAGCAATCGCCCGTTCCGCCATTGCTGCGCGATGACCGAATGGAACGTGTAGACCGCGGCGCGCTCGATCTCGGCATCGGCGGGCGTGATCCAGCGCGACAGCAGCTCCCAGACCTTCGCGGGTTGCGCAACGTCCTGCGAATCCTCGTCGGGGAGGACCGTGATCTCCCAGCGCCGCCGCGTGCCGGTGCCGCGCACGTAGGTCGCCGGACGGCGCGGGTCGCAATGCTGAAGGCTGTAGTCGCCTAGGTCGTCGCGCTCGCGCTTGAGCAGGACATCGATCACCAGCCACCGCTCGTGGAAGCCGAGGTCGGCCATGCTAGAACCGATGAAGCGGCGCACCAGCGAGCGGGCGCCGTCGCAGCCGATCACATAGCTGCCGCGAACTTCCATGAGCTTCCCGCTGGAGAGGTCTTCGTAGCGCACGCGCACGCCATCCTCATCCTGATCGAGCGCGAACACATCGCAGCGGTTACGCAGGGTGACGTGTGGCCAGCGGGCGAGTCCGCCGATCAACGCGTCCTCCAGATCCGGCTGGTGGAAGCGGTAGCTGAGATGCCAGCCCATCGGCGTCAGCGTCCGTGGACGGGACCAGTCCAGCAGCATGCGACCGGCGGCATCGAGAAAGAGCATGCCGGGACTGAGGATGACATGCGGCAGGATCGTCTCGGCAAGTCCGATCGTCTGGAACACGCGCATGCATTCGTCGTCGAAATGCACTGCCCGCGGCAAATGATAGGTCCACGCCTCGCGCTCCAGCACCAACGTCCGCACGCCGCACAGTCCAAGCAGGTTGGCGAGCGTGGCGCCCACGGGCCCGCGGCCGACGATCACGACGTCAAACTCTTCAGGGGTGGATTTATCTTGCATGGGGTATCTCTTCCCCAAGCAGGGCTGGCGCTTCAACGCCGGCGTGCCAAGTGTCCGCCCAGCGGACGGCTTCTATTCCGCAACAGGAATGGCCGACGCCGTTTCCAGCAGCTGGCTCGCAAACTGCGCGACCGCTTCCTCGATCCCCAGCGCCGAGCGGATCCAGATGATCGAGATGCAGCCGAATACGGCCCCGTCCCGCACGATGGCAACGGCGATCGAAGCCGTCTTGGGATTGTATTCGCCCTCGCTGCGGATCGCGTAGCCTCGCGCGGCGGTCTCAGCGATCATGCGGTCGAGCCGGCCCTGGTCGAGGAAGGGGCGGTCGTCGGCCTCATCGATGCGGCGGAGATGATTGATGATGAGATCGCGTTCGCGCGCTGGGCAGGCGGCGAGATAGGCGCGGCCCGCAGACGTGCGCAGCATCGGCAGGCGCTTGCCGATCATGCCGCGATCGATCGAGAGCGGGCTGCGAGAGTGCGTGGTCTCCTGCACCACCATCGCCGCGTTCTCGTAAGTCGAGAGATCGACCGGCCAGACCAGCTTCTTGCTGAGATCGGCGAGAAAAGGCGCCGCCGCCTGGCAGATCACCACGCCGGGATCATAGCCGTCGCCGAGGCTTAGGGCACGCCGGGTGACCCGAAACCGGTCGTCGCTGGCGCTGCGGGCGATATAGCCGAGCTCCTCCAGGGTTTCGAGGAGGCGGTAGACGGTGGGTCGAGGCAGGTCGAGCGCGCGGGCAACGTCGCCGGCGCGGATGCCGCCGGAGCGGTTGACCTCCTGCAGCACGTCGAGTCCGCGCTTGAAGGCGCGGACGCCCTCAGACTGCCGGGGCTGGCCGTTCCGCGTCCGCTCCTTGGACACTTCCTATTTCCTCCCTTGTGGCACATCGCGGCGCGCTTATTGTCGCCTGCGAACGCGAGGCGATTGCGGAACGCCACCGTAGGATCGCGCGCGGCCGGTATCAAGCTCGCCGCAACACGGCGACCGCGATGCCTTCGGGAGGAGTTCGATGGAAATCGCAGCGCTCGGCTATATCGGAATCAGCTCATCACAGCTCGAGCAGTGGAGCCGGATGGCGACCGGGCTGCTCGGCATGCAGCAGGTCGATCGCGGCGGCAAGATTCGGGCCTTCCGCATGGACGACCGCAAGCAGCGGCTGATCGTCGATGGCGGCAGCGATGCCGGTCTTGCGGTGATGGGATGGGAAGTTCCTTCGACCGTCGAACTGGATAAGCTGGCAGGACGGCTCGAAAGCCATGGCATCAGGGTGGTCCGAGGTTCGCGCGCACTCGCTGACGAGCGGCATGTCGCCGAGCTGATCGCGTTCACTGACCCCGCCGGCAACCGGCTGGAGGCTTTTTGCAAGCCGGAGCTTGCGAGCGAGCCGTTCAGGCCGGGTCGCCCGATCTCGGGCTTCCGCACCGGCGCGCTCGGCATGGGGCATGTCGTGCTCAATGTGGAGGACGTGGAGCCGCTGTTGCCGTTCTATCGCGACGTGCTCGGCTTTCACGTCTCCGATTTCGGGCTGAAGCCTTACGGGCTTTATTTCTTCCACGTCAACGGCCGCCACCACTCCTTTGCGATGGTCGGCTCGGGGCGGAAGGCGATGCATCACTTCATGGTCGAGCTCGGCTGCCTCGATGATGTCGGGCAGGGCTACGATCTCGCACAAATGGACGAGGGACGCATTGCCTACACGCTGGGCCGGCACACCAATGACCACATGACCTCGTTCTACGTGAATACGCCGTCCGGCTTCTTCATCGAATATGGCTGGGGCGGCCGCGTCATCGATCCCGAGACCTGGCAGCCGCACGAGACCTTTGATGGGCCCTCGCTGTGGGGCCACGAGCGGCTGCATATGCCCGAAGAGCAGCGCACGCGATTGCGCGAGATGCGGCTGGATGCGGCTGCCCGCGGCGTGCGCGTCGCCGATCCGCGCGTGCCGCCACTCAACTGCGCGTGGCTGGACTCGGTGGTCGCACGTGAGTGATCCGCGACGCCGCGATCAGGCTTCGCCGAGATCAACCTCCGTCAAGATCCCCTGGCGCAGCGCCAGCCGGACCAGCTCGATGTCGGAGCCGACGCCGAGCTTGTCCTTGATCAGCGAGTGCAGGTTCGCCACCGTCTTCGGGCTGACATGCAGCGTCTCGGCGATCTCCTCCGTCGTGTTCTCGGCGAGCAGTAACCGCAGCACCTCGAACTCGCGTGGCGTCAGCACGTCGGCGGCGGAGCTCTCGCCGCTGATGCGGCTGAGCGCAAGCTCGTGGTCGATGTCGGGGCTGATGGCAATCTTGCCGGCGAGCACGTCCTTGACCGCGCGCACCAAGGTCTCGGGCGGGCTGGTCTTGGTGACGTAGCCCCGTGCACCGGCGCGGATCGCCTGCACGGCAAATCCGGCGTTCTCGTGCATGGTGAAAACGAGAATCCGTGCCGCCTTGTCCCACTGCCTGATCCGCCTGACGGCCTCGATGCCGCCTATGCCGGGCATGCTGAGGTCCATGATGACGAGGTCGGGCGTCTCGGATTTGTAGAGGCGATAGGCTTCCGCTCCGTCGGCCGCCTCGGCGACAACGCGCAGGCCCGGCTGCTTCTGCAGCACCGAGCGATAGCCCTCACGGACGACGGAATGGTCGTCGACCAGCAGGATGGTTGCATCCGCTGTGCTCATGCCGCATGCTCCAGGGCCTCAGACCCGGTAGCCGCGAGCGGAATGAAGACGCGTAGCGCCGAGCCGTGAGGGCCGGTCTCAAAGCTGAGCCGGCCGCGAAGCGCGGCGACGCGCTCGCGCATGCCTAGCAGGCCCATTCCGGACTTAGCGGCAGCTTCGTTCGGCCGGCCATCGTCCTCGATCGCGAGCGCGATCTCGCTGTCGGCCATGGTCAGATGCAGGCTAACCTTCGTTGCACCGGCATGCTTGGCCGCGTTGGTGAGTGCCTCCTGCACGATCCGATAGAGGTTGGCACTGACAGAGGCGGGCACGCTGTCGAAGGCGCCGTCGAACCGGATATCGAAGCGCGGCTGGCCGCGGCTGCGGCCGTTCCACCCCGAGACCAGGCCTTCAAGGCTGGCGACCAGGCCTAGCTCCTCGACATCGGGCGGCCGCAGCCGGAACAGGGCACCGCGCAGCGTCTCCATCATGCCGGTCGCGGTGCGGGCAATGCTGTCGCATTCGCCGAGCAGGTCGGGACAGTCCTGCGCCGCAGTCTGGCGGGCGGATGCGGCCAGCGCGCGGATCGCGGCGAGGGACTGGCCGAATTCGTCGTGCAGTTCGCGGGCGAGATGGCGGCGTTCCTCGTCCTGGAGCGCGATCAGCTTCCGCGTCAGCTCGTTGCGCTCGGCAAGCGCCGTGTCGAGGCTTTCCGCGAGATGGTTAAAGACGTCGCGGATGGCGGAGAGCTCGGCGAGGTCGAACGGCGGCAGCCGGGTGGAGAGGTCGCCGGCGGCGATGCGTTCGAGGCCGCTGCCGATCATGCGGGTGGGCCGCAGGGCGCGGGCCAGTGCGGCATAGACAAGGGCGCAGAGCAGCGGCAGCGCGATCGCAAGCGCGATCATCAGACGGCCGGCCTCGTGCCAGGCCTCCGCCGTCTGCACCGCCGGGTCGATCGAGACCACGGTCTCGCCGAGCTTGGTTCCGCGCACGATCACGGGCCGCGCCGCCTCGCGGCCGGGGTCGAACAGGCTGCGATAGAAGGCGGAGAAGGCTTGCGGCGGCGGGCTCGCCGGGGCAGGCGCGCCGCTACAAAAGCGCTGCAGCATGTCGCCGCTCGCGCTGCGGAAGCCGAGGCAGAGGCCGGGCGTCATCACATGGGCCGACACCGGGTCGAGGTCCGGAAAGTCCGAGCGGGGGCTCGCCCCCCATTGCACCTTGCCTTGCTGCAGCTCGAGCGTCTTGGCCACGATGGCGGCGATCCCGTCGATGCGCGCATGCGCGGCGTTATCGGCGGCGACGAGGAAATAGGTCGAGATCACGGCGAAGCAGGCAGCCGAGATCGCGGCCACGCGCAGCGTCAGACGGACCTTGAGATCGAATCTCGGGCGATTCCACATCGGCTTGCACCTGGCGCGAGCGGGCTTGTCGCGCCTCATTAAAGGGCAGAACGCCAGCGGCGGGAAGCGTTCCCGACTTGCCGCAGTGCAACGTCGTGAAATTTTCCCGGCGCTGCTCGGGACGGTGACGGGTGCGGGGCCTGAGGCGGCCCGTCCAGATTTTCGTCCCATCCACGAGGTTCGTTCATGCACCGCTGCCGCCTTGTTCTCTCCGCCTGTCTCCTCCTCGTCCTCTCTTGCTCGCCCCTCGCTGCGCAGGCCGCCATCGGCGTCGCCATGGACGATTTCAGCTACACCGACACTTCGGGCGAGCCGACCGACCAGACCGCGGCCCACGAGCGGCGGCTGGCGGCGTTCATGGCCGCGCTTCGAAGGGACATCGAGGCAGACCAGCGCTACCGCTTGGTGCGATCCGTCCAAGACGGAGCGGTGTTCAAGGTGGTCGGCGGCATTCAGAAGACGAGCACGCTGGTGCAATGGGCCAAGGTCGCCGTGATCGACGTCGGCGCCAAGACGCTTGTGCTGGACAAGCTCTACAGCTTCCGCGGCGACAATGACGAGGCATGGGATCGCGCCCAGATGTTCGTATCTCGCGAGGTCATGGCCGCGCTCGGCACGCCTGCGCCGGTCGCGCTTGCCGTGTTCGATTTCGAGCTCGAGGACATGACGGCCGCCTCAGCGGGGACGTCCGGTGCGTCGGATGCGTCATATCTCGCGGAGGTCACTGGCGGTGTGCGCGAGGCGCTCGGCCAATCCGGCCGCTATCGCATCGTCGAGGTCGGCGCAGAGGCGGGGAAGGCCGGCGCTTTGCGGGATTGCGGCGGCTGCGAGGTCTCCATTGCGCGCAAGCTCGGCGCGGACCAATCACTGATCGGCGTGGTGCGCCGCGTCAGCCGCACCGAATACACGCTCGGCTTCCAGGTGCGCGATGCCAGGACCGGCGCGGTGCTGGCGCGTGGCGACAGCGGACTACGCATGGGCGCCGACTATTCCTGGAAGCGCGGGGCCGTGCGGCTGGTCACCGACCGGCTGATCGAGGGGCAACAGGCCAACGACGCGCCTAGAAGGTAAGCTGGACCTTCATCGACTGCGCGCGGTCGCTGGCGAGCTCGAAGGCCGCGGCCGCATTCTCGAACGGCATGGTGGCCGTGATCAACGGCTTGACGTCGATCAGGCCGTCGCCCATCAGGCGCACCGCCAGCTCGAACTCGGGATCGAAGCGGAATGTGCCGCGCAGCTGCAATTCCTTGGCCACGATGGAATTGATCGGCAGCGTCATCTCGCCGCCCAGGCCGAGTTGCACCAGTGTCGCGCCGGGCCTCAGCACGTCGAGCGCGGTGCGGAGCGCGGCCTGGTTGCCGGAGGCCTCGAACAGCGTGTCGAACACGCCCTTGCCGGCGCGCCAGGGATCGAGCGCAGTGGCATTGGTCGCGACGTTGATGGCATGCGTGGCGCCGAGCTTTTTCGCGACCGCGAGCGGGGCGTCGGCCACATCGGTGACAACAATCTCCGACGCGCCGCCGAAGCGCGAGACCAAAATCATCAGCGCGCCGATCGGACCGCAGCCGGTGATCAGCACGCGCTTGCCGAGCAGGGGACCGGCCTGCTTGCCGGCATGCAGGCACACCGCAAGCGGCTCGGCGACAGCGGCTTCCGCCAGCGACAGCTTGTCTGAGATCGGCACGGCCTGCGTCGCGTCGACCGTGATGAACTCGCGAAAGCCGCCCTGCACATGGGGAAAGCGCATCGCGCTGCCGAGGAAGCGCATGTCGAGGCACTGGTTGCGCATGCCTTCCTGGCAATGCAGGCAAGCCCCGCACGGTTTGCTCGGGTTGACCGCGACGCGCGTGCCCGGCCTGACATTGGCGACGCCGTCACCGACGTCAGCGACGACGCCGGCGATCTCGTGACCCAGGGCCATCGGTTGCTGAATCCGCACGACACCGAAGCCGCCGTGATGATAGTAGTGCAGATCGGAGCCGCAGATTCCGCCATTGGCGATCTTGACGCGGACCTCGCCAGGGCCGGCGGCGGGATCGGCATAGTTGTCGATCCGCAGGTCCTTCGGGGCGTGGATGACGACGGCGCGCATGGCTTGCTCCTTCGTGGTCTTGGCGATCACATCGCGGCGATCATGCCGCCATCGACATAGATGATCTGGCCGTTGACGTAGGTCGACGCATCCGAGGCGAGGAAGATCGCGGCGCCCACCAGCTCATCCGGCTTGCCCCAGCGCTTGGAGGGAATGCGGCCCATCAGCCAATTGTTGAAATCGGCGTTGTTGACCAGTGCCTCGTTCATGTCGGTGAGCATGTAGCCGGGGCCGATCGCATTGGCCTGGATGCCGTGCTGGGCCCATTCCACCGCCATCGATCGGGTCAGGTTCTTAATGCCGCCCTTGGCCGCGGTGTAGGGCGCAATGGTGGGGCGGGCGAGCTCGCTGCCGAGCGAGCCGATATTGATGATCTTGCCGTGCTTGCGCGGGATCATGCGCTTGGCCGCCTCGCGGCCGATCACGAAGGCGCTGGTGAGGTTGGTCTCGATCACCTTGCGCCATTCGTCGGTGGTGAACTCGACCAGCGGCTTGCGGTGCTGGATGCCGGCATTGTTGACGAGGATGTCGACGGCGAGGCCTTGTCTGTCGAACTCGTTGAAGGCGGCGACGATTGCGGGCTCATCGGTGACGTTGAAGGCGGCGCCTTCGGCCTGATGGCCGGCGGCGCGAAACTCGGCGACGGCCTGCTCGACGCGCTTGGGATCGACGCCGTTGATGATGATCTTCGCGCCGGCCTTGGCCATGCCTTCGGCGATGGCACGGCCGAGACCGCGGGACGAGCCGGTCACGAGCGCGGTGCGGCCGGAGAGATCGAAAAGGGAAGTGCTCATCTCAAGAATTCCTCAGACGTTGGAGCGGCGCACGGTGAGATCGGTGCGCTCGAAGACGGCAGGCAAGAGGTCGGCGCCCAGGCCGGGGCCTTCCATCGGGAAGACATAGCCGTCCTTGATGGTGGGCATCGTGGTGACGAGCTCATTGTACCAGCCCTTGTAGAAGGCGCGCACGGATTCCTGGATCAGGGTGTTGGGCTGGCTGAAGGACATGTGGATAGCCGCGATGAAGCCGATCGGGCCAATACAGTCATGAGGAGCAAAAGGCCGGTGATAGGTCTCGGCCATTGCCGCGATCTTGCGGCCTTCGGTGAGACCGCCGGTCCAGCACAGATCGGCCATCACCACGTGCATGGCGTCGCGGTCGAGCATGTCCTTGTAGGGGAAGCGCGAGCCCAGCGTCTCGCTGGCGCAGACCCAGACGTCGGTCGAACGGGCATATTCGGCCAACGCCTGCGGCGAGTTCATCCGGATCGGGTCCTCGTACCAGGTCGGCTTGTAGGGCTCGAGCGCACGGGCGATCTGCTTGGCGGTCGGCAGATTCCAGAGCGAATGGAGCTCGACCATGATCTCCATCTTGTCGCCGACGGCTTTGCGGATCTTCTCGAACGGCTCAATCGCCTGCTTCATCTGTGCGGCGGTGATGTAGAGGCCCTTGTTCTCCTGCGCGGCGGGATCGAACGGCCAGATCTTCATCGCCGAGATGCCGCTTTCGAGCAGGCTTTCGGCGAGCGCATCGGCATGGTTCATGAAGCCGTCGAGATCTTCATAGGGCCCCTTGGAGGCGCCGAGATTCCAATTGGCCACCGGGCTGATATTGGTCGAGCGCACATATTGCGTGCCGGCGCAGGTGTTGTAGATGCGCTGCTTGTCGCGGCAGAGGCCCCCGAGCATCTGGTGCACCGGCTGACCGCAGACCTTGCCGAATAGATCCCACAGCGCGATGTCGATCGCTGATGCCGCGCGGTATTCGACGCCGGTCGAGGACTGCGCCATCGGCAGATTCAGCATGTCGCGATGGATCGCTTCGATGTGCAGGGGATTGCGGCCGAGCAGGCGGCCGGCAAAGGTGTCGTGGATCTGCGCTTCGACCGCGCCGGCGCCATAGAAGGTTTCGCCGAGACCGATCAGACCAGTGTCGGTGTGGATGCGGACCCAGATGACGTTGGAAAATTCCTCGGTGCGCAATGTCTCGATCGACGTGATCTTCACGGCAAGTATCCTCCCATCGAACGGCGCTTCGCACCTGACGTCTCACTTTGCGCTGCAGCATGCTGCAGGTCGTGCCGACGTCTTACGCTTGCTTGTAATATATCACAACATGTTTTAAGGGTGCCACAAACAAGGCGCCACCCAGCAACGAGAGCGCGGGCTGACGGGAGAGGACGGCATGGCACGGCGCAAGCGCGCACTCGCGGTGGTGAGACACGACGACGGGGAGGGCAGGCCCTCCCGGCGCAACCGTCTCAACTTCTTCGAGCTGGCTTATCAGAGGATCGAGGAGCTGCTCGTTCATTGCGAGCTCAAGCCCGGACAATTCATGACGATGCTGGAATTGCAGCAAATCACCGGTTTCGGCCGCACGCCGGTGCATCACGCCGTCAATTGTCTCTCCGCCGACACCCTCATCATCATCCGGCCGCGTCACGGCCTGCACATTGCGCCGATCGATCTGGCGCGCGAGCGCATGCTGCTGGCCTTACGCCGCGACATGGAGCGCTTCGTGATCCGCCTCGCGGCCGATCGTGCCAGCCTGTCGCATCGCAATCAGGCGCTGCACATCGAGCGCCTGCTGCGCGAGCGCCGCGCCAGCCTGACGCTCGACGAATTCAATCATATCGACCGCCGCATCGATGCGCTGGTGCTGGAGGCCGCCGGCGAACCTTTCCTGGTGCATACGCTGCGGCCGCTGCACACGCTGTATCGGCGCATCGGCTACATCCATCATCGCTTCATGCCGGGGCAGGCGGATCTGTCAGGCACGATCGATCATCATCTCGCCATTCTTGCAGCCGTTGCCAACCGGCGCGTCGAGGAGGCGGTGAAGGCGAGCGACGCGTTGATCGACTACATGGGCGAGATGTTTACGGGCATGGAGGCGGGGATCGATCCGCGCCTGCTCGATTGCAGCATCGAGCCGCTGCTCGGCGCGTAGGGCTTGATCCGGAAAAATGTGAGGCGGTTCTCCGAAGAGATCATGCGCAAGACAACAAGCTAAAGCGCGAGGAGATCCTGATCTCATCGCGCTTCAGAGAGTTGTGAAGAAAGGAAGAAGAATGTCAACGATGGCGATGCCACAGGCGACCGCGAGCGAAGCCGCGGTCCGCTACCTCATCACGAACTACAGTCCCAAAGGCAACAAGGTCGGTTGGCTGATGATGGCCTCGATCCTGGTCGAGGCCTGGGACCTCTATTCGATCGCCTTCGTGCTGATCTTCATCAAGGAGCAGTACAATCCCGATCCGCTGATGCTCGGCCTTGCCGCCGCGGGCACGCAGGGCGGTGCCCTGATCGGCGCGCTGCTCGGCGGTTGGCTGTCCGACAAGATCGGCCGCCGCGTGATGTTCCTGGTGACGATGGTGCTGTTCATCGTGCTGGCGCTGGCGCAGGCCTTCGTACCCAGCGTCGGCTGGCTCGTCGTGATCCGCTTCCTGCTCGGCATTCCACTCGGCTCCGACATCTCGACCGGCTACACCTACATCATGGAATCCATGGCCAAGGGCGAGCGCGAGGTCATGGGCAATCGCTGGCAGTTCATGTTCGCCGTCGGTGAAGTTCTCACCATCGGCGTCATCGTGATCTTCCTGCTGGTCGACATGAACCACGAGATGCTGTGGCGCGTGACGCTCGGTCTCGGTGCGGTGCCGGCACTGATCATCCTGATCATGCGTCACGACGTGCCGGAGACGGCGGTGTGGCTGGTGCAAAAGGGGCGCTACCGCGAGGCCAAGCAGGTCGCGCGCGAGATGTTCAACGACAATCTCGATATGCTGCCGGATCGGGACGTCGAGGTTCCCAAGACCAGCACGCGCGCATTCCTCGCTGACCTCAGGAAGGATCCGATTCGCTGGCGTGCCACCCTTTATGGCTGGATCGCCTGTTTCGCCCAGGCGAGCGAGTTCTCGACCTTCGCATTCTATCTGCCGGTGCTGTTTGTGATGGTCGGCGTATCGAGCGTGCTTGGCATCAATGTGGTGACGATGGCGCTGTTCTCTTTCGCCGCCCTGTCGGGCTGGGTCGGACCCTTGCTGACGCCGAAGATCGGCCATCGTGGCATCGCCATCGCCGGCTTCGGCATCGTGCTGGTTTCGCTGCTAGTCGCGGCCTTCGCGCTCTACACCGACAACAAGATCCTGCTGCCGTTCGCCGCCGCCGGCATGCTCTGGGGCCATTATTGGGATGCGTCGAACTGCATGACGATCCCGACGATGGTCGCCCGTCCGCGATATCGAGGCACCGCAAGCGGCTTCGCTTACATGTTCGTGAAGCTGCCGTCGTTCCTGGCGATCTTCCTGTTTCCGACGGTGTTCGCCGCGGTCGGGCAGGCGAACGCCACGCTGATGGTCGCGATCTTCCCGCTGGTAGGCCTGCTTGCCGCGATCTTCATCCTGCCGGAAGTCTACGGCTACGAGAACGACTGACGATGAGCGCTATCTGATCGCGGCGGCTAACGCCGCGATCAGGGCCGGCGGCGTCACCAGCAGGCCGAGCTTGAGGAACGGCCAGGCGCCGACCTCGATTTTCTCGCGGCGGAGCGCGACCAGCCAGAGGATGGTGGCGAGCGAGCCGGTGACCGACAGATTGGGGCCGAGATCGACGCCAATCAGGATCGCGCTGACGACGGGCACCGGCAGATGATCGCCGGCGGCAACCGAGCCGGCGACGAGGCCGACCGGAAGATTGTTGGCGATGTTGTCGGCGAGCGCGGTGGCAATGCCCACGCTCCAGGCCGCCTGCGGGACCGATTGAGCTACCGCCTGGTGCAGCAACGCGTTGAGCTGCGCGATCACGCCGGTCTTGATCAACGCCTCCACCATGACGAAGAGCCCGCCGACCAGCGGCAACACGCTCCAGGACACCCCGCGCAGCACGGGCAAGGGTGATTGCCGGCTGAGCAGCAGCACGATCGCGGCCGTCACGCCGCCGCAGATAAAGGTCGGCAGGCCGAGCTGCTTGTCGAGCGCTGACGCCGTGACCAGCACGATGCCGATCGCGACGATGCCTATTGCGGTGAGCTTGCCGCCGCGGCCGAGCTTGGGATGCGGCACGCTACGCGCGATCGTCTCTTCCTTCAGCGCGTGGTGCTGGGTCAGGCGCAGCACGATGTAGGTCAGCAGGATCGACGCCGCCGAGGGCAAGGCGAACAGGCGTAGCCATTCCGTCAGGTGCGGCATGCGCGCGCCGAACACGACGAGGTTGGCGGGGTTGGAGATCGGCAGGACGAAACTCGCGGCATTGGCGATGAAGGCGCAGACGAACAGATAAGGCAGCGGCTTCGCGCCGGCCGCGCGCGTCGCGGCATAGACGGCCGGCGTCAGCACGATCGCGGTAGCATCGTTGGAAAGCAGCACGGTCACGAGCGTGCCGACGAGATAGATCAGCAGGAACAGCCGCTGCGGCGAGCCGCGTGCGTATTCCACTGCGAGCGCGGCGAGATAATCGAACAGGCCTTCGAGCCGCGCCAGCTCGGCGATCAGCATCATTCCGATCAGGAAGAGATAGACGTCGAGGCCTTTCTCGATGCCGACAAGCGCGTCCTGCCAAGGCAGCAAGCCTGATAGCACCAGGGCGCTCGCGCCGATCGCGGCCCAGATCGCCTCGGGCAGGCGAAACGGCCGGATGATGACGCAGGCGGTCGCGACGAAGATGATGCTCCAGGCCCAGATGGCGTCAGACGGCACGTTCATTCCTTGAGGTTCGGTCAGTCATTCGGCATCGATAACCGATGCGGGAACGGCTGTCTTCCCCTAGAGTCTTGCCGCGGCAACGGACTGGAATTCGTGGCTGCTTCTCGCGAATGTGACACTCACCTTGCGACTGACAGCTTCTCCATGATCGCCTTGCGCAGGATGCGCGAGAGCGATTCCACCGAATACGGCTTCTGGATCAGCTCGAATCCGCGGTGGGCGTTCTCGGCCAGCACGTTGCTGTAGCCGGAAGTGAGCACCACGGGCAGGCCCGGATAGCGCTCGCGGATGATGCCGGCGAGCTCGACCCCGTTCATGCCGGGCATGATGACGTCGGAGAACACGAGGTCGACGGCAAATTCGTTCTCGCCCAGGATCGCCAGCGCCGCGTTGGCATTGGCGACGCGGCGCACGACATAGCCGAGATCCTCCAGGAGCTCGGTGGAGAAGCGGCCGACCTCGTCGTCGTCCTCGACCACGAGCACGCGATAACCACGCCCGGTCGTGGCCGCCTCGTGGCTCAGGGCCGCTGCTTCCTTCTCCGTGGTGGGGCTTTGCGCCTGCGGCAGGTAGATGGTGAAGGTGGCACCTTCACCTTGCGTGCTCGTCACCGCAATGTCGCCCTCGGACTGCTTTGCGAAGCCGAAGGCCTGGCTGAGCCCGAGGCCGGTGCCCTTGCCGACCTCCTTGGTGGTGAAGAACGGCTCGAAGATCTGTTCGAGATGTTCCGGCGCGATGCCGCTGCCGGTGTCGGTAACGGAGATCGCGACATAGTCGCCGCGGCGCGCCGATTGTGCGCGCAGGCTCGGTATTCCCGAGACCTTGCGCACGGCGATGGTGAGGCGGCCTTCGCCGTCCATGGCATCGCGGGCGTTGATGGCGAGATTGATCAGCGCGGTCTCGAACTGGGCGATGTCGGCCACCGTGAAGCAACCGGTGTCCCGAACCTCCACGGCGATCTCGATGCGGGCGCCGACCAGCGGCCGCACCAGCTGCGCCACGCCCTCGACCTGGCTGCCGACGTTGAAGATCTGCGGCTTCAGCGGTTGCCGGCGCGCGAAGGCCAGAAGCTGCGCGGTCAGCTTGGAGGCGCGCTCGACCGTGTCTGAGATGGCGTCGACGTAGCGTCGGCGGCGCTCCTCCGGCAGCTCGCGGCGGCGCAGGAAATCGGTCGCAGAGCGGATGATGGTGAGGAGATTGTTGAAGTCGTGCGCGACGCCACCGGTGAGCTGGCCGATCGCCTCCATCTTCTGCGATTGCCGCAGCGCTTCCTCGCCGCGGCGCCGCTCGGTGATGTCCACCGCCTCGGGCACGGCGCCGGTGATGTTGCCCTGGCGGTCGAGCACCGGACGCATGCCGAAGTCGAAATCGCGCTCGCCGATAGGAAGGCGAAGCCGCATCTCCAGCCGCACCGCTTCGCCCTTGAGCACGGTGTCGAAGGCCTCGCGCACCAGCGTGCCCATGCCTTCCGTCGCGCTGAACCAGGGAGTCTCCCACAACGGCCTGCCGATTACGTCGGACGAGCTCGCGTTGATGCCGGCGAGCGCGGTCTTGTTGGCGTAGACCAGCTGGCCCTCGAGATTGACCAGGCCCTGATACTGATTGCTCGTCTCCAGGATCGCGCGCAGCCGCGCCTCGTTGGCTTCGAGCTCGGCGGTGCGCTCGGCGATGCGCTCTTCCAGCGTCTCGTTCAGCCGCCGGAGCTCGATCTCGGCCTGCTTGGCGACGGTGACGTCGTGGGCGACGCCGATGAAGCCGATATGCTTGCCGGTCGCATCCCAGCGCGGCTGCGATTCCGAGCGGAGCCAGCGCCATTCGCCGCTGGCGTTCTTGTAGCGCGCTTCCAGCACGAAGGGTTTGAGGGACGCTTCACCCTGCACGGATTGCTGCAGCACGTGCGGCAGGTCGTCGGGATGCAGCACCTTGCGCCAGTCGAAGTCGATGGCCTGGTCGTAGGGCAGGCCGACGAAATCGACATAGGCCTGGTTGGCGAAGGACCGCTTGCGGTCGAGCTTGGTGACCCAGATCGGCACCGGCGCGCTGTCGGCGATCAGCCGGAAGCGCTCCTCGCTTTCGCGCAGCGTCTCGCGCGCCAGCGCCTGATCGGTCATGTCGATATGAGCGCCGACGAGCCGGATGGCGCGGCCGTCCTTGTCGCGCTCGATCTTTGCGACGACCCGGATCCAGCGGGTCTCGCTGTCGCTGGGGCGGATGATGCGGTATTCGGCGCTGTAGTCCTCGCTCGCTCCGGCGAGCGCTTCGAAGAAATGCTTGACAGTGGCGTCGCGGTCGTCGGGATGGATACGGTTGACCCAATCCTCGTGCGACTCCTCGGCGGCTTCCGGCGGAAGGCCGTGGATCATCAGATATTCGGGCGAACGCCGGTTCTTGAAGCCTTCGCGGAAATCGACCTCGACGCCGCCGACCTTGCCGATGCGCTGGATGCGCGCCAGCTCGGCCTCGCGCTCCTGCAGCGCGCGATAGGCATTGTCGCGCTCGCGCGCGACGTCTTCGAGGTGCTGGCGCAGCCTTTCGGCGGCGATGGTCTCGGGCAAGGGTTCGTTCAAGGCATCGGCCGTTGTCATGCAGGTGCGCACGTGCCGGACCGATATTCACACAGACGGAGCGTGATGGCCATTGTTTAGAGGGCAGGTGGTGCCGGGAAATGGGGGCGCGCGCCTGAACGCAGAGAAGTACGCGGTGGTAACGTCCAGTCTGGCAATTTGTTCCGAATACTGGAACGATCCGCGGATTGAGGCGTCGTCGCGAGGTGCCAGCACGCTCATAGGCTTTCCTTTCCCACGAGGCTAAATCTTGAAGCTCTTTATCTGCCAGGCCTGCGGCAACGTCCTCTATTTCGAGAACCGCGCCTGCGAACGCTGCGGCCATCGGATCGCCTTCCTGCCAGAGAAGGAGACGATGTCGGCGATCGAGGCCGACGGAGAGGCCTGGAGCATCCTCGCCGACAAGGGCGAGAGCCGGATGCTGTGCCGGAATGCGGAGTACGACGCCTGCAACTGGCTGACCGACGCTGGCGATAGCACCGGCTATTGCCGCGCCTGTCGCCACAACGGGACCGTGCCGAACCTCTCGGATCCGGCGCAGCTCGCCGGCTGGCGCGAGCTGGAGGTGGCCAAGCACCGGCTGTTCTATTCCCTGATCCGCTGGACGCTGCCGCTCCAGACCCGCCAGGACAATCCCGAGCATGGCCTGATCTTCAACTTCCTCGCCGACGATCCGCACAGCGGCGAGAAGGTCATGACCGGCCATGACAACGGCCTGATCACGATCGCGCTGACCGAGGCCGACGACATCGAGCGCGAGCGGCGCCGGCTCGAGATGGGCGAGCCGTACCGGACGCTGCTTGGGCACTTTCGCCACGAGGTCGGACATTACTTCTGGGATGTGCTGGTGCGCGATGGCGGCAAGCTCGACCAGTGCCGCGCCGTCTTCGGCGACGATAGCGCCGATTACGGCCAGGCCCTGCAGCGCCATTATGCCGAGGGCGCGCCGCCGGACTGGCAGCAGAACTACGTCTCGGCCTATGCCACGACCCACCCTTGGGAGGATTTCGCCGAAACCTGGGCGCACTACCTCCACATCGTCGATGCCCTCGAAATGGCCGCCGAGTTCGGCATGGAGGTGCGTCCCAAGGTCGACCGCGACGGGGAGCTGACGGCGCGCATCCGCTTCAACCCGTACGAGGCCAGGGATGTCGAGGCGCTGGTCAACGCATGGCTGCCCTTCACCTTCGCCATGAACAGCGTCAACCGCGCCATGGGCCTGCGCGACCTCTATCCCTTCATCCTGTCGCCCGCGGTGGTCGGCAAGTTGGGCTTCATTCATGACCTGGTCCGGGACGCGGCCAAGGCCGGAAAGTCCTAGGGATGCCGCACGGCAGGCGCGCCGGGCCCATTTCGGTCTTGCGCTGGTACGCCAAAGGCGGCCCGATTTAGACCGTTGCCTCCGGCCCATTTTGATGTACCACGGGAGCCACACGGCCCCTCCCAAAGGCCCCAACGGCCAGGGAAGGGTCCCGCCCAAGGTCGAGACTCAAGAAAAGCATGTTCAAACGCATTCTGATCGCCAATCGCGGCGAAATCGCCTGCCGGGTCATCAAGACTGCCCGCAAGATGGGAATTCAGACGGTCGCGGTCTATTCCGAGGCCGACCGCGATGCCCTCCACGTCGAGATGGCCGATGAGGCGGTGCTGATCGGCCCGCCGGCCGCGGCAGAGAGCTACCTGGTGATCGAGAAGATCGTGGAGGCCTGCCGGAAGACGGGTGCCGAGGCTGTGCATCCCGGCTACGGCTTCCTGTCCGAGCGCAAGGCGTTTCCGCGCGCGCTGGAAGCCGCAGGAATCGTTTTCATCGGCCCGAATCCCGGCGCGATCGCCGCAATGGGCGACAAGATCGAGTCCAAGAAGGCCGCCGCAAAAGCAAAAGTCTCGACCGTGCCGGGCTATCTCGGCGTCATCGAGGACGACAAGCACGCGGTGCGGATCGCCGACGAGATCGGCTACCCCGTCATGATCAAGGCCTCCGCCGGCGGCGGCGGCAAGGGCATGCGCATCGCCCATTCCAAAGCCGAGGTTGCCGAGGGCTTCAACCTCGCCAAGGCGGAGGCAAAGGCCTCGTTCGGCGACGACCGCGTCTTCGTCGAAAAGTTCATCGTCGATCCCCGCCACATCGAGATCCAGGTGCTGGGCGACAAGCACGGCAACGTGATCTATCTCGGCGAGCGCGAATGCTCGATCCAGCGCCGCAACCAGAAGGTCATCGAGGAAGCGCCGTCGCCGCTGCTGGACGAGGCGACCCGCCGCAAGATGGGCGAGCAGGCGGTCGCGCTGGCCAAGGCCGTGAACTACGATTCCGCCGGCACGGTCGAGTTCGTCGCAGGCCAGGACAAGAGCTTCTACTTCCTGGAGATGAATACGCGCCTCCAGGTCGAGCATCCCGTCACCGAGCTCGTCACCGGCATCGATCTCGTCGAGCAGATGATCCGCGTCGCGAGCGGCGAGAAGCTCGCCATCGCGCAGAAGGACGTCACGCTGACCGGCTGGGCGGTGGAATCGCGCCTCTACGCCGAAGATCCGTTCCGCAACTTCCTGCCCTCGATCGGGCGCCTGGTGAAATATCGTCCGCCGGCGGAAGCGAGCCACGACGGCATCACCATCCGCAACGATACCGGCGTGCAGGAGGGCGGCGAGATCTCGATCCATTACGATCCGATGATCGCCAAGCTCGTCACCCATGCGCCCTCGCGCGCGGCGGCGATCGAGGCGCAGGCGACTGCACTGGACTCGTTCTATGTCGATGGCATCCGCCACAACATCCCGTTCCTGTCGGCCTTGATGCATCATCCGCGTTGGCGCGAGGGACGGCTCTCGACCGGCTTCATCGCCGAGGAATTCCCCAAGGGTTTTGCGGTGCGCGTGCCCGAAGGCGAGGTCGCGCGTCGCATCGCCGCGGTCGGCGCCGCGATCGATCACGTGCTGGGGGCGCGCAAGCGGCAGATCTCCGGCCAGATGGGCGGCCGCGTCGTGCAGCGCGAGCGGCGTCGCGCGGTCTGGCTCGACCGCCAGGAGATCCTGCTCGAGGTCGCGCGCGAAGGCGAGGCGATCGCGATCCGCTTCATCGACGCCGACGGCAAGGCCGGCAACACGCATCTGTTGCAGTCGCCGTGGAAGCCGGGCGATCCGGTCTGGCAGGGCACAATCGACGGTCAGTTCGTGGCCGTGCAGGCGCGGCCGATTCCGAACGGCGTTCGTCTCGCGCATCAGGGCGTCGAGGTGCCAGTCTATGTCTGGACCGAGGCCGAGGCGGCCTCCGCGCGGCTGATGCCGGTGACCACGGCCTCCGACAGCGGCAAGAAGCTGCTCTGCCCGATGCCGGGCCTCGTCGTCTCGATCGCGGTCAGCGAGGGGCAGGAGGTCAAGGCCGGCGAGACCTTGGCGGTGGTCGAAGCCATGAAGATGCAGAACGTGCTGCGCGCCGAACAGGACGGAACCGTGAAGAAGATCCACGCCAGCGCCGGCGCGACACTCGCGGTCGACGCGCTGATCCTGGAGTTTGCGTAAGATAAAAGATGTGAGTGGGGGTCTTGCCGGGCCCCAAGCTCACCGTCATTGCGAGCGCAGCGAAGCAATCCAGACTGCCTCTGCGGAAAGACACTGGATTGCTTCGCTGCGCTCGCAATGACGGAGTACGTTGCGGCTGCGTCGCAATATTGGGAGGGCAACCATGGCCTTTCGTTCCCGCCGCGAGAAACTGCGATCGATCCTGTCGGGCGGGACGTGCGTCCATCCCGGCTCGGTCTATGACGCGATCTCAATCCGCATTGCCGAGGATCTCGGCTTTCCGCTTGGCATGTTCGGCGGATCGGTGGCTTCGCTCGCCGTGCTCGGCGATCCCGATGTCACGCTGATCACGCTCACCGAGCTTGCCGAGCAGATGCGGCGGATGTCGCGGGCCTCGGCGCTGCCGGTGCTCGTCGACGCAGATCACGGCTATGGCAATGCGCTGAACGTGCGCCGCACGGTGCAGGAGCTGGAGACGGCGGGCGCGGCCGGCCTCACCATCGAGGACACGCTGTTGCCCGCCGCATTCGGTGCGACGAAGGCGCAGCTGATCTCGCTGGAGGAAGGCGTCGGCAAGATGAAGGCGGCGCTTGGCGGTCGCGGCGATCCCTCGCTGGTCATCATGGGCCGCACCGGCGCAGCCGCGATCACCTCGATCGAGGATGCGGTGCGGCGCGCCCAGGCTTATGAGGCCGCGGGCGTCGATGCGCTGTTTTTCACCGGCATCAAGTCGCGCGCCGAGCTCGAGGCGATCGTCTCCGCCACGCGGCTGCCGATCGTGCTCGGCGGCGCGTCCGAGGAATTGAGTGGGCTCGATTATCTTGCCGGCCAGCGCGTGCGCATCGCGCTGCAGGGCCATGCGCCGATCGCCGCCGCGACGCAAGCCGTCTACGAGACACAGAAGGCGTTGCGCGAGGGCATGGCGCCAAAAAGCCTCAAGGGCCTGGCATCGTCGGAGCTGATGGCGCGCGTTACGCGCGAGGCCGCGGTCAAGGCGCGCAGCGCCGATTTCCTCGGATCGAAGACATGAGCCGGGCGATTCTCCAGGTCATGGTCCGCGGCCGCGTGCAGGGCGTCGGTTATCGAGCCTGGGTGGAGTCTCAGGCCATCGCGTATGGCCTCGAAGGCTGGGTCCGCAACCGCCGCGACGGCAGCGTGGAAGCGCTGTTCGCTGGCGCCCCGACGCACGTTGCCGACATGGTCGCGCTGTGCCGCCACGGCCCGCCGTCCTCGCGCGTCGACAGTGTCACCAGTGAGACGGCAAGCGTGGATGAGCTGAACTTGCGCAGGGCAGGGGAAGCGTTTTCGGTGCTGCCGACGGTGTGATAGTTCACAAGAGATCGTCATGCCCGGGCTTGTCCCGGGCATTCACGTTCTTGGTGCCCGTGTCCAGGCGTGGATGGCCGGGACAAGCCCGGCCATGACGGCGAGTTGGCGTTGGTAAGCGGTAAACATTCACCTCGGCAATTTCGCGATCGCCTCGCTCAGCTCGTGGATCTCGTAGGGCTTGCGCAGGATCGGGAAATCGCCGCGCACGCCGGCGGCGACCTCGCTGTAGCCGGTGGCGAGCAGGATCGGCAGGCCGGGACGGATCTGGCGGAGGCGATGGGCGAGGCTGAGCCCGTCCATCTTGCCGGGCATGACAATGTCCGAGAACACGAAGTCGACGCCGTCGCTCTCGACCTCGCGCAAGGCCGCTTCGGCATCGGCGACACGGCGCACCTGATAGCCGAGCTGCTCCAGAAGACCGATGCTGACCAGCGCGACATCGGGATTGTCCTCGACCAGCAGCACCGTGCCGCTGCCGCGGAACGCCGCTTCCGGTACCTCCCGCGACGGCATAGCGTTGCCGCGCGGCAGGACGATGGTGAATGTCGTGCCCTTGCCGAGCTCGCTCGCGACCTTCACCGTGCCACCGGCCTGGTGGGCGAAGCCGTGGACCTGCGAAAGGCCGAGGCCGGTGCCCTTTCCGATCGGCTTGGTCGTGAAGAACGGCTCGAAGATCTTGTCGAGAACGTCGGAAGGAATTCCGAGCCCGGTATCGCGGACGTCGATTGCGACGAAATCGCCGATGAGGGGGGCCTCGTTCAGCATGACGTTGCGCGCACCTATCGTCACCGTGCCGCCGTCCGGCATCGCGTCGCGCGCATTGATGACGAGGTTGAGCAGCGCGGTCTCGAGCTCGGAGACGTCGGCCCTGATCGGCCAGGTGCCGGAGTGGATGTCGAAAGCGAGACGCACGGAGCTGCCGACGCCCGCGTCGAGCACCTCGCGGATCGCCGCGACGCGTTCGGTAAAATCGATTGCCTGCGGATTGACGCTTTGCCGCCGCGCGAAGGTGAGAAGCTGGTTCGTCAGCGCTGCGCCGCGCTTGGTCGCGGTGTCGATCGCCGAGATGGCTCGCTCGAGCTTGGGGTCGTCGGCGGCGCCTTTCTTCAGGATGTGAAGGCTGCCGCTGATGATCATCAGAAGATTGTTGAAGTCGTGGGCGACCCCGCCGGTGAGCTGCCCGAGCGCATCGAATTTCTGCGACTCGGCCAACTGCTTCTGCATCGCCTCGAGCTTGAGCTGGGCATTGCGGCGCTCTGTGATGTCTCGTGTGATCTTGGCGAAGCCGATCAGCCTGCCGTCCTCGTAGATCGGGTCGATCACGACGCTCGCCCAGAAGAACGTGCCGTCCTTGCGGACGCGCCAGCCTTCCTCCTCGTACCGGCCCTTTTCGCGCGCGATTCCGAGCGCCCGCGCCGGCTTGCCGTTGGCGCGGTCGGTTTCGGTGTAGAAACGGGAAAAATGCTGGCCGAGGATCTCCTCGGGGGAATAACCCTTGATGCGTTCGCCGCCGATGTTCCAGCTCGTGATGATCCCGTTAGGGTCGAGCATGTACAAGGCGTAGTCGGCAACCCCCTCAACTAACAGCCGGAAACTGCGCTCGCTCTCGAACAGGTCTCTCTGTTGACTGAACTTTTCGGCCATTCCGGACCCCGCCTCGACGGGAACAAACGCAGCAATTGCGGGATGGTTCCCGCGCTGTGGGACATTTTTAGGCAGGACTGACGGGCCGCATGCAAGGCGTCTTGACAAGAAAGCGAGTTCGTCAGAGATTTCTGTTATGACAGAAATAACCGGAAAGAAGAAACTCCCTGCGGCCGTTGAGCGCTTCATCCTGCACTGGGGCGACATGGGGGACGAGTGGGGAGTGAACCGCTCGGTCAGCCAGATTCATGGGCTGCTTTATCTCGCCGAGGCGCCGATGACGGCCGAGGACATCGCCGAGACGCTCGGCTTGGCACGGTCCAACGTCTCCAACTCGCTGAAGGAGCTGCTCGCCTGGAACCTGATCCGGCGGGTGCCGATCCTGGGCGACCGCCGCGACCATTACGAGGCCGAGACCGACATCTGGGAGATCGCCGCGAGGATCGCGGCGCGGCGCAAGGAGCGGGAGATCGACCCGGCGATCGCTGCGCTTCGCGCCTGCGTGTCCGATGCCACGGACGATCCCGGCATCAGTCCCGTTGCAGCCAAGCGCCTGAAGGAGATGCTGGCGTTCACCGAGCTCGCCGACCACTGGTTCATGCAGATGCTGAAAGTGCCGCGGCCGCGGCTGGTCGCCTTGATGCGGCTTGGCGAGAAGATCGCCAACCTGCTGCCCATCGGCAAGGTCAAATAGCATCGAGGAGGTTGCGATGACGTCGGCAAGACTATCGGGCTCCAACGCATCGACCTCCGCTCACGTAAGACTGCTCGACGACCGGCGTTTCCGCACGCTGCTGTCGGACGAGGATTGGGGCCGCTTGCCGCTCGCCACCTGGCGGCGCTTCTCGAAACGCGTCGCCGACGGCGACAGTATCGTCTATGTCGGCGTGGTCGACGAGATCGCCTTCAGCGATTTCGGCTGGTGGTTTGCGCAGGCCGCACGCCTGATCGGCGGACCGTTGCCGACCGGCCGCGATATCGGTGTGCCCATGATCGTCACGGTCACCGAGGACGGCGCGACCGGCCAGACCTGGACGCGCATCTGCGCGCGCAAGCGCGGCTTTCCGCAGGTGATCCATTCCGCCAAGCGTTTCGCCGGTCCGACCGGGCTCGAGGAATATGTCGGCTTCGGCGTGTCGATGGCGCTGCGCATCGCGGTCGAGGATCAGGTACTGATCTTTCGCAGCGCCGGCTACGGCCTCCAGCTTGGACGGCTGTGGCTTCCGCTGCCGGGCTGGCTGACGCCGGGCGAGCTCATCGTGACACATCGAGATCTCGGCGAGGGCGCCTTCCGCTTCAGCTTGGATGTCACTCACCCGCGTCACGGTGCGCTGATCCATCAGTCCGTCCTGTTCAGGGAGGCCGTATCATGACGCCGCTGCTGTGGACACTCATCGCCATCCAGATCATGATGGGCGTGTTCGACACCTTCTATCACCACGAATTCACCGAGCGCCTGGCCTGGCGACCGTCGCAGCGCTTCGAGCTGAAGCTGCACGGCATCCGCAACATGCTCTATGCGCTGCTGTTCCTGGTGCTCGGCTGGCTCGAGGTTCACGGCGTGCTGGCGCTGTTGATCGTCGCGGTGCTGGTCGCCGAGATCGTCATCACCTTGATGGATTTCATCGAGGAGGACCTCAGCCGCAAGCTGCCGCCGAGCGAGCGCATCAATCACACGCTGCTTGTGATCAATTACGGCGCCATTCTGGTGCTGTTGATACCCGTGCTAATCGCCTGGGCGATGCAGCCCGTCAGCGTGATCGTCGTCTATCAGGGCCTGCTCAGCATCGCCGCGACCGCCTGCGCATTTGGCGCGGCACTGTGCGGCCTCAGGGATTTCGCGGCGGTGCGGCGGCTCGCCCGCATGCGAAGCGTGCCGGCGGCCGGACTTGTCGAACAGCTACCCGGCCGCAAGACCGTGCTGATCACAGGTGCCACCGGCTTTATCGGCAGCCGGCTTGCGGCAAGCCTCAGCGGGGCAGGACATCACGTCATTGCGCTGATCCGCAATCCCGCGAAAGCCGAGATGCTGCCGCCTCCCGTGACGCTGATCACCAGCCTCGACCAGCTCGCCGCGGACACGCCAATCGACGCCGTCGTCAATCTCGCGGGTGAGCCGATCGGCAACGGCCTGTGGACCGAAGCGAAGCGTGCGAAGATCATCGGCTCGCGCATCGACACGACCGGCGAGATCGTCAAGCTGATCGCGCGGCTCGCGCGCAAGCCCGAGGTGCTGATCAGCGGCTCGGCGATCGGCTGGTACGGCCTTTGGGCCGACCAGGTGCTGACGGAATCGGCAAAGTCGCATGCCTGCTTCAGCCACGAGCTGTGCGCGGCCTGGGAGACAACGGCGCGGCCGGCGGAGGAGCTCGGCGTGCGCGTGGTGTATTTGCGCATCGGCCTCGTGCTCGGCACGGAAGGCGGCTTCGTCACGCGCATGTTGACGCCATTCGAGTTCGGCCTCGGCGGCCCGCTCGGCACCGGGCGGCAGTGGATGTCCTGGATCGAGCGCGACGATCTGATCCGGCTGATCGCCTATCTGATCGCGACGCCGGATCTGTCGGGTCCCGTCAACGCCACGGCGCCGATCCCCGTCACCAACGCGAAATTCACCGAAGAGCTCGGCCGCCGCCTGCACCGGCCCGTCGTGTTCCGCATTCCCGGCGGCCTGCTGCGCCGGATCGGCGGCGGCTTTGCCGACGAGCTTCTGCTCGGCGGCCAGCGCGTGCTGCCGAACAAGGCGCTGAGCCGCGGCTTCGTGTTCCGCCACGAGACGTTGCGCAGTGCGTTCGAGGCGATCTTGTGAGCGTTCAGGTCGGCGCCACACTCCGAAATGTCGCCGCCACCGCACGCAGCGCCGCGAGTTTCGCAGGATCGCTGACCTTCGAATGCAGCATCACCTTCGAGCTGCCGAGCTTCGGCAGCTTGTGCGCAGGACCGATGTCCATCAGCCCGGGCGGCGCGATACGCCGCGCCAGCGGCGCGATCGCAAGCCCCGCTAGCGCGGCCGCGACCACCGCGGTGACGCCGCCGCCGACGAAGCGCTCGCGCCAGGAGATGCCGGCCTTGTCGAGCGCGCGCACGGCGACGGCGCGGACGCCACAGGGCGGGGCGAGCGTTGCGAGCGGCAACGGCTCCCCTTTCGGCAGCGTGAAGCGGCGTGCGGCGAACCAGCCGAACTCGTCCTCGGCCAATTTTTCGCCGCCGCGGCGGCTGCCTTCCTGGCGCACGATCACCGCATCGAGCTCGCCCGCATCGTAGGCATCCTGCATCTCGCGCGAGAAGCCGATGGTGACGGCGAGGGTGAGGTTGGACGACATGGCGTGCAGGCGCTCAAGTAGCGGCACCAATTCGGGGCCAGCGGCGTGATCGGAGATGCCGAGCGAGAGCGACTGCGCGGCCGGCGCGTCGCCCGACAGCGCGAGATCGTGTGCCGTCATCAACGCGCGGGCGCGATCGAGGAACGCGGCGCCATCGGCGGTAAGGCGGACTGCGCGCGGCGAGCGCTCGACGAGGCGCTTGTCCAGCAATGTCTCCAGCCGCTGCAGCTTGAGACTGACGGCGGCCTGCGTCGTGCCGAGCGCTTCGGCGGCGCGGGTGAAGCTCTGAAGGTCGGCGACCAGAAGGAAGGCCTGGACGGTGGCGATGTCGAGTGTGGCTGTCATTACAAATCGTTATCATTGGTATCAGTCGTGATAAGATACCAAAATGATGGCGGCAGGTCTAGTTTCTTACCGACGCCGCACGCATTGCGCGGCATATCGAGGAGAACGACGATGCCCCTGATCACCGTGTCCTACACCACGTCTCGCCAGTCCCCCTCGCTGAAGGCCGATATCGCGAGCGCGGTGTCCGAGCTGACCGCAAGTATCCTGCACAAGGACCCCAAGGTCACCGCCATCATCGTGAAGTCCGTGGATGCGGGCGACTGGTTCGCCGGCGGCGAGTCGCTCGCCGAGCAGAAGCTCGCCAGCTACTGGATCGACATCCACGTCACCGAGGGCACGAACACCAAGGACGAGAAGGCGGCCTATCTCGCCGCCATGTTCAAGCGCATGGCCGAGATCCTGGGGCCGCTGCATCCCGAGACCTACCTGCATGTCGACGAGGTCAAGGGCGATGCCTACGGCTTTGGCGGCCTGTCTCAGGAGCGGCGCTACATCGCCGGCAAGCTCGAGGTCTCGCTGCAGGCGGCGTGATGCGAGAGGCCGCGGGTGAGCCATCTCACCCGCGGCCCGAAGCCATCAGCTCGCTGCGCGGAACTGCACTTCGGCGTTGTTGATGAAGCATGTCTTGTCGAACAGCTTCAGGTCCAGCGGGTTCGGCAAGCGGACATCGCTGAGATCGGGGCAGGGCTTGGCTGCGGGATCATAGGATCGATCGATCTGCGAGATGAAGACGACGATCAGCCCCGTGTCGCGCGCGAACGACTTCAGCGCGCGCACCTGCACCGTCAGGTCGGGGTTTTCCCGCCTCTGATCGAGCAACTGCAGGTAGTCGATCACGACGAAGGTGCCGCGCGGCGCCGCTGCCATCTGCTTGACGACGTAATCGGCGCTGATCCCGTCGGAGCAATCCACCTCGAACAGCTTGTCGAACTGTGCCGGCTCCACGCCGATGACCCGCAGACGCTCCAGCACATCCTTCTCGGTATATTCGAGCGAGAAGAATGCGGCGCGATGGCCGGACTTCATGGCTTCGACGGCAAGTCCGAGGCTCATCAACGTCTTGCCCTGGCCGGGACGCGCCCCGACCAGCACCAAATCGCCCGGACGGAATTGCGCGAACAGTTTGCCCGCGGGACTCAGTGCGGCTGCTTTGGCCGCAAGCATGCTCCAGGCGGAAAACCCTTCGCTCGCAGCGACGCGGTCAAGCGCGTCGTGGAGCGGAAGGCCGGCCTCGCGAGACAGGCGCCTGGCCTTGCGCTTCAGATGGTAGATGGGCGCAGACAGTTTCATCGTCAAAACCTCCCATTGCGAGCATGGATCGCAACCCCTCCTTATGCCTGGCGCTCGAACAGTCGGCCGATGATCAACTCGCCCGGCATGAAGTCTGCTTTCCCGGCGGAGGGGGGAGGCGTGGGCGGCACCGAAATGAAGCGTAGCTGATTCCGCGACGGGCGGAGAGCGGCGCGGTCGGCTCAAACAGAAAAAGTATTAGACTGCCGCTTCCGGCAGCAGTGCGCGGGTCGGCCCGAACAGCTCCTCGAACGCCTGCCGGAGCGCAATATCGACATCGGCCATGGTCACGAGCTGGCCGAGATCGACCAGCGAGGTGACGCCGTAGCGGGGATCGACGACACCGCAGGGCACGATGCCGGCGAAATGCGACAGCTCCGGCTCGACATTGATGGCGATGCCGTGAAACGAGACCCAGCGCTTCAGCCGGACGCCGATCGCCGCGATCTTGTCTTCGTGCTCGGGTCCCTTGTCGGGCCGCCTGACCCAGACGCCGACCCGGTCCTCGCGCCGCTCGCCGCGGACGTTGAAGGCGGCGAGCGTCTTCAGGATCAGCTCTTCCAGGCTCGCGACATAGGCCCGCACGTCCGGCCGGCGGCGCTTGAGGTCGAGCATGACGTAGGCCACGCGCTGGCCGGGTCCGTGATAGGTGAGCTGCCCGCCGCGCCCTGTCGCGAAGGTCGGGAATCGGGAATCGAGCAGGTCCGATTCCTTGCCCGAGGTGCCGGAGGTGTAGAGCGGGGGATGTTCCAGCAGCCAGACCAGTTCAGGGGCCTCGCCCGCGGCGATCGCCGCGACACGCGCCTCCATGGCGGCCACGGCCTCCGGATAGGGTACCGGGGCGTCCGAAATCCGCCATTCGACGACTTCGCCGCCTGCGGCGGAAAACGACGTCAAATCGAGGTCTTGGCGGTGGCTTTCAGGGGAATTAACCATTGGCTAACCATATCGTGGTGATCATCACGGGAGCAAATGCCAAGTCCTTGGCCTAAGTCCCTTAGTTGCGGCGGTCCTGACAGTGCCCACTCTCGATAAAGTCACCGTGGATCTCATGGTCGTCCTCGGGACGACCACCATGCCGATCCATCAGGTATTACGTCTTTCCCGCGGCGCCATCATCGAGCTCGACGCAACCGAAGCCGACGAGGTCAAGGTGCTCGCCAATAATCTGCCGGTCGCCTCGGGGGTCGTGCTGGTCGACCGCAACCGAATCGCGGTCGAGGTCAAGCAGATGCTGCCGCGCTCGCCGGGGACGCGGTAACGGCCTGCGCCGGCAGTGGCGGCCAGGGGTACCCGATAGGGCCGATCCGGGCGGGTGAGAATTTCCTGCCAAGCATGTGGAATTGAGGGTCTTTGCAGGCTTGTATCCCCCTGATGGATTTGTTAGATCGGCGGCCGCTGATCCGGCCACCCGAACGACCTCAGGCCGGCATCTCCTAGCGCTCGTGGCGGAACTGGTAGACGCGCTGCCTTGAGGTGGCAGTGGGTAACACCGTGGGGGTTCGAGTCCCTCCGAGCGCACCACAATTTGCAAATCGCTGGCGGGTTGCCCACCGTGGCGGTGAATACGAGTGTGCAAGAGCCGTCGAAAGTGAACGCAAGCTCACTGTGTGGCTTGCTCGTTGCCTTCAAGATTTCACCCCCATCCTAAGTAATGATGAGTTTCAGCGGAGAGCTGGCCGCAATGACCTCACGCCTGTCGGGCACGTTGCGGACGATTGGGGGCGGGGTAATCCGGGAAAATGCCTGGCATGCTCAGTTGCCGACGCTGCTGTTGAGCTCGCCAAACAAAGCGGCGGATCGCGTCCACGTTCTTCGTCATCGAGTAGAGGTTGCACACGTTCAGGTCTCGGGAGGTGCCTGGCGAGGACGGTTGTCAGTTGCGGGTTTGGCATGCGCCAGCTCGCGGGTCGGTCAGACATACCCAGCTAGAACATAATGGGAACGAAAGAGGCGATACGGTCGCTCGTTATCGTTCTCCTCGCCCGTTGGGCATCGATGAAGCGGTCCTACACTAACGGGGATCCAGAAGAGCGCTTGCAATTCCATGCTGGCCTTCAACTCCAGGGAGCATAGTCGTCACAATTGCCCCTGAACTGCGGATGCCTTGCGTGCGATGTCTCATGCTCGGCGGCCTCGGGCGCGCGATGCCGACGATGATCGTCGTCTTTGTCCCGAGCGCCGTGCTTCCGCCCTTCTTACTCTCTCGCGGAGCCGCCTCAATTGGGCCAGCAGGCTGACGAGCTCGATTCTTGTGTCACGCAGAACAGCCAGGCTGGAAATCCCACTACTCACTACAACACCCCCAAACAGGCCTTTGCCGAATTCGTGACGGAAGCTCGGATTTGTGGCGACGTGCCAACAACGTCTAAGCGATGGCCACCGGGGGCGTCGGTTCGTTTTACGACAATGCGCGAAAATATTCTAAATGGTTGCAATGCATTGCAACAGCAACGCGCTATCGGAAGGGGAATATCAACACACTCTCCGAAGCGCGCGCGTCATTTGCATCAGCACGTTGGCGCTGTACGAGCTACCTCTACTGTTCTGACGATCGGCTCCTCGACCCAGGCCTCGCGGGCAAACCAGTTGTGATTGGCCCGACAGTCCGGACAAAGAGTATTGCCGAAAAACACGATGCTTCGCAGGAAAGTCTCACGATCGGATTTGATGCCGGTCGGAATCGCGCGGCCGGATTGCGGACACTTGACCATGATCATGCCCATACGAGCCTCCCTGAAACACGTATTTGTCGAGAAAAAGGGCCGGCCGGCTGGAGTGCGCTCTCGTCGGTGCGGGTGACTTGGGGGGCATCGCACCTGGGGTCGTTGTTCGAGCAAAAGGGCAGCTTGCTCGTGACGACGCTTCTCCAACCGACCGGATTCCTGCTTGGCGAATTCTTGGGATAGCTGCGGGCTTTCGCCGCAACTCTGAATAATGTCCGACCTCAACCGAACGCTTCTGGGAGGCGCCTAATAACCGTCATGTCGAAATACCCGCGACTTCGTGTCGAACGTTCCCCCTGCGACAAAACCATCAATTTCCTCTCGACGGACAGATCAGCCAACCGCATCACTGGTGTCACTCCCCTCGGTGCAGTCAATTAACTATTCTCTTTTTTATTATTTGTGCAAATTAAAACTCGCCTTGTCGGTCTGATTTACGACTCTCGGCTGATTTATTTTTTTCGCGGCGCGATGCATTACCGAAAAACGTCAGTCCCTTTTCTCGTAGGCTTCTGCAGGCCACCATTCTCAAGTCGGTTCGGCACGTGGTTGCGCTTTGTCACGGTATTGAATGCTCGCCCGAGGTTCAAATATGAAACAAATTTTGATTATAAGCAAAATCTGCAAATCTCGTTGGTTAATTGCTGCCGATCACGTAAGGTACACTCGTCCAGGTTTCTTCGGCTGGAGGAGACAATGTGGGAATTAATTCTTAACGAGTACAACCTCACCTCGGAGACGCTGCAGCTGGCTCAGATGCGCGCAGAATTGGTCAGCATTGGCGAGAAGGAACGCATTCTAAGAGAACGGAGTGCCGATCGCGAAGCTTATCGGTACCTATTGGATGCTCATCGGTCGATCGCCAGGCCGAGCCTCATGGGAGAGCAGGGGTTGAACATTTCTCCTCAAGACGGGGGCAAGGACGGTCAGCTCGCGGCATGACCAGCCGGATTGACATGTCCAAACGAGCCGGACCGGTGGCGTGTGTTCGGGTGAACGAAATCGCAGGCGCCGCAGACCGGGCTAGATTGAGTCTCGCAGGTGGCGGCAGGTCCGCTTGTCCGGTGCCGCGACAACATCGCATCCCGGAGGCTGTCGCCGCCTCGCCGGTACAGGCGAGGCAGAATGGTTCACATTGGTGGAAGCCGTGCTGGAAAGATCGTCGGCGGAGATAGTATTGAGACCGGCTCCAGATGCAGTATTCGCGCTGTTGGATGGTCGACCAATGATCTTCAGCGAAGCGGGGCAGAAGATTTTTGAACTCGACCGAGTAGGGGCATTCATCTGGTGCAAGTTAGGGGAAGGCTCCTCGCTTGGAGACATTTATCGGGGGCTTGCGGCGCAAGGCATTGACGAGCACACGGCACGCCAGTTCACGCGACAGGTCGTAGATGTCTGGGTCGATCGAGCGTTGCTCGAAGTCGATTGGCGAATGCCGACCGATTGCGCCTTCTCAGCTCATCTGGGTCGCCACAGAATAGACATCCGGGCTGCAAATCCGGACCTCTTGAGGCGGCTGCTGTCGCCATTCAGTGTGTCGGACCAGAGTGCCGGCGGCGACGGCGACATCGCGATCGAGGCAATGATGCTGGATGAACAAGTGTTCTTGCGCGCAGAAGATTCCAGCATTTCCAGATGCGAAGTCGATGCACTAGCCCCTACGATCAAAGCTCACGTCACCGAGCGGCTTATTCGAAACATTCGCTGGGTGTTCTCCCTTCATGCCGCTTCTCTCGTGAACGACGGCATGGGCCTGTTGTTATGCGGCCATCCGGGAGCAGGAAAGTCTACCCTCACATTGCAGCTGGTGGACGCCGGATTTCGGTACGCTGGCGATGACGTCGCGCTGGTTGGCGGTGACGGAACGATCTGCGGAGTACCGTTTGCGCTCACCCTCAAGGAAGGATCGTGGGACTTGCTCTCGCGACTACATGGCGACCGCTACGATGCGACGCATTGCCGCTCCGACGGCGTTCGGGTGCGGTACGTACCCATTCCTGATGCGCAGAACGAAAGCTTCTCCGCAGGCTGGATCATCTTCTTGAACCGGGTCGCGAGCGGTCCGACCGAACTAACCGAAATAGATCGTTTGGATTCGATGAGGCGGCTCATCGAGCACGCATTCGCCAGCGATGGTAGACTGTCGCAGACTGGCTTTCTTGCTTTAAGACGGATTGTCGCGGGTGCGCAATCGCTTCAACTCACCTACTGCGAGGCCGGAGAGGCTCGGCGCCTGCTTGTGGATCTGTGCAATGGCAAGGCATAGCAGCGCGGTCAGGAGCCTCTGCAATTGCTTGCGAGGCATGCCGCCTGTCGACATAGAGTGGACCTCAGTCATCGGGCTCGCAAATCAGACCCTGACGACGCCGGCGCTCATCGACTTTGTCGACAAATTCGCGTCGGTGCTGCCGGAGGACGTCTGCGCCTATATTCGCCATATCCACCGCCGAAACGGGCTGCGCAATAACCGCCTCGTCGCTCAACTCGAAGAGGCCGTCGTTGCGCTGAACGGTCATGGCATTACGCCGGTCCTACTCAAGGGGGCTTCGACACTGGCGACCGCGCCCGAGGCGCGAAGAGGTGTTCGGATAATGTCCGATCTGGATATCATGGTCATGCCGGACGAGGCCAGAACGGCAGTCGCCGCGCTATCTGGAATTGGTTACGATATCCATAACCAAACCCCTCCCGAAAGCCATAGATGGTATGCCGATCTGAATCGCCCCCAGGATGTCGGGTCGATCGACCTGCAGCAGGCAGCTCCAGGTCCTGCGTACCTCTACCAGAACTTCGGGCATGCGCTGAACCATTGTATTCCTGCGCCGCTCGGACGGGCGCGCGTATATATCCCCACGCCAACCTTCCAAGCGCTGATGTTGATCATCCATGATCAGTTTCAAGACTATGGTTATTGGCTCGGCGACCTCGACCTGCGGCACCTTGTTGAATTGCGCGACCTAAGCCATTCAGCCGAGCCTGTCGATTGGGAGAAGCTTACCTCTCGTGTCTCGGGCGACTTGATGAAGAACGCGGTTGAAACCCAGCTGATCGCCGTTGCCGAGCTGCTTGGCGTCGATATTCCACAGGCGTTGCGCTCCCGACTGATTCCTCGCCTGCAGTTCATGCGTCAGTTGATGCAAGCACGCTTTCCGGCTACGCGCGTGCCTCTCCTGGCGATGAGCCTTCTGGACTTCAGAAACTACCGCAGAGAGGCAACTATCGTCTCGACAAAAACAGGGGCGAACCGACGGGGATTGTGGACTGTGCCAAGAGCTAGCACCTTACGACTTCTTTTGAACGCGACGACCGCAGCTCGTGCGGGCAAGGTCTAAGGCCAGCGAACGTCATCGCTTTCGCGATTGAGGCGTCGGTTGGCCAAGCGGGTTTTCGATCCGCCGCCTGTTCGAGGTGGAATTCGCCGCTCGGGACGCACGGTGGAAATTCCCAGCTCAATGCGGTGTGTCCGACTTTCGCGCATCTAGGAATGCTCTCGACCACCAGCATTCCGTTCGGACGATTCACCGTTCTCGGGGATCTTGAACTCCTCGAGCGTGTGGCCCGATTGCAGGGCGGCAACGAGCCAGCGGGGCTGCTTACCACGTCCGGACCAAGTCTCTGTTGGCTGAAGCGGATTGAAGTATTTCGGCACGACCTTCGGGTATTTGCGACGAGGCGGCTGGCCTGTTCCCGCCTCAGTCGCCCCGCTTTCAGCTCCGCCGAGTTGATCCGGCTGGTTGAGCTGCGCAAGACGCTTTTCTAGCTCTCGCTTTTCGGCGGTGATCTTTTCGGCGAGAATCTTTGTCAGCTCCTCGTGAAGGAGCCAAAGTTCCTCAAAATCCATGGCTTCGAGATCTTGCCTTCGCATTAGCATTTCTCGACACCGTTCGACTGACCCGTCGTCATCCAGCCATTCTTCGTCCGAGTGACAAATGAATGTTTGACCAAATCAGTGCTCAAATTGACCATGCAATAAATCTATTATATATTATTTAATAATTAATGCGACGATTATTTTATTAATTGATCTTGGTGACAAAGAATCTTGCGAAGATGCGTAGAGGAGGCATGGTTTGATCGAGTATCCTCTTGAACGTCTTCAGGATTCAGTCGGCCGGTTTGCGGCTCCGTCGACCGTGTTGTCCGATATCCGGGCCCTGAGCTTCCAAATCGAGCTCAGACGGCGCGCGCTGAAGGATATTGGGATTATTAGCTGCCGTTTGCGTCTCTGGGGAGGCCGCAAGGCGGTAGGCCAACCGAGGCTTAACAAAAGCAGTCCGGCGCGTCAGCATCTAATGCTGCGTCGTGGCAGGTCCCTGACGGGATCGGCTCATATGCCATCTCTGATGGGGCTTGAGCAGTTCCCGCGCGGTGATTAAGCAAATAGATGTGCGCATCTCCTGTACGCGGTTAAATTGTGCGGATCGCTCATTTTCCCGGCTTGATTATTAACGTGGACCCAGTTATCTGGAGCGCCAGTTCCAGTTCGGTTCCAAACATTCTTCTGGGATAATCGGGCTCTCTGTCTTGATTAATATATCGACAGAGGCAATATTGGGTTGGGCGCAACTACACGGTGAGATCATGGCGGCTAAGAAACTTGAGTTAGAAGCGATGTCCCTTGACGATCTCTGGTCGCTTCATGAGGAAATCAGCGGGATCCTGTCTGACCGGATCAAGGCGGAAAAGAACGAGCTGGAAAAGCGCTTAGCGGCACTTGGGGGCGGGATGGCTGTTTTGGCGGATTCGAGCCCGGCAGGCGCGTCTTCGACCGGCAAGCCGAGACGCAAATATCCTCGGGTGCTGCCGAAATATCGGAATCCGCAGACGGCCGAGACCTGGTCGGGACGTGGTAAGCGGCCGCGCTGGTTGGTTGCCGCAATGAAGTCTGGCCGGAGAATTGAAGAGTTTCGCATTGGCGAAGCAAGTCCGAAGCTTCGCCAGCGCGCGTGACTAATCGGTAATTGGCAGGAGTGTAAGGGCCAATAAGAGGCGCTACTCGCATGATCTGTGCTCTAGTAGGCATTGCGCCCTCGCAAGACCTCTACCGGAGTTCGCAGGAGGATTGCGAGATCCAACCCAAGACTCCAGTTGTCGATGTACCAGAGATCATATTGGACACGTGTTTCGACCATGACTGCTGTGGGAGTGGCGCCCCGGCAGCCATGGACTTGAGCCCAGCCAGTCAATCCCGGCCTGACCCGGTGCCGAAGCGCGTAGTTTCGCACAAGCTTGTCAAATTCACTGTCGTGAGCCACGGCGTGAGGACGCGGGCCCACGAGCGACATGCTGCCATCGAGAACGTTTAGCAGTTGCGGCAATTCATCGAAGCTCATTCGGCGCAGCCATTTGCCGACGCGGGTAACGCGTCGATCGGCGCGGTTGGCCTGAAGGATTACGGGCCCGTCCTCGAGCACACGCATGGTCCGGAATTTACGGATCAAGAAGATTCGGCCGTTAAAGCCACAGCGTTGCTGCCGAAAGAATACAGGACCCGGGGAATCTAACTTGATCGCCACCGCGGTGAGCGCAAGCAGCGGGGCGAGCATCACCAATGCGAGGCCCGCACCGATAACGTCAATCGTCCGCTTGATCGCGCACTCCAGCGGTGTGAGGGGGCCACGCTGGAGCTCTACACAAACGGCGCTTCCAAGACTCCGCTTGGGGTGTCGAAGCAATTCGGATGTCGTGCCAACGGGCACGAATATAATCGGGAAGGGCAAAACGCGCAGATCGGCAACAAAGGCTCGCAGTTCGGGCCATCGCTCCGGTTCAGCTTCCACCACCACCTGATCAAGATGGCAAGTGCGGATGTAGTCGATGACGCGCGTCGTGAGCCGCCTTCGGCAGGCAGGACCGAAGCCTAACGGAGGCAAGCTGAACCGTTTCTTGACGAGATACCCGTGCATCGACAAGGTCTCGGACAATCCCACGTTCTTCGCCAATGGTTGATCGCTGATCAGAACAATGTTTGTAGTGGCGAACCTCCTGCCGCTCAGGGCCCTTCCGAGAAGCACCTTGACTCCCCACCGTTCGCCCAAAAGTAAGCTCAGGCTCAAGACCGCGAAGAGCAGGCCTGGGTGCTGAGAGGTCTCCGGGCGAATTGCGAAGCCGTACACCGCCAAGATGAAAAGTACTGAAGACATCCAAGCTAAACAGACCGCGCGCATCTGGTTTCGGAGGACGAGGAGCTCAACCGGCTGATAAAGGCCGTAGGTCTTCAGCAGGCAAACGAGACAAGCTGCGCTAACCAGCGCCAAGCCAAGGGCGTTGGCCAAGTTGGCCGCGGCTTGCCCATACTGAGCTTGGTAAAGCAATGTAGAGACGAGACTGGCGAACAGAATAGTCGCAACATCAGCACCGAGCACCACGTGCTCGATCGCGTCATAACGGAGGGGCCATTTGGGCTCGCGGAATACCGTCGGTTCGGGACTGAGGCGATCCGTAACCTCCCGATCGGGGAAATGTCGGTTCACGAAATTCATGTGCCGGGGGCTCTGCGATTTAATATTTAATTATTTATTAATTAATCGCGCTTATCAAGCAAAAACCCGGGTTCCGCAAATTTAATGGCGTGCGCCCCTTTGTCGCCGATCTGCGATCGTGGCGTGGGCTGAGGCGCGGCTCTTGAGGTTATCGAGAACCCCTTTGCGAACTCTGCGCGTGCACCTGGTCGAGGAACGTCGGATCGAGTTCCGAAATCAGGCCTTCGAAATAGATCTTACCATCAGCCGAGGCTGACCGGTACGCGGTCACAAGGGCTGGCTTGAGGGCAGGGCGATGCCTAACGACGAGGCTGACGTCCCGTTTGATCAATTCCCGCAGGTCGGGCTCCCGCACCATGACATCTGCGGCGAGTGCGACCGATACGCGCAACGGAAGCAGGTCCAAATCATTCGGCGCAGTATAGTATGACATTCTGAGCATCGCTGCCGTGTTGGGCTGGGGCGAACTGTGCTTCGACGTCGCCGCGAGCAAGAGCCAAATGTCGCCGCGGAGTGGCGAAGAGCGCAATGCACGGGCAAACTCGTCCGAAGTCATGGGAGGAGCTGTCCTTTGTTCGTCGGCAGCCAGAGCTGAATCCCGGTTGAATGTTGATTCCCCTCGGATCAACAAATCTTTGCGCGTTGCCGCAAGGGAAATCGTCTTCGACATCGCGCTCGGCCCTGCTGCTGCAGTCGACAGAACTGCCGGCAAAGACGATCTTGCACCGAGATACCGCTCAGGAAGGGCCATCCACGCTGCCTCCACGATCAGCACAATACCAAGTACCATCAGGCTAACGCGGGGCCAAATGGCGACTACCGTTGGGGTCAACGTTCGGCGAGGCGCAGGTGCTTGAACTGCAATCTGGTCAGACGTCGCTTTCGGCTCAGAAGATATGGCGTCACGTCCTGCGTCGGAGAGGCTTTGACCGAACGCCAGCCCAAAAAGCGCAGCGACCAGAAGCGATGCTCCTAAACCCAGAATACCATGATCGGAAAACGCGAGTATCGTCACTGCAATCAATGCACCGGCGCCCAGCGCTGGGAAGACGTAATCGTAAGCACGCGACAGAGCACGTCTGATCAGCACAGAAGCGCAGAGCAAGGCAGCAACCACGACCGCGCAGAGAAAAGCCCACCCCATGTCTATAACGATCGTGGCGGCGGCGGTTGGTCTTTCCGGCGAGTCGCCAACTCCGGCGTCCTGATAAATCGGCAAAAGTACCGTCGAAGCACCCGCACCGGATCCTGCCGGCGCGACGTCCTGCAGCATCCGTTCTGTCGCGGCCTGACTTCTCATTGACAAGACGATCGTCAGATCGGTGTTCGTTCTGAAGGGAATGACCGTAGCCGTGGCAATGAAGACAATCGTGGCAGTCGCAAGGACGCCAGCGGTACCCCACAATCCCGGGAACCACCTGCGAACCGCGAACACCGAGAGCAAGATTTCTGAGCCGAGGAGGGCCGAGACGAGTGCAGTTGAGTTGCCCCGAATGAGCAGCGCCGCCATACAGACAATCAATGCGATGGTCGCGACGGACAACGCAGGGAGAGGGCCTAGCGCAATTGTTCCTGGCCGACTGCGTCGGAGTATTTGATCGACCGCACGAATTGCCGTTGCGCAGGAGAGCAACACACCGAGCACCGCGACGGTTGAGCCATCGGGCCCAGCCACACCGGTTATTTCCCTCCCGAACCACAAGGCGGTAACGATTGTGGCTATCGACAGCAGAATATGTAGCAGTCGCGCTGCGCGATGTCGGTCAAGCGCGATGACTGCTGCAGTGAGACCTGCAGCAAGCACGGCGCAATACTGCACGAGCGAGAACATGGTCGCCGTGGTGTCGACTGTGATTTTTTCGGCGAGGGGCTCGTTTAAGGTCGCCGATGCAGTAGCCCAAATGGGATTGCCGAGTTTGCCAATCGGCATCGGCACCGCCTGCAAAGCCATCCAGAGCGCCGGAGCCGCGAGTACAACGACGAGACTAGGACGGAGCAGTTTAGCAAGCCCGAGGGAGGAGGGAGGTAGAAAGATCGCGACCGTTAGCGCCGCTGTTGCGAGTACGACCGATATCAATACCCAGGCCTGCAGGCTTTCTGGCATTGCAAACGCCGCGGCAATCGCCACCAACTCGGCCAATATGACAAGCCGGACCATCATGTGAACACCCGTGGTATTGTGCGGTCACTCCGCTGGTCCCTCAGGCCAGCTAAAGGGGCAGGCCGCTATGAGCGAGCCTCAAGAGCCAGAAAGACCATAACGGATGTAATGGCTATCATGGTAATAGTAGCTCCGATGACCGTCATATCGAGCCATCGCCTTGGTATCGGTCTTGCTGAGAACTGCCCCAATCAGAGATTCGTGAACGTTTGGTGCCGTGTGCAGTGCGTGTTGCACGACATCAATCTTGGTCCGGCCCCATTCAACAACGAGAATGTAGCAGTCAATCAGGGATGAAGTGGCTCGAACATCCACCAACGGCGTCAAGGGCGGAAGGTCGACGATGATGTAGTCATACTCGGCTCGTAAACGGTCGAAGAGTTTGCTTATCGAGTCCGCGCAAAGAATTTCGCTGGTGTGGAGCAAAGGTCCGCGACGCACGGCGGGCAGAAATGCAAGATTGGTCGTCGGGTCCCTCCAGACAGCTTCGGCGAGCGACCGGCTACCGTTTGCTACTTCGATGATCCCGCAGGCCGCCTTGGGCGCGAAGATGCCGGTTAGTGACGGATTCCTGAGGTCGCAATCGACGATGATAGCTCTTTTGCCGGTGTGCCCGATCAACTGTGCGAGCGAGGCTGCAATCGTGGTCTTCCCCTCATTCGGTAACGCAGAGGTAATGCCGACGACCTGGGAAGAGATTTTCGCCGGGTTGTGGTCGATCGCTAGCTTGATGGAACGAATGGCCTCCGTATATCGAGATAGTGGCATCCCGACCACGGTCTGATGAATTGCGGTTGGAGACGAGGCTATCCGTCGCTGAACATCATCATCGGTCTTCTGAAGGCGGATTGGTGGTTTGGGAGATTTGCGGGCCGGCAACAACGGGACCAAAGATAGACAAGGCAACTCCAGTACGGTTTCCACCTGTGAAGAGGTCCGAAAGACGCGGTCCATGAGGTCTCTGAGGAGCGCCAAGCCGATGCCCAGCGCGAGACCGCCGAGAATGCCAAACGCCAGGATCAACCTTGCTTTCGGCTTGCTCTTGCTCGCCGGCGGCGAAGCCGGAAAAAGTACCCGCGTATCCGAGGTGGGAAACGTCTCCTGCTGTGTAGAGCCCATGTAGCGCTGAAGGAAGGTCTCGTACAAGCTATGCAGGCCCTTTGCCTTGCTTTCCAAGTCCTTGATGGTCAGCTCAGCAGAATTGACCGAACGGGATTGCGAAACGGCTTTGGATAATTGCTTTTCGATCTCTTCCTGGCGCTGTTTGGCCAGTTCGAATTCGCTTCGGCTGACCTCGGCAAGTCTCTTGACCTCGTCAAAAATGGAGACGCGGAACTCTCGCGCGCGGTTCCGGATATTGACGACTGCCAAGTGGTCACGACCGACCCTCGCGGCCAACTCGGCCTCCCGTCTGGTGAGCTCCAGATATTGCTGGCGTAGCCCGGTAATAATCTGGCTGTTAAGCGCATCCGTTCCAATAGCATCCAGATTGTCTATCGAGGACGGCTTTTTCGGGTCGACGGCAAGGAGAGTTTCATAACGAGCCAACTTGGCGGTGGCTTCAGATGTCTGAGCACGTGCGGCGGCCAATCGATTGTTGATCTCCGTGATCTGCTGCTCGTCGATGGGCTTTCCACCCAGAGAAACAATGTTGTTCTGAGCCTTGTAGACGTCGACGGCACGTTGCGCGGCGAGGGCTTGGTCCCCCAGATCACGTAGCCTCTCCTGCAGCCAACTGGTTGCCTTGCGATTGGCGTCGAATTTTGCATTGAGCTGGTCTGCAACATAAGTGTCGGCTATCGCATTCACGATCTCCGCGGCCCGAGCTGCGTTGCTCGAGCTGTAGCTGATCTCAATGACCCGGCTGTACCCGACACGTCCAGCGGAAAGCCGACTGAGAAATGCGTCTACGAGAGTGTCCGATGGTTCGCCATTCGTCTCGGGTGGCGCATCCTTCTTCGATCTAGTCGAGGGCCATGGCCAAATTCGTTGCCAGAGCGCCTGCAAAGAGAGGCCGGATGCACTAAAGTCCGGATCCTCGGCCAGTTTCAACTTGTCAATTACTGCAACCGCATTGGCCTTTGATCTCAGGAGCTGAAGCTGTGTCTCGATTTGACTGAGATCGAAGGCCGGCTCGGCGAGGAGTGATTGCTGCTGGACAAATTGAGGCCTGGGATTGGCCAAAAGGATCTGAACCTGCGCCGTATAGGTTGGGGAAGCCACACGGAGATAGAGCAAGCTGGCCGCAGTGGCGAGTACGGCGGTAACAAGGATTACGAGATACTGACGCCGTAGAAGCCCGATGCCGAAATTGATGACGTCGGTGATCCCTCCACCGTCCGCCTGGGCGGGTTGAGCCGGTCCGTTCACCGGCAGCCGCATTCTATCCGCATGTTGAAGATTGTTCTGAAGCATCACGTACCTGTCCGACGATTGGTCACATTGCGCCCGCCCGCCCGCAGGCGGCATTTAAAGCGATCTGCGAGATGGTATGAAATTATATACCTTATAAAAACCTGCTTGCCAAATTAAATAGACAATATATTAATCGAAGCGGAGATGAAAAATGCAGGTGTGGCGGTTTTGCTCAAAGGGCGTTTGCTAATGCCCTGCGATTTCCGTGACTTGCAGGCTGATCTAACGGCTTTCGCCGAAATCGTGGGACCGTTTCGTGGTTTTGTGAGCGTGAAAGATTAATCTCGACGGAGATTATGGTCCGCCTCATCGAATTGAGAGCGGACAGAAGGGTACCCAATGTTGGAGCTGCGGTCCTTGGCGATCCCTGATGTCAAAATCATTCGCACAGATCGGTTTTCCGACGCCCGCGGTTACTTCTCTGAGACCTTCCAGCGATCAGCGTTTGCAGAGAAGGGAATTCTCCATGACTTTGTTCAAGACAATCAGTCCAGCTCGGATCGGATCGGCACGGTGCGCGGCCTGCACTTCCAGCGGCCGCCCTTCGCCCAGGCGAAGTTGATACGGGTGTTGAGCGGGGCGATTCTTGATATTGCAGTTGACCTCCGGCGTTCATCGCCCAGCTTCGGCAAGCACATCGCGATACAGCTGGATAGTGAAACCGGCGAGCAGGTGTTCATCCCGAAGGGGTTCGCGCACGGCTTCTGTACGCTGCAGCCCAAAACCGTCGTCTTATACAAAGTCGACCAGGTCTATGCCCCAAGTCATGACGGCGGCGTTTACTGGGCTGATTCAACATTAGCAATCGAGTGGCCCGTGACGCCCTCAGAAGCCCACGTGTCGCCAAAGGATCAGACTCTTCCTACGCTCAGCCAGCTCGGTTGCGTTTTCGACTAGTGGAGACGAGTAGAATGCGTATCTTGGTGACCGGCGGAGCGGGCTTTATCGGTTCTGCGGTCTGTCGCCGTTTGGTGCTACAGACTGGTGCCGCAGTGATCAACATAGACAAGTTGACGTATGCAGCCAATCTGGCTTCGCTCGCGAGCATCGAGAGGCTGGAGACTTATGCGTTCCTGCAATCCGACATCTGCCATCGCGCGGCCATGGATCTTGCGTTCGCCGACTATGAGCCTGACGCGATCATACATCTGGCCGCCGAAAGCCACGTCGACCGCTCCATCAACGGACCTGACGCCTTCGTCAATACCAATGTGGTTGGCACCTACACGCTCTTGGAGACGGCCCGAGCCTACTACGAACGTCTACCGGCTTCGAGGCGGAAGCACTTCCGATTCATCCATGTGTCGACAGACGAAGTCTACGGCTCGTTGGGACCAGATGATCTATTTCGCGAGGATGCGCCCTACAGGCCGAGCTCGCCCTATTCGGCGAGCAAGGCCGCCGCGGACCACCTCGCACTCGCGTGGTTTCGGACCTACGGCCTGCCGGTGATCGTGTCGAACTGCTCGAACAATTACGGGCCCTATCAGTTTCCGGAAAAGCTCATCCCGCTGACGATTCTCAATGCGATCGACCGGAAGCCTCTGCCGGTCTATGGCGACGGAAGGAATATCCGCGACTGGCTTCACGTCGATGATCATGCTGCGGGCTTGATACGACTTTTGCACGAAGGAAGGCCCGGCGAGAAGTACAATTTCGGCGGAGATGCCCAGCGATCCAACCTGGAGGTCGTCACCCGGATCTGCGACGTTGTGGATCGCTTATCTCCGGGCGCGGGGTGCAGACGTTCTCTCATTACGTTCGTGCCGGATCGTCCCGGGCATGATGCCCGCTATGCAATAGACGCATCGAAAGCACATCGCGAGCTCGGCTGGAAACCGATCAGAACCTTCGAACACGGCCTGTTCGAAACCGTCGGATGGTATCTCAAGAACCGCGCCTGGTGGGAGCGTGCTCGCAGCGGCGTTTATGACGGCTCGCGTCTGGGTCTCCTGGCCGCCCAAAACTGAGGTGGAGATGACAGATCGACCAATCCTCTTTGCCGGACGGAATGGTCAGCTGGCAATGTGCCTTCGTGATCTTGCCACAACGCGCGGTTTGCCTGCGGTAGCTCTCGGGCGCCCAGAACTCGATTTAGAGAATCGGGAAGGTATCGACAAGCTCATTGCGTCGATCGGGCCGTCTGCGATCATCAACACGGCCGCCTATACGGCGGTAGATCAGGCCGAATCTGAAGCGGCGAGGGCCTTCAGCATCAATCGCGATGGCGCGGCCGCGCTGGCGGATGTCGCGTGGCAAATGAACATTCCGCTCATCCATATCTCGACCGACTATGTATTCGACGGTGCTAAACCCGATGCGTACGATGAAAGCGACATTCCAGCGCCGTTGAACGTCTACGGCGCATCCAAGCTTGCCGGGGAGGCTGCTGTATTGGCAGCGCACCCGCTCGCGACCGTGATCAGATGCTCCTGGCTGTACAGTCCCTATGGCAGCAACTTCGTCCGAACGATGCTGCGGCTATGCGAGACGCAGCAGGTCGTGAGGGTTGTCAGCGACCAACATGGTAACCCGACTTACGCGTTCGACCTCGCGGAAGCCGTCCTCCGGATCGCACAACAGTCAGCAACGGAAGACCGCAGGGCCACGGCCGGGATCTTTCATCTCGGCGGCCAAGGCGAGGCAAGCTGGCACGATTTTGCGCAGGCAATCTTCCACGAGTGTTCCCGTCGTGGAGCGCGGATTCGGGCGCTCGAGGCGATCACGACTGAGGAGTTTCCGACCGCTGCGCGTCGGCCTCGGAACTCGCGCCTGGACTCATCCAAGGCCGAACGCGTGTTCGGGATTCGCCTGGCGCCTTGGCGCCATTCACTCCAAGCTTGTCTGGACCAGCTGGTCGGAGAAGGAGAAACCGATGCTGAAGGGAATCGTGCTGGCTGGCGGCAGCGGAACGCGCCTCTATCCGATCACACGAGTGGTCAGCAAGCAGTTGCTTCCGATCTATGACAAGCCCATGATCTACTATCCCCTGTCGACGCTGATGCTGGCAGGGATCCGCGAAATTCTGATCATCACCACGCCTTCGGATCGGTGTCAGTTCGAGGGATTGCTAGGCGACGGCAGTCAATGGGGGATCAAGCTTAGCTATGCTGAACAAACCCGCCCCGCTGGTCTGGCAGACGCGTTCATTGTCGGGGCCGATTTCATCGGAAGCGATCGCGTAGCGATGGTGCTTGGGGATAATATTTTCTTCGGCGATGGCCTGAGCGAGTTGCTTGCCAGGGCGGCAGGTCGCTCGGAAGGCGCAACCGTCTTTGCCTATCACGTGCGAGACCCAGAACGATACGGCGTGGTCGCGTTTGATGAAGCGGACCGCCCCGTATCGATCGAAGAGAAACCCAAACGGCCGGCTTCGAACTGGGCAATCACGGGGCTGTATTTTTTCGACAACCGCGTCGTCCGCTACGCTCGCCGTGTCGAGCCATCGGCGCGCGGCGAGCTCGAGATTACCGATCTTCAGATGCGTTACCTTTCGGCCAATGCGCTCCACGTTGAACGCATGGGGCGGGGATTTGCGTGGTTGGATACCGGCACGGTCGAATCTCTCATCGACGCGGGGACGTTCGTCCAGACCCTGGAGAAGCGCCAGGGAATGAAGATTGCGTGCCTCGAGGAGATCGCGTTCAGACTTGGCTTCATTGATCGCGATCAACTCCTAGCGTTGGCTCAACCATTGGAGAAGAGCGGCTACGGCAAATATCTGAGCGAAATCACGCGACTGCCGCAGTTTGCCTCGCGTTAGCACCACTCGGCCGATATCGAGGCCGGCTTAAATTATATGCATTGAATTGACCGTGGTTTAAAATGCGATTAAAATATTAAGAGGCGATTATTCATTTAATCGGTATGCTCATGCTGATTCAAAAGGCGACCGCCTTCGGCCGGGGAACTCGGCACGTTTTTTGGGAGCAGGATATTCCAGCCCTTTGGCAGGAATCGGCGTTCGCGAGCGCTTTCGCGGGTTTCGACGCACTTGGCCTCTGGGCTCCGCGGGTTGTTGATCGATCAGTAAGCGGATCATTCGCTCCAGGGAGTGACGCCGCGTTCCTCAAACAGGCGCATCGGACCGACTCGGCGAGCTTGCGCGGCGTTATGCCCGCTCTCTTCGCTGCACCTTCCAGGTCGCGATTGCCTGCGCTGCTATCTTCGACGTCTTTGACGAGCGGTCATAATGGCCTGGCGCCAACGTTCTCATCTGTGGCGGGCGAAGCAGCGCAGAAATCACAATCGGCTTCCACTCCCGGCGCCACTCACTGGGTCCATCCGACTGACGGCGCCTGGAATGTCGCAGCGAACTGGAGCGCCGGGCTCCCAGGCGCCATCGACGCTGCCTTCCTCGATGCGGCAGGAACGTATGTCGTCACGAGCTCGGCCGGTGTTGATATTGGGAGTCTGATCCTCGATGCAGGTGCGACGCTTTCGTTGAATGCCGGCTCGCCGTTTATCGTCGAAGGCGATGTGCTGAACAATGGGACAGTCGAGGTTGGAGCGTTCCTCGGCAATCGCATTCCGACCGGGGAGTTCAGGGGTGACGTCAGCGGCACTGGATCTTTCGAGATTGCAGACAAGGCGATCCTGGAGATCGGAGGTTCGGTTTCCGGCCAGTTCTTGAATGGATCGTTCTCCGGCATAACGGTGTCGTTCGAAACGGAAACTGGCACGCTTGTCCTCGATCAGTCGGCCAACTTCCACGGCTTGATCGCCGGTTCGTCGCCGGGAGCGCCGCTTGCGCCAGGCAACCTCATCGACTTGAAGGATCTCCCGTTTACATCGTCGATGTCGGCGACCGTCCACTACGACAATAGCTCGAATATCAGCACGGTCGATTTCAGCAACGGTGCGGCCAATGTCTCCTTGCTGTTCTCGGGGATGGACTTGAATTGGAAGTTTGAAAGCGATGGGCAGGGAGGCACCATTGTTTCCGATCCGCCCACGAATCCCATTGTACTGGAAAACCAGAAGCCAGGTACGCCGAAGAGTGTCTGGCAGATTCAGCCGGGTGAGAATTCAACTCTGACCGAAGGGTTTGCGACAGCAATCAGCACTAATGTCGGGGGAACGAGCAGTACCGGCACGCTGCTGGCGAGCGCGACGTTCACCAACGAGGGCAGCAGTGGCTGGCAGACCGTCACATTCAACAATCCCGTGTCCATCTCGGCTGGCACGACCTACGTGGCGAGCTTTCACAGCAATGGCCATTATGCGTCCACCACCAACTACTTTACCACCGCGCGCACCAGCGGTCCGCTCACGGCTCCTGCGAGCATCAACGGCGTCTACACCTACGGCACCGGCAATCTGTTCCCGACCAGCACGTACAACGCCAGCAATTACTGGGTCGACGTCGTCTCCAACGGAACCAGCGGCAGCAACCAGCAACCGGTGGCTACGGCTGACAACGGCTTCCACGCCACTCAAGGCGTCCCTTTTACTATCGACGGGGCGGCGCTGCTTGCCAACGATACCGATCCGAACGGAGACGCTCTGACGATCACTGGCGTGAGCGGTGCCGCCAATGGGACCGCCAGCTTCAACGCCCAGAACAATTCGGTAACGTTTACGTCAGCGAGCGGCTTTACCGGGCCGACTTCTTTCGACTACTCCATCTCAGACGGCCGGGGCGGCACTGCAAGCGCCTCCGTCAACGTGACGGTGCATGCCCCATCGTCCAACGTCGTTAGCCTGTTCAGCTCCAATCCCACGCCGAGTGTTGTATCGGCCAACGATGGCCAGGCGATCGAGGTTGGAATGAAATTCCAGGCCTCCGCCCCAGGTGATATCATCGGGCTACGTTTCTACAAGGGACCGTCCAACACGGGTACGCACGTTGCCGCTTCTGGCGACGGCCACGTTCACCAACGAAACGGCGAGTGGTTGGCAGCAGGTCAACTTCAGCACTCCGGTGACGATCGCGGCGGGGACCACGTATATTGCGTCTTACCACAGTGCGGGAGGCTATTCTGCGGATCCAAACCTCTTCGCCAGCTCCCTCACGAATGGACCGCTAACGGCTCCGTCGTCGTCGTCGAGCGGCGGCAACGGCGTTTACGCGTACGGGACCGACAGTTTGTTCCCCACGAGCAGTTTCAACGCGACGAGTTACGCCGTGGACGTTCTATTCAGACCTCAGCTAGCAGCATAGGAGACGTAAGATGCACGCCGAACTTTATACCGATGGTATCGAAGAAATTACCGTCAGCGGAACCATCGTCCGCGTCGATCTGGTCAGTCTTTCACCGACAGAGCGTGACGCCAACAACGCCCCGAAGCGGGTATTTTCTCAGCGTCTGATCTTTTCGGTCGAATCTTTCGCCAACTCGGTCGACGTGATGCAGAAGGCGCTTCAGGGCCTGGTTGATGCGGGCGTGGTCCGGCGGAACCAGCCGGCTCAATCGCACAACGGTGCGTCGGGAGTACGTGATGCGCTGCCGCCCAACACACGGTCTCTGAATGTCTCCTCGAATTTCCGCTGACGTCGATGCCGCTGGCGGCGCGAACGACCGGGTTGCGGACGCGCCCGCGCCCGGATTGTCGACCCAGACGGCATTGGAATGCCTGTCCAAGGTTTCCAGTCACCATGGCATAGATCTGCCGGTCGAACGCTTGAAGCATGCGTATGCGGTAGCCGACCCGCTCTCGTTGAATCTCCTGCTGCGCATGGCGAAGGATGCAGGCCTGCGCGCGAAGAGCACGAAGCTGGATTGGGGCGCGTTGATTCGTCTTGGAGAGGCCTATCCGGCGCTGGCGAGGCTCGCCAATGGCAACTGGATCGCTGTCCTTGGCGCGGGACGGCGAACTGATGGCACCGAGGTCGTCAGCATCTTCGACCCGCTCGCCGATCGCAAGCACGAGGTCTTGGTTGTCGAGCGCGATCGATTCTGTGCGCAGTGGCCCGGTGACACGATCCTGATCAAGCGCGAGCAGTTGACACAGGATGGTCGAGGGAGTTTCGGCCTCCGGTGGTTTGTGCCGGAACTGCTTCTTCAATGGCGGCTGTTCAGGGATGTCGCCATTGCCGCCATCCTGCTCTATGCGTTGGGCCTCGTCATCCCGATATTTTTCCAGCTCGTCATCGACAAGGTTTTGGTTCACGAAAGCTTCACCACTCTGTACGTACTCGCGACAGGAGCGGCCGTAGCGCTTGTCTTTGACGCGATATTCGGCTTTCTGCGGCGCTACTTGTTGCTATATGCGACCAATAGGGTCGACATTCGCGTCGCTACGAAGACGTTCGGTCATCTCCTCGGGCTACCGGTCACGTTTTTCGAACACATGGCCGCCGGGGTCCTGGTCAGGCACATGCAGCAGGCGGCGAGGATCCGTGAGTTTCTGACCGGGCGCTTGTTTCTGACGACCCTCGATGCGCTTTCGCTATTCGTCTTCCTGCCGGTCCTTGCGCTTTATAGCGTCAAATTGACTTTGATGGTCCTGGCCTTCACCGCCGCGAGCGGCGCCGTCGTCGGCCTGCTCATGGGTCCATTTCGACGACGACTGTATGATCTATATCAAGCAGAAGGTGCGCGGCAGGCTCTCCTCGTCGAAACAGTTCACGGCATGCGCACCGTGAAATCGCTGGGGATGGAGCCAGCGCAGAGCAGGGTTTGGGATAGCCGCTGCGCGCAGTCCGTGACCATGCGATTCGGTGTCGAGAAGATCTCCGCAGGCGCCCAGGCGCTTACCGGATTTCTCGAGAAGATCATGACGCTCGGAATCATCTCCGTCGGGGCACTCGATGTCTTCGCCGGCGAAATGACAATCGGCGCGTTGGTCGCCTTCAATATGCTGGCCGGCAGGGTCTCCGGACCGCTGGTCCAGCTCGTGACCATGGTGCACGAATACCAGGAGGTGGCTCTTGCCGTGAAAATGCTCGGCGAGGTGATGAATCAGAGGCCTGAGCGCGACGGTCGGAAAGATGGGCTGCGGCCCGACCTTGCCGGCAAAATCGAGTTCGAAAGTGTCTCTTTTCGCTACGGATCCGAGGGATCGCCGGCGCTTGATGATGTCTCCTTCACCGTCGAGCCAGGATCGATCTTCGGAATCGTGGGACGGAGCGGCTCAGGCAAGACGACTCTCACCAGGCTGATTTCGGGCATGTATCCGGTGCAGCAGGGGCTGCTGCGCATCGACGGATATGACTCCAGGGAGCTCGACCTCGCGCATCTGCGCCGAAACCTTGGGATCGTCCTGCAAGACAATTTCCTGTTTCGCGGGACGATTCGCGACAATATCGCCTGCGTGAAGCGTGATGCCACCTTTGCCGAGGTTGTCGCTGCAGCGCAGCTCGCAGGCGCCGACGAGTTCATCGAACGGTTGCCGCGTGGCTTCGACACCATGCTTGAGGAGGATGCCTCGAACCTGTCCGGCGGGCAGAAGCAGCGGCTCGCGATTGCGAGAGCTCTGATCGTCAATCCAAGGATCTTGATTTTCGATGAAGCGACGAGTGCCCTCGATGCCGAAAGCGAAATGATCATCAGGCGCAATCTCCGCCGTCTGGCGGCAGGACGTACCGTTATCGTCGTCTCGCATCGGTTGTCTATGCTGACCGAAGCAAGCCAGATCCTGGTGATGGACCGCGGCCGGATCGTCGATATGGATCGCCACGATCACCTCCTATCGAAATGCACTATCTACAGGCATTTGTGGAATCAACAGATGAAGCAGATTGCATGAGGGAGACAGGTCCATCACGCGCGGATGTGAAGCCGAACGGTCTCGTTCCGGCCAGATCTGTCGAGCGCCGCCGCAGGCTATTCAGGCAAGGGCCGAGGCGAGCGCCGATCATCGCCGAATTCCAGTCCGATGCGACCGAACTCGAGCAGCAAGCGCCACCGCGGCTCGCGCGCTTCACCCTTTACGGCGTACTTGCACTAATTGCTTTCGTGGTCATCTGGGCTTCCGTTTCGCAGGTGGAGATGATCGTCACGGCGCAGGGAAAACTTACCACGACGCGTCCCAACCTGGTCGTGCAGCCGTTGGAAACGTCGGTCATACGCGAGATCCACGTCAAGGCCGGTGATCGCGTCAACCGCGGCGACGTTCTGGCGACGCTCGATCCGACGTTTTCGCAGGCGGATTTCGACCAACTGCGCGGCAGAGTGGCTGGATTCGATGCGTCGATCGATCGTCTGAGCGCTGAATTGAACGGAATCGAGTATGCCATCAAAGAGCTGACGAACGCGGATCAGATCCTGCAAGGCAAGTTGTTCTTGCAGAAGAGAGCCGCCTACGAGGCGCAGATCCAGAACTACGACGCACAGATCGCTTCCGCGCAAGCCAATCTCAAGACAGCACAGAATGAAGAGGCGGTTCTCCTTCAGCGGCTCGACACAATGCGTTCGATTGAGGCGATGCGAACCACGCTGATGGATAAAGAGGTCGGCTCGAGGCTGAACTTCCTACTGTCTCGCGATGCTCGGCTCGAGGTCGAAAGCAATCTGGCGCGTGTCCGCGGCAGTATCGCCGATAGTACCCATCGGCTGGAGAAGGCCCGCGCCGACCGAAAAGTATTCGCCGAGGAGTTGCGTCGCACCACTTATCAGGAACTGGTGGAGACGCTGCCGAAGCGCAATAGCGCAGCAGAGGAATTGAAGAAGGCCGAGCTTCGTCGACAGTTGATCATCCTGCAGGCGCCGGCAGATGCCGTAGTGCTGGATATCGCGAACCGGACAGTCGGCTCGGTGGTTCGCGAGGCCGAAACGTTGTTTGTTCTGGTTCCGCGCGACGTGCCGCTTCAGGCGGAGGTCAACGTCGAGGGGCGGGATATCGGTCAGGTGGCGCTCGGACAGTCGGTTCGGATCAAGTTCGAAGCGTTTCCCTTCCAGAAGTATGGAACTGCAACGGGAGAAGTCCGCGTCATCAGTCAGGATACGTTCTCCCCGGATACGAAGGCCGAAGGTGCGCGCCGCGCGCCAGCTCCTTATTACCGCGTACTGGTCGACTTGTCGGACACGCACCTTCGGCTGCCGGCTGAACGCATTCAACTGATTCCGGGTATGGCGGTGACGGCCGAACTGAAAGTCGGCAAGCGCACCGTGATCTCCTACTTCCTCTATCCATTGCTACGCGGACTGGATGAAAGCATCCGGGAGTACTAGGTAATTCAGCGTAGATGCCGGTTCAGGTAGATCAGTCCTCATCCGGAGAGGGCGCGCGCTCGCGAGAGTCGAGCTACGCCCTTTGAGGCTTGGTGCTGCAGCCCGAACATGGCCGCCGGGCGCACACCCATCGTCTGGATGGATGTTTCCCGACCAATAAAATCCCTCGCAGGATGCGTGATCTCCGAACGCTCAATGTGTTGCTTGTCTGTCCACCTGCCGCCTGAGAGCACTAGGCCTTAGCAGATACTTCGTCCAACATCCCTCAGCTGACTGCACTTCAGGGCCGAAGTATGCCTTCGGGGTGGTATTACAGGCGATTGTCGAAGAGTACTGCGCGCGCTGTCGGGTGCGCGTGTCGGAACTTGCATCGAACTGACGGAGCGCGTCGCGGTGGTTGAGGGCAAGCGCCGCACGCTGTTTCATTCCATATCGTCAACCGCGGGGCCGAAAGCTTCAAAGTCGCGAACAAAAATCGCGAGAAAACAGGGATGGATCTAAAAGTTTAATTTAATTATCTCCTTGAAAATAACCGCTCGGGCGGTATTATAGAATAATAATTAAACGCCGTTTAATTGAATAATACATTTCTCTCCAAGGGGCTGCGGTGCGTGCGTGGATGTTGCGATGGTCCTTCGATACTCAAGGTATGGCCGACACGGTCGATCTCGCGAGCGCGGTTGTGGGCTGGCCGGCGTTCGACATCTTCGCATGCGCAGTGGACGTCGCCTCGTATGTAGTTCCACCACGAATGGCCGGACCGCATTTGTCAGGAGCCAAGTCGCGTGTGGTGGCGGTGCGTCACCTTGCTCGCATGTCAAACGTATCTATGAAGGACTCGCGTTATGATTTTCGTAACAGTCGGAACGCAAGTGCAATTCGACCGTCTGATCCGAACGGTCGACGAATGGGCCGGTGCACGCGCAAGGAGCGATGTTTTCGCTCAGATCGGGCCATCAAACTGTCCATTCAAGCACATCCGTACCGAGCGATTCATTGACCCAAGTCGATTCAAAAGTTGCGTCGAGGCGGCAAGCGTGGTGATCGCTCATGCAGGCATGGGCTCCATTATCACCGCCCTTGAGCTCGGAAAACGAATTATTGTCATGCCACGTCGTGCGAGCCTGGGTGAACACCGAAACGATCATCAGATAGCAACGGCAAAACAGTTCGCGGCGCAAGGCCGTATTGAGGTCGCTTTCGAAGAACGGGAATTAACGGACAAATTGGATCAGTTGGACATCGTCAATCGATGCGAACGCCTCGGTGGTGAAGCATCGCCGCAGCTGATCATGGCAATTCGGAGTTTCATCGAAACGGGACATGTTCGTTCCGGACCTAACAGCGCTTCAGCTTAGGCGGTGGATATGAAAATGCGATACGGCCGAGCCTTTTCTCCTGTCCAGTCGTGCCGTAACGATGACGGAGACCTCCGCCTAAGCCAGCGACGAAGATTGCCAAAAGCGCACAGCCCTGCTCGACGTCGCCATGGCAACCGTGAGCTGGAATGTCGTAGACACACTGCGCGTGTGTCCGTGTTCATTTGGCCGCGAGGTCAGCGGTGTGGCCATCGCCAGGGCTGCCGAACTAACCTAGCAAGTTGAAAAAACCTCACGCGAGTTTTTGATCACGGTGCAGTTATGTCGAACGATACAGTTGGCATTGGGGTTGTCGGATACGGCTATTGGGGACCGAACCTGGTCCGCAATTTCGCTGCTCATCCTTCGGTACGTCTAGTTGGTATAAGCGACCTTGATCCGGAGAAGCGCGCGACCAGCAAGCGTCTATATCCGGGAGCGATAACGACGTCCTGTTACGATGAACTGTTCAAGAACCCGGCCATCGATGCCGTGGCCATCGCTACGCCGGTTCATACACATTATGAATTGGCGCTATCCGCGCTCAAGGCGGGAAAGCACGTTCTGGTTGAAAAGCCGCTGGCACAAAGTTCAGATCTGGCCCGACGCCTGATCGATGAGGCAGCTCGGCGCGGTCTGATACTGAGCGTGGATCATACTTTCGTCTATACGCCGGCCGTACGGAAAATCCGCGAGCTCTTGCTTAAGAAGGAGCTCGGTGAAGTCTATTACTACGACAGCACGCGGGCCAGCCTTGGCCTGTTCCAGAGCGACGTCAACGTGATCTGGGACTTAGCGGTGCACGACATTTCGATTATCCACCATATCTTGGATGAGAGGCCTGTTGCAGTTTCGGCGACGGGATCGTGCCATGTGGCCGGCTCGCCGGAAAGCATGGCCCATATCACATTGTTCTTCGATAGCGCATGCGTTGCCCATATCAGCGTCAACTGGCTCTCGCCAATCAAGGTCCGCCAGACGTTCATTGGAGGCAGCAAGAAGATGATCGTCTATGACGATCTTGAACCGACGGAAAAGATCAAGGTGTATGACAAGGGTATCACCGTGGACGGCCCCTCCGATCACGCCCATCATTTCCGGATCGGCTATCGGGCTGGAGATATGTGGGCGCCCCACGTCGCCCCTAAGGAAGCGCTGCAGGTCGAGGTCGAGCATTTCATCGCTTGTGTGCGCAATGGGACGCCACCGATCTCGAGTGGCATGTCCGGACTGCGGGTGATCGAGGTCCTGGAGGCTGCATCTCGGTCGATCGCCGAACACGGCAAGCCGGTCCTACTGAAACGGCAGGAGTACAGGAGTCCGGAACGTGCGACGGCGACGGTTTGAAGCATTGGCGGGCGACACGCTGTCCGCGAACAGCGCGACGGTCTCGCGATGAATTCGGTAGAACGTTCCATCCTGTTTTCAGCGGCCGACCGCTATGGCAGCCTTATCCTGGTCTTCGTTGCCACCGCTATCCTCGCTCGTCTGCTTTCGCCGGCAGAATTCGGGGTCTATGCAGTCGTCACTGCCATCACGACGGTGATTGGCGCATCCTTTTTTGAGTTCGGGGGCGGAAACTATCTGATTCAGAAGCGTGAATTATCCACGGCGGACGTTCGCTCCGCGTTCACCATCACGCTCGGAATATCGGTATCAATTGCGCTTCTGCTGTTCGTGCTTGCGGGCCCGCTCTCGGAGCTCTTTGCCCAGGACAGTCTCAGAAAGGGCATCCAGGTGTCGGCGCTGAATTTTGTTCTAGTCCCGTTTCACGGGACAACATCCGCTCTGCTCCGCCGCGACATGAAATTCGGCACGCTGGCCGTGTGCAACCTGGCAACCGGAGCGGCGACGGCCCTCGCATCGATCGTGCTTGCGATGGCGGGATTCAGCTACATGGCGCCAATCTGGGGCGGATTGGCGGGGAGCATTGTATTCACCGTGATGCTGCTTGCCAATCATCGGGACTGGGGCGCCTTGCGTCCATCGCTGCTTGGGCATCGCGAGGTAGTCAACTTCGGTCTTTACTCCAGCGCGGTCAGCGTCATCAATCTCGTCTACAATCTGGCGCCGCAGCTGCTGCTCGCCAAGATCCTGGATTTTGGATCTGTCGGTCTGTACACCCGGGCCACCAATCTGACACAAATGTTCGACCGGCTCGTCGCGCAGGCTCTAAATCCTGTCATTATGCCGGCGATTGTCGCACAACGCAGGGCAGGGGCGGATCTGAAGGCCGTCTATCTCGAGGCCGTTGAACTACTTTCGGCTGTGCAGTGGCCGTTCTTGATTTTTGTCGCGCTCATGGCTCAGCCGATCGTTCTGATTTGGCTCGGGCAGACGTGGCTGGAGATAGTTCCCTTGGTCCGCATTCTCTGCATTGCAAATCTTGCGCTATTCGCCGCTTGCCTTACCTATCCCGTGTTCCTCGCGGTTGGAAGCGTGCGCGACGCCTTGGTGTCTTCGCTCATCTCGCTACCACCTTCGCTTCTGGTCGTTCTGTGCGCATCCTTTTTCGGCGTAGAGGCTGTCGCAAGCGCGGCCCTCGCAACACTGCCGTTCCAGACAGCCGTGGTGATATATTTCCTCAAACGTCATCTGGCCTTCAGTTCAGGGGAGTTTTTCCGCGCCTCTCTGAAGAGCGGCCTGGTGACGTTCGCTATGGCCCCCGGTGTACTGGCTTGCGCCGCATTGATCGAAGCGGGCATGCTTACTTCCCTGACCGGCCTGATACTGTCGTTCCCCATTGCCGGCCTCGGCTGGTGGTGCGGATTGATAATGACCGGCCATCCGCTGCTGCATCAGCTTCGCCACGTTGTAGACGGGCTCTTCCGGAGTGCGCCGAGGCTGCGTCGATCACGTCCGGCATAATCTGGAGGACAACCGTGCCTATAACGAAGGATGTGAAGCTAGGCCGCGACGTCAGGATATTTCATCCCGAGCTGGTCAACCTGTATGGTTGCGCCGTTGGCGATGAGAGCAAGATTGGAGCCTTCGTCGAGATTCAGACGGGGGCAAAGATAGGTGCGCGTTGTAAGATTTCGTCGCATACCTTCGTCTGCGAGGGCGTCACGATCGAAGACGAAGTTTTCATCGGCCACGGTGTGATGTTCACGAACGACAAATATCCGAAGGCGACAACCGCAGATGGTCGTCCTCAGCTGGCTTCGGACTGGACACTTCAGCGCACTCACGTTGGTAGGAGAGCTTCCATCGGCTCGAATGCGACCATTCTATGCGGCGTGACGATCGGAGAGGGGGCCTCCGTAGGTGCGGGAGCAGTGGTGACAAAGGACATTCCCCCCGGCGCCGTCGTGGCCGGCGTGCCTGCTCGGATTCTGTCCGCCGCTGACGACGGGGTGCCAAGCGGTCGTAGCTCAGCAGAGCCGCTTCAGAAAGACTACCACCGGTAATATATATTCTGCTTGAATTTAACGCTTGATTAAATTTAATAGTCGGATTTAAATAGCCGATATAATGTCGATCAAATCAAGGCTTTGAATCTTGATACCCTTCCTGGACCTGAAAGCGCAATACAGCCAGATCAAGCCGGAAATCGACGCCGCGGTGGCGAGGGTCGTCAGTAGCGGGCACTTTGTGCTCGGACCCGAGGTCACAGCCTTCGAGGAACGCTTTGCAAACTATTGCAGGACCACCGCTTGTCGCGCGGTGAACAGTGGCACCTCGGCGCTTCACCTTGCCTTGCTGGCGGCCGGCGTCGGATCCGGTGACGAAGTCATCACGGTTTCCATGACGTTCGTCGCAACAACCGCAGCTATTCTCTACAGCGGCGCCAGGCCGGTATTTGTCGACGTTGACCCGGTAACATGGACGATGGATCCCAGCTTGATCGAAGCTGCGATCACACCGCGAACCAAGGCGATTCTGCCAGTTCACCTCCACGGGCTGATGGCCGACATGGATCCGATAATGGCCATAGCGCGTCGTCACGGGCTGGTCGTCATTGAGGACGCCGCGCAGGCGCACGGCGCGGAATATCGCGGACGTCGCGCAGGCTCGATCGGCGATCTGGGATGTTTCAGCTTTTATCCGGGCAAGAACCTCGGGGCGTTTGGCGAGGGTGGGGCGGTCGTCACCGACCGGCCTGAATTCGCACGCCGTGTGTCCCTGTTGCGGGATTGGGGGCAGGAGGCGAAGTACGACCACGTCATTGCCGGATACAACTATCGCATGGACGAAATCCAGAGCGCGGTACTGAATGTCAAGCTGGACTTTATTGAGCATTGGACGGATGCACGTCGGTCGCTGGCTGAGCGATACAATGCGCTGCTTTCTGGTCTTCCATTCGCGCGTCCCCAGCCGCCCCAGTACGCCCGCCACGTGTATCACGTCTATGCGGTCAGATCGGAGCGCCGCGACGACGCGCTGAACCGATTGCGTGATGCCGGGATTGGCGCCGGAATTCACTATCCCGTCCCAGTGCATCTGCAGAGGGCATATGCAGAACTCGGCTATCGGGTCGGTGATTTCCCCGTCACTGAGATGCTCGCGAACGACTTCCTCTCTCTTCCCATCTATCCCGAGTTGCCGCCGGAACGGACGGCCGAGGTTGTCGGAATATTGAGGAGTGCGGCGCTGCAGCCTAGCGCAGACATCAGCACCCGGTCGGAGCATCCACAAAGCTTCATGACATGGTCCCACAACAGGAGAGCGTCTTGATCGATATCAAGGGTAAACGCGTTCTGGTCACCGGCGGGGCGGGATTTATCGGCTCCCACATCGTTGATCTGCTCTGCAACGAGGGCTGCATCGAGATTGTTGCCCTCGACAACATGATCAGAGGCCGGCCGGAAAATCTCCGGCGGGCGCTCGGGCGTGGACCCGTAAGGCTGGTTCACGGCGACATTCGCGATCGCAAGCTGATGGAAGCGTTGGTCAAGGCTGCCGACATCGTCTTTCACCAGGCCGCGCTCCGCATTACTCATTGTGCGGCCGAACCGCGCCTGGCCAAGGAGGTCATGGTGGATGCCACCTACGACCTGCTGGAGCTGTGCATCAAGCACGATATTGAGAAGGTCATCGCGGCCTCTTCGGCATCGGTATATGGCATGGCTGAGGAGTTTCCGACGACAGAGCGGCAGAATGCCTACAATAACCGAACCCTCTATGGGGCCGCCAAGGCGTTTAACGAAGGGCTACTGCGGGCTTTCAACGATGCATGCGGCCTCGACTATGTGGCATTCCGGTATTTCAACGTCTATGGCAGCCGGATGGACATCCACGGACGGTACACCGAGGTCTTGATCCGCTGGATGGAGCGGCTGGAAGCCGGATTGCCTCCCGTTATCTTTGGCGACGGCCGTCAGACCATGGATTTCGTCCACGTCCGCGACGTCGCGCGTGCCAACATCCTTGCCGCCAGGGCAAAGATTACCGATGAGGTCTTTAACGTCGGGAGCGGCACTGAAACAAGCCTGACCGAGCTGGCTACGGTACTTGCGTCGGTGATGGGACACCGCGGCCTCACGCCCGAATTCGCGCCGGAGCGCTCGGTCAACCCAGTACCGCGACGGCTGGCCTCGACGGGTAAGGCAGAGCGTTTGCTGGGCTTCCGCACCACGGTTTCGCTGGAGCAAGGGCTCGCAGATCTCGTGAAATGGTGGCGATCCGAGCGCGAGCTCGCTTCGGAACATCAGCGGCAGGCGGCGGCGTCGTGATTCCGATCGCAATGTCGCTACTTGCAGATCAAGAGACCGAAGCGACGCGCCCGGCCGCTCTCTCTGCTTGGGCGTCGGAGCGTTCGACGCCGAGGCGGAACGCGCGGCCCTGCCATCCGGCTAGGTTCGGTAGAGTCCGCAGACGGGGGTAAGCACGGGTTCGCCCCTGTAGTCGGCTCGGTCGATGCCTGTGGGCGCCCGCGCAAAGCCATCGCCTGCGAGGCTGAACCACCCCATGAGGCTGATCGAACCTGTGGCAGCCTCAGATACGCAAATTTGATCGATCTCGACCGGACCATTCATGATTTCGATCGTCGTCCCAGCCCACAATGAGAGTTCTGTGATCGCACGGACGTTGAGGCAATGGGTTGGCAACTCAGCTTCGGACCAGATCCGTGTGATCGTCGTCTGCAACGGGTGCTCAGACGACACTGCGAACGTCGCCCGGCGTTTCGGCCCAGCCGTCAATGTTTTGGAATCGAACATCGCAAGGAAAACCCACGCTCTGAACCTTGGCGATCAAATCGCGGACGTTTTTCCGCGGATTTATGTTGATGCCGATATTCTGATTACCGTTGATGCCATTCTGGCTTTGGCAAGACGCCTCGATGAAGGTGGCGTTTTGGCGGTCGCGCCTACAGCCGACATCAATCTGGCAGGCTGTTCCTGGCTCGTCCGTAAATACTTCGGAATCCGGTCACGGCTGCCATCTTCGCGGGAGGGTATCGGCGGTTCTGGCGTCTATGCCTTATCTGAGGCGGGACGCAAGCGGTTCGGCCAATTTCCAGACATCACCGCTGATGACACCTTTGTTCGACTTCAGTTCAGACCAGAAGAGCGGGAGACACTGCCCCGCGTTAGGTCCACGGTATTCGCCCCACGCACTCTGCTGCAGCTTCTCGCCGTCAGAACTCGTGCCTACAGGGGAACATTCGAGCTCGCCCGGCGCTTTCCTGAACTGCGCGTCAACAAAGGACCGGCGAATGGCCGGGCGCTCATTGCGCTGTTCAAGGAACCTCGCTTATGGGCCGGACTATTGATTTATTGTGGGGTCAACATTGCCGCTCGCTGTAAGGCTACCCTGGGTTCCCGACTTGGAGCTCATCGTTGGCAACGCGACGACACTTCCCGTGCGGTACTATCAGATTCAATCAAGTAAGATTCCAATGCGGCTGGCATGACAGGAAATCGGACGTGCTCCGCATATAAATCGCTTGATTTTAAATGGCGGCCTGTTAATTTAAATTAAAACATTAAATGCAGGCACCGAGGACCCGATCCGTTGATGGGAGCTTGCGAGCTTGCAGCGTTCTAGGGAGGCCAGCCCATGCTTCTCAGCCCGGTTTTTCACCGCAAGACGTTGCTCAAGAATAACACGCCGCGGTCACCCGGCACTCGGCCGAAACTGCTGGCGGTCTCTTCGGGTGGGGGCCATTGGGTGCAGCTGTTGCGGATCAAACCCGCCTTCGAGCATTGCGAAGTCACGTTCGTCACCGTCCACGACTCCTATCAAGCGCAGGTGCCCGACCACAAATTCTACCTTGTCAATGATGCTAACCGGTTGACCAAACTCGCGCTGTTGAAGGCGGCGCGCAGAATGGCCTGGATCGTTTGGAATGAAAGGCCGGACATCGTCGTTTCGACGGGTGCCGCTCCGGGATATTTGGCATTACGGTTTGGACAAATGATGGGTGCGCGCACTATCTGGCTCGACAGCATCGCCAACATCGAGCAGCTTTCGATGTCGGGCGACCGTATTGGTCATTGCGCCGACCTCTGGCTGACGCAGTGGCCCCATCTGGCGCGACCTGAGGGACCTCATTACACAGGCGCGGTGCTATGAGTATCCTGGCGGTCGGAATGCCGTCACAGCTGGACCAGCAGCTCCATGTCTTCGCGCATCGTGATTTCTCGTGACGGCATTGCTTGCAAGATTACCTCGAGCTTGAAAGTGGATGATAGTCATGCCTCCTCGAGGGGGACTCGATCGCGGTTTCCCCCGGGCGACCATCTGCGCTGACGCGGTTGTGTCGCGTGAGGTTCGGCTACGCGACCGTAGTGTCGTGCGCATCGGCTGCAAGGAAGCCAGGTTGGCGCCTGAAGCTGTCCCCGACAGTGTCGGAGATCCACATTAGATTTAATTATTATCGTTTGGTTAATTGACTTAATTATAATAATCTATGACAAATAAATCGCCACACCGCATCGCGCTCCAGGATAGGAATAGTCCTTGATGCCCTTGTCAGGTTTGAAAGCTCAAGATCATCGGGCCAGTTCTGAGATCGATGTAGCGCCAGGTCCGGGGGCGGGGGGTTGGTGTGGGCGGCTCGCCAGCAGGAGGGCGATAATCCCGTGATTCCGATCGCATTACCGTTGCTTGCTGAGGAGGAGGCCGACGCAGCTCGCGCAGCTGTACTCTCCGGCTGGGTCTCGCAGGGCCCACAGGTGGCAGCCTTCGAGCGCGATTTTGCGGCCCTGGTCGGTGCGCCTTATGCCTGCGCCGTTTCCAACTGCACAACCGCCCTGCATTTGGCGCTCGTCGCCCTGGAGATTGGGCCTGGCGACGAGGTCATCACGGCCAGCCACTCGTTTATCGCCACGGCCAATTGCATCCGGTATTGCGGCGCGACTCCGGTCTTTGTCGACATCGATCCCGGTACATACAATATCGACCCTAACCGGGTTGCCGAAGCGATCACTCGGCGCACACGCGCGGTGATCGCCGTCCACCAGATGGGTATGCCCTGCGATCTGACAGCCCTCGCCACGCTGGCCGATCGCCAGGGCATCATCTTGATCGAGGATGCGGCCTGCGCAGCCGGCAGCCAGATCCGAGTGGATGGCAGCTGGGAGCGCGTCGGCAAGCCGCATGGGCGGATCGCCTGCTTCTCCTTTCACCCCCGCAAGGTCATCACGACCGGCGAGGGTGGGATGCTCACCACCTCCGATGCGAAGCTCGACCATAAGTTCAGGCTGTTGCGCCAGCATGGCATGAGCGTTCCGGACATCGTGCGGCACGGCTCACAGCAGGTGATCTTCGAGGACTATCTGGTAGTCGGCTACAACTACCGCATGACCGATATACAGGCCGCGGTCGGACGCGAGCAGCTCGAGCGGCTGCCTGCACTGGTGTCTCGACGCCGCGCGATCGCGGCCCGCTATCGAGAAATGCTCGGCAATTTCGCAGGCCTGAGACTGCCGATCGAGCCCGATTGGGCGCGGTCCAATTGGCAGAGCTATTGCGTTGGGCTGCCGGACCGCGTCGACCAGCTCAAGATCATGCAAAGCCTGCTCGATCAGGGCATCGCGACTCGACGCGGCATTATGTGCTCGCACCGGGAAGCGCCCTACGCCAAGGACAAGCACCGCCACGATCTGCGGCACTCCGAGTTCGCGCAGGACAATTCGATTTTGTTGCCAATTTACGCGCAGATGAACGAGGAAGATCAGGAGCGGGTCGCCTGCGCGTTGCGAAGGGAGCTCCAAGCCTCTGCATTGTAATAGGCCGCGTTCCTCAAGGCCCAAGACGCCCTGTGCGCTCTTCATGGCGCGTCATCGGGCGAGTTACGGCTTAGGCTCTTCAAAGTGCGGATCCACAATAGGCGAGTTATTCCAAATGCAAAAGCCGCTTGTTAGCTTTGTCGTCCCTTGCTACCGACTGGCTGCTTTCTTGCCAGAATGTGTCGACAGCATCCTCTCGCAGACCTTTGAGGATTTCGAAATCCTCATCATGGATGATTGCTCTCCGGACAACACGGAAGAAGTTGCCAGAACATTCACAGATAGCCGAGTTACCTATGTCAGGAACGAGCAGAATCTGGGAGCGCTCCGGAATTACAACAAGGGAATACTTTTAAGTCGAGGGAAGTACGTTTGGCTTATATCGGCCGATGATCGCTTGCGCCGACCGTACATACTGCAAAGATACGTCGAAACCCTGGAAAATCATCCGGAGGTCGGTCTTGCCTTCTGCCCCGGGGTTAGCCTGAGACGTGGAAAAGAAGGTGCAGTGATAGATTACTCGACCTATGGAGACGTCGATACGATCGTCAGGGGAGAGGAGATCATCAAGCACTCATTGAAAGTAAAAGGAAATGCGATTCTGGCTGCGTCGGTGCTTGTTCGACGTGACTGTTACGAGAAACTGAGCCTCTATCCGGTCGACGTGGTATGGGCCGGAATTCCGGTCGATTTCATTTGGGGCGGCGATTGGTACATGTGGTTATTGTTCTCCTTGAACTATCACGTCGCATACTTTGCAGAGCCGATGGTGTGTTACCGTGAACATGAACTCAGTATGACAAACGCCATCACTCAAGAGAAGATCGATATCTGCTGGCACTCCGAGTTGGCCGTCATCACGATGATATCGCAGGCTGCCAAGGAGAAAGGCGCCCTGACAGTATACAAGGCTTGCTTGGGTGCGCTCGCCAACTTCTATGCCAAACATTGTGCCTCAAAACCCTATTCGTGGATGGGGCAGACATCCTGGTCCACTATAGATCTTCAGCAGGTGGAAGCGACACTCGATCGCAGCCCTTATACTGAGCAGGAGAAGACGTGGATCCGTTCACGCATCATGGTGGCGCTGGCTGAGATCTATTATTCAGAGGGCGATTCTATATCAGCGAGATCATATTATTTGAAGGGATTGAAGCTGAAGCCTTTCATGCTGCCGGTGTTCTTGAAATTGATTGTTCTTTCATTCGGCGGTCCAGGCCGGCAGGTTCGCGAGTTGCTGCGAACCGCTCGAGAGCATTTGGTGCGAGGCTGATTGAAGGATCAGATTCCGAGTTTAACCGACTCTTTTGCTGTAAGTTCGATGAAGAAGACCCTAGTGATCAGCGACAGGTATCCTCTGCCTGAGAAGTTTGGCGCTGACATCAGAACCATGAATCTCGCACGGTACTTTGCCGGCCTTGGGCCCGTCGATATTGCGTATCTCTCGGATTTGCCCTCCGGTCTGCGACAGATGGCAGGAGCGGGGGGGCATCTCGAAAAGGATGACGTATTCTTTGGGAAATATTGTTTACAGAAGCTGGAGTACCCTAGAACCTTGCGGGGACGGTTCGGAATGTCGGTTCGTGGCTTTCCGTATCCCGTTAGAGAGTATAGCAAAGCCTCGATGGAGAAGTTGGTCGCGCTAATAGAGTTTGGCGGCTACGATTTTGTGCTGGTGCGATACCTCAGGAATACCGCCGGGTTTTTTGGATTGTCACAGACGGCGAAAATGAAGGTCATCGTTGATATTGATGACGTCCTGACTCTTTCGCTCTATGATACGCTGTTTACCCCGACGAATAATGCCTTGAGGAAACTGTTCCGTGCCATCAACAAGGTGCTCCTGACTTACTATCAAACTCGTTGTGTGACCGCCTTTGGCGCCTGCTTGGTATGTTCCGAGAAGGATAAATTGGATCTGTGGGGTGAAATGGCCTCTGAAAGTATCTTCGTTGTGCCAAACACGTTGGGGATGAGAGGTCCAGGAGAACTCCCCATGGGGAGCGGGTTCGCCGGCCGACACATTTTGCTGTTTATTGGTGCGCTTCACTATCAGCCTAATGTCAGCGGCTTGCTCTGGTTTTTGGAAAACGTGTATCCGCTCTACAGGAATGTGTACCCCGATGCCGTTCTTTTGGTTGTTGGACGTGACCCATTGCCAGAGGTGATCGAAGCTTGCGCTCGCTCAAAGGGAGTCGAGTTGCATCCCGATGTCCCTGATGTCGTCGAGTACTACAAGGACTGTAGAGCGGTTGTTGTGCCATTGCTCGAGGGTAGCGGGACGCGGTTAAAGGTTTTGGAGGCGGCACTCTTGGAGAGGCCCATTATCTCTACAAGGAAAGGTGTAGAAGGGCTGGATGTCGTCTCTGGCGTTCATTTTTTGGAGTTCGATGATGATCGTAGCTTTTGCGAGGCGTATAGGGCCTTAAGCAACGAAACGGTCTATGACGCGCTTGTGGCAAGCGCTGAAAGCATGGTTCTAGAAAGATATTCAAACAGCGCTCTTTCTGCTTCAATGAGCAAGGTGGTTGCACATATCGATTCAAGGAAGGCAAAAATGTCCTCGCCGAGGTCTCACACCCCCGCAGGGCAACCTTCCGGTGAAGCTTTCAATTAGCTACGAATTCTCATCCGTCCAGAGCGGGGCCGGGAGGACCCTGCAGTCCGCGCCGCATGTCGCAGGCTTGGCCGATCTCTTAGTCAATCGCTCTCATGCCCTTGCACTTCAAGCGTGAGCCTCGGCTTGGACTTACGGTGATTCAGCCCTAGGCAGCGTTCAGCAGGAAAGCTACCTGATCGCCTTGCTGTTCAGTATTCAGCTTTGCCGCCCTCTTGGCAAACCCTCTCATTTCCCGCCGGCTGAACACATCATCTGGTCTGGATGATGCTAGCGGCTTGGAGCTCTTGTACATTTCGCTTCCCCAGAACTGAAATGCAGTCGAATCGTCGATTGATTGCCTAACACGCAAACCGCAGCGCTCCGCCAATGCATTCATTCCCTTGCGAGAGGGTATCACAACGTGGCGCGGCGCATCCAGTTGCACCCAATTCGGGCCGTACTCTCTCCACGCATGCGAGGATGAGGTTGGGATGCGAACCAGAATGCGGCCGCCGGGCGCAAGCAACCTTCTTGCATTGCTAAGACTTTGGTCCGGCTCGGGCACGTGTTCTAACGAATGATTGAACATGATGAAGTCAAACTCGCCGGACATACTCTGAAGGTCCGATTTTTGAATCGTCACGGCACCTGCTGCTGGCTCGACAATGTAGGGATCGACTCCTGTAAGATTCTTGAACCCTGCCGCAGACATTCTGTAAAGAAGTTTCCCGGACCCGCAGCCTACGTCCAGCACTCGAGAACTGGGATCAATTCCAAAGCATCCGATGACCGCTACGATCGGATCGTACCTCACAAAGGACGCCACGGCTCCCAATATGCTCTTAGTGCCGAGTGCGTGCGCGTCCCTGACGGCAGTAACACGCGAATTTCGCGACGGTCTGGAGAATGAGTAATACCCATCGGGGTAAAGGCGACTCTCATCGGCTACGTCCGATAAGCGCTGGATCGTCCCACAATCACTACATTCCTGATACTCAAACCGCTCTTTTGTGCCAAACATCATCTCAATAAAGACGTGGTGGCGATGTTCGCTGTCTGACAAGCAAGTTTTACAAATCATATCGAGTACCTAGCCACAACGGCGGATCGACTGCCGGCTAAGCGATCGGTGAGGCCGTAGAGGTGCAGTGTCCTCACTATGACGCGAAACTGACGAGCTTGCCGATGCCTTCGGCTGATCGCTCTGTCCAACCTTCTTGATCGGGCTGTCACTTTGCATGCGCCGCCTTTCGTTCTCGCCGGGTCGCGGCCCGCGGGCAATCAAGCGGAACTCGGTTGGCGAAGCTTCGTGTATCTACAATGAATATAATAAATAAACTGAAGGCTGTCCAAATTAAATAGGCAAAGATCGCATGTTTTAATTCCGAGGGCTTCCTCTAAAGTTCAACCGAAGCCCGCGTCGCCGGGATTAGGCTGCGCCGGCGTGGGCTTTGCCGGCCGCACCAGTAAACGTGGAGCTTGGTCAGGGCGCGAGGCCGGTATTTCAGTCGAGGCTCGATGTTATAACATAACCAAAGCGCGTCTCTAATATTTAAATGGATGGCGATTGAAATTTAAAAGCGATTTAATTATGTTTGGATACGGAGGGCCTTCCGAGGGGCTCCGGGGCTGACAGGCGTATGCCATGCCTCCTGAGACGACGCGGAGTTTTATTCTTGAGTGCAGACAAAGCGGTGAGTAGGCGGAATTTCATGTGCTTACGGACTGGGCCTCCGGCGGAACCCGAGAAAGGCCATTCTTGGTCTGCGCGCTGAAGAATTGCAAAAGTCTGGCCAGCGAACCGGGAGGTCGTGCAGATGGCGCCGGCGTGTCAGGCCCGACTGACTAGGAGCGTTTCGTGATGTCCGAGGCACATCCGCCCAAGGCTGGAGGAATGGCTGAAGAACCCTTGGTCACGGTCGTGATGTGCGTGTACAACGCTGGTAAATATTTTCGACCGTCGCTGTTGAGCATAATTAATCAGACATACAGGAATCTGGATATTCTCATTGTCGACGATGGTAGTTCGGACGGCTGCTTCAGCTCAGTTCAGGATTTGCTGGTAGATGAGCGTGTTCGCGTGATCCATCAAGCGAACTCAGGCAAGCCTGTTGCTATCAATCGAGCGCTCGATCGGATCCGCGGCGAGTTTTACGCAATTCAAGACGCGGATGACATCAGCTATCCAACTAGAATCGAAAAGCAGGTTCGTGCGCTGCTCAACAGTCCGCATTTGGCTGCCGTGTTCTGCGGCAACGAGCTCATCATCAACGAGAGATTCATGGCACCCGTGTTTTCGCCGAAAAGCGAGAGCGACTGCCAGTCCGAGATCAGGGCCTTTCAAATGCCGGCTCTCGATCCCACGGGAATGTTTCGAATGTCATTGGTTGGCGATATCCGGTTCGAGCCGTCGTTAATGGTTGCCGAGACCTGCGATTACATATGGAGAGTCGGGGAGGTGCATCCGATGATCGTATTGGGGGAGTGCCTTTATGCCTACCGCATTCTTCCCAATTCCCTCAGCCGACGGGCGCCAACCTGGCGGAAGCAGTTTGAGGTCGATGTCTTCAGGCGAGCATGCGAGCGGCGCGGTTTGCGGTTTGAGCAGGGTTGCGCGGATGCGATGTGCGGCTACAGAGGATCTAACAACAGTTTATTGGACAACAACATCGCCGCCCATTTCATCAAGAGCGTGCTGGATTGGCGTAGGTCGAACCGTCGGTTGTCGGCATTAAAGACGGGTTGGCAATGTGCGTGTTTGCACCCAGCGGATCCGCACTACTACAAAGCGCTGGTTTACGCCTTGATTTCACCCAGCGTAGCGAGCCGCCTGCGTCGTGACTTCCTGGCGACTCCCCTGGAGACCACGAAATGAAGCGCCTCGTAGGGAGGAATTGTCGCTTTGTGCGGCGCCTCGGCTTCGAGCGCGCTACTTGTTTGCAGAACGTCTCAGATATTTGAGGTACTCGCGTTGACCCGCAAAAGCTTAGAATTGGAATCGGGTTCTCAGCTTACGTATCTGTATGGTCGGCAGTGGAGTCCAGTTGGTCGCGCCGCGGGGGCGCCGCGTTGGGGGACGGAACTGTATCTGAAGCTATTGTTGGTCGCGATTGTCTTGCCCGAAGGATTGTCTTTCTTCGTCGGCGATTTTCGCCTCTCGGTTGCTCGAGTTCTAATTTTCTGTTCCTTCATCGCCGCGCTACAGCAGCTTGGACAGCGTCTAGGCGCGCGAACCGTCGTCTGCGTCCCATCGGATATCTTGGCCCCGCTCACGGGCGTTTGGATGATGTTGGCTGCCACAGTCACTGATGGTCCTGCGGGTTTTAAAGGGGCTGGAATCGAAGCGCTCGAGTTTGTGGGCGCATACCTGACGTTCCGGTTTCTTCTTGGGCCGGTCGATAGTTCCGTTCGAATAGCACGGTTCTCCTGCAAGCTGATGATCTTGATCGTCGGCATAGCGCTTCTTGACCCGCTGAGTGATAAACTGTTCACCTATGAGTTCATCAAAGGTATTACCGGCTATGCGAAGCTTAGTTACGATGGACCATTAGCAATCAGGGCTGACACGTTCTATCGGGACGGTGTCGTTCGCGCCATGGGGCCGCTCGAGCATTCGATATTGTTCGGTGCTGTTTGCGTTTGGTTTGGGGTCGTGGCCTTCACTACGTTCAGGCACCAGGTACTCGGCTGGGGTGTGGCGGGCATCGCCCTCATCGGTGTGTGGTTTTCGCAGGCGCGCAGTCCATTGTTGGCCTATCTGATCGGATTTGCGCTGGCGAGTTTCTATGCCGCAAGCCCTCGCTTCGCTGCCCGATGGAAGTTGGTCGGGTTGTGTGTGACCGCTCTACTCCTTGTTGTTTTCACTTTCTCTGGCAGCCCGGTCGCAACCCTTGTGCGACTTAGCGGAGTAAGCCCAGAGGCGGCCTGGGCCCGTCAAGCGATTTGGGACACGGGAGGACCTGTGGTCCTCGGTTCGCCGATCTTCGGAATTGGTTTGAATGGCGACTGGAATTGGCAGTCGCATGGCGCGCTCGTGAGTTCGAGCGTGGATGCCTTTTGGCTTGCCACCGCAATGTCGTATGGAATTCCGGGAAGCGCGTTGATCCTTTTGACAATTGCCAGCGCATGCTGGCTTGGCTCGATCGACAAATCGCCTCACCTTACTCCCGAAGAGAGACGGCTGTCAGTGGCGCTCGGAATTGTAATAGCGACGATCGCGTTTCTAGGGTTCATTGTGCACTTTTGGGGCATTTGTTGGATCCTCATCGCTGTGTTTACCGGGATGCGAGCGAACCTCGCGGAGACCGCCATATTGCGCGAAAGAGGTGCGACCCGATTACCGGAGACATTTGAAGACGGGGGACCGCGAGGTCATTAGGCTGGCAGGGATGCCGATCAGGATTTCTCGCTGCGCAGGACTAAAGCATGAAGGTTTCCATTATCATACGAACTTACAATCGTGCGTACATCATCGGGGAAGCGATCGAGAGTGCCTTGAATCAGACGTATGCGAATTTCGAGATAATCGTCGTTGATGATGGATCCACAGACGGCACGGCCGCAACGGTGAAAAAGTTTCGAAGCGACAAAGTGCGTTACATTAGGCATGATCGCAATCGCGGGGTGAGTGCGGCAGGCAACACGGGTATAAAGGCCGCCAACGGCGATATCGTTGCTCATCTGGATTCGGATGACCTGTGGAAGCCGGAGATGCTCAGCAGTCTCGTCGATGTTTTGCGGCGTCATCGTCAGATTGGCGCGGTGTTCTGTGACGTTGAGGTCGACCGTGGCAGATCCATCTCGTCAATTGTCTCAAGCATGCGTGCATTTCCGAAACTGCTCGCATCGCGCGCGCGTTCTGATTTCGATGTCTTTCTCTTCAGCAGCCGTGAGATGTATCTGTGTTTGCTGGAAGAAGTGCCTATCAAGCCGACTGCGGTATTGATCCGGCGCACTGTTCTGGATGAGTTTAGAGGTTATAATGAATCATGGTGTTCGGGCGAGGACTGGGAACTGTACCTGAGAATCTCGAAGCATCATGGATTTGGATACGTCGATCGCAAGCTCGCAGTTATGCGGGTGCTCGAGGATTCAACCCTATCGAAACTCCAGGAGGAGGATAAATCGTCCTTGCTGCAGCTGGCAGTGAGCGAGAAGAAGGGGCTTCGGCGAGATCGCGAAGCGCTCGAAGCGGCAAATCGTGCAATCGCTCGGCATTGCAAGGATTTGGGATGGATCTATCTGCACTCGGGAAGACGAATGAAATCGATCTCAACCTACGCTCGCGGATTTGCCGAAACGGGACACGTACCTCTCGTTATGAGAGCCGGCGTGGCTCTTATGCCTCTGTCGCTTACTGCGGGTTTGAAAAAGCTACTTCTATCCAGCGATCGCTCGCTCGCTCCATGAGAGATCTTTCCGGCGAAGTGGTCGATGGTCCGTGTGTGCGGGAATAGAATGACTCAGAACCACATCTCCGACAGGCCGGCGGCACGGCGGATTGCATTCGCCACGATCGGGGATGGGCGCCTGGTCAGGTTCTGGTCCGGTACCCCGTTTCACATGTCGAGATCGCTCGCAGGTGAAGGTCACGAGGTGGTCCATATCGGTCCGTTGAGCGCACCGATATTGCCCCTATACAAGACGTATTCCAGGCTTTGCCGTGCCTTTCGCAGACGCGGCCGTTCCCCGTTGCATGCGGGGGCGGTCGTTGCACAATATGCAGCGGACTCTGCGCGTAAAATCCGAGCGGTGTCGCCCGATATCGTCTTCGCGCCGGCCGGCTCTACCTTTGCATGGAGTGTGCCTAACGGCGTTCCGCTCGTCTATGCGTCCGACGCGACCTTTCGGCTCATTGAGAACTACCATCCTAACTATCGAAACTTGTCGCGAGGTGCTCGGGACATCGCTGAACGCGTGGAGCGGGACACGATCGCGCGCGCGGATCTGATCCTCTACCCGTCGGAATGGGCAGCCGAATCTGCCATCAGGGACTACGGTGCCGACCGTAGCCGGGTGCATGTCATTCCTTGGGGCGCCAACCTCGAAGAAGCGCCGGATCGTGCCTCCGTGCTAGGGTGCCGCAAGCCGGGTCCCTGCCGTCTCCTCTTCATCGGCGCCAACTGGGAGGAGAAGGGCGCTGACATCGCGGTCGGCGTCCTCGCTGAACTGAGGAAGAGGGGCATGGAGGCGGAGCTCGTGATCTGCGGATGTACTCCGCCGAAGTCAGTTGCTCAGGATGGCCTGACGATCATCCCTTATCTCGACAAGTGTGATCGCGAACAGCGCAACCGATTGGATCAACTCTATCGGGACGCGGATCTATTTCTGCTGCCGACCCGGGCGGATTGCTATGGAATCGTGTTCTGTGAAGCCGCGGCCCATGGAGTACCGAGCATTGCGCCGGCCACTGGCGGCGTCCCCTGCGCTGTCCGCAACGGGGAGACGGGCTTGTTGTTGCCACCGGAAGCGACGAAGGCGGACTATGCGGCGGTCATCTTCGAGACCTTTGCTAACCAGGATCGGCTGGCACGCCTGAGACAATCGAGCCGCGACGCCTTCGAGGCCCGATTGAACTGGCAGGCTTGGGCCCGGCGGGTTTCAGATCTGATAGAAACTCTATGATCGTCTTGAATTATCATGAGCTGGTGGAAGCCTCGCCTTCGAACGCGTGGTGCCTGACTCATGAAACGTTCGAAGTGCATCTCGCACTTTGCGGGGAGGCACTGGTCTCGCCCCAGAAGTTTCTGGAGCATTGCTCCGATCCGACATCCCACGGCACCGGCGCGGTCCTGTTGACTTTCGACGATGGATTTATTTCGGACTATACGCATGTCTACGCCCGTTACATGACGACCGGTCGTATCCCGGGTTTCATGTCCTTTATCCCGGTAGACTTTGTAGGCTCGCCGGGACGTATGAGTTGGGACATGATCGAGGAGCTTGCCAAGGGGGGTGTTGCGATCGGCTCACATGGCATGGCCCACGTCGATTTGACGACTGTCTCGGACGCAGAACTCGAGCGCGAGCTCGGTGTGTCCAAGTCGATGCTTGAGGATCGCCTCGGTCGACAGGTAGCTCTCTTCGCTTTCCCATATGGACGGTTTTCCCGACGGGTCTGGGAGGCGGCGCTGAGGGCTGGCTACACACACCTCTTTACAATCCAGCTTGGATATCATCGCGGCTTCGAATCGTTTTTGTACTCCCGCCTTTGTATGACGAACAACATGGATGCTGAGTACATGCGCCGCCACTTGCGCGATCCGGATGCGATGCGCGGCGTTTCCTGGAAAATCAGCACAAAGCTCGGGCTCTATCGCCAACTCATGCGCTTGCGGTATCACTAGCGCTTTAGTATTTGGGCGGTTTCAGTGCTGTGCAAAGCCAGGACATCGCCCGTTGAGTCGTCTTGGCCTCGTCGATCACCTCGAATGCTCGTTTTGCCTCCCGCAACACTGCCAATGATCGCCGCGATGCGGTGTAGTTCGAGACGATGATGCAGCCTCCCGGTTTGAGTGATTGCGCGTAACGCTCGAGCGACCGAACGGGGTCGCGCAAATAGAAAAGAGACTCGTTAAAGACGATGACATCGAAACGGCCGTCGGGCTCGTACACGTCGCCGTCAGCCTGAGAAAAGTCAGTGCGATCATCGTTGTACAGACGGAGCTTCTCGATTGCCACGTCAGAGATGTCCACTCCGACATAGCGTTCATATCCAAGCTGCTTGAAGCGCTCGAATAGCATTCCGTCTCCGCAGCCGATCTCCAGGTACTCGCCGCCACGTCTAAAAGCGTCCATGAAACCGATGAGTGTCCAGTAGCGAGCTACTTCGCGCTGCATGTAGGTCCAGAGGCCATCGCTGTACTCGGCGTCCCAAGTGGATTTCGCTTTTGGGCTGTCACCGAACCCCTGCGCAGTCTCCCACTCGCTAACGGCACGCCCCAGCGCGTCGCCAAAAGGCAGCCGGGCCAATCCGAAGGCATAGTACGCGGCGCGCACCCGGCGCCATGCGTGGTAGTGAAGTGCTGCAAGCATTCCCAACCTGCCAACGCGTATTCGACGTCAGATAGTTTAATACAGGTGAAGTTATCGACAGATCAAGTGTGTACGGCGGGCGAGAACTGCAGATTTCATAGTACCTGTGAGGTGAGCTTTCGCCCGGCCAATTCGCCTGCGCATCTCGGACCCTTGTCCGTGAGCCGCCAGGGAACGATTACCGCAAACGTCTTGCGCTCCTATCGTTCCGTGATCGGATCGAGAGTACCACGCCCCGCAGAATCACAGCACGTCCCCAATGACTCACCCCCGCTCCCAACGCGCGGGCATCATCAGGTCGTGGCTGGACGCTGCCACATCGGGTCTTCCGGTGCCGCGGATCCGGTCTAAAGCGTTGTTTCTACCTGAAAGCCGGCCGGGAGTATTGTCCGCGAGAAGGTAGTGCTTTTGGCAGGAGCTACACACCCCGAATATTCGGAGAAATGGGTTGGCTTGTGCAATGCAGAAATTAAATGCCTATTAACAGTTGACGGATGTATTTAAGTGCGCCTATCATTATTTGTTTTTGCAATTTGTCACAGAAAATCAAAGCCATGGATAGTGGTTTTGCGGAAGCGATAATTTCCCTTTCATTGCATGCATTGCCGGGGCGGTTGCGCCTAAGCATTAAACCCGGAGCGCTCGGTTACCGGGTTCGCCGACGGATTTGTCTTAAGTCGCTGTTCACAGCTGGTGGCCCATCGCTGTCCGCTTGGCATGCTAGCCCCCGACCAATTTTCGCTTGAAGAGAGTTGTCATGCAGATCGGGCCGGCGCTTTCAGGTGTATTAGGTACCACGACGATTGAGGAGTTGCGGCGCCCGGGAGCGCAGGATGCGATCGTGATCGGCGGGGGAGCCGCCGGGGGATTGGCGGCGCTCTTACTCGCCGAGGCTGGCCTGCGCGTGCTTGTGCTTGAGGCCGGGTGGCAGAATTCGCCGCGAAAGACTGGGATACGCCGAGCTATAGCCAGCATGACCCGTAGGCTCGCGGACCCTGCGACACTTCGCTTGCTCCCTCCTGCGGTTGTTCCCTTTGGCAAGATGGCCTTGAGAGGCCTCGGCATGTTGCGCCAGCCCATCCAATCTCGCTGCAGCATCTGGGGCCGAGCGCCGGACTCGTTTGTTGACGATCATGACCTGCCTTACGTGACGCCACGGAGCCAACCTTTTGTCTGGATACGAGCGCGAACGCTCGGCGGACGCGTGGGCCTTCCAGGGCACGGCCGGCAATACTATCGGCTGAACTCCTCCGACCTTGCGCCGTGCGATGGATTGAGCGCGCCTTGGCCGCTAGAGCCGGGTGAGTTGGACCCCTGGTATTCGATGATCGAGCGACGGCTAGCGCTTGCCGGTGCCATGGATAGCGTACCATGGCAGCCTGACAGTCAGCTCTCGCGAGAACTTGAACCTTCACTGAATCAGTTCGCGCTGATGGCAGCTATCCGCGCACGGTGGCCTCACTCGCGGCCGATGCTCACGCGCTTTGCCGCACCGCTGGATGCCTTGGAAACTGCTGCTCTTACAGGGCGCCTTCGATGCCGTGAGGGCGCAGTCGTACGGCAAATCGATGTTGATCGATCAGGTCGCGTACGCGGCGTAGTCTGGTTCGATCAACAAAGTGGAACCGACGTACGCGCTTGCGCTCCGTTGGTCTTTCTGTGCGCGTCCTCGTTAGAGTCGACACGAATACTCTTGCTTTCGCGTTCATTCAAAGGGGGCCAAGGGCTCGGTGCAGGATCTGACGCGCTGGGGCGCTACTTGATGGACCATATTGTCGTAACTGGGTGGGGTGGAGGTGCGCCGCTGAAGCCCAGCCCAGTGCTCGAAGATGGGTGCGCGATTTACCTTCCACGCTTCGATGCGCGCGACAGGCCCGCGCCCCTCGGCGGGCGAGGTTTTGGCGTGCAGTTGTATCAATTTCCAGGAGGGCACGGGCGTTCCCATTTTACTGCGGTTAGCTTCGGTGAAATGCTTCCTCGTGCCGAAAACCGAGTAGCGCTACATCCTACACGACGGGATGTATGGGGAATCCCCGTATTGCATATCGACTGCCGCTATAGCGAAGCGGATTTGGCGCGTGCCCGCGATCAGGCAGCTGCCATACGCGAGATCGCCGCAACAGCTGGCGTGACGTTGAGCCGGGTTAATGAACGGCCGGCCCCGCCTGGCTCCGCGATTCATGAGTGCGGGACCGCCCGGATGGGTATCGACCCCGCGACCTCCGTGCTCGATCCAAATAACCAGTGCTGGGACGCACAGGGATTGTACGTTACGGATGGTGCCTGTTTCCCGTCCCAGGGCACGCAAAATCCCACGTTGACCATTCTCGCTCTGACCGCGCGCGCATGCCATCACGCGGTGAGCACCGTCGCCCAAACAAGGCGAGAAGCTGCATTCGGACTAGCCGGAGGCGCGTCATGACGGTGGCTGCTGCCGCGCCGTTTCGAGAAATCCTTCCGCGAAACATGCTCCCCCTAGGTTTTGGATCCGGCGCACTGTTGAGCAAGCGACGAACCCGCCGTGAGGCTCTTAAGTTGCTCGAAGCAGCTATGGATTGTGGGGTCACATATTTTGATACTGCGCGAATGTATGGTGCCGGTCGCGCAGAGGGCATTCTGGGAGAGTTGGCGGCGCGAAAGCGGGAGCGCCTGGTTCTGGCAAGCAAGGCGGGCATTGTCCCACAAAGTCGCGCATTTCATGTCCGCGCAATGGGTCGTAGCATTCGTCTTCTGCACAATGTCGCGCCAAGTTCAAAGAATTACCTGCCTGTGCCGTCCAACTATCTGCCGCGTTTCGGAGCCTTTGGTCTCGTGGAATTCCGAGAAAGTGTCGAGACTAGTCTCAAGGAATTGCGTACAGATTATCTCGATGTTCTACTCCTGCACGAGTGCAGCGCTGCCGACGTAGAGGAAACGGACCTGATCCGTCTTCTCGATGATCTCAAGCGTGAAGGGAAGGTCCGCGCCGTTGGCATAGCGACAGGCATAGAGGAGACGGTGTCCATCCTCCAAAGATATGCAGCGCTGTTCGACGTTGTGCAGATTCCAAATGCCATCTGGAATATGAACGTCAGGAAAGTTCCGGCAACTAACCGCCTCGTGATTACGCATTCGTCTCTTACCAGCCGATTTAAAATACTGCTCGATAGATTGTTGTCCGATGAGCGGATGGCGGCTGAATGGCGTTCGCTGACGCAGGTAGATCCACGCGATTCGACAGAGCTGGCTCATCTACTGCTGGCTCATGCGCTGAATGCAAATCCAAACGGGATCGTCATCTTTTTCTCGTCCAATCCGTCGAATGTTGTGGCAAACGTGAGATCTGTCAGCAGTCGAGCTATCGACGAGAAGCAGATCGCGGGTTTGAACGCATTATTGGCGAGAAAGCATGTTGCCGAGTTTCTTGACGCGAGCTTCCGAGATCTGAGTTTCTGATCGGTGCAGACCGACGACGGTGGCTTGACTTTGCATCAGTCAGACGCGGCGGAGTATGGTTAGGTCGTCGGCAGGACCTGATCGAACATCTTGTTGCGACCCTGCCGGGGGAGCGGGTGACTGTGTGCTGGGTTCGGGGGACATCAACGATCAGGATGATCGGTGCGCGCTCGTAACTCTCGATCTGAATGGTGTGTCCGGAACGGCATTTGCTTTGCTTGGCGCTTTGCGGATGGCGCTGGATTGGCCATTACCTGAATCGGGCAATACGGGTTCGGATTGTTCGCAGCGCGATGTGTGCTCAAATGCTCTTGCTGGACGCTCGCGCTGTTGATTGTCTGGACAAAAAATTATGTCGTGTTTGGCGGCAGATAATCTTGTGGATCGAAATATTTAATTTGTTTTCTGCTGTGGCGCCGTCGACGACACTTGGTAAGCTGTTGTCTAGTGGCGAAGGCGTAACATCGATTCCGGCATACTTTTGTATATCTTCGACCGCTCCGTGTGGCCCTCGTTCAATGCGGTGCACGAGTGGTTGATCGGACTGAAGAAATTTCCGGCATTTAATTCGCGCGATGCGAATGTGTCTAGGGTAGCTCAGGAAATTACCTTGGGTGAGCCGTCGTGTCGTCGCAAAAAAGCCTCCACCCGCCGGGAAGACGCACCCCAACGGCGCTGCGCCAGCAGAGTCGCACTTGGGGTCGCGTCGCTTGGGGAAACAATTGGGCGCGTGCCAGGGGCAAACCAGATTGAAATTAACAGGAGAAAACTAGATGGCATCCATTCCTCTGACATGGAATGATCCGATGTTTAGCGACCAGACCAATTCGGGGACGGTCTGGCTTGGAAATGGAGAGACGATTTCGGGTGTGAGCATTTCCGACCAGAGCGACACTGTCGCCGTCGGAGGGAGCGGCTCGTTCACCATCGACGACGTCCGTATTTCTTCAAGGGAAGGCGTGCGCATTGGGGGCAGCGGTGATGTCACCATCAACAATACGTACATCGAGACAACGGGACTGTCGGGCGATCACGCCGACGGAATTCAGGCCTATGCTCCCGGCGCCACCGGGAATCTGACCATTACAAACTCGACCATTGTATCGCACGACCAGAATGCCACTGCTGGGCTGTTCATCGCAGATGGTTATAGCGGAACGTTCACTTTCAATAACGTGGTGTTCGACGGTGGCCCATTTGGTCTGCGCATTGCCGCGGACGCAGGAGCCGGTCACGATGACTACCTCGCCCTCAAGGACGTGTATTTTGTGGGGCCATTTGCGTATGGCGCGCTTTGGTTGGAGGAGGTCAATGCGAACATACACATCACGCAATGGGAGAATGTTCGCTACGCCACGATCGTGGACGGTCAACTCATCCCCGGCGATCTTATCCCGCCTCCCCTTCCGGTTGAAGGACCGACCGCACCCAGCACGCCGACCGCGCCGGATGCTCCGACTATCGCGTCGTTCTCGACCGACAGCGGCACCGCTGGCGACAAGATTACCAACGACAATACCATCGAGCTCAAGGGCACCGCGGCTGCCGGCAGCACGGTCAAGATCTACGACGGTACGACCCAAATTGGTTCGACGACTACGGACTCGAGCGGCAGTTGGGACTACATCACCAAGATCCTGACCGACGCCAAACATACGCTGACCGCAACGGCGACCAGCTCGTCGGGTCAGACCAGCGCGGCGTCGTCTGCGTTGGCAATCACTATCGATACCAAGGCTCCGACTGCGCCGACCATTGCCAGCCATACCGTGAACACCGCCAATCAGGTGGTGATGTCGGGCAGTGCCGAAGCGAGCAGCGTCGTGAAGGTGTTCGACGGCACGACCCAGATCGGGACCGCGACTGCCAACAGCACCGGCGGGTGGAGCTATACAACCAGCGCCCTTGCGGCCGGCTCGCACAGCCTTACCGCGAAGGCAACGGATGCAGCAGGCAATACCGGCCCGGCGTCCACTGCGTTCACCGCCAGCATCACCGGCACCTCGGCGCCAGCCACACCGACCTCGCCGACTGCCGGCACGGTGGTCGAGTCAGCTGGCGCGACAACTCTCGTTGAGAGCGGCGGCAAATATTACCTCAATGGCAGCACCGGATCGGGCCCCACGCTGAAGGACAACGGTGTGCAGTTTGTGAAAGGGTCGGATGGCACCTGGACTCCCATCGGTGCGGAGAAGACGGCGACGGGCTATGTGGTTGCGTGGAAGGAGACGAGCACGGGTCAGTACACGGCGTGGAACACCGACAATAACGGCAACTACGTGTCCCATGTCAGCTCCCTGACCGGCTCCACAGACGGTGGCTCGGTGTCGGGTACTGACTCTGGCCTTAAGTCGCTCGAGACGAGCTTCCATCAGGATCTGAACGGTGACGGGCAGGTAGGTACTTCCACTGCGACCATCCCGACGTCGCCAACCCCGACGACTGGCAAGGTCGTCGAATCGGCTGGTGTGACAAGTCTCGTTGAGAGTGGCGGCAAATACTACCTCAACGGCAGCACCGGCACTGGCCCGACGCTAAAGGATAACGGCGTGGATTTCGTGGGCGGGTCCGATGGCACCTGGACTCCCATTGGCGCGGAGAAGACGGCGACGGGCTATCAAGTTGCCTGGAAGGAGACGAGCACCGGTCAGTACACGGCGTGGAATACCGACAATAACGGCAACTACGTGTCTCATGTCAGCTCCCTGACCGGCTCCACGGACGGTGGCTCGGTGTCGGGTACGGACTCTGGCCTCAAGACGCTGGAGACCAGCTTCCATCAGGACCTGAACAGTGACGGGCAGATCGGTACGTCCAGCGTAGCTACGTCATCCACTGCAACCGGTAGCAACGCGGCTATTGCGGGCAGTACGTTCATCGCTTCGCCGGGCAACACGACCCTGACCAGCACTTCCGGCGATGACACCTTCGTTGGCAGCAGCCAGGCCGATACTTTCGTGTTTGGCGCGAACTTCGGCAACGACGTCATCAAGGGCTTCGTTGCCCGCGGACCTGCTCACGACACGATCGAGTTCAGCAAGAGTGTGTTCGACAGTTTTGCCAGCGTTCTTTCCCACGCGACGCAGTCAGGCACCGATGTCGTGATCGCGACGGGGAGCGATACGCTCACGCTGAAGAACGCCAAGCTCGGCTCGTTGACCAGCAACGACTTCCACTTCGCGTAGGGGACGGCATCCACAGAGAGCAATCTTCAACAACTGCCTTGGGGGATCTCTTGAGGGATCTTCCAACAAAGGCGCGTTTCAGGGGCAGAAGCCATGATTGACTTTGGACGGCGGGGGGTATTCCCCCCGCCCGCAAATCTCTATCGAATTCCAGTTCTTTACATATCAGGACTCTGGTCAGCCGGACGGCAGTGGGCGGAAAACGCTCAACTGCAGACGCCGCAACTGATCGGCTGGGCAAAGGGCCTGATCGAAGTGCTGCGGTCACGGATATTCGCTGGTCGACCCCGGCCAGTGGATCACTATGACGAGTCGCAGTCAGAGTTGTCGGCGTTCCTGCGGTCTTGCCGCCGGATTTTCTGGGCGCTAGCGGCATTCAGCGGCATGAGCAACCTTCTGATGCTCACCGGCTCGTTCTTCATGCTGCAAGTCTATGATCGGGTGCTGCCCGGACGCAGCATACCGACTCTTGTCGCTCTGTTGGCTCTGGCAACGGTGCTCTACCTGTTTCAGGGCGGGCTCGACTTCGTCAGGAGCAGGATCAGCGCCCGGGTGGGCCGGTATTTCGATGAAAGTCTCGGGATTCGCATCTTCGACGCTCTTGTTCGCCTGCCTTTGAAGACCAGAGCGGATGGCGACGGCCTGCAGCCGGTGCGGGACCTCGATCAGGTCCGCAGCTTCCTGTCGAGCGGAGGGCCGACGGCGCTCTTCGATCTGCCCTGGATGCCGATCTATCTCGGCGTCTGCTTCCTCTTTCACTTCTGGATTGGCATCACTGCGCTGGCTGGTGCGTTGGTGCTGGTCGGCATTACGATGCTCACGGAAACGCGTACCCGAGGTCCGGCAAAGGCGAGCTCGCGTCTTGCCATTTCGCGAACTGCCCTCGCGCTCGAGGGACGGCGCAACGCCGAAGTTCTGCAGGCCATGGGTATGCGGCAACAAGCGGCTTTGCGTTGGCAGGATGCCAACGCAAAGTACCTCGCAGCCCATGAACGGGCCAGCGATGTCGCAAACGGACTCGGTGGTGCCTCGAAGATTTTCCGCGCGATCTTGCAATCGCTGGTTCTTGCCGTTGGCGCCGTCCTCGTCATCAACCAGGAATCGACGGCCGGCATCATCATTGCCGGATCGATCCTCACCGCGAGGGCCCTTGCGCCTGTCGAAATGGCAATTGCGAACTGGAAGGGGTTCGTCGCGGCGCGCCAATCGGGACAACGGCTCGATTATTTGCTGAAGCTTCTTCCTCAGGAGGAGGAGCGGTTGGCATTGCCTGCGCCTGTGGAAACCCTTAGCGCCGAGAACCTCTATCTCAGTGCTCCGAACTCCGAGAGACCCACTCTCAGCGAAGTGTCATTCCAGCTGCGGAGTGGGCAGGCGGTCGGAATCATCGGTCCGAGCGGATCCGGCAAGTCGACGCTGGCGCGTGCGCTGGTTGGCGTGTGGCCGTGCATTCGAGGCAGGATCCGGCTCGACAACGCCGCCCTCGATCACTGGTCTTCTGACGACCTCGGCAAGCACATCGGTTATCTGCCCCAAGACGTAGAATTGTTCGACGGCAGCATTGCGATGAACATTGCACGCTTCGACCCGAACGCAACCGCCGCCGCTGTTCTGGAAGCCGCCCGCGCCGCGGGCGCGCATGACCTCGTCCTCTCACTGCCGGACGGGTACAGCACGAAGATCGGCGAGGGAGGGCTGGCGCTGTCGGCGGGGCAGCGGCAGCGTATCGCGCTTGCGCGCGCTTTTTACGGCAAACCCTTCCTGGTCGTGCTTGACGAACCCTCTTCCAATCTAGATGCGGAGGGCGAGGAGGCTCTGACAGAGGCGATCCTGAACGTGCGACGCCGCGGAGGGATTGTGGCCGTTGTCGCTCATCGGCCGAAGGCGCTGGAAGGTGTGGACCATGTATTGTGCCTCGGCGAAGGCAGAGTTCAGTCCTTCGGCAAGCGAGAGGAGGTACTCAAGAGAGTGCTGCGGACTCCGGTGCCGCTGAAGGTCGTCGCAGAAGCTCAAGGAGGCGGCCGATGAACGATCAGATTGCGCCGGCGTTGCAGTCCATCCAACGTTACATGATCGTCGGAATGATCATGTTCGCTTTGGTGACTTTTGGGGTCGGCGGCTGGGCGACGACTTCCCAGTTGTCGGGCGCGGTGATCGCGCAGGGCGTGGTCGTGGTGGATTCGAGCGTCAAGAAGGTCCAGCACGCCACGGGTGGAATCGTCGGAGAGTTGCGCGTGCGCCAGGGCGATCGGGTCAATGCAGGCGACATTCTGATCCGCCTCGACGAGACGCAGACGCTCGCGAATGCGACGATCGTCACGAATAGCATCGACGAATTGCTGGCACGGCAGGCCCGTCTCGAGGCCGAGCGCGATAGTGCCGAACAGGTCGTGTTTCCAAAGGTACTGCTCGACCGGGCCAAAGAGAGCAACTCCGAGGCAAGCCGTGCAATCGCCGCGGAGCGGAAGCTGTTCGACCTGCGTCGTCAGGCGAGGAGCGGCCAAAAAGCGCAGTTGCAGGAGAAGAGCGCGCAGTTGGAGAACGAAATCAAGGGCTATATGGGGCAGACGGAGGCCAAGCAGAAGGAAGTGGAGTTCATCCGACAGGAGCTGGAGGGCGTGCGCAGCCTCTGGCAGAAGAACCTGGTGCCGATCACCCGGCTCAATTCCCTCGAGCGCGACTCCGCCCGCATCGAGGGCGAGCGCAGCCAGCTCGCAGGAATGATCGCTCAGTCGAAGGGCAAGATCTCCGAAATCGGACTCCAAATCATTCAGATCGACCAGGACCTCCGTACCGAGGTCGGCAAGGACCTGATCGAAACCCGCTCGAAACTCTCCGAGCTGGGCGAGCGCAAGACTGCGGCGGTGGATCAGTTGAATCGGGTCGATATCCGGGCGCCACAATCCGGTCGCGTCCACGAGCTCAGCGTCCACACGGTCGGGGGGGTGATCTCTCCGGGCGAGCAAATCATGCTGATCGTTCCTGACGCGGACTCGCTCGCGGTCGAAGTCAAGATCGTACCGAAGGATATCGATCAGGTCTACGTGGGGCAGACCGCGACAATGCGCTTCGCAGCATTCAACCAGAAGACCACGCCCGAAATCGACGGCGAGGTCAGCATGGTCTCGGCAGACATCACGCAGGATCAGCGTGCTGGCACGAGTTACTACACAGGCCGCGTCTTGCTGAAGACGGAAGAGCTGGCGAAGCTCGGCTCGGCCAAGTTGCTGCCCGGCATGCCTGTCGAGGCCTTTATCAAGACGGCGGGGCGGACCGCGTTGTCCTATCTGCTCAAGCCGCTACACGATCAGGCGCAGCGCGCATTCAAAGAGCGCTGAGCCCTTTGGATTTGAAACGACACAGCCCCGAGCGCACCCGCACTCGGGGCTGAGAGGAATCTCAAGAGTTTGTCCATTGCTGCGAATAACATTGATGTTCAAGACGAAAAAGAAGCCCAAATGAAAAGATAACGACGGGCTTGCAGGCGTGCCGTGAGCTGGGTGAACACCGAGGAGAGCTGCTCGCTGCGGATGGCTCGCCGCTCGTCGCATTGCATCCGAAGCCTATCGTTGGCTTCGACCGCCCGGAGCTCAAGATTGCGCCGCGAGATCGATCGAGTCGATGCGGGGCAGGCCGCAACGTTGGCCGCATCAACGAGCACCGAGCTGACGACGAGCCCCTGCAATGCGGCTGGAGACGGACGGCGTGGCTTGAGGGGGCTCTGGCCGCCAGGAACGAGCCACAAGGGTGGACAGCTTTCGCCCCTTCGTCAGGCCTGATTGGGCGTGTCTGAGCAGCCGCCAGAGATTGGCTGGGGTGAGCCTGGCAGTACCGATCCACGTCGGCAGTGCCGACAGCAAAGCTCCGGCGCGCGCACGGACCGAGTATGGCGCGGGCTCGCTGTGTTGGCAGGCGGACCAGCTAACCGCCCGGCGGTGCAGCCCGCTCAGCACATCCATTCGCTTGCTGCGCAGAGTCATCGCTGTGACGAAGACAAGCAGGATGGCTTCAGCCCCCAAAATGACGAGCAGTTCTTCCGGCATGTGCAATCTCGATTGTGAGGCGGAGAGGTCGTTCGGAATACGATCTGCCGGAGGGCGCATTGAATCAACGATTAATTCGTGGGAATCGTTAAATTGGCGGCTTATTTCTGAACGCTGCGGAGCAGCTCATAGCGGCCGGCGATGCGGCCGGGCCGGGACGCGTCTGCGGGGGCGATCTGCTTGTTGGCTGTACTGAATAATGCGCAAACGCATTATTTCTTCCCGCCGCTTATATTTAATTGACAATTAAATTAAATAAATTAAAGATGAAATATGGTTGCCGCGGGACTGTCGGTGTCAGCCTGCCAGCGGATCCGAGCCTCAGTTTTGCGTTTGCGAGGGGATCGGCAGATGTATCGAACCTTCGGCTCCGTCGTGGCGGTCGCTATCATGCTCGGAGGAGTTCAATGGGCCGGGGCGGGGCGCATGTCCTTGCCGGCTACGCCGCGGTCAGGGCAGCACATCGAACTGGGAAACCCGACGCTGCCGCCCCTTGCGTACACGGTGTTCTGCCTGCGCTACGAGGCGGAATGTCTTCCGCCGCGCTCGTTTCGCGGTGGGCCGATCCGGCTGACCGAGGACCGCTGGGCGGCTCTGCAGGAGGTCAATCGCGCGGTCAATTTCGCCATCGTGCCGACGCGCAACGAGCTCGGCCTTGCCGGCGAGGAATGGGTCATCAACCCGAAGCACGGCGATTGCAATGACTACGCCGTGAGCAAGCGCCACGAATTGCTTCGACGCGGCTGGCCTGCGCGAGTCCTGCTACTGAGCGAAGTCGTCGTCAGTTCCGGAGAGCACCACCTCGTGCTTCTCGTGCGCACGCGAAATGGCGATCTCGTCCTCGACAATCTATCACCCGAAATCAAACCATGGTCGCGCGTTCACTATCGCTGGGTTCGGGTGCAAATGCCACGCCACATTCTGTGGGCGAGAATCGAAGGGAAGGGAGCATGAACCCGACAACCATTCAGTGAAATATCTCTGGTTAAGATCGCCTGCGGTCTGAACGCGCAATTCCGCATGGTCGCAATCATTTGAAGGGGAAATCTGTGAAGAAATTATCGCGTTGGCGAGGCTTTAGCTGGGCGCAAATAGCCGCCGGCTTGTGTTACGCCGGTTCCGCACTGGCGGATCAAACACTTTCCTCCAGCCAAGCGGCAGGTCCTGCCTCCTCGCGGCTGCCTTCTCCTGCGTCGGCTCCTCCACTCTCATTTGATGACCCCCGCTTTGCTGGAAATACCTCCGAGCCATACACCCGTTACGGGAAGTTCTTCAGCAACGGTGAAGTCGTCGAGCATCGGTCCTGGGATCACAACAACGATGGAAGCTCCGTCGTTTGCGGGGATTGCACTCTGAAAAACTCCCGCATTCGATCCAACGAGGGATTCCGGTGTATTGGCTCCGACGGTATTGGCGGCATCAACATGGACGGCGTCTACATCGAAACCAAGGGTTTGCCGGGCGATCACGCAGACGGGCTTCAGTGTTATGATCCTGGCAAAACCAACGCCATCACGGTTCGCAATACAACATTCAAGACCTACAACAACACGAATGCAACGGCCGGTTTCTTCTACGCTGATGGATTGGGGGGCTCAGTTAGCTTTGAGAACGTCTTGTTCTGGGGCGGACCTTACGGGTTGCGAATGCATCCCGATGGCATGAACGTCACTGTTTCCCTTAAGGATGTGTATTTCGTTGGTCCGTTCCTGTACGGCGCATTTCTGATTAACAATGCGGGCGGCGGAACAATGACGATCACCAAATGGGAAAACGTCAGGAGTGCAACCATCGTCAATGGCCAGCTCGTCCCGGGGAGCTTGCTTCCTCAGCCTCGGATCCGCTGATCCATTTTCCTGCCCCAGTCCCGCGCGGCTTGCATTCTCGGATTAAGGTCGCTCGTCCGGAAATAACAACTTGCAAATTAAACCAATTTAACAATATAAATATTTAATCGTGGGTTCCAGTCGGTTATGCCATACAGAAGACGAGGAAGGCTGCGCGCACTTAGCATGGCCGAGCCGGGTCGCCAGGCACTCACCACATTGATGAGCCAATTCCGGATGGTTTGCCGACCATCAGGAAGGACGGGCCTGACAAATCGCGTTCGAGCAAGATGGTTGTCGAAGATGGGTTCGGTCGAACATTGAAGGGGGCCTGACGTATCGCATGAGGCTGAATCCCATGTCGGATGCAATTTATCGGGCCGCTGAGCCCGACATTTCGATCATCATCGTGAGCTACAACACGCGCACCATGACGCTCGAATGTATTCGATCTGTCTTGGCACAAACAACGACAGTACTCTACGAAGTCATCGTTTTCGATAACGCTTCAACAGACGGATCTCCGGAAGCCATTCGCGCAAACTTCCCTCAACTCGAGCTCATCGCGTCGCAAGAAAATCTTGGGTTTGCCGGCGCCAACAACATCGCCGCGATGCGGGCGCGGGGACGCCGGTTTTTGCTGCTCAACCCGGACACCCTGATCGTGAATCGCGCAATCGATCATCTGCACGAGTTCGCCGATGCGAATCCGCGCTTTGGGATCTGGGGCGGGCGCACCGTGCTGTCTGACGGCCGCTTGAATCCTGGCTCCTGTTGGGGAGATGCCACCTTATGGAGCATCTTCTGTTTTGCTACTGGTCTGACCAGCTTGAAGCGCAGCAGCTCGGTTTTCAATCCCGAAGGATACGGTGGTTGGAAGCGTGACAGCATTCGTCCAGTCGACATTGTCACGGGCTGCTTTCTTCTCATAGACCGCGAACTTTGGAAGCAACTTGACGGCTTTGATCCCGAGTTTTTCATGTACGGTGAAGAAGCGGACTTGTGCCGCCGGGCGCGCAAGCTTGGTGCATCCCCAACCATCACGCCTGCAGCTACCATCATTCATTACGGCCAGTCTTCCGAGCCCGATCAAGCAGAGCAACGCATCAAGGTCCTTGCCGGCCGGATCACGCTGCTGCGGCGTCACAATTCTGCTGCGACGATTCTCGCAGGCAAGACACTGTACATGCTTCTCCCCCTCCTGCGCTTGCTTGCGTACGGAACGGCCGGCCTGGTCTCCGGCAGAAGTGATCTGCGTGAAAAGGCGCGAAACTGGCGCTATGTCTGGCAGCATCGTCAACGCTGGGTGAATGGCTGGAGCAATGTCGGCGTGAGGAGCGCGCGCGGCAATCCGCGCAACAAGCTGCCAGAGGAGGTAGCGGCTGTGGAACGTCCGTTAGGGGACGCGTTATCCCGCTCGCGCCAGGGATAGCCACTGATGCGGCGCGACGTTACCATTGTGGTCTATCATCATATCGCGGACCGTGAAGACCCGTTAACCAGCAAGCTTGGAGTTGTTACAAGGCCAGAGGTTTTTGAGAAGCACGTCAAGTATTTCGCGCGTCATTTTGACGTGGTGAGCGGATCGGACCTTGTAAATGGCACTCTGCCGCGTAAACCTTTGCTGATCACCTTCGATGACGCATATCGCTCAGTTCTCGATACCGCAAGTACTGTCCTTAAAACGGCAAATGCACCTTCGCTGTTCTTCGTCAATCCGACAACGCTGCTGGGAAGCAGATTGCCAGTGGATAATATCTTATCGTTGGCAGCGGTGGTGCTCGGTAAACAGCAACTGATAGCTCTCCTGAACATCAACGAAACCGGACCAACATCAGTCCCTAGGCTCATCGCTAACGTGATTTCAAAATGGACTCAGGCGCAAATTGCCGAGGCGAAGCAGCAGCTGTGTACCGCAATGGGCACCAATGAATTGGAACTCCGGCGTACATCGAAGCTTTTTCTTAATATCACCGATATCAAGCGGTTTGCGAGCTTAGGGATAGAAGTAGGAAACCACTCGATGAGCCACACGTTCTTTCGTTCGCTTTCATCGAGCGAGTTGGAGACCGAGATCGTGCAAAGCCGAGAGCTTCTGGAGAAGTTATCGGGACAAACGGTTCAATGCCTGAGTATTCCCTATGGGAATGCATTGGACGCGACCGAAGGTGCGCTGCGCGCCGCACGGCGTAATCACAAGGCGATCTTTTTAGTGCATGCGAAAAGCAACCGCTTTAAACCGGCGGCTGACATTTTCTATCGGATTAGCCTGGGGAACGCCGCGCCAGAAGAGATTCCGTTCAAGCTCCGGATTATGCCTGTACTACGGTGTGCGAGAGATTGGCTATGGTAGCTGGGCAGCCCGAACAAAAGAGAATAGTGATTCTGACGCGGGATGGCCCAGAACATCGCTATGTCGCAAACATGCTTTGCGCTGGACTCGCCATTGACCGCATCATTGTGGACCGGTCAGCACGGAGAACAAGACTGCGGCGCGCCGTACGGAAGGGGTTGGTGCATTTCTTAGGAAAGGCAACCCGTGCTGTCTTTCTCAAGATGATTCGAGACGATGAGGCCCGGACCCGGTCACTTGAAAGTCTGTTGGGGCAAAAGGCTCAAACATTCTATGCATCTGATCGAATCGTCTATGTCGAGGGCATAAACGGCACCGCAAGCTTGGAAGTCCTGCGGCAGAGACGCCCCGATGCGATTCTTAGTTACGGCACGTCGGTCGTGAAGAATGCGGTCCTCGACTCTGCAACCGATATCTGCATCAATCTGCATACAGGTATTAGCCCCCAGTATCGCGGAACCGCGTGCAGCTTTTGGCCTGTAGTCAACGACGAGTTGGACATGCTCGGTGCGACCATTCACGAATGCACGTCCGGCGTCGACAGCGGGCCGATCTTTGAGACAGTGCATTCGAGATACGAACCAGGGGACGATTTGCATAGGATTTTTGGCCGAGCCGTGATGGTCGGTGCCGAAGCGTATGTACGAGTGGTTCAACGCTATGTGGCGGGCACCTTGAGCGGAGTTTCGCAAGATCTCAGTCTTGGGCGCGAGTACCGTGGAGCCGATTTGACCATTGGTCCGGAATTGGTGGCGCGACGCCGGCTCGCCCGTCTGAGGTCCATCGCCGAAATCTCGATCATTGGTCAAAACGACAGGTAGTTCGCTGACGGGCAATCGTGCAAAAGCTCGCCTTATCGACCGAAGTCGTAAGCCGCCCCAGCAGATCGTCATCGATGGGGAAAGCAGTGACCGGCGCCTGCTAGGACGACGCTGCGAGCCCCAGCGCCGTACCCGCTGAGGGGTCGACCCAACGTCGGATAGTGCCGTCAATCAAATTGGCCCCGTACATCCAGCCGTCGGGCCCCTTCTGCATGTCGACGATGCCTTGTACGTTGTCCACCAATTGGACGCTGGTGACCTGCCGGCTTGCGTTCAAGGTCGCAGCGAAGATCGTTCCGTTCTGGACATCGTCGAAAAAAATCGTGTTCTGATTATAGAAATCTCCCGCGGTAATCACGTGGGCATTGTCGGGGGCCCCATGGCTTAGAGACAGGATCGGAAATACCGCGGGCGGGTCTGACGTATTGTTCCGATTGCCATTGTTATAGAAGGTGATCGCCTGCGCGAGATTTTGGTAGCTGCCGGTCCTGTCGGGGCCTTCGAGATAGGGCCATCCAAAGTTCGAGCCGGCTGGCCCCGTATTCAGCTCTTCCCAGCTGTTCCAGCCCACATCTCCGAGCACAGGAAGATTGGTAACTGGATCGAAGCTGAAGCGGTACGCGTTGCGAACACCGTAGTAGAACACCTTCGACGCATTACTGTTTGGATCGCTTGCCTGATAGAACGGATTGCCGGGCACTCCCTCACCTGTAACGGGATCGATCCGCAACAACTTGCCCGATAGATTGTGGATGTCTTGGACGCGCACTCCCCGGGGGTCGACGAAGTTGTACGACACGCCATCGCCGACGGTGAGGTAGAGATAACCGTCCGGGCCGAAATGAACAGCGCCTACGCCGTGCGAATCGCTATCAGTCGCCAGATAGTCACGAATGTTTTGGTTCTGGATGCCGGTCCGGTCCGGATCGTTGTCCTGCGATCCACTCTCGATCTGGCTCGCCGGAGCTGTGATCGTGGTGCCGTTGACGATGCCGGAAGGAGCGATGCTCGGATCGCCTGTGCTGTTTACGTCGGGACGGCTCGTATAGGCCCAGATGCTGTTCTTTCCGACCAGCACTACCTCGCTCGCCGGATCGGCAATCATTGTGGTTGGGTCAACGGTGACCCTCACCAGGCGAGCCGGTCGGTTGCCGGCCTGATCGGGGCCGGCAAGGCCAGGCTGGCCCGCCGTTTCGGGTGGATCGTAGGTATAGAGCAGGTAGACATAGGGGTTCGTTGCGAAATTCGGGTTCACCGCGATACCCAGCAGTCCGCGATCATTGACGTCATTTACCTCGCTCGAAATGTCGATCAGCGGAGTTGATCGAAGTTCTCCGTTGTCCACCACACGCACCACACCGTCCTTTTGGGCAATCAGCATGTAGCGGCCGTCTGGAGTCCAATCGATCGCCGTTGGCCCGCCGGCATACCCCTGGCCCAGTCCCGTCACGTACGTCTCGCCCGCCAGATTGCCGAGATTGGGGTTGTCATTATCCAGGATTTTCACAGTCGTCGTTGTCTCGGCGCCGAGAGTGGCACCGGTTGGGTTGCTCAACGTGACCGTGAAGGTCTCATCATTCTCCGGTGTCGCATCATTGAGGATCGGTACCGTGATCGTCTGGGTCACCTGGCCAGCAGCGAAAGTCACCGTGCCTGACGAGGCGGTGTAGTCGGAACCCGCGAGGGCGCTGCCGTTGCTTGTCGTGAAGCCGACAGTAGCTGTTTGGCTGGTGCTGCCGCTGCGCAGCAGCGTAATCGTTGCCGTCTGTGTATTCTCGGTAACGCTTATCGCCGCGTCCGCCATTGAGATCGCGACGGGCGAGTCGTTGTCGATGATGGTCACGAGCACTGTGCGCGGGGTCCCGAGGGAACCGGAACCGGGATTCTGAAGCCCGACCGCGAACGTCTCGTTACCCTCGGTGAGCTGATCTTTCACAATTGAGATGGTGAAGCTCTTGGTGCTCTCTCCGGGGTTGAAGACGACCTGACCAGTGTTCGACCGGCCATTAAACGTGGGCTGGATGAAGTCCTCGCCCGCGGTAGCTGTGCCGCCGGTGCCGATTTCGTTCGTCGTGTACTCCACGGTTGCTTGAGATTGGAGGTCGCCGGAGCGTACGACGGTGATGGTAGCCATCCCTCCCGTCTCACTGACATAGACTGTGGAACTGCTAAGTAGTGAGATGACGTTGCCCGCAGCGAACACGACGTCGCGGAAATAGTTTGCATTCTGATAGACATTGGTGGGGAAGGCGCCCTTGGACAGGTCGAAGAGGCCGGCACCCACCGGGGCGTTCAGGCCACCATTGCTGATGGCTGAGGCGAAGCCCTGCGTGGTGGAGACGTAGTTGCTGTTGATGTTGACGGAGACGATGTAGGTCGTGCCGGCCTGGATGGTCAGGGGCGTGGCGAGCGCCTGCTGCTGCCAGCCCGATGCGCCTTCGTTGGTGAACGTGACCGTCGCCAGCTCCTGGCCGGTAGCCGACCAGATGTGGCCGATATGCGTGCCCGTCTCGCTCGGAGCCTTGTAGTACCGGATTGCCTGGATCGAGCCGGAGGTGTCGCTGGTGAAGCGCATCCCCAACTCATAACCTACTCCGTCGCTGGCATTGGTGATGACAGGCGTCTGGGTGGTGAACAGCGTAGTGGTGGCACTCGCAGCGGCAACCGTCGCCGTGGCCGCGCTGGTCACGTTCTCGCTGGCGCCGAACAGGTCGGTGTAGGTGGCATTCACGCGGATCCGCTTGCCGACCAGGCTGCTATCGAGGGTGAGGCTCGAGGTCGTGGCGGCCAGGTTCGTCCAAGTGGTGCCGTCGGGGCTGCTCTGCCAGTGATAGGTGATGCTGGCGGGCGCGCCGTCGGGGTCCGTGACGCTGGCCGTCAGGATCTGGTTCTGGGTCGCGGTGCCGTTGATCGTGACAGCGCCGGGGTCGTTGACGTTGGCCACTGTCGTGGCGGTCGCGGTGCTCACCGGGGCCTCGGTGCTGCCCGAGAGGTCCGTGTAGCTGGCGGTGACCCGTATGAAGCTGCCGACCTGAGCCTGCCCGAGGACCAGCGTGCTCGCGGTCGCGCCACTGATGTTGCTCCACGAGTTGCCGTTCGCACTCTGCTGCCACTGATAGGAGACGGTGCCCGGCACTCCGTCCGCATCGCTCACGGTCGCGGTCAAGGTCTGGTTCTGCGTCGGCGTCCCGCTGACGCTTACCACACCGGGGCGGTTATTGGGCCGTGACGAGCCCGCAGCGAACACGACGTCGCGGAAATAGTTTGCATTCTGATAGACATTGGTGGGGAAGGCGCCCTTGGACAGGTCGAAGACGCCGGCACCCACCGGGGCGTTCAGGCCACCATTGCTGATGGCTGAGGCGAAGCCCTGCGTGGTGGAGACGTAGTTGCTGTTGATGTTGACGGAGACGATGTAGGTTGTGCCGGCCTGGATGGTCAGGGGCGTGGCGAGCGCCTGCTGCTGCCAGCCCGATTCGCCTTCGTTGGTGAACGTGACCGTCGCCAGCTCCTGGCCGGTGGCCGACCAGATGTGGCCGATATGCGGGCCCGTCTCGCCCGGGGCCTTGTAGTACCGGATTGCCTGGATCGAGCCGGAGGTGTCGCTGGTGAAGCGCATCCCCAACTCATAACCTACTCCGTCGTTGGCATTGGTGATGACAGGCGTCTGGGTGGTGAACAGCGTAGTGGTGGCACTCGCAGCGGCAACCGTCGCCGTGGCCGCGCTGGTCACGTTCTCGCTGGCGCCGAACAGGTCGGTGTAGGTGGCATTCACGCGGATCCGCTTGCCGACCACGTCAGTTGTACTCCCCCAGCTAGCCAGCGTGATCAAACGCTATCTAAAGTAGCAACACCAACTGTGCGGGTTGTAGTTTTGATCGCGGCAGTCATGTTGGTTCATATTAACAATATTTAAATAACATTAAAAATATTAAATCGGAAGCGATTTATGCCTTTGGAGTAGCGCCGTTCGTCAACTTCTCTTGAGCTTGAAGGCAGGCGCGCGTCACGGATCTCGTGCACTCAGCGGGATGTGCCGTTTGCCCAGCTTCGAACGCACTCGCGATGTCCAACTCTTATGGTTCCATCCGCTTCGCGATTAGGTCGGCGAACTCACCCAGATTCCGCGCCGCCTCGACCTCGCCAACGCGAAATCGAACGCGAAACTTCTGCTCGACGGCGATCACGAGCGAGATCTGCATGAGCGAGTCCCACTCATCGACGTCCGCCGCCGAGAGCTCGGGGGTGGCCGCGATCTTCTCGAGGAAGATTCCGTCGAATACTTCCTGCAACTTCGCTAATACTTCAGCCTGCTTCATAGGCTCTCCGGGCAACATCTATCTTTGTCGAACGCACCTGATACTTCCTCACCTCCAGCTCGAACTCTTTTCGGGTTGCGGAGTCTTCCGTACGCGCGAAACCAAACTCCTCGTAGAATTCGGCGACGATACGGTTCTTGGTCGTCGGAAGATAAATGACGCGCACTGTCATGCAACCGGCCACCTCTGCGAGTCGAAAAATCTCATACATGATCTTGTCCTCGACCTGGCGCTTCAGCACGCGGCAACTCATGAGCCAGATATCGAGAACGAAGACGCCGCCATCGATCTTTGCAATGACTACGGAGATGAGCCCGGAATCACCGAATAGATCCTCCACCCGCATCGTGAAGCACCGGTAGTCCGGCCTTCCCAGGAGCGCCTAATGCGGCTTGCATTATGTGGCTTTAGACGCAAGCTGAACTCGCGCTGGACAGCCGAACGCCTTTGCACCCGCGGGAATGTCTCTATCGACGAACGAGTTCGCGCCTACAATGGCGCGGTCGCCGATGGTTGTACCCATCTGAATCACCGAATTCGGCCCGATGTAGACTCCATTGCCGATCGAGGTGGGCGCGCAATCGATGGGATCCCGGCCGAGCGAAATTGAGCGGTTTACCGTGTGATGCGTGTAGATTTGAACGCCAGCAGAGATGGAGCACCAATCGCCGATCTGCAAATCTCCACCTGAACCATCCAGAATACATCCCGGTCCAATCCAGGTATTCCGTCCGACCTTGACGCGCCCAAGAACGAGCACGTTGTCGTACATCGTGCTGCCCTCTCCAAAGCCATATGCTGCGGCGTTATCCTCGCGCTCGGTGAGAAGGTCTCCGATCGACACCCTCCGATCGAACTGCTTCCTCTTGCGAGCTGCCAGAGCCTGCAAGAACTCGCGCGCGATGGCGAGCCACTGGTCCAAATTGTGATCAGACATGCTGGGATCGAGCTTTGAATGCATCAGAAAAGCCCATTTGCGTCGTCGTCAATTGACTCGTACCGACGGCGTCCATCTAAAATCGACGGCCTTCGCGGAGTGGACATGAGGTACCTGCCCGGGCGAACCGCCGATTCAAAAATTAGAGTTATATTTTTGGGATTTCAATTATTTTTAGTATCGCGTTGTTTTGGTCCCGGACCGCCGTCAATCAACCGCCTCGAATCAAAGAACGCTTGGCCGCTCGCCGGCATCGGTTTCCCCTGTTCAGCGTGTGTCCACGCTGCGTTTTAGTGCATTCCTTTCGAAGGAATAGCTCCCGGGACATGGCACGCTAGTGGCGTGGACTTGCGGAAGGTGGCAATTAAATTGGTTGAATTAACACATTTAACTTGCGATGCATCCAAATCCGCTTATTTTCTATGACCATCGCAGGGAGAGCGCCGATGAACCCGACTGACTCCAATAGTGAAGACCGCCGTGAGTTCTTGAGAAGCTGTGGAAAATTTGCCGCCGTCACTCCTCCCGTGATGACACTGCTGCTTTCGACCTCTCTGACCTCATCCGCCATCGCTAGTTCTGGCGGAAACGTTGTGCAGGGCAATAATGGCAAGGGCAACGGTGGTGGGGACGGCAGTCCTAACGGGAAAGAAGATAGCACTCGCTAAAGTGGCGCCTGGCGGCCCAGCCCTGACACCACCGTCCCGGGGACCGGTCGGAGGTTCAGCCGGCCCGGCGGCGCCGTTGTGCGGACGGGCGGTCAATCAGGAGATCGTTTAGCTTCTTGCCGGCGCGAAGCTGCGCCTTCAGCCATCGAGGCTGCTTACCACGGCCGGACCAGGTTTCGGACGGGTTCTTAGGGTTCTGATACTTCGGCAGCACGGGAGGGTAGGGGCGGCGTGCACGTCCCTCGGTCTGCCCCCCGGTCTTACCTTCGATCTTGCGAAGCCGCTCTTCGAGCTTGGCTTTTTCCGCGGTCATCCTGCGACTAAGAACAGCAGTGACCTCATCGTAGAGTCGCCACAGCTCAGCTGTGGTCATAGATGCCCAGTCATCGTTCTCCATGGAAGCCGTCCCCACTACCTCCGAACCGAAACAGGAGGGGGGCTTATCAGGTCAAACCGGGGTCCGGCAAGCACGATCACCCGTGCCGCTGCGCCAGTGTGCGTGGTGGTCGGAGTTACCGGCTGGGCCCGTGCCTCCGAACCAGCGGTCGCTTCGCCCTCCGCCCCCGGGCTCGTCGCCTCGGCGCAAGCAATCGCTGCTCGGCCTTCGACACGCGGCTACGCAAGTTCTGCAATTCAGTGAATTGAATGATGAGAGCCTGATGAGTTTGACGCAAAACTGCTGAAGAATACATGTGACCACCTACTCATTGCCAACGATGCCCTCCATGACCGCTCATTGAAGTTGCTGAATTGACGAATATGCAGCTCCAATATGGGTGACCGGATTTCGTCGTTGCTACACTGGCTGCGCGACGCAGCCGTTTTCGTGCTTTACTAACCAGCTTCGCCTTGATGAATAGTATTACTTTTCCTCCCTTCAATAACGTGGCTTTTTGAACGATCTCGTGTTCGTCGAAACTTCGTCGAATGTTAGATTTGAATCGTGAATGACCCAATATATCGTTGGTAATAACGGTGCCAACGAAGTTAATTGGATGTTGACCATCATGACACAGCAGCCGATCCGTGCGCCTAGACATTCTATGGGAGAATTTTCTGATCGAATCTATCATGCGTTGTCGAAATTTGGCTTTCGTCTACAGGCTTGCGGCCACGAATGTTGAGCACCGCATTCTTACGGTGCTGCGCATACTTGCCGGTCAAGTTACCGTGGCGCAGTCGTCGAACGTTCGGCTGTCTAGGATTTGAGACTGTGTGACATTGTCGCCGAGCGGACCCGTCATCCTCGCGTTTCGAAGAAATTGTTGGATTAAACGGCTGCACGGGGGGTTGTTAGCGATAGGCAGGGGAAGCATGCACCGCACCAGAATTGTCATCGCGGATCGACATCCGATCGTTTTGCAAGGGATCAGGAGCGTTCTTGCAGCGCAGCGTGATTTTACGATCGTTGCGTCCTGCAGCGATGGCGCAAGCTGCAATGAGGCAATCCGATTTCTTGTGCCGGACGTCGCGCTCGTCGATGCTGCACTGCCTGATGTCAGCCGGCAGCAGATCCTCGCTCCCGCAAACGCTTCGGGCCCAAGTCCCGCGGTAGTCTTTTTCGCCGGTGTCGCGGCGGATCGTGAGTTGCAAAGGCTGGCCTTGGAGGGCGCCTGCATCGTCCTCTCGAAGGATTCGGATGCCGAGATGCTGGTCTCAACCCTGCGGAAAGCCGCCCAGGGCCAAGCAGCGGCCTCGCCGAGCGCATGGCTAGCCAATGATGAGGCCCGCCCCGATGAGAAGCCCCTGGCACAACTGACGGACCGGGAGCGGCAAATCATGCGGCTTGTGTCGGAGGGTCTATCGAACAAGGAGATTGGACGTCGGTTGAACCTTGCCGACGGTACGATCAAGGTCCACCTTCATCATATCTTCCAAAAGCTGGACATCAGCAATCGCACGATTCTCGCGGCATTGGCGATTTCGCGAAACGAGCTGCATGCCGCGTCACGTAAGATGGATCCTCCTGATCTGTTGCATCAGGATCCGGCGAGCGTGAAATAATGGGAGTGTCTGGCTCTTCCGAACGTGCGCGGGGGTTATCGTGGCGCCAGAAGCCCAGCCATGGCGCTGCAGGCCCCTTCGGCCTCGGCTAACGTTCGAAAGGGCGAACCGCCAATCTTGATTGCGGCCTGGTTTTTGTGGAGCGGACGCCAACTCGCCAAATAGCCGGCGCGGCCATGAAAGCCGGGGCCTCTCGGGCTTCCGAAGCTGATCACGAACGAGAAGCCCTCGCTGGTTGCGCTCCAGATCTCCATGTCGCGGACAGACCGGTGGAATTGCAGTGGCATCGTCATCATCCGTTGCAATCGAGCCCTGCGCTCGACGTCCGTTAAAACGCAAATTAATCGTATTAAATGGCGAGCGCAACTCCGAAGCTGCGCCCGAAGGCCAGGAAGTACAGGAACGAGTACGGAAATTGCCCACGATCAATTGACGGCGCACGTCAAGAAACACCACTCACATAAAGAAAATTATCGGTTGAAAATACATTTAATGTATAATACCGTAATTAATATTTTAAACCGAGGAGAGCGTGTTGTGACCCGGGACGGCAACGAAGATGACGACCGGCGGGCGTTCTTGAAAACCTGCGGAAGATTTGCGGCCGTCACACCCCCAGTGATGACTCTGCTTCTATCCACTTCCCTGACCTCAGGAGCCATTGCAAGCTCGGGGGGCCTGCGTGGAGTGACGCAGAAGGATGGGAGGCAATCGTCGTTCTTCGATAACGACCGGTCGTCCGTATCGGGACCGGGGAGCTCCAGCGGCGGGTCAACAGGGGGCGGGGGAGCCCCTGGCGGGGGCTCTGCTAAATCATCTCGCGCCGGAGGAGGGGCAGCCGGTGGCGGATCCGGCGGTAGCGGCGGGTCTGGCGGTGGCGGAGGCAGTGCGAAAGGGCCTTTCGCAACCGGCGGCAGCTCTGGAATTCCAAACGCAAGTGGTGGGCTCGATTGCGCAGAAGAAGACGAGGAAAAGCGCAAGGCCGAGTGTCCGGGAGCTAACACCAGGATTTCGAGTGCAGCCGAATCCAGCCGATAGCAGTCTTCTCAGCCCATGCGTGAGCCTGCGGCGCCGTACGGTTTGGCAGGGCTGGACCTTTCTTAAACTCCGGCCGAGTCGTCCCTTGTTGCACCGCCGCAGCGCGATTTGCGGTGTAAACACTGCCAAATGTTCATGCGATTGTGGTGAATTACATACTTTTCCTGACCTTATGCGACTTCTTCTCAAGACCTCGATCAGGAGCGTGTCATGAATATCCGCGTTCGAGCGGAGAGTCCTGCGGCGCTGCTTCGAGAACGTCTCGAGGCGCTGGTGGCAGAGCTTGCGGAACTTGAAAAGCTCAGAGAGCGGGTAGGTCGAGAGGAGAATCTTCAGCGCAAGCTGCGCAAGGCGGGCAGCGCCAACAACCCGGCTCGGACCCCGAGTGGGCCTTCCGGCTTCGCACAGGCAAAGCTCATGGCCATACCGCTCATTCGCAAGAAGTCGGGCTGTTGTGACGAGCGTCCCAAGGCGAGTGGATGACAGGAGTTTTCGTCCATTGTTCGCTTCGGCCGGGAGCCGGCCGCAAAGTCGAAAAAATGCCGCGCAGGATCGGACGTTTGCAGCGACCGAGCCTCGCGCGGTTTGCCGAATGGCGCGGGCACATGCGGGGTGGTTCGCGAAAACGAACTGGTTCTAAGAGCCTGTCCCGGCTATTCGGCCGCCAGGCGAGCGGGAGGCGCTCCGCGCTGGAGGCCTATGAACGAGCCCGACCGTGCTCTGCGAGACGATCCGATCGATTCTGCGGCTCATGACCTTGTAGCATTCGCATGCCATGGCTTCGAGCCGCGGCCGATCGATTTCAAGCTGGCCACGTCGATTGGATCTTAGTGCTCTTGATGTCCGCATTGTGCTCACGACATGTGTGACGGTGGTGCGGCGGACGCCCAGCAATTCCGACAACGTTTCTTGGGTCAGCGGGAGGAGATCGCTGCCATTTGCCCGATCGTGAATGTGAAGCAGCCAGCGCGCCAAGCGGGCTTCGACGGAATGTAATGCGTTGCAGGCAGCCACGTGCTGGAGTTGCGTCAGCAACGATCTCGTGAACACTTGCACCATCGCTGCGACGGCGGGGCTGCAATGTTGCGCTGTCAGGAATTGCGCAGGCGAGATCTGCAGCGCGGTCCCGGCGATGCGAGCAACGGCCGTCACGGGCGAGTGGGATGCGCCAAGCGCTGACGTCAGACCCACAGCCCCTTCATGCCCCACTATCGTCGTGGCGACCGTCTGCCCGTTCGGCAACTCCATGATAGTGGCTATCGCGCCGCTCAGGGGGAAGAGAAGATGTTCGATCCGATCGCCTGATCGGACGAGCACCGTATCGCGCTCGATCCCGATCTTCCGTAGATGAGGTGCAAGCAAAGCAAAATCCGCCGGCGGCAACGCTGCTAACAACCGATTACCAACCCTGGTCGCGTGGTCCATCATGGGATCAACCCCCCGACGGATGTTCGGCGCGAGAACTCATGCCGGCTCGTCAAGCTGCTGTCCGGCGTGCAGCTCAACAGCAGTCAACTGGCAACCACAGATATGGTTCCTGCGATGAAGGCCAGCACGCGCTGGTCCGCCATTCAAGGGACGGCCTGCGCCCGCGACTCCAGCTTGCGCTTATACGGACCTGTCGCGGACCTGCAATTGATGTCGTCGACTCGCCGACGGCAGCCTGCGCTGCGGCTGAACAGCATCCCAGCCAACGATCATTCTCCGAACAGCTGATCGGCCTTGAGTTGTGAAGCGCGCAGGCGCGCATCGCGAGCGCGCTCTGAAAGTCTCGTCTCAGGGAGGGCCAATTTCCAAGATGGTGTTCTGGCCGCCGGGGGACCAAAAGCGTTGGAATGACGGCCGTGAGCCGTTCGTGTGCCCCACTCGAAGCCCACCCAACGGCCTGGCGTCGCCGTACTGTTCGGCAAAAGGATAGGACTTACGGCAAATGGGCACATTTGCACGTCAAATTCGCGATTTTAGATATGGTTAAACCGGATTAAATCTCTTTCTTTATTCTATTCGTTGTATTTTAATGACTTCACTCGGTCTCGGCTATATGCCGAAGGACATAGACGGCCGGGTCGAGGCAGGGTCCATGTTAGACACGTCTGCGAAAGAGCGGATATTCAAGCCCATCCGGCTTGTGATCGTCGATCGACAGCCGATGGTTCTACGGGGGCTTGAGTCGGTACTCGGGGCACAGCCGGACTTCGACGTCATCGCGTCGTGCAGCGACGGGACAAGCTGCATCCAAGCGATGCGGAATTTGACACCCGACGTTGCACTTCTTGCTGACACCCTGCCAGATCTAACGGCATCCGAGATCCTCGTCATTGCGAAAGCTGATCGGCTGCCCACGCGCCTGGTGTTCTTTACAGATTCCGACACGGACCACGATCTAACCTTGGCCATCGCTGCTGGCGCGTGTGATGCAATCGCGAAGCATGTTGCACCGGACGCTGTGCTGCGATCGCTGCGACTGATGACGAAGCGTAGCTTTTTGGAGCAGTCCGATCTCTCGCCAACCGTCGAGAAAACCGACAGCAGCAAAATCGACAACCTACTGGAGCTATTGACGCCGCGCGAACGTCAAATTGTACGACTGGTGTCAGAAGGAATGTCGAACAAGGAGATCGCGCACCAGCTAAACGTTTCAGATGGAACCGTTAAAGTACACCTGCACAACATATTTCAGAAGCTTGAAATAACCAACAGGACGGTGCTCGCCACCCTCGCATTGCTACAACGCCCGTCCGGGTTCGGAATGCTCTCGCTGGCTCTCCTGGCGGTCGCCATTGCGGACGAACTCAAGGCGTCGGAGGCAAACGACATTCTTCCGCATGACGACAGCACCGGCCCCGCGGTGGAGTATGCCGAATATGAGCTCTGGAAGCGAGCTATCCTCCGTCACGCCATCGTCGCGGATTCCGACGAAAAGCCGTCGCTCACTCAGAGAGGCGTTTTTGTCGGGGCGAGCCAAATCTCGACCGCGGCTTCGGCAATGGAAGCGCCCGGCACCGCTGAGCAATCCGCAGGCTCGAAATCGTGGAAGGAGTACAGTTCTGTTGGTTCAAGCACGCCCGGTTTGGCCACACCTTTCCTGCGAGGAATGAACGACGCGAAGATTGGAGGTGACTCCACCGCGGAACATCTATTCTCGCGGCTGACATCCAATCCGACGTTGATTCACGGAGGGTATGGTACTTTCGCCACCCTCACCGGTGCGTTGATCTACACACTCAGCGATCCCCATTTGGCACTGATGTCGCATGACCCGGCCAAAGCGCCGCTCGACAGCTTCGTGGACGTTACCGGATACAATGCTGCCACCAAACTTGCTGCGAGCACCAATGCCGACGATCATCATGTAGATGATTCAGTCCCGGGTTTCCTTGCGCAGGCTTCTCGCCTGCCTTCCGCGTTTGTGGCCGCTGAAAATGAAAGCGCCGCCGGAGAAGGCACTCGGGGCCACTCGAGTGATGGTACCGTAGGGGAGACTCTCCAAAAACTTGCCGGCCTCCTGCACTTCAGTCACGATGCCGGTAGTAGCGGATATAGCCACGATCAGCTGATGGGCGGCAACGTCGCTGAAAACGTTGTTCATCGCGACCCGACCGATTCCAGTTCTACCTCTTCCGACTCTGTCTTCAACTTCGCGTCTGGGCCGAGCAGGATCAATCTTGCGGCTTTCGGAGCCCTTGCCAGGCTTCATATGACAGCAGCAAGCAAGTCCATACCGCCACACACCGTCGCTTGGATCTTCAACTCCACAACCAATGAAACGATCGTCTATGTGAATGCGACCGATCATGTTCTGGAGATCGGAGACCGCGACCTGTTGGAAATCCATCTGCCGGGAATTGTATCCATCGCAGAATCGGACTTTGTCGGCCAGCCGACAGCCGCGGCGGCCGCTCTCACGTTGGAGCAGCTCGAAGAAGCGCTGACATCCGTGATTGCAATCGAAGCTATTCTGAGTACCGACAGTGCCCATGCAAGTATCGGGACGAGAGAGAGCACATTCGGGACCGCTGGAGTTTGGGACAGTCTGGCTGATGCCGGCTTGAGGACTGAATTCGCGCCGGCCCGCACAACGGAAGAGAGCGTCGATGGGACCGAGGGGTTGGCTCGCATATCACCGATCGTGCTTGCTCATGCTGCAGCGGTAACGGAAGTTGAAAGTCTTACATTGAAGAGTCAGCGGAACGATGCAGGCACCGGCCCCAGCATCGCAGCGGCCGGTAGCGCGGGCGGCAGTAACTCACAGCATGTTCTGGAGCCATGGCCTGCAAAGGAACCAGGTGCGGAGCAGACGGACGGTGGCTTCATACCTGGGAGTGATGTCGGTGATGAGAACGAGCATCAATCCCCGGCTTCGGATCCTTCGGGAAGGTCAGGGAAGACGGCAGAAACAGGCAGCGCGGAACATGGCAAGCCGGTGCATTCAACCTCTAAAAACGCATCGGAAGCAGCCGATTTTGGTGAATCGAGCCTCGCGACAGCGCACAGGGACGACCGCGAAGGGCCGCAGCACGCTCCCGAGCAAATGTCTGCAATGGCCGGCGCCAGAGATACGGCCGACGTGAAGTCCATACCGGGCAATCGCGCTGGCAAGGACAACGCGCATGATTCATTGGCTTCGGACGATTGGTCAGGGCCAGCAAAAGCGGCCGAACCAGGCGGCCGGGACCACAGCAACTCGCACGCGTCGGAGCGAGGGTCGGCAAAGGCAGCCACGGAGACGGCCGAAGCGAAGTCCATGCCGGACAATCGCGCCGGGAAGGACAACGCGCATGATCCACCGGCTTCGGACCGTTCGTCAGGGTCAGCGAAAACGGTCGAACCAGGCGGCCTAGACCACAGCAACTCGCACGCGTCGGAGCGAGGGTCGGCAAAGGCAGCCACGGAGACGGCCGAAGCGAAGTCCATGCCGGACAATCGCGCCGGGAAGGACAACGCGCATGATCCACCGGCTTCGGACCGTTCGTCAGGGTCAGCGAGAACGGCCGAACCAGGCGGCCTGGACCACAGCAACTCGCACGCGTCGGAGCAAGGGTCGGCAAAGGCACCCACGGAGACGGCCGAAGCGAAGTCCATGCCGGACAATCGCGCCGGCAAGGACAACGCGCATGATTCACTCGCTTCGGACGATTCGTCCGGGCCAGCGAAAACGGTCGAACCAGGCGGCCTGGGCGCCAGCAACTCGCACGCGTCGGAGCGAGGGTCGGCAAAGGCGGCCACGGAGACGTCCGACGCGAAGTCCGTATCGGGCAATAGCGCCGGCAAGGACAACGCTCATGATTCACTGGCATCGGACGATTGGTCAGGGCCAGCAGCAGCGGCCGAACCAGGCGGTCTGGACGACAGCAACTCGCACGCGTCGGAGCGAGGGTCGGCAAAGGCGGCCACCGAGACGGCCGAAGCAAAGGCGACACCGGGCAATGGCCTCGGCAATGACAACGAGCATCATTCCTGGACTCCAGCCTATACGCGCGAGTCAGCGAAGATGGCAGAGCCCAGCGGCGTGGAGCAGAGTAACAAATGGGAGCATTCGACCTCTGCTCACGGCCCGAAGGCTGACGAAAGTGTTGCAACGGCGGAGCCGGAGCCTGTAAAGGCGACAACCACCGAGTTGGCTGAAACTGTCTTCATGTCCGAGAAGAGTGTCGGTGAGGGCGACAATCATCGTGCATCGGACGCAAGCGCGTCGGCAGCAGTGGCCACGGCAAAACTGGCTGACCTGCAGCATAGCAACTCAGGATACAATTCACACTCGGCCTCCGCAAAGGCATCAGCAGCAGCCGAGATCGCCGAATCGAGCGCCACAAAAGGCGATAGTGCAGGGAACGGAAACTCGCAGCACGCTACGCAACCTGCTGCAATCGCATCGGTGGCCGCACAGCCGGCTAAAGCTGCGTTCGAGACCGGCGGCGCCGATCAAGATCGGGTGTTCCGCTTCGACAGCGACGCAACTCCTTTCACTCCCATCGTCAGGATTGAACCTAGAGAGGTCCACATTCCGGTCGATCCACGCGCCAAGCCCGATCAGGCGGCCACCCTCGATATCCTCGTCAAAATCCTACCCAACGCACTGGACGATCCCGCGGCCAACCATGGCAATAACGGACCCCATCACGCCCCTGTAGCTGCGCATCATGACCTGCTGATTTGAAATGTTGCATTGTCTCGCGAGCAGGACGCAGGGCCGATGTTGAACAGCCTGCTCCGTATACTGGTCGGTTGATATGCGCCCCTTATGCATTGATAGTCCTCGATAACTCATTGAAATCGCAGTAAATGCGACCGCCCTCCGAGCGCACCACCTCGCGCTGCACGCCGCGGTTCGGAACCAAAGCCCTCGCCTCGCATTCGCAACTGGTCGCCGAATGCGCTTGAAGGTGGAGGACGATGAGGGACGCTATGTCCGATGTTGCCGAGATCCGCGGCGCCGTTCACCTATGCATCGACATGCAGAACATTTTCGCTCCCGACGGCCTTTGGGCGACGCCCTGGATGGAGCGGGTGCTGCCGACGGTCGTCTCGGTCGTTGCGCGCCACGCGGAGAGAACGATCTTCACACGCTTCATCACCCCGCAGGATCCGGAGGATCGCCCGGGGCAGTGGCAGAGTTATTTCCGCCGCTGGCGCCAGGCCACGCGCAGGCATCTGCCGTCATCGGCTCTGGAGCTCGTGCCGGCCTTGGCACGTTTCGTTCCGCCGGCGGCGATGATCGACAAGCCGGCCTATTCCGCGTTCAGCAATCCCGGTCTTGCGAGCCTGCTGGTCGAGAAGAACGTCGGCACCGTCGTGATATCGGGCGCGGAGACGGACGTCTGCGTGCTCTCGACGGTCCTGAGCGCCGTCGATCTCGGCTTCAGGATCGTCCTTGTCGAGGACGCGCTGTGCAGCTCGTCCGACGTCGGCCACGACGCGCTCATGACGATGTACCGCACCCGCTTCCACGGCCAGGTCGACCTGGTGACAGCGGAAGAGCTGGCCGAGGTCTGGCGGGAGTAGGGTCCGACGTCATTGAGCCGCGCAAGGTCCTCGCGCCCACGAGGCGGATCAAGCGACCGCGACGTCGGCCGCCACCGGTCTCGCATGCGGCGGCCGAGCATCGTCCGCGCCGGACCGCATGCTCAGGTAGGTTGGGTCGAAGCCGGCGAGCCGGACCAGGCCCGGCCAGTCCGTGATGGTCAAGGTCTTGCCCTGCCATTGCAGCAAATGGCAGCGGCGCAGCTCCTGGATGGTGCGGTTGGCATGGACCGGGGAGATGCTGCAGGCTGCGGCGAGGTCGGACTGGGTGAAGGGCGAGGACAACCTGAAATCCCGGGCGAGCCCGACGGTTTGCAGCCGCACTGTGATCTCGCAGAGCAGGTGCGCCACACGTGTCAACGCGTCCCGGCTGCCGAGGTTCACCGTCCAGTTGCGCTGGATGGCGTGATCGGCAAGCAGCATCAACAGCAAGGCGTGCGACATTGCCGGAGATCGCACCGCGAGCTCGCGAAAGAAGCGGTGCGGCACGAGCGCGACGATTGCGGAACCGAGCGCGGTCAGGTTGCCCTCGATGCGCGGGCGATACAGGCTTTGCAGGTTGGCGATGTCGCCGGGCACGCAGATCGCGGTGATCTGGCCATCTGCGGTTTCGTCATTCTGCCAGGACAGATATCCCTGGAGCACCAGGCAGCATTGCGTTGCCTCATCACCGTGCCGCAGGATGGTCTGATGCGCGCCGAAATGCGCGATGCTGCTCGGCATGTCCGCAAGCAGATCGAGATGTTCCGGGGTCAGTTCGACGAGGCTCGTCAGGCGGTCGGCCAGCCTCGAGAAAGCAAATCCTGCCTGCATTTGATCTCCGACGGCCCCCGTCGGCCCAAGTGTGGCCGATAATGACGGCGGAAAGCATTAACGTTTGATAGGTTCGTCTGGAGTATCGGCGAGGCAGCAGGCCGCTTGCCGATACAAGATCCTCACGTTCAATTGACGTTGTCGCCGAGCATGTTGCGGACGCCTGTGGTCACGGCGGCGAGGCCGCGCGTGCCGTGCATCAGCGCGATCTCGCCCTGCTGCTCGTGGCGGATGGCATGCGCCATGATGCGCAGACGAGGGTCGCCGCGGCTGTGCCACGTCTGGTCGGCCATCCTGACCGCACCGCGGTGATGCCGGCTCATCGCTTCGACGAACAGCATGTCGAACTGGTCCGGCGGCGCGGTCTTGACCTGGCGCATCTCGGCCGGCGTCAGGAAGCCCGGCATCGCCGCCCACTCCTCGGTGCTGCAATCGGGCATCTCCGTGTCGAACCAGCTCAGCCACCAATTCTCGAATAGGCGGTTCTCTCCGGTCTGGCTCGCGACCATCAGCATCGCGAGCTTGCGCAGATGCGGATCCTGCGCGCGCTCGGCAGCCGTCCGCGCCAGCTCGATGCCCTGGGCATGATGCGTTGTCATGTGACGGATGTAGGCCTGGTCTTGATCCCTGTCGCGGCCCATCCACGGCAGCTCGTAGCCATGACCGCCGAACAATGCGACCGCCCCGAGCACCGCAATCAAGGCCAGCGCGCCCGTCATCCACATGTTGGTGAACCGCACGTCGCTGTCAGGCGCAGTCCCGCGCTTCCAGCGCAGGCGCGCGAACAGGGGATACATCACGGCGGAGGAGCCATGCACCAGCAGCCCGATCCAGTAGGGTTGTTGCAGCGTGAACAGCGGCTGCCAGAATGGAAACAGCGGCACCAGCACGAACCATTCCATGCCTGAAGAGAACGCGGCCCAGGGCAGCGCCAGCAGCAGGATCGTCATCGGCCGCAAGTCGGCCGTCCAGCGTCCGAGCACGCCGAAGAAAACCAATGCCCAGGAAAAATCGGCCCATTGGTGAAAGGCGATCCCGGCCAGGATCGCGCTCCAGGATGGTTCGGAGCTGATCGCCCAGTCGCGCGCAGGAATCGCGGCAACCGTCATCCAATCGACCGCCGCATCGCGGCCGATTCGGGCAGCAAAGAGCTGGCTGACGATGGTCGAAAACGTGCTGCTGATCAGGCCGAGTGCGGCCGCGGCAATCCAGCGCGAACGCCGCCGCTCGCCGGTGGTGCGCCGCGCCCCACTCGTGAGTGCTGGTCGCGGCTCCGCGTTCACGTCAGCTGCTTGAGCTTTTTCAGCGGATTGAGTTCGCTCGGCTTGTCCTGTTCGTCGCGCCCGCGCTCGGCTTGCGCCTTGCCGTCATCGTGCAGATCCTGGTCGCCGATGATCTCGCCGACGGCCTGCTTGGTCTTGCCGGCGATCCGCTGCTGCAGACCTTTGGACTTGCCCATGAGCTGCCTCCGATATGTCCTGCCGTGGCTCACGCCGCTACCCCGGCGCCTGAAGGGGGCGTGGGCGCCGGGGCTGCGGTCTTGCAAATTGCCTCCGGCGGCGGGGGGAGACGCCGGAAGCCTTGATCAGACTCTTCGCGACGCGGATGGTTCCTCCTGATATCACCGAGGCTCGAGTGCGATGATCACGCCTTCGTTGCCCCGGAGCAGGATGGACGCATCCGGCACCGGCTCGGGCGGCCGATCCAGATGCGTCGACATCAAGAGACGGCCGCGACCTTGCCAATGGAATTTCCGCGGTTCGGCCGCGAGATTGAGCGCGACCAGAATTTCGTTACGGCCTTCCGTCCGTTTGAAGGCCAGGACATCGTTCTGCGAGCGCAGCGGCTCGTAGGCGCCCCGTTGCAGGCCGGCATGCTCGCGCCGCAGCGCCATCAGCGCGCGAAACAGAGCGAGGATCGAGCGCTCGTCGCGCTGCTGTGCGGCGACATTGGCTGCACCATCGGGCGGCTCGAGCGGTAGCCATGGGCGGCCCGTCGTGAAGCCGCCATCGGGGCTGTCATCCCACCGCATCGGTGCGCGTTCGGGATCGCGGCACAGGCCGTAGCCGGGCACGAGCTTCTCGAAGGGATCGCGGACGCGGCCCTGCGGAATCGGCACGCGCTTGCGGCCGATCTCGTCGCCCATGAAGAAGAACGGCGTTCCCCGCAGCGTCATCAGCAGCATCGCAAGCACGCGCATCTGCGCCTCGCCGATCTTGCTCGCGATCCGCTGCTTGTCGTGGCCGCCGATGACCCAGACCGGCCAGGCACCGTCAGGGATGGCGTTGAGATAGGCGTCGACCGTGGCCTGCAGCGAGAGGGCGTCCCATTTGGAATCGAGCAGGGCGAAATTGAGCGGCAGATGCAGGCGCGGCCGGTCGTTGCCGTAGAAGTGGCCGATGCGGTCGGTCTTGCCCTGGACCTCGCCGCACAACATCCGTCCGGGATAGGCGTCGATCACCTCGCGGATGAACTCGATGCAATCCATCGTCTCGGGGCGATCGTCGGTGAACACCGTCGTGTGCCGCTGGGGCGGCGGCTTGCCCTCGGCTTGCGGATTCGCCGGATTGTCGCGCAACAGCCGGTCCTTGATCAGGACCGCACTGGCGTCGACGCGAAAGCCGTCGACGCCGCGGTCGAGCCAGAACCGCATGGAATCGGCGATCGCGGCGCGCACTTGCGGGTTGCGCCAGTTCAGGTCGGGCTGCTCCACCAGGAAGGAATGATAGTAATATTGTCGGCGCGCCTCGCACCATTCCCAGCCGCTGCCGCCGAACCGGCTCAGCCAGTTGTTGGGCGGCCCGCCGTTCTCGGCCGGATCGGCCCAGATGTACCAGTCGGCTTTCGCGCTGTTGCGCGAGCTTGCGCTCTCGACGAACCAAGCGTGATCGTTCGCGGTGTGATTGGGAACGAGGTCGAGGACGAGCCGGATGCCCGCACCGTGCAGCGCCTCGAGCAGGCGATCGAATTCCTCGAGGCTGCCGAAGGCGGGATCGATCGAACAATAGTCGGAGATGTCGTAGCCGAGGTCGCGGAAGGGGCTTTTGTAGATCGGCGTCAGCCACACCGCATCGACGCCGAGCCATTTCAAATAGTCGATGCGCGACATCAATCCGGCAAGGTCGCCCTTGCCGTCGCCGTTCGAGTCCTGAAAGGAGATCAGCGCGATCTCGTAGACGACGGCGGATTCCCACCACGCAGCTTCGTCACGGGACTCGTCGCTCATCACCTTGCTTCACCTCGTTTTGCCCAGCGTGCGCTGCGATCTGTCTCGCCGCAGTGCGGACGCTCTCGATGCCCTTGGGAAATCCGCTGCGGTTCGGATAGAGCTTGCGCCGTGCATCGCGCGGCGGGCGGCGTGGCCTGGTGTCCTGCGCGGCGCGGTAGTCGAGCACGGCGATGCCGCCGACCATCAGCAATGCGAGCGCGACATTGCCCTTCTTGGGATTGTCCGCCGTCAGCCCGGACAGCAGCGCGGCGGCATCGAGGCCGTCGCCGCCGACGCGAGCCCACAGGCCGGCGTTTTTCTCGACCGACAGCGTCATGATCCCGGCCATGATTTCGCGCACGCCGAAGGCGCGGACGAGGGTCTCATGGCCTTCCATGCCCAGCGTGTGTGTGACGCGCCGCGGCGCGAACAACTCGACGACGCCGAGACCGATGCTGAACCAGCCGAGCGCGCGCGCGAGCTGGTCCGCCGGCTGCTTCAGGCTCGGTCCGCCCTCGAGGATCTTGGGGTCGCCCTTGGTGCGAACGATGTTGGAGAAGTGAAACATGGCTGGTTCCTTCAGGGCTTCAGCACGACCTTGACGCAGGAATCGCGCTTGTCGCGAAACACCTGGTACATCTCCGGTCCCTGGGCGAGCGGGACGGTGTGGGTGATGACGAAGGACGGGTCGATCTCGCCTTCTTCGATGCGGCGGAGCAGGTCATCGGTCCAGCGGTTGACGTGGGTCTGGCCGGTCCGCATCGTCAGGCCCTTGTTCATGAAGGCGCCCATCGGGAGCATGTCGGACAGGCCGCTGTACACGCCCGGCACCGAGATGATGCCGCCGGGACGGCAGACATAGATCATCTCGCGTAGCACGTGGGGCCGGTCGCTCTCGGCCATCACCATCTGCTTGGCGCGGTCGAGCAGAGTGTCGGGCAGCGATGGCATCACATGAGATTCCATGCCGACGCAATCGATGCATTTTTCCGGGCCCTTGCCGTCGGTCAGCTCCTGGAGCCGCTCCACCACGCTCTCGGTCTCGAAGTTGATCGTGGTGGCGCCGCCGGCCTCGGCCATGCTGAGCCGCTCGGGCAGGCAGTCGATCGCGATCACCTGGTTGGCGCCGAGCAGGATGGCGCTGCGGATCGCCATCTGCCCGACCGGGCCACAGCCCCAGATCGCGACCGTATCGGTCGGCTCGATGTCGCATTGCGCGGCGGCCTGCCAGCCGGTCGGGAAGATGTCGCTGAGGAACAGCAATTGCTCATCCGGGATGCCGGCCGGAACCTTGATGTGGGTGGCGTCGGCAAAGGGCACGCGGAGATATTCGGCCTGGCCGCCGGGATAGCCGCCGGTCAGATGCGTGTAGCCGAACAGGCCCGCCGTCGTGTGTCCGAACACCTTGTCGGCCAGATGACGCTTGCGGTTCGTGGTCTCGCACACCGAGAAATTGCCGCGCTTGCACTGGTCGCATTCGCCGCAAATGATCGTGAACGGCACGACGATGCGGTCGCCCTTCTTCAGCTTGCCGTCGACGCCCGAGCCGACCTCGACCACTTCGCCCATGGTCTCGTGGCCCATGATGTCGCCGGGCAGCATGCCCGGGATGAAATTGTGAAAGAGGTGCAGGTCGGAGCCGCAGATGGCGCAGCTCGTCACCTTGATGATGGCATCGCGCGGATCCTGGATCTCCGGGTCGGTGACGGTGTCGCACCGGATGTCCTCCTTGCCGTGCCAGACCAGCGCCTTCATCGTCCGTCCTCCCGGTTGAGCCACGTGCCATCTAAGTCCAGGCACGAACGATGGTTGCTATCGCCGCGCGCAAATTCTTCGCACTGCGCAAATAGGAACGAGAGAGCAGGGCAGCGATTGAGCGTGATCACCTCATTCCAAAGGCTCAACCACAAGGATTTGCCGCATGTCCGCCAATCAGCTCGCCGTCGTCACAGGAGCCTCCACCGGTATCGGCCTGGAACTCGCTAGGTGCTGTGCGCAGGCAGGCTTCGACCTCGTAATCGCGGCCGACGAGTCCCAGATCGAGCAGGTGGCCGTCGATCTCCGGCGGCTCGGCGGCAGCGTCGAGCCGGTCGAGACTGATCTTGCGACCACCGAGGGCGTCGACAAGCTGTGCGCTGCGGTCGGCGACCGGCCGATCGATGCGCTGCTGGCCAATGCCGGAATCGGCCTCGGCAAGGCGTTCCTGGATCAGGACTTTGCCAGGGTGAAACACCTCATCGACACCAACATCACCGGCACGCTGTATCTGATCCACCGCGTCGGCAATGAGATGCTTCGCCGCAATGCCGGCCGCATCCTCATCACCGGCTCGATCGCCGGCTTCATGCCGGGCAGTTTCCAGGCCGCCTACAACGCCAGCAAGGCGTTCCTCGATTCATTCTCATTTGCGCTGCGCGAGGAGCTGCGCGACAGCGGCGTCACCGTGACCTGCCTGATGCCGGGGGCGACCGAGACCGAGTTCTTCCGCCGCGCCGACATGATGGACACCAAGGTCGGCACCGACAAGAAGGACGGCGCCTACGATGTTGCCAAGGCCGGCTTCGATGCGATGCTGCGCGGTGAGGCCGATATCGTCACCGGGCTGAAGAACAAGATCCAGACCACGGTCGCGAACGTCACGCCGAACGAGATGCTGGCCAAGCAGCACCGCAAGATGGCGGAGCCCGGTACTGCAAGGTCTTAGAGCGACGCGCGTGCAATGTGGCGGCGCGCACGAACCGTTTTGCGAAGAGAAAAGAGAAAGAAGACCCCGATTCACATAGCCTAATGCGCCGCGGCCCTCAAACCGTCAAATTGTACGGGCTGAACCAAGAGGGGGCTGCTCTGGCGATGGATCGCATCGAACAGGCCTTTATCGCGACTGCCGTTACGGGTTTTCTCGTGATGATGGTTGCGATCGTCTGGATGATGATGAGCTGAAGGTGGGGAGCTTGCCGTCTTGCGCATCGCGCTACCTTACGCCGCAGTTATCCTGTGCCTGGCGGTGACCGCGTGGCTTGCTTTCGCGCATCTATTTTGATCGTCGCCCGGCTGCGAGCTTTCAACCGCTTTTGCTAGACCGGCTGTTCGGCGATGAGTCCGGTGAGCTTCCGTGCCATCGCCGCAAGATCGATCGGCTTTTCCAGGAGCGGCACGTCCTGAAATTCCGGACTGAGCGTGATCTTGTCGTATCCGGTGGTGAAAAGGAAGGGCACGTTACGCGCTCTCAGCTCGCGGGCGATCGGAAAGATCATCTCGCTGCGGATGTTCACGTCGAGCACGGCGGCGTCCAGGACGCTGCCGTCGTGCAGGATCTTGAGCGCGTCTTCGAGATCGCCGACAGGACCGGCGATCTCGGCGCCCAGCGCGCGGAATGTCTCGCCGATGTCATCGGCGAGAAAATACTCGTCCTCGACCACGAAGATGCGGCGCCCCTTGAGCTCTGCGCGCTGATGCGACGATGTCGCCATGCTGTCTCGGCCTCCCAACGCATAGGAACATAAGCCGGCGATCCGCCTTGGTGCAAACTGCAAACGATGCAATTGGAGGCGGGTTCCATGGGCAACCGCGACATCATTGTCATCGGGGGCTCGGCCGGGGCAACCGCTCCATTGAAGCAGATCCTGAGCCGTCTGCCGGCGGATCTGCCGGCCGCCGTCTTCATCGTGCTGCACATCCCGGCCCAGGGCATCGGCATCCTTTCCACGGTCGCCAGCAGTGCCGGCCCGCTCCCCGTCCGGCAGGCCGAAGACGGTATGAAGATCGAGCCCGGTCAGATCTACCTGGGTGCTCCGGACCATCATCTTCTCGTCACGGAGGACCGCATCTTCCTCGGCCGCGGCCCGCGGGAGAACATGGTGCGGCCGGCGATCGATGCGTTGTTCCGCTCGGCCGCGCTCTATCACGGGCCGCGCGTCATCGGCGTGCTCCTGAGCGGCCTGTTGTCGGACGGCGCGGCCGGCCTCAACGCCATCAAACGCTGCGGCGGGATGGCCGTGGTGCAAGACCCCGCGGACGCGATCTCGGACGAGATGCCGCAGCGCGCCATGGAGGCGACCACGGTCGATCTCTGCGTTCCCGGCGCCACCATGGGCGACGTGCTCTCCGAGCTCGTCAGGGAGCAGGCCGGCGCCGCGCTGCCGATTCCGCCCGAGATCAGGCTCGAGGTCGAGATCGCGGCTGGTGAGCGGATCGGAAGCGACAATCTCGCCTCTATGGCTGACCCTGTCGCCCTGACCTGTCCAACCTGCGGCGGGGTGCTCTCGGAGGTCAAGAGCGCCCGCCCGATGCGCTTCCGCTGCCAGGTCGGCCACGGCTTCACCGCCGATGCGCTCGCCAAGGAGCAGGAGGGGCGCGTCGACGAAGCCTTGCGCGTGGCATTGCGGATTATCGAGGAGCGGGCGGAGCTGGTGCATCGCATGGCCGCCGACGGCCGCCGCACCGGCCGGGCTGCCGTTGCCGAGATGTACGAGGCCAGGGCGCTCGAATACCGCGAATATGCCGACATGATCCGGCGCGTCGTGCTAAAGTCGCTCGATCCTTCCGTAGGCAAACGGGAGGCGTGAAGGCGTCGCCATGGCCATCTCCCTTGCCGAACGCACCGCACAGCTCGATGCCGAGCAACGCCTGCTGGTGAAGGCGGAACAGGACATCGAGGAGGGCTGGAAGCGCATCCGCAATCAAGAAGATTGCGTGCGTGAACTCATGGCGAGCGGACACGACACGCGTCAGGCGGAGCGGCTGGTCAGCCTGCTCAAGCAGACCCTGGTCGAATGGGAGCGCCACCGCGTCCTGATCGAGCAGCGGGTCGAGTATCTCCGGCAGGAGGTCGCGGCTGGGTAGTTGGCGGGGGGGGGGGCCGCACGGCAGCTCTCCTGAACTCCGCGCTGAGCTCAAATATGGCATCGAGCTGCCGCTCCGCGTACCGGCGCCAACGCTCGTTCTCGGCCAGCAGGCGGTGAGCGTCCGCCGTTGCGCGCTCGGCGCGCCTGATCAGAACGGCGAGTTCCTCGGAGATCGGCATCGCTGGTTCCTCCGCCGCCGGCCAAGTATGGACCTGGTGGCCGAGGCTGACAACGCTGAAGGCCTCGGGGACATTTTTGCGTTTGATCTGTTGGGATAATATTGATTTCTGCTATTTGCAGGAGCCGGGCGCCTGTTGGTCCCGGCGAGCAAACGAGAGCCACCAGAGCCATGCACGACGTCGGCGACCAGCCGGTCCAAGGAGAGCGCCAGATCAAAACTCCGCTGGTCATAGGGGTGGGCGCCTCGCCTGGTGCACTGGACAGCATCGAGCGCTTCTTTGCCAAGCTGACCGTAGGCGCCGATCAGGCCATCGTGCTGGCGCTTCAGCATCATGAGACTTACGACGAGCAGCGGCTGCGCGGAATCGTGCAGGCGTCCAATGGCGGAAAGGTCGCCGATATCGGTGATGACCACGCGATCGAGGGCGGCATGATCTATCTGTGCCCGCCGGCGATGATCACCACGATCCAGAACAATCGGTTCGCGATCCGCAAGGCCGAGCAGGCGCCCGGCGAGCGCGCCACGATCGACAGCTTCCTGGTCTCGCTGGCGGAGGAGCGCGCCGAGCAATCCATCGGCGTCATTCTTGCCGGCACCGGCGGTGACGGCACGCTCGGCACGGCGACACTGAAGGATCACGGCGGCCTCGCCATTGCCGAAAAGCTAGCGAGCGAGGATGAGGCCGAGCAACTGCGCAACGGCAACACGCCCGCCGCCATCGCCGACTATGTGCTGCCGCCCGAGGACATCCCCGAGCACATCCAAGTCTATGCCCGTCATCTCAGGCGTCTGGAGGAGAAGCAGGGCTTCGACGAGGTCCTCGCCGCGGCCGCCAGTTCGCTGTCGCGCATCGCCGACATCCTGCGAAACAAGACCGGCAACGATTTCCACGGCTACAAGCAGAACACGTTCCTGCGCCGTGTGCAGCGGCGCATGCAGGTGGTCCGGATCGACGACATTGCCGCCTATGTGGATTTCCTTCGCAACGACAAGGACGAGGCCCAGTATCTCTTCAACGACCTCCTGATCGGCGTCACCGAATTCTTCCGCGACAAGCGCGAGTTCGAGGTGCTGGAGATGCAGATCATCCCGAAGATTTTCGAGGGCAAGGGCGCAGGCCAGCAGATCCGCGTCTGGGTGCTCGGCTGCGCCACCGGCGAGGAGGCCTACTCGATCGGCATTCTCCTGCGCGAGCACATGGCGCGGATGGATTCCGTGCCGCAGGTCCAGATCTTCGCCACCGACATCGATGGACGGGCGCTCACGACCGCCCGCGTCGGCCGCTATCGCACCAATATCGAGGCGGATATGACCAGCGAGCGGCTGGCGCGCTGGTTCGTGCGCGAGGGCGATACCTATTGCGTGGTGAAGGAGCTGCGCGAGATGTGCATCTTCTCGCAGCACAACGTCATCAAGGATGCGCCGTTCTCCAAGCTCGATCTCGTCTCCTGCCGCAATCTGCTGATCTATCTCAACGCCGAGCTGCAGAACCGGGTGATTCCGCTGTTTCATTTCGCGCTGTTGCCGGAGCGCTATTTGTTCCTCGGCAATTCCGAGAACGTGACCCGGCATCCGAAGCTGTTCGCGCCGGTCGACCGCCGCGCCCGGATCTTCAAGAAGCTCGAGACGGGAACGCGGCTGCCGCCGGAATTTCCGATCACGACCGCGGCCGGCAGGGTGCCGGTCGAGGTGCCGGCGATGCGCTCGTTCGGGCCCGACGTCGGCCTCGAGCGACGCGCGCAGCGCATCGCGGAGCGCTATGCGCCGGCCTATGTCATCACCGACGAGAATTTTCAGGTCCTGCATTTCTCCGGGCGCACCGGCCGCTACATCGAGCCGACGGCGGGCGCCGCCACGCTCGACCTGCTGCAGCTCGCGCACCGCGATCTCCGGCTGGAATTGCGCACAACCCTCAGCCGCGCCGCCGACATCAACGAGCCGGTTCATGCAGAGCAGGTGCAGCTAGGCGTGAACGGTCACCGCGTCCTCGTCGACATCACCGTCGAGCCGATCCATGACGGCATCGGCGGCCACCGCAATTTCGTCGTTCTGTTCAAGGACGGCCCGCTGCGAACCATCGAATCCGACCAGAGCAATCCCAACGCGCTGGTGCGCACCGAGCACGTCGAGCGCCTCGAAAACGATCTGCGGGCCACGCGCGAGCGCCTCCAGGCGACCATCGAGGAGCTCGAAAGCACCAACGAGGAGCTGAAATCCTCAAACGAGGAATATCAATCGCTGAACGAGGAGTTGCAGTCCGCCAACGAGGAGCTCGAGACCTCGCGCGAGGAATTGCAGTCGGTCAACGAGGAGCTGACCACCGTGAACGGCGAGCTGGCACACCGCGTCCAGGAGCTGACGCGCGCCACCAGCGACCTCAAGAACTTCCTCGAGAGCACGCAGATCGCTACGGTCTTCCTCGACAACGATCTGCGCGTGATGAACTTCACGCCCGCGATCACCCAGCTCCTGCATCTGGTCGAGACCGACACCGGCCGGCCGATCAGCCATATCAAGGCCCGCATCCCGATCGAGGAGCTTTACGACGACATTCGCCGGGTGCTGCGCACGCTCGCCAGCATCGAGCGCGAGCTGAGCGCGCCGGATAGCGGCACGCGCTACATCGTGCGCATCCTGCCATATCGCAGCGTCGACAATTTCATCGCCGGTGTCGTCATCACCTTCATCGACGTGACCGCCATCACCCGTGCCGAGGAGCGGCAGCGCCTGCTGCTCGCCGAGCTCCAGCACCGGGTTCGCAACACCCTCGGCGTGGTGCGCTCGATTGCCCGCCGCTCGGCGGAAACGAGCTCAACCGTGGAGGAATACGCCTCCCATCTCGACGGCCGTTTGAATGCCTTCGCCCGCACCCAGGCGCTGGTGACGCGCGATCCCGAGGGCGGCGTCGATCTCGAATATCTCGTGGTCGAGGAACTGCTCGCCTATAATGCCAGGGAAGGCGAGCAGATGCGGGTCTCGGGCCCCAACATCCGCTTCCAGCCCAAGGCTGCCGAAACCTTCGCACTCGCCATTCACGAGCTCGCGACCAATGCGCTCAAATACGGCGCCTTGAGTCAGCCGAGCGGGCGCATCGAGGTGACCTGGCGCGTCGATGAGAGCACCGATCCGGCGGAGCTGGTGTTCGAGTGGCGCGAGCGCGGCGGGCCGCGCGTGACGGCAAGGCCGCGAAAGGGATTCGGAACCGAGCTTCTGGAGCGCACGCTGGCGTTCGAGCTGAAGGGGCAGACCACGATGACATTCAACCCGGCCGGGTTGCAATGCACCATCACCATCCCCCTGACCAAGCGTGCCTTCCACACACCGGTGGTGGCCGCCTGATGCCGTTGTCGACAGCCGATCGCAGCGTCCTGGAGCCGGTCGTTCGCCGGCTGAATGCGTTGCGGCGGTTGTCGAACGAGGCTCGCGCGTCGCTGGAATACGCCATGCTCGAGGGTCTTCAACGTGCCGGATCCGGCGAGGATCTGATCACCGAGGGTGATCGCGTCGATGGTGTCCGCGTCCTGTTGTCGGGCTGGCTCGGCCGCTACAAGACGCTGGAGGACGGCAGGCGCCAGATCGTCAATTTCATCTTCCCGGGCGAAAGCTGCGATGCGCACGCTTACCTGCTTTCGGAGATGGACCATTCGATCGTGGCGCTGACGCCCGTGGTCTATGCCGAGATCAAGCGCGCGCGATTCGAAGGTCTCCTCGCCAACAACCCCACGCTGTCGGAAGCCTTCTGGTGCGAGACGTTGCTCAACAGCGCGATCCAGCGAGAATGGGCGATCAATCTCGGCCGCCGGGTCGCGCTGGAGCGCGTGGCGCATCTGTTCTGCGAAATCGTCGAGCGGCTGCGCCCGGTGGGAATGGTCGACGGCAATTCCTGCCTCATGCCCGTGACGCAAACGGATCTCGCCGATGCCACCGGACTTTCCGTCGTTCACCTCAATCGGACGCTCCAGGAGCTGCGCGCGGCGGGGCTGATCGTGCTGCGCGAGCGGACGCTGACCATCCCTGACCTCGATGCGCTCAAGAACGCGGCGCTGTATTCGCCTAGCTATCTCGGGATCTACCGGGCGACTGAAGCGGTCCGTTGACGCCGTTCCGTTCCGGCCAGACGAGTCGTTTCGCTGAGATGGGCCGGAACAGGATGTCGTCCTGCTCGCAATCACGCCTGTTTGGGGCGCTGTCCGTCCTGGACATCATCATCGTCTTCACTTGGAAAGGGCTCGTGAGTTTTCCGGCCCAGAAACGTATCCGGTCGAGGAAGCGTCAATACCTCCAGCGATTCACGGATCGCCTTGCGAACCTGCTCCACGTGTTTCTCATCGGACTGCAACGGATAATAAGGCTGTTTCGCCATCAGGCGCTCCCCGGGTCATGCAGGCGGGAGCACCATCGGTCTCTCAGCCACCGGCGCCTACGGGCAGAGCCACAGCCAGTGATGAGATCACCGTACACCCGTTGTGGCGTTTCAGCTAAGGAAATCGGGGATCTGCCGGTCCCTGTTTCGGGCTACCGGTGCGTGGTTGAGGGCAGTCCGGCGGGGTTGTGATGGCTTGATCCAGGTTAATCGGCGGCGCTTTTTGAGCGGTTGGCGCCATTTGAGTAACCTATGCAAGTGCGCGCTCGCGACTCTCCGTCGCATGATGCGTGATGCCAGAGACCCTGTTTGCCCGCGCCAACCGCGCTATCGAAGAGAGCCGCGCCCTCCGGGAGCAGCACAGAGAAGTCGCGGGCCGCTACGGCGACGCGGTGAATGATTTGCGCCTCGCCATCATGGACAGCGCCATGCTCCGCTCCGAGATCAGGGCGCGCCGCGACAACGAGGAATCGTAACTGCGGCCTTTTCGCCGAAACAGGCAACCGTTCCCTTTCTGGAACGTTAGATCGTTGGCCAGCTGTGCAGCCGGCCTCAATACCCGTCGGAACGCAACGGCGCGCTCGACCTCATGCACCAGGAGGACGCCTGATGAGGACGCGACATCGATTCAAGCAAGTCGACACTCTGGAAGCGCGGCTCGCCGCCGAGGCGGAGCGGCTACGCGAACAGGCCAGCTTGCTTCCGCCCGGCGCGGCGCGCGACGAAGTCCTGCGCAAGGCGCGTCAGGCGGAAACTGGGTCTCAGATGAGCGAGTGGCTGCGGTCGCCGGGCCTGCAGCCGCCAAGCTAGCCCGGCGCGATGCGCGTCGTCAGCGCCGCTTCGCGGCCTTGCTTCGCCGATTGTACGGGGAGCGGTTGACCGGCCGCAGCGAAATTCCTTCGCGTTGCGCCTTGCTGCGAATGGCCGTGACGGGGCGCTGCAGCTTGATGCTCATCACGCCGGTCGGCGTGTTGCCTTTCGCAAGCTGCTTCAGCTTGTTCACATCCGCCGCTGTCCACGGCTCGCGCGCGCGGCGCTTGTAGGCGGGATTTGCCTTGCGCGGTCCTTTGCGGCCGATCGGCGACCCCGGGCGTTTCAATGCTGCTTTTGCCATGATGATCCTCCTTCAGGTCGTCCTTGAACATACGAATCAGCATTTCGGTTCCGGCGCAGTCCGGATCGATCGGTCCTGCGGTTGTGATTTGCGCAAAATCGCGCAGCGTTAACTTATTGAAATGCCGGAACCGGCTGTTGCGACGGAAGCTACAATCGTTGCCGGGCCGAGCCGCCTCGACCGGCAAGCGACTTGAGTGACAAGAGAGCCTGGGCCCCGGCGCCCGATCCCCCGCCGGGGCCGATTTCCTTTCAACCGAATTGTCCACGAAAGTTCAAAAGTACAAATGACCGCCAAACGTAACCGCAGGAAACAGACCCAAACGCTTCAGGAGCGACTGGCCGCTTTTGCCGAAAGCGCGCGCGAGCGCGCCCGCGACCTGCCGCCCGGCAGGGAACGCGAGATGCTGCTGCGTCGCGCCAAGCAGAACGAAGTGACCTCGAACCTCACGGATTGGCTCAGCGCACCCGTCGCTCCAAGGCGAGGACACCTATAGTGGCAAGTATCAAGCACTACCGCGCGTTCCAGATCGATCCGGACGGGCACGTGTTCGGGTGCATCAACCTCGTCTGCGACGACGACGAGCAGGCCAAGCGCGAAGCCGCCTCGCTCGTCCTGGTGCATCGCATCGAGCTGTGGCGGCTCGATCAACGGATCGCCAAATTCGATGCGCCGCAGGAGCTTGTTCGCCAGTAAGGCTTGGGAACTGCGCGCTGGGCGCCGGGTTGGGTCGGAGGGATTCGACTTCGCCAGGAGCGAGCATGACGGACGCCGACATTCGCAAGGGGATGCCGCCCGTCAAGCTGTCGCGTGAGGAGTTCGAGCGGCGCTACAAGCGTCAGTTCGTCGATCCCGCCTTTGCTCCGCTTGGGCGCGAGCTCGATGCCATCATCGCTGCGGCCTGGGACGCCTACAGCCATTCGCGCAAGGCACCGTTGACGCGGAAGGCCGGCGCAGGCTTTTCCGACCCGAACTACGATCTTGCCGTCGACTGGCTCGATGCACGCTCAAAAATCCTGGAGGCGCAGCGTCGCCACGACGATGCCGACGAGACGCCGCGCATCCTGATCATCAACGGCTCGGCCCGCAGCGAGCACACCTGTCCCGGCGAGATGTCCAAGACCTGGCGGCTGGTCAAGGTGGCCGAGCCCGTCTTCATCGAGATGGGATTTGCCGTCGACATCCTCGATCTGTCGCGCCTCGCTTCGGAATTCGGCAAGACCATTCATCCCTGCAAGTCCTGCGTCGGCACCGCCATGCCGCTGTGCCACTGGCCGTGCAGCTGCTATCCGAACTACTCGCTGGGCCAGACCCACGACTGGATGAACGAGATCTATCCGCTCTGGGTTGCCGCCCACGGCATTCTGATCGTGGCGCCCGTGAACTGGTATCACGTGCCCGCCGGTCTGAAGGCGATGATGGACCGCATGGTCTGCGCCGACGGCGGCAATCCCGATCCGACCTCGACCCACGGCAAGAACGCCGCGGAAGCCAAGGCGATCGAGCTGAAGGGCTGGCCCTATCCGCGCCATCTCGCCGGCCGCCATTTCGGCCTCGTCGTTCACGGCGATGCTGTCGGCGCCGAGGGCGTGCGCCGGGCCTTGTCCGACTGGTTGACCGACATGCAGCTGATCTCGGCAGGGCGCTACGCCGAGCTCGACGGTTATGTCGGCTACGACGAGCCATACGCCACATCCCATCGCGAGCTCGACGAAGACCGCGAATTCCAGCAGGAAGTGCAGAATGCGGCGCGCGCGCTCGGCAACGCCGTCCGGCTCGCGCGAAGCGGGCGCCTCGATGAGCCCGGCGCCGGTCTTGCGGACCCGAACCCCAAATGACCGGCGCGCCACCCCTTGAATGCCTGATCGTCGGAGGCGGGCCGGCGGGACTGATGGCCGCGATCTATCTGGCGCGCTTCCGCCGCCGCGTCTGCGTCGTGGACGCCGGCGCGAGCCGGGCGGCTCTGATCCCGCGCAGCCACAATGTCCCCGGCTTCGTCCACGGCCTGTCCGGCGCGGAACTGATCGAGCGGATGTCGGCCCAGCTGAACGAGCTCGCCGTCACACGCGTGGAGGCCGAGGTCACGGCGTTGCAGCGTCACGAACACGGTTTTGAAGCGAGCTGGAATGGCCGCGGGCATTCGGCCGCCACAGTCATTCTCGCCTGCGGGATCGTCGATACCCATCCGCCGTTCGCGGAGTGGCGCGCGGCGGTCGCGGACGGACTCTTGCGCTATTGCCCGATCTGCGACGCCTTCGAGGCCACCGGCCGCCGCATTGGCGTCGTCGGGCCGCTGGATCGTGCCGCCGCAAAGGCGCTCTTCCTGCGTGGCTATGCGCGCGACGTGACGCTGCTTGCGACCGGCGCGGACGACGCGAAGGCCGCAACGTCGGAGCTGTCCGAGGCGGGCGTCGGAATCGTGTTCGCGCCCGAGCTGCGCCTGGCGCGGCGAGGCGGCGGCGTTGAAGCGGATTTCGCCGACGGACGTACCGCGCAATTCGACATCGTCTATCCTGCGATGGGCGCGGAGGTCCGCTCCCAGCTCGCGATGGCGCTGGGCGCCGACCACACTGCGGACGGTCATTTGAAGGTCGACGATCACCAGCGCACGTCGATCGCCGGGCTCTACGGAATCGGCGACGTCGTCACCGACCTGCACCAGATCTCGGTCGCGTTCGGCCACGCGGCCATCGCGGCCTGCACGATCCACAACAGCCTGCCGCCGCGATTTGCGTGATGGGACGGCGGTGAGCCTCACAATCGACTGGAACCGGGAACGAAGCGCGTTGCCCCGCTTTGGTCGAGCGGAGCGGGGCGCGCAACTGGAGACAACCGATGGCTCAATCCGAAGACATGACCCGCTGCATCGCGCTTTGCATGAGCTGCTACCAGACATGTCTCGGCACGGCGATGAACCATTGCCTCGAGACCGGCGGCAAGCATGTTGAGCCGAAACATTTCCGCCTGATGATGGCCTGCGCCGAGATCTGCCGGACCGCCGCGCACTTCATGCTGATCAACACGCCGCATCATAAGCACACCTGCGGTGAGTGCGCCGAAATCTGCACCGAATGTGCCGAGGATTGCGCCCGGATCGGCGGCATGGACGAATGCGTCGCGACGTGCCGCTCCTGCGCCCAATCCTGCCGCGCGATGGCGGCTTGAGGAGGTGCCTATGCTGGAAGAGAAACTCAAGGAAGCGATCGTCGGCGAATTGCAGCGTCAGGCCGCCGACCGGCCGCACTCGCTGAAGGTGCAGGGCGCGGGAGACGCAGCGGCCTCGGAGGAGCTGACGGTCAACGGCAAGATCGACCTCGGCGCGCTTGTCATGGTGATCGCAGGATCGGTCGCCGGCGGGCCTTGAGCTCGATCGTCGACCGGCCGCCTCAGCCATACTCCTCGCCGATGCCGTATTCCCGGTAGATCTGCAGCGGGTCGAGCTCGGGAAACAGACGGCATTTGGCCTGCGCAAGATGCAGGCTCACCGCTGCCGGCTCCTTGCCGTTCGCGAGCAGCTTGCGGATGTCCTCCATATGCGCGTTCGGCTGGTGCTTCGGTTCGAGCTGCTCCAGCGCGACCAGGGCGGTCGCGAGTGCCTCGGTCAGAACCCAGTCGTCGTGGCCCGTGATTCCCTTCTTCGACATCGGAAGAACCCCACATCTGGTGGCGGTCACAGTTTACCGCGCCTTCGGCCAAATCGCCATTGAGCCGTTGCGGGCCCCTCGCGCGCGAGGCCATGGGCCATGCTCCAGCTTGCCTTATGGCCGCGTCAGGCTAAAAGGCGGCTAGTTGCGGGGGCGGCAGTATCCTTGTTGAAACAAACTTGGCGTAGACGGGCCGTATCCAGGCTCGCCGTTCCGGTCTGGGTCCCGATCCCGCACGTCGCAACACCATGGGGTTGCGACCCCCTCAAGGTTCGAGCCAGCATGGTTTTTCTCAGTTTCGTCTACCGCTTCCTCACCAATTTCGCCTTCATGGCGGTGGTCTATTTCAGCTTGAACTTCATGGAAAAGTATCCGAACCGGGCGATCCTGGCGATCCTGGTGCTGGTCTATGCCGCCATGCGCGCGGCCTCGACGCTGCGGGCGTTCTACTTCTTCCAGAAGATCGAGAAGCTGGAGGCCGAGACCAAGCGCCTTCAGGCTCCGATCAACGACGGTTCGGGCAGCACCACCGCGCGCAAGCAGGTGATCACCGACGTCGCGCGGCTGCGGCGGGACGGCGAGCTCAAGTCCTACATGGACCTGTTCTTCCTGGCGCTGATCGTGCTGCTCTGCGTCGCCGCCATCATGCGGCAATAGCAGCTAAAGCATGATCCGGAAAAGTGCGAAGCGGTTTTCCGAAAAGATCATGCATAAACAACAACCTAAAGCGCGATGATGATTCATCCTAATCTCATCGCGCTTTAGGCGCGCTTTTTCAGGCTGGCGACGCGAGTCGGACGGGGCGGCACGCCCTTGGAGGCCGCGCCATTGGCCGCGGCGCTCTTCGCTGCGTTACTCTTGGGTACGATGTCGACGGGCTGCGCGGCATGATCCGCTGCAGCCGGCGCCGCCTGTGCGGTACGCCGCCCATGCAGCTTGGCCGTCTTGCCCTTCGCGCCTCTGCCCTGTGCTGCCTTGTCCTTGGCCGGATGCGGCCTCTCGGCCGCCATGGCGAGCCGGGTCGCGGCGCGCCGCGATAAGGTCGTCGACATCAGCACCTCGACCGAGCCTTCCGGAATCGCGAACAGATCGCGACCCGGGACGGGCAGGGTGGATGCGAGGTCGATCTGGCCCTTGCTCCGGCGCGGCAGCAGCGACGGATGCTCGGCCTGCACATTGAGGCCCGCGAGCGCAGGCGCCGGCAGCGTCCTGGTCTGCGTGAACACGAAATGCGGCACACGTGGCCAGCGCGCGATCGGCGTCGTCTCGGTTGGCGGATGCAGCAGCCATTCGACCTGCGTGGTCGGCGTCGCCGGCCGCTCGGGACTGGCGGGCACCACATGCACGATGCGATAGCCGCGCGCCTTGAGGTCGCGGATGATCTTGGGCAGTGCCGCCACCGTGCGGGCCTGAATGTCGTGCAGCAGCAGGATGCCCTTGCCCTTGGCCTCCAGCCGCTGGATCGCAAGCTGGTAGACGCGGTCGGACGAGACGTGCCGCCAATCGTCGGCCGGGAAGTCGGCGCTCCAGACCTGGAGGCCGCGCGAGATCAGATGGTTCTCGATGCCCTCGGCGCGCATCAGCCCGGGAATGCGGAAGAACGGGGCGAGCTGCGACGGATCGATCATCGCGGCTGCGGTCCATTCGATGCCGCCATTGATCTCCGCCTCGGCCTTCTCGATCGGCATCCGGTCGAAGGTCAGCGGATGGTCCATGCTGTGCGTGCCGACGGTATGGCCCGCCGCGACCAGCTTGCGCACGCCTTCCGGATTGGCCTTGGCCTGGTTGCCGACGATGAAGAAGGTCGCCTTGATGCATTCGTCGGCGAGGATCTTGAGCACCTGGTTCGAATATTTCGGGATCGGACCATCGTCGAAGGTCAGGACGACCTCATGGTCCTTCAGCGGCAGCGTCTCGCGGTACTGCATGGTGCCGATCAGCGGATGTTCGCGCGGATCGACAACGAGGGTGCGGGAGGTGCCGAGGGCGTCGGGGTGGCCGGGACACTCGGCTGCGAGCGCGGCCGGCGAACCGGCGGTGAGCATTCCCAGACAGAGGACGATCCACGATCGCGTCCGCAAAACAACGCTACTTCCGATCATGAACCTCGTCTGCCCCCATGCAATTGGCGCTTAGATAGGTCGGAGACGGCTCAAAACGGTTCAGCCGCAGCCGCCCTCATCTTCACGGGGTAGCATGAACAGAGTGTTAATTGGTCCCAAATCACCCCATTTTGCCCGGGCGTGACATTCCGGCATCAGCGCGTATCGGCGCTCTTCTGTGATGTGCCCGCCGGGACGATGTGGACCACCCGATAGTCGTTCTCCCTCAGATACCGTAGAAACGCCGGCATCATTGCGGCCGTGCGCGCCTTGTTGTCGTGGAAGAGGATGATGCCCTTGCCGCTCGCGGCGAGGCGCTCGGTGACGAGCTTCAATTGCTGCTCCGGCGTCATCTCCTCCCAATCGCTGGCCCATAAATCGGCCCCGAACACAATGATGCCGCGCGACTGGAGCAGGTCGAGCTGTGCTTGGGTCGACTCGAAATAGGGGAAGCGGAAGAACGGCGTCGACGGTGTCGTCGTCGAGGCCCCGTGCAGCGCCGTCTCGTCTGCGGCAATGCCCCGGTCGATGTCGGCCATGGCCTTCTCGAACGGAATACGCCCCATGAACGGATGCGAGTAGGAGTGATGCCCGACGGTGTGGCCCTCGCGGGCGATGCGCTTGACCCAGTCGGGATGCTCGGAGGCGTGCTGGCCGATCAGGAAAAAGGTTGCGCGCACGCACTCCTTTGCCAGCGCCGCCAGGACCTTCGACGTCGTAGGCGGGTTCGGCCCGTCGTCGAAGGTCAGCACGACCTCGCGATCGGCCAGCGGCAGTGTCTGCGGAAAGCTCTTCAGGCCCACGCGCGGATAGGTCTTGGGATCGACGCTGAGGACGCGCGAGGTGCCGAGCGCGTCCTTGCGCGGGCACTCGGCGGCCCCCGTCTCGGCGGCGCCGATGACGGTCGCGGCAGTGCCGCTGATGGTCGCCACGAGCGCGCCCGCCATGGTCGAGGTCCACCTCAGTCGCAGCATCTTTGTCATTGCGCTCGGCTTTGCCTTGTGGGTATTGCCTGAACCCTCAGCTCATACCACCCGTTCCAACCTGTCAAACGGCGAGGCGCGCCATGGATGAACATCTGGACGTTGCCCCATCGGCTGCGGATTCGGTACTCGACCACGTGCCGATGCGCAATGAAGACGGCGATATCAGGCACGAATTCGTCGAGGAGGTCGCCCGTGCGATCGAGGCCGGGGACAGCGCGGCGCTGCGTGCCTGCGTCGCGGAGCTGCACGAGGCCGATCTCGGCGATCTGATCGGCGCCCTCGAGCCCGACGACCGCGTCCGCCTGGTCGAGCTCACCGGCCGCGATTTCGATTTCTCGGCGCTGAACGAGGTCGATGAGACCGTCCGCGAGGAGATCCTCGAGGAGCTGCCGCCGGAGACGGTCGCCGAGGGCGTCCGCGAGCTCGAATCCGACGATGCGGTCGAGCTCTTGGAAACCCTCGGTGCCGAGGAGCAGGAAGAGATTCTGGAGAAGCTGCCGCTCAAGGAGCGCGTCGCGCTCGAGCGCAGCCTGCTGTACCCGGAGAACTCCGCCGGCCGCCGCATGCAGACCGAGTTCATCGCCGTGCCCCAGGATTTCACGGTCGGCCAGGCGATCGACTACATGCGCGAGACGCCGGATTTGCCCGACCGCTTCTACGAGATCTACGTCGTCGACAAGGAGCAGCACTGGCAGGGTGCGGTGCCGCTCGACGTGCTCCTGCGCACGCGCCGGCCGGTGGCGCTGACCGAGCTCACCGACGAGGACCGCCGCCGCGTCTCCGTCCTGGAGGACCAGGAAGAGGTGGCGCGCATGTTCGGCAAATACAATCTCGTCGCCGCGCCCGTGCTCGACACCCAGGATCGCCTCGTCGGCGTCATCACCGTCGACGACGTCGTCGACGTCATCGAGGAGGAGGCGGACGAGGACCTCAAGGCGCTCGGCGGTGTCACCAGCGACGAAGAGCTGTCGGACACGTTCCTCACCATCGCCCGCGGCCGCTTCAACTGGCTGCTGGTGAACCTCGCCACCGCGTTCCTGGCGTCCTCCGTGCTCGGCCTGTTCGAGGGCCAGCTGGAGAAGATGGTCGCGCTCGCGGTGCTGGCGCCGATCGTGGCGAGCCAGGGCGGCAATGCCGCGACCCAGACCATGACGGTGGCGGTGCGGGCGCTGGCGACGCGCGAGCTCGGTTCCTCCAACGCCTGGCGCGTGGTGATGCGCGAGGCCCTGGTGGGCCTCGTCAACGGCCTCGCCTTCGCCGTGATCACCGGCATCGCCGCGGTGGCCTGGTTCAAGATCCCGGGCCTCGGCATCGTCATCGGGCTCGCCATCGTCTGCAACCTCGTGGCCGGCGCGCTCGGCGGCATCCTGATCCCGATGGCGCTGGATCGCGTGCGGGCCGACCCGGCGGTGGCGTCGGGCACGTTCGTGACCACCGTGACCGACGTCGTCGGCTTCTTCTCCTTCCTCGGGATTGCGACGCTCTGGTTCGGGTTGAAGTAGGTCTCACCCCATCGTCATTCCGGGGCGCGCCACTTGGCGCGAACCCGGAATCCATTTGTCCGCGTCGACGCTGCACAATGGATTCCGGGCTCGCGCTTCGCGCGCCCCGGAATGACGACAACCGTCTTTAATCCGACTTTAAGCGACCTGCCGCATCATCGCCTTTGCTTGGGGGAATGGGCATGCGGTTGCGGCTGAAGGCGGACGGACGGATCGTCGAATTGCGGAATGGGCAGGAATTTCCGGTCCAGCCGCTTTCGGTTCAGCCGACGGCCAATGCGGCGCCGTCTGACACCGGCCCGCTCGCGGTGCGCGATCTGCGCCGGCGCGCCTGCCTGACCCAGATGGAGTTCGCCGCCAGGCTCGGCGTACCCGTCGAGACCATCCGCAACTGGGAGCAGGGCAAACGCGCCCCGCGCGGCCCGGCCCGCGCACTGCTCACGGTGATCGCGCATGCCCCCGACGCGGTGTTCCAGGCGCTCGCCAAGACCTGACGCCAAGGCCTGACGCCAAGGCCTGACGCCGAGACCTGACGCACAACCTCCCGTTAGGCCTGCATCGAATAGCCCGCCTGGCTGCCGCGGCTTCCGTTGGCAGTATCATCGACCGGGTCCATAATGACGTCTGGGGCTGTCGCAACGGAAGAGGATTCCTCATGCTGTTCGTCGAGGCCAATGGCGCAAGGATTCCGGCGATCGGTCTCGGGACCTGGGAGCTGAGCGGAAGGCCGGCCGCGCGCGTGGTCGAGCAGGCGCTACGGTTCGGCTATCGCCATATCGACACCGCGCAGGTCTACGACAATGAGCGCGAGGTCGGCGACGGCTTGCGCGCCTCCGGCGTGCGCCGCGACGACGTATTCCTCACCACCAAGGTCTGGACCAACCATTTCGCACCCCATGATCTCGAACGCTCGGTGAAGGAGAGCCTCGCTCGTCTGCGGCTTCCCTCGGTCGATCTGTTGTTGCTGCACTGGCCCAATCCTCATGTGCCGCTCGCGGAGACGCTGGGCGCGCTGTCGCATGCGAAGACGATGGGCCTGACCCGCCACATCGGCGTCTCCAATTTCACCGTGGCACTGATCGAGCAGGCGGTCGCGCTGTCGGCGGAGCCGCTGGTCTGCAACCAGGTCGAGTATCACCCCTATCTCGATCAGGCGAAGGTGAGGGCAGCCTGCGACCAGCATGGCCTTGCCCTCGTCGCCTACAGCCCGATCGCCAAGGGCCGCATCAAGTCCGACCAGACGCTGGCCGAGATCGGTCGCGTCCACCGCAAGGCGGCGGCGCAGGTCTGCCTGCGCTGGCTGGTGCAGCAGAATGTCGCTGCGATCCCGCGCACCTCGCGCATCGAGCGCCTGTCGGAGAACATCGAGATCTTCGATTTCGAGCTGTCGGAAGACGAGATGGACCGGATCGCCGCGCTCGCCAATCCGAAGGGACGCCTGACCGACTTTGGCTTCGCCCCGAAATGGGATTAAGAGGGACCCGGGGTATGCTAGGACCGCGGCGGCAACCCAAGATCGGTCGATGGAACTGGGGAAGATCATACGGACGGACATTGCCGCCTCGGCAATCGCCCATCTGACGCTGGTGGCGCTGATCATCGTGATCAGCGAGGTCCGTCCGTTTCATAGCCAGCCGCCCGAAACCGTCGCGGTCGACATCGTCACGCCGGAGCAGGTGAAGCAGGAGGAAACCAAGGCGAAGCCGCCAGAGCCGCTCCCCGATCTGAAGCTGCCGAAGCCGGATATCACGGACAAGGCGGAGGCATCGAAGCCTGCGGCCAGGCCGCAGGCGGCAGCACCATCGCCATCACAGCAGGCCTCGCCTGAGCAGCAGCAGAAGCAGCCGCAGGCCTCGAAGCAGCGTGAGGCCAACGCGCAGCCGCCGCCGCAGGCCGCGCCGCCGCCGGCCTATCAGACGCCGCAACCGGACGTCACCATCAAGTACGGGGTCATGCTGGGCTTGCCGCCCGAATTGCCGGTCGAGCCGAAAGGCGCCAAGGACGACGGCGGGGATGCCAACGATTCAATCGCTGCGAAGCTTCCGCCCGAGGTCATCGCGGAGCTTCGCCGTCACTTGCGCGGCTGCGCCAAGCTGCCGCCCGGCGTCGCACCGACCGACAACGTTCATGTCAAGCTGCGCACCGTGTTCGCCACCGACGGCACGCTGGCGCGCGAGCCCATCCTGATCGAGGCGCCGCCGTCCGCCAAGGGCGTGGCCATCGTCAAGTCCGCAACGAGCGCGCTGCAGAACTGCCAACCCTACAAGATGTTGCCGGCCAATCTGTACGGGGAATGGAAGGTGCTGGATCTGCCGTTCAGCCCGAAGGATTTCGGCGGATAGCGCGTCGTGGTGTAGTCGTGTAGCCCGGATGAGCAAAGCGTAATCCGGGGCTGCTCGCCCGGCAGCTCGAATTGTCCCGGATTACGCCGCGCTCCATCCGGGCTACGAGAGCAGGGTGTTTCGCTTCTCTGTCAACCTGCCCGCTCTAAAATATTCCACTTTACCGAAATTCGGAAATGGCGTATGTATCGCCCATCCCGGCTCAATCTCGAGGGGCGATCATGAGGTCGTCATTGTCGCGAGCCGGGCTTGCGGTGGACGCGGCAGCGTCGTGTACGAGAGCTGAGGGCAGGGCGGATTGCTCTCCGTGAGCCCGAGGCTTCGTACGGACGAGCGGCGCCGTCAGGTTCGTCGCGCCGGCATTTCGATGGCAACGTGCACAACGCCGTCGAACCCTGCGGCGCCAACGAACCGCGCGTACGGCAAAACCGTGTGGTCCTGGCCGTCGTTGCTACGGCCAAGCTCTGGCGAATGCGGCCCTCGCGTCAACCGGCGCGGTGCCGGCGACTTTCGCGGGAGTGAGGGAGGCCAGAGGGAACTCGGCTCCCGGGAGAGCGCGGCATAAGCCGTCCGACCATCGCGCAGGGAAGGCCGTGTGTTGGGCTTCACCTGTATGCTGCTGTGCGGTTCTTCCTGCGTGTGCTCTAGCGCAGCGGACCGCGGGTGCCGCCGGCACCCGGCCTTCCCTGCGCCCTCTTGGCTAAGAGGGCGGCGAGACGAAGCAAAGCTCGGGCGAAGCAGCCGCGAGATCGCGAAGGCATGTCTGTGATCCGATCTCGTGCCCCGGACGCAGCGCAGCGTCCCCCCCGGCGATGCGAAGCATCGTCCGGTTCGACGATGCGCTGCAGAGCAGGGGCCCATGCCTCCGAGCAATCCGTGTGGCGCTGGGTCCCGGCTCTGCGCCGCAACGCTTCACGCGTTGCAGCTTGTCCGGGACACGTGGCTCAATGCCCTCGCTTCATCCCCTCACCACCATCCACCGCCCCGGTGCCATCGCGGCCCAGGCGCTGGACGCGAACTGCCGCCGCCAGGTCACGACCACGACCGCTGCCGTGGTCACGAACAGCACCCAGGGGCTGACGAACCAGCCGAGATAGCCGAGCGCGAAGAAGAAGGCACGCTGGCCGCGGTTGAAGTGGCGGCCGGCGGATTCGAACAGGCGCGAGGTGCGGATGACGTGGGCTTCGGCCTCGGGGGTGTCGCGCTGTGAGGCCGGCGGCATACCGCCGAACAGGATTGCGACATAGTTGAACAGGCGATAGGCCCAGGCGAATTGAAGAAGGCGTAGACGCAAATTAGCACGAGGCCGACGCATTTCAGCTCCCACAAAGCGGGCGAGCAACGATTGATTGGCGGCAGGCGATGGCGCTAAAAGCGGCTGCAACTGCAGGACTCAACGAAGGACCAGTGACATGGCTGCGCTGAAACTCGCGATCGGCAACAAGAACTACTCGTCATGGTCGATGCGGCCCTGGCTCGCGCTCCGCGCCAACGACATCCCGTTCGTGGAGACGCTGATCCCGCTCTACACCGACGATCCCGCCGACAAGGCGCAGATCCTGTCCTTCAGCCGCGCCGGCAAGGTGCCCGTGCTGGTCGACGGCGACGTCACCGTGTGGGATTCGCTTGCCATCATCGAGTACGTCGCCGAGCGCTATCCGGAAGCGAAGCTCTGGCCTGACGACGTCGCCGCGCGCGCGCATGCCAGGTCGGTATGCGCCGAAATGCATTCCGGCTTTGTGGCGCTGCGCAACGAATGCGGCATGAACCTGCATCGGCCGATCCGCGCCGTGGCGCTGTCGGCGGATGCCAAGGCGAACATCGCGCGCATCGAGGAGATCTGGCGCGAGTGCCGCACCCGCTATGGCGCACAGGGACCGTTCCTGTTCGGCCGCTTCGGTGCGGCGGACGCCATGTATGCCCCCGTCGTGCACCGCTTCCGCACCTATGCGATCGAGGTGGCGCCGGACACCAGGGCCTACATGGAGAGCATGATGGCGCTGCCGGCGTTCCAGGAATGGACCCGGGATGGACTGGCCGAAACGCTCGTCATCGCCAAGTTCGAGGACGCCTGAGCGGCAGTCCGACCGGCGCCGGCCGGAGGCGGGGGCGCCAGCCGATCGGGAGGAGGGTGCGACAGGCCTGCGACAGGTCGGCGGAATAAGCAGCTCCGCCGGCATCATCGCCCCACCGGCTGTCCCGTTATCATCCTGAAATAACTGCAAAAATTGTGCGCGGGCCATGCCGGCATGGCGCTGGCCAAAAGCATCGGACGCGTGCTATACAGCCGCCCGGGTTTCCGGCCGGCCCTCGCAGTGGGACACTGGGCGAGGCGGGCGCTGTTTGAGTAATGGAGAGGGTGTTGAAGCACAAATTCCCCGTGGGAACGCGCGTCCTATTCACGGCCAGCAATGTCGCGCGTCCGGCTGCGAGCGGCGCGTATGAGGTCATCCGTCTGCTCCCGACCGAAGGCGACGACTGCCAGTATCGGATCAAAAGCTCGACCGAAGCCTTCGAGCGCGTCGCCAAGGAAAGCCAGCTCGCGCTCTCCTGAAGGCCGACGCCGTCAGTGCATAGGCGCCTCCCGGGAATTGTACTCTGCCGCCGTCAAAAGGCCCGCTTCACCTTCACAAGGGTGGGCGGGGGCAGTTGCCGACTCGCGGTGCTCGCTTGACCATCCGCTCTTTGCTCGCGTGAGGGGACGTCGCGCATGAACTGGGCATGGGCCACTTCGCTCGACCAAATCTGGCTCTCGCCGGCCTTCCCGATTTGGATGACGCTGGCGGCTGCCGGATTCTTCGGATTGATTCTGCTGATCACGCTGTTGCGCGCCGACAGATCGGTCGCGAACGGCGCGCTGACCGTCATTACCCTGCTATCCATCGCGATCGCCGGCGCAGCCACGGTGCGTCTCTATGGACCGGACGCGCCGTCCGCTCCGGCCGAGGCGCGCGCGCAGGCTGTGGTGAGCGCGAGTCTGCCTGCGCTGTCCTGTCTCGACGATATCGCCGGCGATGCCGTTGGCGCCGGCTGCGAGAAGGCCCTGTTCGGCGCGCCTGACGCTGCGGCCGCGGCGGTCTCCTACACCGCCGCCAGGATCGACCGCCTGACCGCGCTCGGCGATGTCGCCACGGCGGAGAAGAGCCTGACCCTCGACATGAAGGTGCTGCGCAAGTCGCTCGAGCGAGATCGTTACGGTCTCGTTGCACATGTGCTGGTGGCGCGTGACGGCTGCACGCAGTTCGATTGCGCCGCGTTCCGCTCGCTGACCGACCAGCAGCAGGTTGCCGCCAACATGGACTCCCATCTCTACGAGACCCTGGTCGCGCGCTATGCGCCGACCTGGAACGCGCCCGCAGCAGCCGCAGCGGCGATGCCCGCCAACGCCGCGCTCGCCGGGCTGCCGCCGTCAATGCCGACGGGCAGGCCGACCAATGCCGAGTTCCCGAGCGCGTCCTCGACGCCGCCGGTGAGCATCATGAATCCGGAGCCCACGGCGGCGACGCGCCAGGCCGCGCCGGCCGCAAATGCGGCGGCAGCACCGCGTGCGCCGGCCGCGGCCTCCGCACAGGCCGCAGCGCCTCCGGCATCGAGCCCGCCGGCTGCGAAGAAGCCGCCGCCCCAAAAGGCTGCGCGTGCGCCTGCGGCGCCGGTTCCGCTCGCGCCGCCGCCGGCCTCGACCGCCGCTCCCGCGCCTGCGGATAACGAGTAGATCGGCATTCCAAATGCTGGGTTGCCCGGCTAATGCTTGGGCATGCCACTCCATCTGATCAAGCTCGCCGTCGGCTGCGACTCCGTCAAGGAATTGAAGGAGTGGGTGGCCGAACGGATGCAGACCGCCAAGAAGAAGGGTCTGCCGCAACATCACATCCACATCACGCGCATGGTGCCCAAGCGCGACGCCGAGATCCTCGCCGGCGGCTCGCTCTACTGGGTGATCAAGGGCGAGATCGCCGCGCGCGAAAAGATCATCGGCATCGAGCCGTTCCGCGACAAGGACGGCATCGGGCGCTGCCGGATCGTGATGCAGCCGAAAGTGATCTCGGTCTCGCCGCGGCCGATGCGCCCGTTCCAGGGCTGGCGCTATCTGACCGACGATTCCGTGCCGGCCGATCTCGGCAAGTCAGCGGCCGGCTCGATTGCAGCGATGCCGGAGCCGATGCGGCGAGAGCTGCGTGACCTCGGACTGCTCTAAACAGCCATATTGTCGATCAGCCGGGTGGTGCCGAGCTTGGCCGCGACCAGGATCCGCAAGGGGCCGTCCTTGCGCGAGGTGACCGGTGCCAGCGTCTCGGCATGGCGGACCTCGTAATAGTCGAGCACCAAGCCGGCCGCCTTGACCATGTCCGCACCGCCGGCCATCGCCGGCGCGATCGAATCGCCGGCACGGATGCGCCCGGCGCTCTCTCTCATGGCGCGATAGAGGACAATGGCGGTCTGGCGCTCCTCGGGCGAGAGGTAGACGTTGCGCGAGGACATCGCGAGTCCGTCGCGCTCGCGCACGGTGCGGGAGCCGATCACCTTGACACCGAGGTCGAGGTCGCGCGCCATCTGCGTCACCACGCGCAATTGCTGGAAATCCTTTTCGCCGAAGATCGCGACATCCGGCCGGACTTGCGTGAACAGCTTGCCGACGACCGTGGCGACACCGCCGAAGAAGTGCGGGCGGAAGCGGTCCTCGAGGCCGGCGAGCGCCGGCCCCTCCGGCGCGATGCGGGTGGCAAACCCCTCCGGATACATGGCCGCGACGCCCGGGTGCCAGACGATATCGACGTCCTCGGCCGCGAGCTTGGCGATGTCGGCCTTCCAGGTGCGCGGATAGGCGCCGAAATCTTCGGTCGGAGCGAACTGGGTCGGGTTGACGAAGATCGACACCACGACGCGGCTGGCGCGCCGCTTGGCGAGGCGAACCAGCGACACATGCCCGTCATGGAGGGCCCCCATGGTCGGGACCAGTGCGATCGTGGCCTTTCGCTTGCGGAGATTGTCGACGGCGCGTCGCAGGGCGGGGACCGTGCGGGCGATCAATGGGCTTGCTGACATCGGGACTCGACGATTGGGAAGCGGCGCAGGTGCGGGCGTCGCGCCCGGCGGCTAACCTTAACAAGCGGAGATCGTGGACGCCATGCATCCGGATGCGGCACAGCATCCCGCGCAAGCCGGCGTCGAACGTCGCGACATTGTGGGCTGGATCACAGACGAAAGACGGCGCCGCGATACATCGTGAGAACGGCGCGTTGCAATTTGCATTTCCTGTCACGCATTTCACTTGACCGCTGACGCGGTCAACTCGAAGATATTCGCAAGGGGTGTTTGAGGATCGCCATGCTTGTGCAGGCTAGCCAAGGCCAATCCGGCTCGGCGCACGTGGTCGTGCTCGGCAACGAGAAGGGCGGCTCCGGCAAATCGACCACGGCCTTGCACATCGCCGTTGCGCTTCTGAAGGCCGGCCAGCGCGTTGCCACCATCGACCTCGACTGCCGCCAGCAGAGCTTCACGCGCTACATCGGCAACCGGTCCGCCTGGGCGCAACGTACCAAGCTCGACCTCGAGCTTCCGGTGCATCGCTGCATCAAGCTCGGCGAGACCATGCAGATTGCCGAGAACGAGAATTCCGAGTTCCAGCAGTTCATGGAAGCCGTCTCCGCGGTCGAGAGCAGCTTCGACTTCATCGTCATCGATACGCCCGGCACCGACAGCTATCTGATGCGGCTCGCGCATTCGATGGCCGACACCCTGGTCACGCCGATCAACGACAGCTTCCTCGATTTCGACGTGCTCGGCACCGTCGATCCCGCGACTTACGCAGTGACGGGCGAGAGCCACTACGCCGAGATGGTGCGTGACGTCAGGCGCAAGCGACGCCAGCTCGACGGCGCGACCACCGACTGGATCGTCGTGCGCAACCGCCTTTCCATGCTCGGCTCGCGCAACAAGCAGCTCGTGGCCGAGGGCCTGAAGGATCTGTCGCTGCGGCTCGGCTTCCGCTACGTCGACGGCTTCGCCGAGCGCGTCGTGTACCGCGAATTCTTCCCACGCGGCCTGACCGCCCTGGACGATATCGACGAGGCCACGCTCGGCATGCGGCCCAATCTCGGCCATCTCACTGCGCGGGAGGAGGTGACGAGCCTGCTCCGCCAGCTCAAGCTCCCGCTCGACGAGCGCGGCCGCCGCCGCGCGGCCAACCGGGCCGAGTGGTTCAGCCAGGTCGACAAGCCGCTCGAGGTCCACGATATCCTCGGCGCCTGACCCCGCGGTATAACGCTACTCCCGGCCGATCCGGGCCTTCGGCTGGCGCGGGAACCGGGACTGCGCCGCGCGCGTTTTCACCCTGCGTTTACCGCGAGTCGAACCCGATCAAGACCGGTTGCGTCGAATAGGGACCTGCACCCCCACGTAGCGGTATGAGAATGGGGTGCTCACCGAACGAGTGCAACGCACAATGAAAGGGCTGCCGATTCACAACATTTAGCCTTCCTGTCACGCTGCTGTGACATATATTAGGGAATAGGCGACAAGGGGACGAAGAGCCCCGGAGAACACGATTTTCAACAGGGATTCAGGCCGCTTAGGCCTGAGGCTGAGGACGAAAATGAAGCGTGGAATTGCCGTTCTGGTTTCGGTCAGTGCCCTCTGCGGCATCGCCTATTTCACGGCGAGCAAGTGGGCGATCAAGCACGAGACCATCACATTCTACGATGCCTCGCGCGATAACCGTCCGGTGCCTGTTTCCATCGCGGTGCGCCGCGACAAGGAAATGCAGGCCAATGCCGGCATGATCAAGCTGCCCGTCGCGGTGATCAATCACGGCAACACCGTCAAGAACACCGAATACGGCTTCCTCGCCAACATCTTCGCTGCGCGCGGCTACATGGTCATGAGCCCGCAGCACGATCTGCCGACTGATCCTCCGATGGTCACCAAGCCCGGCGAGCTCTATGTCGGCCGGCTGCCGCAGATCCTGCGCGGCGTCGCCAACATCCATCTCGCCGTGCACGAGATGAAGAAGGTTCAGCCCAACGCCGATTACGACAAGGTTACGATGGTCGGCCATTCCATGGGCGGCGACATCACCATGTACTTCGCCAAGCAGTATCCGGATGAGGTCAAGAAGGTCGTCACCCTCGACAATCTGCGCGTGCCCTTCGTTACCGCGGGCAAGTTCAAGATCCTGTCGTTCCGCTCCCAGGATCCGCAGTTCAAGGCCGACGCCGGCGTGATTCCAACCGACGAGGAATGCGAGCAGGCAGGCATTCAGGTCGTGAAGACCGAGTTCCAGCACAACGACATGCGCGATACCGGTCCGGATGTGGCGAAAAGCTCGATCCAGAGCATGCTCGACAAGTTCCTGAGCGCGACCGACAGCGAGATCGCACCGGTCGACACGCAGTCCGCCCCGCCCAGGATCCTGGAGCCGGGCCCGGTCGCCCTGATGGCTCCTGCCAAGAGCTGACGTCCAAGAGCTTACCGAGCTGACGTCGTCGCAAGGCTGCACCAATCGTCGAAGCCTCCGCCGGCGCCCGCCCGCGGAGGCTTTGCGCATTGACCGGGCCGCATGCGCTGACCACATTAGCTGCTGACGCAAGGTGTAGCTGCGATGTCGGGTGAACCCATCAAACCGCGCGGCCGCGATGCCGTCTCGGCGCGAGCAGACGGCGTGCTGCCGCAAGCGCAAACCTCGACCTCGGAAGACATCGCCGCGTTCGTTGCCAAGGCGCGGACCCTCTCGCCGCATGCCCCGGGCGCAAGGGGGCGGCTGATCTTCGCGCTGGATGCGACCATGAGCCGGCAGCCGACCTGGGACATGGCCTGCGCGCTCCAGGCCGACATGTTTCGCGAGACCGCAGCGCTCGGCAGTCTCGACATCCGGCTGGTCTACTATCGCGGCCTCAACGAGTGCCGCGCCACGGCTTGGATTTCCGACAGCGCCAGGCTGGCGACGCTGATGAGCAAGATCGATTGCCGCGGCGGCGATACCCAGATCGGCAAGGTCCTGAGCGAGGCCAGGCGCGAGGCAGTCGCATCCGGCGTGCGGGCCATGGTCTTCGTCGGCGATGCCATGGAGGAAGACATCGACGAGCTCTGCGCCAAGGCCGGCGAGCTCGGCATGCTCAAGGTGCCCGTATTCGTCTTTCAGGAGGGCCATGACGCGGTCGCCGAACAGGCCTTCCGCGAGATGGCGCGGCTGACTGGCGGTGCCTGGTGCCGGTTCGATCCCGGTGCGGCAGCGCAGCTGCGCGAGCTGTTGCGGGCAGCTGCGGCCTATGCCGCGGGTGGACGTGAGGCGCTGTTGAAGCTGGCTGGAAGCGTGAGTGGCGCGGCGAAGCTGATCAGCCAGATGAAATAGCGGCCCGGCCGGCGCGGCTTGCGGCGCTGGGCGCCATGCTTTTTGACAACAGCACGACTATATTCCGGCCATGACCCTGATCGCCGGCGCTGTCGCCGTTATCACGCTGTACCTGCTGCTCCAGATGTTCCGCTCCGCCAATCCAGCGGTGCTGGCGCGCACCCTCAAGTTCGGCGGCGGCGTGCTGGCGCTGGTCGTCGCGGCCTTCACCGGCTTGCGCGGCGAGCTGGCGGTTGCGATCCCGCTCGGAATTTTCGGCGCGGGCCTGCTCGGCTGGACACCACTCGCGAATGCCGGCTTCGGCAATGTCGGCGGGCTGTTCGGCGGCGGTGCGACGCGCCCGTCCGGGCAGGCCTCGCGGGTGCGCTCGCAATTCCTGGACATGCGGCTCGACCACGATTCCGGCCAGCTTTCTGGCCAGATCGTTGCGGGGCCTCATGCCGGGCGCAATCTCGACGAATTCGATCTCGCCGGCTTGCTCGCGATGGTCCCGACGTTCGACGCCGAGAGCGTGGCCCTACTTGAAAGCTATCTGGACCGCCGGTTTCCCGCTTGGCGTCAGAACGCGCAGGGCGATACGGCAGGGCGGCAGCGCCGCACGGCGGCGAGCAGCAAAATGACGGCGGAGGAAGCCTATCAGATCCTTGGCTTGCAGCCGGGAGCGGGGCGCGACGACATCAGCCGGGCCCACAAATCCCTGATGAAGAAACTCCATCCCGACCAGGGGGGCTCGACGTATCTCGCTGCCCGGGTAAACGAGGCCAAGGATACTCTGCTTCGCACGCATAACGGCTAACTCCGGCACCAACGCTACAAACGCCCGTACCGCGTGAGCTCCGTTTGCTCTGTCTGCCGTCGCCCGCCCTTGTCGGCGTGGTCGATCCCCTTGAGCAAAGTTTTAACCGTAAATCCTTGACGAGAGGTTGTCGTGGAACAGCCTTGTCCGGAGCCTGCGGCATCACCGCCTCACCAAAACGAAAATGCCCGCGCAAGGCGCGGGCATTTGGTCTGGAGCGGAGAAGGAAATCAGTTGCGAACGGTGATGCAGGAGATCTCGGCACGCTTCAAGGTGCGGCAGACGGCTTCGGCCTGATCGCGCTCGAGCCCGGCGAAGCGGGCGCGGTAAAGCTTGCGATTGTCCTTGGCGACGACCGGCTCGGTGAACGGGTCCGCCTTGCTGAGCAGGCCGCGGGCCGAGTTGCGGGCCGCGTCGATGCGCTGCTGAGCTTCGTTCTCGCTCTCGAGCGCACCGACCTGGACGATCCAGCCGCTGTGGATGACGGCGGGCTTGGTGGTGGCGCTCATCTGGATCGGCTGCGGCGCCGGGTCGGCCGAGGCGAGCTTGGGTGCGGCGGGAGCCGGTGCGGCGGCGGTTGCGGCCGGCAGCACGCCTAGGATGCCGTTGCCGGTACCGAAGCCCGCCGGCTGCCGCGGCAGTTCGGTGCGGGCCATCTCGGCCTTCGGCGCTTCGGGCTGGCTCACCGCCTCCGGCTTGTTGATGAGATCTGCCCTGGCGACGACGGCACCGGAGGTTTCCGCGATGTCGGAGCGGTGCGGGACGGTGCTGGTGACCGGTGGCGCAACGACCTGGACACCACCCTGGGCGGGAGCCGCGGAGGCGACCTTCACGGCGCCGGCCTTGACCTGAACGGTCTTGACCCGAACCGGCTTCATCGGCTCGGACGAGCCGGGGATGATGGAGAGCGGCTGGCTCGAGATCACGCCATTGGTGAGCGGCGCCAGCTCCACCTTGGACTCCGTCGGCCGAGCTTCGGGTTTGGAGTGAGCGGGCGGCATCGCCGCAGTCGCTGCGGCCAGCGTCGACAGACGCGCGGCGAGGCGCGAAGGGGCGGCTTCGGGAGCAGGGGCCGCCGCGGCCTGGACCGGCAGGGCGGGCCGTGCCGGCATATCCGAGGCATCGGCGACATCGGTGTTGGCTTCAGTGCCGTTGCGCTCCGTGACCGCAGCGACAGTGCGGACGGTCGCACCCTTGTCGAGGTTCTCCGCGAGCAGGTTGCGCATGATGGCGTCGCGCGAGCCACCGCTGCGGCCGCCGAGCACCACGCCGATCAGGTGGCGGTTGCCGCGGCGGATCGAGCTGACGAGGTTGAAGCCGGAGGCGCGGGTGTAGCCCGTCTTGATGCCGTCCACGCCTTCGACACTGCCGAGCAGGCGATTGTGGTTGCGGATCGACTGTCCGCGCCAATTGAACGTCGAGGTCGCGAAATATCGATAGTAGCGGGGGAAGCGCTCCTGAATGGCGCGACCCAGCGTGGCCTGGTCGCGCGCGGTCGTGACCTGCTCGTCGTTGGGCAGGCCGTTGGCATTGCGGTAAACCGTCCTGGACATGCCGAGCGAGCGCGCCTTGCGCGTCATCATCCGGGCGAAGTCGTCCTCGTCACCGGCGATCGCTTCCGCGATCACCACGGCTGCGTCGTTGGCCGAACGGGTGACGAGGCCCTTGATCGCGTCCTCGACGCGAATGGTCTGGCCGGCACGCAGATTCAGCTTGGTCGGATCCTGGTCGGCGGCGTGCTTGGACACCGGCATCTCGGTGTCGAGCTTCATCTTGCCGGATTCGAGGCGTTCGAACAGCAGATAGAGCGTCATGATCTTGGTCAGCGAGGCCGGGTGGCGGATCGCGTCAGGGCTCGTCGCCTGGAGCACTGCGCCGGAATTGCCGTCGATGATGATGGACGCGAATTTCGAGCTGGAGCTCTCGGACACGTCGTGCTGCACCCGGTGGTGCGCATAATGTCGACGATGGCGCCGCGCCTCGGCCGCGTCGACGGTGAAGATGACTGCGGTGGTGACCGTAAGAAGCCCGAAAACGCCAACCCGCGCCCAGCGCGAGGCAGACAAGTTTTTACGAAGCATGGAACCCCGTCCCCGTTTCTGACTTGATCACCGGCTCGTGAGGCGAAATTGTGCCCGACGGACCCGGGATCATTACCTGCTCAGGCTGTCCCTCCGCTGGTTGTTGGCCGCGGGGGACGTTGGACCCGAGCCGCTGTTCTGGCTAAGGTGATGTTCTCAAACGGCTTTTGGCCGCTCGCGGAAGTGACCACGTCCAGGGAATCAAAGTAGGGTGGCCCGGTTTCCAAAAGCTTAAGGAACCCTTGCGGGAAACCCCGGGAATCTCTGCGATTTGCGCCGGATTTGTGCGTCGCACAAGATTCTTGACTTTGTTGTGCGTTGCACTAATTTTGGGCGGAGTCAGGGAGCCGGGGCTTCCCGACGCGAGCCAGGGAAAAGGATTCCGAAATGTTCAAGGTTGAAGACTTCCAGAGCTACGGGAAAGAGCAGTTCGAGCAGTGCGTTGCCTCCGCGACCTCGGTGCAGCACGGCCTCCAGGCGATCGCCAGCGCCTATGGCGACTACACGAAGAAGTCGTTCGAAGACACCAAGTCCTTCGTCGAGAAGCTTTCCGGCGTGAAGTCGCTGGACAAGGCGATGGAAGCGCAGACCGATTTTGCCCGTTCCGCCTACGAAACCTTCGTCGCGGAATCGCAGAAGATTGCCGGCCTCTACAGCGACCTCGCCAAGGAGGCGTTCAAGCCGGTCGAGACCATCGTGTCGAAGTTCACCCCGGCCGCGAACTGACGCACTGGTACGAGCCTGAAAGCAAAAGCCCGGCCGAGTTGGCCGGGCTTTTCATTTGCGGATGTTTGATCGGACTACTTCGCGACGCGCAGCTTGGAAATCTGCGTCAGGATGTTCTTGAACGCGTCCGAAGTTTGAGAGGAACTCGTGATCATTTGGAAGTTCCCGTCGGTTGCGCATTTCTCCAGTACCTGAGATTTCGCGTCGGCATTGTTGATGTTGACCTGAATTGTAAAGATCGTGATCGGGTTTGCCTTGTCCGCCTTGATATTGTCGCAGAGGATCGCCTGGCGGGCGTCGATCGCGGACTGCGAGGTGCTCCAGCGGTTCTGGGTATTCAAGCCGTCAGACAGCAGCACGATATAATCCTTGTAAACGTAATTGCTGGCCTTGGCCGGTGCCGCAATCGGCGGGTTGGTCGTGCTGAGGGATTGCCAACCCCAGGCAAGACCAATGGCCTGGTTGGTGTTGCCGCTCGGCGACATCGACGTGATCTGATCCTTGAGCGTCTGCCACTGATTGCTCATCGGGAACACGGTGGCCGGAAGGCAACCCGACCACTGCTCGGCATAGAACTGCGAGGAGGGGCTCCCGCTGCCCGAACCGGGTGCGGAGTTCTTCGTGTCGTAATCCTGATCGCGGTCGTTCACGCAGCCGGTCCAGGTGTTGTGACCCGGTGCTGCCGCAGCCGTTGCTGTGGTACCGTCGCCGCGCCAGAGATGGCAGATCTTGCCCGAGCCGCTCCCTGTGCAGGTGCAACTCGTGCTCGATCCGCAGCTTGCGCTCGCCCCTGTGGCAGTAGTGTAGCAGCCGTTGTAGTAGATGCCGGACTTGCCTGAGATCTTGCTGCCATTGTCTCTGCTCGGGCAGATGTAACCGGCATAGGTGCCGGTCGACGGTATCTTGCTGGTGGTGTTGGCGCCGCTCAACGTGGCCGGCCGGTCCATACAGACAAAGCCGTGGGTAGAGTACGAAAAGGGGCAGTTCGATCCGCCGATGGCCGAATTGAAGGCGCTGGACTTGTTGTTGACGAGGATCGGAGGCTCGGCCTCCCATTCAGTCCAGTTGATCCATGAGGCATTGACATTGGTCGTGCCGACGTTGACGTCTTTCGAGAATGGAATGATCGAGATGTAAACGTCGCCCGTCTGCTTGTTGTAGTTGGACAAGGTGGTGATCATGTCCTTGGCCGCGGCTTGCATGGCCGTCATTTTGCCGTTCTGGGCCATCGATCCCGTGTTATCCAGGACCATTGCCACCCGCATGCGCGTATTTCCCCACGCCGCAGTCGAACTGCCATTGTATCCAAGCGTCGGAAAGCCCGCGATCTTCATGAAATCGGTCGGCATGGCGCCCGATCCGGTGACCACGACGTTCGAAATTCCATTGGAATCCTTCGGGGTGTAGGTGGCATGGATGTCTGCGGTCGAGACCAAACCGGGGCGACCCGTATAGAGACCGCTAAAATAGGATTTTGCCTTGGCCTCAACTTCGGACTCCGAGATGATGCCGTTGGTGAGGTCTTTGGAGACCATCAATGCTGCGGAATCGAGCGCAGACTGCAGCGAGGTGCGTGCGTGGACGGCCCGGCTGTAGTCCAGCGCGGCGCCGACAAAACCCAGCACTGGAACGAGCGCAATGGCGAAGATCACTGCGATATTGCCTTGCTTGGCCGCTGCGAAACGGGCGAGTTGTCGACCAAGGCGGCTGACGAGGGGCAGACCAGACATGACGATCCCGAAATCTGTGTTTTGCCCGATTTCGCCCCATGCCATTGAATGGCAGGTAAATTGGACCGTAGAAAAACGGAGCGTTTTGCGGAAAACCGTCGCGGCCGGGTTAACGGCCGGGTTCCTGGTCAACACGTTCTAAACGTGCCGAGCGGAAATTTTTGTCAAATCGCTCCGGATTGATTAACCTGATCAGGATCGCCCCGACCGGGAATCGGGACTGCTGCGACCGCATGGGCTGAACCCCGGCGTGCTTGCGGCGGGCCGGGGGCAGGGCCATATTGCTGGCGAGCGATCCGGCCTCGACCGCATTTGCCGGGAGCGGCGATCCAAGGCGGTGCGCCTGCGCCAGGCTCCGAAGGGCGGGGTCGCGCGGTGACCGCCATTCGCTTCCGTGGGGAATTTGAACGCCTGTGCCATGCTGCAATTGACTTCCAGCCTCGATCTGTCCGCGCCAGCCGCTGCCGACGCGCCTCGCATGAGCAATGACGACAACCGTTCGGGTACTCCCTCGGGTCCGAGCACGTCGGTCATCACCAAGGTCAAGCCCAAGACCAAGCGGCCCAACCTGTATCGCGTGCTGATCCTCAACGACGACTACACGCCGATGGAGTTCGTCGTTCACGTGCTGGAGAAGTTCTTCAACAAGGACATCGAAGCCGCGACCAAGATCATGCTGCACGTCCATCATCACGGGATCGGCGAGTGCGGCGTGTTCACCTATGAGATCGCCGAGACCAAGGTGACGCAGGTGATGGATTTCGCCCGCAAGCACCAGCACCCGCTGCAATGCGTGATGGAAAAGAAGTAAGACGGCTTGCGGCGCATTTGAGGCCGGCTCTTGTACAAGCCGCAGTGTGATTGTCGCGTAGCGGCTGCGCGCGGTGGGCTGCAGCCGGCAGAACTACGGAATTCTGCGCCGGCGCCGATCCCGCCCAAATCGGAACGGGTTTTGCATCGAAAATGCCGCAAGTGTGTCGCCGCCGAGTCGCGGAACCGGTCTTTCGCCGCGGTCTTGTATAACTATATGTGACAAAGGTTGTTGTTGCCTGACCGGGCGATGACGATCATGATGGTGGGGGCCATAGAGGACGCGAATGCCGACTTTTTCCCAAAGCCTTGAACAATCCCTGCATCGTGCGCTGGCGATCGCAAATGAGCGTCATCACCAATACGCGACGCTTGAGCATCTCTTGCTCTCCTTGATCGACGACTCCGATGCAGCCGCCGTCATGCGCGCCTGTAGCGTCGATCTCGACAAGCTCCGTACGAGCCTCGTCAACTACCTTGAGACCGAATTCGAGAACCTGGTGACGGATGGCGCCGACGACGCCAAGCCGACCGCCGGTTTCCAGCGCGTGATCCAGCGCGCGGTGATCCATGTGCAGTCGTCCGGTCGCGAAGAGGTGACCGGCGCCAACGTGTTGATCGCGATCTTCGCCGAACGCGAGAGCCATGCCGCGTATTTCCTGCAGGAGCAGGACATGACGCGTTACGACGCCGTCAACTACATCAGCCACGGCATTGCCAAGCGGCCGGGCGTCTCCGAGGCGCGGCCGGTGCGCGGCGTCGACGAGGAGACCGAGACCAAGGGTAACGAGGACGCCAAGAAGAAGGGCGAGGCGCTCGAGACCTATTGCGTCAACCTCAACAAGAAGGCGCGCGACGGCAAGATCGATCCGGTGATTGGACGCAATTCCGAAATCAATCGCGCGATCCAGGTGCTGTGCCGCCGGCAGAAGAACAACCCGCTGTTCGTCGGTGAAGCCGGCGTCGGCAAGACCGCGATCGCAGAAGGGCTCGCCAAGCGCATCGTCGACAGCGAAGTGCCGGAGGTGCTGGCGGCGGCCACCGTGTTCTCGCTGGACATGGGCACGCTGCTTGCCGGCACGCGCTATCGGGGCGACTTCGAGGAGCGCCTGAAGCAGGTGCTCAAGGAGCTCGAGGCGCATCCCAACGCCATCCTGTTCATCGACGAGATCCACACCGTGATCGGTGCGGGCGCGACGTCGGGCGGGGCGATGGATGCCTCGAACCTGCTCAAGCCCGCGCTGGCCTCGGGCACGATCCGTTGCATGGGCTCGACCACCTACAAGGAATATCGCCAGCACTTCGAGAAGGACCGCGCGCTGGTGCGGCGCTTCCAGAAGATCGACATCAACGAGCCGACGGTCGAGGATGCCATCGCGATCCTCAAGGGCCTCAAGCCGTACTTCGAGGACTATCACCGGCTGAAGTACACCAATGAGGCGATCGAGGCGGCGGTGCAGCTCTCATCGCGCTACATCCACGACCGCAAGCTGCCCGACAAGGCGATCGACGTGATCGACGAGTCCGGCGCGGCGCAGATGCTGGTCGCCGAGAACAAGCGCAAGAAGACCATCGGCATCAAGGAGATCGAGACCACGATCGCCTCGATGGCTCGGATCCCGCCGAAGAGCGTGTCGAAGGACGACGCCGAGGTGCTCAAGCATCTCGAGCAGACCTTGAAGCGCACCGTGTTCGGGCAGGACAAGGCGATCGAATCGCTCGCCGCCTCGATCAAGCTGGCGCGTGCCGGCCTGCGCGAGCCGGAGAAGCCGATCGGCTGTTATCTGTTCTCTGGCCCCACCGGCGTCGGCAAGACCGAGGTCGCCAAGCAACTCGCGGCGACGCTCGGCGTCGAGCTGCTGCGGTTCGACATGTCCGAGTACATGGAGCGGCACACCGTGTCGCGCCTGATCGGCGCGCCTCCCGGCTATGTCGGCTTCGACCAGGGCGGCCTGCTCACCGACGGCGTCGACCAGCATCCGCATTGCGTGGTGCTGCTCGACGAAATCGAGAAGGCGCATCCCGACCTCTACAACGTGCTCCTCCAGATCATGGACCACGGCCGGCTCACCGACCACAACGGCAAGCAGGTCAACTTCCGCAACGTGATCCTGATCATGACCACGAATGCCGGCGCGGCGGATCTCGCCAAGCAGGCGTTCGGCTTCACCCGGTCGAAGCGGGAAGGCGACGATCACGAGGCGATCAACCGGCAGTTCGCGCCGGAATTCCGCAACCGTCTCGATGCCATCGTCTCGTTCGGCCATCTCAGCGTCGAGGTGATCGGCACCGTGGTCGAGAAGTTCGTGCTTCAGCTCGAGGCGCAGCTCGGCGACCGCGATGTGACCATCGAGCTGTCCGAGCCGGCGAAGGCCTGGCTGGTCCAGCACGGCTACGACGAGCAGATGGGCGCACGTCCCATGGCGCGCGTGATCCAGGAGCACATCAAGAAGCCGCTGGCCGACGAGGTGCTGTTCGGCAAGCTCAAGGGTGGCGGCCACGTTCGCGTCGTCCTTGTCAAGGACGAGGCCGACGAGACCAAGGAGAAGATCGGCTTCGAATTCGTCGAGGGCCCGGTCACGCCGAAGCAGGAGAAGCTGCCCGGCACCCGCAAGCGCCCGCCGGGCAAATCCAAGCCGGGTGGCCCCGGCGGCTCAAAGGGGCCGACCTCCAAGGGGCCGCTGGTCAAGGTTTGATCGGCACGTGATGAAATCGAAAAGGCCGGCTGCAAAGCCGGCCTTTTTGTTTGCACCGATGTCTGCGCGAGGAGGCCTTACGTTCCGGCCTGCGGTTCGCGCGGTGGCCGCGGCTTTCTCGGTGCGCGCGGTGCTGCGTGCGGGACCGACGGCTGCATCGTCACGATGACCGGATTCGGCTTGTGATCGGTCGCGGCTCCGGTCGCTGCGTCGACGCCCATGCCGACGATACCGCCCAACAGGAGATTGCCCGCAAAACCCGCGGCTCCGCCCGTCTGGACGTCCCGGCTGAGCGGAACGATTTGCGGCTGATAGCCTTCCTTCTGGAAGGTGATCGAGATGTCGGCGTTCCGCTTGACGACCACGGAGCAAGGGGTCGTGCAGGTGGTCGGAACGTCCATTCCGCTGACGACGGCTTCCACGCCTGATGGTGTCGATGAAATGCTGATATTCTCCGTCGTACCGCGCGTGACCGACGCGCAGCCGCCCAGCATGACGCTGAGCGCCACAATTCCAAATGAACGCATGAAATGCCCCTTGTCCCACCGCCACTATGCGCAACCGGGGCGGGAGGGCAATAGGCCATTGCTCCGAATAGTTAAGCCACGCGGAGGTTGTGCACGACTACGCGCGAACCGGGTCGGGTCCGGCTATTCACCCCGCAGGCGCTGATCGTCCTGCACGCGGACGTGCTCGGCACCGCGCGCGCCGGCTGTGGAGAGCCGCAGCATGCTCAGCATCGCGCCGCACAGCGCAAATCCAACGCCGACAAGGAGCGCCAGCCTGGTCCCCTCAAGCGGATACCGTCCGAGCAACAGCGCCACCAGCGCCGCTCCGGTGGTCTGGCCGAGCAGGCGCGCCGTCCCCAGCATGCCGCTGGCGCCGCCGGCGCGCTCGCGCGGGGCGGCTGCGATCATGGTGCGGTTATTGGGGGTCTGGAACAGACCGAAGCCGGCGCCGGCGAGCGCCATCCGCCAGATCACGTCGAGCGGCGTTGGCGTCGCCGGCAGGAAGGCGAGCGCGCCAAGGCCGCAGGCGAATAGCGTGAGCCCAATACCGCCGAGCAGGCCGGCCGGATAATGCTCGACCAGGCGGCCGGCGAGAGGGGCCGCAAACGCCAATGCGATCGGCCATGGCGTGATCAACAGGCCCATATGCACGGCCGAATAGCCGAAGCGGCTCTGGAGATAGAAGGGGATCGCGACGAAGGCCAGCATCTGCCCGCAGAACGATGCGATCGAGGTCGCAATCGACAGCGCGAACACGGGGATGCGCAGCAGGTCGATTGGCAAGAGTGGCGAGGTCATGTGAGTCTCGCGATAGATCAGCAGCGCACCCGCGGCGATCGCGATGGCAAACTGCACGAGACAGGTGATCGCGGCCTCGCCATGACCGACGTTGTCGACCGCCGCGATGCCGACGCCGAACGTGATCGCCGACAGCCCCGCACTCTGCCAGTCGAACGAGCGGCTCGCGGGCTTGGTGTGCGGCAGGCTGCGCAGGCCCAGCACCAGTGTCACCACGCCGAGCGGCACGTTGATCGCGAACAACCAGGGCCAGCTTCCGACCGCGAGGATGCCGGCGGCGAGCGTCGGGCCGATCGCAGCCGAGAAGGCGACGACGAGCGCGTTGAGCCCGATGCCGCGGCCGAGCAGGCTGCGCGGATAGGTGAAGCGCACCAGCGCGGCGTTGACGCTCATGATGCCGGCCGCGCCAAAGCCCTGGAGGATGCGCGCGATCGTCAGCAGCGGCAGCGTGTGGGCCAGCGCACAGAAGGCCGAGGCCAGCGTGAACAGCGCCAACCCGACCAGATAGACGCGGCGATAGCCGACGATCTCGCCGAGCGAAGCCAGCGGCAGCAGCGAGATCGTGATCGCGAGCTGGTAGCCGCTGACGATCCAGATCGACAAGGCCGGGGTCGCATCGAGATCGGCCGCGATCGTCGGCAGCGCCACATTGACGATGGTGCTGTCGACCACCGCCATGACGATGCCGAGCGCAATGGTCAGCACCGCCTGATTGCGTTGCGGCTGCGGCAGGCCGTCGGCATGCTCAATGGTGACTGTCGACATCGTGAGCGGCGTATCGTTGGCGAATCGGACTCGGCCACATGCCGAGTATTGCGCCAACAGGGCAGGGCCGCGATAGTTCCGGAACCGGCCGCCAGCGCGCCGGCTTACCCAAGCGCGCTTGATGCAGCTGTCCTACACCGCCGGTGGATTGCGGTCGCTGAAGGTCACGCGCTGGTGCCAGTAGGGATAGGGCAGCGTCACCGTGCTCGCGGCATCGAGCTTTGCGACCTGGTCCTTGGTCAAGGACCAGCCAACCGCGCCGAGATTTTCGCGCAGCTGGGTCTCGTTGCGTGCGCCGATGATCAGCGTCGAGACCGTCGGACGCTGCAGCAGCCAGTTCAGCGCGATCTGCGAGACGCTCTTGCCGGTCTCCTTCGCGATCTCGTCGATCGCATCGACGACACGGTAGACGTGCTCGTCCGAGACGGGCGGTCCGAATTCGGCCGTCTTGGGCAGGCGGCTGACTTCCGGTTTCGGCTGACCGCGGCGGATCTTTCCGGTGAGGCGCCCCCAGCCGAGCGGCGACCAGACCACGGCGCCCAACCCCTGGTCGAGGCCGAGCGGCATCAACTCCCATTCGTAGTCGCGCCCGATCAGGGAATAGTAGGTCTGGTTGGCGACGTAACGCGGAAAACCGTGCTTGTCGGCGACGCCGAGCGACTTCATCAGGTGCCAGCCCGAGAAATTCGAGACGCCGACATAGCGGATCTTGCCGGCGCGCACGAGCACGTCGAGAGTCGAGAGCACCTCTTCGGACGGCGTGAAGGCGTCGAAGCCGTGGAGCTGGAAAAGATCGATATAATCGGTGCCGAGCCGGCTCAACGAACCGTCGATGGCTTTGAGCAGGTGCTCACGCGACGAGCCGATATCGTTGGGACCGTCGCCAAAGCGGAAGGTCGCCTTGGTCGAGATCAGGACCTTGTCCCGGCGACCCTTGATGGCCTCACCGAGCACCCGCTCGGACTCGCCGAGCGAATAGACATTCGCGGTGTCGAACATCGACACGCCGGCCTCGAGGCAGATGTCCAGAAGACGCCGCGCCTCGGTCGCGTCCGTCGTGCCCCATGCCGCAAGGCGGCCGACGCCGCCGAACGTGCCCGTTCCCAGGCTCAAGGCAGGCACCATAAGGCCGGACCGGCCCAAGCGTCGGTATTCCATCGATCTGCTCCTTGGCTGGCCGCTGATGATCGTGGCGGCCTTGGCGGCGGAAGATACTGCAAGCAGGCGCCGTGTCCTATCACCTGCTCACATACCGGCCCTGCTCGGCATGACCTGATCGTGCAGATGACAGCCGACTGGAATGCACCTCAATGCCGCAACTGGCTCTGCCGGAAGTCGCGCGGCGACATCCCGAAATGCTCGCGGAAGACGCGGCCGAAATGCGAGAGGTCGTTGAAGCCCCAGGCGAAGGCGATCTCGCTGATGTGGCGATGGGCGAGCAGAGGCGAGGCGAGATCCCTCCGACATCGGGCGAGGCGTTCGGCAAGGACATGACGCTGGAAGGAGGTGTCCTCGTCTGCGAGAAGATCGTTGACATAGCGCGGCGAGATGCCGAGCGCGGCTGCGGTTTCAGCGACCGAGAGATCGGGATCGGCGAGGTGCGCGCGGATGTGCGCCTTCACTCGGTAGAGCAGGGCCGAGCGGTGGGTCGAGGACGGCAGCGATGACTTGCCGAGCCGCTCGCTCAATGCCATCGCAAGCAGATCAACTGCCTGCTCCGACAGCGCCGTAGCCGTATCCAGAGCCAAGCTATCCGCATTTTGGCAGAGCCGGACAATGAAATCATAGGCGAGCCGCTCGAGCGGTGCGTCGGCGCCAAATGACATTGCTGTCAGCGTCTCGGTGCCGCCGAGCCGCCGCTGCAGCATCTCGCGTGGGACCTTGAAGATGGTCTGCGTAAATCTGTCGTTGAACTTCAGCTCGTACGGGCGCGTCGTGTCGTAGAGCGCGAACTCGCCGGGGTGGATCACGGTCTCGCGGCCGTCCTGTACAACGCCACCGTTGCCGCGATTGCCGAGTGCGACTAGGACGAAACCCTGATCCGAGCGCGCGATGCGCGACGGTGTGCGGAAGACGTGCTGGCGGTCCGAGCAGACCTCGGAGCACACGGCCTTGCCGAGCGAGGCCTGCGTGACCGAGCCATGAAAGGCGCTGCCGAGGTCGGACTTGCAGTCGAGCCCGACGAAGACGTCGCAGACGATGTCCTGCCAGAGCGCGAGCCGCCGGTAGCCGGGACTGCCGTCTGTCGTGAACTGGATTGGCATCAGGACAGCCTCCCTTTCACATCCTGCAAAACCGCATGTTGGCGCAGATCGAGCCTGACCGGAGGCAAATTCCGTACCGGGCGATCCCTTCCAGTCGAGTTTTTGTTCCGCCGTGGTCGAGCGCCTGGCCGCCCAGCTTGGCCAAATAGACTGCATCGGACGTGGCTTGCGATCAACCGGCAATGGAGGCGGCAATGGGCATCGAACATCCGAAATACAAGGTTGCGGTGGTGCAGGCGGCACCGGCCTGGCTCGATCTCGACGCCTCGATCGACAAGTCGATCGCGCTGATCGGGGAGGCCGCGGAAAAGGGCGCCAAGCTGATCGCCTTTCCTGAAGCTTTCATCCCCGGCTACCCCTGGCACATCTGGCTGGACTCCCCGGCCTGGGCGATCGGGCGGGGCTTCGTGCAGCGCTATTTCGACAATTCGCTGTCCTATGACAGCTCGCAGGCCGAACGCCTGCGCGAGGCCGTGCGCAAGGCAAGGCTCACCGCCGTGGTCGGCCTGTCCGAGCGCGACGGCGGCAGCCTCTACCTCGCGCAATGGCTGATCGGCCCTGATGGCGAGACCATTGCAAAGCGCCGCAAGCTGCGGCCGACCCATGCCGAGCGCACGGTCTATGGCGAAGGCGACGGCAGCGACCTCGCCGTGCATGCGCGGCCCGACATCGGCCGGCTCGGCGCATTGTGCTGCTGGGAGCATCTGCAGCCGCTGTCGAAATACGCGATGTACGCTCAGAACGAGCAGGTCCATGTCGCGGCCTGGCCGAGCTTCTCGCTCTACGATCCCTTCGCGCCGGCATTAGGGGCCGAGGTCAACAACGCGGCTTCGCGCGTCTATGCGGTGGAAGGCTCCTGCTTCGTGCTCGCGCCTTGCGCCACCGTCTCGCAGGCCATGATCGACGAGCTCTGCGACCGGCCGGACAAGAATGCGCTGTTGCATGCGGGCGGCGGCTTTGCGGCCATCTACGGCCCCGACGGCAGTCAGATCGGGGAGAAGCTGGCGCCCGATCAGGAGGGCCTGCTGATCGCCGAGATCGATCTCGGCGCCATTGGCGTTGCCAAGAATGCTGCCGATCCCGCCGGACATTATTCGCGGCCCGACGTCACACGGCTGCTGCTCAACAAGAAGCGGTACCAGCGGGTCGAGCAGTTCGCGCTGCCGGTCGACACTGTCGAGCCTATGGACATTGCGGCGGCGGCAAGCTGAACGCGGCGATCACGGGGAGGGCATCGCTATGGAATCCGCAATTCCTGCGCATCTCGAAACGCCACGCACGCGCCACAAGCGCGTGCCGGACGATTACCAGCCGCCATATCCGTCCTTCGTGGCGCGCTACAAGCCTTCGGTCAGCCGGGTCGTGATGGCCTATTTCGGTGTTCAGTATGGCGGTGCGGCACCGGCGGCAGCAATTGACGCGTTGAAAGAACTCGCAGGACTGTTCGCAATGGATGGCGGTCCGTCACATTGGGACCGGGCAAGCTATAGAGATCAGTCCGGCAGCGAGAATGTTGTCACGGTCGCTTATTGGGACGATCTCGCACGCTTTGATGCCTGGTTCGCGCAGGCTCGCGAGATGTGGACGGGGCGGCAACGCGAAGGCATCGGTACCTTCGTCGAGGTGCTGCGTCCTATTGTGGCCCGTCACGAGACGCTGTTCTCCTCGCCCGATCGGCCGGAAGGTGTCGCCGTCGTTGCGGAGGGCATGAGCGGCGAGGTGCAGGAGCACGCCTATTGGGGCGGGATGCGCGACCGTATCCCGCTGTCGCAGACTGATGCGATGGCGCCTGGTGGCGCGCCTGAGCTGATTTGCGACGGCCCGCGGCTGAGAGTCGTGGCGCACGATAATCTCTGCCTGATCCGGTCCGGGCAGGACTGGAGCGATACGGAAGCATCCGAGCGAAAGCTCTATCTCGACGACGTCGAACCGGTGCTACGCGAAGGCATGGACTTTCTGCGCGATGATGGCCTCGCGATTGGCTGCTATGCCAACCGCTACATGCAGGTGCTGGCGGCCGACGGAAGCGCGAGCGAAAAATCCTACGGGCAGAGCTGGTGGAAGAGCCTCGCCGCGCTCGAACGCTGGGCGGAGTCGCATCCGACCCATGTCAGGATCTTCGGCGCGGCCATGAAATATCTGTCGACGCTCGGGCCGTCAGCCAAGCTGCGGCTCTATCACGAAGTGACGGTGGCGGCCGCCGACGAACAGTTCTTCGAATATCTGAACTGTCACCCGAAGACAGGCATGCTAGCGGCGGTCGAAACTGTCAGCACCTAAGCGACACAATGGCCGAGCAGCTCGGGATGTGCCGCGCAGATGTGATGCGCGCCGGCCTCCCGCAGCTCGGCCTCGCTGCCGTAGCCGTAGAGCACGCCGATGGCGGTCATCCCGTTGGTCCTGGCGCCGACCACGTCGTGGCTGCGGTCGCCGATCATGATCGCGCTGTTCGCATCGACGCTGGTCTCGTCGAGCGCGTAGCGAAGCAAGTCGCGCTTGTCGACACGCGTGCCGTCGAGCTCGGAGCCGAACACGCGTTCGAAATACGGCTTCAAGCCGAAATGATCGACGATGCGGCTGGCGTAGACGGCGGGCTTGCTGGTCGCCACGAACATGCGCTGACGTGTCGCTGCGAGCGAAGATAACGTGTCCGTAATTCCGCTGTAAGCCTCGTTCTCGAACAGGCCGATATCGCTAAAGCGCTCGCGATAGAGCAGCAGTGCTCGGTCGGCGAGCTCATCGGCTCCGGTGAGCTTGCGAAGGCTGGCAAGCAGCGGAGGGCCGATGCACCAGGTCAGTTCGTCCTCGCTCGGCACGGGAACGCCGAGCCGTTCCAGCGCATATTGGATCGAGCGGGTGATCCCGGGCTTCGGGTTCGTCAGCGTGCCGTCGAGATCAAAAAAGATTGTCACCATCGGGCATGACCGGTGTTGATACTGCCGTCTGTTGCTAGTTGGCTCTGGTTCCAAGTCAAGGTCCGATTTGTCCGATAGCGTCAATGCCATGCGAATAGCTCGGGTCATTACTGTGTTGTGCCAGGCTTTGCTGCTGGCACCGGCGCTCGCGGAGGAGGCACCCTCCACCGATGCGCCTCCGAAGGCCGAGGAACCCGAGAAGCCAGCGGAGAAACCGAAAGATGCCCGCGAGAGCGACACGCGGGAGTCGATCTGCCTGATCGTGGAGGCGGCCGCGCGCGACAATAACCTGCCGCTGGAATTCTTCGCGCGCGTGATCTGGCAGGAAAGCCGCTTCCAGGCCGATGCGGTCGGGCCCATGACGCGCAGCGGCCAGCATGCGCAGGGGATCGCGCAGTTCATGCCGGGCACTGCCAGCGAGCGCGGTCTGCTCGATCCGTTCAATCCGGTGCAGGCTTTGCCGAAGTCGGCCGAATTCCTGAATGAGCTGCGCAACCAGTTCGGCAATCTCGGCCTTGCCGCGGCCGCCTACAATGCCGGCCCCCGGCGCGTGCAGGAATGGCTCGCCGGCACCGGGCCGATGCCGGAGCAGACCCGCAATTACGTGTATGCCATCACCGGCACCAGCGTCGATGCCTGGGCCAAGGCGGGGAGCACCGGCAAGGGACCACCGAGCTCGCCGACGACGAGCTGCCGTGATCTGATGGCGCTGCTCAAGCGTGCTCCCAATCCATTCGTCGCCGAGCTCGAGCAGCATGTCGAGCTTGCAGCCGCAAAGATCTGGGGCGTGCAGCTCGCGGCCGGCTTCGACCGCAACAGGGCGCTCGCGATGTATTCCCGGGCCGTGACGAAACTGAGCACCGTGATCGGCGAGCGTGATCCGAGCCTGCTCTCCTCGGTGATGCGCAGCCGTGGCACGCGCGCGTTCTATCAGGTCCGCATCGGCGCGGATACGCGCGCCGAGGCTGATGATCTGTGCAACCGCATCCGCAAGGCGGGCGGGGCGTGTTTCGTGCTGAGGAACAGGGGTGTGGCGGGGTAGGATGAGTCGTCATTCCGGGTTCGCGCCAAGTGCAGCGCCCCGGAATGACGGCGGTGAGCCTGGCTGTCATGCATGCCAGCCCCGCCGCGCCTTTCCTTGACGCGCGCACCCGTCTCGCCCGTTATGCGGGCACGATTCCTTACCGGCCAAAGCTCCCGTGGCGCTTCCTCCGCTCGATTCACCGCAATGGAATAGTCCCTGGCGCGCCTTCGCGTGGGGACTGCGCTCGATCACGCAGACGATCCTCACCATCGTGCTGTTCGTGACCTATCTCGGCATCGGTGCGCTCGCTCACGACACCCATTTCAGCCTGCTCTGGGCATTGTGCTCGACGCTGTTCGTCTGGGCAGGTCCGGCGCAGATCATCCTGATCACCACGCTCGGCTCGGGCGCCACCATCATCCAGTCGGCGATCGCGGTGACCGTCAGCGCCATCCGCCTGTTTCCAATGGTGGTCTCGGTGCTGCCGCTGATGCGCACACCCACGACCAAGCGGCGCGAGCTGATTTTCGCCGCGCATCTCACCGCAGTGACGCTGTGGGTCGAATGCCACCGCTTCCTGCCGCAGGTGCCGCGCGAACGGCGGATCGCCTTCGTCCACGGGCTCGGCTGCGGGCTCGTCTCCGTGTGCCTTGTCGCCAATATCGTCGGCTATTTCCTCGCCGCCAACCTGACGCAGACGCTTGGTGCGGCGATCCTGTTGCTGACGCCGCTTTCGTTCCTGTTCTCGACGGCGCGCAACAGCCGCGAGGTCGCCGACGTCGTCGCGCTCGTGCTGGGCATCGTGCTCTATCCGCTGGCGGCGAAGATGAACTCCGGCCTCGATATCCTCGTCAGCGGCGTGGTCGCCGGGACGATCGCTTATGGCGTGCACTGGTGGCGGGAGGTACGCGCATGAGCTTTGCGCAAGCGATCGGCGACTGGCACGCCCTGGCCGTCCTGTTCGTCGCCGGCGTCGTTCCCAACCAGATCTGGCGCATGCTGGGCCTGTGGTTCGGCGGCGGCATCGACGAGGGCTCGGAGCTGCTGGTCTGGGTCAGGGCGGTCGCCACCGCGATCCTGGCCGGCGTCATCGCCCAGATCGTGGTCCAGCCGCCGGGGGCGCTGGCCAGCGTGCCTGATGTCCTGCGTTATGGTGCGGTCGGTGCCGGTCTCGTCGTTTTCCTGCTGACCCGCCGTTCGATCTTCGCAGGCGTGGTCACGGGCGAAGTCTTCATGCTGGCCGGCAAGTGGTGGTTGGGCTAAAACCGCCAGCGAACAGCCAGGGAACAGGACATATGGTTCGCGAACAGGAGCTCCGCGAGGGCGAGGTCGCCATCGAGCTGCCGCCGACGCAAGATGCCGGCCTCGTCTTCATCGGCCGGATCCGCACGCCCTGGTCGTCGCGGCTGGAGACGCCGCGGCAGGGACGTCAGGACGGTCCGATCTGCCGCCTCGAGATCTTCGAGCCGTTCGTGCCGGCCATCAAGGGCGTCGACTTCTACAGCAACCTCGAAGTGCTCTATTGGCTCGACCGCTCGCGCCGCGACATCGTCCTGCAGAGCCCGAAGAACAACGAGAAGACCCGCGGCACCTTTTCGCTGCGCTCGCCGGTGCGGCCCAATCCGATCGGCACCTCGATCGTCAAGCTGGTCGGCATCGAAGGCAATGCCATCCTGGTGCGCGGCCTCGATTGCATCGACAACACGCCGCTGATCGACATCAAGCCCGACCGCTGCGAGTTCACGCCGCTGGCCGCGCCGCAGACGGGCGATTTCGAGACGGAGTGAGGGGCCTCCGCTCCAACCTCGTCATTGCGAGCGCAGCGAAGCAATCCAGGATCCCTCCACCGAGGCAGTCTGGATTGCTTCGTCGCAAGAGCTCCTCGCAATGACGAGGATGCAGCGCCGGCTACCCCTTCAACGCCGCCATCAGCTTCGCCGCGTGCTCTTGCAGCACCTTGTCGTCTTCCTTGCGGCTCGCAGGCGGCAGCATGGCGACGGCGTCGTGGCGCGGCATCACGTGCATGTGCAGGTGAAACACCACCTGTCCGCCGGCAGGCTCGTTGAACTGCTGCACTGTGATGCCGTCGGCATTGAACGCCTTCATTGCGGCGGCCGCGATCTTGTGCGCGCCTCGGGCGACATGGGCGTAATCGTCGGGCTTGATGTCGAGGATGTTGCGGGCAGGAGCCTTCGGGATCACCAGCGTGTGACCGGGCACGCGCGGCATGATGTCGAGGAAGGCGAAGACGTGCTCATCCTCGTAGACCTTGTAGCAGGGCAGCTCGCCGCGCAGGATTTTCGCGAAGATGTTGTTAGTGTCGTAGGCGGTCATGGCGGCGGCTCCTCGAACGATTTGCGCTTACTGTCACCAGCCGTGGCGAGGCGTCAAGGCGCCTCGTCGGCCGCTTTGCGGAACGGGCCGAGCTCGGCGAGCTCTCGTCCGGCTTCCGCGACATAGGCGCGCTCGCGCTTGAGGTAATCGTCGATGGCGCGGCGCAGGCCGGGATCGGCGATGAAGTGGGCGGAATGCGTGGTCCGGGGTAGGTAGCCGCGCGCGATCTTGTGCTCGCCCTGCGCGCCGGCCTCGACGTGTTTGAGGCCGCGCTTGATCGCGAAATCGATCGCCTGGTAGTAGCAGACCTCGAAATGCAGGAACGGGTGATGCTCGACCGCGCCCCAGTTGCGGCCGAACAGCGTGTCCGAGCCGATGAAGTTGATCGCGCCCGCAATCCAGCGATTGTTACGGCGGGCCATCACCAGCAGCACGTCCTCGCTCATGGACTCGCCGATCAGCGAGAAGAACTCGCGCGTTAGGTACGGCCGGCCCCATTTGCGCGAGCCGGTCTCCATGTAGAATGCGAAGAAGGCATCCCAGGCATCCTCGGTGATGTCCTTGCCGGTGAGCCAGTGGATCGTGATGCCGGCCGCGAGCGCATCGCGCCGCTCGCGCTTGATCGATTTGCGATGGCGCGAGTTCAGCGTCGCCAGGAAGTCGTCGAAGCTCGCAAAGCCCTCATTGTGCCAGTGGAACTGCTGGTCGGTGCGCTGGAGGAAGCCGTGCTCGGCGAGCAGCTTCCATTCTGACTCCCGCGCGAAGGTGACGTGGACGGAGGAGGCCTTGCTGACGCCGCACAGCGCTATGAGTCCACTCGCCAGCGCCTCGGTGATACGCTCGCGATCGACGCCATCACGCACCAGCAGCCGCGGCCCCGTGGCCGGCGTGAAGGGAACCGAGACCTGGAGCTTCGGGTAGTAGCGCCCGCCGGTGCGCTCATAGGCATCCGCCCAGCCGCGATCGAAGACGTACTCGCCCTGGCTGTGCGATTTCAGATAGCAGGGCACGACGCCAGCCACGCGGCCGCCGAGCCGGGCGACCAGATGCCGGGGTCCCCAGCCAGTCCGGATCGTGGCCGAACCCGATTTCTCGGCCGCAGAGAGAAAGGCGTGGGAGACGAACGGGTTATAGGCGGGTTTTAAGATGCTGGCGGAATCGCCTGGAAGAGCGGATGAGGTTCCCGCGCCATGGCCATTACAAGCTTTGCCCGGATTCGCGCAGGCGTCCCAATTCTCGGGCGAGACTTCGCCGATGGACGGGACGGCCTCGAGCGTGATTTCGGATGATGGCATCGTGCCCAAGATCGTGCATTGCAGCAGCGACTTCAAGGGGTGGAGAAAGCTCGCTCTCGTGCCCCGGACGCAGCGCAGCGCTCCTTCAGCGGGCGCTGCAGAGCCGGGGCCCATGTGGCAGCGCGGTCGTGGAGAGATGGGTCCCGGCTCTGCGCCGCAACGCTGAAGCGTTGCAGCTTGTCCGGGACACGCGAGGTGCTACGGCACGAATCCCTCGAAGATCATCTGGTCCGCATACCGCCCGACCCGGCTCCGCTGCTCCGGGGTGCGGACGGTCCAGCCGAGCAGGGCGCAGCCGAACAGGTTGCGGGCAATCCAGGGGGCGGGGGCCGGGAGGTGGTCGACCTTGAAGGCGACGAAATGCGGCCGGGTTTGCAAGCCGTGGCGCAAGTACAGCATGCTGTCACGCTGCTCTTGGGTGAGGTTGGCCCAGTACTCGTCCTCATAGCTCCGCTGCGCGACGATGCCGCGCGGACGATTGGGCAACAGGTCACGTAGCGCCAGCACCTGGTCGGGATCGAAGGACATGCCGACGGCGGGGCCGTCATACGAGGCCAACACCTCGGCCATCCGCTTCACCAGCTTGCGATCGCCGCCGAAATGGCTCTTCACCTCGATTACCAGGGGCACACGTCCGGCGACCATGGCGCAGAGGTCGGCGAGCGACATCATCCGCTCGTCGGTGTCCTTGAACCTGACGGCCTTCAGCTCGGTCGCGGTCTTTGCGATCACCTCGCCGGTGGCCTCGGTGAGTCGGCCCAGGGCATGGTCGTGATGGACCATGGCCTCGCCGTCGGCCGAGAGCTGGATATCGACCTCGATCGCAAAATTACTAGCAATCGCAGCCTGCACCGCGCCCGGCATGTTCTCGACGATGCCGCGCGAAATGTCATGCAGGCCGCGATGGGCGACCGGCCGCGCTGTCAGCCAATCCGGAGCGCGCATTTGGCGTCAGGCGACCTCGAACACGCCTTCGACCTCGACCGCCGCATCCGCGGGCAGCGAGGCGACGCCGACGGTGGTGCGGGCGTGGCGGCCCTTGTCCCCGAAGGCGGCAACCATCAGGTCGGAGGCGCCGTTGAGCACCTTCGGCCCATCCAGGAAATCCGGGGCCGAGTTGATGAAGCCGCCGAGGCGCACGACGCGTACGACCTTGTCGAGATCGCCGAGCGCCGCCTTGACCTGGGCCAACAGGTTGACGGCGCAGCCGCGCGCGGCTGCGGCGCCGTCCTCGATCGAGACGCCGGCGCCCAGCTTGCCCTTGGCGATCAGCTTGCCGGCGGGGTCGAAGCAGACCTGGCCGGAGACGAAAAGGAGGTTGCCCGTGCGCACAAAGGGCACGTAGTTGGCGACGGGGGAGGGGGCCTCGTGCAGCTTGATGCCTTGCTCCGCCAGTTTCTGCTCGACCGTGCCCGCCATGTCCGACCTCGTTGTCCAAAAATCCTTCGCTCCGGCGCGTCCCCTGGATGGCCGGGCGCGCCCTGTTTCGCCCATCGTGCCGCCACATGCAAGCAACCGGAGGGGCCGCATTTTGTTGAGGCTGGCCGGCAGGTTCAACGTGGAGGGGCAATTTTACGTGGACGGCCTCAGTTGCGGCGCAATGGAACGGTCATTAAAATGTCGAATCTGCGCTTTCCTCAGGGAACAGACATGGTGCATCTTTTCCGGACTTCGCTCGGTGTGATGGCGCTTGCCGCGGCCAGTGTCGGCCTTGGCGGCGTAGCCGAGGCCGCCAACGGTCCGTTTCTCGCGCACCAGGCGCTGTATGATCTCCGCCTCGTCAAATCGCGCACCAATTCGGTCAATAGCGCCCGCGGCCGGATCCTCTACAATTTCACGGGGAACGCCTGCGAGGGCTATACCTCGGAATTCCGCCAGGTCTCCGAGCTCGACAGCGGCGAGGGCAAGGTCACGCTCAGCGACCTCCGCTCCAACTCCTGGGAGGACGCCGCCGGCAAGAGCTACCGTTTCAAGATCGAGACGCGCATGAACGAGACGGATGCCGGCCGCGTCGACGGCTCGGCCGAGCGCGAGGGCGACCACATCAACGTCAAGCTGAAGCTTCCGGCGCCGAAGACGTTCACGCTCGACGGCAAGATCGTGTTCCCGACCGAGCAGATCCAGCGCATCATCGCCGCCGCGAAGGAAGGCAAATCGCTGCTGGAGCTCTCCGTCTATGACGGCTCCGATGACGGCCAGAAGGTCTACAACACGCTGACCGTGATCGGTCAGCCGATCCCCGCCGACCGCGCCACCTCGTCCGATCCGTCGACTGCGGACGAGCACATGAAGTCGCTCAAGCGCTGGCCAGTCACCGTCAGCTATTTCGACCGCGACGCCCAGCAGAAGGAGGGCGAGCAGACGCCGGTCTATGCGATGGCGTTCGAGCTCTACGAGAACGGCGTCTCGCGCCAGCTCGTGCTCGACTACAACGATTTCGTCATCTCCGGCGCCATGGGCAAGTTCGACGTGAAGGACAGCAAGCCCTGTAATTGAGGGCTAGGTCTCTCGTCGCGAGCAGCGTCGTAGGGTGGGCAAAGCGGATCGTGCCCACGCTTTCTCTCGATAATCGTTGATAGATGGTGGGCACGGCGCAAGTGCGCCTTTGCCCACCTTACGAGATCTCTCATGGTCGCTTCGCTCCTCGCAATGACGGGGCTAGCTCTCGTCACACTCTCCCGCTACGCTCCCTCCCAACCACAAATTCGGGGAGCCAGCCCATGCCGAAGCTCGACCATCTCCGCCCCAGCGGCCTGCATCACAATCCAGCCTATTCCCACGTCGTCACCGCGACGGGTGCGCGCACGATCTACATTTCCGGCCAGGTCTCGACCGACGAGGAGGGGCGGATTGTCGGCGAGGGCGATATCGCCGCGCAGACGACGCAGGTGATGCAGAATCTCGGCCTCGCGCTGAAGGCCGCGGGGGCGAGCTATTCCAACATCGTCAAGATCACGACCTTCGTGGTGAACTACAAGCCGGAGCTGCGGCCCATCATCGGCAAGGCCCGCTCGGCCTTCTTCGAAGGCATGGAGCCGCCGGCCTCGACGCTCGTCGGCGTTTCCGCGCTCGCTGCGCCGGAATGGCTGATCGAGATCGAGGCGGTCGCGGTTGCGGATTGAGGTTTTCCTGTAGCCCGGATGAAGCGCAAGCGTAATCCGGGAAGCCTGTCGCCACGGAGCACTGTCCCGGATTGCGCTCCGCTCCATCCGGGCTACAGCTGCTATGAGTGCTTCGCCTCTGACAGCTCTTGTAGAGCCGCCATCGCTTCGTCGGCTCTGTCGGACGGTACGAAGAGATGGTCGTGGTGGAACGCCGACACGGCATTCACGCTGATGCCGGCGTCGGCGAGGCGCGCCGTGATTGCCGCCAGGAAGCCGACCGCATCGAGCGCGGAGTGAACAGTGAGCGTGATCAGGCGTGAGGCGAATTCGTAGCGCAGTCCTGCGCGTTCGGCATCCTCCAGCGGTGCTACGACCGTTGTGCCCTCCGGCTCGCGGAAGATCAGGAGCGGATCGACTGCTGCGGGAATAGTCTCGTCTGCCGCGATCGTGCAAAATACGAAGGTGCCCGGTCGCAGCTCCGGCTTCATCAGTCTCAGCAGCGCATTGAGATCGCGTTCACCCGTCATCACTCCTGCGCCTTCTCCGGGCCCTCATAGGCAATGCCGCGGATCACCGCGGCGCTGCCGAACTTCTTGCGCAGGCTGTCGACCGCGCGTTCGGCGTGGGCGGCGCGGCGGTCGAGCATGTCGGTGTCATCGACCGCCGAGCCCTCGCGCAGCGCGCTGACGCCGGCGCCCATCAGGCGGAAGGCGGTGCCGTCGATTTCCTTGGCCAGCATCTCGCGGCAGATCGAGAAGATCTTCGCGGCCAGCTGCGTCGGGGCGGCGATCGATTGCGAGCGCGTGCGCTGGCGGAAATCGGCGGTCTTCAACTTCAGCGTCACGGTGGAGCCGGCGAGCTCGCTGCTCTTCAGGCGCGACGACGTCTTCTCGCAGAGTCGCCACAGGATCTTCTCCAGCGTCGCGAAATCGCGGATGTCGGTCTCGAACGTCGTCTCGCTTGAAATGGTCTTGGCGCCGCGGTCAGGCTCGACGCGGCGGTCGTCGATGCCGCGTGCGAGCCGCCACAGCCTGCGGCCCTCGCTCGGAAACTGCCGCATCATCTCGATCTCGTCGGCCTTCTGCAGATCGGCGATGATGCGGAAGCCGCGCTGCACCAGGCGTTCCTGCGTCGCGGGACCGACGCCGAAGATGAAGCCGACCGGCTTTTCCGCCAGCATCAACCGCGCTTCCTCCTGGTCGAGCGCGGCAAAGCCTCTGGGCTTGTCGAGGTCGGAGGCGATCTTGGCCAGGAACTTGTTGCAGGACAGGCCGACCGAGACGGTGATGTTGATGTCGCGCTCGACGTCGCGGGCAAAGCGCGCCAGCACCTTGGCGGGGATCATGCCGTGCACCCGCTCGGTGCCGGAGAGATCGAGGAAGGCCTCGTCGATCGAGAGCGGCTCGACCAGCGGCGTCAGCGCCTGCATGGCCTGGCGGACCTCGCGGCCGACCCGGACGTACTTTGCCATGTCCGGGCGGATCACGGTCGCATGCGGGCAGGCTTCCAGTGCCTTGAACATCGGCATCGCCGAGCGAACGCCATAGGTGCGCGCGATGTAGCAGGCCGCCGACACCACGCCGCGCTTGCCCCCGCCGATGATGACGGGCTTGTCGGCGATGTCAGGGTTGTCGCGCTTCTCGACCGTCGCATAGAAGGCGTCGCAGTCGATATGGGCGATGGTCAGGCCGGCGAGCGAGCGGTGGCGGACGAGGCGGGGGGAACCGCAGGCCGAGCAGCGCCGCAGGCCCATATCCAGATCGGCCAGACAATCCCGGCAGAAGCAGCGGGGCCCGGCCGGCTCTGGGACGCTCACGGCACGTCGCGCTCCCAGGAGGGGTCACCGAGCGCATCGCCGAGGACCTGCCGCGCCGCGGCAACGTTGGTCGGGTGCAGTTCCGCCACCTTGGCAAAGGCCTTCACCGTGGCATCGTCCCGCATCACGAAATCGAGCACGCTGAGGAGGAAATTCGGGTCCGCGGCGGCGTTGCGCAGGGTCTCCGGACCGACCCCCGTCTCGGCCAGGAACAGGCCCAGCCGCTCAGGCTCGCCCGCGACGAAGGACAGGGCCTGAATCGCAACGATTTCAGCGACTTCGCGGGGGTTGTGAACAGGCTTTTTCACGGGGACGGTTTGCCTTTCCGTTAACTTTCGGTCTCTAATTTGGAATCATCATGCCCGAGTCTCGTGCTCAAGTCTTCCGGCCCCGGACAAGCAACTGGAAACCACATCGCAGAAAGTGGACCCTCGGGTTTAACGAAACTCAAGCGAATCTGAGGCTAGTTTGAATCCAGTTTTCGAAACGCCGGGAAGCGGCGTCTGAGGCGTCACATGTACCGGTCCTTCGGACCAATCAGGAGGGCGGGATGGCTAAGACCGTCCTGATCGTGGAAGACAACGAGCTCAACATGAAGCTCTTCCGCGACCTGTTGGAGGCGCACGGGTACCAGACCTCCGGCACCAGCAACGGCTACGAGGCGCTCGACCTCGTGCGCAAGATGCGGCCCGACCTCGTGCTGATGGACATCCAGCTGCCGCAGGTCTCCGGCCTCGAGGTGACGCGCTGGATCAAGGACGATCCGGAGCTGCGCGCCATTCCAGTCGTCGCGGTCACGGCGTTCGCGATGAAGGGCGACGAAGAGCGCATCCGCGAGGGCGGCTGCGAAGCCTATTTGTCCAAGCCGATCTCGGTCGGCAAATTCATTGAGACGGTCCGGCGTTTTATCGGATAGGAAGTGAGTTCACAGTGTCCGCGCGTATCCTGGTCGTCGACGACGTCCCCGCCAACGTCAAGCTGTTAGAGGCCCGCCTTTCCGCCGAATATTTCGACGTGATGACCGCCGCGAACGGCACCGAGGCGCTCGCGATCTCAAGGCGTGCCGAATGCGACATCATCCTGCTCGACGTGATGATGCCCGACATGGACGGCTTCGAGGTCTGCCGCCGCCTCAAGACTGATCCGGCGACGCACCACATTCCCGTCGTGATGGTCACCGCGCTCGACAGCCCCGCCGACCGCAACCGCGGGCTCGAGGCCGGTGCCGACGACTTCCTGACCAAACCCGTCTCCGACGTCGTGCTGATCGCGCGGGTGCGCTCGCTGACGCGGCTGAAGATGATGACGGATGAGCTGCGCATGCGCGCCATCACCTCGCTCGAGATCGGCATGCAGGCGCCCGAGCGCAGTGCGATCGCCGACACCGGCAAGGGCGGCCGCATCCTCCTGGTCGACGACCGCCAGTCCTCCTACGAGCGGCTGGCGACGATCCTTGCTGCCGAGCACACCATCGACGTCGAGCCGAACCCGACGGAGGCGCTGTTCCACGCCGCCGAGGGCAATTACGACCTCCTGATCGTCTCGCTCGACCTCAACAATTTCGACGGCCTGCGCCTGTGCAGCCAGGCGCGCTCGTTGGAGCGCACGCGCCATGTGCCGATCCTGGCGATCGCCGACCCCGAGAACTCGACACGGCTGCTGCGCGGCCTCGAGATCGGCGTCAACGACTACCTGCTGCGCCCGATCGACAAGACCGAGCTCTTGGCGCGCGCCCGCACCCAGATCCGCCGCCGCCGCTACACCGATCACTTGCGCGACAACGTGCAGAACTCGATCGAGATGGCGATCACCGACGCGCTGACCGGCCTGCACAATCGCCGCTACATGGAGAGCCATCTGGCGACGCTCGCCGAGCAGGCCGCGACCCGCGGCAAGCCGCTGGCGCTGATGATCCTGGACATCGACTATTTCAAGTCGATCAACGACAATTACGGCCACGATGCCGGCGACGACGTGCTGCGCGAGTTCGCGGTGCGCGTGCGCAAATCGATCCGCGGCATTGATCTCGCCTGCCGTTACGGCGGCGAGGAATTCGTCATCGTGATGCCGGAGACCGATCTCCACGTCGCCGGCATGGTCGCCGAGCGCCTGCGCCGTTCGATAGCGGGTGAGCCCTTCGCGATCCACAAGGGTTCGAAGCGCATCGAGGTCACGATCTCGATCGGGCTGACCACGCTGGAGCGAAAGGGCGAGGCGGTGGCCGACGTCCTCAAGCGCGCCGACACCGCGCTCTACCGCGCCAAGCACGACGGCCGCAATCGCGTGGTGTCGCAGGCGGCGTGAGGGCCGTCCGCGCAAAGTTGCGAAAACAACCCCATGCACAGTAGCCGGCGCGAGCGGGATCAATGGGTTACGCGGGTGACGAGATAATTTGCGCCGGCAGCGGCGTCGTTTGACCCGTCGGGCAAAACAGGAGCATATTGGTAGGGTCGCGAAATGGTCCTGACGGGTAGTCAGGCGCCCGCGCTTTCTCCACAAATCCCGGTGTCATTCCCCGCCTTGTGCGCAGTCGCGCACTGGAGCGGGGAATCCAGTACGCCGCAGCGTCTCGGGTCTAGCTTCACTGTCTCTTGAATACTGGATCACCCGCTTTCGCGGGTGATGACAGCGAGCGATCAGGCGACAGCGGTTAGTCTGGAGCGCGCTTGCTCCGTTTCTCCGCCGGGTTCGCATCCTCGCCCACATCCACCCCCGCATTCCGCAACAACACCTTCGCCGCTTCCTTCGCGGCTCTGGCCATCGCCGGATCATCGCGCACGAGATCCTGCGCGATGGAGCCGTCGACCAGCAGCACCAGCTGCGTCGCGAGCGCGTCCGCTTCGGCAACGCCGAGCTCGGTCAGGCGGTCGCGAAACCAGAGGCGGCGGCTTTCCTTGAAGGCGATCGCGATCTTCTTCACGGCGCGGTCGGTGGGGCCGAGCTCGGCGACCGCATTGACGAATGGGCAGCCGCGAAAGTCTTTCGCCGCGAAGCGCCGCTCCAGCGAATCGAACGTCGCGAGGATCTGCTCGGCGGGCGGCTTGTCGGAGGAGCGTGCGCTGACGAAGCGGCGCTCGAGATAGGCCGCGATCAGCGCGTCCTTGGACGGGAAGTGATTGTAGAGCGTGCGCTTACTGATGCCGACCTCGGCCGCGATGGTATCGACGCCGATGGCGCGAATGCCTTGCAGATAGAACAGCTTGTCGGCGGTCTGAAGGATCCGCTCTTTCATCGTCTGTGGGGCAGGCGGGGGAGCCATGCGGAGCTAAGCGTCCTGTTCGCTTGACAGCCGCTTCCATCTATAGCCTAAGTGCACAGGTCTGTGTACCCAAAAACATCGGCAAAAGCAGACGACGGCACGCGTGCCGCGCCCAAAAGGGAGAAGAAAAATGCCCCTGCTGCAGGTTCTGCGTCCCACCTTGCCGATCCTGATCGGCGCCTCGATCATGCTGACCTTGAGCATGGGGCTGCGGCAGTCGCTCGGTATCTTCATGCAGCCGCTGACGCGCGACATCCACATTTCGATCTCGGATTTCACGCTTGCACTGGCCGTGCAAAACCTCGCCTGGGGCTTCCTGCAGCCGCCCGCCGGTGCACTCACCGTGCGCTACGGCTTCCGCCCGATCATGATCGCCGGCGCGCTGATGTACATCGCGGGCCTCGCGCTGATGGCAACGGCGAATGGGCTTCTCAGCATCATGATCGGCGCCGGCGTGCTGATCGGGACCTCGCTCGCCTGCACCGCGGCGGCGATCGCGATGTCGGTGGCGGCACGTGCGGTGCCGGAGACGGTGCGCTCGACCGTGCTCGGCATCGTCTCCGGCGCGGGCTCGCTCGGCGCGCTACTTTCGGCGCCGATCGGACAGATGCTCAACGAGGGCTTTGGCTGGCGCGTCGGGCTCGCGGGCTTCGTCATCATGTCGGTGCTGATGATCCCTGCGGCCTGGTATGCCGGGCGCGTCGACAAGATTCCGTTGCCGAAGCCGGCGGCCGACGAGATCGATGATGCCACGGCTGCAGCCGCGGCGAGGACCGCGTTCGGCAATGCCTCCTTCGTGGTGATGACCTGCGCCTATCTCGTCTGCGGCATGCAGCTCGTGTTCCTCACCACGCACCTGCCGTCATATCTCGCGATCTGCGGCCTCGATCCGATGCTGAGCGCGCAGACGCTCGGCATGATCGGCGGCTTCAACGTGCTGGGCTCGCTGTTCTTCGGCTGGGCCGGCCAGCGCTGGAACAAGCTGGCGCTCTTGGGCGGGATCTACATCCTGCGCTCGCTCGCGCTCGCCTGGTACTTCATGCTGCCGGCAAGCCCGTTCTCGACGCTGCTGTTCGGCGCGATCATGGGCTTTCTGTGGATGGGCGTCGGCCCGCTGGTCGCGGGCGCGGTCGCCGAGATGTTCGGCCTGCGCTGGCAGGCGATGATCCAGGGCCTCGCCTTCATGAGCCACCAGATCGGCAGCTTCCTCGGCGCTTACGGAGGCGGGCTGCTCTATGACGCGCTCGGCTCCTACACCATGGCCTGGCGCATCGGTGTCGCGCTCGGCCTTGCCGGCGGCATCGTGCAGGTCGCGTTCGCGCTTGTCAGGCCGTCGCAGCCGCCCACGCCAGTGCTGCGGACAGCGTAGGGCGGGGCGGGTGGTCGTTTTCCTTGGCCTTGCACCGCTGCCGTTCTCACAAATTTGCATTTGCCTCAAAGCGCTCGGTTGCTGACGTGCGAGAGAACCTTTCGTCGACTCGGCAGGCGGTCGTTCATGGGCTTGCCAATTTCGCGTTTGGGTCGTGTCAGGCTGTGGTCAGCCTTCTCAGATTGAAAATGGGCTTGAGTTGCAGAGTGTTAGCCAGTTCATAATCCTAATCGCGCCGGCCAGCTTAAGCTTTCGAGACAACCGCTCGGGAGGCAACGATGACGCCCGGCTGGCTCATTTTCCCTGCGACTATCGCCTGTGTCTACTTCCTGGTCATTGTGAGTTTGATCATGCTTGGCGCTTGGTAGGCGGCTGAGGGAAGAGAATCTTGAAAGAGCGCGCTCTCAAGATTCGCCCATAGACCGACGCGAACTCATGTCGGTCGGAATTCGATCGGGTGCGGCCATGGATTGCGCGAATTGCGGCAGAGTCAACCCGGAGGGAACGAAGGTCTGCGGCGATTGCGGCGCGCCGCTGTTCTTTCGCTGCCCTGCGTGCGGGGGCGACAATCCGACAGGCAAGAACTTCTGTGGCGACTGCGGTGCCGCGCTCACGCCGACCGTACCGCCGCAAATGACGAGAGGGGCCGGCGCAGCGACGTCCATCGTGCCACCGGTCACGGAGCGCGCAGGCTTGTTGGCCGCACCAAGTTCTTCCGCCGAGCGTCGTCAGCTCACAGTGATGTTCTGCGATCTCGTCGGCTCGACGGCACTTGCGACAAAGCTCGATCCGGAAGATCTACGGGACATAATTGCTGAGTACCGCGATAGCGTAGCGGCGGTCGTCCGCAAATACGGTGGCACCGTCAGCCGTTACATCGGCGATGGCATGCTCATACTATTCGGTCATCCTTCAGCGCATGAGGACGATGCCGAACGCGCAGTGCGCGCTGCGCTTGAGATCGCCGCGACCAGGCACGCGCCGGGAGCCCCAGCCGAGTTCGAGCTGCGGGTTCGTCTTGGGCTCGCGACTGGCCTCGTCGTCGTAGGTGACCTTATCGGCAGCGAAGCGGCGGAGGCGCAGGCCGTGCTTGGCGAGACGCCGAACCTTGCCGCTCGACTGCAAGCGCTCGCCGAACCGGATGGGGTAGTCATCCCTGAGGACACGCGGCGGCTCATCGGCGGGCTCTTTGACTACGAGAATCTCGGCGCCGTGACGCTGAAGGGCTTCGCCGCACCGGTGCAAGCCTGGCGGGTGCTTCGTGAGGGAACAGCGGAGAGCCGGTTCGAGGCGTTGCACCCTTCGGTCCTCGCCCCGCTGGTTGGGCGTGAGGAAGACCTCGCGCGGTTGGAGCGGAGCTGGCGCCATGCGCGGGCGGGTACCGGTCAAGTCATGCTGCTTGTCGGCGAGGCGGGGATCGGCAAGTCGCGCCTCGTTGCGGCTCTTCAGGAGCGTATCGAGCGAGAGCCGCACACCTGCTTGCGCTACTTCTGCTCGCCTCATCATCAGGAAAGCGCGCTTTACCCCTTCATCGCACAACTCCAGCGAGCGGCTGGCTTCGATCGTGAGGACACACCGACGACCAAGCTCGACAAACTTCGAGCGCTCCTGTCGCCTGCATTGTCGCCCAACGAGGACGCGGCGATCCTGGCGGAGTTTTTGTCGATCCCCAACGATAATCTATACTTACCGGTTACGAGTACGCCGCAACAAAAGAAGGAGAGAAGCTTCGCCGCCCTGGTTCGCCAGCTTGAAGCTCTCGCGCAAAGACGTCCAATCATGATCGTGTTCGAGGACATGCAATGGATCGATCCAAGCTCGCGCGAGCTGCTGGACCGAACCGTCGATCGCGTAGCAAGCCTGCCGGTTTTGGTCTTGATCACCTACCGCCCCGAGTTCCAGTTAGTATGGACCGGAAAGCCGCATGTCAGCTTGCTCGTGCTGAACCGGCTCGACCAGAATGCGGGCGCTGCGCTGATCCGGAGCGTGGCAGGTGGCCAGACGCTGCCGACCGAAATCGTCAATGAAATTGCTGAACGTACGGATGGTGTGCCGCTGTTCGTTGAGGAGTTGACCAAAGCGGTGCTCGAAACAAGCCCCCAGAGTATCGCGCGAGCGATCTCCTTCGCGCCGCTGCCCGGACTTGCCGTACCGGCCACGCTACATGCTTCGTTGATGGCGCGGCTCGACCGGATTGGGCCGATCGCCAAGGAGGTGGCACAAATCGGCGCAGCTATTGGCCGAGAGTTCTCCTATGATCTGCTGGCCTCGGTCGCACAGCGGTGCGACAACGAGTTGCGGGCGGCGCTTGACCGGCTGATCAACACCGGACTCGTGTTTGGGAGTGTCGAGCCGCATTTCTTGTTCAAACATGCACTGGTCCAGGATGCGGCATACGGCACAATGTTGCGCGGTCAACGACGCGAGCTGCACGCTCGGATCGCTGGCGCACTCGAGGAGAGGCTCGCTAGAGGCATCCAAGAGCAGCCGGAAATCCTCGCCCACCACTGCGGACATGCGGGCTTGGCCGAAAAGGCGGTTTCCTATTGGCAGGAGGCTGGTGAGCGTTCAAAGGCTCGATCGGCAATGACAGAAGCAATCGCGCAGATGCGAAAGGCGCTTGATTTGCTATCTCAACTGCCGGATGCTCCCGGGCGCCAGCGCACCGAAACTGAACTTCAACTCGCGCTCGGCGGTGCACTGATCGCCGCGAAGGGCCACGCGGCCGAAGAGACCGGCAGGGCCTACGCCCGGGCGCGTTGCCTCTGCGAGGCACTCAACGACACGCCGAATCTGCTCAAGGCACTCTGGGGCGAGTTCGTGCATTATCACGTCCGTGGTGAAACGGACCGATCGCATCGCATCGCCGAGAATCTGCTCGATTTGGCCGGGCGACAGAACGATGCGGCCATTCTTGTCGCCGGTCATAGGGCAGTCGGCGATAGCTGGCTTCATCGCGGACAATTGGCCTTGGCGCGCACCCATCTCGAGCGGGGGCTCGCCCTTTACGATCCGGCGCAGCAGCGCTCTCTGACAGCCCTGTTCGCAGAAAACGCCCGCGTGGCGATGCTTTCGTTCCTTTCGCTTACGTGTGGCCTTCTTGGCTTCGCCGATCAGGCGCGCGTGCAGAGCAGTGACGCCCTGGCAGAGGCCCGCGATTCGTCGCACCCGATCAGCCTCGCATTCGCGCTGAGCGTTGCCTGCCGGTTGCATTTCGTGCTCGAAGACGCGGGCATGGTTGGGCAACGGGCGGACGAGCTCGTTGCGCTCACCACCGAGCAGCGCTTTGCCTTCTTTCTCGCGATGGGGACGGCATATCGCGGCTGGACGCTGGCCGAAGCCGGCGACCCCGAGGCCGGGGTGGACTTACTGCGGCGCGGCATCGAGGGATTCCAGGCGTCCGGCGCAGCATGGACTCTTCCGTTCTACCTTGCGCAGCTCGCAGCAGCCGAGGCAAAGAGAGCACGATATGAAACGGGGCTCGGCCAACTCTCCGACGCCTTGGCACTAACCCAGAAATCGGGGGTGCGGTGGTTCGAGGCCGAGCTGCATCGGCGCCGAGGCGAGTTGATGCTAAGGGCTCGGCCAGGCGCGGAGGCCGATGCGGAGACCGAGTTTCGCCACGCCATTGCGATTGCTCATCAGCAGGAGGCGAAACTCTGGGAACTTCGCTCCGCCGTCAGTCTCGCCCGGCTCTGGCGTGATCAGGACAGGGGTGATGAAGCACGCGGTCTTCTCGCGCCGGTCTACGGTTGGTTCAACGAGGGCTTCGACGTTCGCGACTTGAAGGAAAGCAAGGCGCTGCTGGAAGAACTCTGAGTGTAACGTGGAGCTTGTCGTAAGCGCGCTCCATTGGAGCTCCGTAACGTTCTCGGGTTTCGCGACTCCGCTGCACCCTAAAGACACGTAAGGGCAACGGTGACCTGCTCGGCGCCGTCAATTCTCGGGTCGGCCCCGTCGCTCCGGTTCGCAGCTGGAGTTGGTCCGCGCTGCTGGTCGCGCTTCGGGTTATTCGCATGACCTCTCCCGGCTTCGCACTTTGTCCTGACCCTTTCCGGTCCGGATCAGGTACTCGACCGCAACCACTGCGAAAAGACCCGAATGGTCCGCGCGCGCGGGTGGCTTGGCCTGCTGACCACATAAAAGCTGTAGCCGGGTAGCTTCAACGAGAATGCCTTCACGAGCGTGCCGGCGGCGAGGTCGTGTGCCACGAGCACATCACTGAAGATCCCGACGCCCTGCCCACTGATCACCGCCTCGATGGCGTGCAGTTCTTCCCGGAAACTCAAGTGCTGCAGGTCCTTGTATTGGGGCACCTCGCGCCACCGGCGCTGGGCCAAACCGAGCCATCTCTGCCACGTCGGTGGCTCACGATCGGCCGGCGACCAATAGGAGTGGATCAGAACGTGCTTTGCGAGGTCGACTGGTCTCTTCAGCCGTCCGGTTGAAAGCAAATCCGGATTGCAGATCGGCCAGAACGTATCGCTGAAGAGTTCATCGACGATTCCGTCTGTCGGCGGTACGCGGCTGGTCGCATAACGGATGGCAACGTCACTGTCTCCGGCCTGCAGATCGAGCACCGTGTCAGTGCCGATCACTTCCAATGGCACGTCAGGATGCAACTTCCGCCACAGGGGCAGGCGGGGCACGAGCCAGCGGCTAGCGAAGGCGTTGGTCGTCGTAACCCGGAGCGGCTGCTCGTCACCTTCCTGCTTGAGGGACGCAATGGCAGCGGCAAACGCCTCGAGTCCGCCGCGAATGGCGGGAAACAGCCGCGCGCCGGCATCGGTCAACGAAAGAGGGCGTGGTCTGCGCCGGAATAGGGCGCGGCCGCAATACTGCTCGAGCAATCCGATCTGGTGGCTGATCGCGGTCGGCGTGACGCCGAGTTCTGCCGCGGCTTTCTTGAAGCTCAGATGACGCGCGGCAGCCTCAAAAGCGCGGAGCTCGATCAGGGGCGGCAGCTTGTGCATGCGGCGAGTGTAGGTGAAATCAGTTCATCGTCACCTGAATTCTTCGGATTTGCTCTGAGACAGCCCGCGATCGAGGATGTGGCGGGCCAAGCTAGGGAGCTCGTGTCATGTCCATCGCATCTGTTGCCAGCGCTGCCGCCGAACTTAGCGCCTCCTTCGGAGGAGAACTGCTCAAGCCAGCGGACGAGGGCTACGACGAGGCGCGCAAGGTTCACAATGGGCTGGTCGACAAACGGCCAGCATTGATTGCCAGATGTCGCAGTGCGGCTGATGTCGTGGATGCCGTGGCACTTGCGACCAAGCTCGGCCTCGAGGTCGCGGTTCGCGGCGGCGGCCACAATGTGGCCGGGCGCGCAACCATCGACGGCGGGATCATGATCGACCTCTCACCCATGAAGGGGGTCCGGGTCGACGCGATCGGCAAGACCGTATGGGCGCAGGGCGGGGTCACCTGGGGCGAGCTCAATCGAGAAACGCAGCTTCACGGACTTGCGGTGACCGGCGGCGTGGTCTCGACCACCGGCATCGCGGGCCTGACGCTCGGCGGAGGACTGGGCTGGCTGATGGGCAAGTACGGCCTCGCGTTGGATAATCTGCGGGCTGTCGAACTCGTCACCGCCGATGGCAAGGTTGTGCGGGCCAGCAAGCAAGAGCAGCCGGATCTATTTTGGGCCGTGCGCGGCGGCGGCGGAAACTTCGGGATTGCCACCAGTCTTGAATACGACCTCCATACGGTAGGGCCGATCATCACCGGCGGCCCGATCGTTCACCCTATCGAGCGTTCCCGCGACGTGCTGGAATTTTTCCGGACCAGCACGCGATCGCTCACGGACGAGCACATGCTGTTCGCATCCCTGACCCATGCGCCCGACGGGTCCGGCAGGGAGGTCGCGGCCCTGGTTACCAGCCACTGCGGTCCAGTCGCCGAGGCCGAACGAGCGATGCAGCCGCTGAAACAGTTCGGGCCTCCCATTCTGGATGCGGTCGGACCGATGACCTATTGCGAGCTCAACCGCATGCTCGACGCCAACTATCCGAAAGGCGCGTTCAACTATTGGAAGTCGAACTTCCTCACGGAGCTGAGCGATGGTGCGATCGCGACGATGATCGAATGCTTCGCCCGCTGCCCGACTCCGATGGGGCAGCTGCTGCTCGAGCACATCCACGGTGCCGCGGCCCGCGTGGGTGCCGGGGATACGGCATTTGTGCATCGGCAGGAGGGCTACAATTTCCTGATCCTCGCGCAATGGACGCAGACCAGCGATACCAGCCGCAGCATCTCGTGGGCACGCGCAACCTATGAAAGGATGCGGCCCTTCTTTGCCTCAGGACGCTATGTCAATTATCTCGACGACGATGAGACAGGCGATCCGGTTGCCGCTGCTTATGGGCGGAACTACAGGCGCCTGCAGCAGATCAAAGCGAAATACGACCCTACGAACTTCTTCCGGATGAACCAGAACATCCGGCCGCTCGCCTGATTGCCGGCTGACGATTTCTCGCTCTCATCAAGATGTGAGTAGAAACTAAGCCGCGACCCGATGCATCGTGGGCGGGGCGAGCTGACGCCCGGGAGGGACTAGAGAATGGCGGTCGTGTGCAGGCCCGCTCGCATCGACGACTTGAAGCAGGCCGATGACATCGTGGTCGCCAGCATCAATGAGCTAACCGAACGGCGGGGGTTCGGGAAGATGGCATCCTCTCGTCCGCCGAATTTTCAGGCCTTCTCGCTCGCGGATGATCCCGAGGGCTTATGGGTGGCCGATGACGACGGAGAAATAGTCGGCTTCGCGTGGAGTTGGGTCTGTGGCGAGCTTTGGTTCCTGGCCCAATTGTTCGTCGCGCCTGATCGTCAGAGCGACGGCATCGGCAATCAACTCATCAACAAGGCATTCGCGCATGCAGAAATGCGCGGAGCACCCATCAAGGCACTGATCACCTTCACGTTCAACAACGTATCTCAAGGCCTCTACATCCGCCACGGACTGTTCCCGCGCTTTCCGATCTACATGGTCAGCGTCCCTCGTGACCGCCTGGCGCCACGGTTGGCTGCGCCGCGGCTCCGTCTTGAATCTCTCACGGCCGACGCGATCCCATACGACAGGCTGGCGCAGATCGATGTCAGCGCAGTCGGCGTTTCCAGGGAGAAGCATCATCGATTTCTCCTTGGCGACAGCACGACGCGCGGATTCACCATCCACGCCGGCAATGAGTGCGTCGGGTACGTCTACATTTCGGGTGGACACATTGGTCCGCTTGCAGTCCACAGGCCAGATCTGGTTGAGTCCGCTTTCGCCGCTGCGTTGTCGTTCGCGGCACAGAGCGATTGTCCGGCCATTTCGGCTTTTGTGCCGGGCGCGAGCGAGCCGGCGCTCAAGGCGGCAATCGACCACGGGATGCGGCTGACGTTCCCGATGCTGCTGATGTCAAATCGACCATTCGGAGATTGGGGTAGCTATTTCCCGCGCAATCCGGGTTTCATGTAGGGGATTCAACCGAGAAGGTCGACGTTGCGGGGCAGGCCGGACGGCACGGAATGATGGCTGGATCGGCGCTCGTCACGGGCCGATCATGCTCTAGCCCTACCGGGGACGCGCGCTGCGGCCTGGAGGGGACGCCCGCTGCACATATGGGTTTTCCAGGCACATCGCCGAACGGCCCGCCGCGCTGGCTCTGCATTCGTCAAATGAACGATACTGGCAAGAGATGTAGGTGCCGCCGCCCCATTCCCACTCCTGCAGACATACCGGAAAATTGCCGCCGAACCGCTGCGCTGCCGCTGGACCGGGCGCGGACATGGTGATCAGGACGAAGAGCAGACAGGCAAGCGCGCGCATCATGATCAGCGCGGCCGCTGCGGAGCGTGCTGCTTGAACCTCACGCGCGGGTTCACATCGCAATAGGTGTTCGATCGCCCGGATGCCGAGGCCAGGCACTGTTCCCGCGTCGAATACATGCAGTCTCCGGAAGCGCCGAGCCCTCCGCCAAATACGCACCAGGGATAGTCATACTGAGCGTTTGCTGCGGAAGAAAATCCGATGACCATAACGACAATGAGCAGAGCGATGCGCATGCGATTCTCCCATCAAGTCAGTTGAGCGGCAACGCAAGAGGTTCGCTCCGAAAGATAGCCGCTTGACGATGCTGGCTCAACAACCACGACTCAAGCGAGTTCCTCTCGTCACGCCGGAGTGTCCCAGTGTGATCTCGCAGAGCCGGTCCGGATTTGCTTCGCTGCGCTAAGCAGCGCAGCGCTGGGTAGCAGGGTACATGAGCAGGGACACGCGAGCCGAAACGACAACGGGGCCCGCAAGGGCCCCGCAAAAATCCTTAGCGCGCTACGCCGCGATCTTACTTGATCTTGGCTTCGCGGAATTCGACGTGCTTGCGCGCGACCGGGTCGTACTTCTTCTTGACCAGCTTGTCGGTCATGGTGCGCGAATTCTTCTTGGCAACGTAGTAGAAGCCGGTGTCGGCGGAGGACACGAGCTTGACCTTGATGGTGACCGCTTTGGCCATGTTCTGAACCTCAGAATATCAGGGGAATCTGGAGCCGGCCAAACGGCCCGCGTTGGCCGGCAACCTAGTCAGAAACGGCGGGAAGTCAAGGTTTCAGGCGGCGGAAACCGCTCAAATCGGGCCCATTAGGCCTCAAAGAACCGGTTTTTCGGCCGCGGCAGGCCCAGATTCTCCCTCAAAGTGGGCCCTTCGTACTCTTTGCGGAAAATCCCGCGCTTCTGCAGCTCCGGGACCACCTTGTCGACGAAATCGTCGAGGCCGGCAGGCAGGAACGGGAACATGATGTTGAAGCCGTCGGAGCCGCGACCGACCAGCCATTCCTCCATCTGGTCGGCGATGGTCTTGGCGGTGCCGACGAAGGACAGGCCGCCATAGCCGCCGACGCGCTGGGCGAGCTGGCGCACGGTGAGCTTCTCGCGGGCGGCGAGATCGACCAGGCGCTGCCGGCCGCTCTTGCTGGCATTGGTCTCGGGAATCTCGGGAAGCGGCCCATCGGGATCGAAGCCGGAGGCATCGGTGCCCAGGATGACGGAGAGCGAGGCAATGGCGCTGTCGTAGTGCACGCGGCTGTCGAGCAAAGCGCGCTTCTCCTTGGCCTCATCGACACTGTCGCCCACAACGACGAAGGCACCGGGGAGGATCTTCAGGTGCTCGGGGTCACGGCCGATCTTCTCCATGCGGCCTTTGATGTCGGCATAGAGTTTCTGGCCGTCGGCGAGGCTGCCGCCGCCGGTGAACACCGCTTCCGCGGTCTCGGCGGCGAGCTGCTTGCCGTCGTCGGAGGCGCCGGCCTGCACGATCAGGGGCCAGCCTTGCACGGGGCGGGCGATATTGAGGGGGCCGCGCACTTTGAAGTATTTGCCCTTGTGGTCGAGGGTGTGCATCCTGGCGGGATCGAAGAACAGCCCGCTCTCGACGTCGCGTACGAAGGCATCGTCGGCGAAGGAGTCCCACAGGCCGGTAACGACGTCGTAGAACTCGCGAGCGCGCTTGTAGCGCTCGGCGTGCTCCATGTGATCGTCGAGGCCGAAATTCAGCGCCGCGTCCGGGTTCGAGGTGGTGACGATGTTCCAGCCGGCGCGGCCGCCGCTGAGATGGTCGAGCGAGGCGAAGCGGCGCGCGACGTGATAGGGCTCGTCGAACGTGGTCGAGCCGGTCGCGATCAGGCCGATGCGCTCGGTCACGGCTGACAAAGCCGACAGCAGGGTGAACGGCTCGAACGAGGTCACGGTGTGGCTGCGCTTGAGCGCGTTGATCGGCATGTTCAGGACGGCGAGGTGATCGGCCATGAAGAAGGCGTCAAACTTGCCGGCCTCGAGCTTTCGGATCAGCGTCTTGATATGGCCGAAATTGAAATTCGCGTGGGGCCAAGCCCCGGGATAGCGCCAGGCGCCGGTGTGGATGCTGATCGGGCGCATGAACGCGCCAAGCTTGAGTTGCCTTTGTGCCATCGCCCGGTGTCCTTCTTGGTGACGCTGGGGAATGACATAGGCATGAAGGGGAACTCCGCCATCGGGGGCGGCGGGAAGAATTTTTTGTTTTTCGTAGCTCTCTCAGCACGTCATTCCGGGGCGACGCGGAGCGGCGAGCCCGGAATCCATAACCACCATCCGGAGTATGGATTCCGGGCTCGCGCCAAGAGGCGCACCCCGGAATGACGGAGGATAGACTTGATCGAACTACGCCCCAGCGCGCCAACTAGCTCAAGACGTCTTTCTGCATCTTGCCGGCGTAGAAGTGGAAGAACGGCACCGGCGCGTCGTGGCGGAGCGGACCGGTGGCAAGGCGGGTGTCGAGCTCGTTGAGCACGTTGCGCGTCATCGGATGCAGATCGGCGAGCGGTTTTGAGCCGAGCTCGACCCAGACCAATTCGACCAGCTCCGCATCGGCATGGATCACGCCTTCGACGCGGTGGGTGATCGCGGAGGCATCGGCGGTGAAGAAACGCGTGTCGAAGCGCTTGACGCGGCCGGGCGGGGTGATCGCGCGCGCGATCAGGAACAGGCTGGAGGGATCAGGCAGCAGGCCCGCATCCGCGAACGGCTGCCAGGGACCTTCGAGCTTCGGCACTTTGCCTTCGGCCTTGCGGCCGAGGCAGAGGCCGGTCTCCTCGCAGGCTTCGCGGATGGCGGCAATGGCGAGCGATTTCGCGCGCGAGGCCGGCGTCTTCGGGCTGCCCTTGGCGAGATTGGCTTCCAGTTCGGCGGTGATGGGCGCAGCGCAGGGCACGCGATAATCGGCCTTGTCGACGCGCCCACCCGGGAAGACGAATTTTCCCGGCATGAACACCACCTTGTCGTGGCGCTTGCCGACCAGCACTTTCGGAATGGCGCCGCTGCGGTCGACCAGGATCAGCGTCGCCGCATCCTTCGGGCGGAAGTAAGGATGATGATCGGCTTCCTTCTCCTCGTGAACCCTGGTCTTCTCCTCGGCCTGCGAAATATCGGTCATGTCCTCACCCGAACTGTTCTTTTACGTGTTTACACAGGCGGAATACCATCGGGAGGGTTGTCGTCAAACCCGTGCATGCGCAGAGCCCATTGCAAGCCGACCACAGCTCCCTTCACGGGCTGCAGCAGCGCGAGCGAGGCGACGAAGGTGAAGGGCAGATAGGCTGCGAAGCTGAGCCAGACCGGCGTCGAATAATTGGTCTCGATCCAGAGGATGGCCGGCACCACGATGTGGCCGACGATGACGATGACGAGATAGGCAGGCAGATCGTCGGCGCGATGCGGGGTGAAGTCGAGGCCGCATTTGGCGCAATGGTCGGCGGTCTTCAGGAAGGCGCGGAACAGCTTGCCTTCGCCGCAGCGCGGGCAGCGGCCGCGGAAGCCGCGCTTCATTGCTGACCAGACGTCGCGCTTCTCGACGAGACCGTTCTCGCGCGTCCAGATCTTTGGTGCCGTGCTCATCGTCACCATGCCTTGCCCTTCTTGCCCTTACCCTTGTTCTTTCCTTTGGCCTTCCTTCCCTTGCCGGACTTTTTCTTCTCCGGCTTGCGTTTTCGCTCCGGGCTGCGTCCGGGCTGCGGCTTGGACGATTTGCGCTGCGGACGGAGCGGCCTGCGCTGGCGCGGGCCGCTGTCGGTCTCGGACGACAGCAGCTCGAAACGCAGCGCGCCCGCGATGGGAGCGGCCTCGATCAGGCGGACGTCGACGACGTCGCCGAGCTGGTACATGGTGCCGCTGCGCGTGCCGACGAGGGCATGGCGGCTTTCGTCATAGTTGAAATATTCCGTGCCGAGGGATCGGATCGGGATCAGCCCGTCAGCGCCGGTCTCGCTGAGCTTCACGAACAGGCCGGCGCGGGTGACGCCGGAGACGCGGCCCTGGAAGCTGGCGCCGATGCGGTCGGCGAGGTGATGGGCGATCAGGCGGTCGACGGTCTCGCGCTCCGCCTTCATGGCGCGCCGCTCGGTCAGCGAGATATGCGCGGCGACTTCGCTCAAGCTTTCCGGCGTCTCGCTGTCGGGCAGGGCGCCTTCGCCAAGGCCAAGCGCACGTACCAGCGCGCGGTGCACGACGAGGTCGGCATAGCGGCGGATCGGCGAGGTGAAATGCGCATAGCGGCGCAGGTTCAGGCCGAAGTGACCGTAATTCTCCGAGGAATATTCGGCCTGCGCCTGCGCGCGCAGCACCACCTCGCTCACCAGCGGGTAATAGTCGTGGCCTTCAAGCTGGGCCAGCACACGGTTGAACGTGGTCGGGCGGAGCGCGCCGGACTTGGCGAAGGGAACGTCCAGCGTCTCCAGGAATTCCGCGAGCGCGTGAACCTTCTCCAAGGTCGGCTCGTCGTGCACGCGGTAGATCAGCGGCAGAGATTTCTTCTCCAATGTCTCCGCTGCGGCGACGTTGGCGAGGATCATGAACTCCTCGATCAGCTTGTGCGCATCGAGACGCTCGGGGACCACGACGCGATCCACGGTGCCGTCGCTCTTCAGGAGGATCTTGCGCTCGGGCAGATCGAGATTGAGCGGATCACGCTCGTCACGCGCGCGCTTGGCGCAGGCATAGGCGGCATAGAGCGGCCTCAGGATCGGATCGAGCAGGGGGCCGGTGGTGTCATCAGGCCGGCCGTCGATCGCGGCCTGCGCTTGCGCGTAAGCGAGCTTGGCGGCCGACCGCATCAGGATGCGATGAAAACTGTGCGAGCGCTTGCGGCCGTCGGGGCCGAGCACCATGCGCACCGCCAGCGCGCCGCGCGGCTCGCCGGGCACCAGCGAGCAGAGATTGTTGGAGATGCGCTCGGGCAGCATCGGCACGACGCGGTCCGGGAAATAGACCGAGTTGCCGCGGTCGAGCGCGTCGCGGTCGAGCGCCGTGCCCGGCCGCACGTAGAAGCTGACATCGGCGATGGCGACGTTGACGATGAAGCCGCCCTTGTTGTTGGGATCCGGATCGGGCTCGGCATGCACCGCGTCGTCGTGATCCTTGGCGTCGGGCGGATCGATGGTGACGAGCGGGACGTCGCGCCAATCCTCGCGGCCTTTCAGATTGGCGGGCTCTGCCGCTTCCGCCTCGCGCTCGGCGGCGGAGGAGAATTGCAAGGGGATGTCGTGGGCGTAGATCGCGATCAGGCTGATCGCCTTTTCCGACTTGACCGAGCCGAGCTTCTCTTTCACCCGGCCGGAGGCGAGGCCAAAGCCGCGGGTGCGGACGATGTCGACGCTGACGAGGTCGCCATCCTCAGCGCCGCCCGTATCGGTCCTCGCGATGTTCAGCTCGCGGTCGGCGAACTTCTTGTCGACGGGGACGAGCCGTCCGCCGCCCTCGGGCAGGCTGCGGAAGACGCCGAGGATGCGGCTCTTGGCCTTGTCGATGACCTTGACGATGCGGCCGCGATAGGCGGGACCTTCATCGTCATCGCTGCGTTCGACGCGCAGCAGCGCGCGGTCGCCGACGCCGGCGGCGGTGCCGGGCCTCGGCCGGCGCGGCATCTCGATGAGGATCTTTGGCGGCTCGCCGTTCTCGACCTCGTCCCATTCGGCGGGGGAGGCGATCAATTCGCCATCGGAGTCGCGGCCGGTGATGTCGGCGAGCAGCGTCGGCGGCAGCGCGTCCGGCTCGGAGACCTTGTGGCGCTTCTTCTTGATGATGCCGTCGTCGGCAAGCTCGCGCAGCATGCGCCTGAGCTCGGCGCGATCGGCGTTCTTCAGGCCGAACTCGCGCGCGATGTCGCGAGTCCCGACCTTTCCTGGATTTGCCTTGATGAAGGCGACGATGGCTTGCCTGTCGGGAAAGCCACGGTCTTTCTTTGGTTTCACTTAACCTCTAATTCTTGATCTCAGGTCTTGCCGGCACTCTTCTTGGCCGGAGTATTTGCCGGATTCTTGGTGGCGGCTGCCTTGGTCGGCGACGTCTTTGCGGTCGACGGCACGGCGGCGCGCGCCTTGCTGGTGGATTCGGATTTGGATTTGGCCGCGGCTTTCTTCGCAGCCGGCTTCTTCGGCTTCGGTGCGGCGTCCTCGCCGTCCGCAGCCTTCTCTGACGCTTTCTTGGCCTTGGCCGGCTTCGCCGCCTTCTTGGCCTTGCCGCCGCCCTTGCCGCCACCCTTGGCGGCGCGCTCGTCGATCAGCGCGATCGCCTGCGGCAGCGTGATGGTGTCCTTCTCGAACTCGGCCGGGATCGTCGCGTTGACGCCGCCCGCGGTGACATAGGCGCCGTAACGGCCGCTCTTCACGGTGACGGTGCCAAGCGTCGGATGATCGCCGAGCGCCTTGCCGGGATCGGCGCCGAAGCGGCGGCTCGGACCCTTGGCAACCTTCTCCGCGATCAGCGTCACCGCACGATTGAGGCCGATGTCGAACACCTCGTCGCCGGCCTCTAAGCTCGCATAGGTCTTCTCGTGCTTCACGAACGGTCCGAAGCGGCCGAGGCCCGCGGTGATCGGCTGGCCGGTCTCCGGATGCTTGCCGATCTCGCGCGGCAGCGACAGCAGCTTCAGCGCAAGCTCGAGATCGACGTCGCTGGGCGAGGTGCCCTTCGGAATGCCGGCGCGCTTGGGCTTCTCGCCTTCCTCATAATCCTTCTGCTCGCCGAGCTGGATATAGGGGCCGAAGCGGCCGGCCTTGACCCAGACATCGCGACCCGTGTCGGGATCCTGGCCGAGCGAACGGTCAGCAGTCGCCTCGCCATCGGCGGCGAGCTGACGGGTGTAGCGGCATTCCGGATAGTTCGAGCAGCCGACGAAGGCGCCGAACTTGCCGGCCTTGAGGTTCAGCCGGCCGGTGCCGCAATTCGGGCACTGCCTGATATCGCCGCCATCGGCGCGGGGCGGATAGATGTGCTGGCCCAGCATGTCGTCGAGCACGTCGAGCACCTGGGCGACGCGCAGCTCCTTGATGTCGTCGACGGCGCCGATGAAGCCGGTCCAAAAGTCCTTCAGAACCTGCTGCCAGGAGATCTCGTTGTTGGAGATACGGTCGAGCTGCTCTTCGAGGCTCGCCGTAAAGTCGTACTCGACATAGCGGGCAAAGAAGCTTTCGAGGAAGGCGACCACGACGCGGCCCTTGTCCTCGCCGTGCAGACGCTTCTTCTCCAGCTTGACGTAGCCGCGGTCCTTCAGGACCTGGAGGATCGAGGCATAGGTCGAGGGCCGGCCGATGCCGAGCTCCTCCATGCGCTTGACGAGCGATGCTTCCGAGAATCGCGGCGGCGGCTCGGTGAAATGCTGGGTGACGGACAGGCTCTGCCGTTTCACGGCCTCGCCCTGGCTCATCGCGGGCAGGCGGCGGGAATCCTCGTCCTCCTCGTCGTCGCGGCCTTCCTGGTAGAGCGCGAGGAAGCCGTCGAACTTGACGACCTGGCCGGTGGCGCGCAGCTCCAGCGTACGAGAGCCCGCCTTCGCCGTGATGTCGACGGTGGTCCGCTCGAGCTCGGCGGATTCCATCTGGCTCGCGATGGTGCGCTTCCAGATCAGCTCATACAGCTTGGCCTGATCGGCATCGAGCTTGCGGCTCATGCTGTCGGGGCGGCGGGAGAGGTCGGTCGGGCGGATCGCTTCGTGCGCTTCCTGGGCGTTCTTGGCCTTGGCCTGGTACTGGCGCGGGCTATCCGGCACGTAGGCGTTGCCGTAATCCTCGCCGATCACCTTGCGCGCCTGGGTGATCGCCTCGGGGGCGATCTGCACGCCGTCGGTACGCATATAAGTAATGAGTCCGGTGGTCTCGCCACCGATGTCGATGCCCTCATAAAGACGCTGGGCGATGCGCATCGTATGCGCCGGCGCAAAGCCGTATTTGCGGCTGGCTTCCTGCTGCAGCGTCGAGGTGGTGAAGGGCGCCTGCGGATTGCGACGGGCCGGCTTGGCATCGACCGCGGTGACGGCGTAAGTCGCCAGTTCCAGCGCCTTCTTGAAGTCTTCGGCTTCCGCGCCGGTGCCGATGTCGAGGCGCTGGATCTTCTTGCCGTCGGCGCCGACGAGGCGCGCCTCGAAGGCGTCGCCCCGCGGGGTGAGCAGGGTCGCGATCAGCGACCAATATTCGCGGGCTACGAACTTCTCGATCTCGAGCTCGCGGTCGCAGACGAGGCGCAGCGCCACCGACTGCACGCGGCCGGCCGAGCGGGCGCCCGGCAGCTTGCGCCACAGCACGGGGGAGAGGGTGAAGCCGACCAGATAGTCGAGTGCACGGCGCGCCATGTAGGCGTCGACCAGAGCGCCGTCGATCTCGCGCGGATGCTTCATCGCCTCCGAGACGGCCTGCTTGGTGATGGCGTTGAACACCACGCGCTCGATCTTCTGATCCTTCAGCGCGCGCTTCTCCTTCATTACCTCGAGCACGTGCCAGGAGATGGCTTCGCCCTCGCGATCGGGGTCGGTGGCGAGAATCAGGCGGTCGGCGCCCTTCAGCGACTTCGCGATATCGTTGAGCCGGCCGGCCGCCTTGGGGTCGACCTCCCAGATCATCTTGAAATTGGCGTCGGGATCGACGGAACCATTCTTCGCCGGGAGATCGCGGACATGGCCGAACGAGGCCAGAACCTCATAGGACGAGCCCAGATATTTGTTGATCGTCTTGGCTTTCGCCGGCGACTCCACAATGACGATATTCATTTAGTTCCAGTGGCTTACGGGAAAATCTTGGGCCGAAAACGAAAGGACTCGGGTCGGCCGTTTCGACCCGAACATGGGTGGTGAGCGGCCCCCTGTCAAATCGTGGGGTGTTGAAAGGCGCCGCAATGGGAAAAGTTTCATATCGAAAAAGTTGCAGAATACCACCTTGGAGTTGCGGTTGATGTGGGCGTAATGTCCTGTCGCGGCATGGATTCGGGTGGGGTACTGGTGACCAAGCCAGGAAAAAAACGGGCGCGCGCCGGATCCGGCGCGCCGGGGGGCACGCGTCACGAGGAACCGGGGGAGGGCGGTGCCGACGAGGCCGTGGCCTTCATCGCCGAGCAGACCGGGGCCTTACGCAAGCTGGCCGAGCGCCACAAGCTGGACGTGCTGCATTATCTCTTAGGCATGACCAAGCTCGAGGCCGACGAGCACCTGCGGCTACGGAGCAAGCGCAAGCTGTCGTGAGAGTGGGCTCCCCGGTGATCGTGAGAGACTTGAGCGCCGCTCTCTCCCCCGTCATTGCGAGCGAAGCGAAGCAATCCAGAGTCTTGCCGCGGTGGGATTCTGGATTGCTTCGTCGCAAGGGCTCCTCGCAATGACGTCGTGGGGGCGGTGCGCCACAATCACGCCGACCGACGTCGCGACGACGGTCGTGGCTTCAGCGTGGTCTCCGCCGGCGTGAGCAGGCGGCCATCCTCGGCGCGCATTTCCAGCTTCTTCACCGGACGGCCCTTCTCGCGATCGACCAGCATCGTCGCAATCTCCTCGGGACGGTCGTCGAACTCCTCGCTCCACTGCCGCAGCGCGACCAGGATCGGGAAAGTGCCGCGGCCCTTCGGCGTCAGCACATATTCCTGATAGGCACTGCCGTCGGAGGCGGGGGCGGTTTCCAAAATGCCATGGTCGACCAGCGATCGTAGCCGCGCCGCCAGGATGTTCTTGGCCATGCCGAGCTTGTTCTGAAACTCGCCGAAGCGGCGGACGCCGAACAGCGCCTCGCGGATGATGAGGAGCGACCACCAGTCGCCGAGCGCCTCCAGCGACCGTGCGATCGGGCAGGCATCGCCCTCGAAGCTCGTCCGTTTCACCATCCTCGTCCATCCTGTCGCATTCGCACGGCCCGGGCGCCGATCACGCGCTTGTGTGGTTGCATCATAAAACCAAACGGCCTAGATGGCAATCTAGTTTCATAATGCAACTACTGGAGGCGAGCGTGAGACTGAAGGACAAGACGGCGCTGATCACCGGCGGCAATAGCGGCATCGGGCTGGCGACGGCAAAACTGTTCGTGGCCGAGGGCGCCAAGGTGGTGATCACCGGGCGCAACAAGGAGACGCTGGCGGCGGCCGCGAAGGAGCTCGGGCCGAACGCGCTCGCGCTGCCAGCCGACGCGACGGACATCGCGGCGACGGAAGCGGCGATCAAGCAGGGCGCCGAGAAGTTCGGCAAGTTCGACATCGTGTTCGCCAATGCCGGCATCGCCGGCGGCACGCCGCTGGGATCGGCGACACCAGAGGTGTTCGAGAAGGTGATCAGCACGAACCTCACCGGCGTGTTCTTCACCGTTCAATCCGCGCTGCCCCATCTCAACGACAACGCCTCGATCATCCTCAACGGCTCGGTGATCTCGGTGCTCGGCATTCCCGGCTACTCGGCCTATGGCGCGGCGAAGGCCGGCGTGCGGGCGATGGCGCGGATCATGGCTTCAGAACTGTCGCCGCGCGGCATCCGCGTCAACGTGGTCGCGCCGGGTGCGATCCGCACCCCGATCTGGGGGCCTGCGACCGCGACACCGGAAGCCGAGAAGGCGTTCGAGAAGCGGATCGCGCTGTCGACGCCGCTCGGCCGCCTCGGTGAAACCGATCACGTGGCGAAGACGGTGCTGTTCCTCGCCTCCGACGATTCCGCGCATGTGCAGGGCCAGGAAATCTTCGTCGACGGCGGCGCGGTGGCCTCGCCGAGCGGCGCGCCGATCTATCGCGGCTGATCAAATCAAGCGAACCTGCTCGGGCGCAACATTCGCGTTGCGCCCGAAGTGTTAGCTGCGGCTAGGCCGCGCTCAGGCTTGTTGCCGATTGGAGCGCACCAGCGATCGCCTTCTCGCGGTGCTCCGGCCCGAGTTGGATGCCGTCGGCCGGGATGAATTCGACGCTGGTGATACCCATGAAGCCGAACACCCAGCGCAGGTAGGTTTCGAGATGCTCGCCGGCTGCGTAAGGCGTCTCTGCTCCGTAGTGGCCGCCGCGCGAGATGGCCACGATCACCCGCTTGCCGCCGGCGAGCCCCTCCGGCCCGGCCGCGCCGTACTTGAAAGTCTTCCCCGCCACCAGGATGCGGTCGATCCAGGCCTTGAGCTGGCTCGGAATGGTGAAATTGTACATGGGCGCGCCGATCACGACGATGTCGGCGGCCAGGAACTCCTCGAGTGCCGCGGCGCTTGCGGCAAGGTCTGGCCCGAGTTCCGCCGGCGCGGGGGCGCCTTGCGCGGCCGCCAGATGCGAGCCGGAGAGATGGGCTAGCGGCCTCTCGGTCAGGTCGCGGTAGACGACTTGAAGCGAGGGCGTCGCCTGCCGGAGCCGGTCGACGATGGCGCCGGAAACCTGCCGGCTGACGGAGTGGGGGCCGAGCACGCTGGAGTCGATATGGAGGAGTTTCATGTGGGGTCACCCTGGTATAAGTTTGTAACCAGAGCTACATGTGTGACTATCGAAATCCCCGCAAGAACGCACTTTTTTGAGCCATGGGCACATCATTGAAACCTGCGCACACCGAATTGCCCGCACCGCCGCGGCCAAATCCGAGACTGGATACCAGGCCCATGCCGGATCCCAACCATGCGGACTGCCGTGGGGTCGCCTCCGTGCTGTCCCGCGTCGGCGACAAATGGAGCGTGTTCGTCATCATGATGCTGAGCGACGGGCCAAAGCGCTTCAACGAGCTCAAGCGCATGATCAACGGCATCTCGCAGCGGATGTTGACCCTGACGCTACGCGGCCTCGAGCGCGACGGCCTCGTTACGCGCACGATCTTTCCGACCATCCCGCCGCGGGTGGACTATGAGCTGACCGATCTCGGCCACGGCCTGTCGCGCCCCGTCGAGGCGCTCGGCACATGGGCGAAGGACCATCTGGATCAGATCGAGGCCGCGCGCACGAAGTTCGACCAGCGTAACGACGGCTAGCGTTGCGCCTCGATAGTTCATCCCGTCATTCCGGGGCCTGAGCGAAGCGAGGGAGCCCGGAATCCATTTGGCCACAGATCAAGTGGATGAATGGATTCCGGGCTCGCGACTTCGTCGCGCCCCGGAATGACACCTGGGGAGGCTAAACCAGCGACACCAATCCGCCGCCGTGACGTTCGAGCTTGCCGGCGAGCTCGAGCTCCAGCAGCACGGTGCGCACGATCGCGGGCGAAGCGCCGGACATCCGGACGAGGTCGTCGATTGTAACAGGGGCCGGGCCGAGCAGGGCGGTGATCTGGTCGCGATCATGGCTTTGCGGATCGCTCTCGAACGGCTCGCTGTCGGGCTCGCCCGCGGGATGCATCAGCGGCCGCTCCATGATCGGCTGAACCGCGTTGATGATGTCGGCAGCTTCGGTGACGAGCGTTGCGCCCTGCTTGATCAGGTCGTTGGTGCCGGCGGCGCGCGGATCGAGCGGCGAGCCCGGGACGGCGAACACTTCGCGGCCCTGTTCGGCCGCCATGCGTGCCGTGATCAGCGAGCCCGAGCGGTGCGCCGCCTCGACCACGACGACGCCGAGCGAAGCGCCCGAGATCAATCGGTTGCGCCGGGGAAAGTCGCGGGCGCGCGGCTCATGTCCGAGCGGCATTTCGGAGATCGCAGCGCCGGCGTGGTCGAGGATCGCGGCGAGCAGGTCGCCATGCTCGGGCGGATAGATGCAGTCGTGGCCGCCGGCGAGCACCGCGATCGTGCCGCTCTCGACGCTGGTGCGATGCGCGGCCTGGTCGACGCCGCGGGCGAGCCCGGAGATGACCACGAAGCCGGCTTCGCCGAGCTCGCGCGCGAGCTGGCCGGCAAATTTGAGGCCGGCGCCGGAGGCGTTGCGTGAGCCGACGATCGCGATCATCGGCCGCATCAGGGTCTTGGTGTCGCCGCGCACCGCGAGCAGCGGCGGCGCATCGTCGATCATCGCCAGCCGCTCCGGATAGCCGTCCTCGCCGGGCGCGCGCCAGGCCATGCCGAACTTGCGGCTCGCGGCGAGCTCGGCCTTTGCTTCATCCGCGCTGCAGATGCGCGCCGATCGCGCCGCGCCGCCGCGGCGGGCGAGATCGGGCAGCCGCTCCAGCGCGGCGCGCGGGCTGCCGAAATGATCGACCAGCGAGCGGAAGGTGCGCGGCCCGACATTGTCGGAACGGATCAGCCGCAGCCGGTCGATCCGCTCAGCCTCGGTCAGCTCCACGCTTGAATTGATGGCGTCCACGGCATCTCCTTGCAGGGACAGCATGGAACAACCAGAGGGCGTTGCGCAACAGGGACGTGCGCTTGCACGACCTCGCTGCGATGCTAAAAGCGATGCCAATAAGAAGGATGTTGTCATGATCTCACTCGCCGACCTCCAGCGCCGCATTGAAGCGGGGGAGCTTTCGCCCGACGCCGCCATCGCTCAGTCGCATGCGGCGATCGAAGCCAAGGAGAAGGACGTTCAGGCTTTCGTCCGGCACGACAAATCCGCGAGAGCGCAAGCCTCGGGCCCGCTGCGCGGGATTGCCGTCGGCATCAAGGACATCATCGACACCGCTGACATGCCGACCGAGATGGGCTCGGAGATCTATCGCGGCTGGCAGCCGCGCGCCGATGCGCCGGTCGTGATGATGCTGAAGCGAGCCGGGGCCACCATCATCGGCAAGACCACCACGACCGCGTTCGCCTCGAGCGATCCGACGCCGACGCTCAATCCGCACAATACGGCGCATTCGCCCGGCGGCTCGTCCGCGGGTTCGGCGGCGGCCGTCGGCGCCGGCATGATCCCGCTGGCGCTGGGCACCCAGACCGGAGGCTCGGTGATCCGGCCGGCGGCCTATTGCGGCGCTGCCGCGATAAAACCATCGTTCCGGATGCTGCCGACCATCGGCGTGAAGTGCTATTCGTGGGCCCTCGACACGGTCGGCCTGTTCGGTAACCGCGCGGAAGATCTCGCGCGCGGATTGCTGGCGATTACCGGCCGCACTGAATTCGACGGCATCGGTCCAGCCAAGGCGCCGCGCATCGGCGTGGTCAGGCAGGAATTTGCCGAAGCCGTGGAGCCGGCGGCAGAGGAGGGTTTGCTGGCTGCGATCAAGGCGGCCGAGAAGGCCGGCGCCCGCGTGCAGATCATCGATCTGCCCGAGGCGGTCAAGGAAGCCTGGCGCATCCATCCCATCATCCAGAACTTCGAGGCGCATCGCGCGCTGGCCTGGGAGTTTTCCGAGCGTCACGACGAGATCGCGCCGCTGCTGCGCGCCAGCCTCGATGAGACGGTCGGACTGACATCGAAGGAATACGACGATGCGCGCCGCATCGCCCGCCGCGGCCGCCGCGAGCTCGGCGAGCTGTTCGAAGGGTTCGACGTGTTGCTGACCTATTCGGCGCCGGGCATAGCGCCAGCCAAGGAGCTCGCCTCGACCGGCTCGCCCCGTTACAACCGGCTGTGGACGCTGATGGGCAATCCTTGCGTCAATGTGCCGGTGCTGAAGGTTGGCGGCCTGCCTGTTGGCGTGCAGGTGATCGCGCGCTTCGGCAATGATCCTGTCGCGCTGACCTCTGCCTGGTTCCTGGAGGACGCGCTGGCGAAATCACGCTAGCGCAGGTTCGGAGGGAGCACGGGCCTGAGCGGGCGCTGAGCCGGCTCTTGCACGTTGTCCAAGCCAACGTTCCGCGGCCTCGCGACCGCTCCGGTGCAGCAGGCGAATGAAGCCGCGGCCGAGATCGGTGGATGAGCGCTGCGCCAGGCCGTCAACGGAGTCTTCCGCCGCGATCCTGGTGAGCCGCAGCGGAGAGGCCATGTGCGACTGCGCCCATTCGATCGCGGAGATCTCGGCATTGAGCGCGGCGTTCGCCGCGATCTGGTCGAGCCGGCGGTCGATCGCGGCGAGCGTGATCGGCACATAGCTGTCGCGCGTCGGCGTGACCTGGACCAGCAGCAGATCCGTTGCCGCGGTGTCCTGCACCAGGCGCAGCAGCGGCGGATTGCCGCCGAAGCCGCCGTCCCAATAGGCCTCGCCATCGATCTCGACCGCACAATGGACCAGCGGAGGGCAGGTCGAGGCCAGCGCGACGTCGGCGGTGATGGCCTCGTTGCCGAAAATCTGCTGCTGTCCGTCGCGGATCCGCGTCGCCGCGATCAGCAGTTTTGGGCACCGCGCATGGCGCAGGACGGAAAAATTGATGTCGCGGGAGACCGCCTGCCGCAGCGGATCGAGATCGAACGGATCGAACTGCCCGGAGCGCAGGGTCGGGCCGAACGCGACCGAGCTTCCCGCCGGCGAAAAGCCGCCGATCAGCATCAGTGAGCGGAACGAGGCCTCGTGCATCAGCCGGACCCAGAACCGGTTCAGCCGGGAGCGTGCGCCTTCACGGCCGCCTTCGGCCAGGCCGCAAGCGAGGAGCAGCGCATTGATGGCGCCGGCGCTGGCGCCGCTGACGGTGTCGATCTCGATGGAGGTCTCTTCGAGCAGGCGCTCCAGCACGCCCCAGGTGAAGGCGGCAAAGGTGCCGCCGCCCTGCAGCGCCAGCGAAAGCTTTCGCGGCGGCCATTGCTCGGAACGCGCCCGCGCGGGCGCGGCCGGTGCAGCCTTGGTGACGACGACATCGAGCGGAGCGTCAGGCTTGACTGCGGGCTCCGGTTGCGGCGCTGGCCGTGGAGCAGGGGCAGGCGGGGGCAGCGGCGCGTCGGACCAGATATTGGTAGCCGAGAGCAGCCGGCTTGCTGCAGTGCCGGAAGCACCGAGCGAGCCGATCCCGTCATTCACGCCGACAATCTTCTCGCTCATTCTGAGCAACCGCCTAACGCCGTTTCCCGTATCAGGATGACAGGCATGGAACCAGTTCGCTACAGCCTGCCGTGACTCGCAGGAGAATTGCGAACAGGATTTGGCATATAATGCGGAAGGGGTGCGGCGGTATCCGTACTTTTTCCGACCTCAAATTCTTGTTTGAGGCGTTGTCGCGACGCGAACCGGAATCCAATTCGCTCGAAAACGCTCTAAAGCGGGATGCGATTAGGAATCGTCATCACGCTTTAGGTTATTGTTTGAGCATCATCTTTTCGGAAAACCGCTACGCACTTTTCCGGATCATGCTCTAGGCCTTCTCGCCGATCCGGCTTTCCTTGCCCGCTTGCAGGCGCTTGATGTTCTCGCGATGCGCGTAGAACAACAGCAGGGTCAGCACGGCGGCGAGCGCCGACAATGCGAGATGACCGAACCACCAGAGGAACATCGGTGTGATGAACGCCGCCACCAGCGCCGAGAGCGAGGAATAGCGGGTGGTGAAGGCGGTCGCCAGCCAGAGCAGGCAGAACACGACGGCGCCCGGCCAGAACAGCCCCAGCAGGATGCCGATATACACCGCGACGCCCTTGCCGCCTTTGAACTTCAGCCAGACCGGGAAGAGGTGGCCGAGGAAAGCGCCGAGCCCGGCTACCATTGCGGCGTAGGGGCCTGCGATGTAGCCGGCGATCACCACCGCCACGGTGCCCTTGAGCGCGTCGAACAGCAGGGTTCCCGCGGCGAGGCTCTTGCGTCCGGTGCGCAGCACGTTGGTGGCGCCGATGCTGCCGGAGCCGATCGAGCGGATATCCTGGGTGCCCGCGAGCCTGGTCAGGATCAGCCCGAACGGAATCGAGCCGAGGAGATAGCCGATGACGAAAGCCACCGGCAGAAACGGTTCAAGCGCCATGGCGGCATCTCCAAAGGCCCATTCTCCACGTGGAACGAAGCCGCACGTCAGACATGCTCATATACCGTTCGTCCGCCGACAATGGTGCGCACCACCCGGCCTGTAAAGCGGGCCTCGTCGAACGGGGTGTTCTTGCAGGGCGACTTGAGGTCGGCGGGATCGACCACCCAGGGCACGTCGGGGTCGATCACGATGACATCCGCGGGGCTGCCGGCGCGAAGGGTTCCGCCCGACAGGCCGAGTAGCTCGGCCGGGCGGGTCGACATGGCGCGGATCAGCGTCTTCAGCTCGATCTCGCCATTGTGCACCAGCCGCAGGCCCGCCGGCAGCATGGTCTCGAGCCCGACGGCGCCGGGCGCGGCTTCCGCGAACGGCAGGCGCTTGCCCTCGACGTCCTGCGGATTGTGGTCGGACATGATGACATCGAGCAGACCGGAGCCGATCGCCGCCACCAGGGCGCGGCGGTCGTCCTCGGTGCGCAGCGGCGGCGACAGCTTCAGGAACGAACGGTAAGGACCGATGTCGTTCTCGTTCAGCGCCAGATGATTGATCGAGACCGAGGCGCTGACGGCGAGCCCGGCATCGCGCGCGCGCTGAAGGATGTCGAGGGAATCGATGCAGGTCAGCGACGCCGCGTGGTAGCGGCCGCCGGTGAGGGCGACGAGGCGCAGATCGCGCTCCAGCATCACGGCTTCGGCGGCATTCGGGATGCCCATCAGGCCGAGCCGCGAGGCAAACTCGCCCTCATTCATCACGCCTTCGCCGACAAGATCGGGGTCCTCGGTGTAATGCACGATCAGCGCGTCGAAATCGCGCGCATAGGTCAGCGCGCGGCGCATCACCTGCGCATTGGTCACGCTTCTGGCGCCATCGCTGAAGGCGACGGCGCCAGCGGCTTTGAGCAGGCCGAACTCGGTCATCTCCTGGCCGTGCATGCCCTTGGTGAGGGCGGCCATCGGCTGGATGTTGACGATCGCGGTGTCGCGGGCGCGGCGCATCACAAAGTCGACCGTTGCCGAATTATCGATCACCGGCGAGGTGTCGGGCTGGCAGATGATGGTGGTGATGCCGCCGGTCGCGGCCGCCTGGCTCGCGGTGGCAAAGGTCTCGCGGTGGCTGAAGCCGGGTTCGCCGACGAAGGCGCGCATGTCGATCAGGCCGGGTGCGACGATCTTGCCGGAGCAATTGACGATGTCGGTGCCCTCGGGGACGCCGGCCGCGCCAATGCCGCGGCGGGTCTCGCGGATGCTGCCGTCCGCGATCAGGACGTCGCCGACGCCGTCGAAATCCCTGGAGGGATCGACGACGCGGGCATTGGCCAGCAGGATGGGGCGGCGATCGGTCAACATCGGCATCACGCGTTCGGCAGGTTACGGGCGAGCGCTTCCAGCACCGCCATGCGCACGGCGACGCCCATCTCCACCTGCTCGCGGATCAGGGATTGCGCACCGTCGGCGACCGCCGTGTCGATTTCGACGCCGCGGTTCATGGGGCCGGGATGCATCACGAGCGCGTCCGGCTTGGCGTAAGCGAGCTTCTTCTGGTCGAGCCCGAAATAGTGGAAGTATTCGCTCGACGAGGGCACGAAGGAGCCGTTCATGCGCTCGCGCTGCAGCCGCAGCATCATGACGATGTCGGCGCCGTTGAGACCCTCGCGCATGTCGCGAGCGACCTCGACGCCCATCCGCTCGATGCCCGGCGGCAGCAGCGTGGAGGGCCCGACGACGCGGACGCGGGCGCCCATGGTGTTGAGCAGGATGATGTTGGAGCGGGCGACGCGCGAATGCATCACGTCGCCGCAGATCGCGACCACGAGCCCCTCGATCCGACCCTTGTTGCGGCGGATGGTGAGCGCGTCGAGCAGCGCCTGGGTCGGATGCTCGTGCGCGCCGTCGCCGGCATTGATCACGGAACCGTCGACCTTGCGGGCCAGCAGTTCCACCGCGCCGGAGGCGTGATGGCGCATCACCAGGATGTCCGGGTGCATCGCATTGAGCGTCATCGCGGTGTCGATCAGTGTCTCGCCCTTCTTGATGGACGAGGAGGCGACCGACATGTTCATGACGTCGGCGCCCAGCCGTTTTCCCGCAAGCTCGAACGAGGATTGGGTCCGGGTGGAGGCCTCGAAGAACAGGTTCACCTGCGTCCGTCCGCGCAGGACGGTGCGCTTTTTGTCAACCTGGCGGTTGAGCTCGACATATTCTTCGGACAGGTCGAGGAGGCCGCTGATGTCGGCCGCGGAAAGGCCCTCGATGCCCAGCAAATGCCGGTGGCCGAGGACGAAGGTCGATTTCGATGTCATTAAAAGCAGAGCTATAGGGGCGGACGGCGGGGGGAGCAAGCTTCAAATCCCGCCGCCGGACTTATCCACGGCGCTTTGCGGCGGAGGCGGCGCCGCCAGCCGGTGTTCGGGGCAGCCGCTTTGCGCTAGACTCGCAACATTGGTTGCGTCACGGGCTGGATCATGACGGGCACGCGGTATTTTAATCGACTGGCGCGCAATGTTGCTGCGCTCGCGACCGCGTGCATGGCTGGCCTTGCGACACCGGCTTGGGCCGAAAAACGCGTCGCACTCGTGATTGGCAACGATCTCTATCCGAACCTGCCGGCCGACCGGCAATTGAGGAAGGCCGCCAATGACGCAACGACCGTGGCCGACGCGCTGAGGTCGCTCGGGTTCGACATCGTGCTCGGGACCAATCTTGGCCGGCAGGGCATGATCGACCGGCTTGCGGATTTCACGTCGCGGCTCGTGCCGGGCGATACCGCCGCCGTGTTCTATGCCGGACACGGCGTTGCGATCGCAGGCGTGAACTACCTCGTGCCGAGCGACGTTCCCACTGTGAACGAGGGCGCCGAGGCGCGGGTGCGCGGGGCCTCGATCGCCGAGCCCGACGTGATCGCGGAGCTTCAGGCCAAGGCAGTGCGGGTCGCCTTCGTCGTCATCGATGCCTGCCGTGACAATCCGTTTCCTCGCGCCGCGGGACGTTCGATCGGGAACACGCGGGGGCTTGCTGACGCCCGGCCCGCGCGCGGGATCTTCACGCTCTATTCCGCAGGCATCGGCCAGACCGCGCTCGACCAGCTTGGCAGCAACGATACGGCGCACAATTCGGTGTTCACGCGGATATTTGTCGAGCAGCTCAAGCGGCCCGAGCTGCATCTCGGCGACCTCGCGGTCGAGGTGCGCGAGCGCGTGGCGGCGCTGGCGCTGACGGCGACGGATGCCGGAGGACAAGCAGCACCGCACGAGCAGACGCCCGCCTATTACGACCAGACGCTCGGCGGGCGCATCTTTCTCTGGAATGCGGAATCGTCGAACGGGGCGCCGAAAGTGGCGGGCATGCTGGTGAAGCCGCCGGCAAGGCCTGCGGTCGCGGAGCGCGCCACCATGCGTCCGCCGCGTCCTTCCGCGGCAGGCGAAAGCTGCGCCCGCAGCGGCTTCGAGACCTATTGCGTCAGCTCGATGCTGAAGCCGCAATTCGGCAATTCGTACGGCGCAGCGAATTTGTTCGACGCCTCGACGGGGACGGCCTGGGTGGAGGGCGCATCCGGCAACGGCATCGGCGAATGGATCACCATCGAGTTCGAAACCGTGCGGCGGGTCAAGTCGATCCACGTGCACAACGGCTATCAGAAAAGCCCCGACATCTTCGCCAAGAACAACAGGGTTCGCCAGATCCGCGTGCTGTTCTCGGGCGGCGAGTCGCAGACCTTCATTCTCGACGACAAGCTGTCGGCGCAATTGCTGACATTGCGGCCGCCGGTGTCGGCCCATTGGATGCAGTTCATCATCGACGATGTCTGGGCCGGCAACAAATATACGGACACGGCGATCACGAAGCTTCTGGTCAACTCGGATCCGATGCAATGACCGCAAGGACCGGAACCGCGGCGCGCGTCGCGCTTGTCGTGCTGCTCGCACTATCGTTTCTCGTTCCCGTGCGGGCGCAGAGCTTGCCCGGTGACTTCGTCTATCTGCGCGATATCGATCCCAGCATCATCCAGGATGTCCGTTACGCCACGTCGAACAATTTCGTCGGCCGTCCGCTCGCCGGCTACCAAGCAGGCGAATGCGTGGTGAAGCGCGAGGTGGGGCTGCGGCTGAAAGCGGTGCAGCAGGAGCTGGCGGCGCAAAATCTCTCGCTCAAGATGTTCGACTGCTACCGGCCGGCGCGGGCCTCGCTCGACATGGTCAAGTGGTCGCAGAACGGCCGCGAGACCGCGTCGGAGCGGCGCTACAATCCGAAGATCCCGAAGACCGAGCTGTTCCGCCTCGGCTACATTGCGAGCCGCTCTCAGCATTCGACCGGTGCGGCGCTCGATCTCACGCTGGTCGATCTCAGGGCGGACAATTCTGCCAAATATGATCCAGCCAAGACCTACGCGGATTGCACGGCGCCGGTCGAGGCGCGGGCGCCCGAGGGCAGCGTCGACATGGGCACAGGCTACGACTGTACCGACCCGAAGGGGCACACTGCGGCACCATCGATCACTCCGGAGCAGCGCGCCTGGCGCAAGCGGCTGGTGGCTGCGATGGCCAGGCAAGGCTTTGTGAACTATTCGAAGGAGTGGTGGCATTTTTCGCTGCCGGGGGCAGGCGGGGCGGCCTATGATTTCCCGATCCAGCCGCGACGGAACTGATTCCGCGCCGAGGACGCAAAATGACCCAGCCCACATTTGCGACCCACGAGGTCTTCAACCAGTCGCCGCCGTTCGAGGACGTCGATCTTTTCGCCGTGGACCGGCCGCTGGTCGAGGCGGTCAGGTCCAATGGCGGCGCAGCGGCGGAGCGGGAACTGTCGGAGTTCGGCCGGCATTGGGGCTCGGCAGCAATGGCCGATCGCGGGCGCCTTGCGAACGAGAACACGCCGAAGCTGCGCAGCTTCGATGCCAAAGGCAATCGCCGCGACCAGGTCGAGTTTCATCCCGCCTATCACGAGCTGATGGCGCACAGTGCGCATGCCGGCGTGCACAATTCGACGTGGATGGCGGACGGAAAACCTGCGGGCGATGCCACTGAGGTCATTCGTGCCGCAAAGTTCTACATGGCTGCGCAAGTCGAGACCGGCCACCTTTGCCCGATCACGATGACGCGCGCCTCCGTCGGTGCGCTGGCGATGCAGCCTGACTTGCTCGCGCGCGTGATGCCGGTGTTGTCGACCAAGAGCTACGATCCGAGCTTTGCGCCGTGGTGGCAGAAACGCGGCATGACGCTCGGCATGGGCATGACCGAGAAGCAGGGCGGCACCGACGTGCGCGCCAACATGACGCGTGCGGTGCGCGACGGGGACGGCTATCGCATCACCGGCCACAAATGGTTCATGTCGGCGCCGATGTGCGATGCGTTCCTGGTGCTGGCGCAGGCCGAAGGCGGGCTGACCTGCTTCTTCATGCCGCGCTTCGCGCCGGACGGATCGGTCAACGCCATTCAGTTCCAGCGGCTGAAGGACAAGCTCGGCAACCGCTCCAATGCCTCATCCGAGGTCGAATTCACGGGCGCCTATGCCGAAAGGGTCGGCGAGGAGGGCAAGGGCATCCGCACCATCATCCAGATGGTGCAGCTGACGCGGCAGGATTGCGCGATCGCCTCCGTCGGCCTGATGCGCTCGGGGCTTGCGCATGCGCTGCACCATGCCCGGCATCGCAGCGTGTTCCAGAAGCATCTGGCCGATCAGCCCCTGATGCAGGCCGTGCTGTCGGACATGGCCCTGCATGTGGAGGCGAGCACGGCGCTGGTGATGCGGCTCTGCCGCGCCTTCGACCGCACGCCGCACGATGCGGCGGAGGCGGCCTATATGCGGCTGCTCACGCCCGCGATCAAATACTGGACCTGCAAGAGCGCGCCGCCGTTCCTGTTTGAGGCGATGGAGTGCCTGGGCGGCAACGGTTATGTCGAGGACGGCATTCTGGCGCGCCATTATCGGGAGTCGCCGGTCAACGCGATCTGGGAGGGCTCGGGCAACGTGATGTGCCTCGACGTGCTCCGCGCGCTCTCGCGCGAGGGCGAGGCGGCGACGGCGGTGCTGCAAGCGCTGGCGGCCGAGACCAAGGGGCTGCCGGGGGCGGGCGAGGCGGCCAGCTTCATCGGCAAGACGTTTCGGCGCGCCGACGGCGAGCGCGTCGCGCGGCTTGCGGTTGAGAAGCTGGCATTGCTGGCCGCGACCGCCGCGCTCAATGGCGTGTCGCCGCGCCAGGCCGAATTGTTTGCCGCGACCCGCCTCGCGACGAACCATGCCGGTATGTACGGCGCGGTCGAGCTCGACAGCGCCGCCGTGCGCGCGCTGCTGGAGCGGGCGCTGCCGTGAATCTCCAAAACGAAAGCCAGCTGATGGACTCCCTCAATCCCGATCATCCGACGCTGACCGCGACGCCGGCGGCGCCGCGTGTCTGGAAGTTCTGGGGCACGGCGGTGTGGGGCCTCTTCATCTTCGTTGCGATGTTCGTCGGGCAGATCGGCGCCGTCCTTCTGCTGGCGGCGCAGCGTGGTCTACCCATGGACCTCGCTTCGCTGCAGGTCGTCGGCCGCGAGCCCCAGACGCTTGCGCTCTCGGTCATCATGGGCTTGCCGACGACACTGGCCGCGGTCTGGCTCGCCATTCGCATCAAGAAAGCTTCGTTCATCGATTATCTCGCGCTGCATTGGCCGTCCTGGAAGCAGCTGCTGTTCGGCGCCGTCGGCCTCATCCTGATCGTGCTGCTCTGGGAGACGATGTCGCGCGCCCTCGGCCGCGAGGCGACGCCGGGCTTCATGACCGATCTGTTGAAAACGGGCCGTGACAAGGGCGCCGCGCTGCTGCTGCTCGCCGCGTTCGCTGTGGCGGCGCCGATGTCGGAAGAGGTACTGGCGCGAGGCTTCCTCTATCGTGGCTGGTCGGCGAGCTTCCTGCGCGCACCCGGCGCGATCCTGCTGTCGTCGCTCGTGTGGACAATCGTCCATCTGCAGTACGACATGTACTTCCTCGCCGAAGTCTTTGCCATCGGCCTGTGGTTCGGCTACATGCGCTACCGCTCCGGCTCGCTGTGGCTCACCATCGTGCTGCACGCGCTGAATAATCTCACCGCGGTGGTGCTGACGATGTGGCTGGGGAGCTAGGCCGCCAGCGCGATCGCGATCGGCATCGTGATCGCGGCCAGGATGGTCTGTAACGTGATGATCTGCGCGAGCAGCGGCGCATCGCCGCCCATCTGGCGGGCGAGGACATAGGCGCTGGACGAGGTCGGCACCGCCGAGCAGATCGCCACGATCGCCAGGCTGTTGCCGGAAAGCCCGAACCAGAGACCGAGACCCATCGCGAGCGCGGGCATCAGCAAGAGCTTGAAAACAACACCGACGGCTGCGCCGAGGCTTGGACGGAAGAGCCCTTCGAGATGCAGTCCCGCGCCTGTGACGAGCAGGCCGATGGCGAGGGAGGAACTGCCGAGCGCGTCTGCAACCTCGTGCCAGAGCCTTGGCAGCGGCAGATGGGTGACATTGACAGTAAGGCCGATGACGCAGGCCCAGATCAAGGGATTGCGCACCAATGTCATGAAGATGGCGCGGCCGGATTGCTTTTCCGGCGATGCGTAACGAGCGAGCACCGACACGCTGAACACGTTGACGAGCGGGATGATCGCCACCATCGCAACGGAGGCGAGCGCCAGCCCGACATCGCCAAACAGATTGGCGGCGATCGACAGCGCAACGAAGGTCTGCCAGCGCGTCGCCCCCTGGAAGATCGAGGTGAAGGCGGGGCCGTCGATGCCGAGCCGCGACAGGGCGGGGCGCAGCGCGAGGCACAACAGCGACATCGCCAGTGCCGACAGCAGCAGCGCGCCGCCGACGCCGGCGACCGGCACCTTGGAGAGGTCGGCTTTTACCAGGGTCTGGATCAGCAGCATCGGAAACAACACGAAATAGGTCAGCTGCTCCAACCCGTGCCATTGCGTGTCGAGCCGCATCAGGCTGCGCTTCAGCACGATGCCGAGCACGATCAGGATGAAGACCGGCAGTAGCGCCGCGATGACGACGGCCATGGATCAGTCCGGTCCCGGGCTCGTGCGTAGATTGGCAAGGCGATCGAGTGCGCCTTGCAGGATGAAGATCGCGGCGTGCTCGTCGATCACCTCGGCCCGCTTGGCGCGGCTGACGTCCATGCCGATCAGCTCGCGCTCGACCGCCGCGGTCGAAAGACGTTCGTCCCAGAGACCGATGGGCAGCGCGGTCAATCCGGCCAGATTGCGCGCGAAGGCGCGGGTCGATTGCGCGCGCGGCCCTTCGCTGCCGTCCATGTTGATGGGCAGGCCCAGCACGAAGCCGACCACCTTGCGCTCGGTGGCGATGGCCAGCAGCCTGGCGGCATCCTGCTTGAACTGCTTGCGCTGGATCGTCTCGACTCCGGTCGCCAGCCGCCGGTCCGGGTCGGACACCGCAACGCCGATGGTCTTCGTGCCCAAATCGAGGCCGACCAGCGCGCCGCGCGCGGGCCAGTGGGTTGCAGCATCGATGAGAGGCAGGATAGGAGCCGGCATGGCTTTAGCGCATATCATGCGTCGCGTTGCGGGGTGAACTGATAACCATGGATGCACTGACACTATTCGGCCTGTTTGCCGTGACGGCGATGCTGGTCTGCTATGCCCTGGAGGATCGCAGCCACTGGTTCGTGCTGCTGTTCGCGGCGTCCTGCGCGCTGGGGTCGGCCTATGGCTTCCTGCAAGGCGCCTGGCCGTTCGGCCTGGTCGAGGCGATCTGGGCCGTCGTGGCATTGCGGCGGTGGCATCTGAGGCCGCGGTGACGAAGGGGTGGGCGAGGGGCCTGCCGCGCGGCAAGCGGCTCCTCGCCCGATTTTCAGCTCAGCGGATCGCGATCGGGTTAATCATGGCCTGCACGGCGCCGGTCCAGCGCGGCTGGCCCAGCACGAACAGGAATTCGTAGCCCTTGTCGCGCGCGAGCGCCGCCGTGTCCATGTTCTCGAGGATATAGGTCCCGTTCATCGCGAGCAGAATCTGGTGTACCTCGAACACGGTCTTGCCTTCGAACGGCAACACCTCGAGCCCCCAGGTGTCGGCGCCGACCGCGACGACGCCCTTGCCGGCGAGGTACTTCGCGCCCTCGACGCCGAGGCCGGGCTCGCCGGCCGAGTAGCGCTTGTCGTCCTTGCCGATCAGGCTGAGCCAGCCGGTGTGGAAGATGACGACATCGCCCTGGCGGATCTCGACGTTCTGCTGCTTGGCGGCTTCCTCGATCTCCTTGACGTTGAAGGCGGTGCCTTCCTTCACCACGTCGGTCTTGAAATAGGCGGCCATGTCGAGCAGCACGCCGCGGGCGACCATCGGCGGCACCTTCTCGATGCCGAGCTTCTTCAAGCCATTGGGATCGGCGAAATCGGCCAGCTTGTTGCCGTTGTAGTAGACGTGCTCGACGCCGAGATGGCCGAGCCCGTCGAGCTGACTGCCGATGCCGACCCAGCTGTCGAGGATGTCATCGTTGTAAGTGGCCTTGTTGGGACCGAGACCCGGGGTGCCGGCCTGTCCGGGCTGCACGATGGTGAGCTTGAAGGTACGCGGCGGGTAAGCGGGCGTCTGCGGCGTGACGGGGATGCCGAGGGCGTAGGTCTTGCCGGTCTTCACCAGCGATGCCGCCTTCACAACGAGCTCGGGCGTCATGTAGTTGGCGGCGCCGATCTCGTCGTTCGGCCCCCATTTCGACTTGGTCCAGTCCTGTGCGCTTGCAGTTCCTGAAATCGCCGACAACGCAGCGACGCAGCACAACACGAGCGTATTGCGCATCAATAGTCCTCCCGATGTTTTCTGCCGGTGTTTGGCTTCGTTTATGGTTTCGCGCTGGCCAGTCACTCATCCTAACGTAGAAGAAGCGCGGGCTTCAAAGCTTTTCGAAGTGCTGCGCTGCGATGGCAGCACGCAGCGCGGATCGATTCAAACGCGATGGATTTGTGACGAATTTCGTGGCGCGGAACGTTGGCGCTCCGTCATGCCGCGATGACGTCCTCGTCCTTCTTCAGGCAATCGGCAAAACCGCTCAGCGCGCTGTATTGATGTCCGGCGCGGCGCTGGATGAAGAGTGTTTCGACACGTGCATGTGACGGGCTCAGCGTGTGGACGGCGACGGCGCCGTTCATCGCGCTGCGTTCCACGACGGCGCGCGGCAGCAGGGTCACGCCCATGTCGGCGGCGACGCAGCCGATCATGCCGTCGAGCGTGCCGAGCTCGAAGCGCGCCGCCGATGGCCAGCCGAATTCGACGAAGATCTGTTCGAGCCGCTGGCGATAGGTGCAGCCGGTGCGGAACACCAGCGCGGTCGGACCCGACTCCGGCGTGCCGGCGCGCAGCTCGGCGAGCGAGGCCCAGCGGCGCGCGCTGACCAGCACCAGCTCTTCGCGGAACGCGCTCGTCGCGGTGAGGTCGTCATGCGTGATGGGTCCAGCGACGAAGGCGCCGTCAAGCGTGCCGTCGAGCACGAGGGCGACGAGGTCGGCGGTCGGCGCGGTGCGCAACGAAAGGCGCACGGCCGGGAAGCGGCGGTGGAAATCGGCGAGCAGTGGCGGCAATCGCACGGCTGCCGTGGTCTCCATCGAGCCGATCGCGAGCGGTCCTTTCGGCTCGCCATCATCGCGCGCGGCGAGCACGGCTTCGCGCGACAGCGCCGCCATCTTTTGCGCATAGGGGAGGAGGCGCTTGCCGGCACCGGTCAGCGTCATGCCGCGCGAGTGCCGCTCGAACAGCGGTGTGCCGATCTCCGCCTCCAGCGCCTTCACGCGCTGGGTGACGTTCGACTGCACGGTGTTGAGCTCTTCGGCGGCGCGGGTGATGCCGCCGGTGCGGGCGACGGCGGCGAAGGTCTTGATATCGCTGAGTTCCATGGTGTCGTTTCGCTTTTGAGATGGCAGCGTTCGCAACAATTCAATTTTCGAGAATGCTAGTCGCGCCTAGTCTCGCTGTCCAGATCGGGGAGGAGCCATGCCGATGACGACGTCGCTGACCACGCTGCTGGGGATCGAGCATCCGATCCTGCTGGCGCCGATGGATGTCATTGCCGGCAGCCGCCTGGTCGCGGCGGTGAGCCGCGCCGGCGGGTTCGGCATTCTTGGCGGCGGCTATGGCGAACGGGTCTGGCTGGAGCAGGAGAGGGCGAAGCTCGCCGACCTCAGTGCACCGTTCGGGATCGGCTTCATCACCTGGAGCCTCGCCAAGCGGCCCGAGCTTCTCGATGTCGCGCTCGCTGCAAAACCAGTTGCGATCATGTTGTCGTTCGGCGATCCCGCGCCGTTCGCGCCCAAGATCAAATCCGCCGGCGCGCGCCTGATTTGCCAGGTGCAGGACGAAGCGATGGCGCGGCAGGCGCTCGATGCCGGTGCTGACATCCTGATTGCGCAAGGCACGGAGGCGGGCGGTCATGGCGCTTCGCGCACCACTGTCGATCTCGTGCCCGCCATCGTCGATCTCGTCGCGGGGCGCGTTCCAGTGGTAGCGGCTGGCGGCATCGCGGATGGGCGCGGCCTCGCGGCCATGATGATGCTGGGCGCGAGCGGCGTGCTGCTCGGCACGCGCTTCTATGCCAGCCAGGAGGCCGACGGTGCGGAGGAGGCCAAGCGCCGCATCTGCGCGGCGAACTCCGGTTCGACCGTGCGCGGCATCCTCTTCGATCTCTCCCGCAACAATGTCTGGCCGGCGCCGTTTACCGGGCGGTGCCTGGTCAACGATCATGCCAAGCGCTGGATCGGCCGCGAGGTCGAGCTGATGCAGAATGTTGCCGCAGTCGCTTCCGAGTATGCGGCAGCAAGGGCGGCGGGCAATTTCGATGTCGCGGCCGTGATCGCCGGCGAGGCGGTTGGGTTGATTCATGATATCCCACCGGCGGCGGAGATCGTCGAGCGGATTGCGGCGGAGGCGGAGCAGTTGCTGGCAGGACGCCGGAATTCAGCGAGAGGTGTTCTTCCTTCTCCCCTTTGGGAGAAGGTGGCGCGCAGCGCCGGATGAGGGGTTCTTTCCGCGGAGAGTGAAGTCAAATCTGAGAGGTCTGCTTCCGCGGATGCAAACCCCTCACCCGTCTCGCCGCTATCGCGGCGATCCACCCTCTCCCACAAGGGGAGAGGGAAGAGCGAATGCGAGGCAAGCATCATGTGGCCTGACCGTCGACTGATCGATCTTTTCAAGACCGAATTTCCGATCGTGCTGGCGCCGATGGCTGGCGTGATGGATGCGGAGCTGGTGATTGCGGCTGCGCAGGGCGGGGCGCTGGGGTCGCTGCCGTGTGCGATGATCTCGCCGGAGAAGGCGCGCGAGCAGGTTGGTCTCATCCGCCAGCGCGTCAAGGCGCCGGTCAACATGAACTTCTTCTGCCACACGCCGGTCGAGTTGACGCGCGAAGCCGAGGCGCGGTGGAAGCAGCGGCTCGCGGGGTACTATTCCGAGCACAGTCTCGATCCCTCCGCGCCGATCGCGGCTGCGAACCGCGCGCCGTTCGATGCAGCGTTCTGCGAAGTGGTCGAGGAGCTGAAGCCGGAGGTCGTCAGCTTCCATTTCGGCCTGCCGGAGCAAGCGCTGCTGCGGCGCGTCAAGGCGGCGGGTTGCCTCGTCATCTCGTCCGCGACGACGGTGAAGGAGGCGGTCTGGCTGGAAGAACACGGCGTCGATGCCGTGATTGCGCAAGGTGCCGAGGCGGGCGGCCATCGCGGCATGTTCCTGACCGACAAGATCGCCGAGCAGCCCGGCACCTTCGCGCTGGTGCCGCAGGTCGTCGATGCCGTGAAGGTGCCGGTGATCGCGGCGGGCGGCATCGCCGACGGACGCGGCATTGCCGCGGCCTTCGCGCTCGGTGCCGCCGGCGTGCAGATCGGCAGCGCCTATCTGCGCTGCCCGGAATCCAAGCTCAGCGCGGGCGGCCGCAAGGCGCTGGCCGAGGCGCGGGACGATTCCACCGTCATCACCAATGTCATGACCGGCCGGCCTGCGCGCGGGGTGCAGAACCGGCTGATGCGCGAGGCCGGTCCGATCTCGCCGGATGCGCCGCCGTTTCCCCACGCCGCGACGGCGCTGGGGCCGCTGAAAGCGGCTGCCGAAAAGCAGGGCAGGGTGGATTTCACCAATCTCTGGGCAGGGCAGGCCGTTGCGCTGGGCCGCGAGCTTCCCGCCGCCGAATTGACCCGGGATCTCGCCAAATCGGCGCTGGGGCGCATGAAGGCCCTCGCCGGATAGGGGGAAGCGCCGGTTGCGGCGCAAAAGCTGCCTCTGCTATACGGCACATGGGATTTGCCGTAAGAGGCCTTATATAATGTCCGTCGACGCCGCTACCGTCCGCCGCATCGCGCATCTGGCGCGCATTGCGGTTTCCGAGGGCGAGGTTCCGCATCTGCAGGGCGAGCTCAACGCCATGCTCGCTTTCGTCGAGCAGCTCTCGGAGGTCAATGTCGAGGGCGTGGATCCCATGACCTCGGTCACCCCGATGCAGATGAAGAAGCGGCAGGACGTGGTCGACGACGGCGGGATCGCCGACGATATCGTTGCCAACGCGCCCGCGACCGAAGGTCACTTCTTCCTGGTGCCGAAGGTCGTTGAATAAACAGGTTAGATCCGATGTGCCTGCTTTGCGACGATGAGAAGGCCTATCAGGCCTACATGAATTATCTCGACAAGATGGAACGGCAGGGCAAGGCTGCCGATCCCAACATCGCCGTCAATGCCGTGCTCGACGAGATCGAGGCGGCCGCGAAAGCCGCCGCCAAAAAGGACGACCCGGCCGACGACAAGACCCTGTCTCCGTTCTTCTGCAGCCCGATCAATAAATGACCGATTTGACATCGCTGACGCTCGCCGAGGCCCGCAAGGGCCTCGCGGCAAAAAATTTCACGTCGCTCGAGCTGACCGACGCGCATCTTTCCGCGATCGAGAAAGCGCGCGTGCTCAACGCCTTCGTGATAGAGACGCCGGACCAGGCGCGCGCCATGGCGCGCGAGGCGGACAGCAAGATCGCCAAGGGCAATGCGGGCCCGCTCGCCGGCATCCCGCTCGGCATCAAGGACCTGTTCGCGACCAGGGGCGTGCGCACCACGGCGTGCTCGAAGATCCTCGGCAATTTCGTGCCGACCTACGAGTCCACCGTCACCTCGCAGCTCTGGCGCGACGGCGCGGTGATGCTCGGCAAGCTCAACAATGACGAGTTCGCGATGGGCTCGGCGAACGAGACCTCGTGCTTCGGCCCCGTCGGCAATCCCTGGCGGCGCGAGGGCAGCAACACCACGCTGGTGCCGGGCGGCTCGTCCGGCGGCTCGGCCTCGGCCGTGGCGGCGCTGCTCTGCATGGGCGCGACCGCGACTGATACCGGCGGCTCGATCCGCCAGCCGGCCGCGTTCACCGCGACCGTCGGCATCAAGCCGACCTATGGCCGCTGCTCGCGTTGGGGCATCGTCGCCTTTGCCTCCTCGCTCGACCAGGCGGGCCCTATCGCGCGCAGCGTACGCGATGCCGCGATGCTGCTGCGCTCGATGGCCGGCCACGATCCCAAGGACACGACGTCGGTCGATATCCCCGTGCCGGACTACGAGGCGGCGATCGGCAAGTCCGTGAAGGGCATGAAGATCGGCATCCCCCGGGAGTATCGCCTCGACGGCATGCCGGCCGAGATCGAGAAACTGTGGAGTGAGGGCGCGGCGTGGCTGAAGGCGGCCGGTGCCGAGCTGGTCGAGGTGTCGCTGCCGCACACCAAATACGCGCTGCCGGCCTATTACATCGTGGCGCCGGCAGAGGCCTCGTCCAACCTGGCGCGCTATGACGGCGTGCGCTACGGCCTGCGCGAGCAGGGTAAGAACATCATCGAGCTCTACGAGAACACCCGTGCGGAGGGATTTGGCGCCGAGGTGCGCCGCCGCGTCATGATCGGCACTTACGTGCTCTCGGCCGGCTATTACGATGCCTATTACCTGCGCGCGCAGAAGGTGCGCACGCTGATCAAGAAGGATTTTGAGGACTGCTTCGCCAAAGGCGTCGACGCCATCCTCACCCCGGCGACGCCGTCGGCGGCCTTCGGCATCGGCGAGAAGGGCGGCGCCGACCCGGTCGAGATGTATCTCAACGACATCTTCACGGTGACCGTGAACATGGCGGGCCTGCCCGGCATCGCGGTGCCCGCCGGCAAGGACGTGCAGGGCCTGCCGCTCGGGCTGCAACTGATCGGCCGTCCGTTTGACGAGGAGACGCTGTTCTCGCTCGGCGAGGTGATCGAGCAGGCCGCCGGCCGCTTCACGCCCGCGAGGTGGTGGTGAATGTCGCCGATTTCATCGCGAGCATCGGTGGCGCGGCGCCCGCGCCGGACCTGAACGCGCCGCTCGCCGGCCTGTGGTGGGCGGCGAAGGGCGACTGGGACCGCGCGCACAAGATCGTCCAGGACGAGAGCAGCCGCGAGGCCGCCTGGGTGCATGCCTATTTGCACCGCGTCGAAGGCGATCTCGGCAATGCCGGCTATTGGTACCGCCAGGCCGGCCAGCCGGCGGCAAAGGATTCATTGGAAGCGGAGTGGGAGCGGATCGCTGCCACGCTGCTCGGGAGCAGGACATGAGCACGGCCACGCACAAGCTTCTCAAGGGCTCAACTGGTGACTGGGAGATGGTCATCGGCATGGAGATCCATGCCCAGGTGACCTCGAACGCCAAACTGTTCTCGGGCGCATCTACCGCTTTCGGCGGCGAGCCGAACAGCCACGTCTCGCTGGTCGACGTCGCGATGCCGGGCATGCTGCCGGTCATCAACGAGGAATGCGTCAGGCAGGCTGTCCGGACCGGGCTCGGCCTCAACGCGCAGATCAACCTGCGCTCGGTGTTCGACCGCAAGAACTATTTCTATCCGGACCTGCCGCAGGGCTACCAGATCAGCCAATACAAATCGCCCATCGTGGGCGAGGGTGAGGTAATCATCGATCTCGACGGCGGCAAGACGGCCACCATCGGTATCGAGCGGCTGCATCTGGAGCAGGATCCCGGCAAAATGCTGCACGACCGGTCGCCGTCGCTGTCCTACATCGATTTCAACCGATCTGGCGTGGCGCTGATGGAGATCGTCTCGAAGCCTGATATCCGCGATGCCGAGCAGGCCAAGGCCTATGTGACCAAGTTGCGCTCGATCATGCGCTACCTCGGCACCTGCGACGGTGACATGGAGAAGGGATCCTTGCGCGCCGACGTCAACGTCTCCGTGCGCAAGCCCGGCGCGCCGCTCGGCACCCGCTGCGAGATCAAGAACATGAACTCGATCGCCTTCATCGGCCAGGCGATCGAGTATGAAGCGCGGCGCCAGATTGAGATCCTGGAGGACGGGGGCGAGATCGAGCAGGAGACGCGCCGGTTCGATCCCAACAAGGGTGAGACGCGCTCGATGCGGTCGAAGGAGGAGGCGCACGACTATCGCTATTTCCCCGACCCCGACCTGTTGCCGCTGGAGTTCAGCCAGGACTTCATCGACGCGCTGAAGGCGAAGCTGCCGGAGCTGCCGGACCAGAAGAAGGCGCGCTTCGTCGCCGATTTCGGCCTCTCGGCCTATGATGCGAGCGTGCTGGTCGCCGAGCGCGAGAGCGCGCTGTTCTACGAGACGGTGCTCGACAAGCTCGCCAACCGCGCCCGCGACGGCAAGATGGCGGCGAACTGGGTGATCAACGAGCTGTTCGGCCGTCTCAACAAAGAAGGCCGGGATATTACGGCCTCGCCCGTCAATGCCGGGCAACTGGCTGCGATCATCGACCTGATCGGCGAGGGTACGATCTCGGGCAAGATCGCCAAGGATCTGTTCGAAATCGTCTGGCAGGAGGGTGGCGATCCCCGCGCGCTGGTCGAAAGCCGCGGCATGAAGCAGGTCACGGATCTCTCTGCGATCGAAAAGGTGGTCGACGACATCATCGCGGCCAATCCCGACAAGGCGGCGCAGGTGAAGGACAAGCCGCAATCGCTCGGCTGGTTCGTCGGCCAGGTCATGAAGGCATCCGGCGGCAAGGCCAACCCGCAGAGCGTCAACGACCTGCTCAAGTCCAAGCTCGGCGTCTAAGCCTGACCCATTCGAACGAGGTGACGGACGCGTTTCGTCACCTCGCTTTTGGTTCTCGCTGCGACGCTCGCGCGCATCCTCGACGGCAAACTTCATCCTGATCGACGGCGATGCGGCGGCCGAATCGCCGCCGCGCGATTCGCCCGAAACGGCGGCTTGAACGCGCTCCGGCGAGCGCCCGCGCCGTTAAGCATGAAAATATTTTCGTTGCCAAAAATCGCGACTCAGAGTCCGCGAAACGCCTTTGCGAGGCGACCGCACGATTGTCGATGCGCATCGCTGCGTTGGTCGCGCGCGATACGCGCGTGCGAAAAAATACTTGCTGCATAGTGTTTTCGTGCAATCGCATCGTTCGCGAACGTCGGCGATGCGAGCGCTCTGCATGATCGCAAGTGCACGTCGTACGAAGCGCCTGCGTCGCGCCCGCCAAGCGCAGGCGCCTTGCTGCGTCAACACTTCTTTAAGCGAGAAGCTGTTTTTTTCTTCGTGTTGGTGTATTCGGGATGAGTGCATTCGATCCCCGAGTGCACGCAGCGATTAAAGCCATCTCACACATCGGAGGGCAACATGGCCAAGAAAGCGAAGAAGGCGAAGAAGGCGAAGAGCGCAGTGAAGAAGACTGCGAAGAAGACCCGCAAGGTCGCGAAGAAGAAGAAGTAACTTCGCTTCTGAAGTTGCCGGCTCCAGATAGCCGGCACGTCATCAGCGCCTCCTAGAGGTTCTGGTCGACGATAGAGGGTGTCGGCGAGACATCAGGTCAACGGTCGGACCGTTCTCTTTCGCGGTCCGGCAGAAGAAACGAGTTTTCTTCGTTCGGTGCGGTTCTCCTCAAACGGGCTCCGCAATTTCACGACAGGCCTTCGGGCCAAAGTGGAATCTGGTCCTGACGTGTTCGCCGACGCCCTCGTTCCCTTGAAGCCGGGGCATTGCCGGCATTCCTCTCCCTCACATCGTTGATTTGACCGCGTCGCGTCCGAGCGCGCTTCTCGTCATGCCGGCTTGATCGCTTGGCTTGGAGAGGCAAGGCGTCCTGTGGCGTGATCGCGCACCGTTTCGCCCAGCGGTGTCGCCGCCCGGCTCCGACGGGCCGATCCAGCACGCGCGGCTTGTCGTGGAACGATTGCGGCCGCTGGAATACTCGGTCACCCGCCTGCCACCTTCGCCGCTTCGGCGGCCCGAGACCGCATACCGTGGAAGCCTTGGCGTAGCGAGGGCGCGGGTGACGCCAGTTGAAGAAAAGCAACCACATGACCTGCGCCACCGCGCGCGATGGTTATCGATGTCCTGAAATCCCAAGGTAAACCGAATCTGACGAATGACAGAAGTCCCTGCGAATCATGGACTTCTTGAATTCTCGGCGCAGGAGGCGCGCGCCCGCGTTTACGTCTGCTTCATCGCGATGCTTAAACTGCCATTCAAATTTGCCCGCCATCATCGCCTCCAACAAGCCGGCAAACGGCGATGGGGAAGAGTTGAACAGTGCACCGTCCCGGGACGGGTCATGCACATCAGAGGTTGGACGGGAGCCGCGCTCGGGGGACGAGGCGGCATAAGAACAAAGGGGATGCGTGATGTTTCAGGGTACTTTCGATCTGGAGACGGCGACGCCGGTGGATGCGAGCGCGCTGTCGGACGTGCTGTTCGAGCGCGGGATCTATTGGGCGAGCGGCCGCTCCGGCATCGTCGATCTCGTCGCCGCGCACAAATGGTTCAATCTCGCCGCGCTGAAGGGCCGCAAGGACGCCGTGGCGCTGCGCCAGGAAATCGCCGGGCAGATGTCGGAGGCCGAGATCTCCGTCGCGCAGCGTGAGGCGAGAGCCTGGGTCTGCGCGCACTGAGCGTCACTTCGCTTGGGAACCGGACCTTGACCGGGCGGCGCCACCGCGCCGAGGCGGCTTCAGGTCGAGGTTTGCACGGCAAACGAGGCCGGCGCTTCGCCCGCGCAATGCCTGCGCCAGATTTCGTCGAATGCCTTTTCGATATCCCGCGTCATGCGGACGGTATCGAAAAGCGGCCAAGTGGTCCGGCGCGCCGCCAGCTTGCTCCTGAGCGCGACGCGAAGTTCGGAATCGTGCGCGATTCGAAGTGCCAAAGCCTCATATTCCTCCAGCGATCGCGTCACCAGCTCGGGAAGGCCTACGGCGTTCAGGAGACTGGCTGCAACGCGTCCGGCAAAAGTGGTCCCAAGGCACGTCAGGACCGGCAAGCCAGCCCAGAGGGCGTCGCTGGCCCCGGTGTGGGCGTTGTAGGGCAATGTGTCCAGGAACAGATCGGCGACCTGGTGGCGCGCCAAATGCTCCTCAGCAGGGACGCGCGGAGCGAACACGATTCTCTCGGCGACAATCCCCCGCGCAACGGCTTCGCGCTTCAGATTCTCCGTGGCGACCGGGTCACCATCTAGCAGCCAAAGGACGCTTCCGGGGGTCTTGTCGAGCAGCCGCATCCAGACGCCGAACAACGGGGGCGTGATCTTGGGGCTTCTGTTGAACGCGCAGTAGACGAACGCATCGTCCGCCAGTCCGAGCTGGCTCCGGCTCGGTGGATTTGACGGGAGCGGTCGCTTCGCGTCGGTCGCCTGGTAGCTATTGGGAAGATAGATCACCTTCTCGGCGTAATAAGTCTGCTCTGCTTCGGGGATGACGATCCGGTCGGCCATGAGATAGTCGACATAGGGGGCGCCCATCGTGCCGGGAAAGCCGAGATAGCTGACCTGGATAGGAGCCGGCCGGCGCGCAATGATTTTCGGCCGCGCACCGGCGGTGAAGCCGCCGAGATCGACGAGAACCTCGATCCCGAGCTGGCCGATCAGCTTGACGACGTCCTCGTCGGCGAGATCGCTGACATCTTCAAAACGTTCGAATGCGGCCCTCAGGCGGTTGCGCATCTGGCTGTCGTCGTCGGGCCCGTGGGAGATAGCGGTGACGTCGAAGCGCTCGCGGTCGTGCGCCTCGAAGATTCCGGCCATCAAATACGCGGTGGCATGACTGCGAAAATCGGCCGACATGTACGCGACCCGGAGCCGGGACGCCGGTCTCGGCGTTCCGGGCCTGGCGGCACCCCCGTCGGGGGTCACCTTGGCGACATAGGCCTTCGCGCAGGTCAATTGGCGTGCAGGCGATGAGGAGACATGAAAGAAGGTGAAGGGGTCGACCGGCACGCCTGCCTCGGCAGCGTCTTCCATGGTGGCCTGTTCACGTTCGAAGCTGCTCCAGTCGGCGCGCTTCCGCTTGCAAGCAACGAGGTTGCTCAGCGCAAACGGGAACGTCTTATCAAGTGCGACCGTTCGTTCCAGAGCCACGATCGCTTCGTCGTCTCGCCCCAGCTGGCCAAGAACCTCAGACAACGCGAAATGGTTCTGTGGGTCGGCCGGTGCAAGCTCGATGGCGCGGGCGTAGCTGTCACGCGCTTCCTCGAGTCGACCAAGCTGCTGCAACGCGCTGCCTCGGTTGGCGAACGCGGCGCTCGACGGTGCGATCGCAATGGCGCGATCAAACTCGGCTATGGCGTCGCGAAGCTGCTGCCGTGCAATGAGGATCGCTCCGCGATTGAGATGCGCGTCCGCGAAGTTCGGAGCCAGGGCGATTACTTTCGCAAGCCAGACGAGCGCATCGTCCGGCTTGTCCAGCGCGCGCAGCACGTTGGCATAGTTGAAAAGAACGTCGGGATTGCCGGGGTCGACGCGTGCAGCCTTCTTCAGCAAAGGCTCGGCATCCGCAAAATGGCCGCGCTGGGCGTGCAACAGCCCCAGCATATGGAGCGCGACGGCATGCGTTCTGCTTCCCTTCAGAATCGTCGTGTAGGCCCGTTCCGCTTCCGACAGATTGCCCGAACGGTGCGCCGCAATTGCCTGGTCCAGAATAGCTGACGGATGGAGTGAGGAGGGGGCCGAGGCTCCCTTGTTGCGGCCTTGTTGCGACATGCAATGGGTTCTCGACCCGACGTAGGGGGTCTGTGCTCGGGCGAAATGGTGCAAAAACTCTAGTCACCTTTGCCGGCGAGAACAACGGCCGCGCCGCCTGCGCTCATTCGCACGGTCGGACGCGCTTGCGCTGGAGCAAGTTTCTTCTTCATGGCGTCGCCTAGAATCCGACGGCATGAGCAACCAGGCTACGAATGGACGATGGCTGCCGATTCAGATCGCTCCCGACGAGTGCGACCTGGAACTCGGGCGTCTGCACAAAACAGGTATTGTGCCATGGTCCTTTCCATGCCGGCGTAAGGGCGGCATCTGGTTCAATGTTTGGCGGATGAGGCCGTGCTGATAGCGCCCTCGCATTGGCGGGTCTGGCGATCCGGCATTTAGGTGGGGGCTCACATATATAAGGAGTGCGCGAATCGCGCGGGCTCGCCGCCCTCATCCTTGTGCGGAACTTTCGTACCGGCGTCGCCCATCGCCTTCCGCTGGACGCGCGCAGCGACCTTGATTCTGCTTCCGGGATTCTGGGGTGGCGGAGAGGGAGGGATTCGAACCCTCGATACAGCTTGAGACCGTATGACGCTTTAGCAAAGCGTTGCCTTCAGCCACTCGGCCACCTCTCCGGTGCGAGCCTTATGCATCTATTTGCTCTGGCTGGTCAATTTGGAAGCGCGTGTTTTCGCTCGAATATTCCCAGTGATTTGCGAAACGAGACGGGTTTGCGCTCGGATCAGGGCGTGGCGCTGAATTTTCGAGGAAATTCAAAGGTGCAAAGAAGGACTAGCACCTCTGCGTCCTCGCTCGCCGAGCTGTCCGGCCCGATTATCCCGCCTGCGTGACTTCCATATAGAGAGTGACGGCGAGCCCCGGCCGGCGGAGGTATTTGCAGGCTGCCTGGGTCAGTTTGCGCGGCGGGGAGGCGGGTCGATGCCTGCCAATTGAGTCTCCTTCTGATTCCACGATTCGAGCGCCTCAAAGCTGGCTCAAGCCGAGCTTTCGCGCGCGGCGCCTCATGTGCGGAACTTTCATGGCATTTGGAACCGCTCCGAAAACGTCAATGTAAACAATGCGTTACGAGAGCGGTTTGATCACATCTGCGTGTTATTTGTGCAACACCCGTTGGAAAACACGCTGCACCGGCCCGTTTCGGAGCGTTCTCTTGTTGTGTGTGCAAGGACGTTCGGTAATTGTGACTGAGCGACGGAGGGGGGCATCCCGAGGTCGTCCCGTTTAGGTCATTCGCTTAAGTCCCTCGCGTTCATGCGGGTGTGTCCGAAGACGCGAAGGGGCCGAAAGCGGTGATTTAGAGGGGGTTGGGGAATTGGCCGTCCGGTCAGTGACCTTCCCTGAAGAGCAACTTGGAGGTTTAACATGAAGTTGGTTAAGAGCCTTTTGCTCGGCTCAGCGGCGGGTCTGATCGCCGTGGGCGGAGCTCAGGCAGCCGATCTCCCCGTGAAGGCCAAGGCGGTCGAGTACGTGAAGATCTGCTCCCTGTACGGTGCTGGATTCTACTACATCCCGGGCACCGACACCTGCATCAAGTTCGGCGGCTATCTGCGTGCCGACATGCTGTTTAACACGAACAGCGACTACGGCATTGGCCAGGGTGCTCCCGGCGGCGCCAACAACCGTCTGGACAACTACTACCAGACCCGCGCTCGTTTGGACTTCACCATCGATACCCGTACGGCAACCGAGTATGGCGTGGTTCGCACCTACGCCGATACGGTTTTCAGCTGGGATGCCACCTCGGTGACCGGCAGCGCCCCGTCTGCCTTCTCGGTCGGTTCGGCTTCGCTCGGCCTCTACCATGCGTTCATCCAGTTCGCTGGTTTCACCTTCGGCCGCACGGTTTCGATCTTCGACGCACCGTGGCAGAGCTATCCGGCTGGCGGTCCCGACTTCCTTCCGGGCGGCAGCAACAACGTCACCGGTGTGAACCAGGTCGCCTACACGGCTGATTTCGGCCAGGGCATCACGGGTTCGGTCGCGTTGCAGGATATGACGACCGCTGCTGGCGGCCAGTCGAACCTTTGGAACGCGAGCGTGACCGGCGTTGCGGGTGCAGTGGGTGGCTTCGCCACGACTGCAGCTGCGGGCGCTGCCTTCATCCAGGGCATCTACGGTGTCAACGATTGGGGTGGCACGCGCATGCCCGACATCGTCGGTCAGGTCCGTGTCGATCAGGCTTGGGGTCTGTTCCAGATCTCGGCGGCGGCGCACGAACTCCACTCAGCTTATTACGGTACGACGGAGCTCACGGGCCATCCGTCGGACAAGTGGGGCTGGGCGGTGCAAGGTGCCTTGTCGATCAAGAACATCCCGACTGGTGCGGGTGACTCGATCAACTTGCAGGCGGTCTACACCGACGGTGCTTCGCGGTACAACTTCCAGAGCCTGTTCCCGCAGACCATCTTCATCTACGGCGGCAGCGGCATCGCTTATCAGAGCATCGGCTTCGCCGGTATCGCTGATGGCGTGTTCGGTTCCGGTCTCGGTATCGAGACCGTCAAGACCTGGGGCTTCCGCGGTGGTTATACCCACAACTGGTCCCCGAACTGGGCGTCGGGCATCTACGGTGCTTATGCTTCGCTCCGCTACGGCGATCAAAGCAAGGCTCTGATCTGCGCCAACTTCGCTGCTGCTCTGGCCCCCGCCGCTGGCTCGACCTGTAACCCCGACTTCAACCTTGCGGTTATCGGCGGCAACTTGGTCTGGACTCCGGTCAAGGGTCTCGCCTTCACGGCTGACGTGAGCTACGTCTGGCTCGACCAGAAGCACTCTGGCGTTGTCACGGGCGCCAACACGGCCAACCTGGCTGTTGCCAAGCCCGCAGCCACCTACGAGCTGAAGGATCAGGGCAACCTGCAGATGCTCCTGCGCGCTCAGCGCAACTTCTAAGATCGACCCTAGGTTGATCCATGAACCCCGGCAGGAAACTGCCGGGGTTTTTCTTTGGAGCGTAGCGCTTCGCTTAACGTGCGGACCTTGTTGGCTCGCAAGCTGGAATGTCGGCAAAGTGCTATCAAACTACCATCTCAGGCCCTTCCACTCCTTGAAGGCATAGGTCGGGTTGAGACCGCAGGCATCGATTGTGCCCGACGCGGTCGCCATGCACTGGCTGTAATTGGACAACTGGCAGTTGCCAGGATTCTCCCAACGCCGTTCTTGCAGGCAATAGCGATCCTGGATGCCGGTTACCTGTGGCTGGGCAGGATGGCGGTTCTTGCCGAAGGGGGGAGCCGCCGGTCGCGGGGCCCGACGAGATCACGGCTGCGAACAGGAACGCACCGACCACGCGCAGCGTGACACGTTCCCAGCCTTGTGAGGCATAAGCTAACCGGTGCGTGGGAACGCTTGGCGCAATCCTATCGTCAGGTCGCTGGCGCCGTCGACGAATCCTGCCGAGCCCTGCCCAGCAACCAGGCTTTGATTCTAACGGGCCATCGACGCCCGTTACTGCACGCTGACGGCGCCGCGGCGCAGATCGGCTTCGATCTGCAAGCGGGTGCCGCCGCCGAAACGGGCGCGGTAGACTTGAAGGTTTTCCATGATCCGCTGCACATAGTTGCGCGTCTCGGAGAACGGAATCAGCTCGACCCAGTCGACCGCGTCGACCTTGGGGTCGCGCGGATCGCCGTAACGCTCGACCCACTTCTTCACGCTGCCGCGGCCGGCATTGTAGGCGGCGAACGTCATGATGTAGGAGCCGCGATAATCCTCGAGCAGTCCGCCGAGCTCGGCCGAGCCGAGCGTGGCGTTGTAGACGGAGTCGTTCTTCAGCCGCGCGAGGTCGTAGGTTGCGCCGTGGCGCTTGCAGACGTAGCGGGCGGCATCCGGCGTCACCTGCATCAGCCCGTAGGCCTGCGCCGGCGAGACCACCGACGGGTTGAACGCGCTCTCCTGCCGCGCAATCGCATAGATGATGCTGCGTTCGACCTCGGGGCCGATCGGCGTGAACTGAGGGATGCCGTTGACGGGGTAGGCGTAGAAGTCGAACGGGAGGCCGCGGTTGAGCGCGGCCTTGCCGAGCAGCAGCATGCCGCGCGCGTCGCTGTAGCGCTGGGTGAGCTCGCCGAGGCCCGCGAGCGCCTCGGGATCGCCGTTCTCGCCCATGTCGGCGAGCAGCGGTATCGCGAACTCGCGCTCGTCCAGCTCGTAGAGCAGTTGCGCGGCGCGCACGATCTCGAGCCGCTCGGCGCCGCGACCGCGCGGCTGGCTGTTGAGCTCGATCTGCGGCAGGCCGAGCTTTGCGCGCGCGAGCTGGCCGTAATAGCTGGTCGATTGCTCGGCCGCCCGCGCATAGGCATTGCGTGCCTCCTGCTGGCGGCCCATCGCCTCGGCAGCGCGGCCCTGCCAATAGCCGGCACGCGCCAGCGCGGTGGGATTGACGCTGCCGACGCCGATGCGAGCAAAATGCTGGGCGGCGGTCGCGGGATCGTTGAGGAAGCGCAGCGCGATCCAGCCGGCGGTGAACTCCTGCTCGGTCTTGTAGATGTCGCGCGAGGGCAGGGCGGCGTCGCGCGCGATCAGATAGGCGCTGCGGAATTCCTCGGTGTCGATCATCTTGCGCGCCAGGAGGCGCCGCTCGATCCACCATTCGTCGAGATTGTGGAGGCGACCCGGATCCTTCGGCGCCGACAGCATCAGCTGGGCGGCTTCAGTGAACTTCTCCTCGCGGCGCAGCAGCTGGATCTTGCTGAAGATGAAGCCTGGATCGCCGTGCAGCTCGCGCGGCACGGCATCGAGCAGCGCCCGCGCGTTCGGCGCTTTCTTGACCGCGGCGATGCGGGCCTTGGCGAGCGCGACATAGCCGGCGCCGAGACGCTTGGCGGCGCGTAGCGCGGCCTCGTTCTCGCTGCCGTAGAGCAGGTTGTCCATCCGCGCTTTCTGGTCGCCTGGCGTGAGCAGGGCGCCGAACTGGTCGAGCGCGTTGTTCTCGGTGTCCTCCGACATCGGATCGGCGCGCCAGGCGTCGCGCACCAGCCGCTCGGCATTGGCGCGGTCGCCGCGCGCCAGCATCGCCCTGGCCAGCGTGAAGCGTCCCTTGGCGGAGATCGGCGATTCGTTCTCGAACCACGACCACGCGACCGACTCGTCGCGCCTGTCGTCCCACATCGCGGCCTCGAGGCGCCGGCGCAGGAAGGTCTGCGATGGCCAGCTCGGATTGGCTGAGAGGAAGGCGCGATAGCGTTCCACGGTCGCGCCGTTGTCCTCGCTGCGCAGGATGATCCATTCGGCGAGCTTTCGCGCGACCGGATCGGAGATGCCGGCCGCGGCATTGGTGGCGTCGCCGGCCTTGCGCTTGCGCACGAGCTCGATGACGCTCTCCAGGGTGTCCTTGTCAGCCTGCGACGTCGACGACGTCGCAGCCACGGCGGCCGGGATGACCGGCTTGCGCGGCGCTGCATGCTGGCGCGTTGCAGGCGCCAGTATGGGAGCTGCGGCCGGTCTGGCCGGGGCCGGCGCAGTCGGTTTGACGGTGGCAGTCACGGCCGGGGCGGGGGCTGCCTTGGGCGGCGAGCCGCTCGCAGTCGGCGCTGCCTTAGGTGCAGCTGCAGGGGTCGTGGCAGCAGGAGCGGTGGCCGCAGGCTTGGATTTGTCTTTGGGCTTGTCCTTCGCCGGTTCCTTGCTGGCGTTCTTGCCGGCATCCGGCTTCTTCGCGGCGTCCTTGGCGGGGGTGCCGAGCGTACCCTTTGCGGCCTTCGCGGCGTCCTTGCCGGTTCCCTTGGCTGTATCCTTCGCCGTTTCCTTGGTTGATCCTTTGGCCGGGCCATTCGAGGCGTCCTTGGCTGCTGGCTTGGCGGGATCCTTGGTCTCCGCGGCCGTCTCGTTGGACTTGGCGAACGCGGCGCAGTCCATCGACAGCCCGGCCGTCAGGCACAATGCCATACTCAGGGATCGCCACGCGGCAGATGCAAAGGAGGTCACGGCGTTTCGTCGCCCCGAATCAGTGAAGTGGCTCAAGACCTAGCTGAATTTGCTTGAATATGCGGAGAAAATACCAACAGCCGCTTACCTCGGGCCGATTTGCACCAGCACCGCGGCAAAATCGCGGCCTAAACCCAGCCTGGCACCGACCCCGGGTCTTTTACCGGCCGGATAGACCCGATATGAAGGGGGCTTGCTCAAGAGATCGCCGCGTACGGAGGAAGTCCATGGCAGCCAAGACGAAATTCCGAGGGTCGTTCACCGCCTTGGTCACCCCGTTCAAGAACGGCTCGCTCGACGAGGCGGCATTCCGCTCCCTGGTCAATTGGCAGATCTCCGAGGGCACCAATGGCCTCGTTCCGGTCGGCACCACCGGCGAGAGCCCGACGCTCAGCCATGACGAGCACAAGAAGGTCGTGGAATGGTGCATCGCTGAAGCCAAGGGCCGCGTGCCCGTCATCGCCGGCGCCGGCTCCAACTCGACCAAGGAGGCGATCGAGCTCTCCCAGCACGCCGAAAAGGCGGGCGCGGACGCCGTGCTGATCGTCACGCCCTATTACAACAAGCCGACGCAAGAAGGCATGTACCAGCACTTCAAGGCGATCAACGATGCGATCGGCATTCCGATCATCATCTACAACATCCCACCGCGCTCGGTGATCGACATGTCGGTCGACACCATGAAGCGGCTGTGGGAGCTGAAGAACATCGCCGGGGTCAAGGACGCCACCGCCAGCATGGTCCGCGTGTCGCAGCAGCGCGCGGCGATGGGCGAGGACTTCAACCAGCTCTCGGGCGAGGACGCCACCATCATCGGCTACATGGCCCATGGCGGCCATGGCTGCATCTCGGTGACCTCGAACGTCGCGCCGCGCCTGTGCTCGGAGTTCCACGCCGCCTGGCAGAAGGGCGACACCAAGGCGGCGCTCGCGATCCACGACAAGCTGATGCCGCTGCACAACAACCTCTTCATCGAGAGCAATCCGGCGCCGATCAAGTACGCGATGTCGCTGCTCGGCAAGCTGGACGAGACGCTGCGGCTGCCGATGGTTCCGGTGTCCGAGCCGACGCGGGTTGCCGTGCGCAGCGCGATGGTTCACGCCGGTCTGGTCAACTGACGCATTAGCCGTTCGGGGGAGCCTTTCATGAGCGTGGAGGAAAAGGGCGCGCGGATGCTCAAGGAGTTCCGCGAGTTCGCCATGAAGGGCAACGTCGTCGATCTCGCGGTCGGCGTCATCATCGGCGCGGCCTTCGGCGGCATCGTCACCTCGCTGGTCGGTGACGTCATCATGCCGATCATCGGCGCGGTCACCGGTGGCCTCGACTTCTCGAACTACTTCATCCCCTTGTCGAAGGCGGTCACCGCAACCAACTTGGCGGATGCCAAAAAGCAAGGCGCAGTACTTGCTTACGGCAGCTTCCTGACGCTGACGATCAACTTCATCATCGTCGCCTTCGTGCTGTTCCTGGTGATCCGCGCCATGAACACGCTGAAGCGCAAGGAGGAGGCGGCGCCCGCCGCTCCGCCAAAGCCGTCGGCCGAGGTCGAGCTGCTGACCGAGATCCGCGATCTCCTCAAGAAGTGACGCGCCCACTTCATCCGAACTGTTAGAATCCGAGCGCATCTCGATCAGGTTTGCCCGTCATGGCCGATAAGAACGAACGTCCGATCAAGGTGATGGCGGAAAATCGCAAGGCGCGTTTCAACTACGCCATCGAGGACACGATCGAGGCGGGCATTGCGCTGACCGGCACTGAGGTCAAGTCGATCCGCAACGGCAAGAGCACGATCGCGGAATCCTATGCCGATTCCAAGAACGGCGAGATCTGGCTGATCAACGCCACCATTCCCGAATACCTGCAGGGCAACCGCTTCAACCACGAGCCCAAGCGGCCGCGAAAGCTGCTGCTCCACCGCCGGCAGATCAACAAGCTGATCGGCGCGGTCGACCGCGAGGGCATGACGCTGATCCCGCTCAAGCTTTACTTCAACGAGCGCGGCCGGGCCAAGCTGCAGCTGGCGGTTGCGAAGGGCAAGAAGCTGCACGACAAGCGCGAGTCCGAGAAGAAGCGCGACTGGAGCCGGGAGAAGGGCAGGCTGCTGCGGGCGAGGGGATGACGAGATGAATCAACGGAACCTGCTCGAGGTCGACTGGAGCCAGATTCCCGCGCCTTCCGACGATGGCGCCGCCGCGCATCTCGAAGGCATGACGTTGCCGCCGATTGGCCTGCTCGCGACCGACGACACATCGGTCACCCTGTCGGCTTTGCGCGGCCGCACCGTGGTGTTCGCCTATCCCCGCACCGGCGAGCCCGGCAAGATCGCGCTGGTCGACGATTGGGACATGATCCCCGGAGCGCGCGGCTGCACGCCCCAGACCTGCGCCTTTCGCGATCTCTACGCCGAGCTGAAGGCCGCCGGCGCCGCGCATGTGTTCGGCCTCTCGACCCAGAGCAACGACTATCAGATCGAGATGGCGTCGCGCCTGCATCTGCCGTTCCCGGTGCTTTCGGACGAGAAGCTGGCGCTGACGCGCGCCTTGAACTTGCCGACCATGGAGGTCGCGGGCCTGACGCTGATCAAGCGCCTCGCGCTTGTTATCGACGACGCCAGGATCACGCACGTGTTCTATCCGGTGTTTCCGCCCGACCGGAACGCCGGCGACGTGCTGGCCTGGCTCAAGGCAAATTCCGTCAATAAGGAGCGATGCGATTAGGATGAATCGTCATCGCGCTTTAGCTTATTGTTTGAGCATGATCTTTTCAGAAAACCGCTACGCACTTTTCCGGATCATGCTCTAGCTAATCGAGATCCGCCTTCACCTTCGCGAACACGGATCTGAACATGTCTGGCGTCAGCACGCCGGTGTTCGTGTTGTAGCGGGAGCAGTGATAGCTGTCGTAGAGCCTGAACGCGCCGGCCTGATGCACCGCGCCGTGGCCGAAGGGGGCTTGCGAGGCCTTCAAATTCAGCGGCTTGAGCACGCTGTCGTGCGCAATTCGCCCGAGCGCGACGATCGCGCGCAGCTTCGGCATCGTCGCCAGATTGGCCACGAGAAACTGGCGGCAGGTGTTGATCTCGATCGGCAGCGGCTTGTTCTGCGGCGGCACGCAATGCACGGCATTGGCGATCCGGCAGTCGACGAGTTTCAGGCCGTCGTCGGGACGCGCCTGATAGGTGCCCCTCGCAAAGCCGTATTCGATCAGCGTGGCATAGAGCAGGTCGCCGGCATAATCGCCCGTGAACGGCCGCCCCGTGCGGTTGGCGCCCTGCATTCCCGGGGCGAGGCCCACGATCAGGAGGCGGGCCTTGATGTCGCCGAAGGGCGCAACCGGCGCATTGTGCCACGAGGGCTCGCGCGCGCGGTTCGCCTCGCGGAAGGCGACCAGGCGCGGGCAGAGCGGGCAGTCACGGTCGGGAACGATTGTGAGAGGCTGGCGGCTTGACCGGGCCGCCTCACTCCTCGAAGTCGTCATCGCCCCTCGGCGCCGTCGTGGTCGCGCGCTGGAGGAATTGCGGGGCGTGGTGGCGTTCACCACGCTCGCCGCGGTCACGCGGGGCGGGGCGCTCGGACGGATCGCGGCCGAGCTTGGATTGCAGCTCGACGAGGTCGGTGAAGACGTCGGCCTGGCGGCGCAGCTCGTCGGCGATCATCGGCGGCTGGCTGGCGATGGTGGAGACCACCGTGACCCGCACGCCGCGGCGCTGGACGGCCTCGACCAGGGAGCGGAAGTCGCCGTCACCCGAGAACAGCACCATCTGGTCGATGTGCTCGGCGAGCTCCATGGCGTCGACGGCGAGCTCGATGTCCATGTTGCCCTTCACCTTGCGGCGCCCGGAGGCGTCGATGAATTCCTTGGTCGCCTTGGTGACGACCGTGTAGCCGTTGTAGTCCAGCCAGTCGATCAGCGGGCGGATCGAGGAGTATTCCTGGTCCTCGATGATGGCGGTGTAATAGAACGCCCGCAATAACGTCCCGCGGCTCTGAAACTCCTTCAGCAGGCGCTTGTAGTCGATGTCGAAGCCGAGGGTTTTCGCCGTCGCGTAGAGATTGGCCCCGTCGATGAAGAGCGCGATCTTGTTGGTAGGAGAAGGTGACATTCAGTTTGCTCGCGTAGCGTTCGTGATTGATCGTTTTTTGTTGGCGCGGCGACAACAGGCCGCGCAGTTCTAGAGTGCCGCAGAAACCCGTCGAAACCGCAAATCCGGAGAAGTCGGGGCAATCAAGGTATAGTTATGGCGGACTTGCATACACCCCGGGGCCGCCCCCAACGGCAGCCCGGAAAACCACCCGTCCCAGCCCCAATGTGGGGGTAGCAGAGCGGTTTGGCGAGGCCAAATCACAAAATGGTCTTGCGAAACCGTCCCGGCCCCTATAACTAGCCCTAATCATCCACATATTTCGTCCCACCCACAACGGAGCGACAGTCCATGGCTCGCGTCACCGTAGAAGATTGTATCGACAAGGTCGACAACCGGTTTGACTTGGTCCTGCTGGCCGCCCACCGTGCCCGCATGATTTCATCCGGTTCACAACTAACGGTTGACCGCGATAACGACAAGAACCCTGTTGTGTCTTTGCGTGAAATTGCCGAGACGACGATCTCGCCGGAGGACCTCCGCGAGGAGCTGGTCCACTCGTTGCAGAAGTTCGTCGAGGTGGACGAGCCCGAGCCGGATACAGTGCCGCTGATCGGTTCCGCGGGGGCAAGCGTCGATGCCGACGACACCGAGGTCGCCGTGGAGCGCATGACCGAGGAGGAGCTGCTGAAGGGCCTGGAAGGCCTCGCGCCTCCCGAGGAGCAGCCCGAGGAAGACGAGTAATTCCTCCATCGCGATCATCTTCTTCTTGTGATCATATCAAAGGCCCGAACGATCGTTCGGGCCTTTGCTTTTGTTGGCCTTTTCGTGGTTACCATAGCGCTGCGGTCGGTGCTTGGCCCTGTCACTGAATTGATCGGACACGAGCGCGATCGGAGTTAGGATGTATGCAGCGGGCCGGCTCAAGCCCGTTTGAAGGCAGGACGGCATGGTATATCGGCGCCGCAGATCCACGCAGATGCAGGCCGCAACCGAATCGGTTGCCGTGGCCCCGACTGCGCCGGTCGCGCGCCCCGCCAGGCCTCGCGCCCGGATGATGCGTCAATATGACCTCGTCGAGCGCGTCAGGTCCTACAATCCCAACACCAACGAAGACCTGCTGAACCGTGCCTACGTCTACGCCATGAAGGCCCACGGCTCGCAGACCCGCGCCTCGGGCGATCCGTATTTCTCGCATCCGCTCGAGGTGGCTGCGATTCTCACCGACCTCAAGCTCGACGACGCCACCATCGTGGCCGCGCTGCTGCACGACACGATCGAGGACACCGAGGCGACGCGGGCCGAGATCGATCAGATCTTCGGCTCGGAGATCGGCGCGCTGGTCGATGGCCTGACCAAGCTGAAGCGGCTGGAGCTGGTGTCGCGGGAGGCTAAGCAGGCCGAGAATCTGCGCAAATTGTTGCTGGCCATTGCCGACGACGTCCGCGTGCTTTTGGTCAAGCTCGCCGACCGTCTGCACAACATGCGCACGCTGGACTTCGTGCCGACGGAATCGCGCCGGCGCATCGCCGAGGAGACGCTCGACATCTATGCGCCGCTGGCGGGGCGCATGGGCATGCAGGAAATGCGCGAGGAGCTGGAGGATCTGTCCTTCCGCACCCTCGATCCCGAAGCCTATTCGGTGGTGATGCAGCGGCTCGACGCGCTGGCTGAGCGCAACCGCAACCTGATCGGCGAGATCGAGGACCAGCTCTCCAACAATCTGCGCCACCGGGGCTTAGGGGCGCGGGTCTATGGCCGGCGCAAGAAGCCGTTCTCGATCTGGACCAAGATGGAGCGCAAGTCGGTCGGCTTCGAGCAATTGTCCGACATCTTCGGCTTCCGCCTCGTCGTCAGCGACGTCGAGGCCTGCTATCGCGCGCTCGGGATCGTCCACACCACCTGGCCGGTCGTGCCCGGACGTTTCAAGGACTATATCTCGACGCCGAAGCAGAACGACTACCGCTCGATCCACACCACGGTGATCGGCCCCGGCAACCAGCGCGTCGAGCTGCAGATCCGCACCGAGGCGATGGACCAGATCGCCGAGCGCGGCATCGCCGCGCACGTTTTCTACAAGGAGGGCGTGGGTTCGCCGACCGAATTCCTCAAGCGCGAGTCCAACGCGTTCGCCTGGCTGCGCCACACCATCGGCATCCTCTCGGAAAGCGCGAACCCGGAGGAATTCCTCGAGCACACCAAGCTCGAGCTGTTCCACGACCAGGTGTTCTGCTTCACCCCGAAGGGCAAGCTGATCGCGCTGCCGCGCCATGCCAACGTGATCGACTTCGCCTATGCGGTGCATACCGACGTCGGCAACAGCGCGGTGGGCTGCAAGATCAACGGCAAATTCGCGCCGCTGTCCTCGGAGCTTCAGAACGGCGACGAGGTCGAGGTGCTGACCTCGGAGGCGCAGTCCGCGCCGCCCTCGGCCTGGGAAACGCTCGCCGTCACCGGCAAGGCGCGTGCCGCGATCCGCCGCGCCACGCGCACCGCGGTGCGCGACCAATATGTCGGGCTCGGCCGGCGCATCGTCGAGCGCCTGTTCGAGCGCGCCAAGATCGAATACGCCGATGACAAACTCAAGGGCGCGCTGCCGCGGCTCGCGCGCACCTCGATCGAGGACGTCATGGCGGCGGTCGGGCGCGGCGAGATCAAGGCCTCCCATGTCGCGCGTGCGATGTACCCGGATTACAAGGAGGAGCGCATCGCGCGCTACGGCGTCAAGAAGGGTCTTGCCGCCAAGCTCAAGGAGAAGGGGGTCTCCGAACAGTCGCGCAGCCCGGTCGCGATCCCGATCCGCGGCATCAATTCCGACCTTCCGGTGAAGTTCGCGCCGAACGGCGGCGCCGTCCCCGGCGATCGCATTGTCGGCATCGTCACGCCGGGCGAGGGCATCACGATCTATCCGATCCAGGCGCCGGCCCTGAAGGATTTCGAGGAGGAGCCGGAGCGCTGGCTCGACGTCCGCTGGGACATCGAGGATTCCGCGCCGCAACGCTTCCCGGCCCGCATCAAGGTCGAGAACGTCAATGAGCCCGGCGCGCTGGCGCAGATCGCGACCGTGATCGCCGAGCACGACGGCAACATCGACAACATCAGCATGCAGCGCCGCTCGCCCGATTTCACGGAGACGACGATCGATCTCGAAGTCTACGACTTGAAGCACCTCAGCGCGATCCTGGCCCAGCTGCGCGCGAAGGCGGTCGTCGCCAAAGTCGAACGTGTTAATGGATAGGCGCATCTCGCATGCGCCGTTCCCTCTGATTTCGCGAGTTCTGAAATGCCCGCACCTCCGCTCCGCCTCGGCGTCAATATCGATCACGTCGCAACCGTGCGTAACGCGCGCGGCGGCCGCCATCCCGATCCGGTGCGCGCCGCGCTGCTCGCGATCGAGGCCGGCGCCGACGGCATCACCGCACATTTGCGCGAGGACCGCCGGCACATCCGCGACGAGGACATGGCGCGCCTGAAGGCGGAGATCTCCAAGCCGCTCAATTTCGAGATGGCCGCGACGGACGACATGATGCGGATCTCGCTCGCCACCAAGCCGCACGCGGTGTGCCTGGTGCCGGAGCGGCGCCAGGAGGTAACGACCGAAGGCGGGTTGGACGTGGTCGGCCAGCGCAGCGCGCTCGCGCCCTATATCGCGCGGCTGAGCGAGGCCGGCATCCGCGTCTCGCTGTTCATTGCGGCCGATGCCGCCCAGATCGAGATGGCGGCACGGCTGCGCGCCCCTGTGATCGAGATCCACACCGGTGCCTGGTGCGATGCCGTCGTCGATGGCCACACCGACAAGGCCGAGGCTGAATGGCAGCGGATCGTGGCCGGGGTGAAGCTGGCGAAGGACGCGGGACTCGAGGTTCACGCCGGCCACGGGCTGGACTATGCGACGGCGGAGAAGATCGCGAGCTTGCCCGAAATCATGGAGCTGAACATCGGCTATTACATGATCGGCGAGGCGCTGTTCGTGGGGCTGGCCGAGACCGTGCGCAGCATGCGCGCGGCGATGGATCGTGGCCGGAGCCGGGCATGATCATCGGCATCGGCTCCGACCTGATCGACATCACCCGCGTCGCCAAGGTGATCGAGCGCCACGGCGAGCGTTTTCTCGACCGCATCTTCACCGCGGCCGAGCGGGCCAAGGCGGAACGGCGCGCCAAGAACGAGAAGATGGTGGTGGCGACCTACGCCAAGCGCTTCGCCGCCAAGGAGGCCTGCTCCAAGGCACTCGGCACCGGCATCAGGCGCGGCGTCTGGTGGCGCGACATGGGGGTGGTCAACCTGCCGGGCGGGCGGCCGACTATGCAGCTGACCGGCGGCGCGCTGGCCCGGCTCCAGGCCCTGACACCGGAGGGGTTCGAGGCGCGGATCGACCTTTCGATCACCGACGACTGGCCGCTGGCGCAGGCTTTTGTCGTCATTTCCGCCGTCCCGCTGCCGAAACCTTGATCGCGGCTCGGGCGTTTTGTGATTTTCTTTATAAATCAATATCTTAATCAGTTTTGATGCGATCCTTGATTGCGTGGCCTCCGACAACCGTCTAAAAGTCCGCGAACGCAAATCAGCCTGGGCGAATTCGGCTTTACGCCGGAATTGGCCCTCACTATCAGAATCAGGACAATCTCCTTGCGCCGCGAACCGGTGGGCCGTTCGCGGGAGGAGGGCGCTCTATGATCGCCGGCCGGAATTGAGAGAGCAATGAGCGTGACTTCGGGAACGAAAACTGAGAGCGGCGTCGGCGAAACGATCCGAGTCGTCATTCATGCTCTCCTGATCGCGCTCGTGATCCGCACCTTCCTGTTTCAGCCTTTCAACATCCCGTCCGGCTCGATGAAGGCGACGCTGCTGGTCGGCGACTATCTGTTCGTCTCGAAATATTCCTATGGCTACAGCCATTACTCGATTCCATTCTCGCCGCCACTGTTCTCGGGACGGATCTGGGGCTCGGACCCCGCTCGTGGCGACATCGTCGTGTTTCGCCTGCCGAAGGACGATTCCACCGACTACATCAAGCGCGTGATCGGCCTTCCCGGCGACCGTGTCCAGATGCGGGACGGGCTGCTCTACATCAACGATACGCCCGTCGAGCGGCAGCGCATGAGCGAATATGTCGGCGAGGACCCTTGCGGCTCGGAAGGCGGCGGCATCTCCCGGGTGAAGCGCTGGAAGGAGACGCTGCCGAACGGCGTGTCCTATGAGACGCTGGACTGCGCCGACAACGGCTACATGGACAACACCAACGTCTACACCGTCCCGGCCGGCCACTTCTTCATGATGGGTGACAACCGCGACAACTCCACCGATAGCCGCTTTCTCGGCCAGGTCGGCTACGTCCCGCAGGAGCACTTGATCGGCCGCGCCCAGATGATCTTCTTCTCCATCGCTGAAGGCGAGCACGCCTGGATGCTCTGGCGCTGGCCGTGGGCGGTGCGCTGGAATCGGTTCTTCAAAATCGTCCGATGAAAGACGAAGCCAAGGACATCGCGATCCAACCGACCGAGGTGCAAGCCGCTCCCGAGGGCGAAGCTGCGGCGAAGGCGCCTGCCAAGAAGAAACGGCCGCGGAGCAGCAAGGCCAAGGGCACGAATGCCAACGCGGCGCTCGAGGCGCGGATCGGCCACAGCTTCGCCGATCCAAATATGCTGATGCAGGCGATCACGCATGTCTCGGCCCTGAAGTCCGGGCGCAAGCGAGGCGACAGCTATCAGCGGCTGGAATTCCTCGGCGACCACGTGCTCGGGCTCGTCGTCTCCGACATGCTCTATCACGCCTTCCCGAACGCCGATGAGGGCGAGCTGTCCAAGCGGCTTGCCGAGCTCGTGCGCAAGGAGAGCTGCGCGGACGTCGCCAAGTCGCTCGGTCTCGTCGACGACATCAAGCTGGGCTCGGTCGGCTCCAGTGCCGATGCCCGCCTGCGCAAATCCATCCTCGGCGACATCTGCGAGGCCGTGATCGGCGCCATCTACCTCGACGGCGGCCATGCGGCGGCAGCCGAATTCGTCAAGCGCAACTGGACCGAGCGGATGCACAAGCCGCGCCGGCCCTTGCGCGATCCCAAGACCGTGCTGCAGGAATGGGCGCAAGGCAAGGGACTGCCGACGCCTGTCTATCGCGAGGTCGAGCGCACCGGCCCGCATCACGATCCGCAGTTCCGTGTCGCCGTCGATCTGCCGGGCCTGGCCCCCGCCGAGGGTATCGGCGGCAGCAAGCGCGCGGCAGAGAAAGTGGCAGCCTCAGTGATGATCGAACGCGAAGGCGTCGGCGGCAGCAATGACGGTTGAAGCAAGCGGCGGGGCACCCGGCGCGACGCGCTGCGGCTTCGTCGCGCTGATCGGCGCGCCGAATGTCGGCAAGTCGACGCTGGTCAACGCGCTGGTCGGCGCCAAGGTCACGATCGTCTCGCGCAAGGTGCAAACCACGCGCGCGCTGATCCGCGGTATCGTCATCGAGAACAACGCGCAAATTATCCTTGTCGACACGCCCGGCATCTTCTCGCCCAAGCGCCGGCTCGACCGCGCCATGGTCTCGACCGCCTGGAGCGGGGCGCATGATGCCGATCTGGTCTGCGTGCTGCTCGATGCCAAAACGGGCATCGACGAGGAGGCGGAGGCGATCCTCGCCAAGGCCGCCAGCGTCAATCACGACAAGATCCTCGTCATCAACAAGGTCGACCTGGTCCAACGCGAGAAGCTGCTGGCGCTGGCGCAGGCGGCCAACGAGCGCATGACTTTCGTGCGGACGTTCATGATTTCGGCGATCTCGGGCGATGGCGTCGACGACATCCGCAAGACGCTCGCGGACATGGTGCCGCCGGGTCCGTTCCTCTACCCCGAGGACCAGATGTCGGACGCGCCGATGCGGCAGCTGGCGGCCGAGATCACCCGCGAGAAGATCTATCAGAAGCTGCACCAGGAATTGCCCTACCAGTCCACGGTCGAGACCGACAAGTGGGAGGACCGCAAGGACAAGTCTGTGCGGATCGAGCAGACGATCTACGTCGAGCGCGAAAGCCAGCGCAAGATCGTGCTCGGCAAGGGCGGCGCCACCATCAAGTCGATCGGCGCCGACTCGCGGAAAGAGCTGATGCAGATTCTGGACGTGCCGGTGCACCTGTTCCTGTTCGTCAAGGTGCGCGAGAACTGGGGCGACGATCCCGATCGCTATCGCGAGATGGGCCTGGACTTCCCAAAAGAATAACCAAGAAAAGATCGGCATCCGATGAGCCTACCCACCAACGTCCAGCGCTTCGAAGCGCTGCTCTATGCATCGTTGATGCTGGACGCCGTCTCGGTCGCCGTGCAGGACCGCACGCCCAATGCCGCGGTGACCGAGCAGATGATCATGACCGGGACGCTGCTCGCCGGCGGCATGATCCTCCTGCTGCTCTATTTCGTCCGGCTGGCCGCGCATCATCGCAAGAACTGGCCACGCTGGGTGCTGGCGGCGGCCCTCGTGTTGTCGGTGATCTCGCTCGGCCAGATCATCGGCGAGAAGGGCCTGGAGCTCGACAGCGCCATCGAGATCGTCTCCTGCGCGCTGACGACGATGGGCCTGTATTTCTCCTTCAGCGGCGACGCGCGGGACTGGTTCAACGCGTGAGGCGCCGTAGGGTGGATTAGCGAAGCGTAATCCACCTTTGACGTGCACGGGCGATTGGCGGATTACGCCTTCGGCTAATCCGCCCTACGATTGAACGCCGGAATCCGCTACACTTCCCCTATGGAATGGACCGATGAAGGCATCGTGCTGGGGGTGCGGCGGCATGGCGAATCCAGCGCCATCGTCGAGCTGTTGACGCGCGCGCATGGCCGGCATCTCGGCCTCGTCCGCGGTGGCGCCGGCTCGCGGATGCGGCCGCTGCTGCAGCCGGGGAACAGCGTCAGTGTGGTGTGGCGGGCGCGGCTCGACGAGCACCTGGGCACCTATGCGATCGAGGGATTGAAGCTGCGCGCGGCAACGCTGCTGGCATCGTCCCACGGCGTCTACGGAGTCACCCATCTCGCCTCCGTCGCGCGGCTGTTGCCGGAGCGCGATCCGCATGAGGACATCTTTGCGCTGCTCGAGCATTCGCTCGACGATTTCGACGACATCGGCAGCGCGGCCGTGCACCTGATCCATTTCGAGCTGGCGATGCTCGCCGAGCTGGGCTTTGGGCTGGCGCTGGACAATTGTGCAGTGACCGGCGAGACTACGGACCTGATCTATGTCTCGCCGAAATCAGGCGGCGCGGTATCGCGTAGCGCGGGCGAGCCGTGGCGCGACCGGCTGTTGCGCCTGCCGCCGTTCCTGCGCCAGGGCGAAACCGCGGGCGATCTCACCGAACAGGATCTCCAGGACGGCTTCCGGCTCACCGGCCTGTTCCTGCTCCGCCACGTGCTGGAGCCGCGCGGCCAGGGCCATTCCGATGCGCGGGCCGGCTTCATCAACGCCCTGATGCGGCAGCAGGCGAGGGCGGCGATCCCGGCGCCATGACGTAATGGCTACCCAGCCTTGCCCAGCAGCATTCAGTTCCCTGGAACGAAATCGGCCCACGCGGACTTGGGGCTTGAGGTTCCACATCGGGGGGACAGCCCAAATGTTGATCAAGGGATTCGCTTTGTCCGCGACGCTGCTTGCGCTCGCGCCCGACGCCATGGCTGGCGAGCCGCAGCCCGGGGCGTTTCGCCGGGCCTCGTGCACGGTGGTGCGGTACTATGTGGCGAAATATTCCGCTGCCGCTGCAGAGACATGGGCGCGGTCGCGGGGCGCGACCGACGCCGAGATCGAGGCCGCCCGCCGTTGCCTGACCAATGCGCCGGCGCCTGCGCAAACACCTGGTCCAGCCCCAACCCAGACCGTCACAGCCGGCTGGGCAGGCTAGTACGTCGCCCACAGGGAACCATTCGATCCTTGCCCGATTCGCTTCCACGGTTTAACCGGGCGGCATGGGAAAACGAATCGTTCCGCCTGAAGAACCGGCTGAAATCCACGAGGTGCCGCTGCGTGAGGCGCTGGAAGAGCGCTATCTCGCTTATGCCCTCTCCACCATCATGCACCGTGCGCTGCCGGACGCGCGCGACGGCCTGAAGCCGGTGCACCGGCGCATCCTCTACGGCATGCGCCTGCTCAGGCTCGACCCCGGCACGGCCTTCAAGAAGTCGGCCAAGATCGTCGGCGACGTGATGGGCTCGTTCCATCCGCACGGCGACCAGGCGATCTACGACGCCATGGTCCGCCTCGCGCAGGATTTCTCCTCGCGATATCCGCTGGTCGACGGTCAGGGCAATTTCGGCAATATCGACGGCGATAACCCCGCCGCCTACCGCTACACCGAAGCGCGCATGACCGACGTCGCGCGGCTTCTGCTCGAGGGCATCGACGAGGACGGGGTCGAATTCCGCGCCAACTACGACGGCCAGTCGAAAGAGCCCATCGTGCTGCCGGGCGGCTTCCCGAACCTGCTCGCCAACGGCGCGCAGGGCATCGCGGTCGGCATGGCGACCTCGATCCCGCCGCACAACGCCGCCGAGCTGTGCGATGCCGCGCTGCACCTGATCGAGAAGCCCGACGCAAAGTCGAAGGCACTGCTCAAGTGGGTCAAGGGCCCGGATTTCCCGACCGGCGGCATCATCGTCGATTCCAAGCAGGCGATTGCGGAAGCCTACACCACCGGCCGCGGCTCGTTCCGCGTCCGAGCGCGGTGGACGCAGGAGGAGGGCGCACGCGGCACCTGGGCCGTCGTCGTCACAGAGATTCCGTTCCTGGTGCAGAAGTCGCGTCTGATCGAGAAGGTCGCCGAGCTGCTGGACCAGAAGAAGCTGCCGCTGGTCGGCGACATCAGGGACGAATCGGCCGAAGACGTCCGCATCGTGATCGAGCCGAAGTCGAAGAACGTCGATCCGGCGCTGATGATGGAATCGCTGTTCCGCCTCACCGAGCTCGAAAACAAGATTCCGCTGAACCTCAACGTCCTGATCAAGGGGCGCATCCCCAAGGTCGTGGGGCTCGCGGAGTGCTTGCGCGAATGGCTCGACCATCTGCGCGACGTGCTGATCCGCCGCAGCAACTACCGCAAGGCGCAGATCGAGCACCGGCTGGAAGTGCTCGGCGGCTTCCTGATCGCATACCTGAACATCGACAAGGTGATCAGGATCATCCGCACCGAGGACGAGCCGAAGCCTGAGCTGATGAAGGCGTTCAAGCTCACCGAGGTGCAGGCGGAAGCCATCCTCAACATGCGCCTGCGCTCCTTGCGCAAGCTCGAGGAGATGGAGATCCGCACCGAGGACAAGAACCTCCGCGCCGAGCTCAAGGGCATCAACGCGGTGCTCGCCTCGGAAGCCGAGCAGTGGAAGAAGGTCGGCGAGCAGGTTGGCAAGGTCCGCGACATGTTCGGACCGAAGACACCGCTCGGCAAGCGTCGCACCACCTTCGCGGATGCGCCCGAGCACGACCTCGCCGCGATCGAGGAGGCCTTCGTCGAGCGCGAGCCGGTGACGGTTGTCGTCTCCGACAAGGGCTGGATCCGCACCATGAAGGGGCATGTCGAGGATCTCTCCGGCCTCGCCTTCAAGCAGGACGACAAGCTCGGCTTCGCCTTCTTCGCCGAGACGACCTCGAAGCTGCTGCTGTTCGCCACCAACGGCAAGTTCTACTCGCTCGACGTCGCCAAGCTGCCGGGCGGCCGCGGCCATGGCGAGCCGATCCGATTGTTCATCGACCTCGAGCAGGAGGCCGCGCCCGTCGCGCTGTTCGTCAACAAGGGCGGCCGCAAATTCCTGGTCGCCAGCCACGAGGGCCAGGGTTTTGTGGTCAACGAGGACGATTGCGTTGGCACCACCAAGAAGGGCAAGCAGGTCCTCAACGTGGACATGCCGAACGAGGCCCGCGCGATCACCGAGGTGACGGGCGACACCGTCGCCGTCATCGGCGAGAACCGCAAGATGCTGGTCTTCCCGCTCGACCAGGTGCCGGAAATGGCCCGCGGCCGCGGAGTGCGCCTGCAGAAATACAAGGACGGCGGCCTGTCCGACGTTGCGGTATTCGACGCCAAGGCGGGCCTGACCTGGAAGGATTCCGCAGGACGCGAATTCTCCGCGACCATGAAGGAGCTGGCGGAATGGCAGGGCACCCGCGCCGACGCCGGCCGCCTGCCGCCGAAGGGTTTCCCGAAGTCGAACAAGTTCGGTCGGTGATCGGGTAGGGCACTGGCCCCAACTGTCGCCACAACGACGCTGTCATCCCCCGCCTAGTGCGCAATTGCGCACGGGGGCGGGGCATCCAGTACGCCGCGGCTTCTCCGTATCCATCAGCTGTCTCTGGAATACGGGGTCGCCCGGTCAAGCCGGGCGGCGACAGCGCGTGTTGTGCTCTCTGCTTCTCCACTGTCATTGCGAGCGCAGCGAAGCAATCCAGAATCCCACCGCGGAAAGACTCTGGATTGCTTCGCTGCGCTCGCAATGACGAGCTGCGACAGCCTCGCTCTCCAACTGTAAGTATGTGCATCCTGCAAACGCGTGGCAGCTAGCTATGAGCGCATACGTGTGGGCACGAACATTGCTTTTTCCTGCTGAACGCAAACGGCTGGTCAAAAGGCAAAAACACCCCAATGCTCAAACTGAAGGCTTTCATTCCCGCGCTGGTCGGCCTTGCGCTGGCGGCGGCGCCCGCGCATGCGGCGGGCAATCTCGTCGCGGTGCTCGAGGCGGAGATTGTCACGCTCGATCCGCATTTCTCCACGGCCTATATTTCGCGCACGTTCGGCTACATGGTGTTCGACACGCTGTTTGCGAAGGATGCCAAGGGCGACATCAAGCCGCAAATGGTGCAGGACTGGAAAGTCTCGCCCGATGGCTTGACCTATACGTTCACGCTGCGCGACGGCCTGAAATGGCACGACGGCCAGCCCGTCACGGCAGCCGATTGCGTGGCCTCGCTGCGTCGCTGGGGCACCCGCAGCGCACTCGGCCGCCGCATTTTCGCGATCACGGCTTCGCTCGAGCCGGTCGATGCGAAAACCTTCGTGCTGACGCTGAAGGAGCCGTCCGGCCTCGTCATCGACGCGCTCGGCAATCCCGTCAGCCCGGTCGCTTTCATGATGCCCGAGCGCATCGCGAAGACGCCCGGCGACCAGCGCATCACCGAGATCGTCGGCTCCGGCCCGTTCGTCTACAGCAAGGCCGACCACCGCACCGGCGACCGCATGATCCTGAAGAAGTTCGGCGACTATGTGCCGCGTCCCGAGCCCGCGGACTTCCTGGCTGGCGGCAAGCGCGTCAATGTCGATACGCTCGAGGTGCGCGTCATTCCCGATGGTGCGACTGCCGCCTCTGCGCTGCAGGCCGGCGAAATCGATTTCATGCAGTACGCGCCGTTCGATCTGCTGCCGCAGCTGGAGAAGAACACGCGCGTCAAGCTCGTCAACTTCACCGGCGGCAACATGTTCGCCGGCGCCTACCGTCTCAACGCGGCCTCGAAGCCGTTCGATGATCCGGAAATCCGCCGCGTGCTGTGGAAGCTGGTCGACCAGCGCGAAGTGCTGGATGCGCTCGGGCTCGACGCCAAATACGCCACGCCTTGCGCGACCTACTTCACCTGCGGCACCACATACGAGAGCAAGGCCGGCACGGAAGCCGCCGCAAAGCCTTCGATCGAAGCGGCGAAGGCTGCACTGAAGGCGACCAAATATGCCGGCGAGCCCGTCATCGTGATGCAGGCCAACGATCTCGAAGCCCCGCGCGTTTCGGCGCAGGTGCTCGCCGAGCGGCTGAAGGCGGCCGGCTTCAATGTCGATCTGCAGGTGATGGACTGGGCGAGCGTGCTGGCGCGCCGCGCCAAGAGGGAGGGCTGGAGCGTCTATGGCGTTCACGCCGGCGGCTTTGATCTCGGCTCGCCGCTGACCAATGTCATGGTCGCCTTCAACTGTGCCGACTTCACCGGCTGGCAATGCGATGCGCGTATCACCCCTCTGATGGAAGCCTTCGCCAAGGCGCCGGCCGAGGCGGACCGGAAGAAGATCGCGGGCGAGATCCAGGCGGTCATGTACGATCAGGCGCCCGGAATCCCGTGGGGCCAGTTCGCGCAGCCGGCCGCCTATCGCGCGACTTTGCGCGGTCTGATACCGTCCGCCATCCCGGTGTTCTGGAACGTTGAGAAGTAGCGCGATGCACGATGTCATTGTTGTCGGCGGCGGCTCCGCCGGCGCCGCAGTAGCCGCACGGCTCTCCGAAGATCCCGCACGGCGGGTCCTGCTGCTCGAAGCGGGGCTCGATTGGCGCGCCGACGAGGCGCCCTGGGAGGTGAGGACGCCGAATCCAATCCCGATCATCCACAAGCGCGAGTACCAGGAGAAATGGCAATGGCCCGATCTTCTGACGCGCCGCGTCGCTGGGCAGGAGCCGCGCTTCTACTGGCGCGGCAAGGGGCTCGGCGGCTCGTCGATGATGAACGGCCAGATCGCGATCCGCGGCGTTGCCGATGCGTTCGACGAATGGGCGGCCAATGGCTGCACCGGCTGGTCGGCGAAAGAGGTGATGCCGCTGTTTTCGGTGATCGAGGACGATCTGGAATTCGGCGATGTCGAGGACCACGGCCGCGGCGGGCCACTGCCGGTCTACCGCGCGCCTTTGCAAAAGTGGGGTCCGATCGACCGCGGCTTGCGCGATGCGGCACTTGCGAGCGGCTATCCCTGGTGCGCCGACGTCAATGGTCCGGACGGCGAGGGCGTTGCGTGCTACCCCATCAACAGCCGCGACTTGCGCCGCATCACCACCAATGAGGGCTATCTCGAGCCCGCACGCGGGCGCGCCAACCTGGAGATCCGCGGGCATGCGCTGGTCGATCGCGTGCTGATCAGCGACGGACGGGCGACCGGTGTCCGCGTTCATGTCGAGGGGCAGGGCACCCAGGAGATCAGCGCCCGCCAGATCGTGCTGTGCGCCGGCGCCATCCACAGTCCGGCGATCCTGCTGCGCTCGGGCATCGGGCCGGCCGAGGAGTTGAAGGCAATGGGGATTGCTGTCACGCGCGATCTGCCGGTCGGCCGCCATTTCTTCGACCATCCGCTGTTTCGCGCCACGATCCAGCTCCGGGACGAGCTTCGTCCCACCGATCCGGATACGCGCCACACCAATTGCTGCGTGACCTATTCCTCCGGCCTCGCCAATGGCGGCAAGCGCGACATGATCCTGATCGCCTTCAATCATCGCGGCATCGGGAACCCCGGAGCGATCGGCGCGGGGCTGTTCAACGCCTATTCGCGCGGGACGCTCAAGCTGGCCTCGACCGATCCTGCAATCGATCCGGTCGTCGAGGAGAACATGCTGGCCGATCCGCGCGACATGCTGCGCATGATCGATGCGGTGAAACGCCTCGCGGTCATCACGTCGCAGCCGGCGCTGTCAGGCATCGCCGACTGGATCAGGCTCGCTGACACGGATTTGACGCTGCCGCAGGCCGCCAGCCTGCCCGATCACGAGCTCGACGCGGTGCTGCGCCGCGAGACCGGCGACATCCAGCATGCCGCCGGCAGCTGCCGCATGAGCGGCGGGAACGACCCCGATGGCGTGGTCAACCCCGATGGTACCGTGAAAGGGATCAGCGGCCTTCGCGTCGCCGACGCCTCGATCATGCCGTCCGATTGCCGCGCCAACACGCACTTCACGACGGTGGTGATCGGGGAAGCGATCGCGCGGATGATGATGCGATAGCCAGCGGCCAGGATCTGCCATGTGATGAGTCGTGCGCGCTACGCGGAAGGGTACGTCGAGTGGCCGCGGGACTGGAATCAATTGAACGTTGCGCAACATCGTTCCTAGCGATGTTGAAGGCCTCCGACGAATATCATCAGGAACGTTTGCGCGCGGCTTCGATTGGCATGTCATCGTCAATCGGAGTTTGAACCATGCGAAAGACAATCTTCTCAGTAGCCATGTGTGCGTTGCTTGCCGGCGCCTCGATCGGGTTCGCCCATGCGCAGGCGGGCGGAGGTGCCGGAGGCGGGGCCGGCGCAGGCGGAGCGGGCGGCGCGGGTGCGGGCGCTAGCGCCGGGGCCGGAGGAACCAGCGGCGGAACGAGCGGCGCGGCGGGTGGAACGGGAGCGGGCGATGCAGGTACCGGCAGTTCGACGGGATCCAGCGTAGGCGCCGGCGGCGGCAGTGGCGCGGGTTCCGGCCAGGGCGGTCCTCAGACCATCCGTCCGGGCGGCACAAACGATCCAACCCGACGCTAACAAAGGTCGGCGCTTATTGACGTGAATAAGGGAAGGCTGCGGGATTCAACTCAGCAGCTTTCCCACGCCCTCGCCGCGACAGCGCAAGGCCTAGGGGTGGCACGGGCCCTACGGACTGAACAAACTGCGAAGAAACCGCTCCTTTTCGCCGGGCGCATAACCTTGAGAAGCGCCGAAATAAGGTTCAGTGGCGCGTTCAGTGGCGCCAGGATAAGCTGAGGTTTCCGGCGGCGGCGCGTAGGCGAAGCCCGAAGCTGGACCGGACGGGGCCATACCCTGACCGGAATGGACAATCGCGTGCCGCCGGTGTGGATGACGCGCCTGTGCGGCGTCGGCAGCGCCGACCAAGGTGATCAGAAAACTGAAAACCAGAAGGAAACGCATCGCTGTTTCTCCAAACGCCCCCTGCCTAGGTGGCGTTCGGCCGCGGCGTTCCAACTCATCCTGGACTCACGATTAGTCACGTCCCTGGCATCAGATCACCCCGGCCATCCGCAACGCCACGCCCGCCGCGGAGCTGCCCGCCAGCACCGTCAGCATGCCGAGCTTGAACCGGAAGATCGCGGTGGCCGCCGCGATCGCCAGCACCAGCGCCGGCACGTCGACGCTCCTCAGCACCGGCATGTCGAAGTTCAGCGGAAACGCATGCACCGGCACGGTCTCGCGGAACAGGATGTGCAGCGCGAACCAAATCGACAGGTTGAGGATCACGCCGACCACGGCGGCGGTGATCGCGCTGAGCGCGCCGGCGAGGCCCGCGTTGCCGCGCAGCCGCTCGATGTAGGGCGCGCCGACGAAGATCCAGAGGAAGCAGGGCGTGAAGGTGACCCAGGTCGCGAGCAGGCCGCCGAGCGTGGCCGCGAGCATCGGCGACAGGCCGCTAGGGTCGCGATAGGCCGCCATGAAGCCCACGAATTGCAGCACCATGATCAGCGGGCCCGGCGTGGTCTCGGCCATGCCGAGACCGTCGAGCATCTCATGCGGCTTGAGCCAATGATAATGCTCGACCGCCTGCTGGGCGACATAGGCCAGCACCGCATAGGCGCCGCCGAACGTAACCAGCGCCATCTTCGAGAAGAACAGCGCGATCTGGCTGAACACATTGGCCTGACCCAGGGCCATCAGCAGTGCGATCACCGGCACCAGCCAAAGCGCCAGCCACAGTGCACCGACGCGGATCGCGCGCGCCGTGTTGGGCCGGACGTGATCGGGCACGGCCTCGCCGAGCATGCTGTCGATCGCGGCGCCGCCGCCATGGGCGTGACCGGCCGGCGCGAATTCCGGACGGCCGCTTCGGGCGCCGGCATAACCGATGAGGCCGGCGGCGATGATGATGATCGGGAAGGGGACCGCGAAGAAGAAGATCGCGACGAAGGCCGCGGCCGCGAGCGCGATCATGATGCGGTTCTTCAGCGCGCGCTTGCCGACGCGCACTACCGCCTCGACGACGATGGCGAGCACGGCCGCCTTGAGCCCGAAGAACAGCGCCTCGACGAAGCTGACATTGCCGAAGGCGGCATAGATGTAGCTGAGGCCCATGATGGCGATGATGCCGGGCAGGATGAACAGCCCGCCCGCCATCAGCCCGCCGGCGGTGCGATGCATAAGCCAGCCGACATAGGTCGCGAGCTGCTGCGCCTCAGGTCCCGGCAGCAGCATGCAATAGTTCAGTGCGTGCAGGAAACGGCCTTCGGAGATCCACTTCTTCTCCTCGACCAGGATGCGGTGCATCACCGCGATCTGGCCCGCGGGCCCGCCAAAGCTCAGGCAGGCGACACGGAGCCAGACGCGGAAAGCTTCGTTGAAGCTGATGCCGTGACCGGCACCAGCTCCCGCTTGATCGGCGCGAACGTCCATTACGCCTTCACCTTGTTGGTCGGCCAGTTGTGAGTCTCGGTGGTGGCGTCGCGGCACCAGCGGTAGAAGGCATCATAGAGCAGCATGCCGGCCTCGAGCTGCTCGAGGTCGTCGTCATACATGCGCGACAGCCCGAGCGAGGCCGCGAGCAGGCCGGGCGCCTCCGGCGCGAGGTCGGGTCGCGCGGTGTCGGCGCCGCGCACCAGCGTCGCGAGGCGCAGCAGGGGCGGAGTCGCGATGCCGAACTCCTCGATCATCACGTCGAAGGTGCAGAGCTCGCCGCGGTGGCTCCAGAACACGTTCTCGATGTCGAAGGGCGCTGCGCCGAACCGCTCGCCGACGGCGACCACCTCGGACGGCGCGACATAGAGGAACACTGCGTCCGGATCGACGAAGCGGCGGATCAGCCACGGGCAGGCGATGCGGTCGACCTTCGGCCGCGCCCGCGTCACCCAGACGGTGCGCCCCTTGGCATCCCGCGGCGGCAGCTTGCGGGCGTCGACCAGCGGCAGCTGGGCCGCCTTCCAGCCCTCGAAGCCGCCCTCCAGCGTTTCGGCCTGCGCGCCGAGCTGGCGTAACCAGGCCGCGGTGCCTTGCGCGAGCTTCTCGCCGCGGAGGCAGGAGACTACGGCGCGGCGGCCGGCGAAGGCGCCGCCCCAGTCCGCCACGTTGTCGTGGCCGAGCTTGATGGAGCCGGGAATCAGCCGCCGGTCGGCGGCGAAATCCTGCTCGGTGCGCACATCGATCAGAACAGGCGCATTCGCCGTGCCGATCAGCCGTGCCATTTTGTCGGATGAGATGGTCGTGAATGTAGACATGATGCGTCCTCGAGAACCAAACGGGACGCGATGCTTGGGCCTGTCGCCTCGTGGGGAGATCGCTCAAATCCCCATGGCGCAGATTACAGCGAAACTAAGAAGCACTGTCAATCCGCGGGACGATTGGTCCTTAGAAAATTGGTGCCTGCCGTCTATATTGGAGGCCAACAGAGCTGAATCTTCTGGAGAATTCGATGCATTCCCATTCCATCGAACAATGGACCCATGACCACGCCTTCCTGGGCGAGAAGCACGACGACAACGAGCGCCGCACCTGGTTCGTGGTCGTGCTGACGCTGGTCATGATGGTCGGCGAGATCGTCGCCGGCTCGCTGTTCGGTTCGATGGCGCTGCTCGCCGACGGCTGGCACATGGGCACCCATGCGGCGGCGCTCGGCATTGCCGCCTTCGCCTATCGCTTCGCGCGGCGGCATCTGGGGAATGCGCATTTCACCTTCGGCACCGGCAAGTTCGGCGATCTTGCCGCCTTCGCCAGCGCGATCATCCTCGGCCTGATCGCGGTCGAGATCGCCTATGAGAGCGTGCTGCGCTTGATCAATCCGGTGCCGATCGTCTACGGCGAGGCCATGGCCGTGGCTGCTCTCGGCTTGGGCGTCAATCTCGCCAGCGTGTGGCTGCTGCGCGACAGCCACGATCATCACCACGGCCATGGCCATGCGCATGATGACCACGCCGAGCATGACCACGAGCGCGATCATCACCACCATCAGCACGACAACAACCTCCGCGCGGCCTATGTCCATGTCATGACCGATGCCGCAACCTCGGTGCTGGCGATCGCAGCGCTCGGCCTGGCCATGTATTCCGGCTGGGTCTGGGCCGACCCGGCGGTGGGTCTGATCGGCAGCGCCGTGATCGCGAGCTGGGCATTCGGCCTGATCAAATCATCGGGTGCGGTGCTGCTCGACGTGCGCGCCGACGAGAAGCTGGAGCGGGTGATCCGCGCCCGCATGGAGGTCGGTGAGGATCGCGTCACCGACCTGCATCTCTGGCAGGTCGGCCCCGGCCATTGTGCCGTGCTGCTCTCGGTGGTGTCGGACAAGCCGAAGCAGCCGGCCGTCTACAAGCGGCGGCTCGCCGGGCTGAAGGGCCTCAGCCACGTCACGGTCGAGGTCGAGACCTGCCCGCATTAGCGGTGAGTGAACGTGACTTCGCGCAGGACGAGAAGAAGTTTGCGTTTTCATTTTGAGTTGTCGCGATTGCGACCCACCCGGGCGTTTCGCAAATCGTGATCTGGTTCATAACCGAGCGGCCAGCTGCGCAGTATGGATTGACGTGCGCTCGATGAGGACGTGCGTGCGCTGAGTTCGCAACTGCCGGGCAAGGTCCGGTCAACATCAAGGTAGTGAAGCAGTACCGGCCTTAAGGGCCATTCACCTGAGAGCCCGGTCAGCGGAGGCCGGGCTTCGGAGAGACGAGCAATGGGCCTCGTGCAGCAGGACACCGTGGTCCTCTTGGTCGACCTCGTCGAGTCCGTGCGTCTGATGCGGGAGCATGAGGCGTCCGCGGTGCGTCGATGGACCGACTTCGTCCAACTTGCCACCGGCCAAATTCTGCCGCGTTATCGCGGCGGCCTCGTGAAGAGCCTCGGAGACGGGCTCATGGCCCGCTTCGAATCCGTGCGTGATGCCGTCAATGCCGCCGCCGAAATGCACCGGAGTATCGCCGTTCAGAACACCGGGCGGCCTGAAGATCAACACTTCCAGCTTCGTGCGGGGATCAACTCCTCCACCGCCTGGAGTGACGGCACTGACATCTATGGCACCGGCATCAACCTCGCAGCCCGGCTCGCAACTCTTGCCGGTCCCGGTGAAACCATCGCCAGCGAGGCCGCGCATGAGCAACTGGCGACAGCTCTTGCCAGCTTGGCCAGTCCGGGGGAGACGATTGGCAGCGCTGCGGCGCGCGACGAGCTGACGCACGGAGTGGATGCGCTGTGCGAAGATTTGGGCGACTGTATCCTCAAGCACTTTGACAAGCCGGTTCGCGCCTACCGCGTTGGTCCGGCCAGTCCACACCCAAGCCTCGCAGCTCGGCGAGACTATGGAACTCCCATGGAGCCGACGATCGCCGTCATCCCCTTCGACGCGCGCAAGGACGCGGAGGAGCATCTCGACGTTGGTAACCTGATCGCGGACAGCGTGATCTGGTGCCTCTCCAGATCGGCGAACCTCAAGGTGATCTCGCGTCTGTCGACCAACATATTTCGCGGCAGGGTCAGCGATGTGGCGGAAGTATCGGCGCATCTCGGTGCCACCTACATTCTCAGCGGCAGCTATGTGGTCGATGCGGACCGGATTCTGGTGACGGCGGAGCTGTCCGCGGCGCGAACCAATCAAGTCGTCTGGACCGACCGCCTGAGCGGCAATATCGGCGATCTGCTGCAGCCGGAGAGCGAACTGGCTCACCGCATCGCCGCTGCAGTGCATCTGTCGGTCTTCGATGCCGAGGTCGAGCATATCCTGACCCAGCCGTTACCGACGCTAGAAAGCTACTCGCTGCTGCTTGGCAGCATCCGCCTGATGCACCGGTCGAGCAGGGAGGAGTTTCTCCAGACCCGGACGGTGCTGGAGGAACTGATCAATCGCCACGGCCGAATAGCTGCCCCGCGCGCCTGGCTCGCCAACTGGTACATCCTGCGCATGACGCGCGGCTGGTCCGAGGACCGCAAACGCGAGGCCGCCGAGGCCTTGAGCGCCACTCGCGCGGCGCTCGACCGTGACCCGTCCGACGCGCTTGCGCTTGCGACCGAAGGCTTCGTCTATTGTCACATGTTGAAGGACCTGGACGCTGCCCGAAAGCGGTGCGAGCAGGCCGTCGATGCCAACCCCAGCCACGCGTTGGGCTGGCTCTACCGGGGCACCGTCGACGCCTTCAAAGGCGACGGCGAGGCAGCCGTGGACGCAACGCGGCGCGCTCTGAAACTCTCCCCGCTCGATCCGCAGCGGTATTATTTCGAGTCCCTGGGCGCCACGGCGCTTCTATCGGCGCATCGATACGACGAGGCGGAAGAGCTCGCGCGCTCATCTCTCATTCTCAATCGCATGCATCCGTCTACGTGGCGGGTCCTCGCTATCGCACTCGTTTCGCAAGGACGGGTCGTGGAGGCCCGCGAAGCCTTGGGCAAGATGCGCGAGCTCGAGCCGCATTTGACCCTAGATCGATACATCGGGCGCCTCCCCAATGCGAATCTCGAAACAGGCAGGCACTGGGCTCGCTGCCTCGAAGTGGCAGGACTACCGACGACAGGCTGACTAACCTCATACCGACTTGTTTTCATAAGGAGGCAGGCAATGGCTCAACTAGGCGGGGCGGGAGGAGCAGGCGGTGCAGGTGGTGCTGGCGGAGCCGGCGGCGCAGGGGGGGCAGGAGGTGCAGGCGGAGCGGGCGGCGCTGGAGGGGCCGGTGGGGCGATAATTGGCACGCTCGGCGACGTCTGGGCCAATCCCATCATGGTGGATGCACTCATCCACGCTCGCGAAGGGACAATCGTTGTTCCGGAGCGACCGACCTCTCCGTATTTTTACTACTACGCGCCGGCCTTGCCGGCGATCGAAGACCCAGCCCAATTGGATCGCTGGGAGCCGTGGGTGCGCGCCTACACAGCGGTCGGGGAGATGCTGCAGGGCATCACCCTTCAGGTGTCGGGCGCCGATCCGAACGCATTCCTGGTTCGCTCGCCCGCATACGTGATTGCGGAGTTAGGGCGTCCGGTCCAATCGACGTTTCAAGACCAGATTGAGATGGTCGTGAGCTGGGCCGAGCTGCGCAACGAACGCGCCACAGAAATCATGGCGCAGATCGATCCCCAGTATGCCTTCTGGTCCTCGATCGTCTACCTGCATCCCGAGAGGACCAGGCGGACATTCGAGCTCATCAACATGGTCCTGCAATTCTGCGTTTACGTGGAAATGCGCTTCAAGCATGCGCTGGGGTGCTCGCGTCCCGTGGAATACAACGCCCAGGTTCAGCCGATGATCACGACGCCGGGACACGGAAGTTTCCCGAGCGGACATGCGACGCAGGCTTACGCGGTAGCCTACGTGCTGAAACGGCTATTGAGCCTGCACAAGACGACATCCGGATTCCCGGAGATCGTCGAGCAGCTCGACCGGCAGGCCGCACGAATCGCAACCAATCGGGTCGTGGCCGGAGTCCATTTTCCAGTCGACAGCATGGCAGGGCGGATGCTGGGTATCGCCTTGGGCGAGTACTTCGTCGGCCGTTGTCTCGGGAGCACGGCAACCAAGAGCCGCAAATTCAACGCCAGCCACGCCGACAGTAACTCTCGCACGGATTTCAATCCCTTCCATGCTGACCAGGCGCTCAATGCCAACAAGTTCTATTCGGAAACCACAGGAGGGACTGTTACGCAGTCCCTCCTGATGAAGGAACTATGGGACAAGGCCTACTACGAAGTTTCGACAAGATTTCCGTAGGAAACACGTCCCTGCAACCGAAGTGGAGAGCATTCCATGGCCGAGGAATTGCCGAGATGCTTCGACCCGTACCTCCGGTACGCAATCGCGAGCGAATTTAAGAACTTCGATTTTTTCGACAAGCAGGAGTCCAAGCTATTCCTGTTCGTGGAGCTTAAGCACGTCGGGCTGGCCGATAATTTTGTGAGAGCCATGAGTCCTAGTGACTTCGGCGCCGAATTCGGGCTGACCAGCCCGAACTCGCGATATCTGACCATGCGGGCTTACATAAGGGCTGTCGAGAAGGACAGTTTCCGGGCGTGGGACGACAACGTATCCCGGGTCGAGCTGTCCCTCCCGTTGAAGCCGACGGCCATACAAAAGGGTGCGCAGCGCAACAGGTCCGCGAGCGAACAACCACCGACACCTCTCCTCATCGGCGTGATCGACGATGGCTGTCCGTTCGCGGCCGCTCAGTTTGTCAAAAGGATCGCGGGTGTCGCATCCGGGACACGCGTGCGCGGTGTCTGGGATCAGAACGAGCACGCAGGCCGAGTCCCGATCCCGGTAGGTGCCGACGTCTTTGGCGAGAAGCCGTTCGATTTCAATTACGGCCTCGAGTTCCTTCGAGACTCCATATCCGGCGTGGTTGGGCTCAACGACTGGATCCAGTTGCACAAGAGGGCAAACACGATCGACGAGGATGGCTGCTACGCGCGTGGAGGTTTCAAGACCCTCAACCATCAGGCCTCGCATGGTGCACATGTAATGGATGTCCTCGCCGGACGCATTCCGCTCTCGGCACGCATCGCGCGCCGCGATCCGCCAAGTTGGCAGCCCGGAGATCCCCTGACCGATCCCGCTTGCGAAGCAGATATCGTGTTCGTGCAGTTTCCCGAGAGCTGCCTTCGTGACGCGACCGGCGTCTGGCTGAAGGGTTACGTCGCCGATGCAGTCGATTACATCATGTCATTTGTCGATTCTGGCACAACGAACGTGGTGATCAATGTCAGCTACGGGCCGACAACCGGACCTCACAACGGCACGTCGGAGCTCGAGGGCAAGCTGAGGGAGCTTGTCACCCACTATGACGGCGTTTCCGTAAGTCCAAAGCTCGACGTCTTCCTGCCTGCCGGCAACAACTATCTGAGCGATGGGCACATCCATTTCGTCAGGCAAACCATGGCAGAGCCCGACCATGTCGAATGGACGTGGCGCCTTCCCCCCGACAATACCGTGCTCTGCTTTGCCGAAGTCTGGATGAAGAAGAACTGCACGGACAATGTCATTGTTACGCTCACCTCGCCCGGCGGTCGTAGCTCCTCGTCGACTGCCGGTCCAGCGCCTCCCGGTCCCCCACCCCCGCCGCCCGCTGCACCGGCGCTTCCGCCCTATACCGGTGCGTATGCCCCCGTTGACTGGGGTGACAACAGGGTGTGGCTGATTGCGGTCGAGCCCACCATCGCGGGAGCCGGCATGGTGCCCGAGCATGGGAATTGGAAGATCAAGGTGGAGGGCATCGAGTTGGGGAGCGAGGTTCATGCCTATGTGGCACGTACCGATCCAAACATGAACATGCGCACGGGTGCGAAGCGTTCGTACTTCATCGACGCCGGATGGGAGGCGGGCCGCGCGGCCGAGGCCGGCTGCACGTATGCCGGTGGGGAATTTGACAAGACCGGCTCGCTTGTTTCTCGCCTGGGCACCCTCAACGGGATCGGTACGGACAGCGTCGCGGGTGTGCACGTGGCCGGCGGCTACATTCTGTCGGCGCCGAAACGCAAGTCGCCTTATTCGTCGGCGGGCCCCGCACGAACCGGGCCGCTCCCACGGCGAGTTGGTCCCGACTATGCGCTGTTCTGCGACGAGTCAGATGCTCTGCAGGGTGTACGTGCCGGGGGCAATCGAAGCGGCGTGGTGTTTCGGCTCATCGGTACCAGCGCCGCCGCGCCGCAGCTGGCGCGATTGGTTGCGGATCGGCGACCGTTGACGGTGCACGATGCTCCAGCCAGCCCTCCGGACGAGAAGCGAGGTGATGGCGATCTCTATCCGCCGTGATGTGGGCGAAGAGCGCGCCAGCTGGAAGGGCATCCGGTCGGGGCAAGCTTCCGGCCGCCGCCGGCCTCGATGCAGAAGATCGCAGACACGCTCGCCAAGGAGAAGGCGCAGCTCTGGATCAACCACGACAACCGCCCAGCGCGACAGCCAGAGGATGGCGCCGGAGTTTTACCGACTGACCTTTCCCTGAGGCCGCTGCCACAAGGGTGGCAACAGCATCATGCTAGGGCCCGCGAAAGCTCCGTGACAGGAGAAGGTCGTGGGCGAGTGGGGCGGAGTTACGATCGCGCTTGTCTCGAGCAGCTTCGGCGGGACTGCCGCGGCCGTCACCCGCTACCTCGTCGGCGGCGCCGATCCCGTCCTGCTCGCGGCCCTGCGTTGGGGGATCGGCTTTCTCTGCCTGTTGCCTTGCGCGTTTCTGCTCGGCGTGTCGGCGGCGCTGGCGGCTGGCCTCGCGCAAAGCCCACCGGGCGCATGGCGCGGCGAGTGATCATGACCGGTGCGGTGTTCTGCATGGCGTTCTACAACGTGCTGTCGCGACCGCTGATGCAGCGCTCGAGCGCGCTCGGTTTTCTCACCGTCGGCATGGGCGCGGGCGCCGTCGTACTGGTGCTGGCGGGGTTGGCGAAAGGCAGCTTTGCAGCGCTCGAGCACTTCACGGCGGCGCAATGGATTGCCGGCGTGCTGGTCAATCCGGCCGCCGGCCGGCGCGGATCAGGAACAGCGCGGCCAGCGCCGAGAGGCTGAGCGCGGATGAGACGATCAGCACCTTGGCGCCCATGAGGTCGATGAGCAGGCCAAAGGCGAGCGGCGCCACCGCCTGCGCCATCCGTGCCGGCGCGCCGATGATGCCGAGGCGATAGCCGAAATCCTTCGGGCCGAAGATCGACAGCGGCAGGGTGCCGCGGGCGATCGTCAGGATGCCGTTGCCGGAGCCGTGGAACAACGCGAACGCGCTCGCCGCAGCGCCGCCAAAGATTGCGACGGTCACGGCGCCGAGCGGGTGGGTGAGGCTGGCGAGCCGCGTCGACCACAGCGGATGGAAGCGGCTGAGGAAGCCGGCCTCCAGCATGCGGGCACCAACTTGCGCCGGCCCGATCAATGCGCCGGCCGCGATCGCCTCGGCTGGCGTTGCCCCCATCGTTTCCAGGATGCGCGGGAAATGCGCGGCCATCGCGCCGGTGACAGTCCAGACCGCCGCGAAGATGAAGGCCAGCAACATCATGGTGCGGTCGAGCGGCACATGCGGCTTCGCGGCCGCGGCTGCCGCCTGCTTGGCGCCCTTGATGACCGGCAGCATGAAGAAATTGAGCGGCAGGCCGATCAGGATATTGGCGGCGGCCCAGGCAAAACAGGTTTCGCGCCAGCCGATATGCGACAGGCCCCAGGCGGTGAGCGGCCAGCCGACGGTGGAGGCGAAGCCCGCCATCAGCGTGATGCCGGTGATCGGCCTGCGCGCCTCGGTGCCGTAGATGCGCCCCAAAGCGGCGAAGGCGGCATCGTAGAGCCCCATTGCCATGCCGATGCCGAGCACCAGCCAGGCGATCGCCATCACCATCACCGACTGCGAGATGCCAAGCAGCACGAGGCCGGCGGCAATGGTCACGTTGGACGCCGACAGCACCTGACGGCCGCCGACGAGATCGATCTGCCGTCCAATGCGCGGGCCCAGCATTGCGGAGATCACCAGCGCGGCCGAAAACGCACCGAAGATCCAGTTGGAGGAGACACCGAGCTCGCGTCCCATTGGGTCGGCGAGCAGCGCCGGCAGATAATAACTGGAGGCCCAGGCGAGGGTCTGCGTGGTGCCGAGCGCCAGGATGATCGGGAGCTGGCGCTGGGTCATGTCCTCGTATTTCTGATCGGCCGTGTCATCGGCGCATTTGCAGCTCGCGGCGAGAGCGCGTCAACCGCGTCTGCGGCATATTCGACCTGCTGCCGGCGGGGAGCCTTTGGGTTGTATGCAGACATCCGCCTTCCGCTCGTCACGAATGCACGCCATAATGGCGCATGCAATTGACCTCGCGCCTTACGCTGATGAACTGGCTGACCGGCCAGGGGCTCACGGGCCTGCCTGAAATTGAACTGCTCCGCGGCTTCTGCGAGCGTTGCTGCGCCGAGGGGCTGGAACTGTCGCGTGGCCTCGTCGTCATCGACACGCTGCATCCGATCTATGAAGGCCGCGGCTTCCGCTGGAGCGATCGTCCCAGCAACGAGAGCGATGCCTTCGAATACGGCTCGACCGCCGACGGCGACGCCGCCAAGAGCTGGCGCCGCTCGGTGTTCTTCCACATGCTCGAGAATGGCCACGACGAGATGGTGATCGATCTCGCCGATGCGCCGTCGATGGATTTCTCGCAGATCGGCGAACTCGCCGAGAAGGGCCACAAGCACTATCTCGCATTCGTCCACCGCTTCGGCGAGAACGGGGCGCTCGGCCTGATGGATTGCCTCTATTCCTGCTGGACCACCCGCCGCGCGAGCGGGTTCTCCGGACTGGAGCTGGAAGCGCTGCGCGATCTGGTTCCGGTGTTGGGGCTCGCGATCAAGTCGGCGCAGCAGGTCGACATCGCGCGCACGCTCGGCCGGGTCTATCTCGGCCGCGACGCCTCCGAGCAGGTGCTGCGCGGGCGCATCTCGCGCGGCGTCACCGAGCGCATCAATGCCGTGCTTTGGTATTCGGACCTGCGCGGCTCGACCGGCATCAGCGAGAGCATCGGTCCCGACGAGATCATCCCGTTCCTCAACGACTATGCGCAGGCCGTGATCGATCCGATCCACGAAGCCGGCGGCGACGTACTGAAGCTGATCGGCGACGGCGTGCTCGCGATGTTCTGGGGCGAGGACATGGCGGATGCGCGGCGGGCCGCGCTCCGCGCCGAGCACCTGTTCCGCAAGAATGTCGCTGCGCTGAACGAACGGCGGGCGGCGGAGGGCCGTCCGACCACGTCAGCCTATATCGGCCTGCATGTCGGCGAGGTCTTCTACGGCAATATCGGCAGCGAGGACCGGCTTGATTTCACCGTGGTCGGCCCGACCGTCAACGAGGTCAGCCGCATCGCCTCGATGAGCCGCTCGGTGGATCGCGAGCTCTTGGCCTCGTCCGAATTCTACAAGGGCCTAGATGCCGCCGGCCGCCGCTACCTCGTCTCCACCGGCCGCTACGCGCTGCGCGGCATCGGCCGCGCGCAGGATCTCTACACGCTCGATCCGGAAGTCGACGCGAGCGAGCCGGTCAGGGGCAGCTACGAGCGCTATCTGGCGGGTTAGTCTCCGCGGCCTCAACAGGCGCCGTCATTGCGAGCGCAGCGAAGCAATCCAGAGTCCCTCAACGGAGGGACCCTGGATTGCGTCGTCGCTACGCTCCTCGCAATGCACTTGTGGTCAGCACCGCGCCGCCACCTCATCTCCCACCATGTCCGGCTGCCGGTCCAGTCCCACTGCCGGTGACAGCAGGATCACCAGCGCCTGCACGCCGAATATCGCCGCGGCGAGATAGAGGCATGCCTCCGCGCTCCAGAGGCCGCCGACGAGCGCGCCCAGCACTGAACCGAGCGGGCGGGCGCCGTAGCTCATGATGTTGATGGCGGAGACGCGCCCGAGCAGTCTCGGCGGCGTCACGGACTGACGCAGCGTCGTGGTCGAGATCACCCACAGGATCGGGCCGACGCCGAGCAGGAAGAAGCTCAAGCCCGCGAGCCAGGGCGAGGGGACCAGCACCGTCAGCGCCATCACCAAGGCGGCGACGAAGCCCGTGACCGGGCCGAGCCCCACCACGGTGCCAAAGGCGATGCGCTTCATCACGCGCGTGGCGAGGAGCGCGCCGATCACCATGCCGACGCCGTACATCGTCAGCACCGTGCCGACACCGGCGGCGCTCAGACCGAGATGGCGCACGGCGTAAGGCACGAACACCGCAATTTGCAGGAACCAGCCGGTGTTGAAGATGAACTGGGTGATGAAGACCGGCCGCAGCAGCGGATGGTGAAACACGAAGGCCGCGCCCTCGCGGATCTCTTGGAGCGGATGCCGCCGGGGCGCTGGCGCACGTGCGGGCTCGTAGATGCCGGAGAGCAGCACGACCGCGATGGCGGAGAGCGCCGCGGCAAAGCCGAACGCCGGGCTCGCGCCCCACCACCCAACCAGCGCACCGCCGAGTGCAGGCCCGCTGGCGAAGGCGATGGTGCGCGCCAGCTCGATGCGCGCATTCGCCGCCGGCAACAGGTTGGAACTCACCAGCGAGGGCACCAGCGCCGGCGCGGCCACGCTGTAAACCACGGTGCCGCACACGGCGGCGAAGCCGAGCAGGGCCAGCAGCGGCAGGTTGAGGGCTCCCAGCGCGAGCAGCAGCACGACGGCCGCGAGCGCCACCGCCCGCAGCGCCTCGGCGCTCGCCATCAGCCTGCGGCGGGAAATGCGGTCTGCAAGCACGCCGGCGGGGATGGCGAACAGGACGAAGGGCAGGGTGAGCGCGGTCTGCAGCAGGCCGGTCTGGCCTTCGGCCACCCCCAGCGTCAGCACGGCGACGATGGGCGCTGCCGCGAGCGCAATCTGCTCGGCCGATTGCGCCGCGAGATTGGACCAGGCGAGGCGGTTGAAGGTGTCCGGGAGGCGAGACGGCGTTGACATAGCGCATATCCTGCTGAGGCGAATTCGCGCCAATGTTCGGCCTCGATGATCACGAAACCCACCCGCTTCCCGACAAGAGGCGATCTCCGCGGTCGGCGGCGGGAATGCCCGCCGCTAGATGCAGTTGCAAATGAGTTGCAATAAGAATGAACTTGGGTATTCTGCCGATATGGATGCCCGATCACCCCACATGACTCCCGACCTCGCCGGCTGGCGCGCCGACGCCCCCATCACCAAGAGCCTCGCTGAGGTCAATTCCACAGTCGCCATTCCGGCCGCCGGCCGGTGGTGGCGGCGGTTGCTGGCCTTCGTGGGGCCGGGCTACCTCGTCTCGGTCGGCTATATGGACCCCGGCAATTGGGCGACCGATCTCGCCGGCGGGTCGAAGTTCGGCTACACGCTGCTCTCCGTCATCCTGATCTCGAACTTGATGGCGATCCTGCTCCAGTCGCTGGCGGCTCGGCTCGGCATCGTCACCGACCGCGATCTCGCGCAGGCCTGCCGCGCCTCCTATCCCCGGGTGGTGAACTTCCTGCTCTGGCTCGCCTGCGAGGCGGCCATCATCGCCTGCGATCTCGCCGAGGTGATCGGCACGGCGATCGCGCTGAAGCTGCTGTTCGGCATTCCCCTGATTGGCGGCGCATTGATTGCAGCCCTCGACGCCTTCCTGCTGCTGCTGCTGATGAACCGGGGCTTCCGCTTCCTGGAGGCTTTCGTCATCGCGCTGCTGGTGGTGATCGCCGTTTGCTTCGCGGTGCAGATCGCGGCGGCGGCTCCGCCGGTGGCAGAGGTCTTGCGGGGCTTCGTGCCCAAGAGCGAGATCTTCACCAATTCCGACATGCTCTACATCGCGATCGGCATCATCGGCGCCACCGTGATGCCGCACAATCTCTACCTGCACTCCTCGATCGTGCAGACGCGCGCTTATGAACGCAACGACACCGGCCGGCGCGAAGCGATCAAATGGGCGACGACGGACTCGACCATCGCGCTGATGCTGGCGCTGTTCATCAACGCCGCGATCCTTGTCGTCGCTGCTGCGACCTTCCACAAGAGCGGCCACTCCGACGTGGCCGGGATTGAGCAGGCGTTCGAACTGCTGTCGCCGCTGCTCGGCCTCGGCATCGCCTCGACGCTGTTCGCGGTGGCGCTGCTCGCCTCGGGCCTCAACTCGACGGTCACCGCGACGCTCGCTGGCCAGATCGTGATGGAGGGCTTTCTCGACCTGCGCCTGCCGAGCTGGGCGCGCCGCCTCTTGACCCGCGGCATCGCCATCATTCCCGTGATCATCGTCACCGCGATCTACGGTGAGCGCGGCACCGCGGATTTGCTTGTGTTCAGCCAGGTCGTGCTGTCGATGCAGCTGCCTTTCGCGGTGATCCCGCTGGTGCGCTTCGTCTCGGATCGGCGCAAGATGGGCAAGTTCGCGATCCCGATGTCGGTTGCCGCGGTCGCCTGGATCGTCGCGGGCATCATCGTGATTTTGAATCTGAAGTTGCTGGCAGATACGTTCTTTGGGTGAGTGGCGAATGGCGAGTAGCGAGTGGGGGCGTTCTCCTATTCGCTACTCGCCATTCACTAATCCTGCGGCTCGGACGCCGTGTCGCCCTGCGCGTCGATGCGCAGCCAGCCTGAGGGGGCGAGGCGCTGCTGCGGCAGGAAGCGGGCCTTGTAGTCCATCTTCTTGGAGCCTTCGATCCAGTAGCCGAGATAGACGTAAGGCAGCCCTTGCCGTCGCGCACGGGCGATATGGTCGAGGATCATGAAGGTGCCCATCGAGCGGCTGACCTGGCCAGGCTCGAAGAACGAATAGACCATCGACAGGCCGTCGCTGAGAACGTCGGTGAGCGCCACTGCGATCAGCTCCTCGCCGCGGCCGGTGATGCCGCTGTCGGGGCCGCGCTTGCGGTATTCGATGATGCGGGTCTCGACGTGGCTGTCCTCGACCATCATGGCGTAGTCGAGCACGGTCATGTCGGCCATCCCGCCGTGGCGGTGGCGGGCGTCGAGATAGGCGCGGAACACCGAATATTGCTCGGAGGTCGGCACCGCGCTGCGCTGCTCGCCGATGATGTCGGCGTTGCGGGCCATCACCTTGCGGAAGTTGCGCGAGGGGCGGAACTCGTTGGCGATGACCCGGACCGAGACGCAGGCCCGGCACTGGTCGCAGGCGGGACGGTAGGCGATCGACTGGCTGCGGCGGAAACCGCCATGGGTGAGCAGGTCGTTGAGGTCACCGGCGCGGTCCCCGACCAGATGCGTGAACACCTTGCGCTCATGTCGGCCCGGCAAATACGGGCAGGGCGAGGGCGCCGTGAGGTAAAACTGGGGGGTGTCGCGCGAGTGCTGGGTCAAGGGACGTCGTGGGCCTCCGAAACAGGCATCAGCATCGCGCTCCAAAAGCCCCCGGTCAATCGATTAGCTCACCACGTCCGCGCCGCCTGCGGAGTGGGTATGCGAACCGAATTGTTGATCACGACCGTTCCCAGCACGAAATCGTGCAGCAGGCGACGGCGGCCGTTGAACAGGCCGACCAGCACCACGAACGGCGACAGGAACGAGACCGTCACCCAGAACAGCACGGCATGGGTGGCGCCGAGCACGAAGTAGCCGGGCGCGCCGTACCAGGTGCGCAGCTCCAGGTCCATCAGGCGCATGCCGACCGTGGCGGAGGACGCACCGCCGATGCTGGCGCCGTAATAGACGATAGCCCAGATCACGGAGGCCGGCCAGGCGATCCAGAACAGCGCCCAGCCGATGCCGAGGGTGACCACGCCGAACAAGGCGATGAAGATGTAGCCGAGGATCACCGGCACCGAGATCACGACCATGTCGATAAGGAAGGCGAACACCCGCCGCGTCGCGACGCCCCGGAACAGTTCCGGATGCAGGTCAGGGTCGTAGGCATGCGGTTGCATGGCGCCGTCATCGCGCCAGCCTCCTGAATTGCCCGAGTTGTACGACATGGACCGTTCTCCCAGCGAAGCCCCCCCGCAGGACATGGGAACAGGCCATGCCCGTGCCAAGGGCGCGCGGGCGGCAGCAAGCCGAAATATTCCGGCGATTCGGGGGCGGCGGATCGGGCGGTCCTCTAGGGTGGGCCAAGGCGCGCTTGCGCCGTGCCCACCATTGCCCGCCGACTTACACGATGGATGAATCGGTGGGCCCGCTTCGCTTGGCCCACCCTACGACAGCTTACGTCTGGCCCCGCAGCTTCTCCGCTGCCTTCGGCGCAAAATAGCTCAACACACCGTCGGCGCCGGCGCGTTTGAAGGCGAGCAGGCTTTCCATCATGGCACGGTCGCCGTCGAGCCAGCCGTTGTTTGCGGCTGCGGCGATCATCGCGTATTCGCCGGAGACCTGATAGGCGAAGGTCGGCATCGCAAACGTGTCCTTCACGCGGCGGACCACGTCGAGATAGGGCATGCCGGGCTTCACCATCACCATGTCGGCGCCCTCGGCGATGTCGAGCTCGACCTCGCGCAGCGCTTCATCGGTGTTGGCGCTATCCATCTGATAGGTGCGCTTGTCGCCGGTGAGCGTCTTGGCCGAGCCGATGGCGTCGCGGAACGGGCCATAGAAGGCGGAGGCGTATTTCGCGGCATAGGCCATGATCTGCACGTCGAGCAGGCCGGCGCGGTCCAGCCCCTCGCGGATCGCGGCGACGCGGCCGTCCATCATGTCGGAGGGCGCGATGATGTCGCAGCCGGCTTCGGCCTGCACCAAGGCCTGACGCACCAGCACGGCGACCGTCTCGTCATTCAGGATCTTGCCGTCGGAGATCAGGCCGTCATGGCCGTGGCTGGTGAAGGGATCGAGCGCGACGTCGCAGAGGATACCGATCTCCGGAAACTCCTTCTTGATCGCGCGCACGGCCTGGCAGACCAGGTTGTTCGGGTTGGTGGCTTCCGAGCCTTCCTCGTCGCGCAGGGACGGATCGGTGTAGGGAAACAGCGCGATGCAGGGGATGGTCAGCTTCATCGCGCGCTCGGCCTCGCGCACGGCCTGGTCGACGCTGAGGCGGTCGACGCCGGGCATCGAGGCGACCTGCTCGCGCTTGTTGGTGCCGTCGATCAGGAACAGCGGCCAGATCAGGTCGTCGGTGGTGAGGACGTTCTCGCGCACCATGCGCCGGGCCCACTCGGCCTTGCGGTTGCGGCGCGGACGGACGGTCAGATCGAGGGCATGCGGCACTGCCGTGCTGTCCCGGCGCGAAACGTCGCGCAATTCGATCGGACGTCCGTATTTGATCGCCATCACTCTTCCTCCGGCTGGAATTATTCTTATACCAGCTCGCATGGTTCCCGTCACCGCGGCTTGACCTGCCGCAAGGCAGATCTGAACCTGACTTGGGCAGCCGATTGATTTTGCGGGCCGAAGCAGCCAGAAGGGGCCATGTCCGAGATCTCCACCCGCGATGCGGCCCAAGGCGGCGCCAATGCCAGGGACGCTGCCCGTGACACTGCCCGAGAGAGCGCGCTCTCAGTGGCGGCGATCTCCTCGGAGCGCTCGGAGTCCGACGACAATGTCTGGACCCGACGGCTGGTGCTGTTCCTGCGGGTGATGGCGCTGCTCTCGATCCTGAAAGGCCTCTATCACTGGGCGCAGGTCACGGGCTTCGTCGGCGGCGAGGACGAGGCGTTCGAGAACCAGTCGATGGCCTGGCAGGCCGCGACGGTCTACTTCGCGGTGATCGAGCTCGTCGCCGCCGTCGGCCTCTGGCTGGCGACGCCCTGGGGCGCGGTGGTGTGGCTGACGACCGTGGTGTCGATGGCCGTGATCGAGCTGATGTTCCCGGGAATCTACGGCGGCAGCCTCGTCGTGGTCGGCGTCGAGGTCTTCATGCTGGCCGCTTATCTTGCGCTCGCCTGGATGGCCGCGCGCGAGCGGCCGCCGTAGCGCGCAGAGATTCACGCTCACGCTCTCGTGCCCCGGACGCAATGCAGCACGCCGAAGTTTGCGGCGTGATGCGTTGCAGAGCCGGGGCCCATCTTTCCGATATCTCGCTTTTGGCTTCTGGGATCCCGGGTCGGCGCGCCGCTTGCTGCGCTTGTCCGGGACAGGAGAATGTTGCGTTTGGTTGACCGCTGGTTGCCTAAAATTCGCGGTAAGTTTTCATTGACCAGCCGGTTCCGCCACAGCTCTTACGCGTGCGTTTCGAAACGGGGCGGGGCTGTTCTGGAATGCGACAACAGCGGCGGACGGAGGGTGAACAGGACCTTGCGAAGGTCAACAGAGGCTTTCAAAAAGTACTTGTGGCACAGGCTTAATGCGCAATTCACTGTCTTAAATTCATGATCTCTTTATTCTCTTATTTAAGCCGATCTTCAAACGCCCCTCTTAAGTTGCACCTATCAGACGGGACACAAGTTTCGTCGAATAAGTGTCGATAAAAACGACAACAGGGGAAGTGTCATGATGAAAGCCGTCGCAACTGCGGCAGATACCGCAGAGCGCGTCTCCGGCCAGCAGGGTTCGGTGCAGTCGCTCTATCTGGAAGCTTTGACTCTGGTGGAGCGGCTGCATCGCCGGCTCCTCGACGTGATCAAGGACGAATTCGATCGCCGCGGCCGCGCGGACATCAACTCGGTCCAGGCGCTCTTGCTCTACAACATCGGCGACAAGGAGCTGACCGCGGGCGAATTGCGCACGCGCGGTTACTATCTCGGCTCCAACGTCTCCTACAATCTGAAGAAGCTCGTCGAGCTCGGCTTCCTCGATCATCAGCGCTCGCGCGTCGATCGCCGCTCGGTGCGCATCCGCCTGACCCCGCAGGGCCAGGAAGTCCGCCGCATCGTCGATGCGCTCTACCAGAAGCACGTCAAGACGGTGGAGCAGGTCGGCGGCATCTCCGGCGACGAGTTTGCGACCCTCAACAAGTCGCTGCACCGCCTGGAGCGGTTCTGGACCGACCAGATCCTCTATCGCCTCTGAGTTCTAAAGGGATCTGGGCGAAGCCGGCCCGCAACAAGACCGGCAGCCCTCCCGAACGTGCCTGACTTCCCCAAGCGCGCTGGTCCGGAGTTGCCCCGGACCGGTGCGTTGATATTTTTTTGCACCTGCGAAAAAATCCCCCCGGCAGCCAGGAACCAGTTCCGGGCTCGGCGCTTATCTTCTTCGGATCGGAGAAACGGCGATGCTGGTCGAGCGCGGGCTTCGGGTGATGAACGTGGAACTCGTCAGCGAGGCCTACGCCATCGCCGCGAACTACCTTCGCCGCTCCGGCGCAATCCCGGACACTCTCGTCACCGACGACCGCCTGCTTCACCTGATCGTCAAGCTGCTCCAGCAGGGCGAATTCAACAAGATCAGGCTGGCCAACAGGGCGATCGCCCGGTTCCAGGCGCAGACCGAGGCCAGAGCGGTTGCCTGATCAAAACCCCCAAGATCCCGACCAACCAGAGGATGCCATGGAAGCTGCCATCGACCGCATCATGCAGACCTACGACCTGCTCGCCAACCGCACCGCGGCGGCCAGCGCCGAGGCGCGTGAAAAGGTCACGAACTACCTCAACATCCTGATGGAAGCCGGCGAGACCGACACCCATAGGTTGACGGTCTGCGGCCTGACCTATCTGCGCCAGCTCGACGGCAGCGTCGACCCCGTGAAGGCGGGGTATACCGGGCTGTAAAACGACGCCGGCTGCCCCGGCGGCAGCTGGCAAGAAATAAGGCCCAAAGCGGCCCCACCCGGATATTGGCGGGGAGCGGATCTCGCAAGACCGCTCCCGGGCTGAAAACCTCCAATCCCACCATATCTTGCATAAATATCAGGCCCGACCCGCAAATGCTTGGCCGCGGTCGGCCGATGTGGTAGATCGCGCGTGCTTCCGACCGCCACACCAGACCCGCCCGTAGCCCGCCAAAAGGCTGCGGCGGTGGAGATATTCGCAAGATGACCGCACCCAAGTCCGCCTCCGCGCCCGATTCGTTTTTCACCGCCTCGCTCGAGCAGGCCGATCCGGAAATCGCTGCCGCCATCAAGGGTGAGCTCGGTCGGCAGCGCCACGAGGTCGAGCTGATCGCCTCCGAGAACATCGTCAGCCGGGCCGTGCTGGAAGCGCAGGGTTCGGTCATGACCAACAAATACGCGGAAGGTTATCCGGGCGCGCGCTATTACGGCGGTTGTGAGTGGGTCGACGTCGCCGAGAACCTTGCGATCGATCGTGCCAAGAAGCTGTTCGGCGCCAGTTTTGCCAACGTGCAGCCGAACTCCGGCAGCCAAATGAACCAGGCGGTGTTCCTGGCGCTGCTGCAGCCGGGCGACACCTTCATGGGTCTCGATCTCGCCGCCGGCGGCCATCTCACCCACGGCTCGCCCGTGAACATGAGCGGCAAGTGGTTCAAGGCCGCGCATTACACCGTGCGCCGCGAGGACCAGATCATCGACATGGATGCCGTGGCCAAGCAGGCCGAAGAGGTCAAGCCGAAGCTGATCATCGCCGGCGGCTCGGCCTATTCGCGCGCCTGGGACTTCAAGCGTTTCCGCGAGATCGCCGACAGCGTCGGCGCTTACCTGCTGGTCGACATGGCGCATTTCGCTGGGCTCGTCGCCGGCGGCGTGCATGCTTCCCCGGTGCCGTATGCGCACGTCACCACCACCACGACGCACAAGTCGCTGCGTGGTCCGCGCGGCGGCCTGATGCTGTGGAATGACGAGACGCTGACCAAGAAGCTCAACTCGGCGATCTTCCCGGGCCTGCAGGGCGGTCCTTTGATGCACGTGATTGCAGCCAAGGCGGTCGCCTTCGGCGAGGCGCTGCGTCCGGATTTCAAGGTCTACGCCAAGAACATCGTCGAGAACGCCAAGGCCTTGGCCGAGACGTTGAAGGGCCATGGTCTCGATATCGTCTCCGGCGGCACCGACAATCATCTGATGCTGGTCGATCTCCGGCCGAAGGGCCTGAAGGGCAACGTCTCGGAGAAGGCGCTGGTTCGCGCCGCCATCACCTGCAACAAGAACGGCATTCCGTTCGACCCGGAATCGCCCTTTGTGACCTCGGGCATTCGGCTCGGCACGCCGGCTGCGACCAGCCGCGGCTTCGGCGTGGCCGAATTCCAGCAGGTCGGCGGCATGATCGCCGAGGTCCTCAATGCGATCGCGCAATCCTCCGACGGCAAGGCGCCGCTGGTGGAGGCTGCGATCAAGGAACGGGTCAAGGCGCTCACCGACCGGTTCCCGATCTACCAGTAAGGCGCCGCATGATCCGGAAAAGTGGGTACCGGTTTTCCGAAGAGATCATGCGAAAATAAAGGTCACACGGATGCGCTGCCCGAACTGCAACAGTCTCGATACGCAGGTGAAGGACTCGCGTCCGACCGAGGACTCGTCCGTGATCCGCAGGCGGCGCGTGTGCGTCGCCTGCAATTTCCGCTTCACCACCTTCGAGCGCGTACAGCTGCGCGAGCTCACGGTGATCAAACGCAACGGCCGCCGCGTGCCGTTCGATCGCGACAAGCTGATGCGCTCGGTGCAGATCTCACTTCGCAAGCGGCAGGTCGAGCCGGAGCGCGTCGAGAAGATGGTCTCCACCATCGTGCGCGAGCTCGAGACCGGAGGCGAGGCCGAGATCTCCTCAGAGGTGATCGGCGAGACCGTGATGGAGCATCTGCGCACGCTCGACGACGTCGCCTATGTGCGCTTTGCCTCGGTCTACCGCAATTTCCGCGAGGCCAAGGATTTCGCCGACGTGCTCGGCGAGCTCTCCGGCGAGGAGGAAGCGCGGCTCGCCGCGATCCGCAAATGATCTTCCGCATCCTGGAAGACCAGTTCGCGCAGAAGGCCCGCGAGGCCAAGGATGCTGATCGCCGTTTCATGGAGCTGGCGCTTGCGCTCGGTCGGCGCGGGCAGGGCCGGACCTGGCCCAATCCGGCCGTGGGCGCCGTCATCGTCAAGGACGGCGTCATCGTCGGCCGCGGCTGGACGCAAGCAGGCGGACGTCCGCACGGTGAGCCCGAGGCGTTGCGGCGGGCGGGCGAAGCAGCGCGGGGTGCCACGCTCTACGTCACGCTGGAGCCGTGCTCTCATTTCGGCAAGTCGCCGCCTTGCGCCGATGCTGTGATCGCCGCCGGCATCAAGCGCGTGGTGGCGGCGATCGAGGACCCCAATCCGGAAGTTGCGGGGCAGGGCCATGCGCGCCTGCGCGCCGCCGGCATCAATGTGGACGTCGGTCTGTGCGCGGCGGAGGCCGCGTTCGACCATGCCGGCCATTTCCGCCGCATCCGGGACCAGCGTCCTCATGTGATCCTGAAGCTCGCGGTCTCGCCTGACGGCAAGATCGGTGCGGCCGGCGGCAAGCCGCTTGCGATCACGGGGGAGGCGGCACGCAACCGCGTGCATCTGCTCCGCGCGCAAAGCGATGCCATCCTGGTCGGCATCGGCACGGTGCTGGCGGATGATCCGCAGCTCAACTGCCGCCTGCCGGGCATGGCGGCGCGCTCGCCGGTGCGTGTGGTGCTCGACCGGAGCCTGCGCATTCCCGCATCGAGCCAGCTGGTTCGATCCGCGCGCGAGACGCCGCTTTGGGTGATCGCTTCCGAGCTTGCGGAAGCGGCCGCCGCGACGCGCCTTGGCGCGGCCGGTGCGCAAATCATGCGCATGCCTCCGGGGAGTGCATCCGGGCTCGATCTTTCGGCCGTGCTGCATGCGCTGGCGGAGAAGGGCATCACGCGGCTGATGGTCGAGGGCGGCAGCCGTGTTGCGGCGTCCTGCGTCGCGGCCGATCTCGTCGACGAGGTCTGGCTGTTCCGCGGAGCGGAAGCGGTCGGCGAAGGCGGCGTCGATGCGCTCGATGCATTGCCCCTGTCGAAAATCACGCAGTCGCCGGCCTACAAGGTTCATGCTAGCGAGACCTGCGGCAAGGATAACCTCACCATCTACGAGCGCGCGTAATGTTCACCGGCATTGTCACCGATATCGGCGAGATCGTCAGCTTCACGCCAACGGCGCCGGGGCAGCTGCACCGGCTGCGGATCGCCTGCCGCTACGATCAGAGCACGATTGCGGACGGCGCCTCGATCGCCTGCAACGGTGTGTGCCTGACCGTGGTTGCCTCGGGCGTTGCGGATGGCAGGGACTCCAAGCAAAGGACCTGGTTCGACGTCGACACCGCGGCCGAGACGCTGGCGCTGACGACGGCCAAGCACTGGAAGGTCGGCACCAGGCTCAACCTCGAGCGCGCGCTGAAGATCGGCGATGAGCTCGGCGGCCATATCGTCGCCGGCCACGCCGATGGGATTGCAACCATCGTCAGCCGCGAGGACTTGCCGGATATGGCGCGTTTCGTGCTCTCGACGACGCGGGAGCTGGCCCGGTTCATCGCCACCAAGGGCTCGATCACGCTCGACGGCGTCTCGCTGACGATCAATACGGTTGCAGACGTGACCTTTTCGGTGCTGATCATTCCGCACACGCTTGATGTTACGACGATCGGCAGCTGGAAGGCGGGGGATGAGGTTAATATCGAGGTCGACCTGATGGCCCGCTACGCGGCGCGGCTGACGGAAATGACGGTCTCTTAGAACTTGGCTTACATGCTTCCGGCGACTACATAGCGCCGACCCCTTTCGAAACGGATTGAACGATGGCAGACGCGCGGCGCGCACCCCTGAAGGACCAGACCGACATTTCCGGCGCGCGCGCGCTGATTGTCGAGGCGCGGTTCTATGACGATCTCCAGGATGCGCTGCTGGACGGCGCGGTGGCCGAGTTGAAGGCGGCCGGCCTGACCCACGACGTCATTACGGTTCCCGGTGCGCTGGAGATCCCCGCGGCAGTCGCCATCGCGGTCGATGCCGCGGCGGCGAACGGCAGGCCCTATGATGCGGTGATCGCGCTCGGCTGCGTGATCCGCGGCGACACCATTCATTTCGAGATCGTCTCGCAGGAATCCTCGCGCGCGCTGATGGACCTCGCCGTGGCGCGGAAGCTGCCGCTCGGCAACGGCATCCTCACCGTCAACACCGAGGCGCAGGCCTGGGCGCGGGCGCGTGCCAGCGAGCTCAACAAGGGCGGCGATGCCGCGCGCGCCGCGCTTGCGATGCTGCGCATTAAACGCCGCCTGGCGCAGGCCTGAAGCCATGGCCGATAACACCAAGAAGCCGACAGGCGTTGTCGAGAAGAAGGCGAACCGGCGCGGTGCGGCACGGCTCGCAGCCGTGCAGGCACTGTACCAGATGGACATCGCCGGTGCGGGCATCAACGACATCTTTGCCGAATTCGAAAGCCATTGGCTCGGCAACGAGGTCGAGGGCGAGACGTATCTGCCGGCGGAAGCCGCCTTTTTCCGCGACGTCGTCTCCGGCGTCGTGCGCGACCAGAAGAAGCTCGATCCACTGATCGACGAGGCGCTGTCGAAGGGCTGGCCGCTCAAGCGGATCGAGGCGATCCTGCGGGCAGTGCTGCGGGCAGGAGCCTATGAGCTCCAGCATCGCAAGGACGTGCCGGGCCGGGTGGTGGTCTCCGAATATGTCGACGTCGCCAATGCTTTCGTCGACCGCGAGGAGACCGGCATGGTCAACGCCGTGCTCGACCAGATCGGCCGGCAGTTTCGCGGCGACGAGTTCGGGCGGGGGTAGTTTCCCGCGAGGGCGGTGAAGTGATGCGAGACGACTGCCCCATTCTCCGTCGTCATCACCCGCGAAGGCGGGTGATCCAGTACGCCGCGGCCTATCGGGCTAACACGACTGTCTCTCGAATACTGGATCGCCCGGTCAAGCCGGGCGATGACAGCGGTGGATGGGGCTGACGCCGATGGAAACCACACAAAATCCCTCCGGCGAAGACTCCCTCATCGCGCGCTATTTCAAACCGCTGGCGACCGATCCCGGCGCGTTCGGGTTGGTCGACGACGCGGCGGTGCTGTCCTCGTCCGGCGAGGACATCGTCGTCACCACCGACGCGGTGGTGGAGGGCGTGCATTATCTTGCCGGCGATCCGCCTGACAACATCGCGCGCAAGGCGCTGCGGGTGAACCTGTCCGATCTCGCGGCGAAAGGAGCGACGCCGGCAGGCTTCGTGCTGACGCTGGCGCTGCGCAGCAAGGAGGATGCCTGGCTGCGTCCCTTTGCGGACGCGCTGGGCGAGGATGCGAAGACCTTCGCTTGTCCTCTGCTCGGTGGCGACACGGTGTCGACGCCGGGCCCGCAGATGATCTCGATCACCGCCTTCGGCCGTGTGCCTCAGGGGCGGATGATCGGCCGCACCGGCGCAAGGCCGGGCGACCGCGTCCTGGTCACGGGCACGATCGGCGATGCCGCGCTCGGCCTCGACGTGCTCAAAGGCGGGGCTGCCGCCAGCGCGCTGACCTCCGATCCCGCGGCACGGGATTTTCTGGTCTCGCGCTATCGGGTGCCGCAGCCACGCAACGTGCTGGCGCCGGCCCTGCGCGATCATGCCACCGCGGCGATGGACGTCTCCGACGGGCTCGCCGGCGATCTGACCAAGCTCTGCGCCGCCTCCGGGGTCTCGGCCTCGGTCGACGTGACGAGCCTGCCACTCTCTGCCGCGGCAGCCGGCCTTCGCGCCCGCAACGTCGCGTCTGTCGAGACGCTGCTTGCCGGGGGCGACGACTACGAGGTGCTCTGCACCGTTCCGCCGGCACAATGCGAGACGCTGATTGCCGCGGGGCAGTCCCTCGGCGTTGCCGTGACTGCAATCGGTACCATCACGGAGGGGCAGAAGCCGCTGCGCTTCCTGGACGGGCAGGGCCAGGATCTGCTTTTGACGCGGCTGTCCTACAGCCACTTCTAGGAATTGCTCCAAACCGGCATCTGAGTTCTCAGCGCTTGGTCCTAAATACCTGCCAAGATCGGCCTTTTCGGGCTGATCCGGCGTTGCACCCTCAATGTGATTTTGGCAAGCTCGCGGCCGACTGGAGCCGTCCCTTAAGGGCAAGGGGGCGGCTTTGTTCAAAATCAAGGCGCTGCACCGCACGACGGACAACAAAAGGCGCCGGGGGTACATCAAGGATCTGAGGCAAACATCACATGACAGCATTATGGTTGATAGTGCTCTGCGGAGCGCTTTCCGTCGCCTACGCGATTTGGGCGACGTCTTCGGTCTTGGGCGCGGATGCGGGGTCGCCGCGCATGCAGGAGATCGCAGGGGCGGTGCGCGAAGGCGCACAAGCCTATCTCCGGCGGCAATACACCACGATCGGTATCGTCGGCATCGTCATCTTCGTGCTGCTTGCCTATTTCCTCGGGCTCTATGTCGCGATCGGTTTCGCCATCGGCGCGATCCTGTCCGGCGCTGCGGGCTTCATCGGCATGAACGTCTCGGTCCGCGCCAATGTGCGCACCGCCCAGGCCGCGACGACGTCGCTGGCCGGCGGCCTGGAGCTCGCCTTCAAGGCGGGCGCCATCACCGGCCTTCTGGTGGCGGGTCTGGCGCTGCTCGGCGTGACGCTCTATTTCGGCTTCCTGGTCCATTCGCTGAAGCTCGCGCCGGATAGCCGCGTCGTCGTCGATGCCCTGGTGGCGCTCGGCTTCGGCGCCTCGCTGATCTCGATCTTCGCCCGTCTCGGCGGCGGCATCTTCACCAAGGGTGCGGACGTCGGCGGCGACCTCGTCGGCAAGGTCGAGGCCGGCATTCCCGAGGATGACCCGCGCAACCCTGCGACCATCGCCGACAACGTCGGCGACAACGTCGGCGACTGCGCCGGCATGGCCGCCGACCTGTTCGAGACCTATGCGGTGACCGCGGTCGCCACCATGGTCCTGGCGGCGATCTTCTTCGCCAAGACGCCGATCCTCGCCAACATGATGACGCTGCCGCTCGCGATCGGCGGCATCTGCATCATCACCTCGATCATCGGCACCTTCTTCGTCAAGCTCGGGCCGAGCCAGTCGATCATGGGCGCGCTTTACAAGGGCCTGATCGCAACGGGCATCCTGTCGCTGATCGGCATCGCCCTGGTGATCTACTACCTGATCGGCTTCGGCAAGCTCGAGGGCGTCAACTACACCGGCCTGGCGCTGTTCGAGTGCGGCGTGGTCGGTCTCATCGTCACCGCCCTGATCATCTGGATCACCGAATACTACACCGGGACCGACTATCGTCCGGTGAAGTCGATCGCCCAGTCCTCGGTCACCGGCCACGGCACCAACGTGATCCAGGGCCTCGCCATCTCGATGGAAGCGACCGCGTTGCCTGCGATCGTCATCATCGCCGGCATCCTGGTCACCTACAGCCTCGCCGGGCTGTTCGGCATCGCGATCGCGACCGCCACCATGCTGGCGCTGGCCGGCATGATCGTCGCCCTCGACGCCTTCGGCCCCGTCACCGACAATGCCGGCGGCATTGCCGAAATGGCGGGACTGCCGAAGGAGGTGCGCAAGTCGACCGACGCGCTCGACGCGGTCGGCAACACCACCAAGGCGGTCACCAAAGGCTACGCGATCGGCTCCGCTGGTCTCGGCGCCCTGGTGCTGTTCGCGGCCTACAACGAGGACCTCAAGTTCTTCGTGGCCCGCTCCGCGCAGCATCCCTACTTCGCCGGCGTCAATCCGGACTTCTCACTGAACAATCCCTACGTCGTGGTGGGCCTGCTGTTCGGTGGTCTGTTGCCGTACCTGTTCGGCGCGATGGGCATGACCGCGGTCGGCCGTGCGGCCGGTGCGATCGTCGAGGAGGTCCGTCGCCAATTCCGCGAGAAGCCGGGCATCATGCAGGGCACCGACAAGCCTGATTACGGCAAGGCGGTGGACTTGCTCACGCGCGCGGCAATCAAGGAGATGATCATCCCCTCGCTGCTGCCGGTGCTGTCGCCGATCGTCGTCTACTTCCTGATCTATGCGATCGCGGGCGGCGGCGCGGCGGGCAAGTCGGCGGCATTCTCGGCCGTCGGCGCCATGCTGCTCGGCGTCATCGTGACGGGCCTGTTCGTCGCGATCTCCATGACCTCAGGCGGCGGCGCCTGGGACAACGCCAAGAAGTACATCGAGGACGGTCATTTCGGCGGCAAGGGCTCTGATGCCCACAAGTCCGCGGTGACCGGCGATACCGTCGGCGATCCCTACAAGGACACGGCGGGACCTGCGGTGAACCCGATGATCAAGATCACCAATATCGTGGCCCTGCTGCTGCTCGCGATCCTGGCGCACTGAGCGGCGCTGACGCGACAAGAGAAAACCCCGCGGCGTGAGCCGCGGGGTTTTTGATTTGGCGATCCGACGCTCTCCCGACGTCATTGCGAGGAGCTCTTGCGACGAAGCAATCCAGCATCGTTCCGCAGAGACAGCCTGGATTGCTTCGCTTCTCTCGCAATGACGTGAGAGAGACCTACTGCACGTCCATCTGCAGGCCTTCCTTCTGGATGATGCCGGCGAACTTCTTCGTCTCGGCGTCCACGAAGGCGGCGAACTGCTCGGGCGTGCCGTAGTCGGCGCGGGCGCCCATGGCGGCGATCTGCTTCTTGACGTCCTCGCGCTCCAGCATCGCCTTGACCTGGAGATTGAGCGCGCCCAGCACCTCGGGCGAAGCGCCCTTCGGCAGGAAGACCGCGAACCAGGAGGACACGTCGAAATTCGCCAGCTCCGGCGCGCTCTCGCGCATGGTCGGCAGGTCTTTGGCGAGGTCGCTGCGCTCGGGCGTGGTGACGCAGAGACCGTTGAGCGTGCCGCTCTGCACCTGAGGCAGGGTCGGATAGAGATTGTCGAACAGGATCTGTATGTCGCCGGCAAGGGCGGCCTGGAGCGCGGGGCCGGCGCCGCGGAACGGGATGTGCGTCATCTTCAGGCCGGTGAGCTGGAGAAACCAGGCGCCGGTGAGGTGGGGGCTCTGGCCGACGCCGGAGGAGGCGTAGCTGAGCTTGTCCGGATTGGCCTTCAGATACGCGATCAGCTCGGGAATCGTTTTGATGCCGGTCTTCGGATGCGCCGAGACGATGTTCGGAATCCGGATCATGTTCGAGACCGGCTGAAGCTGGTCCGGCTTGTAGCTGAGGTTCTTGAAGATGCTGTAGGCGATCGCGTTCGGGCCGGGGTTGCCGACCAGGATGGTGTGACCATCCGGCTTGGCGCGCACGGCCTCGGCGGTGCCGATCGTGCCGCCGCCGCCGGAGCGGTTTTCCACCACAGTCGACTGACCCCAGGCGGTTTGCAGATGCGCGGCCAGGAGGCGGCCCATCACGTCCGTCGAGCCGCCGGCCGCGGCCGGCACGATGAGACGAACGTTTTCAGTGGGCTTCCAGTCGGCAAGGCTCGATCGCGGTAGAATCGCTGCGGCCGAAAGGCCGGCAGCACCGGCGAGCACACGACGGCGGGACAACAAAGGCTTATGCACGAATCCACTCCTGCTTTTTGCTTTGCGGGAACCGTAGGGAACGGCACGTGCGACCGCAAGTCGCGCGCGACGACAAGTGCCGCGCAGAGAGCGGCACGACGACGCAGGCGTAAGCCCATATACCTTGCGATGGAATTAAGCGGCTTCAGGAGCCTCGTTCGACGCGCATTTTCGACGCGAAGCGACAAGCCGCTTCGATCGAATCCTTCGACGGCCTCAGTTGAAGCTGAGCAGCTTGAACAGCGGGGTAAGGTAGCTCATCTCCTGACCCGACGTCGGCGTGGTGCGGCTGATGAAGTCGAAGATCTTGCCGTCCTGGAGACCGTAATTCGCAAGCCGGCGCACGCGCCGGGTCTTGTCGAAATAGACTGCGATGACACGCTGATCGACCACCTTCTGGTTCATGAAGGCGACCGGGCGCTCCGAGCGCTGCGAGATGTAGTAGAACACTTCACCGTCGAGGGTCGCGACCGTCGAAGGCGTGCCCATCACGATCAGCACCTGATCCTGGCTCGCGCCGATCGGAATCTGCTCGAGCGCGCCGGGCGGCAGGATGTAGCCTTTCTGGAACTGCTCGCCGGTGCAAGCTGCAAGGGCCACGCCGATCACGGCGGTGGCCGCGAGCATGCGCAGGCCGCGCCAACAGGCATGAAGGCCGCGCCGCATGTCCGCGCGCAGGCTGATCTGGTTCGTTGTCGTCATAGCGGAACTGATTCCGTCCCCTTGCGTCGCGCGAGGCGCTGAAGTACCGGGCTGGGCGTCTGAATGCAACTCGCGCGCGCCCGCTTGCGGAAACCACAATGCTTTGGCCGTTCAATCACTTCAGGAAACCCCGGCGAACCCCGCCTGGCACCATTGAGGCCATCTATGGCATGATCGTGACGCAGGCGCGAGAACCCCTGTTTTACCGGGTCTTGGGTGTGCCCGATACGGTTAACGGGCGTTTCGACCTGTTGCTGCTGCATCTCTGGCTGCTGCTGCGCCGTCTGCGCGCGGTTCAGGGCGCCGCGGAGCTGTCGCAGGCGCTGTTCGACCGCTTCTGCGAGGACATGGACGACAATCTGCGCGAGATGGGGGTGGGCGACCAGACCGTGCCGAAGCGGATGCGGGCCTTCGGCGAGGCATTCTACGGCCGCGTCCAGGCCTACGACCAGGCGATGGAAGCCGGCGGCGAGGCGCTGGCAGCGGCGATCTGCAAGAATATCTTGAATGGGACCGGCTTCGACCAGGCGGAGCGGCTCGCGGCCTATGCGAGGGCCAGCGAGGCCGATCTTGGCCGGACCGACGAGGCCGCGCTGCTGCGCGCGTCCTTCAAGTTTCCCCGGGCGCTGTCACAGGATGTCACGCCATGAGCCGACCAGATACCGAGCGCGATCCCTGGCGGGCGCCCGTCATCGTTGCGCAAATCCCGGACGGCGGGTTGCATCGCGAGCTCGAGGCCTCAGTGGCCGAGCGGCAGGCGATGGCGGAGGTCGCGGGCTTGCGCGAGATCCTGTCCGCCCATGCCAGCTTCGATGTCGTGCCGAAAAGCGGCGGGCGGGTCCAGGTCACGGGCCTGGTTCGAGGCCGGATCGGCCAGACCTGCGTCGTCACGCTGGATCCGATCGAGAGCGAGATCGAGGAGGAGGTGGACCTGATGTTCGCCCCCGAGGCCGAGGCGCGCCGCCTGGCCGATCTGATCGAGGAGGGGCAGGACGACGAGGCGCCGCCCGAGGTTGCCGACCCGCCCGAGCCGATCACGGGCGGCATCATCGACCTCGGCCGGCTCGCCACCGACGTCCTGTTCCTGGCGATCGATCCCTATCCACGCAAGGAGGGGGCCGTGTTCGAGGCGGAGGTCACCGCTCCCGACCCCGAAGACCATCCCTTCGCCGTGCTGAAGGCATTGCAGGACAAGAAGAAGGGCCAATGAGGGGCATTTTGGCTCGCGGGCTGCCTTGCCAGGGGACGCGAGCCATTTGCCCTGATGGTTTGAGACAGCTGTTTATCTCTCTGATTTCAATGGATTTCTCGCGAAATCCGCGCCCGGCGGCCGGATTGCCCCGAATGCAAAAGGCTGGGGGCAAGAGGTTGTTTCGGGGGTACAAAACGCTATTGTCGCGCCCCGGTCCGGGTGCGGCGTGGCGCTTGGCCGGCCGCCGTACCGGTGGCGAACCCATTTTGCGGCCCCGCTGATCCCAAGACCGCACCAGACCAGGTTTCCAGGACTTACATGCCAAGCAAGGTTCGCATCGCGCTGGACGCCATGGGGGGCGATGTCGGCCCCGCCGTGGTCATTCCGGGCGCCGCCATCTCGCTTGGCCGGCATCGCGACACCGAGTTCCTGCTGGTCGGCGACCGCGCCAGGATCGAGCCCGAGCTCGACCAGCACCCGAAGCTGAAGGCCGCCTCCAAGATCATCCATACCGACGTCGCCGTCAGCATGAAGGACAAGCCGAGCCAGGCGCTGCGGCGCGGCCGCAAGACCTCCTCGATGTGGCTCGCGATCGACGCGGTCAAGAAGGGCGAGGCGGACGTCGCGATCTCCGCCGGCAATACCGGCGCGCTGATGGCGATGGCGCGCTTCCATCTGCGCACCCTGCCGGGGATCGACCGGCCGGCGATCTCGGCGATCTGGCCGACCCTGCGCGGGGAGTCCGTCGTGCTCGACCTCGGCGCCACCCTCGGCGGCGATGCCCACCATCTGGTGTCGATGGCGGTGATGGGCGCGGCCAAGGCGAGCGTGCTGTTCAACAAGACCCGGCCCACAGTCGGGCTGCTCAATATCGGCGCCGAGGAGATCAAGGGGCACGAGGAGATCCGCGAGGCCAGCGAGATCCTGCGGGCGCGGAACCTGCCGGAGCTCGACTATATCGGCTTCGTCGAGGGCGACGGCATCGGCAAGGGGCTCGCCGACGTGATCGTCACCGAAGGCTTTAGCGGCAACATAGCGCTGAAGGCGGCCGAGGGAACCGCACGGCAGATGGCGGAATTGCTTCGTCACGAGATGCAGCGGAGCTGGATGTCCAAGCTCGGCTACCTCTTCGCGCGCAGCGCCTTCCAGGCCCTGCGCGACAAAATGGACCCCAACAAGTCCAATGGTGGCGTGCTGCTGGGACTGAACGGGGTGGTGGTCAAGAGCCACGGCGGAACCAACGCCGAAGGCTTTGCCTATGCGATCGATGTTGGCTATGAGATGGCTCACTACGATCTCCTGAACAAGATCAATCAGATGCTCAACCGCGAGGGTGGTGCACTCAAATTCGTGCAGCCCGCGCCGGAGGATGTTTCGTGACTCAGATTCGTTCGGTCGTGCTCGGCTGCGGCTCTTACTTGCCGGAGCAGGTGGTGACCAACGCCCAATTGGCGGCGCGCATCGATACCTCCGACGAGTGGATCGTGCAGCGCACCGGCATTCGCGAGCGGCACATCGCGGCCGAGGGCGAGTTCACCTCGCACCTCGCCATCAAGGCGGCACAGGCGGCGCTCCGCGATGCCGGCGTTGACGCGCAATCGATCGAGCTGATCGTGCTGGCGACCTCGACGCCCGACAACACCTTCCCCGCGACCGCCGTCGCCGTGCAGCACGGCCTCGGCATCAATCATGGCGCGGCCTTCGATCTGCAGGCAGTGTGCTCGGGCTTCGTGTTCGCGCTCGCCACCGCCGACAATTTCCTGCGCACCGGGGCCTACAAGCGCGCGCTGGTGATCGGCGCGGAGACCTTCTCGCGCATCCTCGACTGGAACGATCGCGGCACCTGCGTGCTGTTCGGCGACGGCGCCGGCGCCGTGGTGCTGGAGGCGCAGGAGCAGCCCGGCAATGCCGCGACCGACCGCGGCATCGTGACCACGCATCTGCGCTCCGACGGCCGCCACAAGGCAAAGCTGTTCGTCGACGGCGGGCCGTCCTCAACCCAGACCGTCGGCCATCTGCGCATGGAGGGCCGCGAGGTCTTCAAGCACGCGGTCGGTATGATCACCGACGTGATCGTCGATGCTTTCAAGGCGACCGGGCTCGATGCCGACGGCATCGACTGGTTCGTGCCGCACCAGGCCAACAAGCGAATCATCGACGCTTCCGCGCACAAGCTGCACATCGCGCCGGAGAAGGTGGTGCTGACGGTGGACCGTCACGGCAACACCTCGGCGGCCTCGATCCCGCTGGCGCTCTCGGTGGCGCGCAAGGACGGCCGCATCAAGAAGGGCGACATGGTCCTGCTGGAGGCCATGGGTGGCGGCTTCACCTGGGGCTCCGCGCTGGTGCGCTGGTAAGCCACACCGATAAAATTTTGCCGGAATCCGCGCCGATTATCGCGACGTGTGCATTGATGTGCGGTGTTGACCGCCGTATCGTAAGCTCATAATTTCAGACAAGAATTGTTCGCCGTGAGGTGGGGCAGGGCGATGAGCGAGACCAGCAAAACCGTAACGCGTGTCGATCTGTGCGAAGCCGTCTACCAGAAGGTGGGCCTATCGCGCACGGAATCGTCTGCCTTCGTGGAACTCGTGCTGAAGGAGATCACCGACTGCCTGGAGAAGGGCGAGACGGTGAAATTGTCCTCGTTCGGCTCCTTCATGGTGCGCAAGAAGGGCCAGCGCATCGGCCGCAACCCGAAGACCGGCACCGAGGTGCCGATCTCGCCGCGCCGCGTCATGGTGTTCAAGCCGTCGGCGATCCTGAAGCAGCGGATCAACGCCCAGCACCGTACCAACGGTGACGCCACCCAGGCTCAAGAAGAGGCGTAACCGCCTTTCGGAAAGGACTGGCCTTTGGACAAGGCGCCGGATGCGTTCCGAACCATCAGCGAAGTAGCGCAGGAACTCGACATTCCGCAGCACGTGCTGCGGTTCTGGGAGACCCGCTTCTCCCAGATCAAGCCGATGAAGCGCAGCGGCGGCCGCCGCTATTATCGCCCCGACGACGTCGACCTGCTCAAAGGCATCCGCCGGCTGCTCTACGGCGAAGGCTATACCATCCGCGGGGTGCAGCGGATCCTGAAAGAGCACGGCGTCAAATCGGTGCAGGGCCTCGCCGACAGCGCGGCCGCGGTCTCCTTTGGCGCCATCGAGGACGCGATCGGCGCGAGCCTGATGGAGCCCGAGGACGAGGCCCCCATCAAGGGCATCACCGACACCGACGATGACGACTATCAGGGCGACGAAGAGGAAGGCATCGACTTCCGCTTCACCGAGGTCGACGACGAGGAGATCCTCACCACCTTCCGCAAAGGCGGCGCCGCCGTGCCCGCCGGCCCCAGCGCGCTCGACCGCGAGCGGCTGGAGCGGGTCCTCGGCGATCTCGTCGCCTGTCGCGAGATGCTGGATCAGGCCCTGAAGGAGGGCTAGGGCGGTCCCCGGCTTTGCGGGGCAGTTCCGGCCCCGCTTGGGCGGATACACCAAAATGCTGCGGCCTCGCCTTGCGCAAAGCGGCGATCCTAGCTAATGGAACGGCATTCGGAGCGTGGCGCAGCCCGGTTAGCGCACTAGTCTGGGAGACTAGGGGTCGGAGGTTCAAATCCTCTCGCTCCGACCATTTTTTCAACCTCTGTCGGGTGACCGTCGGCGTGGAGCGTGCTCCGGCCGCGACGATGCCTGTGGCCAGAAGCGGGGCCTGCGGTGGGCGGTACATCGAAACGACGAAAACAACCCCATGCACAGTAGCGATGTCATTGAGTCATATTGTTTTTCCGAATCGCCGCGTCGGACAGTGGTAGGAGCTGATCGTCCAGAGGACAATCACGGTCGAGCGGTCGGCTAGAGCCTCAACTCTTCACCATCCTCCTCGCAACTCCGAAACTGTTCGGGTCCGATAAGAGTTTCGATTCGCGGCATCAGGACGCTTCCATTCAGGCGAGGGCAACATGTTTCAGTTATCGTGGAGCGAGATCTTCGTCCCGACGCATTCCATCATGGAAATGATCGTGCGGGGCACCATCATGTATCTCGGCATCTTCACCCTGATGCGGTTCATTTTGAAGCGACAAACCGGCGGACTCAGCATTCCCGATTTGCTTCTCGTCGTCCTGTTGGCGGACGCGGCGCAGAATGGCATGGCGGGCGAATACCACTCGATCACAGAAGGTATCGTGCTCGTTGCCACCATCATTTTCTGGAATCTAGCCATCGACTGGGTCGGGTATCACGTGCCTTTCGTGGAGCGGCTTGCTCGGCCGGCGCCGCTCCTGCTCATCAAAAACGGGCAGGTCCTTCGCCGCCACATGCGGCAGGAGCTGGTGACGATGGATGAGTTGATGAGCAAGCTTCGCGAGGAGGGGATAGCGAGTCCCTCGGACGTCGTAGAGGCATATATCGAGGGCGACGGAAATATCAGCGTGAAGAAGAAGCAAGCCTGACGACCTTCGTCTGCCCGCCGACATGATCGGCGTTGCGCAGCATCGGCGATAGACTACTTGTTATCCTGCGAGGTTTCCGCAGGCTTCCCAAAGGGCACATTCGCTGAGGTTGCGCCACCTACCTCAACTACCCGCCATCCGCGTGGTTTCGCCCACCCGCGTCCGCTCCATCTCCGCGGCGAGTACTTGAGGGGTCATATCCACAAGCGCGTCGGGTTTACAATATCACCGCCCTTCAAAGGTCATCCGCTACAACACCTCGGCACGAACCTGAGCTACGCCGCGATTCGTAATCCCCAAGCTGCGCGCGGCAGCGAGTGAGAGATCGAGGACGCGGCCACGAATGAACGGGCCTCTGTCGTTGATGGTGACGATGACGCTGCTTCCTCCATGGGTCACGCGGACCTTGGTGCCGAACGGCAGGCTGCGATGCGCCGCCGTGAGGTGATTCCGATTGAATGTCGAACCGCTCGCTGTCTTGCCTTTGGAATATGAATAATAGGAGGCCTTTCCCGAAAAGACTCGATTGAAAGATCGCATGCCCGAGCGATCAGCCGATGGCTCTTGTGCGGTTGGAGGTGGCGCCTCAATCTGATCCTTCTTCGGCTGTTCGGGTCCAGCAGGCGCCGGCTCTGCCTGAGCCTTCGGAATGATGGACCACCGGTCATGGAAATCCTGTGCTGCAGCGCCGTTCGCGTTCAATCCGATCCAAGCAGGGACTGTCGCAATCGCCGCCATTCTGACGAGAAGATGCATTGTCGACCTCGTGAACGATTGAAGATCAAGCCGACAATGCAAGCTCAGAGGTCGCGTTCCTCAAGACGCGCAAAACGGTGATGACATACCGACATCGCGGAGCATAATAATGATTTAATTTGTCAAAATTAAATATATTTAAATATTTAAATTAGCGAGGCGAGTTAGCGCGCGACGACTGACGCGGTCGCGTCCCGGCGGAGGATGAGTGGCGCAAATACGATCAGCTTTGGACGCGAGCAGTGCGATCGTCATCAGGCCAGATGCGAAGCTCAAGAAGCATCGTGCGGAGCTAGATCGCAAGTGCCCTGGCTTGTCGCCCACCCAGCTCAAATACCCCACCACCATCCTTGTCGTCTCGTCCACCAGCGCCTTCACCATTTTCTCCGACAGCATCTCGGCTGCGTTCAGCGCCGTGTTGTGCGCGATGGCTTCGATCGTGCTCACGCACATGAACGCTGCGAGCGCGGGGTCGAGCTTGCGCATCTCCTTCCGGTGACGTTCGAGATAGGCGCGCACGAGGGCGTGGATTTCGTGGCTGTAGGCCTCGACCTCGGCGAGGTGGCCGGAGCGGGGGATCTGCTCGGCGAGGACGCGGTGCAGATTCGGGTCGATGGAATGGGCCTCGATCGCGATCTTGACGGCCGGCGCGGTTGTCAAACTTCCCTTAACGGCTGCTGCTGCGTACCCGTCCCGCAAGCGACCTGCGGCACCGTTCCGGCGGCGCGCACTACAAGATGCTCAAGGGGGCCGGTGCTTTCCGGCGCCCTCTTTCCATCCACCGGACTCTCATGTGAAGGTTTCTCTACTCGCTTTGACCAGGATCTGTAGTAGGCAACCGCCGTCATGATCGCGATTCCCGCAGCTCCGACGAGCAGTTGAGCGAGGATGCCGTTCCCTGCCAACTGCAGGATGAAGTACCCGATGAAGGCCAGGAGAATGCCGACACAGAACACTTCGAGGGACTGCTGGCCGCACTTTACCAGGGGTCGCAAGATGGTGGCTTGTAGCCCGCGCGCATCGATCGGTATGAACCGGGCACCAAGGATAATCAGCACCATCAAATGAAGATAGCGGTAGGGCGCCAGATTGGTCTTGTCGTTGGGATTGAAAAGCTCGAACAAGGCAGGCGCAAACAAGGCCCGGAGCTGAGGCTGGTGAGCAGCTAACGTCATGATCGCCGCAAAAATCAAATAGGCAACCGCAACAACCAGCACGAACCTGGACCGCAGCAAGAAATGCAGACGCCCCGCACCGGTCAACGCGAGCCATGCGCCCGTGACAAACAGAAGCTGCCACGCCAGCGGATTGAAGTACCAGCTTCCCGACGGATAGGAAGGCAGGTTCCAATGGAATTGCCGCGCAGCCAGATATAACAGCACCGACCCGATCATGGCGGCGTCGGGAAATCTCAACATCAACCAGAGGATCGGAGGAAACAGGCCCATCAAGACGACGTACAGCGGCAGCACGTCCAAATTCAGAGGCTTGTATCGCAGCAAAAGCCCCTGCCTCATCATCTCGATCGGCGCGCTGGTGACCGGTCCGGCGTTGAACAGATCGATCAGATCAGGCGCGTTGAACCTCTCCGACAGGAAATGGATGAAAGCCAGGTAGATCATGAATAGCACGATATGGGCGGTGTAGATTTGCCATACGCGCCTGAAGAGCCTGCTCGTTCCGAACACAAAGCCTCGCTCCATTTTTCGGGTATAAACGAGCGCCGAGGTGTAGCCGGAGATGAACACGAACAGGTCGGCCCCGTCGCTGAATCCATAATTTCGGAACGAACACCACACCAGCACTGTGCCGGGCACATGGCCGAGAAACATCGCCCAGTTGGCGAGGCCGCGAAACAGGTCGAGACGCAAATCACGTTGCGGTGGTGGCAGCGCAAGCGCGAGCTTCATTCTGCTTTCCGTCGTGTCACGATTCACGATCGATGTCCGCGCCCCGGCACTCCGCCGGGATCGCTCACGCTAGATGGCAGGCAATACAACACCCATATGACAATGTTGGCGCGCTGAGGCCCGCGAGATATTGACCTGAGTCAAGCGGCCCGCCGAGAGCCCCGGTACTATGCATGGTAACTTGGTCCCGAACAAACGCGGTGCGCTTTGTGTCATCGGGCCTGGCGAAGTGGGCGCTTCCTCGATCCGTCGTGTTCGGACATTACGGTGACAGTGCTGGACTGCATTCTGGCGCGCCTCTCAGGGCGCAGGACGCTGCCTCATCCAAATGGGCGCGCTGTCGCCGATTTCCGTAATCTCAGGCTCCGCTACCTCAAATACCCCACCACCATCCGCGTCGTCTCGTCCACCAGCACCTTCACCATCTTCTCCGACAGCATCTCTCCGTTCAGCACGGTGTTGTGCGCGATGGCTTCGATCGCGCTCACGCACATGAATGCTGCGAGCGCGGGATCAATCTTGCGCATCTCCTTGCGGTGGCGTTCGAGATAGGTGCGCACGAGGGCGTGGATTTCGTGGCTGTAGGCTTCGACTTCCGCGAGGTGACCGGAGCGGGGGATCTGCTCGGCGAGGACGCGATGCAGGTTCGGGTCGATGTGATGGGCCTCGATCGCGACGGTGACGAGGCGGTGCACGGCCATCTCGATCGGCAGGTCGGCGACCTCCGCGAAGGCGGCGCGGACGACATTCATGATCGCATCATTGTGGCGATCGATCACGGCGGCGACGAGGGCCTCCTTGCTGGGAAAATATTGGTAGAGCGAGCCGACGCTGACGCCGGCGATCTCGGCGATGCGGTTGGTACTGGCCTTCTCGAAGCCTTCCTTGACCAGAATGCGAGCAGTTGCCTCGACCAGCGCGTCGACGGTGGCACGGGATCGCTCCTGCGAGGCATTTTTCCGGGGTGTTGTGGACGGTTTGCGGGCCACGGACTTGTGATCTGAATGCGAGTAGGAAAAGCGAGTGAATGCTCGCATTATATCGACAATGGCGGCGGGTCGGCAACCCTCTTCGTCGCCGGGTCGAAACAGCCGGATGGGGATGTGGCGATGAGCGTTGCGAGACTTGTATCGGCCTTCCAATTCTGTCCGGGCGGCTGCGTATTCGGCGCGCGGGCGCCGCGCGATCCAGCACCAAGCCTGCAAAGCCGGGCCCTCAACCTGCTGCTGCGGCAGCTTCCCTACAAGCAGCAGCTCGCATCCGCCGAGGCGGTGCTGGCGCGTGTGCAGAAGCTGGCGCTGGCGCCGGCCTCTCACGAGCCGGTCGGGGTCGGCAACGTCGAGGTGACGCTGACCAAGATGGGCGGCTGGCCGGTCTACTACACCGAGCCGGCATCAGGCCACGAGGGCTGCAACTACGTCATGTTCCTGCATGGCGGCGGCTACATCAACGAGATCGCGCCGGCGCATTGGCGCTTCATCGGTGAGATGACGCGCAAGGCGCGAATCTGCTGCGTCGTGCCGATCTACCCGCTGGCGCCGCGGGCGACCGCCAAGGACGTCGTGCCGGCGACGGCCGAGCTGCTGCGCATGCTGCTGGAAGACGCGGGCGATGCAAAGGTGACGGTCGTCGGCAATTCGGCCGGCGCTGGCCTTGCGCTCGCCGCCTGCCAATGGCTGCGCGATCGCGGTCATCGGCAGCCGAGCCGGATGCTGCTGATCTCGCCCGCGGCCGATGCCTCGGTCGGCCGTCCGGAGCAGGTTGCGATCGCGGCGCGCGATCCGATCCAGGATATTCCGGGCATCGTCGAGGCGGCGCGGCTCTATGCCGGCGAGCTTGAGGTCGGCCATCCCTTCGTCAGCCCGCTCAACGGCGGCTTCCACGCGCTCGCACCGATGACGATCTTTTCGGGCACCCGCGATCTTCTCTATCCCGACAGCGTCGATCTTGCCGCAAGGGCGAGGGCGGTGGGCGTGCCGGTCGAGCTGCATCTATTGCGCGAGCAGCCGCACAACTTCGCGCTGATGCCGACGCCGGAAGGACGGCGGGCACGCGCGATCATCTTGCGTGAAGTGGCTTAGAGGGAGGGCGTGATCATTGTCACAGAGCGCTGCCGTGATCGGTCTGGCGCTGTGTCCGCGCGGAGGGAATAAGCGGCCCCCGGGCGTTTCCTCTTGGATTGAACGTTCTGGTATCCGTGGTCTCGGTACCAGTGGTTTTGCGGGGCCTTAGGCGTGGCCCTTGATCTCATAGTGACCCGGCACGCATTTGTAGCGCTCGAGGCGCCAGTTCGCGTGATAGATCGGATGCTCACCCATCCACTTCGCGAGAGGCGCTTGTGCGCCGATCGCGCACTGCATCAGCGAAATTTCGGGTGTCATGTTGCTGTCGGTCACGATTTCCTCGACGCAACTGCCTGAGCTGGCTGCGCCCAGCCGGCAAAGCACGGCAACGACGGTCACGAACATTCCTATCACCTCGTTGGTTGTTTCTGACCACGAAGAGGATGCAAGCGGAGTGCCAGAGCCTGTGACACGCAAACAACACGCTGGCCTGGCCGACTCAATCCAGCGTCCACCCCCATTTGGCGATTCGGATTGTAGAAAAATTGCCATTAACCCGAAGCCGGACAAATACGGGGAACCCGCTGGAAAACACCTGGGAATGATCGATTATCCGGGCCGTGTCGCCTATGAGCCACTTCACAAGGCCCGCGCGCAACATCGCGCGTAGTCCGCCCGCCGAAATTACCGAAGGCGAAGAGGGCAGCGCACGGCTTTTACCCGCGGATGTCGCGCTGCTACAGTTTTGCGCGCGCCGCGGTCAGCGGCGCCGTGACCAAGAAACACACCGACAAGGGGAGGGACCGAAGTCCCATGAAGGATTTTGCTGGAAAGATCGCAGTCATCACCGGCGGCGGCACGGGCATGGGGCGCGAGCTCGCGCGGCAGCTCGTGGCCGAGGGCTGCAACGTCGCCATGTGCGACGTCTCGGAGGCCGCGATGGCCGAGACCAAGCGGCTGTGCGAGGCCGAGAAGCTGCCCCAGGGGCTGCGCGTCACGACGCACGTCGCCGACGTCGCGATCGAGGACCATCTGAAGCGTTTTCGCGATGAGCTCGCCGAGCAGCAGCAGACCGACAGGATCCATCTGTTGTTCAACAATGCCGGCATTGGCGGCGGCGGCAGCCTGTTCACCAACACCCGCGAGCAATGGGAGCGCACCTTCAACATCTGCTGGGGCGGCGTCTATCTCGGCGTGCGCACCTTCCTGCCGATGCTGGTGGCCGCGGACGAAGCCCACATCGTCAACACCGCCAGCGTCAACGGCTTCTGGGCCTCGATCGGCATGAACCAGGCGCACACCGCCTACAGTGCGGCCAAATTCGCAGTGAAGGGATTCACCGAAGCGCTGATCAACGATTTGCGCCTGCATGCGCCGCACGTCAAATGCTCGGTGGTGATGCCCGGCCATATCGGCACCTCGATCGTCTCCAACTCGCGCAAGGTGCAGAGCGCCGACGGCTCGGAGCGGCTCAATGCCGATGAGGTCGCGCTGACCCGCAAGCGCATGGTCGCGGCCGGCGTGCCGGATGCCGACGGGATGTCGGACGAGGACATCCAGGCGGCGTTCGCCGAGCGCGCCCGCAGCTTCCTGGAGGATGCGCCGACGACGGCGGCAGAAGCCGCCAAGATCATCCTCGACGGGGTCAAGGCGGAGCGGTGGCGCATTCTGGTCGGCGAGGACGCCAAGCTTCTCGACGAGCGCGTGCGCGCCGCGCCGGAGCAGGCCTATGACCGCGCCTTCTTCGAAAGTTTTACGCAGGAGGTCGGCTGGCGGCTTGGTTGAGGCCGCTGCCGGGGCGCCCACCCATCGCACCCGAGGAGGCACGTCAGCGCCGTCTCGAAGGAGAGGCGTGCGCGCACGCCGCCGCCAGGGGTCATATTCGTTAGCGCGCCAACGAGGCGCGCTAATATGGCTATGATGGTCGTCATGGCAAGAGATGCTCGGACAATTCTATGTGTCAGCTGCTGCCAATGTTCGTCGCGCACTATGAGCTGTTGGAATGTCACCCATCCGTCATGACGATGTTCAAGCGATGTTGATCTCACATGCCTGTAATGACACGCGCGCCGGCTTGGTCGGCGACTTAAAATGGTTTAGTCAATCGGGGTAACGCGACGATTAGAGCGTAGCTCCCAATGATGCCCGCCTGCCTCTCCGACGACTGGACCTTTTGCCCGGAGCGAGAGGACATTTCAGCTGAGTTCACGCGGCTGCTCGCGGCGGCCCAGGAGGGCGGCGCCACGATCGCGGAATGCCTGATGATCGCGCGGCAGCTGAAGCGCGGCGACGACCGCTCCTGGCACCGCGAGTGGAAGAAGCTGGCGCAGACCAATCGGCAGCGCGCGGAGACCGCGTTCGCGGAGGGCCACCGCGCCAGTGCGCAGCGCAATTGGCTGCGCGCCATGAACTATTATGGTGCCGCAGCGATGCCGCTCGATCCCGCCGACGAGCGCCGCTGGGTCGCCGTGCTGGCCATGCAGGAATGCGCGCGCCGCTATCTCGCCGCGCGCAGCCCGGCCGGCGAGGTGGTGACGATACCCTGGCTCGACGGGCACTCGCTGCAGGGATACTTCCTACCTGCGCCATCGGGGAAGGAGCCGGCGCCGACCGTGATCTGCATCGGCGAGCCCGGCCACCGCAAGGAAGAATTTCTGTTCAAGCTCGTGCCGCACGCGCGCGAGCGTGGCTTCTCGATGCTGGCGCTCGACCTGTTCGGCGACCAGCGCGACGATTTTCTCGAGGCGCTATTGCGGCGCCAGGATCTCGAGAGTGCGATCCCCGGCGTCATGGATTATCTGGAGATGCGGCAGGACGTCGATTTCGCGCGGGTCGGGATCATCGCCGATGGCTGGGGCTCGTCCTTCGTGGCGCGCGCGGTGCTGCAGGAGCCGCGGCTTGCCGCCGCCGTCTGCGACGGCGGCCTGTGGGATCTGCACGAGCGGGCCTTTTTCGCCAGCCGATTCGCGATGAGCGACGTCAGCATCGTCCCTGTGCCGCATGCGCCGCTGATGGCCTCCAGCGCCGACTGCCCGGTGCTGATCACGCTCGGGGAGGACGGCTGGCTCAAGGCCGACCGGGCGCGTCAGCTCGTCCGGAATTCCCGGCTCGGCAGCTCGGATGTCACGCTGAAAGTGTTCACCGCGGCGGAGACCGGCGCCGCGCAGGCCCATGCCGACAATCCGAGCCTTGCCAACGAATATATATTCGACTGGCTGGAATCGCGGCTCCGTGGCGCGGGGCGGATCTAGCGGCGAGCCGTCAGAGGTCCAGGCTGAGGCGGACGCAGGCCTTTTCCAGCCGGGTCTTCAGCGTCGCGAGCTTGGTGGTGAATTCGGCGAGCTCGGCCTCGTCGAACTCCTGGAAGACGAATTCCTTGATGGTCTTGTACTGCTCGTTGAGGCTCGCCAGGTGCTTCTGCGTTTTCTCGGTCAGGGATAGCCGGACCACGCGCGCGTCGGTCGGCGAGGGGCGGCGGCGCAAAAGGCCCTTCTTCTCCAGCAGCTTGGACTGGGTGGTGACGAAGGACGGATCGACGTGGAGGAGCTTGGACACGACGTTGACCGGAATGCCGTCGTCCTTGTCGAGGTCCGAGATGGCCATCAGGATCAGCCATTGCGGTCCGCTGATGCCGAGCGTCCTCGCCCAGAACTGACGCAGCTCCTCGAGATACATGTTGATCGACGATATCTCCCAGGTGAATCGCCTGATGATATCCAGGTTGCCGATGGTGCGCAGGCGCGCGCCTTCCTTCCTCGTCGCGGACACAGCGTCACTCCCGCAAGCTGATTCTCTTTCCGGCTCATTTTCGGCGGGCATAGTCCACGCAACTCTGCTCTGACGCAAGTGCAGAGCAGGGTAATGGTGTCACGAAAACTACAAATATGACCCGATCAGGCTTTTTGGCTCAACACCGGTGTTGCGTTGCGGCCACAGGGTTAGTGAAACCACAAAGCTGATCTAATAAACTATTTTGATTAACGGAACGGCGCGGGCATATTGATCCCGACGGTGGGGGGTTCTCGATCGTCCCGTTGCAGGTGGTTCGCTCACGTCCCTCGCGAATGCAGGTACGTCCGAAAACGCGAAGCGGCCGAGCGGATTTGATGAAGAGACGGGGATCTGGGGGGCCTCACGGTCCGGTCTCCGTGAAATGAGCAACTTGGAGGTTTTAAATGAAAGTGGTGAAGAGCCTTTTGCTCGGCACTGCGGCGGGACTGATCGCCGTTGGTGGAGCTCAGGCGGCTGATCTTCCGGTCAAGGCCAAGGCAGTCGAATACGTGAAGATCTGCTCGCTTTACGGCGCGGGTTTCTACTACATGCCGGGCACCGATACCTGCATCAAGTTTGGTGGTTACATCCGCGCTGACATGCTTCTCGGCGGCGGCGGCGACTATGGCTTCAGGAACAGCTCGAGCAGTGTGAACGGCGGGTCCAACAACCGTCTGACCAACTACTACTACAGCCGCGCTCGTCTGGACTTCAACGTCGATACCCGCACGGCGACCGAATACGGCGTTGTTCGCACCTACGCCGACCTGGTCGTCAGCTACGACACCACGAACGTCACCGGCAGCAACCCGTCGGCGTTCTCGACCAGTTCGGCCTCGCTCGGTCTCTACCATGCGTTCATCCAGTTCGCGGGCTTCACCTTCGGCCGCACGGTCTCGATCTTCGACGCTCCCTGGCAGAGCTATCCGGCCGGCGGCCCCGATACCCTTCCGGGCGGCTCCAACCACGTCAACGGCGTGAACCAGGTTGCCTACACGGCTGACTTCGGCCAGGGCATCACTGCTTCGTTCGCGCTGCAGGACGAGACCTCGGCGAACAATGGTCAGTCGAACCTCTGGAACGTGTCGTCGGGTACGGCGGCGCAGTTCGTGACCGGCGTCTATGGCGCCAGCGCCTGGGGCGGCACGCGCATGCCCGAGGTGATCGGTCAGGTTCGTGTCGACCAGGCCTGGGGTCTGGCGCAGATCTCGGTCGCGGCCCATGAGCTGCATTCAGCCTATTACGGCGCGACTGAAGTCACCGGTCATCCCTCCGACAAGTGGGGCTGGGCCGTGCAGGGCGCCTTGTCGATCAAGAACATCCCGACCGGCGCGGGTGACGTCATCAACCTGCAGGCCGTCTACACCGACGGTGCGACCCGCTACAACTTCCAGAGCCTGTTCCCGCAGAGCTTCTTCATGTTCAGCGGCAGCGGCAACGGCGCGTATCAGAGCACCGGGTTCGCCGGTCTCGCCGACGGCGTGTTCGGAACCGGTACCGGCATCGATACCGTCAAGACCTGGGGCTTCCGTGGCGGCTATACCCACAACTGGAGCCCGAACTGGGCCAGCGCCATCTACGGTGGATACGCCCAGCTGAAGTACGGCAACACGGGCAAGGCCCTGATCTGCACCAACTTCGCCGCAATCGGGTTGGCCGGTTCGACCTGTAATCCGGACTTCAACTTCGCGGTGGTCGGTGTGAACACCGTGTGGACCCCGGTCAAGGGCCTGGCGTTCACTGCCGACTTGAGCTGGTCGCGTCTGGACCAGAAGTACTCCGGCTTCATCGCGAGCCCGGGCATTGCCAGCGCTGCGAAGCCGGCGGCCGTGTACGAGCTGAAGGACCAGGACTCGGTGAGCATGCTGCTGCGCGCTCAGCGCAACTTCTGATCCTCGATCCCGCAAATCGATCGGAGACCCCCGGCGGGAAACCGCCGGGGTTTTTCATGGGCAAGAGTTTCGGAAAATCGAATGCCGTTGCGGAACACGAAGGCGAGCCATGCGATTCCGTCGCGTCAAACTTATTTACTTACTTGAGCTACTAAGCTATATCACTGCCAGCCAGATACGAAAGTTGCGGCTCTTAGCTTCATGCTAAGCCTCCAGAAACCTCCGGCGATGCCCCGCCGGAGGTTTTTTGTTGTCCAGATGCCCGCAACGTCAGCCGCGTATCACGCGGGTGCGCGCCGGCGGCCGGTAGGCGAGGCGGCTGTGGCCGGCGCAATAGGGCTGGCCGTCCGGCGCCGTGTTGCCGCAGAAGCAGAAATCGGCTGCGCCCGGCGTCGAGATCGGCCAGCGGCAGCGATTCTCCGACAGCTCCAGCAACGAGCAGCGGTTGGCCTCGTCGATTGGGCCGGCAAACACCGGCGCATCGGTCTCGCCATAGATCGTGGCGAGCATCTCGTATTGCAGCCGCGGCACGGCCTTGCGCATCCGCGCCGGCGCCAGGCCTTTGTCCTGGACCTTTCGGTCGTCGACCGTCCGGCCGCGCGTCAGATTGAGCCGCGACAATTTGCCGATCACCGCGTTGCGGCTGACGCCGATGTCGGCGGCGATCTCGCGACAGGAGAGGCCGGCCTCGAAGTGCTGCTTCAGGAGTTCGATTCGTTCGTCGGTCCAGGTCGGTGAGAGAACAGGCATTTGTCGGCGATCCCAGGTTGCAGATGTCGGCCATCCGCGGTCTCGAGATCCGTCCGCCTCACGTACCGAGCGCGCTCACGTCCTGCCATTGTCGCGGATCGACAGAAGACCGTCTTTGATGGCGAGACGGATGCCTTCCTCGATCAATGTCCGTGCGACGCCGGGAACGCTGGTGCCGTGGGTGCCCTGTCTCACCAGCTTCTCCAGATACGCGATGGTCGAGAGCGCCAAGGTTACGGGAATGCGGTCAGTCTCGGCTTTTTCGGTGGCCATGGCCCGAACGCTAGCCTCTTACTCGGGTACATAAAAGTAACGATTAAGACTCTATTTAGGTTCGGGGGTGGAAGTCAAATCAGCGCTGGGGCGGAAGCTCACGTGATTGGAATCGCTTGAGAATCGGACACATCACGACGCGCCGCCGGGAAGACCGGGCGGCGGCGTGATGTCGGCAGGTCAGGAAAGGGCGCTGCGGCTCAGCCGTGCACGATCGCCTTTTCGATCATGCAATGGATGCCTTTGGCGCCGTTGACGGTCTGGGTCACCCGGAGATCGGCGGCGAGGCTGCACAGCGTGTAGGCATCCTCGCGCGACAGATTTCGCGTTTCGCCGAGCAGCGCGATCATGTCGCGGAGCGCGCGCACCACGCATTGGTCGAGATCGGGGTCCATCGCCATGGTCATGTAGTGCGTCGGCGTCTCGGCGCGGGGGTAGTCGAGCTTCAGGTCCTTGCGGAGCGTCAGGCGGAAGCGGCCCTGCAGCGCGGTCTCGATCGCGGTGACGCAGACCTCGCCGTCGCCCTGCACGCCATGGCCGTCGCCGCAGGAGAACATTGCCCCCGGCACGAACACCGGCAGATACAGCGTCGCACCTGCGCCGAGCTCCTTGTTGTCGAGATTGCCGCCAATCGCGCGCGGGATCAGCGAGGAGATGCGGCCCCAGGCTGGCGGCGGCGATACGCCCATCACGCCGAAGAACGGCTTCAGCGGCAGGTCGAGGCCCCACGGCATGCGGCCGACCATCCTGGTACGGTCGAGCGGAATGTTCAGGATCCGCGTCTCGTGGAAATCGTCGGGTAGGGTGCCGGACAGCGGCTTGATCATGTTCCAGCCCCAATCCTGCCGGAGCTGCACGTCGAGGATCTCGACCGCGAGCACGTCGCCGGGCTCGGCCCCTTCGATCGCGATCGGACCGGTGAGGATGTGGCCCGGCAGCATGCGTTCGCTCCTGGCATGAACCTCGTGCATCTCGGGCGGAATGTGAAACCTGTCGCGATCAGGCAGCATGTCGGGACCGCCGCTGATGGTGTCGACCGTCACCTCGTCGCCACTGCCTACGGTGAGGACGGGCTCGAGTGCGGCTTCGAAGAAGCCCCAATGGCAGGTTTCGGGGCTGGAATGCAGGTGATGATGGGTCATTTGCCGCGTCCGGTTGGTTTGATCGGTCCGGGCTTGACCCGGCGATCGATCCTCTTTCAAGAAGGATTTCCGAACAAGGCCGTGCCGGCCAAGCCCGCGCATGGCAGGCACGATCATTCCAGCGAGGCTCCTCTGTTTTTCGCTCTCTCCAAGACCATCGGCGTCGCGCTGCTGCCGATCAATCTTCTGGTCGAGCTCGGAATTGTGTCTGTCGTGCTGATGGCGACGCGCTTTGCCGCGTTTGGCCGCCGGCTTGCCGTGACCACGCTGGTGCTGCTGGCGCTCGCGGCGTTCTCGCCGCTCGGCAATCTCTTGATCTACCCGCTGGAGTCGCGCTTCCCGGCGTGGGACGCCTCGCGCGGCGCGCCCGACGGCATCATCGTGCTCGGCGGCTCGGTCGACACCGATCTGTCGGCGGCGCATCGCACGCCGGTCGTCGCGCACGCGGCCGATCGTCTGTTTGCGCCGGCCGAGCTTGCGCGCCGCTACCCCAATGCGCGCATCGTCTTCACCGGCGGCTCCGCGAACCTGGTGTCGAGCGAGGCCAGGGAGGCCGACTATTCCGCGCCGATCCTGGAGAATCTCGGCATCGCGAAGGACCGCCTGATCCTCGAGCGTAACTCCCGCAACACCTGGGAGAATGCGATCTTCACCAAGCAATTGGTATCGCCAAAGCCCGGCGAGCGCTGGCTCCTGGTGACGTCGGCCTTCCATATGCCGCGCTCGATGGGAATCTTCCGCAAGGCCGGATTTGACGTCGAGGCCTATCCGGTGGACTGGCGGATGGGGGGACGTGAGGATCTATTCTCCTTCACCAACATGGGCGCGGACGGCTTGAGACGAACCGAAGTTGCGGTGCGCGAGTGGATCGGTCTTACCGCTTACCGTCTGATGGGCAGGATCTCCGAGTTGCTTCCGGGACCGGGCAGGGACTAGAACAAAGCCGCAAAACAAGAATACGCGGCGCACCATCGCCGGCGCGGAGGAAGCCATGCAACAGCAGAGTACGGACAGGATCGACCTTGCCGGCCTCGTCGCCGATCTCAACAGCCTGCTGCGGCTGAAGACGAACGTGATCGGCATGAAGCTGTTCGCGAGCGTCGCAGAAATGGAGGCGATCCCGAAGATCCGCCGCCCGAACGCAATTCACACCACCGATCAGATTGTCAGCATGGCCGCGCGCCTGGGCTGGACCGTCGGCATCACCGCCGACGATCTCGTAGGCGCCCAATGCCGCGCGGTGATCGGTCTTGCGCCGCAGGACGAGAAATGGCTCGCCGGCGAAAACTATGTCGGGGTCTGGCACGGCACGGCGGAGGACGCGCGCAAGCGCCAGGCGGCGCTGGACGTGGTTCCGTTCGGGCACTATCAGGCGCTCGCCGTCAGCCCGCTCGCGAGCGGCCGGCTCGATCCTCCCGATATCTGCCTCGTCTATGCGACGCCGGGGCAGATGATCATCCTGATCAACGGGCTGCAATATACCGGCTACAAGAAGTTCGAATGGGGCGTGGTCGGCGAGACCGCCTGCGCCGATTCATGGGGGCGGGCGCTCAAGACTGGGGAGCCCAGCCTGTCCTTGCCATGCTATGCCGAACGGCGCTATGGCGGCGTGCCGGACGAGGAGATGCTGATGGCATTGAAGCTCTCGCATCTCGCCAAGGCAATCGAGGGCATGAAGGCGCTGGCGAAGAACGGCCTGCGCTACCCGATCCCGCCCTATGGCATTCAAAGCGACGTCCGTGCCGGCATGGGCGTGAGCTATGCGAAGAAGTAAAGGCCGATCATGAGCTCTGCGAAATTCGACATCGTCGTCTACGGCGCGACCGGCTTCACCGGTCAACTCGTCGCCGAATATCTGGCGGCGCACTACAAGGACGACAAGGCGCTCAAATGGGCGATGGCGGGACGCAGCCTCGGCAAGCTGAAATCGGTGCGAGATGCGATCGGCGCGGCCACTGACACGCCGCTGATCGTCGCGGATGCGTCGGATGCGGCGTCGCTGAAGGCGATGGTGGCGCAGACCAAATCGGTGATCACGACGGTCGGCCCGTACCAGTTCTACGGCGAGGACCTGCTAGCGGCCTGCGTCGCTGCGGGTGTGGATTATTTCGATCTCTGCGGCGAGCCGGTCTGGATGCGGCAGATGATCGACAAGTACGAGGCTGCGGCCAAGGCGAGCGGCGCGCGTATCGTGTTCTCCTGTGGCTATGATTCCGTGCCGTTCGAGCTCGGCACCTTCTTCGTGCAGGAGGAGGCAAAGCGCGTGTTCGGCGCGCCGGCACCGCGCGTGAAGGGCCGCGTGCGCGACATGCGCGGCACGCTGTCAGGCGGCACCGCGGCGAGCGCGAAGGCGACCTTCGATGCCGTCGCCAAGGATCTCAGCCTCGTCGCCATCCTCAACGACCACTTCGCGCTGACGCCTGATTTCACCGGCCCGAAGCAGCCCAAGGGCAACAGGGCGGTCTTCGAGGAGGACCTGCAATCCTGGGCCGCGCCGTTCATGATGGCGCTGATCAACACCCGCAACGTCCATCGCTCCAACATGCTGATGGGCTTTCCCTACGGGAAGGACTTCGTCTACGACGAGATGGTGCTGACCGGTCCCGGCGAGAAGGGCGAGGCCAACGCCAAGCGCGTGATGGCGGCCAATGCCGAGAAGACCGGCCCGAACGCGCCGAAGCCGGGCGAGGGGCCGTCGAAGGAGGAGCGGGAGAACGGCCTGTTCAACCTGCTCTATGTCGCGATCGCCCCCGACGGCCGCATGGTCCGCGCCGGCGTCACCGGCGACCGCGATCCCGGCTACGGCTCGACCTCGAAGATGATCTCCGAATGCGCCATCTGCCTGCTGCGCGATGCGAGCGACGTTCCCGCCGGCTTCTGGACGCCGGGCGCAGCGATGCAGCACAAGCTGATCAAGCGGCTGCAGGACAATGCCGGGCTGACGTTCAAAGTGGAGAGCTAGGTTGGCTCTCGTAGGGTGGGCAAAGGCGCAACGCGCCGTGCCCACCATCTCTCGGTGGTGGGCACGCTGCGCTTTGCCCACCCTACGGCACCGTCTCTGTCACGCCGCCCGCGCATCGTACGCGTACATGAAGTCCATGCCCTTGGCGCCCAGCGGCAGCAGCCATTTCAGCATCTGATTGCGCATCCAGGCGCCGGTGGCGCTGAACTCGCGCTTGTTGTTGCCGTTGCGGCGGGCGATCGCGACGATCTTCTCGGTGCGCGGGCGGCGCTCGGCCTCGAAGGCCTGGAAAGTGGCGCCGAGCTCCTGGCCCTCCTGCATCAGCCGAGCAAATCGCATCGCGTCCTCCAGCGCCAGCGAGGCGCCCTGGCCGGCGTGAGGGCTGGTCGCGTGCGCGGCATCGCCGATCAGAAGCGAACGCTTGCGCGACCAGGTCGGCAGGGTCGCGACGTCGAGCGTGTCGGTGACCACGATGTTCTCGGCCGTTTCGATGATGGCGGGGATCGGATCATGCCAGCCGTGATGGAAGCTGCGCAGATGCTGCTTCAGCGTCGCATGGTCGAGCGCGCGGAACGTCGCCGCGTCCATGCCGTGCGCCGGCTGCGTGCTCCACCACATCACGCCGTCTTTCGGATCGGAGCTGCAATAGCCGTAGCCGAAGAAGCCGCTCTGTCCGAAGGTCGTTTCGACGTGCTGGCCGCTGGATCTGCCGTCGAGCACGGCATGCGGCACGAAGCCGCCGAAGCCGATCAGGCCGGTGTCGAACGGCTGCGGGCCGTCAGGCACCACCTGGCGGCGCACGACCGAGTGCACGCCGTCGGCGCCGATCAGGAAGTCGCCTTCGGCGGTGGTGCCGTCGGCGAAGTAGGCGATAATCGGCTGGTCGCCGCGATCCTCGATCTTGATCAGGCGATTCTCGAAATAGAGCGAGACAGAGGCGCACCAGGCCTTGTCGATCAGGATCTCGTTCAGCGTGGCGCGCGCGATGTTGACGGCCGGCTGGCCGAAGCGCCGCGCCAGGTCGCGGTTGATCGAGCCGAGCTTCTCGCCGCCCTGCGAATAGAAGTCGAAGGCTTCCGCGACCGAGCCGCGGTCGATCAGCTGCTTCGCCAGCCCGATCTCGTCCAGGACATGCATGCCGTTCGGTGCGATCTGCAGGCCGCCGCCGGTCCCTTTCGAATAGGGCCAGGCCTCGTAGATCGCGGATTCGATGCCGGCGCGGCGCAGCAGGATCGCGGCGACGGGGCCGGCGATGCCGGCGCCGATGATCAGCGCCTTGCGGGGACGGTGGGCCATGGCTTGCTCCCGACGTTTCCGTGGTGCTAGGAGAAATTACGGTCACTAATTATCTTAGTGAATAAGATATATATTGCCTAAGAGATGAGGTGGGCCTTGTCAAGGACGAAGGCGCGCGCTGCGCTGCTGCAGGAACTCGAGGACGCCATGCGCAGGTCCTCCGCGCAGGGCGTGCTCTACGGACAGACCGTTGCCAACGTTGCCGGAATTGCCAATTCCGATCTCGAATGCATGGACATCCTGTATCTCGAAGGCCGCGTCACGGCAGGGCGGCTCGCCGAGGTCACCGGCCTGACCACCGGTGCCATCACCGGTGTTGTCGACCGGCTCGAAAAGGCGGGCCTGGTGCGGCGCGAAAGAGACGAGAAGGATCGTCGCAAGGTCTTCATCACGGTCGTGCCGGAGGCGATCGCCGGCCTCGGCCAGTATTACGTGCCGATGCAGCAGGCGATGGAGAACGTCTGCAACGGCTATTCCGACGAGGAATTGCGGCTGCTGCTTCGCTTCTCCAATGAAGCATACAAGGGCACGCTCGCGGCGACCGAGGCACTGAAAGGTCTGCTCGATACGCCGCCGGAAAAGCGGCCGGATCTCAAGCTGAAGAAGCGTCCTCGCCGGACCTGAGCTTGTAGGCTTGCGCGGCTGCGATCATCCCCCACACTGCGCCCAGCATCATCCAGAAGTGCCGCCAGTGGTCGGTGTCGATCACGAAGCTTTCGCCCACGGTGCCGAGGAAGGCGGAAAAGACCGCGAGGTAAGCGCGCTGCCACGGCACACGGATGAAGACGTGGCGGAAGCCCATGATCACCGTGGTGAAGACCAGCGCGGGATAGCATACACCTGACAGCCAGCCGCCGGACATGAAGGCGTTGAGGTAGGAGTTGTGGGTGTCCTCGGGGAAGTAGCGGTTGAATTGCAGTGGACCGATGCCGAACGGCAGATCGAGCGCCATCTCCGCACCCAGGATGTGCCGGCCGAACCGGCCGAAGCGGCCTTCGTCATAGCTCTGGCCAAAGCTCGCGCGCTGCTTGAACATCTCCGCCGTGGAATCGAGCGACAGCAGCACGGCGATCAGCGCGAGGCCGAGCACCGCGGCGACGATCGCCATGATGACGATGCGCGAGCGTTGCGCATTGGTGCGGCTGGTCAGCACCATCAGCGCCAGCATGAAGGCGGAGGTCAGCACCAAGCCGCCCCAGGCCGCACGCGAGAAGGCGAGCAGGATCGCCAGAGACATGATGCCGAAGGCGATGACGTTGCGGAATGCCTTGGCCAATTTATCGGAGACCACGCTCTGAAGCGCGAACAGCGCCGGCAGGATCAAGTAGGCGCCGAGCACGTTCGGGTCCTTGAAGGTGCCGCGCGCGCGGCCGTAGAGCGTCAAGAGGTCGTTGCCGCCGGGAATCAGGTGGAAGTAGCCGGCAACTGCCAGCAGCGAGGCAATCATCGCACCGACCACGAGGCCGCGGCGCAGCATGTCGAGCCGGGCCTCGGTGTCCTCGGAGATGACCATGGCGAAGAGCACCACGGTCACCGCCATGTACCAGGAGGTCGCGATCCAGCTCACCACCTCCGTCTGCTCGTACAGCGGAATAGCGCTGATGGTGTAGCCGACATTGAGCAGGATCAGCATCAACACCAGCGGCATCAGCACGAGCCGCAGCCGCAGGCCGGTGGCGAAAAAGGTGACGGTCGCGAGCAGCGTCGCGATCTCGTAGGGGCTCGGCTCGATGAAGACGATGGCGCCAGAGGCGCCGACCAGCCACACCAGCGCGCGCTGCAACGCCAGCACGCCGGGCGCGGCCGTTGCGGCTACGTTCACTCCACCGGCTGTCGCCGCATACGCCATCACACGCTCATACGCTTACGCAACTCATGCGCCACAACACAGCCGTCATCGCCCGGCTTGACCGGGCGATCCAGTACTCCGCGGCGCCTATCGTGGAAACCACTGGCGCTACGGAGTACTGGATGCCCCGCCTACGCGGGGCATGACAGAGAAACTCAATACGCGTTCTCGTTCTTGGTCAGCAGCGAGACCGGCGTCTTCAGGAGAATGACGAAGTCGAACAGCACCGACCAGTTCTCGATGTAATAGAGGTCGAACTCTACGCGCTTCTGGATCTTCTCTTCGTTGTCGATCTCGCCGCGCCAGCCGTTGATCTGGGCCCAACCGGTGATGCCCGGCTTGACGCGGTGGCGGGCGAAATAGCCGTCCACGGCTTCGTCGAACAGCCGGCTCTGCAGCTTGCCCTGCACCGCATGCGGGCGCGGGCCGACCAGCGACAGATTGCCTGAAAACACCACGTTGAAGAGCTGCGGCAGTTCGTCCAGGCTGGTCTTGCGGATGAAGCGGCCGACGCGGGTGACGCGCGGATCGTTCTTGGTCACCACCTTCGAGGCGGTCGGGTCAGCCTGATGGTGGTACATCGAGCGGAACTTGTAGACGTCGATGCGCTCGTTGTTGAAGCCGAACCGCTTCTGTCGGAACAGCACCGGGCCAGGGCTGTCGAGCTTCACCGCGAGCGCAACCAACGCCATCACCGGCAGGGCTGCGAGCAGCGCAAGGCTGCCGACAATACGGTCGAACAGCCATTTCATCACCAGGTCCCAATCGGTGATCGGCGCCTCGAACACGTCGAGCGTCGGCACCTCGCCGAGATAGGAATAGGAGCGGGGCCGAAAGCGCAGCTTGTTGGTGTGCGCGGAGAGGCGGATATCGACCGGAAGCACCCAGAGCTTCTTCAGCATCTCCAGGATGCGGGTCTCCGCCGAGATCGGCAGCGCGAACAGCACGAGGTCGACGCGGGTGCGGCGGGCGAACTCGACGATGTCGTCGACCTTGCCGAGCTTGCGCGCGCCGGCGCAGGTGTCGAGCGCGCGGCTGTCGTTGCGGTCGTCGAACACGCCGAGCACGTGGATGTCGGAATCCTCCTGCGCCTTCAGCGCCTCGACCAGCTGCTCGCCGTTGCTGTCGGAGCCGACGATGATGGTGCGGCGGTCGAGCCGGCCCTGGCGCGCCCAGGCGCGGACCAGCGCGCGCAGCACCAGGCGCTCGGCAATCAACGCGGCGAGTCCGAGGAAGTAGAAGGCGGCGAGCCACAGCCGCGAGATTTCGCTGCCGAACTTGGCGAAGAAGGAGATGCCGATGAAGAGCAGGAAGACGAACGACCAGGACGAGATCATCCGCGTCATCTGCCGGAGGTGACCACGGAACAGCTGCACCTGGTAGATGTCGGCGGCCTGGAAGCAGACCACGGCGGCGATGGCGACGGCGATGACCTCGGCTGGATAGATCCAGCTGAACGCCCCCGCGAGCGGCATGACGTAGCCGAGATAGACTGCGATGCCGACGAGGCTCAGCAGCGCGAAATCGGCAAGGCGCACGAAGCCGGCGATCACGATCGGCGAATAGGCGCGGGCGACCTTCTGGTTGACGACGTCGAGCGCGGCAGGCGAGAGCCGGCGACGGCGCTCCACGAAGGGCTGGTCAGCAGGCTTTGCCGCAGCGCTGGCCGCGGCATCGAGCATCGAGCGTGCGTTGAGCGGTTCCACGGGCGTTCACGTCCATTCCAGAACCCGCGGCACGGCCTTGCGCGCCCGGGCAAGCATCCCCTGGCGCTTCGATTATCGAACAAATCGGAAGATTCTCTAAAGCTGGACTTAAGGATGGTTAATGATTGGCAAATGCGTCGCGATAGCCGGCGAGCACGCCCTCGACCATCGCGGCTTGCGAGAAATGCGCCGAGATGCGCTCGCGCAAGGAGAGGGCGCGTTGCGCGGTCGTTTGCGGATCGTCCAGCGCTGCGGCGATCGCCTCCGCCATGGCCTCGGGATCGCTGGGCGCGAACAGCGCGGGGCTGTCGGCGCCCAGAATCTCGGGGATGCCGCCGATCTTGGATGCGATCATCGGAATGCCCGCGGCGCCGGCCTCGATCACGACGTAAGGCATGGAATCGCCGCGCGAGGGGACGACCAGCAGCCGCCCCTTGGAGAAGCCGTAGCGCGCCTTGACGTGACCGATGAAGCGGATGGCATTCGCGAGGCCAAGCCGCTCGACCTGCGCCTTCAGGGCGGCCGTCTCCTCGCCGTCGCCGCCGAGCGTCAGCGTGACCTTCTTGCCGCCCTCGTGCAGGCGCGCCACCGCGTCGACCAGCAGGTCGGCGCCCTTGATGTGCCTGAACTCGCCGACATAGCAGAGGTCGGTCGCATCCTCGGCGGTGATGACCGGCTCGAATTCCTCCGGCGTCACGCCGTTGAAGACGCAATGCACCACGCCCTTCGGCGTGCCGACGATGCGCTGATAGGTGTCGCGGGCAAAGGCACTCTCGAACAGGAACAGGTCCGTCGAGTCCATCAGCGCGCGTTCGAGCCGCGCGTAGAACTCGCCCTTGAAGGTGTTGAGCGGATAATGCAGCGAGCCGCCATGCGGGGTGTAGATGCGGATCGTATCGTCCGCGCGCCGCCGCATGCGGATGAAGGCGCCGGCCTTGGCGCCGTGGCCGTGCATCACGTCGGGCTTGAGCGCGGCGATAAGCCGCCGCATGCGGAGCCAGACCAGGACGTCGTCCGGCGACGGTTCGCGGCGGATCGCCATGCGGTGCACGCCGAGCTTCAAGCGCGGCGCGAGCTCGGTCAGCGCCTTGTCGGCGCGCTCGCCGCCGGTGAGGCTGTCGGCGAGGATGCCGACATGATGGCCGCGGTCGACCTGGCCGTTGGCGACGTCGAGGATGTGACGGAAGATGCCGCCGACGGGTGCGCGCACGGCGTGAAGGATGCGAAGCGGCCGGTCGGGAGAGGGGGGCATGATCAAAACCAGCTCGACGGCGACTGCCGAACAATTCTCACGAAATAATCGAGATGGATTAAGGGGCCTCGTGGTTAACAAACGGTGACGGGTCGACGCGGGCAAGGCGCGTGTCGTGGCGATTAACCCAGCGGCAACCTTAATGGAGTGTAATCGCCCCGGTTGAGGTAGAGTCGCAGCGTTGCCCTGCGGGAGTGTTCGATGCGTTTAGCGTTCTGGCGTGCCGGCAAGGACAAAGCTGTGATCGCGCGGGCCGTCGCGAAGTCCAAAGGCGAAGCTGCGCCGAAGAGCGAAACGAAGGCTGAAAAGCGCGAAGCGGAAGCCGAAAAGATCGAAGCCAAGGTTGAGACCAAGATCGAAGCGAAGCCCGCGCCTGTCATCGCCAAGCCTGGGCAGGTCGAATCCGGCGACATCGACCTGCACGCGCTCGGTGCGGCCCTGGCGCGCAAGCGCGGCTGGGTCATCGTGCCGACGGTGCTGGCGCTCGTTGCCTCGCTCGCCATCGTCAATCTCGTCACGCCGCGCTACAAATCTGAAACCCGGATTCTGATCGACGGCCGCGAGAACGTGTTCCTGCGTCCGAACAGCGACCGCACCGAGGAGCGGCAGGCGCTCGATGCCGAGGCCGTCACCAGCCAGGTGCAACTGGTGCTGTCGCGCGATCTGGCACGCGAGATCATCAAGAAGAACAAGCTCGCCGAGCGCCCCGAATTCGACCCGGTGTTGCAGGGCATCTCGCCGCTGAAGTCGCTTGCCGCGCTCGTCGGTATCGTCCGCGATCCGTTCGCGATGACGCCGGAAGAGCGCGTGCTCGATTCCTATTACGAGCGACTTTCGGCCTACGCCGTCGACAAGTCGCGCGTGATCGTGGTCGAATTCCAGTCCGCCGATCCCGAGCTCGCCGCGCGCGTCGCCAACTCGATCGCCGACGGCTATCTCGTGCTGCAGCAGGCCGCGCGCCAGGAGCAGGCCAAGAACGCCAGCCAATGGCTGGCCGGCGAGATCGAGAGTTTGCGCAAGAAGGTCTCGGACGCCGAGGCGCGGGTCGAGGACTTCCGTTCCAAGTCCAGCCTGTTCGTCGGAACCAACAACACCACGCTGTCGAACCAGCAGATGGGCGAGGTCAATACCCAGCTCAACAATGCGCGCTCGATGAAGGCGGATGCGGAATCCAAGGCACGGCTGATCAAGGAGATGCTCCAGAGCGGCAAGCCGATCGAGGCGTCCGAGGTCGTGAACTCCGAATTGATGCGCCGGCTGTCGGAGCAGAGGGTGACGCTGCGGGCGCAGCTCGCCGAGCAATCGTCGACGCTGCTCGGCAATCATCCCCGGATCAAGGAGCTGAAGGCGCAGCTCGGCGACCTCGACAATCAGATTCGAGACGAAGCCGCCAAGATATCGCGCTCGCTCGAGAACGACGCCCGGATCGCCAGCGGTCGGGTCGATGGCCTCACCGTGAGCCTCGAGCAGCTCAAGAAGCAGGCGGCCTCCACCAACGGCCAGGACGTCCAGCTCCGTGCGCTGGAGCGCGAGGCCAAGGCGCAGCGCGATCTGCTCGAGACCTATCTCGCCAAGTACCGCGAGGCCAACACCCGCGAGACCATCGACACGGCGCCGACCGACGGCCGCATCATCTCGCGCGCCATTGTCTCGAACACGCCGGCCTATCCGAAGAAGCTGCCGATCGTGCTGATCGCAACGATCGCAACGCTGCTGCTCTCGTCCGGCGTCGTCGTCACCGGCGAGCTGCTGCGCCAGACCGCGCCGGGCGCGGCAATGGGCTCCGCGCAGACGCCGGTGCGCGAGGAGCCGCTGGTCGTTCAGCGGGCCATCGAGCCCGTGGTCGACAGGGGCGGCGAACCAATGCTCGATCCGGTGTTGGCGGAGCCCGCGCCGCTGCAGCCGGAGATGGCGGCCGATTTGGATACGAGTGAATTCGCCGAGATCGAGCGTCTGGCCGACGATCTGCGTGCCGCGGGCGCTGCGGCCAAGAAGGTTACGGTGCTCGGCACGGCGCCGGGCGACGCCATCACGCTGTCGACGCTGACGCTGGCGCGGAACCTGGCGCGCGATGCACGCGTCGTCGTGGTCGATCTCGCCGCCTCCTCGCCGACCATTGCCGCAGTCTCCGCCGATGCGCAGGCTCCCGGCCTTGCCGAGCTGATGCAGGGCGAGGCCTCGTTCGCGCAAGTCATCACCCGGGACAAGCTGTCGCGGCTGCATCTGGTGATGGCCGGCCGTCCCGGCTTCGACCGCAGCCTGCTGCAGTCGCCGCGCGTCGCACTCGCGATCGACGCGCTGCTGCGGGCTTACGATCACGTGCTGATCGACGCCGGCAGCGCCTCGGACCTGCCGGCCGACCTGTTGACGGTCCATGCCCGCGCCGTCGTGGTGCCCGATGCGTCGATGGCGGCGGATGCGCGCGCGCAGATGTGCGAGCAGCTTAGAGCCGTCGGCTTCAGCGCGGTGGCGATGCTGAGCAAGCCGGTGCAGCCGTCCGATGCCGCCGAGACGCCGCGCGTGGTGGCGGCGTAGGCTTGCTTACCCTCTCCCCTTGTGGGAGAGGGTGGCTCGCCGCGTTAGCGGCGAGACGGGTGAGGGGTATCTCTCCGCGAGTTCACCTTTCCATTCGAGCTCGCGGAGGCATACCCCTCATCCGGCGCTTCGCGCCACCTTCTCCCACAAGGGGAGAAGGGAAGACAGCCGTGCAAGTGGAAAGAGCTACCCGAACGCCTGCCGTAGCCGGCGGGCCATGTCGAACAGCATCTGGTTCTGCTTCACCAGCCGCTTGCCGTGGCTGAGCGAGGACATCGCCATGGCCGCGAGCTTGCCGCGCGAGGTCAGGGGGACGAAGCTGTCGAAGATCGCCTCGTCGTCCTTGCAGAACATCCGCTTGTAATCGTCCGAGCCGATGCCGAGGTCGAGCGAGCGGTAGCCGCGTTCGCCGTAGCGGTCGATGATGTAGCGCATCAGGATCAGGCCGGGGCTGTAGCGGGCGTGCTCGGACATCGTGTAGGTGTTGAACATCATCGAGAAGCGCTCGCCGTCGGCGACGCCGGCGAAGATCGCGATCACCTCCTCGTCGCATTCCAGCGCATGGATGTCGATGACATGACCTTCGCCGCGCGGCGCGAGGCAGGCGCTGCGGACGAACTGCTCGACGCCGGGTTCGGCGAAGACGTTCGGCAGCTTCTGCTCCGCCATCCGCGCCGGCTTGACACGGAAGAACCAGTCGAGCAGGCGGATGATGTCTGCCTCGGACGTCGCCAGGTGATAGCGGTAGCCGGCGAGGGACTGAAGCTTCTTCTCCTTGCTCTTGAGGCGTCGGCGCAGGGAATTGCTGATCCGCGATGCCGGCGGGCCGCCCGGCTCCATCACCAATCGCGGACAGCCGTTGATCGGGCGCTGCCGCGGCAGGGCTGCAAATGGGTTCTGCTGGTCGTGCCAGCGCTCGGGCTGCTGTGTCAGTGCGAGCACGTCGGCGTGCTCGCCGAGCGGCGCAAGCAGTGCATCGAGATCGGCGCTGGCGGCCTCTGCTGCGAACTCGGCGTTCCACAGGCCCATGTTGAAGGTGGTGTGCTTGCCGCCCATGAAGCCGGCGGTGCGCACGCCGTGGCCCTGCCGCAGCGAGAGCGGCAGCAGCAGGAGCGGGCGCCGATCGGCGTCGCGGGCGATCACAATGAACGGCCGGGCACCTTCACGGGCGCCGACCAGCCGCTGCCAGGGGTCGAGCAGGTCGAAGCGCTGGTAGGGCGTGAAAAGATGGCCGCTCGCCTCGAAGCCGCGCCAGACCGCCTCGGCCTCGGCGAGATCCGTGACGATCTCCACTCGCGCGATACGGCTCGCTCTCGACCGCGCTGGCGCTTCTGCCGTCCGGCTTTGCATCGCCGCAGCCATGGTCATTCGCGAAACCTGTCGAGAAATCGAGAATACGTATTTCGGCCCGTGGCCGACCTTTGCAAACAAAGGTCAACAAAGGGTAATGACTGGGGCGAGGGAACTGACCGCCGGCGCGCGCGAAGGGTGGGATTTTGGCTTCCGACGACAGATGGTTGGAACGGCTGCGCCTCGAGCTGGCCTGGTTCACCGGCCAGGCCATGCTGCGCAGTCGCGGTGCCGGCGCCATCCTGCGTTTCCGCTACGTGCGGCCTCGGCGGCGCGGATTTCAGCCGCTGCGCGAGCACGAGATTACGCCGCAATTCCTCGATCGCGCCATCCGCGCGCTGAAGCGGTGGAACTACGATTTTCTCGGCATGGACGAGGTCTGCCGGCGCGCGGTGATGCTGCCGGAGAAGCGTCGCTTCGTGGCGCTGACCTTCGATGGCGCCGGCAAGGATCTCATCACCTTCGCCTATCCGGTGCTGGCGCGTCACGCCGTGCCTTTTACGATCTATGTGCCGACCGCTTTTCCCGACGGCGTCGGCGAGGCCTGGTGGCTCGCCCTGGAGCAGGTGATCGCGCGCGAGAGCCGCATCGACCTGATGATGGGCGACAAGGAGCAGCGCTTCACGGTCGCCGACAAGGCCGGGAAGCAGGCGCTGTTCTCGCATCTGGAGAGCTGGCTGCGCTCGCTGCCGCCGGCGGATCTGTCGGCCGCGATCGCCGATCTCTGCACGCGCTACCGGATCGACCTCGCCGCGCTCTCGCGCGAGGCGTCGATGGATTGGGAGGACCTCGCGAGGCTCGCCGGCGATCCGCTCGTGACGATCGGCAGCGCAACGGTGAACTATCCGATGCTGGCCAACATGAAGGACGCGGCCGCACTGCGCGAGATGACGATGGGCAAGGCCGTGGCGGAATCGGCCTTCCAGCGCGAGATCAGGCATTTCGCCTATCCGTTCGGCGACCGCGCTTCGTTCCGGCGCAGCCACGTCGTGATGGCGGAGCAGGCGGGCTTCGCCAGCGCGGCCTCGACGATCCCGGGCATCGTGGAGGCGGAGGGACGGACGAACTTGCGCGCGCTGCCGCGGATCTCCTGGGACGGGCGGGTGCGCTCGCTGCGGATGCTGCGCGTGCTGGTGTCGGGCGCCGCTTTTGCGCCGGTGCGGCCGACCGGGAGCGCTACGAGCCAGACCTGAGGCGATCGGGCCGCTGCATCCAGCTCACGATCGGCATCGCCGGCAGCACCCAGCCCATGCCGACCACGACGTAGTAGATCGCCTGCCGCCAGCCGGATTCGGCGATCCACGGCATCTGCGCCGCCGCCATGCCGAGCAGGGCCCAAACGGTGGCCAGCACCAGGAGCAGGATGGCGCCGAGGAACTTGCGGGTGCGGATCGTCATGGCGGGAACTTTAAGGCTTTCGCGTTACTTGCGCTGCGGGAGCGGGGGACTATAAGGGGCACTCAACCGGGTTCAAGTCTCTTCGCCACAGGCTTGGTTTTGTCCTTGAAATGACGACGAATTCCGCCCCATCCGAGCCGCATCGCGCCGTGCGCTGGTGGCTGATCTGTGTGGCCGCGCTGATCGCACTGATGGTGCTGGTTGGCGGTGCGACACGACTGACGGAATCGGGCCTATCGATCGTCGAATGGAAGCCGGTCACGGGCAGTGTTCCGCCGCTGTCGGAAGCGGCATGGGCCGAGGCGTTCGAGGCCTACAAGAAGATCCCGCAATATCGCGAGCTGAATTCAGGCATGAGCCTGTCCGAGTTCAAGACGATCTTCTGGTGGGAGTGGAGCCACCGGCTGCTCGGCCGCTTCATCGGCGTCGCCTATCTGCTGCCGTTCCTGTTCTTCCTCTGGCGCGGCGGACTGTCGGGTGAGCTGAAGCGCAGGCTGTGGCTGCTGTTTGCGCTCGGCGGCCTCCAGGGGGCGGTCGGCTGGTGGATGGTGGCCTCGGGCCTGACGGAACGCACCGAGGTGTCGCAATATCGGCTGGCGACGCATCTTTCGCTCGCGCTCCTGATTTTCGCGGGGATCGTCTGGACGGTGCGGCGGCTCGAGCAGCGGCCGCAGATCGCGGCGCCGGCTCGGCTGCGGTTCACGAGCGCGGTGCTGCTCGCGGTGACCTTCGTGCAGATCTATTTCGGTGCGCTGGTCGCGGGCCTGCGTGCCGGGCGGGCCTACAACACCTGGCCTGAGATCGATGGGGCGCTCATCCCCTCGGCGGAACGGCTGTGGTTCGAGACGCCGTGGTGGCGCAACATGTTCGACAATGTGCTGACGGTGCAGTTCGAGCACCGCATGACCGCCTACGTGTTGATCGTGCTGGCGCTGCTGCATGCGATCGACGCGGTGCGCTCGCGTGCAGGTGCGGCCGCGAGCGGCGCGTTGTGGCTGTTCGCAGCGGTGAGCGTGCAGGCGGTGCTCGGCATCCTCACGCTGCTCAACCAGGTGCCGATCGATCTCGCGCTGACCCACCAGGCGGTTGCGATCGTGGTGTTGACGCTGGCAGTGATGCAGGTGGAGCGGCTGGCGTCACGGCAGTCTGCGCAGGCGCAGCCGCGCGCGGTCCCCGTGGGTCAGCCCGGCTGATCACCATCAGCCCGGCTGATCAGCAATAGCCGTAGACACCGCACGCATAGGGCAGGCGCCAGAAATAATCGACCTGTTTCCCGCCGTAATAGGCGCCCTGATAATCGTAGCTCCAGGGGCGGCCGTAATAGCCAGGCAAGGTGTGGGAGCCCGGCAGCAGCGGCGTGCCCGGCAGGTTGCGGATGTAGCTGCCGATGCCGTAGGCCGGCGAGATCAGCGCATCCGGATCGGTCTCGACATAGACCTGAGGTGGGTCCTGCGGCGGCCCGGCCGCGCGCCGCTTCGGCGTCGCCGGCAGATCGGCGGCAATGGCCGCCGAGGCCGTCAGCATCACAGCCAGAGCGGGCACCATCCAGCGCAGCATCGTCGGCTCCGAATCAAAGGGGCGATCCAAGCACGATGTATGAGGCAGATATGGTTAATGAGGGTTAACCGACGGCGGCCAAAACGGCCGCCGTCGTTCCCAGGCGCTACGTCCCCAGCGCCTGTTCCAGATCCGCGATCAGGTCTTCCTTGTCCTCGATGCCGACCGAGATCCGGACCACGTCCGGGCCGGCGCCGGAGTTGATCTTGGCGGCGTCGTCGAGCTGGCTGTGCGTGGTCGAGGCCGGATGGATCACCAGCGAGCGGGTGTCGCCGACATTGGCGAGGTGCGAGAACAACTGCAGCTTCGACACCAGGCTGACGCCGGCGTCATAGCCGCCCTTCAGGCTGAAGGTGAACACCGCGCCGGCGCCCTTTGGTGCGTATTTGCGCGCGAGCTGATTGTACTTGTCGCTCGGCAGCCCGGCATAGCTCACCGAGGCCACCGCCGGATGTCCCGCGAGGTATTCGGCAACGGCTTTGGCATTGTCGCAGTGCTTCTGCATGCGCAGCGGCAGAGTCTCGATGCCGGTCAGGATCATGAAGGCGTTGAAGGGCGACAACGCCGGTCCGAGGTCGCGCAGGCCCAGCACGCGGCAGGCGATCGCGAAGGCGAAATTGCCGAAGGTCTCCTGCAGCCGGATGCCGTGATATTCCGGGCGCGGCTCCGAGAGCATGGGGTACTTGCCGCCCGTGGACCAGTCGAAGGTGCCGGCATCGACGATGATGCCGCCGAGCGAGTTGCCGTGGCCGCCCAGGAATTTCGTCAGCGAGTGCACGACGATGTCAGCGCCATGATCGATCGGACGGATCAGATAGGGCGAAGCCAGCGTGTTGTCGACGATCAGCGGCACGCCCGCCTTGCGTGCCACGGTCGAGATCGCCTCGATGTCGGTGATGCTGCCGGCGGGGTTGGCGATGGACTCGATGAAGATCGCTTTCGTGCGCGGCGTCACCGCACGCTCGAAGCTCGCGATATCGTCGGGATCGGCCCACACCACGTTCCAGCCAAAGCTCTTGAAGGCGTGCGTGAACTGGTTGATCGAGCCGCCATAGAGCTTTCGCGCGGCGATGAATTCGTCGCCGGGCTGAAGCAGCTGCTGCAGCACCACGACCTGCGCGGCATGGCCGGAAGCGACCGCGAGCGCGGCCGTGCCGCCTTCGAGTGCGGCGACGCGCTCTTCCAGCACCGCATTGGTGGGATTGCCGATGCGGGTATAGATGTTGCCGAACGCCTGCAGGCCGAACAGCGAGGCGGCGTGATCGGCATCGTTGAAGACGAAAGAGGTCGTTTGATAAATCGGAGTCGCGCGCGCGCCGGTGGTGGGGTCGGGCTGTGCACCGGCATGCACGGCGAGCGTTGAAAATCCCGGAAGGCGATCGCTCATTTGGGCGTCCTGTTCTTGTGGCCTGAAATTCGCGCGGCATGCTGATCGGCGCCGTGCCCGCCGTCAAGGCGCGGCGTCACATCGGAATCATTTTGGGAACGATCGTGCTGCGCATTGTCGCGTTTGCGAAACGAAGCCTTCGCAATCGCGTCAGCTTTGCTCGCTCTTGTTCTTCGCAGCGCGATCCGATGCGGCGGTGTCGCCACCGCCGACACTCATCCGATTGAGGGACAGCCTCATGCCCTGCGTCGGCGCCGGCGCGCGCTTGGAGCTGAGCGTGCGCGAATTCACGCCCATCCAGGAGATTTCTGACGACAGGCGGCCATATTCGATCTTGGGGCAGCGGTTCATGACCACCTTGATCCCGACTGATTCCGCTTTCGCGGCTGCCGCATCGTCGCGCGCGCCGAGCTGCATCCAGATCACCTTCGGCAGCGGGTCGAGCGTGAGCGCCTCCTCGACGACGGGCATGATGTGGCTGGAGTTGCGGAAGATGTCGACCATGTCGACGGGGCGGCCGATATCCGACAGTGATGCGACGAACGGCTTGCCGAGCAGCTCCTTGCCGACATGGCCGGGATTGACCGGGATCATGTCGTAGCCGCGCTGCATCAGGTATTTGAACGCGAAATAGCTCGGCCGCACATTGACCGGTGATGCCCCGACCATCGCGATCGATTTCACGCTGTTGAGGATGCCGCGGATATAATTGTCGGGATAGGCGTCGTGGTTCATCACTTATCTTTTCTTGTTGGCGGGGGTCATTCATCCCGCCATGTCGGCGCGCGCTTCTCGATGAAGGCGCCGATGCCTTCCTCGGCGTCGCGCGCCATCATGTTCTCGGTCATCACCTCTGCGGCATAGCGATAGGCGTCTGCAAGGCTCATCTCGGCCTGGCGGTAGAAGGCCTCCTTGCCGAGCTTGATCGTGTAGGCGGATTTCAACGCGACCTGTTGCGCGAGCTCGATCGCGGCGCCGAGTTCGGTGCCGGCGGGAACGACGCGGTTGACGAGCCCGATGTCGCGGGCGCGCTCGGCCGTGACAGGCTCGCCCGTCAGCAGCATCTCCATGGCCTGTTTGCGCGGCACGTTGCGCGACAGCGCCACCATCGGGGTCGAGCAGAACAGGCCGATATCGACGCCGGGTGTGGCGAACTTCGCCTCGTGCGATGCGATCGCAAGATCGCAGCTGGCGACGAGCTGGCAGCCGGCGGCGGTTGCGATGCCCTGGACGGCCGCGACCACGGGCTTCGGCAGATGCACGACCGCCTGCATCATCGCGCTGCAGGCCGTCATGATCTGCGCAAAATAAGCCCGACCCCGATCCGGATCGGTGCGGCGCGCGGTCAGTTCCTTTATGTCGTGGCCGGCGGAAAAAGCGGGGCCGTTGGCCGCGATGACGGCCGCGCGGATGTGCTTGTCTTCCGCGATTGCGTTGAGGCTCGCATGCAGCTGTCCGATCATCGCCTCGGAAAGGCTGTTGCGCGCGGCTGGTCGGTTCAGCGTGAGCACGGCGACGCTGCCGACGATCTCGCGCAGCAGGATCGGCGGTTGCGGGGTGGGGGCGCGGGCGGCCTGAACGGACATCGAAGCGTTTCCGTTGGATTATTGCATTTGAATGACGCAGCTAACTTAATGTAACAGGGCAAGTGAAGCGAGGGTGGGAACAGCATGGCGGCAGCGAAAATGAGCGTGGCGGAGCTCGAGCAGTTCCTCCGCCACGAGTTTCCCCAGGCATTCAGCGGCGACGACATCACGATCGAAAGCGCGGACGGACAGACCTGCCTTCTGCGGCAGCGCTACAGCGAAAAGATGCTGCGACCGGGCGGAACCGTGTCCGGGCCGACGCTGATGGCGCTCGCGGATTTCGCCATGTACGTGGTGCTGCTGTCTGCCATCGGGCCGATCGGACTCGCCGTGACCACCAATCTCAACATCAACTTCCTGCGCAAGGGCCAGCCCGGCCAGGACGTGCTGGCGGAGGCGCGACTGCTCAAGCTCGGCAAACGGTTGGCGGTCGGGGAGGTGAAGCTGCTGTCCGGCACCTCGCCGGATCCGATCGCTCATGTCACCTCGACCTATTCCATTCCAAATGTTTGAGGTTTTCGCAGGTATTGTCGTACCTTATTTTTAAGCCATTGATTTTACGTAATTAATTTCATCTCTGAGGCATTGACCGTTGCGCCGCTCTTCTCTAGAACCGCGCGCAGTCTGGTGCGGTGTTCGCGCCGATATCTCCCGTCCACGGAAACTCCGACATGAAAACCTTTTCGGCAAAGCCGGCTGAGGTGACGAAGAAGTGGGTGCTGATCGACGCCAAGGGTCTGGTCGTCGGCCGCCTCGCCACCATCGTCGCCATGCGCCTGCGCGGCAAGCACCTCCCGACCTACACCCCGCACGTCGATTGCGGCGACAACGTCATCATCATCAACGCGCAGCATGCGGTCCTCACCGGTCGCAAGCGCGAGCAGAAGACCTACTACAAGCACACCGGCTATGTCGGCCACGTCAAGGAGCGCACGGCGCGCCAGATCCTCGAAGGCCGTCATCCCGAGCGCGTGCTCGAGAAGGCCGTCGAGCGCATGATCCCGCGTGGTCCGCTCGGCCGCGTGCAGATGGGTAACCTCCGTGTCTACGGCGGCGCCGATCATCCGCACGAGGCGCAGCAGCCCGAGAAGATCGATATCGCCAAGTTGAACCGCAAGAACACGAGGGCCGCATAACATGGCCGAATCCATTCAGTCGCTCGACCAGCTCTCGCAGCTCAAGACGGCGGCCGCGCCCGAGGCGCCCAAGCACGAGAAGAAGGTCGACAAGTTCAACCGCGCTTACGCCACCGGCAAGCGCAAGGACGCGGTCGCCCGCGTCTGGATCAAGCCGGGCGCCGGCAAGGTCACCGTCAACTCGCGCGAGGTCGAGGTCTATTTCGCCCGTCCCGTGCTGCGCATGATGATCGAGCAGCCGTTCTCCGTGGCCCAGCGTTCGGGCCAGTACGACGTGATCTGCACCGTCGCCGGCGGCGGCCTGTCCGGCCAGGCCGGCGCGGTCCGTCACGGCATCTCCAAGGCGCTCACCTATTTCGAGCCTGAGCTGCGCTCCGTGCTCAAGAAAGGCGGCTTCCTCACCCGCGACTCGCGCGTGGTCGAGCGCAAGAAGTACGGCAAGGCCAAGGCCCGCCGGTCCTTCCAGTTCTCGAAGCGTTAATCGCTTCTGTCGCATTCGCCGCGAAAGCGGCTTCAATGAGATGCAAAAGGGCGCTGATTTCAGCGCCCTTTTTGTTGTTCGTTTGTATGCAAATTGATGGCGTGTTTCCCGAAAACTTAGGGACCGGCGAAAACCTGAATGGAACCCGCGAGACCTAGCGTCGCCTTCGGAAGGGCGCGCAAATCGGCTGGGCCGATCGCGTAACTGCTATGTTCTAGAGGGGGCCGACATGATGTCGCTCGATAGCATCACGCTCTATTTGGTCGCCACCATGGTCGCCGCACTGCTCGGCGCCATGATGGTGTTTTTCGGCAAGCAGGAGAACAGCCCGGCGCTGAAATGGTGGGGCACCGCCTATCTGCTCGGTGCCGCCTCCGTCGCGCTATGGACCGCGGCGGGCGACAGGCTGGGGCCGCACATTTACCTTGCACTGAACGCGGTCGGTTTCGTCGCCTGCGGCATGGTCTGGAACGCGGCGCGCGTCTTCCACGGCCGCAACCCGAACTGGCCGGGGCTCGTGCTCGGCGCGCTCGCCTGGGTCGCTGCTGCGACGCTGCTCGATCCCGCTTCATCGATGCTGCGCATGCTCGTCGGCGCCGGCATCGTCTCGGTGTACGCGGCGCTGACTGCGAGCGAGCTCTGGACCGAACGGCGCAAGAGCGTGCAACGGCGCTGGCCCGCCTTCGTGATGCCGGTGATGCACGGCTGCGTGTTGATGCTGCCGATCCTGATCGGCAGCTTCCTGCGCCCGCATGATGCCGGCTTCTCCTCGAGCATCTGGGTCACCGTGTTCGCGGTCGAGCTCATACTCTATGCCGTCGGCACCGTGTTCGTCATCTTCATGCTGGTGTCGGAACGCACCGTCACCGCGCATCGGACTGCGGCATCGACCGATCCCTTGACCGGCATGCTCAACCGGCGCGGCTTCTCGGAGGCTTGTGCGCGCGTGATCGAGCGCGAGGCCAAGGCCGGGCGGCCGGTGACCGTGATGATCTTCGACATCGACCATTTCAAGTCGATCAACGACCGCTTCGGCCATCCCGCCGGCGACGAGATGCTGAAGCTGTTCTCCACCGTCGTGGTCAGCAATTTGCGCATCTCCGACCTGTCGGGACGCATCGGCGGCGAGGAGTTCGCCGCGCTATTGCCATGCTCACTGGAGGAGGGCGTGCTGGTCGCCGAGCGCGTGCGCGAGGCGTTCGAGACCTCCGGCGTCGTGGTCGACGAAGGTCCGGTCGATACCACCGTCAGCATCGGCGTTGCCGGAGGTCCGGCCGGCACCGAGCTGGAGGTGCTGCTGGCCTCGGCGGACACCGCGCTCTACCAGGCCAAGCGCGGCGGCCGCAACCGCGTCGAGGCGGCCGAGGAGCTGCCGCTGTCGCTGGAGAACTGGCGCCGCCAGAGCGCGGCGCGGACCGGCGCATCGCAGGCGCGTCCGGTCACCGCGTGAGCATGCAGGGCGGGCTTGCGGTAAATCTCTGTTTACCATTCGATCCCTACCATCGTGGTCATGGAATCGATCCGTCGACGGAATCCGCAAGCCGCCCTGATGTCGCTCGAAGCCGAAGCTGCCTCGGCCCGCGGCGGTTTCGCCTGTCTGTTCTCCACTGCGGACGAATACGAGAGCGCGCTGATCACCGAGCGTCGTGCGCAAGGCCGCTACACGCAGCAACGCAGCTACTGGCCGTTCGTGTTGTTCGCGGGTTGTGCGCTGATCGTCGCGGGCACGGTCCTGCTGTTCGCCTGACAGGCCTGCATTTCCAGACCGGGCAGGGCGCCGCTTCAGCGCCTTTTTCTTTGTCGCCATCTGCGGTAGACACGGCCATCAACAAAAAGGGTGGAAAGCCGATGATCACCGAGATCGCGCAAATTGACGTCAAGCCGGGCAGCGAGAAGGATTTTGAGGCCGCCGTTGCCAAGGCCAAGGCCGCTTTCGGCCGCTCCAAGGGCTTTCACGGCTTCGAGCTGCACAAGTCGATCGAGAAGCCGCAGCGTTACCGGCTGATGGTGAAATGGGCGACGCTGGAGAACCACACTGTGGACTTCCGCGGCTCGGAGAATTTCACGGAATGGCGCGGCCTGGTCGGCCAGTATTTTGCCGCGCCTCCCGAGGTCGAGCACACCGAGACCGTGCTGACGACCTGAGGCTTTATCTCGGGAGCATGATCTTATCGGAAAACCGCTCCACACTTTGCGCTAACGCGGTCCTCCGGGTCCGGATCATGCTCTAGGCCGCCTCCGCGAGAGGCGACGCCTCGTAGGTCTTGACATGGTCGATCATGACCTTGGCGATGGCTACCAGCGGGAGCGCCAGCGCCAGGCCCCAGATGCCGAACACGACGCCGAGCAGGATCTGGAACGCGAACAGCGTGGCCGGCGGGATGTCGAGTGCCTGGCGCTGCAGGATCGGCGTCAGCACGTAGCTTTCCATGGCGTGCACGCCCATGAACAGCAGAAATGCCGACAAAGCGGGGATCCAGCCGGAGGCGAGGCTCGCCAACACCACGATGACGCCGGCGATGATGGCTCCCACCGTGGGGATGAAGGCGAGCAGGCCCGCCTGGATTCCTAGGATGAACGCGCCGGGGATGCCGATGACGGCAAGTCCGATCCAGGTTACGACACCGACCGCGATCATGACGATGATCTGGGCGATCAGCCAGCGCTCGAGCGTTTCAGCGATACGGTCAATGACCAGGGCGACACGGGTACGGTGCCGCGCCGGTGCCAGGAACAGCAGACCGTCATGATAGACGCTGGGCTGGGCGGCGAAGGCCAGGCCCAGGAACAGCACGATGAAGATGTTGCCGACGCCGTGGATGGTGCCGAGCAGCAGTTTGAATGTCTGGCTCACGATCGCACCGCCGCTGGAGGCGAGCGTGCCGGCACTGGGCAGCGGAGCGCGCGAAGGCGTTGCCGGCGCGGGCGTTGCCTCCGAGGACGCGTTGGCGGCGGGGTCCGAGGCAGCGTTGCCGAGGTCGAAAAAGCTGGTGTCGATGCCGTGGCTTTCGAGCAGCGACCTGACATTGGTGATCTGCGACTTGATGGTCTTGCTCAGCAGCGAGGCCTGTTCGGCAATGGTGGCGCCGCCGAGATAGGCGACGCCCGCGAGCAGCAAAGCGAGCGCAACGCAGACGATTGCAAGCCGGATCGTGTGAGGCAGCTGGACCCGGCGGCCGAGCGCATTGACCAGAGCGTTGAGACCGAGGCCGAGCAGCATGCCGGTGAAGATCAGCAGCAGGGTGGCGGCAAAATACCAGGTGAAGGCGAGCAGCGCGGTGAACAGAACGACGCCGATGCCTCCGGCCGCGATCGCCCAGGCCTGATCCCGCGCGAGGTCGGCACGGGAGCGGGATCGTTCATCTGCGGGAAAGGTCACATCGTATCCTGTCTTTGGTGGCTGCAATGGGGCACTCTTTCGACAAACACGCTTCCGATCAAGAGCGGCAACGCGCCTGTTTGACGCTGCCGCGCGAACGGTGCAGAGCGGTGGCGAAAAGGAAGTGAGGGGCGCTTGGGCGTTATCAGCAAGTGGGCCGGTCTGCTCGGGCTGTTGGCTTTGCTCGTCGGCGGCGACCAGATCCGGATCAACCGGCCGGACCACAAATACCGCCTAACGGTCGAGGTGACGACGCCCGCCGGGATCAAGACCGGGTCGGCCATTCTCGCTGTCGTGCCCGATCGCAACTATAACCGCAGCGGCCGCACCACGACGCGCGGGGAGGCCGTGTTCGTCGATCTCGGCCAAGGCAAGAACATCGTGGTCTTGCTGGCGCACCAGCAGGGCGCCAAGCTCGACCTCGACGACATCAACTATGTGGCGCTCCGCGCCTATGGCGCCGCGCGCGGCAGCCGGGTGTCGTTCAAGGACATGAGCCGGCAGACCGGCATTGTCCCGGTGCAAGGAGAACTCATCCCCGTGCTCGTGAGCTTTGGCGATCTCAGGGATCCCAACACCGCGCGCCTTGTCGCCAGCGACAAGGCAGAGGCAATCCTGGGCGAGGGCTATGCGATCCGCGGCTTCTCCGCCGAGGTGGTGCCCAACGGGTTCTGGCCGATCGACTTCGGAGGCGTGCTCGGGGAGCCCGTGACGCGCGGAATCGAGGCCAAGCTTCCCTGGCTGACCGCGCCGGGTGAGACAGCGGCAATCGCACTGAGGGCCGCGGGTCTGCCCGTGGAAGGCGGGTTGGACGCCCAGGAGGCATTTGCGCGAAAATAGCATTGCCGTCCCGCGATCCCCTCTGTTGAATTTGTTGTATCGGAGGGGCATGTTTGGGGAATCTTCTTATCGGGAGGCGCGGAACGACAGATGAGAAAGCCGGTCGTCGGCGTGATCGGGAATTCCTATCGCGTCGAGAATCGATTTCAGGTCCAGATGGTTGGCGAGCGAAACCTGCGCGCCGTGGCCGAAGTCTCCGGCGGCTTGCCGTTGATGTTCGCTGGAGCCCCCGACATCACGGATATCCCGGCGCTGCTCGATACCGTCGACGGCATCATCTTGACCGGGGCCCGGGCCAACGTTCACCCGACCCGCTTCAACGTCGATCCCTGCGAGAAGCACGAACCCTACGACATCCACCGCGATGAGGTCGCGCTGGCGCTCTCGGTCGCCTGCGTCGCCCGCGGCATTCCGCTGTTCGGCATCTGCCGCGGCCTGCAGGAGATGAACGTCGCCTTCGGCGGCTCGCTGCATCCCGAGATCCGCGAGATCCCCGGCCGCATGAACCACCGCATGCCCCGGCTCGAGAACGGCGAGATCCATCCCGATCCGACCGTGGTGTTCGCCGACCGTCACGACGTCGAGCTGACGCCCGGCGGCGCCTTCGCCACGATCCTCGGCTGCGAGAAGATCCGGGTCAATTCGCTGCACGGACAGGGCATTCTCGATCCCGGCAAGCGCGTGCTGATCGAAGGCATCGCCGAGGACGGCACCATCGAGGCGATCCGCATCGCGGAAGCCCCGAGCTTTGCCCTCGGCGTGCAATGGCACGCGGAGTACGACCCGCAGCACAATCCGATCAACCGCAAGCTGTTCGAGGCCTTCGGCGAGGCGCTGGTGACAAGGCAGAAGGCGGAGGCGTAGCCGCGGTCGTGTCCCGGACCAGCTGCAACGCGGAGCGTTGCGGCGCAGAGCCGGGAATCCAGCTTCTGCCACGTTGCGCACTCGGCTTGGACTGAGTAGGGCGGATTAGCCGAAGGCGTAATCCGCCATCTTTAGTTCATGGGGCAGCTGCAATGCCGAACTACCGCCGTGCATTTGTTCCAGGTGGCTGCTGGTTCTTCACGGTCAATCTTCATGATCGTAGGCAGCGGCTGCTCGTCGAGCACATCGCAGCGCTGCGCGCGGCCGTTGCAGCGACCCGTCGGGACTATTCGTTCACTATCGATGCGTTTGTCGTGCTTCCGGACCACCTTCATGCGGTCTGGACGCTTCCCCGCGGCGATGCCGACTTTTCGATGCGGTGGAGATTGATCAAGATGCGCTTCGCGAAGTCCCTGCCGAAGACAGAGCCTTTAACCGCTGTACAGATCGCAAGACGGGAGCGTGGCGTATGGCAGAACCGGTTCTGGGAGCACCTCATCCGCGACGAAACCGACTATGCACGCCATATCGAGTATTGCTACATCAACCCAGTCAAGCACGGATATGTGACCCGCGTGTTGGATTGGCCGCATTCGTCATTTCACCGAGATGTCGAGGCCGGACTGTTTCGGATTGGGCAGGAGATAGCAACGCGGATGGTAACTTTGGCGAACGTGCGTGAGCGTCGCACGCAGTAGCCGGATTACGCCTTCGGCTAATCCGCCCTACGAGGACTGTTTATCCAAGGTGCATCCCGAATTTCCGACGGAGTAAACCAATCAGTAGGAAATGCTCCGTCCTGGTTTTTGCGGCTCTGATTTGTTCTTTGAGAACGAATTGGAGTCAGATGCAGAACGAAAGCTGATGGCCGCGCCGTGGCGCAAAATTTCTCTACCGTGTTGAATCGTAGATGCGCTCAGGCTGTGCCCAGCGAGAGCGCCGCGACCGGACTGCGTCCATCGGTCATGCCAACGGCACCAGCCTCACACCGCCCGCTCCATCCGTCGCGCACGATAGGATTGCGTGACATCAGTGTCAGCTTGCGGAAGCTGCTCTCATCCTCATAGCCGGCAGCGCGCGCGATGGTCTTGATCGGCTGCGTCGTCGATTCCAGCAGGGTGCGCGCGTGCTCGACACGGCTGCGCATGATGAAGGATTGCGGCGGCTCGTGCGTGAGTCCTGGAATTTTCGGTTCAACGTACGCTCGCCGAGGCCGAGCGCATCGGCAATCCTGCATGGGCATTCCCATTGCGTTGCACAATCGCAACGTTGATCTCCACGCGCAGCATTGAGGTTCATGAGAAGAATTACCATATGCTCTGCAAGGGAGCCCGTGCCGTGCAGACCATGAAGGCGGCCCTCGTTGCGGCGATCACCGTCGTGGCTTTGATCTGCTGCCTCCTTCCCAGCTCAGCGGAGGAGAGCAAGCGCGTAGCCCTTGTTGTTTCGATCGACGGGGCGATTGGCCCGGCGTCAGCCAGCTACGTCCGGGAGGCTTTGGCCACGGCGAGCGAACGGCGCGCCGAGGTCGTGCTTCTGAGGATGAACACGCCCGGCGGGCTCAATTCCAGCATGCGCGAGATCATCGCGGATGTGCTCGCCTCGCACGTCCCGGTCATTGGCTACGTCGCTCCCTCCGGGGCCCACGCGGCGAGTGCGGGGACCTATATCCTTTACGCGACCCACATCGCGGCGATGGCACCAGGTACCAACATCGGTGCGGCGACGCCGGTCCAGATTGGCGGACCGCTGCCGGGCCTGCCGAGCGGCACACCCGACAAGGATGGCAAAGACAAGAAGGATGAGCCGAAGGACGCGATGACGGCGAAGGCCACGAACGATGCCGTCGCCTTCATCCGAAGCCTCGCCGAGCTGCGCAACCGCAATGCGGAGTGGGCGGAGAGGGCGGTCCGCGAGGCCGCAACACTCTCCGCCAACGGCGCGCTGGAGGCACATGCCATCGATCTCGTCGCGCGCGATCAGGCTGAATTGCTGCGGCAGGTTGATGGCCGTGTGGTGGAGCTCGCAGGCGGCAGGACGCAACGCCTCGCAACAAAGGATGCTGTCGTCGAAGCCATCGAGCCCGGACAGATATCCCGGTTCCTGGCGGTCATCACCAACCCGAACGTGGCGTTCATTCTCCTGATGGTCGGCATCTACGGCCTGATCTTCGAGTTCATGTCTCCCGGAGCCGTCGCCCCCGGAGTTATCGGCGCGATCTGCCTGCTGATCGGCCTCTACGCGCTCAATTTGCTGCCGATCAACTATGCCGGCCTCGCCCTGATGCTGGTGGGACTCGTGCTTCTCACCGTCGAAGCCTTCAACCCGACCGTGGTGGTCGGCTTCGGCGGGATCATCGCTTTCGTGCTGGGAGCAATGATGCTCTTCAGGAGCGAGGCGCCTGGATACCAACTGTCCTGGTGGGTGATCGGCACCACTGCGGTCGTGTTCAGCGGCTTTGCTCTGATCGTGCTTGGCTCACTTCGGCGCGCCCGCAAAGCTCCTGCGCTGGTCGGCGCACAGGCCATGCGCGGCTTACCCGCCGAGGTTCTCGACTGGAACGGGAACGAAGGTCATGTCTTCGCCCATGGTGAGCGCTGGCAGGCGCGCGGCGCCGAAACCTTCAAGCCCGGAGAGACGGTGGAGGTCGCCAATGTCGTCGACCTGACGCTGCTGATACGCCGCACACCCGCCAGGACAGGCGAGGGAGGTACATCATGACGCTGGAATATCTGACGTATGCGGCGCTTGCGCTGCTTGTCATCGTGTTTCTATCCCAGGCCATTCGAATCCTGCGCGAATACGAGCGCGGCGTCGTCTTCACGCTCGGCCGCTTTACCGGTGTGAAGGGCCCGGGCCTGATACTCCTCATCCCGATCGTGCAGCAACTCGTCAAGGTCGATCTGCGGGTGATGGTGCAGGTGGTGCCGCCGCAGGACGTGATTTCGCGGGACAACGTCTCCGTCAAGGTCAACGCCGTCCTGTACTTCCGCATCGTCGACCCCGAGCGCGCCATCATCAAGGTCGGCGACTACATGGCGGCGACCAGCCAGCTCGCCCAGACCACGTTGCGTTCGGTGCTCGGCAAGCATGAGCTCGACGAGATGCTTGCCGAGCGCGACAGGTTGAACGCCGATATCCAGGAGATCCTCGACAAGCAGACTGACGTCTGGGGCATCAAGGTCACCGGCATAGAGATCAAGGACGTCGATATCAACGAAACCATGGTTCGCGCGATCGCCAAACAGGCCGAGGCGGAGCGCTTGCGGCGAGCCAAGGTGATCAATGCGATGGGCGAGCAGCAGGCCGCCGAAAAGCTCGTCGAAGCCGGCCGGATCCTGGCGCAAGAGCCTCAGGCAATGCAGCTGCGTTACTTCGCAGCTCTGCACGACATCGCCGGTGAACGCTCGTCAACCGTGGTGTTTCCGCTCCCCACCGGCCTGCTCGACCATTTGATGCCGCGACCAAACAACCCGTAACAGAAGGCGGCGAGGTGCTGATCGCGAGCGGGCGCCCCGGCTCCGGCCGAGCTGCAGCGGGCGTTCACGGCGACGTGGTAGCTGTCGAGCCTCCTCAAACGAAAAGGCGCCTCCTTCCGGAAGCGCCTTTTGCTTGTCGCGGATAGTTCGGACCGCTTAGCCCGAATAGTACATGTCGAACTCAACCGGGTGCGGGGTCATCTCGAAGCGCTCGACCTCGGTCATCTTCAGCTCGATATAGGCGTCGATGAAGTCGTCGTCGAACACGCCGCCGGCCTTGAGGAAGGCGCGGTCCTTGTCGAGGTTTTCGAGCGCCTCGCGAAGCGAGCCGCACACGGTCGGGATCTGCTTCAGCTCTTCCTTCGGCAGATCGTAGAGGTCCTTGTCCATGGCCGGACCCGGATCCATCTTGTTCTTGATGCCGTCGAGGCCGGCCATCAGCATCGCGGCGAAACCGAGATAGGGATTGGCGAGCGGATCGGGGAAGCGCACCTCGACGCGCTTGGCCTTCGGCGACGCGGTGTAGGGGATGCGGCACGACGCCGAGCGGTTGCGCGCGGAATAGGCGAGCAGCACGGGGGCCTCATAGCCCGGGACCAGACGCTTGTAGGAGTTGGTCGACGGGTTGGTGAAGGCGTTGATCGCCTTGGCGTGCTTGATGATGCCGCCGATATAGTGGAGGCAGGTCTCCGACAGGTCGGCGTACTTGTTGCCAGCAAACACCGGCTTGCCGTCCTTCCAGATCGACTGGTGCACGTGCATGCCCGAGCCGTTGTCGCCGTAGACCGGCTTCGGCATGAAGGTGGCGGTCTTGCCGTAGATGTGCGCGACCTGGTGGATGCAGTACTTGTAGATCTGGATGTGGTCGGCCATCAGCGTCAGCGTGTCGAACTTCATGCCGAGCTCGTGCTGGGCGGAAGCGACCTCGTGGTGATGCTTCTCGACCTTGACGCCCATCTTGGCCATGGCGCCTAGCATCTCCGAGCGCATGTCCTGCACCGAGTCCTGCGGCGGCACCGGGAAATAGCCGCCCTTGGTGCGGACGCGGTGGCCGAGATTGCCGCCTTCATATTCGGTGTCGGAGTTGGTCGGCAGCTCCGAGGAGTCGAGGCGGAAACCGGTGTTGTAGGGGGTGGAGGAGAAGCGCACGTCGTCGAACACGAAGAACTCGGCTTCGGGGCCGACGAACACGGCGTCGCCCACGCCCATCGACTTCACCATCGCCTCGGCCTTCTTGGCGATGCCGCGGGGGTCGCGGTTATAGGGCTCGCCGGTGGTCGGCTCGAGCACGTCGCAGGTGATGACCATGGTGGTCTCGGCGAAGAACGGGTCGATCGTCGCGGTCACCGGATCGGGCATCAGGCACATGTCGGACTCGTTGATCGCCTTCCAGCCGGCAATCGAGGAGCCGTCGAACATCGTCCCTTCGGCGAAGATGTCTTCATCGATCATGCTGACGTCGAACGTGACGTGCTGCCACTTGCCGCGCGGATCGGTGAAGCGCAGGTCGACGTACTTCACGTCGTTGTCCTTGATCGATTTCAGGACGTCTTTGGCGGTCTTCATGCATACCCCTTATGGCTCTGCGGGTCGGTTTCCAGGTGAGCAAGATTGTTCTCGCTTTTGGCGAGTTCGCGCGCGACCGCACAAACGAAATCAGGCCGCCGAAGCAGCCTTATTTCTTGTCAGAGTGTCGCAAAATGCGGGATAGCACCCGGTTCAGATAGCGTCCAGCCCGGATTCGCCGGTTCGGATGCGGATCGCCTCTTCGATGTTGGAGACGAAAATCTTGCCGTCGCCGATGCGGCCGGTCTGCGCGGCGCGGCGGATCGCGTCGATGGCCCGCTCGACCAGATCGTCGCCGATCACGATCTCGATTTTGACCTTCGGCAGGAAGTCGACGATGTATTCTGCGCCGCGGTAAAGTTCGGCGTGGCCCTTCTGCCGGCCAAAGCCCTTGGCCTCGGTGACGGTGATGCCCTGCAGACCGACTTCTTGAAGCGCTTCCTTCACCTCGTCGAGCTTGAATGGCTTGATGATGGCTTCGATTTTCTTCACTGCGCGACTCCCGGCCTTTCGATCCAATAGCAACGTCTTCGTCAGGACGCGCATTTCTCAACGCACGATCTTGTCTTCTCTGTGCCGGGATCCCTGACCCGTCCGGCAACAACGGCCGGCCACGCCCTTCAAGATGTCAGTGAGCACGACGAACCGAAGCGGCTTCCTCGAAAGCAGGGTCTATGCCAAGTTGCAAATGCCCTGATTATCGGAGCGTTATCAGCCTTTTAACGAGCATCTCTGAGTGATGGTGCCGACCTGCACAAAATACCGAAGACCGCAAAATAGGCAAACGGTTCAATATATGTGCATTTCGACGTTCCCACCGCCGGATCGGCGCAAAAGATGCCTGTTCAAGAGGCGTTTGTACTAGGAAGTGGCATGGAAGTTCTGACCAACGCCGAAATGCAGCGAGCCGACCAGCTTGCCATCGCGGCCGGCACGCCCGGTTTCAAGCTGATGCTCAGCGCCGGCCAGGCGGTCGCCGAGGCCGCCCATGCGCTGGTGGAGGAGGGGCCGATCCTGATCGTCGCCGGCCCCGGCAACAATGGCGGGGACGGTTTCGTGGCCGCGGCCGAGCTCGCCGCGCAGGGGCGCGAGGTCTCGGTGATCCTGATGTGCGAGCGGGACCAGCTCCAGGGCGATGCCGCCTCGGCCGCGCGCGGCTGGAAGCACCCGGTGCTGCCGTTCAACCCGCAGGCGATCGGCAGGCCTGCGCTGATCATCGATGCGCTGTTCGGCGCCGGCCTCAGCCGCACCGTGGATGGCGAAGCGCGCGCCATGATCGAGGCGATCAACGCCAACGGTGCCCCGGTGCTGGCGGTCGACCTGCCGAGCGGCATCAACGGCACCAGCGCGGCCGTGATGGGCGTGGCGGTGAACGCCACCGAGACCGTCACCTTCTTCCGAAAGAAGCCGGCGCATCTGCTGTTGCCCGGGCGCATGCATTGCGGCCGCGTGCGCGTTGCCGACATCGGCATCGATGCGCAGGTGCTGGAGGAGATCGCGCCGCAGACCTTCGAGAACGATCCGGATCTCTGGGGCGCGGCCTTTCCGGTGCCGCGCATCGATGGCCACAAATATGCGCGCGGTCACGTGCTCGCGGTCTCGGGCGATGCAGCCGCGACCGGCGCGGCACGGCTCGCCGCGCGCGGCGCGCTGCGCGCCGGCGCGGGCCTCGTGACGCTGGCGAGCCCGCGCGATGCGCTCGCAATCAATGCTGCCGCGCTCACCGCGGTGATGGTTCGCCCCGTCGACAGCGCGATCGAGTTCGGCGAGCTGCTCGGCGACAAACGCTACAACACCTGTATCATCGGCCCCGGTGCGGGCATCGGTGAGCGCACCTGCGATCTCATCCACACCGCGCTTACCGCGCACCGGCATCTGGTGCTCGATGCGGATGCGCTGACCAGCTTTGCCGCAACCCCCGAGCGCCTGTTTGAATCAATCAAGTCCTCGCAGGACAATGCGGTGGTGCTGACCCCGCACGAAGGCGAGTTTCCGCGCCTGTTCTCCGACCTCAGCAACAAGCATCCCGGCCGCTCCAAGCTCGAGCGCGTCCGCGCCGCCGCCGAGCGCTGCGGCGCCGTCGTGCTGCTGAAGGGCCCGGACACCACAATCGCCGCCCCCGACGGCCGCGCCACCATCGCGGCCAATGCGCCACCCTGGCTCGCCACTGCCGGCGCCGGCGACGTGCTGTCCGGGATCATCGCCGGGCTCCTGGCGCAAGGCGTGCCGGCGTTCGAGGCCGCCAGCATCGGCGTCTGGATGCACGGCGAGGCGGGAAGCGAAGCTGGGCCGGGCCTGATCGCGGAGGATCTGACCGAGACGCTGCCGGCCGTGCACCGGCGGATCTATGACGCGCTGGGCATCGAATACTGAACGTTCACTCCACCCCGTACCAGCGCACCAGCCGCGGCGCGGCCCAGTCGGTCACGACGGATTCGATCAGCCAGCGTCCGGGCGAGGTCGCGGCGAACGCGATGCGCTGGGTCTGGCCAGGCTCGATCGCCAGCGTGTCGAGCCAATAGGGCTTCCAGCCGTCGTCGAGCTTGTCGAGCAGCCGGAAATGGTGGCCGTGCAGGTGAAACACGGTGGTGACCGGGGCGGGGTTCTGCAGCGCCAGCACCACGGTGCGGCCGGTCTTGGCGCGGAAGGCAGGGGCGGAGGCGGTGGAGAAGGTCGCGGGCCGTGCCCAGCCGGCATCGGCCGTACCGAGCGCGACATCGAACCGCAGGGCGGCTCGTAGATCGAGCTTCTCGGGCAGATCATTCGGCGGGAGCGGCTGCGGCGGCGGCAGCGGAGCGCGCTCCAGCTTCCCGGAGACAGTCAGGTGTCCGAGCTGGCGCACCGCCTTGCCGTCATGCAGCATAAATGGGGCCGAACTGGCCGCATCCACGAAGGCGTCGGCCCGCGCACCCGGGGCCAGCACCAACGCGCCGTTGCGCGCGGGGAACGGCTCGGCCGGCTGGCCGTCGAGGGCCATCACGCGGACTTCGTGGTTTTCCAATTTGATTGCGAGAACAGAGCGTTGCGAGCCGTTGATGAAGCGTAGCCGCAGCCGCTCGCCCGCCGAAGCTGAGAGTTCGAATGAAGTCTTGCCGTTGATTGTGTAAAGCGGCGTCGTGTCCTTCGGGTCCTGGCCCGGCGGGACCGCGGTGCCATCCGGCCGCAGGCGCCATTCCTGGATCAGCAGGAGCTCATCACGATCGACGGCGACCGGGCCGGTTTCGGCCACGATGATCGGAAGCGCGCGTGCGGGCTGCTGCAGGCGGTGCTCGAAGAGGCGGAAGTCGGCCAGCAGGGTGCCTGCATTAGGCACTGAAATAATTGATGTTTCTGTCGCATCCGGCGCTGCCGGGGCGCGGCCGCGGAGCGGGTCGGCGGCCATCGGCGCGTGGAGGCTGTACCAGACTGGCGCAATCGGCACAGGGAGGTTGTTGCTGAAGACCACCTGGCAGCGATCGAAACGCTTGAGACGCACGTCTCTGAGGTGGCTTACGGTGGCCAGCTCCCAGATTGGTGTAGCCGGCTGACCCGGTCTCAAAGCCAGCGTTGCCGGTCTCGCCTGCAGCGCGAGCTGGGCCGTGACGGATGGGCCTGCACCGCCCACGATCAGCCCGGCTGCCGAGGCCCCTAAGCCGGCCAAAACCTCGCGCCGATGGGGAGCATGGATCCGCGTTGTCATGGCACGATCCGGACCACGCCGTGCTGGATAAGTCCAGCCGCAGTGCCTACTTGAAGCTTGCCTCCATCAGGCCATTTTTTTGCTGCGAACAGTCAGGCACATGCTATAAGCCCGGCCGCCCGCGGCATCGCGGCCGGTCTTGATGCGAATTCACGCGGGCGTGGCGGAACTGGTAGACGCGCTGGATTTAGGTTCCAGTGACGAAAGTTGTGGGGGTTCGAGTCCCTCCGCCCGCACCAAGCGCTTATCGCGTTTGCACGGATTACGAGGCCTGCTTCCGCGCGGATGATCATCCGCCTGGAGCGGGTCCGATGAACCACCGGCGTGGAGGCGTTTGCCTCGCGCCGGATCGATTAACGACAGCGTCCCGACGCGCGACGTGCCGGGGCCGAACGAAAAGAAGATTGGACGCCATGCAGGTCACAGAAACCCTCTCGGAAGGTTTGAAGCACGAGTTCAAGATCAGCGTTCCCGCGTCTGATCTCGACGCCAAGGCCGGCGCCAAGCTCGTCGACCTCAAGGACAAGGTCCGTATCAACGGCTTCCGTCCGGGCAAGGTGCCGGTCGCGCACCTGAAGAAGGTCTATGGTCGCTCGGTCATGGCCGAGACCATCGACCAGACCATCCGCGACACCAACACGCAGCTGTTCTCCGAGCGCGGCTTTCGCCTTGCGACCGAGCCGAAAATCACCATGCCGAGCGAACAGGCCGAGGTCGAGGAGCTGCTGAGCGGCAAGACGGATTTGACCTACACGGTCGCCATCGAAGTAGTGCCGGCGATCGCGCTCGCCGACTTCAAGAGCTTCCAGGTCGAGAAGCCAGTTGCTGATGTCACCGACGCCGATGTCGACGAGGCGATCAAGCGCATCGCCGATTCCAACCGCACCTATGCCGCCAAGGGCGAGGGCACCAAGGCTGAGTCGGGCGACCGCGTTACCATCAACTTCACGGGCCGCATCGACGGCGAAATCTTCGAAGGCGGCACCGGCGAGGGCATCCAGGTCCTGATCGGCTCCAACACCTTCATTCCGGGCTTCGAGGAGCAGCTCATCGGCATCGGCGCAGGCGAGACGCGCACGCTGAAAGTGTCGTTCCCGAAGAACTACATGAACGACAAGCTCGCCGGCCAGCCGGCGGAGTTCGAGACCACCGCGACGCTGATCGAGGCGCCGCAGGACCTTGCGATCGACGACGAGTTCGCCAAGTCGCTCGGCCTGGAATCGCTGGACAAGCTCAAAGAGGCCGCGCGCGAGCGCCTCGTTGCCGAGTTCGCCACCGCCACGCGCCAGCGCGTCAAGCGCGCGCTGCTCGACCGCCTCGACGAGGCGCATCGCTTCGAGGCGCCGCCCTCGCTGGTGGACGAGGAGTTCAGCCTGATGTGGAACTCGGTCAAGGCCGAGATGGACTCCGCCGGCAAGACCTTTGCCGACGAGGACACCACCGAGGACAAGGCAAAGGAGGAGTATCGCAAGATCGCCGATCGCCGCGTGCGGCTTGGCCTAGTGCTCTCCGAGATCGGCGAGAAGAACAAGATCACCGTGACCGATGACGAGGTCGGCCGCGCCGTGATCGAGCGCGCGCGCTCGATGCCCGGCCGCGAAAAGGAGGTCTGGGACTTCTACCGCAACAATGCCCAGGCGTTGGCCCAGCTTCGTGCGCCGATCTACGAGGACAAGGTGGTCGACTTCATCCTCGAGCTCGCCAACGTGACCGAGAAGAAGGTTTCGCGCGAGGACCTCTACAAGGACGACGACGCGGAAAAGACCGCGGCCTGAAGGGTTTGAGATAGCCCGCTATTAAGGATGATGAGCGAAGAGGCCCAGCTAGCCAGGTGGCCGGCTGGGCCTCTTTGTGCGAATCAGCTTCAACTGCCGCCACGGATTAAGCCTTAATGCGCTGCGCACTTGTCAGAAGCGAAATGGGCTATATCTGTCGCTACGCCTTTCTACTTCTTACCCAAGTTCCTGCATCACAGGACGTCCATTCGCCTTCCGGCAAATCCAGCCAAGCTGGCAAGCCTGCCCGGCGATGTCCGTCTCCGAAACCCTAGGTGACTCATGCGCGATCCGGTTGAAACCTACATGAACCTCGTGCCCATGGTGGTCGAGCAGACCAACCGTGGCGAGCGCGCCTACGACATTTTCTCGCGCCTCTTGAAGGAGCGCATCATCTTCGTGACCGGCCCGGTCGAGGACGGCATGTCGACGCTGATCGTCGCGCAGCTCTTGTTCCTCGAGGCGGAAAATCCGAAGAAGGAAATCTCGATGTACATCAACTCGCCGGGCGGCGTGGTGACGTCGGGCCTTGCGATCTACGACACCATGCAGTTCATCCGCCCGCCGGTCTCGACCCTGTGCACCGGTCAGGCGGCTTCGATGGGCTCGCTGCTGCTTTGCGCCGGCGAGAAGGACATGCGCTTCTCGCTGCCGAACGCGCGCATCATGGTGCACCAGCCCTCCGGCGGCTTCCAGGGCCAGGCAACCGACATTATGCTGCACGCCCAGGAGATCCTGAACCTGAAGAAGCGGCTCAACGAGATCTACGTCAAGCACACCGGCCAGACCTACAAGTCGATCGAGGATGCGCTGGAACGCGATAAGTTCCTCACTGCGAACGACGCCAAGGAGTTCGGCCTGGTCGACAAGGTGATCGATAAGCGCGCCGAGGAGCCGGCTCCGGCGAAGGCCCCGTAGCACTACTGAGGCGTCACGACGAGCCCTCGGTTTGCCGTTGACCCGTCAGGGCGGCGTTCACGTTAGGTGCGCGTGCGCGCGGCGCAAAACGCGGTTTTGCGCCCTGCGACAAGCAGAAAGTTCCGCTTTCGTGCTTGTTTTTCGTGGCAATCCAGCAACGCCGGGGTGTTTTCGATCACTTCGCCCGTGCCAAGACCGGAAATCACGGTATTGTCACGGGTAGCCGGCGACCCCCGATTAGCGAATTCTTGATAGTCGGGTGACAGCATGGTTGGCTACGATTGATCGGCTATGATCGCGGGAGAATCGAACCACCGTGATTCGCACGGAATGTAGTAAAGCGTAGGGTCTTTTTTGGTACGGAATTTGCTCTACTTAAGCTTCATGCCGACCATCGTGTCGGAATGGAGCGATCGAGCGGAACGGGATCGAACCGCGGACGGAGACATGAATGAGTAAGGTCGGCACGAGCGACTCCAAGAACACGCTATATTGCTCGTTCTGCGGCAAGAGCCAGCACGAAGTCCGCAAACTGATCGCGGGTCCCACGGTCTTCATCTGCGACGAGTGCGTCGAGCTCTGCATGGACATCATCCGCGAGGAGAACAAATCCTCGCTGGTCAAGTCGCGCGACGGTATTCCGACGCCGAAGGAAATCTGCAAGGTGCTGGACGATTACGTCATCGGCCAGAGCCATGCGAAGAAGGTCCTGTCGGTCGCGGTGCACAACCACTACAAGCGCCTCAACCATCAGACCAAGCACAACGACGTCGAGCTCGCGAAGTCGAACATCCTGCTGATCGGTCCGACCGGCTCGGGCAAGACGCTGCTCGCGCAGACGCTCGCCCGCATCCTGGACGTGCCGTTCACGATGGCCGATGCGACGACGCTGACCGAAGCCGGCTATGTCGGCGAGGACGTCGAGAACATCATCCTGAAGCTGCTCCAGGCCGCCGACTACAACGTCGAGCGCGCCCAGCGCGGCATCGTCTACATCGACGAAATCGACAAGATCAGCCGCAAGTCCGACAACCCCTCGATCACGCGCGACGTGTCGGGTGAGGGCGTGCAGCAGGCGCTGCTCAAGATCATGGAAGGCACGGTGGCTTCGGTCCCGCCGCAGGGCGGCCGCAAGCATCCGCAGCAGGAGTTCCTGCAGGTGGATACCACCAACATCCTGTTCATCTGCGGCGGCGCCTTTGCCGGCCTCGAGAAGATCATCTCGGCGCGCGGTCGGTCGACCTCGATCGGCTTCGGCGCCCAGGTGCTCGCGCCGGAGGATCGCCGGACCGGCGAGATCTTCCGTCACGTCGAGCCTGAGGACCTCCTGAAGTACGGCCTCATCCCCGAGTTCGTCGGTCGTCTGCCGGTCGTGGCGACGCTCGAGGATCTCGACGAGACCTCGCTGAAGAAGATCCTGACGGAGCCGAAGAACGCGCTGGTGAAACAGTACCAGCGGCTGTTCGAGATGGAGAACATCGAGCTGACCTTCGCCGACGAGGCGCTTGGCGCGGTCGCCCGCAAGGCGATCGAGCGCAAGACCGGCGCGCGAGGCCTGCGTTCGATCCTCGAGGCGATCCTGCTCGAGACCATGTTCGACCTGCCGGGCCTGGAAGGTGTGGAAGAAGTCGTGATTTCCCGCGAAGTCGTGGAAGGCACGGCGCGTCCGCTCTACATCTATGCCGATCGGTCCGATCGCGCGGTCGAGAACGCCAGCGCCTGATCTGACGGCGCTGGAAAGCTCCAATCGTCTCCTCGAGTTGGCTGCGGAGCCGTGGTTCCGCAGCCGGCGTTGCGTCGCTTGCCGCGTTGCGTAAGCGCCTGATGGCGCGCGTTTTTCAATGACTTGACACCCCCCGGGTCGATAGCCACCTAATGTCGGCGGCGAGCGAAAATTCTCTTCAAGATTCGCCTCAGTTCCGTTCCGGCGAGCCGGTCCAACTTGTAGAGGACCGACCGGTTCTGCGGATCACCTCGGCACCTTGTGGCGGTTGCGCATGATCGCGGGCTGCGTGCAAGGGGGCAAAGCAAAAGGAAAAGGCCATGACCAATCCAAAACCCCGGCCAACAATCGTTCATGGCGAAGCACACGCCTATCCCGTGCTGCCGCTGCGCGACATCGTCGTCTTCCCGCACATGATCGTTCCGCTCTTCGTCGGTCGCGAGAAGTCGATCCGCGCACTCGAAGAGGTGATGAAGAACGACGCGCTGATCATGCTCGCGACGCAGAAGAACGCGTCCGACGATGATCCGGCGCCTGATGCGATTTACGAGACCGGTACGCTTGCCAGCGTGCTGCAGCTCCTGAAGCTTCCCGATGGCACCGTGAAGGTGCTGGTCGAAGGGCTCGAGCGTGCGCGCGTGGCGAAGTACACCGACCGCGCCGACTATTATGAGGCGACCGCCGTCGCGCTTGCGGACACCGACGCGAAATCGGTCGAGGCGGAAGCGCTGGCGCGCTCGGTCGTGTCCGACTTCGAGAGCTATGTGAAGCTCAACAAGAAGATCTCGGCCGAGGTCGTCGGCGTCGTGCAGGCGATCACCGATTTCGCCAAGCTCGCCGATACGGTCGCCTCGCATCTCGCGGTCAAGATCGCAGATCGCCAGGGCATACTGGAGACGCTGTCGGTCACCACGCGCCTGGAGAAGGTGCTGGGTCTGATGGAGAGCGAGATCTCGGTGCTGCAGGTCGAAAAGCGCATCCGGTCCCGCGTCAAGCGCCAGATGGAGAAGACCCAGCGCGAGTACTATCTCAACGAGCAGATGAAGGCGATCCAGAAGGAACTCGGCGACGACGACGGTCGCGACGAGCTCGCCGATCTCGAAGAGAAGATCTCGAAGACCAAGCTCTCCAAGGAAGCGCGCGAGAAGGCGCAGCATGAATTGAAGAAGCTGCGCCAGATGTCGCCGATGTCCGCGGAAGCGACCGTCGTGCGCAACTATCTGGATTGGCTGCTGTCGATCCCGTGGAACAAGAAGTCCAAGGTGAAGAAGGACCTGGAGCAGGCGCAAGCCATCCTGGACTCCGATCACTATGGGCTGGAGAAGGTCAAGGAGCGTATCGTCGAGTACCTCGCGGTGCAGTCGCGCGCCAACAAGCTGACGGGGCCGATCCTGTGCCTGGTCGGGCCTCCCGGCGTCGGCAAGACCTCGCTCGGCAAGTCGATCGCGAAGGCGACGGGGCGCGAGTTCGTGCGCGTCTCGCTCGGCGGCGTGCGCGACGAGGCCGAGATCCGCGGTCACCGCCGCACCTATATCGGCTCGATGCCCGGCAAGATCATCCAGTCGATGCGCAAGGCGAAGTCGTCCAATCCGCTGTTCCTCTTGGACGAGATCGACAAGATGGGCGCCGATTTCCGCGGCGATCCGTCCTCGGCGCTGCTCGAGGTTCTCGACCCCGAGCAGAACGGGACCTTCAACGACCACTATCTCGAGGTCGACTACGATCTGTCCAACGTAATGTTCATCACCACCGCGAATACGCTCAATATTCCGGGGCCCCTGATGGACCGCATGGAGATCATCCGGATCGCGGGCTACACCGAGAACGAGAAGGTCGAGATCTCGCGCAAGCACCTGATCCCGAACGCGGTGTCCAAGCATGGCCTGGACTCCAAGGAGTTCTCGATCGACGACGAGGCGCTGCTGCTTCTGATCCGCCGCTACACCCGCGAAGCGGGCGTGCGTAACCTGGAGCGTGAGCTCTCTACACTGGCCCGCAAGGCGGTGAAGGAGCTGATGATCTCCAAGAAGAAGTCGGTCAAGGTCACCGAGAAGACTCTGGAAGAGTTGCTCGGCGTGCCGAAGTACCGCTTCGGCGAGATCGAGAGCGAGCCGCAGGTCGGTATCGTCACCGGCCTTGCCTGGACCGATGTCGGCGGCGAGCTGCTGACGATCGAAGGCGTCATGATGCCCGGCAAGGGCAAGATGACGGTCACGGGCAATCTGCGCGACGTCATGAAGGAGTCGATCTCCGCGGCGGCGTCCTACGTCCGCTCGCGAGCGATCAACTACGGCGTCGAGCCGCCGCTGTTCGACAAGCGCGACATCCACGTGCACGTGCCGGAAGGGGCGACGCCGAAGGATGGCCCGTCCGCAGGTGTTGCGATGGCCACCGCGATCATCTCGGTCATGACCGGCATCCCGGTCCGCCATGATGTCGCGATGACCGGCGAGATCACGCTGCGCGGCCGCGTGCTGCCGATCGGCGGCCTCAAGGAGAAGCTGCTGGCTGCGGCCCGCGGCGGCATCAAGACGGTGCTGATCCCCGAGGACAACGCCAAGGATCTCACGGAGATTTCCGATGCGATCAAGGGCGGCATGGAGATCATCCCGGTCTCGCGCCTCGATGACGTCGTCGCCAAGGCGCTGGTGAAGAAGCCTACGCCGATCGTCTGGGAAGAGGACACCAAGGTGACGGTAAAGCCGGACGGCGATGAAGCCGCCGGCGGCCTGACCGCTCACTGAGATCGCAGCTCGAAAATGATGATAAAACGGCGCCTTCGGGCGCCGTTTTTGTTTGGGGAAGGGGAGGAGGCAATGCACGTCGATGGGCAATGCCATTGCGGGAAGGTCGCGTTCGAGGCCGAGGTCGATCCGGAGGCAGTCTCGGTCTGTCACTGCACCGATTGCCAGACGCTGACCGGCTCGCCGTTCCGCGTGACGGCCATCTGCACCAAGGCCGATGTCCGCCTGACCCGTGGCTCGCCCAAAATCTACGGCAAGCGCGGCGACAACGGCCGGATGCGCTTTCAGCATTTCTGTGCCGATTGCGGTTCCCCGCTGTTCACCAGCGGCGAGGGCGACCAGGCCGACGATTGGGGCATCCGCTGGGGCTCGATCCGCCAGCGCCATGCGCTGCGGCCGGTGAGGCAGATCTGGTGCCAATCGGCAGCGGTGTGGATCGACGCCGTGCCGCTGCTGCCGGGGCGGCCGCAGGATTGAAGTTGGCTGGCCGAGCCCGCCTTCGCCGTTGGGCTTCGGCGCGGCAACCTTCGATCGCTTCGCGCTTACGACCTTGCTGTGCTGGCTTGCCGAGCCGTAGCTCGCGAAGCGAGCGAAGGCTGGTGGGCGGTCACGGATTCGAACCGCGGACCCTCTCGGTGTAAACGAGATGCTCTAACCAGCTGAGCTAACCGCCCAATGGCGCCTCTTTAGCGCCCCGGCGGGGGCCGAAGCAAGGGCCGAGCGCGCCCGACCCGGCTGCAATTGCCGGCCCGGTGAGAGCTTTCATGCCGGACACGGCCAACCCTGCAGCAGGTCCGCTGCAGGGCAATCTTTCTCGCAGCGCGATCTCGACGTAAGGCCGAGGAGCCAGCGATCATGCTGCGGGTGTCAGGCTGTCTTGGTGAACATGGTCAGGACACCGTCCACGATGTTGATCGCGACGACTTGTGCCGAGCTCAAGCCCTTGGCCTTGAGCACGGAGGCGGCCTGCGGTGTGGCGTCGATGGACTGCCGAAGCGACTGGATGTCCGTCTCGCTCGTATGCGCCACGAGTTCATCGACCTTCGCGCGCACGGCCGGCTGCAGTTCCTTGACGTCCACAACCTGTATGCTCCGGATCACCGTGCTGGATTGCGTCGACGATTGCTCCGTGTCGGATTGCGATGATGCGCCCTGTGCCTGCACCAGGGCAGGTGTTCCCAGCGAGAGAGCTGCAACGATGACGGATGCCGTGAAGCTGCGCATGGTCATGCCTTTTCCAGTTTGAGGAAGCGCGAACCTAGCGCGGAAATCTGGTTGGCATCTGATTCCGATGTGGCCGTTCGGTGAAACAATGCGGCCGCAATGCGCGCGGATGAGACGCTTGCGTCGGGTCCGGAGCCCAAAGCGCAACTCTGTTCCAGACTTTCATATTGACCGAATGCAGAAAGCAAAAGCCCCGGACGAACCGGAGCTTTGCCTTAGCGACGACCAGCAGTGGGGTGATCAGTACTTCGCCACGACGGGGCCGCCGCCCCAGTTGAAGCGATAGACCAGCTGGCTGCGAACGGCATGAACCCATTTCTCGGAATCGATCGACGCTCCAACGGACAGACCCGTTGCCGTGTCGCGGACGGCGTTCGTTGCGGTGTCGAATTCAGAGAACCGATATTCGGTCTTCCAGAACAAGCCCGGCACGATCTTCAGCGCGTGTTCTTCGCCGGCGCCGATGAACCAGCCCCTGTAGGTACGCTTGTCCATGAACACGCCGCTTGGTCTTCCGAACGGCGCAGCGTTGAGGGTGAAATCGGTACGGTCAAAGCTGGCTTCGGTATAGCCGACTGAGAAATAGGTCAGGAGGCTCGGGGTCGCCAGCCAGCCGAGCCGGCCGCCGCCCGCCCAGGCCGAGCTCATCTTCTCTTCACCCACGATCCCGAAGCGAGGCGGGCTGAGCTGGCCCTTGAGGCTGCCGATATCGTAGTCGCCGAATGCGCCGACGACGAAGGCCGCGCCCGCTGCCGCAAACTGGTAGTCGCAGCCGCCCTGCACAGTCCCGAAGAAGCCGCGGCCTCCGGTTGTTGCTGTATCGCTGAAGCGGGTTCTGGTGGGCCCATCGATGTAGGTCGTGCTGTCCTGATTCCAGAGCCCATAGCCTCCGCCGCCGCCGACGTGGCAGCCGGTCCAATTCGTGAGCGGCGTGGGGGCCGGAGGCGCCTTCAGATAGGCAGGGGACGTCACATCGGCGGCGGGGCCGCTCGAATTGAAGCGGTAGACCAACTCGCTGCGGACAGTGTGGACGTACTTCTTCGAATCCTCGGAAAAGCCGATCGGCAATCCGCTCGCCGTATCCCGGATCGGATTTGTGCCGACATTGAAGTCGGAGAAGCGGTATTCCGTTTTCCAGAAGAGACCCGGCAGGAAGCCCAGCGCATATTCGGCGCCGGAGCCGATGAACCAGCCATCGTAGGTTCGCTTGTCCTGATAGAGGCCGGCCGCAACTCCGAAGGGCGGAAAGTTCAGATTGAAGTTCGTGCGGTCGAAAGTCGCTTCGGTGTAACCCGCCGAGACATAGGTCAGCAGGCTAGGCGTCGCCAGCCAGCCGAGCCGGCCGCCGACCGCCCAGGCCGAGCTCATTTTCTCGTCGCCAACCATCGAGAAGCCGGAGGGAGTGAGCCGCCCGGTTAGACTGGCGAAATCATAATCACCGAAGGCGCCGATCACGAAGCGCTCGCTGGCCGCCGCAAACTGATAGTCGCATCCCGCCTGTACCGTCCCGAAGTACCCGCGGCCACCGGTGGTGATCGTATCGGCATTCTGAAAGCGGGGCGGACCGTCGACAAAAGTCGAATTTTCCTGATTCCACATGCCGTAGCCGCCGCCGCCCGCGACATAGCAGCCGGTCCAGTTGACGAAAGCTGCGGCGACAGCCGGTGGCTTGGCGTATTTGCGCGGAAGGTCGGCTGCCAATGCTGATCCGGAAAACGTCACCAATGCCACGAGAGCGGGCGCAACCTGCTTCATTCCAAACATTCCCATTCCACCAGACCGCGGCCAAGCGACCCCTCGCCAAGCCACAATCGACTCCTCGGACAAACATACGAAGTTTGATTCAGAATGCTATTGCAGGAAGGCTACAATCGCGGAAAGTGTGCGGCTCGCCTGTGCATATCCAGCCGCGAGCCGGGCTTTTCGCGACACCGCGTTTCTGGTGTCGGTCTCGTGGGAGCAGAGGGTGCGAGCCTTGGCCCTTCGAAGGGACCGGATGGCGTCCAGCAGAACCTCTTTGCTAGCAGAGGGTTCTGACGTTCGACGCGTGCAGTCCAGGGCTGCGGACATCGACAGCTTTCCGAAAGTCAGTCTCTGATCGGACGCGGCCCGGACGGGCCGGTACGCGCCGACGCGGCAATCCGTCGCGCGACCTCCAAGGCGCTCTCACACGTGCCTGACGTTAGGGCGCCCGCTTTTCGACCGAACAAGCTTCTATGATAGAGCAAGAATAGATGATGGAGCCTTGAATGGAACGACCCGCCGGGCACGCAGAGAACGCTGACCAGATCGCCTATTGGAACGGGCCGAGCGGGCAGCGCTGGGCCGATCGCCACGCGGCGCAGGAGAAGCTGCTCGGCCCTATTGCCGACGTGTTGATCGACCGCGCCAAGCCGAAGCCGGGCGAGCGCGTTCTGGATGTCGGCTGTGGCTCCGGCGCGACGACGTTTGCCTTCGCAAAGGCGGTGGCGCCCGATGGCTTCGCGCTCGGCCTCGACGTCTCCGAGCCGATGCTGGCGCAGGCGCGGGCGCTCGCGCCGAAGGGCCTGCCGCTCGACTTCGTGCTGGCGGATGCGACCGTTTATCCGTTCGAACCGGCGAGCTTCGATCTGCTCGCTTCACGCTTCGGCGTGATGTTCTTTGCCGATCCGATCGCGTCCTTCGCCAATCTGCGTCGCGCGCTGAAGCCGGCCGGCCGGCTCGCCTTCGCCTGCTGGCGGGAGCCGAAGGAAAATCCGTGGGCGATGGCGCCGCTGATGGCGGTCTACAAGCACGTGCCCAAGATGCCGCCGGTTGGGCCGGAGGAGCCGGGCCCGTTCGCCTTTGCTTCGGAAGAGCGCGTCATGCGCATCCTGAAAGGCGCAGGATTCGCGGACGTCGCGATGGAGCCGCACAATCTGGCGATGGACATTGCTATCGGCGGCGGGCTCGAGGCCGCCGTCGACGGCTCGCTCCAGATCGGTCCCGCCAGCCGTGCACTCCAGGGCCATCCGCCCGAGACTTATGAAGCTGCCAAGGCTTCGATCCGCGAGGCGCTCGCGCCGTTCCTGAAGGAGCAGAGCGTGGCGCTCCAGGGCGCGATCTGGATCGTGACGGCGAAGGCGGGGTAGGGCGCAGCGCTCTCCACCGTCATTGCGAGCGAAGCGAAGCAATCCAGAATCCCTCCGCGGAGACAATCTAGATTGCTTCGTCGCAACGGCTCCTCGCAATGACGATGCGGAGGCAGAGTCGCCTCACACCACATCATCCGGCGCGAGCGCGCAGCCGTTGTCGGGATGCGTCTCGACCTGGAGCGTGGTGTGGCCGATGCGGAAGGATGTCTTGAGGAGCTCCGTCGTCTGCATCAGGAATGCGTCGTCGCTGCCTGCGGGCATCACGAGATGGCAGGTCAGCGCCGTCTCGGTGGTCGAGATCGGCCAGACGTGGAGATCGTGAATCCCCGACACACCCGGTCGCGCCAGCAGGAACACCCTGATTGCGGCGAGGTCGGTACCCTTGGGCGCGGCCGCCATCGACATGTCGATGGAGCCGCGCAAGAGGCTGGTCGTGCTCCAGAGGATGGTGGCGCAGATGATGAGGCTGGTGATGGGATCGAGCCAGAGCCAGCCGGTCCAGATGATCAGCGCGGCCGAGACCACGACGCCGAGCGAGACCGCGGCGTCGGCGGCCATGTGCAGATACGCGCCTTCGATGTTGATGTCGTCCTTGCGTCCGCCAGCGAACAGCAGGGCGGTGAAACCGTTGATGAGGATGCCGATGCCGGCGACCACCATCACGGTGACGCCTGCGACCGGCTCCGGCTCGCGCAGGCGCAGGATCGCCTCCCAGCCGATCGCGCCGGTCGCGACCAGCAGGAACACCGCATTGGCCAGCGCCGCCAGGATGGTGGAGGCGCGAAAGCCGTAGGTGAAGCGGCCTTTGGGCGCGCGGCGGGCTGCGATCGAGGCGCCCCAGGCGATGACGAGGCCGAGCACGTCCGACAGGTTATGGCCGGCATCGGCGAGCAGGGCGGTGGAGTTGCCGACATAGCCGTAAACCGCCTCGGCGACGACGAGCGCGATGTTGAGCGTAATGCCGAGCGCGAACGCCTTGCCGAAATTGGCGGGTGCATGGACATGGCCGTGTCCATGACCATGATCGTGTGTATGGCCATGCGCATGCGAGTGGCCCGCATGATCATGGTCGTGATGACCGTGGTGGTCGTGGCTGCCCAAATCTAGCGCTCCGCAGACGCCGCCAAATCAGGGGCCATTGTAGGCGTTTCCTTCGCCACGTCACGGCGGAACAGCACGTAGAGCGCCGGCAGCACCAGCAGCGTCAGGACGGTCGAGGAGAGAATGCCGCCGATCACCACGGTTGCGAGCGGCCGCTGCACCTCGGCCCCGGCGCCGGTGGCGAGCGCCATCGGCACGAAGCCGAGCGAGGCGACGAGCGCCGTCATCAACACCGGGCGCAGCCGTGTCAGCGCGCCTTCGCGCACGGCCTCCGCGACCGAGCGTCCCTCGCTGCGCAGACGCTCGATGAAGGCGATGATGACGAGGCCATTGAGAACGGCAACGCCGGATAGCGCGATGAAGCCGACGCCGGCGCTGATGGATAGCGGAATGTCGCGCAGCAGCAGCGCCGCGACGCCGCCGGTCAGCGCCAGCGGCACGCCGGAGAACACCAGCGCCGCATCCGCCGCCGATCCCATGCCCATGAACAGCAGCAGGAACACCAAGAGCAGCGCCACCGGAACCACGATCGTCAGCCGCTTGGTGGCCGAGACCAACTGCTCGAACTGGCCGCCCCAGCCGATCCAGTAACCCGGCGGCAGCTTGACTTTCTCGGCAACGGCCGCCTCGGCCTCCGCGACGAAAGAGCCGAGGTCGCGCGCACGGACATTGGCCGTGACGACGATGCGCCGCTTGCCGTTCTCGCGGCTGATCTGGTTCGGCCCCGGCGTCGCATCGACGGTGGCGACCGACGACAACGGCACGTAGCGCATCTGGGCGAGGGGCGAGCTGGCCAGCGCCGTTCGAACGGCGCTGCCGGTTGCCGCCTCCTCGGCGGGCGGCAGCGGGATCGGGATCGCCCGGATCGCCTCGAGATTGCCGCGCAGGTGCTCCGGCAGGCGCACCACGATGTCGAAGCGGCGATCGCCTTCGAACAGCTTGCCGGCCGACTTGCCGCCGACCGCGATCTCGACGATGCCCTGCACCTCGGCGACGCTGAGGCCGTAGCGGGCAAGCGCCTGGCGATCGAGGCGGACGGTGAGGATCGGCAAGCCGGAGACCTGCTCGATCTTGACGTCGCTGGCGCCGCGGATGCCGCGGATCGCGGCCTCCACCTGCTTGGCGGCGCCTTGCAGGATGTCGAGATCGTCGCCGAAGATCTTGACGCCGACATCGGTGCGGACGCCGGAGATCAGCTCGTTGACGCGGAACTGGATCGGCTGGGAGATTTCGTAGGCGCTGCCGGGAATCTCGTCTGCAGCATGCTCGATGGCCTCGACCACCTCCGATTTCGACTTGCCCGGATCGGGCCATTCGGCGCGCGGCTTCAGCATGACGTAGCCATCGGTCTGCGCCGGCGACATCGGGTCGGTGGCGATCTCCGCGGTGCCGATGCGGGTGAAGAACTCCTTCACCTCCGGAATCTGCATGATGCGCTTTTCCAGCGCCTTCTGCAGGTCCAGCGACTGCGTGAGGCTGGTACCTGGAATCCGGATCGAGGCCAGCGCGACGTCGCCTTCGTCGAGACTCGGAATGAACTCGCCGCCCATGCGCGAGGCGGCGATGCCGCTCGCGGTCACGATGAGCACGGCGGACAGGGCGACGGCGAGCCGGTTATCGATGGCAAAGCGGAGCAGGGGGAGGTAGGCGCGCTTCGCCGCGCGCATGAACAGGTTTTCGTGCTCGGACACCTTCCCGGTGACGAAGATGGCGACGGCCGCCGGCACGAAGGTGATGGAGAACAGCACGGCCGCGCCCAGCGCCATCAGCACCGTCAGCGCCATCGGCGTGAACATCTTGCCCTCGACGCCGGTCAGCGTCAGCACGGGCAAATAGACCACGGCGATGATCAGCGTTCCGAACAGGCTCGGCTTGATCACCTCGCTCGACCCGCGCAGGATCGCGCGCAGCCGTTCGGGCGTCGTCAGCAGCCCGCCTTTCTCGCGCTGAGCCACCGCCAGCATGCGCAGGCAGTTCTCGACGATGATCACGGCGCCGTCGACGATGATGCCGAAGTCGATCGCCCCCAAGCTCATCAGGTTGGCGCTGACCTTGGTCTCGACCATGCCGGTGATCGTCAACGCCATGGACAGCGGAATGACGCAGGCCGTGACCAGCGCGGCGCGGAAGTTGCCGAGGATCAGGAACAGCACGGCGACCACCAGCGCCGCGCCTTCCAGCAGGTTGTTCCGGACGGTGCGGATGGTGGCTTCGACGAGATCGGTGCGGTCGTAGACGGTCCGCGTCACGACGCCCTCGGGCAGCGATTTGGTGATGTCCTCCAGACGGGCTGCGACGCGGCGGGCCACGGTACGGCTGTTCTCGCCGATCAGCAGCATGGCGGTGCCGAGCACGGTCTCCTCGCCGTTCCAGGTCGCAGCGCCCGTGCGCAAATCGCGCCCCTCGGTGACAGCAGCGACGTCCCTGATCCTGACCGGATTGCCGCCGCGCGAGCCGATGACGATGTCCTGGATTTCGCTGACAGTGCCGACCTGGCCCGGCGAGCGAACCAGATATTGCTCGCCGTTGCGCTCGATATAGCCGGCCCCGACATTGGCGTTGTTGGCGGCGAGCGCGGTCATCACGTCGCGGAAGCCGAGCCGGTAGGCCATCAGCTTGCCGGGATCCGGCAGCACGTGGAATTGCCGCTCGAAGCCGCCGATCGTGTTGACTTCGATCACGCCCGGCACGTTGCGAAGCTGCGGTCGGATGATCCAGTCCTGCGCGGTGCGCAAGTCGGTCAGCGAATAGTCGCGGTCGCCCTGCGTCTTCGCGCCCGCCTTGGCCTCGACGGTGTACATGAAGATTTCGCCGAGGCCGGTCGAGATGGGACTCATCGCGACCTCGACACCCGCCGGCAGCTGGTCTTTCACCTGCTGGATGCGCTCGCCGACGAGCTGCCGGGCGAAGTAGATGTCGGTGCCGTCCTTGAAGACGACCGTGACCTGGCTGAGGCCGTAGCGCGACAGCGAGCGGGTGTAGTCGAGCTTTGGCAAGCCGCCCATCGCAGTCTCGACCGGGAAGGTGATGCGTTGCTCGGTCTCGAGCGGCGAATAGCCGGGAGCGCGGGTGTTGATCTGGACCTGGACGTTGGTGATATCAGGCACGGCGTCGATCGGCAGGCGCTGGAAATTCCAGGCGCCAAAGGCGACGGCGCCGAGCGCGAGGACGAGGACCAGCCAGCGCTGCTGCAGCGAGACGGCGATGAGACGCTCAATCATGCTCGGCCTCACCCTTGCCCATCTCCGCCTTCACGACGAAGCTGTTCTCCGCGACGTAATGCTCGCCGGCCGAAAGCCCGGCCTTGATCTCGACATGGCGCGGATCGGAATCGCCTGTTTCGACCGGGCGCGCCTCGATCTTGTCGCCGTCCTCGCGCACGAACACGATGGTCTTGTTCTCCAGCGTCTGGATCGCGCTGCGGCGCACGGCAACCGCGACATTGCGCGCTGCGAGGATCAGCCGCGCCGTGACGAACAGGCCGGGCCGCAGCCGTCCGTCCGGATTTGGCAGCACCACGCGCGCCAGCGCGGTCTGGGTCTCGCTCGAGCCGATCGGTGCCATGTAGGAGATCGTGCCCTTGATCTCGCCGCGGCCGTCGTCGGGATCGATCAGGACCTCGTCGTTGAGGCGGACGCGGCGGAGGTCCTGCCGGTAGATCGACAGGTCGACCCAGATGGTGGAGAGGTCGGCGACCACGAAGGCCGGCTTCTGCTCGGAGGCGTATTCGCCGAGCGAGATCTGCCGCTCGATGATGGTGCCGGCAATCGGCGCCTTCAGCTCGTAGACGGTGAGGCTCTGGTTGCTCTCGATCGCGGCGAGCAGGTCGTCCTTGCCGACCTTGTCGCCGATCCGCTTCTGGATGGATTTGGCGAGGCCCGGAAAGCGCGGCGTCACCTGCACCACGGCTTCCTGGTTGGCGCGCAGGATGCCGTTGAAGGCGAGCGTGTCGGTCAACGTGGCGCTCGCGGCTTCCGCCAGCGTGACGCCCGCGGCCGCCAGCTTGACGTCGGAGATGCGGATGCGGTCGGCGCCGTGCTCGTCCTGCTCGACGCGATCGTTCGGCTTCTTATGTTCGGAATGCTCGGCGTGTTCGCCGTGCTCGGTGTGCGCGAGCTTGTCTGCTGCGAGCAGGGAATAGCCGTAAGCGCCTAGCGCGGCGGCGACGATGGCTACAAGGATGGTGGAGGACGTCTTCATCGCGCGCTCTCCCGGGCCAGCGTAAAGGGATTGCCGACAAGGCCTTCGATGATGGCCACGCCGGCGTGGAAATTCTGCAGCGCCTCCTGCTCGCGCAGCCGCGCCTGGGTGACGCTGGCCTGGGCGTCGAGCACTTCGAGCAGGGTGAAGCGGCCCTGGCCATAGCCTTGCGAAATCGCCTCGGACGCTTCGACGGCCTTGGGAATTGCGGTCTCGCGCAGCACCGCGAGCTCGCGCAGCGATCCCTGCAGCGAGTCATAGGCGCGGCCGGCGATCACGATCAGCGCGTTGCGGTTGGCCTCGCGCTCGGCTTTGGTCTTGGCGAGGCTTTCCTGGGCCGAGAGGATGTTACCCTGGTTCTGGTCGAAGACGGGGATCGGCACGGAGACGGTCAGCCGCGCCGCATCGTCGCCCGTTTCGTTGAAGTGGCGCCAGCCGGCCGCGATCCGCACGTCCGGATAGGGCCTGAGCCGCGCCAGTAGCAGCTCGGCATTACGCTGGGCGTAGACTGCGGTCCAGCGCACCAGCTGCGGATTGGCGTCGATGGCGGCAACCACGGCCTGGAACGCCGGCGGCCGCCCGGTGGTGTCGAGCCGACCGGACACCTCGCCGAATTTGGCGGCGGGATCGCCCATCAGCACCGCAAGCTCGCGCCGAGCGCTCGCCAGCGTCGCCTTGAAGCGCTCGCGGTCCGCCTTCACCAGGGCGGAGGCGACCTCGGCGCGGCCGGTCTCGGCCGGCGAGGAGGCACCGGCCTCGACACGGCGGCGCAGAAGCGGCGTCAGGCGGTCGATCGCGGCGATCTGCTCGTCGAGGATCTGGATGCGCCGCTGCGCGCCGAGCACGCTGAGAAAGGCGATCGCGGTCTCCGACAGCACCTCCAGCCTGATCGCCTTGCGCTGGATCGCGGCGACCTCGACGCCGGCTGCGCCTGCGGCAATCCGCGCCTCGCGCTTGCCGAACAGCTCGAAGGCCTGGCTGATCTGGAGCGTGGTCTCCGCCGAGCGCGTTCCGCGATATCTGCCGGAGCCGAATGAATCGTCCTGTTCGTAGGACAGTTCCGGATTGAGCAGGGCGCCCGCCTGGATATGCTGGCCGGTGGCGATGCCGACGTCGCGCTCGGCTGCCGTCAGGCGCGGGCTCGCCGCCAGCGCGCGCGACAGCGCGCTTCGCATCGTTAAAGTCTGGGCGTGAGCCGGTGCAAGCGCCGATGCTGCAATCAGCCACGCTGCCGCGCACGCGAGGCGCGCGGCCATTCCCCTGCAAAACATAAAATCGACCTGTGAAGGATGAACCTAATGGGCGCGCCGCGCCCGACCAATCCGTTCAGGCAATAGGTCTGGGAGGGGGAGAGTCGGTATCGGGCACAATTCCGGCGAGGCGGGGGGCCTGTTGCGGGCTCGGTGCCGACACGAGCGCGATCGCCGCGGTCGATGGTGCCGGCTGTGCCACGGTCAGCGAAAAGCAGCCGTGGCAATGATGTCCGCCGATGGTCTTGTGGTCGTCATGGCCGGTAGCGCCATCGAGGACCGCGGCGATCTCCGAACCGCCGCGGGGCGTGGTGACGTCGATGTCGTGCGCGCCGTGCAGAGCGCCCGCGAGCAGATAGACCGCCGCGATCAGCACGGACAGCAGCCCGCGCGGAAAACGCGAGCGGCGGGATCCTGAGGGCTGACGGTTTGCGAGCACGAGTTCACTCTGGTTGCAGTCTGTGCCCGGCCTAGCATGGGTGCGGGAACAGTGTCGACCCGCAACATTGTTACGTCCCTGGAACAATTGCCGCAGCAGTGCATGCACTGCCAGCGCCTCTCACTGGCGGATAATGACGTGCCGATGCGGCGCCATGGTTTCGAACGCGGGGGCCGGAGCGTCGCTGCCATCGTCACCTTCCATGGTGATGACCGCCCGAGAGCTCGCTTCCATCGCCCGTTCCAGCCATTTGATGGCTTCGTCGATCCATTGGTCGTGGTGCTCGGGGTCGGCGAGGGCCTTCTCCCGGAATGCATTCGCCTGATGCAGGCACGCCGTTCTGCGGTCCACGCGCCTCTCCTGATCCGGAGGTTCCGCCCCGATCGCATCATTGATGATACCGGATCCGGCGTCGTTAACATACGACAGGAGGAAACCTGCCGGCCGCAACGCGGAAAGGCCCCAGCCGGACGAGCCGGCTGAGGCCTCATGTGCTCACAATCTCTATCCCTAGGACTTGGACAGACAACCCGCATCCTCCAAGTTCGTTCCATACGATCTGTCCAATTTGGAACGTTCCTCATACCTCGCGATTAGCGAGAGAAGAAACTGAGGAGGACGGACAATGGACGGACTGATTTATCTGATCGGCTTGATCGTCGTCATCATGGCGATCCTGTCGTTCTTCGGCCTGCGCTGAGAGCGCCGCGATGACGGTCGAGACTCTGATGCGGGAAGAGGTCATGGAAGGCGGCTTGGCAGTTGAGGCGCCTCGAACCATCCAGTGGAGCTCGGTGTTCGCGGGCGCGCTTGCTGCGAGTGCAATGTCGTTCATCCTGATCGGTTTTGGTGTCGCGGTCGGCCTCGGTGTCAGTTCGGCCTCGCCGAGCTGGCGCGATGCGTCGGCGGCGCTGGCGCTACTCTCCGGGCTCTATCTGATCATCCAGGCGATCGTCAGTTTTGGATTTGGCGGTTACGTCGCCGGCCGGACCACCCGGTCCGAGCCCGCGCTCGCAACGATCGAGGATGACGGCGAGCGGCGGGACGGGCTTCACGGGTTGACCGCCTGGGCGCTGGCAGTCCTGGCCGGCGCCGCGCTGCTGGCCCTTCTCGGCGCTGCCGCGATCGACCGTTCCCCGATGCGCAGCTCGGCGAGCAACACCTCGGCCGCCGAGCCCCTGTTGAGCTATGAGCTCGACAAGCTGTTCCGCGCGCCGCGCCGCGCTCCGAACACCGACCTAAGGGAAGCGCGCGCCGAAGCCGGACGTATCCTGATGACGTCGTCCAGCCACAGCGGCGTCGCCGCCGATGACCGGACGTACCTCGTGCAGCAGGTCGCCGCGGTCACGGGACTGGCGGCCCCCGACGCCGAAAAGCGCGTTGACGCCCTGATCGCAGACGCGAAGACGGCGATCAACCGCGCGCGGCGCAACTCGATCATCGTGGCGTTCTCGGTCGCAGCCGCGACCCTGATCGGCGCCGCAGTGGCCTGGGCCGCGGCGGTTGCCGGCGGACGCCATCGCGATGGAGAGCCGTTGCCGAACTGGATGGCGAGCGCCAACCGCTTCCACCGCAACCCGCGCGCAATGCCGGTGCCGTAGGCCCCTCAACCAAATGGAAATGGCCGGGCGCAAGCCCGGCCATATTCGACGTCTTCAGGAAGCGTCAGGCCTTCTCTTCCCAGATCATCGCCAGATGTACGATGGTCTGCACCGCCTTCTCCATGTCCTGCCGGCTGACCCATTCGAGCCGCGAATGGAACGCGTGCTCGCCGGCAAAGATGTTGGGGCAGGGCAGGCCCATGAAGGACAGGCGCGAGCCGTCGGTGCCGCCGCGGATCGCGGTGCGCATCGGGCGCAGGCCGGCGCGGCGGATCGCCTCGATGGCGTATTCGAGCACGTGCGGGTGACGATCGATCACCTGCTTCATGTTGCGGTACTGCTCCTCGACCTCGAACGTGTAGGTCGAGCGCGGGTAGTCCTTCATCACGTCCTTGACGATGCCCTCGAGCAGCGCCTCCTTCTCCTTCAGCCCTTCCTCGGTGAAATCGCGGACGATGAAGGAGAGCGTCGCCTGTTCGAGCGCGCCGTCGATGCCGATCGGATGCAGAAAACCCTGCTTGCCCGAGGTGGTCTCGGGCGAGCAGCCCTCCTTCGGCAGACGCTCGACGATGGCCGCGGCGATCTTGATGGCGTGCTCCATTTTGCCCTTGGCGTAGCCGGGATGGGCGCTGACGCCGTTGATGGTGATGGTGGCGCCGTCGGCCGAGAAGGTCTCGTCCTCGACGCAGCCGGCGCTCTCGCCGTCCATGGTGTAGCCGAAATCGGCACCCAGCTTGTTCAGGTCGACATTGTCGACGCCGCGGCCGATCTCCTCGTCCGGCGTGAACAGGATCTTGATGGTGCCGTGCTTCACGTCGGGATTGTTGATGAAGAAATGCGCGGCATCCATGATCTCGGCGATGCCGGCCTTGTTGTCGGCGCCTAATAGCGTCGTGCCGTCGGTGGTGATGATGTCGTTGCCGATCTGGTTCTTCAGCGCAGGGTGCTCATTGAAGCGGATCACCTGGCTGGTGTCGCCGGGCAGGACGATGTCGCCGCCGCGATAGTTCTTCACGATTTGCGGCTTGACGTCCTTGCCGGTGACGTCGGGCGAGGTGTCCATGTGCGAGCAGAAGCAGATCACCGGCACCTTCTTGTCGGTGTTGGCCGGGATCGTTCCGTAGACGTAGCCGTAATCGTCGAGATGCGCGTCCACAACGCCCATGGCCTTCAGCTCGGCAGCGAGCACGCGGCCGAGATCCTTCTGCTTCTCGGTCGACGGCGAGCTGGGGGATGCCGGATCGGACTGGGTGTCGATGGTGACGTAGCGCAGGAAGCGCTCGGTCACGGTATGCGAAAAGGAGAGGGAGGACATTCTGGTCAAACCGCCGGGTGTTCTTGAAGCTGGCGGTATATCAGAAAAGCGGGCCGTGATGCGGCCGCAACGGGCTCGGGGGCGGGCTTTAGCGGCCTCAGATCGCTTCCTTCAGTTCCTTCACCGGGCGGAACGCGACCTTCCTGGTGGCCTTGATGTGGATCGCTTCGCCGGTGGAAGGATTACGGCCGGTGCGGGCGGCGCGCTTGCGGACCTGGAGGATGCCGAGGCCGACGATGCGGACCCGGTCGCCCTTCTTGAGGTGCTTGGTGATCAGATCGACCATGTCGGTCAGCACGGCCTCGGCATGCTTTTTGGAGACATCCTGGCGCTCGGCAATGTCGGCGGCGAGGTGCTTGAGCGTGATCGTGGCGGGCGCGGCCGCCTTCTTCGCCGAATCCTTCTTAGCCGGATCCTTCTTAGCCATGTCTGGCCTCCTCGATCTTGCAGGTCGTCCAGAAGGGAGATGGCCCCTGACCCGCAAGTTCCCGGAGGCGTAGACGATTCGGGACCGGACTGACTACGCCCCCGGCGTTACCGAGGGCCGCGTTCGTGTGTGCCAGCAGTGGAATCCGCTGGTTTGAGCTGTGGATGCAACATCCTTGACTTCACCAGATCGGGCCTTTAAGTCCCCCCTCGTTCCGCAGACATTGCGTGTCACGCGGGAGTAGCTCAGTTGGTTAGAGCGCCGGCCTGTCACGCCGGAGGTCGCGGGTTCGAGCCCCGTCTCTCGCGCCATTTTTGGCAAATAGATCAAATAGTTGCTGTCGCGGCCAAAAGCGCCGCTTGGACTGCCGTTTCATCCCGATCGCTTCCTCCCCGCCAGAATTCGTCTATTTCGGCTTGGACTCCTCGATATGCGCGAGGATGCGCCGTGCGTCGGTGCTGCCGGCCTGCGCTGCCTTGGCCAGGAGCCGCCTGGCCGCGGCAAGGTCCCGTCGGCCGCCGATTCCGTTGGCGTTGCACCGGGCGAGATTGACCAGAGCTTCGAGTCCGCCCATCGCGGCGCCCCTCTGGTACAGCGCCCGAGCCAACTTCAGGTCTCGCCTGGCTCCCAGTCCCTTCTCGGCAAGCTCCCCCATCCTGTTGATGGCCGTCGCATCGCCGAGCTCGGCGGCCCGCTGGTACAACGCATAGGCCTTTGCGGGATCGCTGGCCGCGCCGATTCCACGCTCCTGCTGTAGGCCGAGGCTGACGAGTGCTGGCGCAATCTTCTTCTCGGCGGCCATCTCATAGTAGAAGCGCGAGCGGGCGGGATCCTTCTCGACGCCGTTGCCGTTCTCATACATCAATCCGAGCTCGTAGAGCGCGCGTGCGTTGCCGAGCTCGGATGCCGCCTTGTAGCTCGCCACCGCTCCTCCGTAATCGCGCATGGCGAACAATGAACGCCCGAGCTGGTAGTGCAGGCGGTCCACCCCTGGAGACCGCTTGACCGCCTCCGCGCACGCCGCAACCGCGCCCGCCGCCTTTGTATCGTCGCGCGTCTCGCCTTGGTCGGCGCGTCCCCTCAAATCCGCGAGCCCGGCAACGGCGTTGTCGCAGTGCTGCATGACGGCGGTATCGTCCTGGACGACTTGCTTGACGGGATGGAGATAGATCTTGTCCTTGGAAAGCTGACCATACATGTAGGGCGTCTGCTTCCGGTGCGTTGCCTGCCGAACCTCGTCGCGAACGTTGCGAAACACAAAGTTGATCTCGAGGTCGGCCTGCCGGAGGTATTTCAGCAGCGCCGCAGCGAAAGGGCTGTTGCGGCCTTCGCCTTCTTCCGCGGTCCGCCCCGGCTCCGCCGGAAAGAACACGAGCGTGTTGCGGATCGGTGCGCTTCCGGCTGAGGTCAGGGAAGAGCTGCTGCGGCGGCCATTCGGTATCGCAGGGAACGGGTTCTCCCGCATGGCATCCAGGATCACCAGACCCAGCCTGCGAGCCCGCCCTGCGGCAGCGGTCACCGCAGCCAGGGGAACGGTCTCTGCGTTGGCCGATTCAGGTGTGGCGAGATGCGCATCGACGGGGATCAGGTAACTGCCGACACCGGCAGCTGCACTGTATCCGGCAAAATAGAAGACCGCGATGTCCGCAGCGGCGGACTTCTCGGTGAAGGCGACGAGCCCCGCGCGCAGATCGTCGAGGGTCGTGTTCTTGCGCAGATCGACGTCGAAGCCGAGGCCGGCGAGACCCGCGGCAATGTCCTCGGCATCATTGACGGGAGAGCCGAGCGGCGGCGCGTTCGCGTAGCTCGCGTTTCCAATGACCAAGGCGACACGGCGGTTGGAAGCTTCTGCTTCGGCGTCGAAGAGAAGCCCGATGGCAATGAACAGTGCCAGCCAGCGCAAGATGGAGTTGCGTCCCTTAGTCGATGCCCGAACGGAGCTGCCGCCTCATCCAGTCGCGGTCGGTGAGAAAATCGAGGCCGAGCAGACCATAGTCGACGCGCAGAAACCCGTCCACTCCAGACGACACCGCCGCGGGAGTCTGCCGCGCGACCTCCTGCGCCATCACGCCGACATAGAACCTCGCATCGCCCTTGTATCGATAGCGATAGAGGCGGAGGCCAGTATCGGTCCAGCCGAGTGCCGTAATGTCCTCCTTGAGGCGGATGTCCGATGGAATGGTGACGCGGCTCGCGGCATTCGAAGCGGCAGTCGAGGCCGCTCTGCTGGCCGCGCTTGATGCAGCGCTCGAGGCTGATCGGCTGGCAGCGTTCGACGCTGCGGCTGATGCCGCCTGCGATGCCGCCCGGCTTGCTGCGCTCGACGCGGCATTGCTGACCGCAGTCGAAACGGCATTGCTGACCACGTTGCCGACGACGTTGCTGACGACGCCGCTGACCACATTGCCGACATTCTGGTTCACGCGTGCAACCACTCGCCGATATTCGCGATTGCGAACCTTTTCCTCTTCCGAGCGGGTGTAGGCGGAAACCAGCAGCCCGCGCCTGCGCGCCTCGGTCACCGCGTTGATCATGCATCCCTTGGGATTGCCCTTGGACCGGCAAAGCTGGAATTGAAGCTGGACGTAGTCGGGGTATTTTTTGATGGATCTGGCGCACGCCCCGGAATCGCCGTCGAAGCAGGCGTTCACGTCGCTGTCGTGCGCTGATTGCAGCATCAGCTCGGTGGAATTGACCGGTCGCAGGGCAAGGTCGCTGCCCGGCGGCAGGCGGTTATGGCGCGAGCTCGGATAGCGCTCGGCAAACCGGCCAACCACGCTCTTGTCGCGTGATTCCTTCAGGACATCCCATGCCTTCTCGACTGCCTCCGAATTGCCGGTGGTCGTCTCGGCCGAGGCGAGCTGATAGCTCGCCGGTGGCGGACCGGGCATGTCGATCTGCCCGGTGGCTTGGCCCGGCTTAGCCGACTTCTCGAGCGAAGCCAGCGCGACCCGGGCGCTCTCGACATGCTCGCCAAACGGATAGAGATCCAAATAGGCGCGGTAGGCCGCGAGCGACTTCTGTCGCTCGACGATCTTCCAGGCGTTCGTTTCAGCCGTCTGCAACTGCGCAATGCGCTGGTCGATTTCGGCCGTATGCGCGCTCGCCGGGAATTGCTGGGCGAAACGGCGCAAGGTCGCGATCTCGTTGGTCGAGCGGACGAACTCCCAGGCGAGCTGCTCGGCATCTGCTCCACCATCGCCGTTTGCGACGGCAGCGTCGCCGTTGAGATAGATGTCGCCCTTCGGCAGCGTCCCGTAGATTGCCGGCTCTTGTGTCCCGGTCTCCTTCCAGACTTCGTCGTGCACGATCCGGAAGAGATAGTTGATCTCGAGTTGCGGCGTTTCGACATGGCGCAGGAGCGAGCCGGAGTAGGGGCTATTCCGCCCGGCCCCGTCGCTCGCCGTCGTGCCGGCAGCGGCCGCAAAGGCAACGAGCACGTTGTCGCTCACCTCGACAGGGGCAAGACCGCGCGTGTCGGCCGCGAAAGGCGTCGGGGAACGGGATGTGCCGGACACTGGCGCGGCCGCCTTGGATGGCCGCGACGACAGCGCGCGTCCCGCGGCGGCGACCTTCGTCGTTTCGAACGGGTCGTTGCGGCAGGCGTCGAGAACCACGAGGCCGATGATCTTCGGCATCACGGAGATATCGATCAGGGTCTCGAGATTGATCGCCTCGGCATAGACATCGATCTCGGACTTGATTTCGGCATCGACCGGAATCAGCCAGTTCTTTCCGTCCATTTCGACGCCATGGCCTGCGAAGAAGATCACCGCCTTGTCGGCCGTCTTCGCCGCATTGCCGAATTCGATGAGGGCCTGCCGGAAATGATTGTAGTCGAGGTCGGCGAGGTGTCTGACGGAATATCCCAGACGACCCAGCGACGTCGCCATGTCGGCGGCGTCGTTGGCCGGGTTGATGAGATTTGGGACCTTGCGATAGTTGCTGTTGCCGACAACGAGCGCGATCCTGTCTCCGGCGGCCGCCTGCAGTATTGTCGAAACGAGCATCGACAATGCTACGCAGCTGAGAACGGCGATCCGGCGTGCCAGATCCTGCAACGTGAAGAGGGGACGCGAGCTTGCGAGAACGAAAATCCCGAAATGGGCAGGCATCGGCAGAAACTCAGAAAATGAAAAATCGCAGAAACGGGCTAAGGCGGCTTGTTCGTGGATTTTACATCAAGGGATGCTGGATGACGACATCAAAGGCCTCCGTGTTCAGGATTTCGTGAACCGGGAGTGGCGATGCTTCGACCAAGAGGCTGCACATCGCGAGCGGTGAAACCAGTCGCGCTGCGCTGGTGTTGATGGCGCAGGCGGCCGAGGCCGGCGACATCTTCGGAGACTGCGGATGACCAGGACAGTCAAGTTCGCCCGTGCGCCGATTCTGGCCCTGCCGCTGCTCGTCGCTTTGTGCAGCGTGGCCCGCTGCAATGATCCGGCCGAGTCGTCACGCGACTCCATCATCCAGAACGTTCGAGAGGACGTGCGGCGGCACATTCGGGCACGGGAAGCAGGCAAGCCTAAGAAAAGTCCGGAGCTGAGCCAGACGGCAACGCAGCGTGGTGCCACGAAGAAGCGAAACCGCTCGACGGTGGAGTAGTGGGATATCGGCGCGCGCCCTGCGTTGGGTTGCTTCTCGTATCCGGGCGTGTTGCTCGGCGTGCAGCGCGGCCTGGGAAAGTGTTGCAAATGAGCATCAGCTGGGCGCGCTTGATGGAGCCGAACCCCCAATTCAGCCAATCAGGTGAAGACGCCGCGGGTGCTTTGCAAATAAATTCGGCGCCTGAAGCTTGCGGGAATTTACCTCCCGCCAAGGCTCGGGGCTGAACCAGCAGGGGGCTGATCGAATACTATGAGGGCAGGAATTTTCCGCCGCGGCTTTGTCGTGGCCGTACCTTTTTTGCTTAGTCTGTTTGCGACGCGACCGGTCTCCGCACAGGAGGTCAATGTTCCGCAGCAAGTCATCAACAACACCGTTCAGAACATCATCCAGAACGTCCGCGACCAGATTCAGCATCGCAGGGTCGTTACTCCTCCTGGAATGCTGCGCTTCAGCGGCGAGGAGTCGGATTTCGACCGTCGTGATCCGTTCGCCGCAAGGGGTGTCAGCAATCCGTTCGGTGCCCTGGCCTACGCCAAGGCTCCGGCACTTGCAGCGCCGCCCCCGGCGACCTGGCTTTACGGCGCGAACCTCGTCGGCAGTGGCGACAGTGCGCAATCGAGCGGGGTCCAGGTCAGCGTTGCGACGGTGACCGGCGCAGTCGATGTGACCAAGATCGGTATCTTCACTGCAACCGACGCGCTGACCTTCATCGGGACTGGCTCCCATTCGTGGGCGCACACCTTCACGAATGGTGGACTGACGACCGATGGTTCAATTCCATCGACTTCCGGCACCCTGTCGTATCTCAACGGCGGTTTCTCGACTGACTTCACCGCGCTTGCGAGCTGGACTCGCACCACATCCAATCTTCCCCTTGCCGCGACCGCGGACGGCAGCGGCATCGCCTATACCTGGAACGGCCAATACCGGTTCGACTTCCCCTATACCGTGTGGTTCGAGCCGACGGTCGGCGTAACCTATTCGGAGGGCTATACCGCCAATTTCGGCAGCAAGACGGGCGATTCAACCGAATTTCACGGTGGCATGCGCGCCGGCTTCGAGACGGACTGGCTGGGCTTTAAGATCCAGCCGTCGATCTCGGGTCAGTACTACAGGATCGTCGACGCGAGCGGCGCCGGCGCCGTTGGAGGTGCGGTCCCCGTTGCGGCCGGCGTGATCGGTACCAATGGTCTTCGCGGTTCCGCAAAGGTCAACGTGCTCTGGACGCCGCAGCTGTCGTCCTACCTCGAAGTTCATGGCAGCAGCATCACCTTGCCGGACCCCCTGCTGCCTGGGGTTGGTGGATTCGGAACCTCGATCGCGGGTACTCAGGCCGGCCTTCGCTATACCTGGTAGAGTGATCTCGAAGACGGATGCCCGCCGTGCCCGGCGGGCATCTTCTTGCGCTCCTCTCGCGCCTGGCGGAGGCAACATCCCCCGCGGCGCCGTCGCATGGGTGAAACCGAACGAAAAGGCCGCCTGAAGGCGGCCGTTTGGTATCAAACCGGACCTTTTCGGTTCTTCAGCGAATCTCGGACGTGCCCGCGCTGGTCACCACCACCGGCTTGCCGGCCTTGATGACTTGGGTGGACTGGGCGGTCTGGCTGTAATCGGCATGGGTGCGGGCCGCAATCCCGAAGCCGGCCACGGCAATGCCGGCCACCAGCGCCACCACCACGATCTTCAGGTGGGTCGCACGATCAGCAGAATGAATTGAGTGGTTCATCTGAGCCTCTCGACGGGCTTTGCCGTCGTCTACGGGCTCATCTTCTAAGCGCCGTCTGTTTCCGGATGGTTTCGCGGGTTCCGCAAAATGGTTTCATCTCGCCCGGCCGGCAAGTTTCATTCGGACGGCCGCGCTGGGCTGGTCTGGGGCGCCGTTTGGCCGCCTGATCGTCTTTCGGTGATCGCCGCCGAAGCCCGCTGATGTTGCAGCAACATACGGAAATATTGGAGCATTTCTAAGAGTCCTTCTAAGAAGCATTCAATTAGGGAATTCCCGCGCCCTCACATAAGCGTCATCGCGAGCGCATGCCGTTCCGGGGACAGGCGGCATGACGCATCGAAACATGCAGCTTTGGGGTGGCGCGTTGAACAGTCTTGGAATGCTGCGGTCGGCCGTGTTGGCGACCGCATCCGCTTGGGTTTTGATGCCTCAGGCATCGCTTGCACAATCTTCCGCGCAGAGTGGCGCGCAGAACATTCCGCCGGTGACGGTCACGGCGCCGGAAGCGCGCCGCCGCACCGCGGCGACGCCTCAGCGCCGCGCGACGCGGATCTCGGCGCAGACCCCTGCCTCGAACAGGCCGCAGCCACGGCGCGACGTCGGCTTCGTCGAGACGCCGCGCGGGCCGGTGAATGGCTATGTCGCCGGCCGCAGCTCGTCGGGCACCAAGACCAACACGCCGATCATGGAGACGCCGCAGGCGGTGTCCGTCATCGGTGCCGAGCAGATCCGCGACCAGAAGCCGAACAAGCTCGACGAGGTTCTGCGCTACACCGCCGGCGTGCGGGCAGGGACTTTCGGTACGGACACGCGCAACGATTGGTGGCTGATCCGCGGCTTCAAGTCCGAGGACATTGGGCTGTTCCTCGACGGCATGCAGCTGTTCTACACGTCCTATGCGAGCTGGAAGCTGCAGACGCCCAACATGGAGCGTGTGGAGGTGCTGCGCGGTCCGTCGGCGGTGCTGTATGGCGGATCGAGCCCGAGCGGCATCGTCAACGTCATCAGCAAGATGCCGCCGGCCGAACCGATCCGTTACATCGAGACCGGCGTCAACAATTTCGGCAACGCCTATGTCAGCTTCGACATGGGCGGTCCGGTTGCGACCAGTCCTGATAACGGCAAGCTGTTCGCGCGCGTGGTCGGCCAGGTCCAGAACGGCGGCACGCAGGTCAACTTTATATCTGACAACAACTACTTCATCGCGCCGTCCGTCACGTGGAAGCCCGATGCCGACACGACCTTCACGGTGCTGGCGTCGGCCTCGAAGCAGGATACCCGCGGCATCAACTTCCTGCCCTATCAGGGCACGGTGACCAGCGCGCCGTTCGGCAAGATCCCGACCAGCTTCTTCGTCGGCGATCCCAGTGTCGATAAGTTCACGCGCGAGCAGGAGATGCTCGGCTACCAGTTCGAGCGTCATCTCACCGACGATGTGACGTTCCGTCAGAACGCGCGCTTTGCGCATGTCGACATCACCTATCGCGGCTATGTCGGCAACGGCTGGGACAACATCAACACGGCGACGATGGGCCGCTATAACTGGTATGCGAAAAACACCGCGAATCAGGCCAATCTCGACAACCAGCTGGAGTATCGTTTCAACACCGGCGCCGTCAGGCACACGATGCTGTTCGGTGTCGATCTGCGGGGCTATCAAATCGACGATTACCAGGCCTTCGGGTTCGGTGTGCCCTCGATCAACGTCTTCAATCCGGCCTACGGAGGAGCTGAGGTTCCGCTACCCGGCTCGCCGTTCCGCAACTTCCTCATCACGCAGAAACAGGCTGGTACTTACGTTCAGGACCAGATGAAGCTCGGCAATTTCACGCTGGTGCTGAGCGGCCGCAATGACTGGGTCGAGACGACGCAGGAAGCCCGGGACACCGGCGCCACCGTCGCCAGCCGCGACGACAGCAGGTTCAGCGGCCGCGCCGGGTTGATCTACAATTTCGACAACGGCATCTCGCCTTACGTCTCCTATTCAACGAGCTACAATCCAATCATCGGCCTTAATGCGTCGAACCAGCTTTTCCTGCCGGAGACCGGTAAGCAGGCCGAAATCGGCGTGAAGGTCGCGCCGGTCGGATTCGACGGCTATTTCACCGTTTCGGCGTTCGACCTTGTCCGTCAGAATGTCCCGACAACGGTGCCGGGCAGCGTTCCGCTCCTGCAGAACCAGACTGGCGAGGTGACCTCGCGCGGCATCGAGCTCGAGGCGGTGGCCAATGCCACGAAGGAGCTGAAGTTCATCGGTGCCTTCACGGCCTATAATCTCTTTGTGAGCAAGGATCTCGATCCGACGCTCGTCGGCAAGACGCCGACCAACACGCCCGAACTCCTGGTGTCCGGCTGGGCCGACTACACCTTCAAGGACGGACCGCTCGCGGGCTTCGGCTTCGGCGGCGGCGTACGTTACATCGGCTCGTCCTGGGCCGATCCCGCCAACACGCTCGAGGTTCCCGCGGTCGTGCTCGGCGATCTCGCGCTCCACTATGAATGGCAGAACTGGCGGACGGCGCTGAACGTGATCAACCTGACCGACAAGATCTATGTCGCAAGCTGCGCGTCGTCCACGTCCTGCTTCTACGGCGACCGTCGGCGCGTCACCGCCAGCGTCTCCTACAAATGGTGAGGACAGGCGAGGGCAGGGCCGGAAGGCTCTGGGACGAAGCGCAACCGATCGTGACGTTCGCTCGGCTCCACCTGGGCGTCCGCTGATCTGCGGTTACGATGAGCTCGCGGGCCATGCCCCCCGGCCCAAAGCTCATCCGGGCGCGGCGCGAGCGACCGGCAGGTCGCCGCCGCGCCCGCGACCGGCTTGGAGCCAATCGCGGGCACATTCGCCGGACGAGCCCTGGTCCTGTGATGACGCATGGCTCCTCCGATTACTCTGAGCTGTGGACAGGTCTTTCCTGCACCTGAGGCGGCCGCACCAGCATGGGTGTCCTGGCCGCGCCGATCGGCAAATCGGTCGCCGCGATAACGGGGGGAAGTTGCCCCTGCGGCGCTGCGCTGCCGCACCAAAAACCGGAGCATTCGGTCGATTAGCGCGCAGCGAATAGCTGGCTCGGCCCGAGCGCCGCAATCTCAGAACGGCTGACCTGCGAGACCGTGGCAGCCCTTGCTGGGTGGGGCGATCTGCTCCATACCAGCCGCGGGGTGATTCCGGGATTTTCACCGTTCTGGGGGCGGCAAAGGGCCTGAAAAGAGCGTGTCTTGCGCCCATTGGTGCACTGCGCTAAGGCTCAGAATAATTCCAAATCGGACGAATCCGTGGCTGTCCCGAGGCTGCGGGAAAAGGGCTCGCCAATGAGCGGCATTCTGCAGAACTATCTTCCACTCGTCGTCTTTATAGGGGTAGCGGGCCTGATCGGCCTCGTGCTGCTGATCGCGCCGTTCATCGTGGCGTTCCAGCAGCCGGATCCCGAAAAGCTGTCGGCCTATGAGTGCGGCTTCAACGCCTTCGACGACGCCCGCATGAAGTTCGACGTCCGCTTCTATCTCGTCGCCATCCTCTTCATCATCTTCGATCTCGAGGTGGCGTTTCTGTTTCCCTGGGCGGTGGCGTTCGGCAAGCTTGGCGCGACCGGCTTCTGGTCCATGGTGGTGTTCCTCGCCGTGCTGACGGTCGGGTTCGCCTATGAATGGAAGAAAGGGGCCCTCGAATGGGATTGAACCCGTCTACACAGTCCGCAGGTCCGGTGATCGCACCGGCCCCGAAGGGCATTCTGGATCCTTCGACCGGCAAGCCGGTCGGGGCCAATGATCCGTTCTTCCTCGAGGTCAATTCCGAGCTGTCCGACAAGGGCTTCTTCGTGGCCGCGACCGACGACCTCATCACCTGGGCGCGTACCGGCTCTTTGATGTGGATGACCTTCGGTCTCGCCTGCTGCGCGGTCGAGATGATGCAGGTCTCGATGCCGCGCTACGACGTCGAGCGCTTCGGCTTCGCCCCGCGTGCCTCGCCGCGTCAGTCCGACGTGATGATCGTGGCGGGAACGCTGACCAACAAGATGGCGCCGGCGCTGCGCAAGGTCTACGACCAGATGCCCGAGCCGCGCTACGTCATCTCGATGGGCTCCTGCGCCAATGGCGGCGGCTACTATCACTATTCCTACTCGGTCGTGCGCGGCTGCGACCGCATCGTGCCGATCGACATCTACGTGCCGGGCTGCCCGCCCACGGCGGAGGCGCTGCTCTACGGCGTGCTGCTGCTGCAGAAGAAGATCCGGCGCACCGGCACCATCGAACGCTAAGGTTTTACGTCATGGACGACGCCAAGCTCGACGCCCTGGGGCAGACGATCGTTAGCGCGCTTCCGGGCGCCGCGACCGGTCACTCGTTGGCCTTCAACCAGCTCACCGTGGACGTCGAGGCCGCCAGGATCGTCGAGGTGGTCAAGTACCTCCGCGATGACCCGAACTGCCGGTTCGTCAACATCACCGACATCACGGCGGTGGACTACCCGGATCGCGAGAAGCGCTTCGACGTCATCTATCACTTCCTGTCGCCGACCTTGAACGCGCGCATCCGGCTCAAGGCGCAAGCCGACGAGACCACGCAGGTGCCCTCGCTGATCGACGTCTTCCCCGGCGCGGACTGGTTCGAGCGCGAAGCCTACGACCTCTACGGCGTGTTCTTCGTCGGCCATCCCGACATGCGCCGCATCCTCACCGACTACGGCTTCGAGGGCCATCCGCTGCGCAAGGATTTCCCGCTCACCGGCTTCGTCGAGGTCCGCTACGACGACCAGGAGAAGCGGGTGGTGTACGAGCCGGTCCGGCTCAACCAGGAATTCCGCAAGTTCGACTTTTTGTCTCCTTGGGAAGGTGCCGACTATCCGGTGCTTCCGGGCGATGAAAAAGCGGGGCCGAAGGTCTGATCATGAACGAGCAACCGCAGAATCTTCGTAACTTCACGATCAACTTTGGTCCGCAGCATCCTGCGGCGCACGGCGTGCTGCGCCTCGTGCTGGAGCTGGACGGCGAAGTGGTAGAGCGCGTCGATCCGCATATCGGCCTGCTTCACCGCGGCACCGAGAAGCTGATCGAGCAGAAGACGTACTTGCAGGCGATCCCTTATTTCGACCGGCTCGACTACGTCGCGCCGATGAATCAGGAGCACGCCTTCTGCCTCGCCGCCGAAAAGCTGCTCGGCATCGAGGTGCCGCGCCGCGGCCAGCTGATCCGCGTGCTCTATTGCGAGATCGGCCGCATCCTCTCGCATCTGCTCAACGTCACCACGCAGGCGATGGACGTCGGCGCGCTGACCCCGCCGCTGTGGGGCTTCGAAGAGCGCGAGAAGCTGATGGTGTTCTACGAGCGCGCCTCGGGCAGCCGCATGCATGCGGCCTATTTCCGTATCGGCGGCGTGCACCAGGACCTGCCGCAGAAGCTGGTCGACGACATCGAGGCCTGGTGCGATCCGTTCCTCAAGGTTGTGGACGATCTCGACCGTCTGCTCACCGCCAATCGCATCTTCAAGCAGCGCAACGTCGACATCGGCGTGGTGCCGCTCAAGGAAGCCTGGGAATGGGGTTTCTCGGGTGTGATGGTGCGCGGCTCGGGCGCGGCCTGGGACTTGCGCAAGTCGCAGCCCTATGAGTGCTACGCCGAGATGGATTTCGACATTCCGATCGGCAAGAACGGCGACTGCTACGATCGCTATTTGATCCGCATGGAAGAGATGCGCCAGTCCGTGCACATCATGAAACAGTGCATCCAGAAGCTGAACGCGCCTGACGGCAAGGGCCCGGTCGTCGTCGAAGACAACAAGGTCGCGCCGCCGCGCCGTGGCGAGATGAAGCGCTCGATGGAAGCGCTGATCCACCACTTCAAGCTCTACACCGAAGGCGTCCACGTGCCGGCCGGCGAGGTCTATGCTGCGGTCGAGGCGCCCAAGGGCGAGTTCGGCGTCTATCTCGTCGCCGACGGCACCAACAAGCCCTACAAGTGCAAGATCCGCGCGCCGGGCTTTGCGCATCTGCAGGCCATGGACCACATCTGCCGCGGCCATCTGCTGGCCGACGTGTCGGCGATCCTAGGATCGCTCGACATCGTGTTCGGAGAGGTCGATCGGTGATGGCGCAGGCGCCAATCCAGTTTGACCGTGCCTCGGGGGCCCTTGAAGGGGCCAACCTGTGGGAGCGGACGGCTGCCTTGGCGCTGGTGACGGGATCGAAGATCTCTTCGCACTTCTCGCATATGGGCTACATCGCCTGCGCGAATTTGCTGCGCAAGACGCTACCCGAGCGCAACATCGCGATCAGGCTCAATCCCGACGCGGTGTTCGAATTCCCTTACGGCGACGGCTATTGGAGCAAGCTGCTCAACCGCTCCTACATTTACGAGGACGAGCTCGAGCTCTTGTTCGCCGATTCCATCGACGTCGACTACACGCTGCTCGATTGCGGCGCCAATTACGGTTATTGGTCGGTGCTGGTCTCGAGCAAGCCGTTCGGCGCGCACAAGGCGATCGCGATCGAGCCGTCGGGCCAGAACTATTCGAAGCTCGCCAACAATGCCCGCATCAACGCTGGCCGCTTCGAGACCATGAAATGCGCCATCGGCGCGGCGCGCGGCACCGCGCGTCTGTCGGGCACCAAGCACGAAGCCTTCAGCATCGCCGGCGATCAGTCGGCGGGCGGCGAAGAGGTGCCGGTGATCGCGCTCGACAATTTGATCGAGGACGGCAAGGTTGCGGCCACCGGCAAGTACCTGATCAAGCTCGACGTCGAAGGCGTCGAGATCGAGGCGATCAAGGGCGGCGTCCGCCTGCTGCAGACCGACAGCGTCATCATGTGCGAGGAGCACGGCAGCGACCGCTCGCACGCCGTGTCGCGCTTCATCCTCGAACAGACCCCGCTGAAGCTGATCGTGTTCGATCCGCGCAGCAACCGCATGGAAACCGTGACCGAGCTGTCGATCCTCGACCGCATCAAGGTCTCGACCCACGTCGGCTACAACGTTTTCGGCACCGCAAGCGCATTCTGGCAGGACAGGATCGAGGCCATGAACGCCAAGAACCTGGGTACCAAAAATCTGAATGCCAAGAATCTGAATGCCAAGACCGCGCGCCGCATGCAGTGAGAGATTGAAGAGATGTCCGTTCGCCGATTAGCACCGAAGGAAGTCCAACCCGCGAGCTTTGCGTTCACGGAGGAGAACCTCGCATTCGCCCGGCAGCAGATCGCGAAATATCCCGAAGGCCGTCAGGCCTCCGCCGTCATCGCCATCCTCTGGCGCGCGCAGGAGCAGAACGAGGGCTGGGTGTCGGAGGCCGCGATCCGCGTCATCGCCGACATGCTCGACATGCCCTATATCCGCGTGCTGGAGGTCGCGACCTTCTACACCATGTTCCAGCTCGCCCCCGTCGGCAAGAAGGCCCACGTCCAGGTCTGCGGCACCACCCCGTGCCGGCTGCGCGGCGCCGAGGATCTGATCCACGTCTGCGAGCACCGCATCCATCACGAGCCCTTCCATCTCTCCAAGGACGGCAATTTCAGCTGGGAGGAGGTGGAGTGCCTGGGCGCCTGCGTGAACGCGCCGATGGTGCTGATCGGCAAGGACACCTATGAGGACCTGACCAAGGAAAGCTTCGGCAAGGTGCTCGATGGCTTCGCTTCGGGCAATCCGCCCAAGCCCGGTCCGCAGAACGGCCGCCAATTCTCGGCGCCGATCACCGGACCGACCACGCTCAAGGAGATCACCTGATGCGTGATCTCGCCATAACCGGAGGGACCGCGGCCGTGAAGAAATGGGGCTTCGTCGCCATGCACGCCGCGATCGCGGCTGCCTTCATGTTCCTGCTGCAGCGTTACTTCATGAACGCCTCGCAGGAGACCAGTCTGCTCTGGGCGCTGTTCTTCGCCGTCAGCGCCGCCGGACTTGCCTACAAGCAGTCCATTCGTTGATCGGAAAGCACTGATATGCTCGAGGACAAGGACCGCATCTTCAAGAACCTCTACGGCCTCCATGATTGGGGGCTGGAGGGTGCGCGGCGTCGTGGCGCCTGGGACGGCACCAAGAACATCATCGACAAGGGCCGCGACTGGATCATCAACGAGATGAAGGCCTCAGGGCTCCGCGGCCGCGGCGGCGCAGGCTTCCCGACCGGTCTCAAATGGTCCTTCATGCCGAAGGAGTCCACCGACGGCCGTCCCAGCTATCTCGTCGTCAACGCCGACGAATCCGAGCCCGGCACCTGCAAGGACCGCGAGATCATGCGGCATGATCCGCATCTGTTGGTCGAGGGCTGCCTGATCGCGAGCTTCGCGATGAACGCGCATGCCTGCTACATCTATGTCCGCGGCGAGTTCATCCGCGAGCGCGAGCGCCTTCAGGCCGCGATCGACCAGGCCTATGAAGCCAAGCTGATCGGCAAGGACAATCTCAACGGCTGGCCGTTCGACCTCTACGTCGCCCACGGCGCCGGCGCCTATATCTGCGGCGAGGAGACCGCGCTGCTCGAAAGCCTCGAAGGCAAGAAGGGTCAGCCGCGGCTGAAGCCGCCGTTCCCGGCGAATGTCGGTCTGTTCGGCTGCCCGACCACCGTCAACAACGTCGAATCCATCGCCGTTGCGCCCGATATCCTGCGCCGCGGCGCGGCGTGGTTCGCCGGCATCGGCCGCCCGAACAATGTCGGCACCAAGCTGTTCTGCATCTCCGGCCATGTCGAGCGGCCCTGCAACGTCGAAGAGGCCATGGGCATCCCGTTCCGTGAGCTGATCGAGAAGCATTGCGGCGGCATTCGCGGCGGCTGGGACAACCTCAAGGCCGTGATCCCCGGCGGCTCGTCGGTGCGCATGGTGCCGGCCGAGCAGATCATCGACACGCCGATGGATTTCGATAGCCTGAGCAAGCTGCGCTCGGGCCTCGGCACCGCCGCGGTGATCGTGATGGACAAGTCGACCGACCTGATCCGTGCGATCGCCCGCATCTCCTATTTCTACAAGCACGAGAGCTGCGGCCAGTGCACGCCGTGCCGCGAGGGCACGGGCTGGATGTGGCGCGTCCTGACCCGCATGGCCGAAGGCCGTGCCCACAAGCGCGAGATCGACATGCTGCTCGAGGTCACCAAGCAGGTCGAGGGCCACACCATCTGCGCGCTCGGCGACGCCGCCGCCTGGCCGATCCAGGGCCTGATCACGCACTTCCGCCACGAGATCGAAGCGCGCATCGACCAATATTCGCACAAGGCCGATGTCGATGACATCGGGGTCCGCGATCCCGTGAACATGGTCGCGGCGGAGTAAGAGACATGACCAAGCTCATCATCGACGGCAAAGAGATCGATGTCCCCGCCGAGTACACGCTGCTTCAGGCGTGCGAGGCGGCCGGCGCCGAGATTCCGCGCTTCTGCTATCACGAGCGGCTGTCGATCGCCGGCAATTGCCGGATGTGTCTCGTCGAGGTGAAGGGCGGCCCGAAGCCGGTCGCGAGCTGCGCCTGGGGCGTGCGCGACTGCCGTCCGGGCCCCAAGGGCGAGCCGCCCGAGATTTCGACGCGTTCGCCGATGGTGAAGAAGGCACGCGAAGGCGTGATGGAATTCCTTCTGATCAACCATCCGCTGGATTGCCCGATCTGCGACCAGGGCGGCGAGTGCGACCTGCAGGACCAGGCGATGGGCTATGGTGTCGACACCAGCCGCTTCGCCGAGAACAAGCGCGCGGTCGAGGACAAATATCTCGGCGCGCTGGTCAAGACCTCCATGAACCGCTGCATCCAGTGCACGCGCTGCGTCCGCTTCTCGGCGGAAGTCGCCGGCGCGCCCGAGATGGGCGCCACCGGCCGCGGCGAGGACATGGAGATCACGACCTATCTGGAGCACGCGCTGACGTCCGAATTGCAGGGCAACCTCGTCGACATCTGCCCGGTCGGCGCGCTGACCTCGAAGCCCTATGCCTTCGCGGCGCGCCCGTGGGAGCTCGGCAAGACCCAGTCGATCGACGTCATGGACGGCGTCGGTTCTGCGATCCGCGTCGACACCCGCGGCCGCGAGGTGATGAGGATCCTGCCGCGCATCAACGAGGCCGTGAACGAGGAGTGGATCTCCGACAAGACCCGGCACGTGGTCGATGGCCTCCGCACCCAGCGTCTCGACCGGCCCTATATCCGCGAGGCCGGCAAGCTGCGCGCAGCGAGCTGGACCGAAGCCTTCGCTGCGATCGCCGCCAAGGCGGCGCGCACCGACGGCAAGCGCATCGGCGCGATCGCAGGCGATCTCGCCGGCGTTGAGGAGATGTTCGCGCTGAAGGACCTGCTCGGCAAATACGGTTCGAGCAATCTGGCGGTGCAGGGCGGCGACGCCTTCGATCCCGCGCTCGGCCGCGGCTCCTACATCTTCAATCCGACGCTCGCCGGCGTCGAGCAGGCGGACGCGCTGCTCATCATCGGCGCGAACCCGCGGAAAGAGGCGGCCGTGTTCAACGCCCGCATCCGCAAGCGTTGGCGCGCCGGCGGCTTCAAGGTCGGCGTGATCGGTGCCAAGGCCGACCTGACCTATGATTTCGACCACCTCGGTGCCGGTACCGAGACGCTGGCCGAGCTCGCGGCCGGCAAGCATTCCTTCATGGACGTGCTGAAGAACGCTGAGAATCCGATCATCCTGGTCGGTGCGGGCGCGGCCGCCCGTCACGACGGCGCCGCCATTCTCGCCGCCAGCGCCAAGCTCGCGCTCGATGTCGGCGCAGTCAAGGACGGCTGGAATGGTTTTGGCGTGCTGCACGAGACCGCCTCGCGCGTCGGCGCGCTGGATATCGGCTTTGCCGCAACCGGCGGCGGCCTCAACGCCGCGCAGATGACGACGTTCGGCACGCTCGACCTGCTATTCCTGCTCGGGGCCGACGAGATCAAGGCGCCGGACGGCACCTTCGTCGTCTATATCGGCACCCATGGCGATCGCGGCGCACATCGCGCCGACGTCATCCTGCCGGCGGCCGCCTACACCGAGAAGTCCGCGATCTACGTCAACACCGAAGGCCGCGTGCAGATGACGGGCCGCGCCGCGTTCCCGCCGGGCGAGGCCCGCGAGGACTGGGCGATCATCCGCGCACTGTCGGAAGCGCTCGGCAAGAAGCTCGGCTATGACTCGCTTCAAGCCCTGCGCCAGGCGGCGTTCAAGGCCGTGCCGCATCTGATCCGTCTCGACCAGATCGAGGCCGGCTCGGCCGACCAGATCAAGAAGCTGGCGGGGAAGGGCGGCTCGCCCGAGAAGGCGCCGTTCAAGCCTCTGGTCGAGGACTTCTATTTGACCAACCCAATCGCGCGTGCGTCCGCCGTGATGGCGGAATGCTCGCGCCTCGCCTCCGGGCAGATGCTGACCGCAGCGGAGTGAGCGTGATCTGATGGAATTCTTCGAAAGCGCATTCTGGACCGGGTTCCTCTGGCCGCTGATCATCATGGTCGCGCAGAGCGTCCTCGTGCTCGTCGTCCTGCTGGTCGCGATCGCCTACATCCTGCTCGCCGACCGCAAGATCTGGGCGGCGGTGCAGATCCGGCGCGGCCCGAACGTCGTCGGCCCGTGGGGCCTGCTGCAATCCTTCGCCGACCTGCTCAAGTTCGTGCTGAAGGAGCCGATCATCCCGGCCGGCGCCAACAAGGGCGTGTTTCTGCTGGCGCCGCTGGTATCGTGCGTGCTCGCACTCGCCGCCTGGGCCGTGATCCCGACCAATCTCGGCTGGGTGATCGCCGACATCAATGTCGGCGTCCTCTTCATCTTCGCGATCTCGTCGCTGTCGATCTACGGCATCATCATGGCCGGCTGGTCGTCGAACTCGAAGTATCCGTTCCTCGCCGCGCTGCGCTCGGCCGCGCAGATGGTGTCGTACGAAGTCTCGATCGGCTTCGTCATCATCACCGTGCTGCTCTGCGCCGGCACGCTGAACCTGACGGCGGTGGTCGAGGCCCAGCACGCGCGCGGTCTCGCCAGCCTGATCGGGCTGCCGCAGCTGACGATCCTGAATTGGTACGTCTGGCCGTTGTTCCCGATGTTCGTGGTGTTCTACGTCTCGGCGCTGGCGGAAACCAACCGTCCGCCCTTCGACCTCGTCGAAGCCGAATCCGAGCTCGTCGCCGGCTTCATGGTCGAGTACGGCTCGACGCCGTACCTCTTGTTCATGCTCGGTGAGTATGTCGCAATCGTCACGATGTGCGCGCTGGCGACGATCCTGTTCCTCGGAGGCTGGCTGCCGCCGGTGGACCTGCCGCCCTTCAACTGGGTGCCGGGGATCATCTGGTTCTCGCTGAAACTGTTCTTCATGTTCTTCCTGTTCGCGATGGCGAAGGCGATCGTGCCGCGCTACCGCTACGATCAATTGATGCGCCTCGGCTGGAAGGTGTTCCTGCCGCTGTCGCTGGCGATGGTGATCGTGGTGGCCGGCGTGCTGCATTTCGCCGGCATCGCGCCGAAGTGAGGGCCGTCATGGGTATCAACGTCAACGCCACTGCACGCTCGCTTCTGCTGTCGGAATTCGTCTCGGCGTTCTTCCTCGCCATGCGTTATTTCTTTCAGCCGAAGCCGACGCTGAACTATCCGTTCGAGAAGGGCCCGATCTCGCCCCGCTTCCGCGGCGAGCACGCGCTGCGCCGCTATCCGAACGGCGAAGAGCGCTGCATTGCCTGCAAGCTGTGCGAGGCGGTCTGCCCGGCGCAGGCCATCACCATCGAGGCCGGCCCGCGCCGCAACGACGGCACCCGCCGCACCGTGCGCTACGACATCGACATGGTGAAGTGCATCTATTGCGGCCTCTGCCAGGAGGCCTGTCCGGTCGATGCCATCGTTGAAGGCCCGAACTTCGAGTTCGCGACCGAGACCCGCGAGGAGCTCTATTATGACAAGGCCAAGCTGCTCGCCAACGGCGACCGCTGGGAACGCGAGATCGCCAAGGCGATCGAGCTCGACGCGCCGTACCGGTGAGGTGAGGGCATGATCCTTCCCGCACTGTTCTTTTATCTCTTCGCCGGCGTCTGCGTCGCCTCGGCCGTGATGGTGATTGTCTCGCGCAATCCCGTGCACTCCGTGCTGTACCTGATCCTGGCCTTCGTCAACGCCTCCGGCCTGTTCGTGCTGATGGGCGCCGAGTTCCTCGGCATGATGCTGATCGTCGTCTATGTCGGCGCGGTCGCGGTGCTGTTCCTGTTCGTGATCATGATGCTCGATGTCGACTTCCTCGAGCTGCGCGAGGGCTTCATCGAGTACCTGCCGGTCGGCCTCGTGATCGGCGGCATCTTCATGTTCGAGTTGCTGCTCACCGTCGGCTTCTGGGTCATCAATCCCGGCGTCTCCAAGACGATCACGGCAGCGATCCCGGCCAACGTCAGCAACACCGAGGCGCTCGGTCTCGTGCTCTATACGAAGTACATCCACTACTTCCAGCTCTCGGGCATGGTGCTCCTGGTCGCCATGATCGGCGCCATCGTGCTGACGCTGCGCCACAAGGAGAAGGTCAAGCGGCAGGACATCAACGTTCAGAACGCGCGCACGCCCGACATCGCGATGGCGGTGCGCAAGGTGGCGCCGGGGCAGGGGCTCTCGGACGCGGATGCGGCGGAGTGGGTGAAATGACGATCGGGCTCGGACACTATCTGGCGGTCGGCGCGATCCTGTTCACGCTCGGCATCCTCGGCATCTTCCTGAACCGCAAGAACATCATCGTCATCCTGATGTCGATCGAGCTGATCCTGCTCTCGGTCAACATCAACCTCGTGGCGTTCTCGAGCTTCCTCGGCGACATCGTCGGCCAGGTCTTCGCGCTGCTGGTGCTGACGGTCGCGGCTGCCGAAGCTGCGATCGGTCTCGCCATCCTGGTGGTCTATTTCCGCAATCGCGGCTCGATCGCGGTTGAGGACGTCAATCTGATGAAGGGCTGAGCGCATGATCCGGAAAAGTGGGTACCGGTTTTCCGACCAGATCATGCGGAAAGAGTAAGTCATGGTTCAGGCAATTGTCTTTCTGCCTCTGCTGGGCGCCATTCTGGCTGGCCTGATCGCGCTGTTCGGCGCGCATGCCCGCAACCCCTCGGGCGACGAGCTCGATCATCACGGCGGCCACGGCCATGGCGCGCATGCCCATGCGTCCGACAAGATCAACGAGGATGCCTCCGTCATCCACGAGAGCCATCACGACGACGCTCACGATGATCACGGCCATGGCCCGACCGAGCCGCCGGCGGCGGGCTCGCGCGCGGCCGAGCTGATCACCACCGGGCTGCTGTTCGTCTCGGCAGCCTTGTCCTGGATGACGCTGGTCGACGTCGGCTTCATGCATCACGACTACAGGATCCAGTTGCTGCCCTGGATCTTCTCCGGCGATCTCCAGGTCTGGTGGACGCTGCGCGTCGATACGCTCACCGCCGTAATGCTGGTGGTGGTGACGACCGTGTCCTCGCTCGTGCACCTCTATTCCATCGGCTACATGGACGAGGACCCGAACCGGCCGCGCTTCTTCGGGTATCTCTCGCTGTTCACCTTCGCCATGCTGATGCTGGTGACGGCCGACAATCTGGTGCAGCTGTTCTTCGGCTGGGAAGGCGTGGGTCTCGCCAGCTATCTGCTGATCGGCTTCTGGTACCAGAAGCCCTCGGCCAACGCTGCCGCCATCAAGGCCTTCGTGGTCAACCGCGTCGGCGACTTCGGCTTCGCGCTCGGTATCTTCGCGGTCTTCATGCTGGTCGGCTCGACCGATTTCGAGACCATCTTCCACGCCGCGCCCGGCCTCACCGGCAAGACAATCAACTTCCTCGGCTGGCATGCCGACGCGCTGACCCTGACCTGTCTGCTGCTGTTCATGGGCGCGATGGGCAAGTCGGCGCAGTTCCTGCTGCACACCTGGTTGCCGGACGCAATGGAAGGTCCGACCCCGGTCTCGGCGCTGATCCACGCCGCGACCATGGTCACTGCCGGCGTCTTCATGGTGGCGCGCCTGTCGCCGCTGTTCGAGCTCGCCCCGAACGCGCAGGCCGTCGTGATGTTCTTCGGCGCCACCACCGCGTTTTTCGCGGCGACCATCGGCCTCGTCCAGAACGACATCAAGCGCATCGTCGCCTATTCGACCTGTTCGCAGCTCGGCTACATGTTCGTGGCGATGGGAGCAGGCGCCTATTCGGTCGGCATGTTCCATTTGTTCACGCATGCCTTCTTCAAGGCGCTGCTGTTCTTGGGCTCCGGCTCGGTGATCTACGCGATGCACCACGAGCAGGACATCCGCAACATGGGCGGCCTCTGGAAGAAGATTCCCTACACCTATGCGGTGATGGTGGTCGGCACGCTGGCGCTGACCGGCTTCCCGCTCACCGCCGGCTACTTCTCCAAGGACGCGATCATCGAGTCCGCCTACGCCTCCCACAATCCGTTCGCCGTGTACGGCTTCCTGATGACGATCGTCGCCGCCGGCCTGACCTCGTTCTACTCCTGGCGCCTGATCTTCAAGACCTTCCACGGCGAGCCGCATGACGAGCATCATTACGAGGCCGCGCATGAGGCTCCGCTCTGGATCCTGATCCCGATCGGCGTGCTCGCGGTCGGCTCGTTCGTCGCGGGCCTGCCGTTCAAGGAGCTGTTCGCCGGCCACGGGGTCGAGGAGTTCTTCCGCGAGTCCGTGAAGATGAACCCGCACATCATCGAGGAGATGCACCACATCCCTCAGACCATCGCCTTCCTGCCGACGGTGATGATGGTGCTGGGCTTCCTCGTCTCGTACCTGTTCTACATCCGCCGGCCCTACCTGCCGGTCGAGCTCGCGAACACGCAGCCGATGCTGTACCAGTTCCTGCTCAACAAATGGTACTTCGACGAGCTGTACGACATCATCTTCGTCCGTCCGGCGAAGTGGATCGGCTACCAGCTCTGGAAGAAGGGCGACGGCTTCATCATCGACGGCTTCGGCCCCGACGGCGTCTCGGCCCGCGTGCTGGACGTCACCCGCAACGTCGTCAAGATCCAGACCGGCTATCTCTATCACTATGCATTCGCCATGCTGATCGGCGCTGCCGGCCTGATCACCTGGTTCATGTTCGGCTTTGGAGGCCAGTAAATGACAACCTGGCCCATTCTTTCGGTCACGACGTTCCTGCCCCTGGTCGGCGCGCTGATCGTCTATCTGAGCCGCGGTGACGACGAGGCGGCGCGGCGCAATTCGCGCTGGATCGCGCTCTGGACCACGCTGATCACCTTCGCGGTGTCGGTGATCCTGGTCATGCGCTTCGACCCCAGCAACCCCGACTTCCAGTTCGTCGAGAAGGCGAACTGGCTCGCCACCGGCATCACCTACCACATGGGCGTCGACGGCATCTCGCTGCCGCTCGTGATCCTCACCACCGCCGTGATGCCGTTCTGCATCGTCGCGAGCTGGAAGGCGATCACCAACCGCGTCCGCGAATACATGATGGCGTTCCTGATTCTGGAAACGCTCATGATCGGCACCTTCTCGGCGCTCGATCTCGTGCTGTTCTACCTGTTCTTCGAGGGCGGCCTGATCCCGATGTTCCTGATCATCGGCGTCTGGGGCGGTCCGCGCCGGGTCTATGCCTCGTTCAAGTTCTTCCTCTACACGCTGCTCGGCTCGGTCCTGATGCTGCTCGCCATCATGGCGCTGTATTGGAACGGCGGCACCACCGACATCCCGACCCTGATGCACACCGCCGTGCCGCGGTCGTTGCAGACCTGGGCGTGGCTCGCCTTCTTCGCCTCCTTTGCGGTGAAGATGCCGATGTGGCCGGTGCACACCTGGCTTCCGGACGCGCACGTCGAAGCGCCGACTGCGGGCTCCGTGGTCCTGGCCGCGATCCTCCTGAAGATGGGCGGCTACGGCTTCCTGCGCTTCTCGCTGCCGATGTTCCCGCTGGCCTCGCACGACTTCGCGCCGCTGGTGTTCACGCTCTCGGCCATCGCCATCATCTACACCTCGCTGGTGGCGCTGATGCAGGAGGACATGAAGAAGCTGATCGCGTACTCCTCGGTCGCGCATATGGGCTTCGTCACCATGGGCATCTTCGCCGGCACCATGCAGGGCGTCGCCGGCGGCGTGTTCCAGATGATCTCGCACGGCATCGTCTCCGGCGCGCTGTTCCTCTGCGTCGGCGTCGTCTACGACCGCCTGCACACCCGCGAGATCGCGGCCTATGGCGGCCTCGTCAACCGGATGCCGCTCTATGCGATGACCTTCATGGTGTTCACCATGGCCAATGTCGGTCTGCCCGGCACGAGCGGCTTCGTCGGCGAGTTCATGACGCTGCTCGGCACCTTCAAGGTCTCGATCCCGACCGCGTTCTTCGCCAGCTTCGGCGTGATCCTCTCGGCGGCCTATGCACTATGGCTCTATCGCAAGGTCGTGTTCGGAGCGCTGGTCAAGCCGCAGCTGGCGAGCATGAAGGATCTCACCTTGCGGGAGTGCGTCATTCTATTCCCGATGATCGCGCTGACGATCCTGTTCGGCGTCTATCCGAAGCCGGTGCTCGACATGTCGGCCGCTTCGGTCCAGCAACTCGTCAACAATTACAATACCGCCGTGACGGCCGTGAAGGCCGCCGCACTGCTCCAGTGATCGGGCAGGTCAGGATATCGCCATGAGCTTTTCGACTGCAGGTTATCAACTGGCGCCGGTGCTGCCCGAGCTCGTGCTCGCGGTCGGCGCGATGGCGCTTCTGATGCTCGGCGCCTATCGCGGGCAGGAGACGACCAAAACCGTCACCTCTCTGGCGGTGGTGCTTCTGATCGTGGTCGGTGCGCTCGTCTACATGCAGCCCGCGGGCAAACAGGTGACGTTCGGTGGCAGCTTTATCGTCGACGACTTCGCCCGCTTCATGAAGATCCTGGCCCTGATCGGCTCGGCCGTGACGCTGATCCTGTCGACCGAGTTCCTGTCCGACCCCTCGCGCCGGATTTTCGAATACGCCATCCTCGTGCTGCTCTCGACGCTCGGCATGATGGTGCTGATCTCGGCCGGCGACCTGATCTCGCTCTATCTCGGCCTCGAATTGATGTCGCTGGCGCTCTACGTCGTGGCGGCCTCGAACCGCGACAACGCCAAGTCGACCGAAGCCGGCCTGAAGTACTTCGTGCTCGGCGCGCTGTCCTCGGGCATGCTGCTGTACGGCGCCTCGCTGGTCTATGGCTTCACCGGCACGGTGAGCTTCACCGGCATCGCCGCGGCCGCGACGGTCTCGAATGTCGGCCTGGTGTTCGGCCTCGTCTTCCTGCTCGTCGGCCTCTGCTTCAAGGTCTCGGCCGTGCCGTTCCACATGTGGACGCCTGACGTCTACGAGGGCGCGCCGACCCCGGTCACCGCCTTCTTCGCGTCGGCGCCGAAGGTCGCCGCGCTCGCAGTCTTCACCCGCGTGACGCTCACCGCATTCCCCGGCATCGTCTCGCAATGGCAGCAGATCCTGGTGTTCGTGTCGATCGCCTCGATGGCGCTCGGCTCCTTCGCCGCGATCGGCCAGAGCAACATCAAGCGCCTGATGGCCTATTCGTCGATCGGTCACATGGGCTTTGCGCTGGTCGGCCTTGCCTCCGGCACGGTGGAAGGCGCGCAGGGCGTGTTGATGTACATCGTGATCTATGTCGCGATGACGCTCGGCTCGTTCTCGATCATTCTCGCCATGAAGCGCAACGGCCAGGCTGTGGAGCAGATCAGCGATTTCGCCGGCCTGTCGCGCACCAATCCGCTGCTCGCCTTCATGTTCGCGATGCTGCTGTTCTCGCTCGCCGGCATTCCGCCGCTCGCCGGCTTCTTCGCCAAATGGTACGTCTTCGTCGCCGCCATCAAGGCGAACCTGTTCACGCTCGCCGTCATCGGCGTGCTGACCAGCGTGGTCGGCGCCTACTATTATCTCGCGATCGTCAAGACGATGTATTTCGACGAGCCGGCCGGCCGGGTCGATCCGGTGCGCATCGAGGTGCGGACGGTGCTGGCGGTCGCTGGCCTGTTCAATCTGCTGTTTGCGCTGTTCGCGGGGCCCGTGGTGAGCGTCGCCTCCGCCGCGGCAAAGTCGTTGTTCTAGGATGACCTTCGCGCTCGGTCCTCGCGCATCGGCTGCGGGCTACAGGCTCGCGGCGTTCGAACGGACCGGCTCGACCAATACCGAGGCGATCGAACACGCCAGGGCCGGCGAGCGCGGCCCGATGTGGTTCGTCACGTCCGAGCAGACCGCCGGCCGCGGCCGGCGCCAGCGCGCCTGGATCGCGCCGCGCGGCAATCTCGCCGCCAGCATCCTCGAAGTTATGGACGTCGCCCCCGCCGTCGCCGCCACGCTCGGCTTTGCCGCAGGGCTGGCCGAGGAGGCGGCGCTGGAGAAGGTGAGCCTCGAGGCCGCGCTCCGTCTCGGCGAGGGCCGGCCCCACTACGCCCTGAAATGGCCGAATGACGTGCTTGCCGGCGGCAAGAAGCTGGTCGGCATTGGCCTCGAGGCCGAGGCCGTCGGTGGCGGCCTTGCCGTCGTGGTCGGCATCGGGACCAATGTGGTCGCCGCGCCCGAGGGCACCCCGACGCCCGCGGTGTCGCTGGCCGCCCTCGGCGTCCAGATCAGCGCCGAGGAGCTATTCATGGCGCTGTCGGATGCCTGGGTCGAGTTCCGCGGCATCTGGGACAATGGCCGCGGCTTTGCCGAGATCCGCAGGCTCTGGCTGGAGCGCGCCGCCGGCCTCGGCGAAAAGGTTGCCATCCACACGGGAACCATGACGCTGGAAGGTATTTTCGACACGATCGACGACACCGGCTGCCTGATCGTCCGCACCGCGGAGGGCCGCCTCGTTCAGGTGGCGGCCGGCGAGGTGTTCTTCGGGCCCGTCGCCTCGGTGGGAGCAGCGTGATGGCAAGGCCGGACGAATTGGTGTTTGCGCCGCTCGGCGGCGTCGGCGAGATCGGCATGAACCTGTCGATCTACGGCCTCGGCAACCGTCACCAGCGCGCCTGGCTTGCGGTCGATCTCGGCGTCTCCTTCGGCGATGAGGAGCATCTGCCCGGCATCGACCTGATCATGCCCGACACCTCCTTCCTGGAGAAGGAGCGCAAGAACCTGATGGGCCTCGTGCTGACCCACGCCCATGAGGATCATTTCGGCGCCATCATCGACCTCTGGCCGAAGCTGAAATGCCCGATCTACGCCACCAGGTTCAGCGCCGCGCTGTTCGAGGCCAAATGCGCCGCCGAGCGCAACGCGCCCGAGATTCCGGTCACCGTGGTGCCTTCAGGCGGCCGTGTCGATATCGGTCCGTTCAACGTCGAGTTCATTCCGGTCGCGCATTCCATTCCGGAAGCGCATGCGCTGGCGATCCACACCGACGCCGGCATCGTGCTGCACACCGGCGACTGGAAGATCGACCCGACCCCGACGCTTGGAGCCGGGACCGACGAGAAGCGGCTGCGCGAATTGGGCGAGCAGGGCGTGCTCGCCTTGATCGGCGATTCCACCAATGCCGTGCGCGACGGCCGTTCGCCCTCCGAGGCCGAGGTCGCCCGAACCATCATCGACCTCGTCAAATCCGCCAAGGGCCGTGTCGCGGTGACGACGTTCGCCTCCAACGTCGCCCGCGTCAAAGCGGTGGCTGACGCCGCGAGGGCCGCCGACCGCGAGGTCGTCGTGGTCGGCCGCGCCATGGAGCGCGTGGTGCAGGTCGCGCGCGAGACCGGCTATCTCGAGGGCGTGCAGAACTTCCGCTCGCCCGAGGTCTACGGCCACCTGCCGCAGGACAAGGTGCTGGCGCTGTGCACGGGCAGCCAGGGCGAGCCGCGCGCCGCGCTGGCCCGCATTGCCAACGACGACCATCCTGAAATCACGCTGAACCGCGGCGACAGCGTCATCTTCTCCTCGCGCACCATTCCCGGCAACGAGAAGGCGGTCGGCTCGATCATCAACAATCTGGTGCTGCAGGGCGTCGAGGTCATCACCGACCGCGACGCGCTGGTCCACGTCTCCGGCCATCCCCGCCGTGACGAGCTGCGCGATATGATCTCCTGGGTGAAGCCGCAGATCCTGATCCCGGTCCACGGCGAGGCCCTGCACCTGCATGAGCACGCTAAGCTCGCCCGCGCCGCCGGCGTGCCGCGCGTGCTGGTCTGCCGCAATGGCGACCTCGTCAAGCTCGGCCCCGGCGATCCCGGCATCGTCGGCGAGGTGCCATCGGGGCGTCTCTACAAGGACGGCACGATCCTGGAAGACTCCAAGTCCCGTGCCGTCGTGGAGCGGCGCCGCATGGGCTTTTCCGGCTGCGCCTTCGTCGCCATCGCCATGACCGCGCAGGGTGAGCTCGCCGGTGATCCCGAGCTCGATCTGGTCGGCATCCCCGAGAAGAACAGGGCGGGCGAGGCCTTCGACGACATCGTCTTCGATGCCGTGATGTCGACCATCGAAGGCCTGCCGAGGGCGCGCCGGCGCGATCCGGACGCCTTGGCCGAGTCGGTGCGACGCGCTGTCCGGGCCGTGATCAACGAACATTGGGGCAAAAAGCCCCCCTGTCTGGTACATGTACTGACGGTTTAGGGAGGGGAACATGTTGGGCCGGCTCAACCATGTCGCGATCGCGACCAAGGACGCGGTCAAGGCCGCGAAGATCTACGGTGCGGCCTTCGGCGCCCAGATTTCCGAGGCCGTGCCGCTGCCCGAGCACGGCGTCACCACCGTGTTCGCGACCCTGCCCAACACCAAGATCGAGTTCATCGAGCCGCTCGGCGAGGCCTCGCCGATCGCGAAGTTCATCGAGCGCAATCCCGACGGCGGCATCCATCACGTCTGCTACGAGGTCGTCGACATCATCGCCTCGCGCGACACGCTGGTGAAGGAGGGCGCGAGGGTGCTCGGCGACGGCGTGCCGAAGATCGGCGCCCACGGCAAGCCGGTGCTGTTCCTGCACCCCAAGGATTTTTCCGGCGCCCTCGTCGAGATCGAGCAGGCATAGGGCCGCGTCATGGCCATCCAGATTTCAACCTGGCTCGCGATCTATTTCGTGCTCTGGTGGGTCATGCTGTTCGTGACGCTGCCGTTCGGCGTGCGCAGCCAGCACGAGGACGGTGTTGGCGCGCCCGGCACCGACCCCGGTGCTCCCATCCTCACCCGCATGGGGCACAAGCTGATCTGGACCACGATCATCTCGGCAATCGTGTTCGGCATTGGCCTTGCGGCCTATCATGCCGGCTATCTCTCGATCGAGCGCCTGTCGAAGATGATGGGAATGCCGTTTTAAGTTTTGATTGGCGTTGTTATGGGGTCACAAATGACATTTCAGCGTATCGTCATTGCGCTTCTGGTGCTGATCGTCGCAGGGCTCGGCGCCATCGGCTATTTCGAATGGCGGATGGCGGCGCAGGTGCGCACCCTGAAGGCGTTCGTCGAGGGCTATGTCTTCAACGAGGCCGTGCTGGCCTGCGAGCAGGCCAAAAGCTCCACGCCGTTCAAGTGGAACGGCGGCAAGAGCACCTCGGTGATCGGCCTGAATTCGGTCAAGACGGACAAATACACGGTCAGCGCCAGCTACACGCTGGTCGCGGATAGCGTCTATTGCGACTACGATCCGATCAAGAGAAAGGCCGACATCGGCTCCAGCTTCCTGGAGCGGGAGACTTTCTAGCTAGATCGCGCGGCGCTGCCGGCCGGCGAAGAGACCGTAAACGAACAGCACGATGATCGCGCCGACCACGGCACCGATCAGGCCCGCACCCTCGCCAGGGCGATACCAGCCCAGCGCTTGCCCAAGATACGAAGCGACGAAGGCGCCGACGATGCCGAGGATGGTCGTCAGGATGAACCCTGAAGGTTCGTTGTCGCCCGGCATGATGAACTTGGCGATCACGCCGGCGAGAAAGCCAATGATGATGGTCCAGAGAATGCTCATTAGTACACCTTTTCTGAGTTGAGCCGTTGCAGCTAGGCGTTGGGCAGACGTCCATCCGGCGTGTATTTGTCGATGGCTGTCGGAAGCTCGCGGGATAGCCGTGTGATGATCTCCTCCTGGGAAAGCCCGGTCTGCTGCGCGAGCTTCTCAAGGACGTCGCTGCCGATGGCCTGCTGGAGCTCCGGCGGGGAGATCTCCTTGTTGGGGCCCGGCTTCACCCATGAATCGGCGATCTCGCCCTGCCCATTCTGGTTGAATCTCTCGAGGAGCTCGCCAATCCCGCCGTTCAGCAGGCCCCCGATCCCGCCCGCGCCGAGCATGCCGCCGAGCACGCCTCCGAGCGGTTGCTGGCCGCCCGCGGACGAGCCGGCGCCGGCGCCTTTCAGCAGCTCCGCCAGCTTGTCGCGGTTCTGATATCCGGCGATGGCCAGCATCGCCAGCAGGGCAGTCATGGATGGCATTCCGCGGCTCATCGCTAGCTCCTTTTAGAAGGTCAGAAACCCAAAACCGTCTCAGCTTGCTTGGGTTCCTCAATCGCCCAATCGGAGCTCGCGACCAAGCGTCCCAGCTTGGCCGCCACCAAAGCACCGGGTGGCAGACAACGTACATTGTGGCTACGATCCGATGAAAAGAATGGCCGGATCGGCTCGAGCTTGCCAGCATCGAGAGTAGCGATCCGGCCCAGACATGGGATGGGATCGCAATGACCGGGGACCGGGCAGGGGACTATCGGATTTTGCACGAGGCGGACTTGCGGGACTATCTCGCGGGCTTGCCTGATATCGCCGCGCTCCTTGGCGGCGAGGCGTCCTCCTGGGCGATCACCGAGGTGGGCGACGGCAACCTCAACCTCGTCTTCATCGTCAAGGGCGCACGCGGCGGCATCGCCGTGAAGCAGGCGCTGCCTTACGTCCGCCTCGTCGGCGAGAGCTGGCCCCTGCCGCTGTCGCGCGCCCATTACGAATATCTGGCGCTGTCGCGCCAGGCCCAGCTCGCGCCCGGCCTGGTGCCGGCCGTGCTGCATCACAACGAGGCGCTGGCGCTGACGGTGATGGAGCTGCTCGAGCCCCACATCATCATGCGAAAGGGCCTGGTCGCGGCAACGCGCTATCCGCGTTTCGTCGACGATATCACCACCTTCATGGCGCAGACGCTGTTCTTCACCTCCGACCTCGCGCTGTCAGCGGCCGAGAAGAAGGAGGCCATCGCGGCCTTTGCCTGCAACCATGCGCTCTGCAAGATCACCGAGGACCTGATCTTCACCGATCCCTACCGCATCGCCGAGCAGAACCGCTGGACCGCGCCCCATCTCGACGGCCTCGCCGCGAACCTGCGCGAGGACTTGGAGCTGCATGTCGCGGTCTCCCGGCTGAAGCTGAAATTCATGGCGAGCCCGGAAGCGCTGATCCATGGCGACCTCCACACCGGCTCGATCATGGTCACGGACGGCCAGACCCGGGTGATCGATCCGGAATTCGCATTCTATGGTCCGATGGGCTTCGACATCGGCGCCGTGCTGGCCAATCTCCTGATGGCCTATTTCGCTTCCGCCGGCCACGAGCGCGCGCCGGGCGAACGGGCGGCATTCGAGGCCTGGGTGCTGGAGACGGTCGAGCAGGTCTGGACCGAGTTCGCCCGAAAGTTCCTCGATCTCTGGCGGGCGGGAGGCACCGGCGATGCCTATCCGGTCTCGCTTTTCGCCGGCGAGCAGGGTGCCGTGCGGCTGGAAGCCGAGCGAAAAAGTTACGTGCAACGCCTGTTCGCCGACGCTGTCGGCTTCGCAGCCGCAAAAATCATCCGCCGCATCTTCGGCCTCGCCCACAACATCGATTTCGAGCTGATCGAGGACCCGCGCACGCGGGCGGTCAGCGAAGCCCGTGCCGTGCGGCTGGCGAGGGCGATGATGGTGGAGACGGCGTCGTTCCGGACCATCGCGGATGTGACGAATGCCGCGCGAAAACTGCGGGACTGGATGCCGGAATTGTCGGGCTGAACCGGCCTCATGAGGAGCCCGCCCACGCTCCGTGATTGCGAGATGAGAGATCGTCCCCGGAACGTTAGTAAAGCCGCATCGGCAGCAGGACGCCGTCCGCGCCGGCCAGCAAACCCCAGGTCTCGTTGGCCGCGACCTCGAACTCCCGGCTCGCTGCCGCTCCGCCGTCCACCTTGAGGGTGACCTTGTACCTGCCGGGCGGCAGATCGAGCTTCTGGCTGTCCGGCAATTCGCCTGCGGCACCGTCAGAGTTCGCCAGTTCTTCGCCGGCGTGCGCCGCCAGATTGACGGCCTGGTCGGCGACGGTGATCACCGCCGCTTCATCCGTCTTGTTGCCGAGCATCAGCCTCACTTGCCCGGGCTTCGGCAGGAGGCCGACGGTCGCCGAGGCGAGCTTGCGCCTCGACAGCTCGGCAATTGTCTTGTCGTCCTGACGTGAGAGCCGGAGCAGGACCGGTCCCTCTCTCGTCAGGAACGTGATCACGGCCCGGTCCGGCTCTTCGACGGCACCTTCTTTCTCCGTCCAGCCACGCTTGCCGAGTGCGTCGCGATAGAAGCCGAGCACAGAAGCGAAATCGCGCGGCGTCTCGGCGTAGATCGACTGGATCTGCGGCGAATCTTTCGCCGTCGCGAGGGCCCAGCCTTCGGGCAGCGGCAGGCCGGTATGCTCGGAGAGCTTGGCTTCGAAACGTGCTCCCGCACCGCGTGCCATCATCCCGACGGGGATGCTGAGCAGTCGTTCGACGAAATTGTGCAGAGTGTCATGGCTCCGGACCGCCCACCAGCTCTGGTCGACATTGTCGTTCGCGCCGGAGGTGCGACTCCAGCCTAATCGGATAGCGTCTGTCGCGCTGTCTCCACCGAGGCCGGCCGCGACCGGGCGCGCCAGCACGGCCGTAGTGGCGACCAGACCCGTGGCGAGCAGGGCACCTAGCGTTCGGCGATGCATTTTTGCGCCGTCCCTTGGGGCTCAGATAATGATCCTGAGCTTGGTCGCGTCGATCAGGAAAAATGTTCATCGATCCTGGTCGTCGATGACGCACCGCGTCAATGCCCCGCCGAAAGACTGCCTCAGGAACCGGCATCATTTGCCGTCAAAACGAAGCTTGCTTTCGGCAGGCGACGAATGATCAAATCACTCATCGGAATACGCCTGCGTCGGGGGGACACATGATGTTCAAGACCATCGCGATCGTTGCCGGTTTGGGACTGGCGCTCGCCGCCACAGCCGAGGCGCAGACACCGCGCAAGGGCGGAACCATCCGCATGACGGCGCCCTACGGCTCGAGCTTCACCAGCCTCGACATTCACACCACGCAGCGCGCCCAGGACGAGATCTACGCCAAGGCCCTGCACCGTTCGCTCTACATCTGGAATTCGGCGGAAGGAAAGCCAGTGCTGGAGCTCGCCAAGGAGGACGTGGTCTCGGGCGGAGGCCTCGTTCACACCTTCAAGCTGCGCGACGACGCCTATTTCCACAGCGGCCGCAAGATGACGGCCGACGACATCATCTGGTCCTACAACCGCATCATGGACGGCAGCAAAGCCTATCCCGGCGCGCGTTACGTCCGCGTCATCGAGGGCGCGGCAGCAGTGGAGAAGGGCCAGGCCAAGGAGATCTCCGGCCTGAAGAAGATCGACGACTTTACCATCGAGATGAAGCTGACCGAGAAGGTTGATCCCGGCTTCTACTTCTTCACCGCGCTGACCTCGATCTATCCCGCCGACGAGGCCGCCAAGGAAAGCTTCATCCAGAAGCCGATCGGTCTCGGTCCGTTCAAGTTCGTGGAGCACGTGCCGGGATCGCGCATCGTCCTGGAGCGCTGGGACCGGTTCTACAAGCCCGGCAAGCCCTATGCCGACAAGATCGTGGTGTCGGTGATGGGCGAAGCCGCGGCGCGCGACGTCGCCTTCCGCAACAAGGAGATCGACACCTCGGTGTTGGGACCTGCGCAGTACGTCGCCTACCAATCCGACGCCGACCTCAAGGGCACCATCGTCGAGGTCGCCGAGGTGTTCACGCGCTACATGGGCATGAATCCCGCGGTCAAGCCGTTCTCCGACAAGCGCGTGAGGCAGGCGATCAATTACGCCATCGATACCGATTTGATCATCAACAAGCTGGTCAAGGGCAAGGCCTACCGCGCCACCAGCTGGCTGCCGCTGACCTCGCCGGCCTACGACAAGGCGATGAAGCCTTACCCCTTCGATCCCGCCAAGGCCAAGCAATTGCTCACCGAGGCGGGCTACGCATCCGGCTTCGAGTTCGAATGGACCACCAGCCAGAATGAAAGCTGGGGCCTGCCGATCGTCTCGGCCGTCATTCCGATGCTGGACAAGGTCGGGATCAAGGCCAAGGTCAAGCAGGTCGAAACCGCGGTGCTGGCGGAGGTGGTCCGCACCGGCGATTACCAGGCCTTCATCTACTCCCAGGCGAGCGGCCCGGATCCTCAGGCCGCGCTCAAATGCTTCCATTCGGCGACGCCGCAGGCGGCCTGTAACTACACGACCTACAAAAATCCCGACTTCGACAAGATCCTCGATGAAGCCGGACAGGCCGACGATCCCACAAAGCGCATCCAGTTGCTGCAGAAGGCCAATGCGCTGCTCTACGAGGAGGCGCCGGTCTGGTTCTTCAACTACAACAAGGCGGTCATGGCGGTGCAGCCCTGGCTGAAGGGAATTCAGCTCAACGCGACGGAGCTGACCCACCAGAACGTCGAGGACCTCTGGGTCGACGAGACCTCGCCCGCGAAGTGACACGCGCGCTCCCTCCAGCGCGACGGGCGAGGGAGGGAGCCGGGAAAAGTTGAGATGCTCGCGTTCCTGATCCGCCGCGTCCTGCAGACCATTCCGACCGTGCTCGCCGTGGTGCTGCTGGTGTTCGTGCTGTTCAGCGTCGTTCCCGGCAGCATCGTCTCGAGCATGAGCGACGACAGCGATCCGCAAGTCGAGCTGCGCATGAAGAAGCAGCTCGGCCTCGATCAGCCCGTCTATATGCGTTTCGGCACCTATATCGCTGGGCTCGCGACCGGCGATTTCGGAACCTCGTTCCGGACCCGTGAGCCTGTCACGACCATGATCGCCAAGCGGGCCTGGCCGACGCTGCAGCTGATCTTCGCATCCATGGCATTGGCGATACTGCTCGGCGTGCCGCTCGGCTTCGTGGCGGCCTTGCGGCCGGGCAGCCTCGTCGACACCGTCTCGATGATGCTGGCGGTGTCCGGCCTGTCATTGGCCAAGTTCTGGCTCGGGCTGCTCTTGATGTACCTGTTCGCGCTCAAGCTCGGCTGGCTGCCGAGTTTCGGCTACGGTGACGGCAGCCTCAAATACCTGATCCTGCCCGCCGTGACGCTTGGCGTCTCGCCGATGGCGCTGCTGGCGCGGACGACGCGCGCCGCGGTGCTCGAGATCATGACCGCGGATTTCGTCCGCACCGCGCGCTCGAAGGGCATGAGCGAGACCAGGGTCGTCAAGTGGCACGTGATGCGCAACGCGCTCGTCCTCATCCTCACGACCATGGGCCTGCAGTTCGGCGCACTGATGGGGCAGGCGGTTGTGGTCGAGAAACTGTTCTCCTGGCCGGGCATCGGCTCGCTGCTGGTCGACAGCGTGCTCCAGCGCGACATTCCCGCCGTCCAGGGCTCCATCCTCGTCGTGGTGATGTTCTTTCTCGCGATCAATCTGTTGATCGACATGCTCTACGGCGTGATCGATCCCAGGATCAGATACGCATGAAGCTGCGCGCCAATCTCGTCATCGGCGGGTCGTTGTTCGCGCTGGCGATCGTGGTCGGTCTGCTCGCGCCATGGCTGGCGCACACCGATCCCGTCATGGACGCCAACCTCATGAATGCGGAGGAGCCGCCGAGCTGGACCTGGTGGTTCGGCACCGACGCGCAGGGCCGCGACATCTATTCCCGTGTCCTCTACGGCGCGCGCGTCTCGCTGACGGTCGGCATCGTCTCCCAGCTCATCAACAGCGTCATCGGCGTGGCGCTCGGCCTCAGCGCCGGCTATTTCGGCGGCTGGTGGGACGATGTCGTCAACGCCCTGACCAATCTCATGCTCGCGATCCCCTCGCTGATCTTCGCGCTCGCCATCATGGCCGTGCTCGGTCCCGGGCTGACCAGCCTCTTGATCGCGCTCGGGCTGACCAACTGGTCGTTCACTTGCCGCCTGGCACGGGCCTCGGCGCTGTCGCTGCGGAGCCAGGGCTATGTGCAGGCGGCCACCGTGCTCGGCTACGGTGATATCCGCATCATGATCACGCAGCTCCTGCCGAACATGCTGGGGCCGATCGTCGTCATCGGCACGCTGGGCATGGGCAGCGCGGTCCTGTCCGAAGCCGCATTGTCGTTCCTGGGCCTCGGCGTCCGCCCGCCCTTTCCGAGCTGGGGCAGCATGCTGTCGGAGGCGCGCGAGCAGATCACGACGGCGCCGTGGCTTTCGATTTTCCCCGGCCTTGCGATCTTCCTGACCGTGCTCGGGCTCAATCTGCTCGGCGATGGACTGCGCGACATCCTCGATCCGCAATCGCGGAGCCGGCGCACATGACAGGCAGCCCGCTGCTCGAGGTCGAGAATCTGCGCATCGATCTCGATGACGGATCGAGGCGGGTTGCGGCGGCCGAAGGCATTTCATTCCGCATCGACCGCGGCGAGACGTTCGGCCTCGTCGGCGAGTCCGGTTGCGGCAAGAGCATCACGGCGCTCGCCTTGATCGGCCTGCTGCGGCCGCCGCTGTCGATCGGCGGCGGTGTCATCCGGTTCGACGGACGGGAGATCCAGCACCTGTCCGCGGTGAGGCAACGGCAGCTGCGCGGCAATCGCATTGCCATGATCTTCCAGGAGCCGATGACGGCGCTGAACCCGGTCTCGCCGGTGGGGCGGCAGATCGCCGAGATGTTCGTGCTGCACAAGGGCAAGAGCTGGCGGGAGGCCAACCAGCTGGCTGTCGAGGCGCTCGCGAGCGTCCGCGTCCCCGCGCCGGAGCGGCGCGTGAAGGACTATCCGCACCAGCTGTCGGGCGGGATGCGCCAGCGCGTGATGATCGCGATTGCGCTAGCCTGCGGTCCGGACCTCTTGATCGCCGACGAGCCGACCACCGCGCTCGACGTCACCGTGCAGGCGGAGATCATCGAGCTGATGCGCAATCTGTGCGCCGAGCGCGGAACGGCGATCCTGATGATCAGCCACGATCTCGGCCTTGTTGCCAATGTCTGCCGCCGCGTCGCCGTCATGTATGCCGGCCGCATCGTCGAGGAGCGCGGCTCGGCCGACATCTTCCGAGCGCCCTCACATCCCTATACGCAGGGCCTCGTCGACTCACTGCCGCGGCTCGGCAGCCGTGCTGCACTCGGCCGCAGCAGGCTGAAGGAGATCGCGGGCGTCGTGCCGGCGATCACGCGCTTCCCCGATGGCTGCCGGTTCAATCCGCGTTGCGCGCAGGCGACGGATATTTGCCGAACCACCGCGCCGCAGACGGATGGGCTGGAGGCGGGCGGTTTCGTCCGGTGTCACCACCATGCATGAGCCAAAGGGGAGAGCGGATGACGATGTGATCCTCAGCGTGGAGGATCTCGCCGTTCACTTTCCGCTCGGCGGCGGCCTCCTGGGCCGCGGCCGTCGGCTGCTCCGCGCCGTCGACGGCGTCGATCTCAGGCTGAAGCGCGGCGAATGCCTCGGCCTCGTCGGCGAGTCCGGCTCGGGCAAGTCGACGGTCGCGCTCTCGATCCTCGGCCTGCTGACGCCGACGCGCGGCCGCATCGTGCTGGACGGGCAGGTCGTCACGAACCGGCAATCCGGTGACCGGAAGGCGCTCGCCCGCATCGTGCAGATCGTGTTCCAGGATCCCTACGCCTCGCTCAATCCGCGCCAGACCGTTCGCCGTACACTCGAAGATCCCCTGCGCGTGCACGGTGTGACCGCGAAAAGCGAGATCGAGGACCGCCTCGCGACGATGCTCAGGCACGTCGGCCTGCGCCCCGAGCAGGCCGACCGCTATCCGCATGAGTTCTCCGGCGGCCAGCGCCAGCGCATAGGGATCGCCCGCGCCCTGATCCTCAACCCGAAGATCGTCATCTGCGACGAGCCTGTCTCGGCGCTCGACGTCTCGATCCGCGCCCAGATCATCAACCTGCTGCTGGAGCTGAAGGAGACGCTCGGCCTGTCCTACATCATGATCAGCCATGACCTCGGCGTCGTCGAGCACATGAGCGACCGCGTCGCCGTGATGTATCTCGGCCGCATCGTCGAGAACGGCCATTGGCGCGAGATTTTCGAGCGCCCGGCACACCCGTACACGCAGGCCCTGATCGCGGCCATCCCCGATCCTCTGCGCCATGCGCCGCTGGCGACGACCGGCGGCGACCTGCCCAATCCGCTCAACCCGCCGAACGGCTGCGCCTTCAGCCCGCGCTGCCGTTACGCCGAGGCGGTGTGCCGGAGCGAGCCGGGACCGGCGCTGGGGACGCGGGCGGATGGGCATGCGGTGCGGTGCTGGCGGAGTGAGGAGATTGCGGGGCGGATGGCGTTAGTCTCGACCGAGGGCTGATGCGCCGAAGGCGCGTCTGGGCACACGCAAGGTAGCCAATCCGATCATAACAGAACAGAATGCCGGACCTCATCGGATGATGGACGAGACCGTGATGGATTCGCCGCAAGCAGGACCCTTTGCGCCGTTCGAATGGATGCTCGCTGCACGCTATCTACGTGCCCGTCGCAAAGAGGGGTTTGTCTCAGTCATCGCGGGGTTTTCGTTTCTGGGAATCTTGCTCGGGGTCGCCACGCTGATCATCGTCATGGCGGTGATGAACGGTTTTCGCACCGAACTTTTGGGCAAGATCCTCGGGTTCAACGGGCATATTGTGGCGCAGCCACTGGAGACCCCTCTGACGGACTGGAAAGATGTCGCCGAACGCATCGGCCAGGTGCAGGGTGTTCGGTTGGTGGTACCGGTTGTTGACGGCCCGGCACTGGCATCGTCGTCAAACGCTTCCGGCGTTTTGGTGCGCGGCATTCGGGCGGCGGATCTCGTTCAGCTTCCCTCGATAGCCAATGACATCAAGGAGGGCTCACTTGAACATTTTGACGAGAGCCAGGGCGTCGCCATCGGCCAGGGTCTTGCCGATCAACTCTCGGTCCATGCCGGTGACCATATCACGCTCGTTGCGCAACGCGGCGCAGTCACGCCCATGGGCATGATGCCGCGCGTCAAGAAATATCGAGTCGCGGCTGTCTTCGAGATTGGGATGTCCGAATACGACGCGGGCGTCATCTTCAGGCCGCTCGCAGAAGCGCAGGCCTTTTTCAACCGCAATCAGGACGTGACCGCGATCGAGGTTTTCACGGCCAATCCCGATCGGATCGACCTGTTTCGCAAGACGGTAGCGGAAGCGGCTGGTCGACCAATCTTCCTCGTTGACTGGTGACAGCGCAATACGACGTTCTTCAACGCGCTCGAGGTCCAACGAAATGTGATGTTCCTCATCCTCAGCCTGATCGTTTTGGTGGCCGCGCTGAACATCGTGTCCGGTCTGATCATGCTGGTGACGGACAAGGGCAGCGACATCGCGATCCTCAGGACCATGGGCGCCTCACGGGGCGCGATCATGCGGACGTTCATGATCACCGGCGCTTCGATCGGCGTGGCCGGAACGCTGGTCGGCTTCGGCGTCGGGCTTCTCGTCTGCAGGAATATCGAAGCGGTCCGGCAATTGATGTCCTGGCTGACGCGTACCGAGTTGTTCCCGCCAAAGCTTTATTTTCTGTCAGAACTGCCGGCGGAGATCGATCCCGTGGAATCCGCAGCGGTCGTGATCATGGCGCTGACCCTGTCATTCCTCGCAACGCTCTATCCATCGTGGCGAGCTGCGCGGCTCGACCCCGTCGAGGCTCTGCGACAGCGGGGCTAGTCACGGCAACGACGCGCGGAGGCTATACTAGTGACTGCGAGAGCCCCGAGCGAGTTCCTTACTTCCCCTCTAGGACGCTCCGAAGGGCCTTGAGGAGATAATCGGGCCTCCACGATTTTCCGACATTGACGGCGTCGCGCAATACTGGAGCGCGTTGGAGATCGGCGGCAACGTAGCCGCTGGCAAGAATGAACGGTACGGACATCGCCTGGAGCGCTTGCGCGACGGGGGTGACCCATTCGCCAGCGAGGTTGACGTCGAGGATGGCCGCGTCGGGCCGGTCAGCCTTGAGCAGCTTCAAAGCGCCATCAATGTCTGGGACGGGACCGATCACCTGGTATCCGGCAGCCCTCAACTGGGTGTCGAGCTCCAATGCGATGAGGTACTCATCTTCGACGACCAAGATTCGGGGAGCATCGTGCACAATGTGTCCCCGGGGGTTCAAGACTCCACAGGCGCGGTGATGTGAACCCTTAAACCGGTTGGCTCATACTTCAGTTCCACGGCGCCGCGTAAGCCCTGCACGGCGCTGAGCTCGATCAGCCTGGAGCCGAATCCGGAGCGAGTTGGCGAAGTAGCGGGTGGGCCGTTTTCCTCTCGCCAGTCGATGTGCAGGAAGGTCTTGCCCTGCTCTTCCGACGTGCGCCAGCTCAGGTGGACGAGCCCTCCAGAGTTGGAGAACGCTCCATATTTCAAAGCATTGGTGGCGAGTTCATGCAGAATGAGGCTCATCGGCACGACTTGCCGTGGGCTGAGGCGAACTGCTGGCCCGGCGATCAGCCGGTATCGCTCCGGACCGGCGGCCTTCAACGACTGCTCCACCAGAACACCCAGATCGGCTTCGGCGCTGCCGGCCAGGGCGAGGGTCTCGGCTTCGGCCACAGCTTGGAGCCGCCCCAAGAAGGCATCGCGGTACTCCTTGGCTGACCGGCCTTCCACATCGGTCTGATTGGCAAGAGAGCGAATGATCCCGAGGAGGTTCTTCATCCGATGGCGCGTTTCGGCGAGAAGAATGTCTTTTTGCGCCTCGCTGTGGCGCCTGTCGGTCACGTCCTCGAACAGGATCAAGATGCTGGTGCTGTTATTGTCGGGGTGAACGAGGCGACGCGCACTGACCAGCATTGTGCGCGGACCGATGGTCGGGAAGTCGGCTTTTACCTCGTATCCGACGACGGCGGTAGAACGGGGGATGATCTCGCCAACAAGGCGCCTGAGTTCGGGTATGTCCCACTGACCGTCGCCAAGGTTGAACAGGCTGCGCCCGACTGTGTCATCCCGAGCCACCCTGAAGGTTTCGTAGAACCCGCGATTGGCCGTAAGGACACAACCGCTCTGGTCAAGCACCAGCAACGGCTCCTCCAGGGTATCAACGATCCCTTGCGCCTGGACATGCTCGCTGCGCAGAAGCCGGTACAAGTCTTCGAGGTTCATTTCGGCCCTCACCCGAGGAGGTTTCGACTAGGCTAATATGGCGTGCGGTCGTTCACAACGGAATTGGGTTGGTCTGCTGGTGCCAGATGCTAATCTAAGGCACCCACCGAGTTCCCGCCGTTGCGGGGCGGGTTTATGAGTACGCGCCCTAGACGGTCATCGCGATTTTTCTCTTTACGGGTAGGGCGTTGAGTTGAACGGAAGTCCCGGGCCTCGGCACGCAACCTTCGGCTCCGTCAACTCCCGACGCCGCCGACCAGACGCGGGCGGTGATTTGCGAGCGGTTTCGCCGCGGGCAGGGCGCGTAGCCACACGCGAAAACTGACCACCTCCGGACAATCTGCCGTGCCTTCTGGCGCAACCAGCCAATCACCCGCGCCTGATCCCTCATCGATCCGTTCACAGCGATAGCCGGGATGGTGGCTCACGCCGCGACCGATCAAGAGGTCCACCTTTCCCTCGACGAGCTCATGCAGGCCGGCGGGCTGCAGCACGCTCAAGCCGATCTCCGCATGTGCGCTGCGAAACGCCGCAAGCTGGAGGCGGCGCAGGTCGTGACTTCCGTGCACCCCCACTTGCAGCAGCACCGTGCCTGACGGCTTCAATTGCGAGGTCGCCTCCGCAATGTGGCGAAAGCCTTCCGAGATCCCGGGCAGATACGCCCGGCCGGCCTCGGTGAGGATGAGCTGCTTATGCAGCCGCTCGAACAGCTGCACGCCGAGGCGCGCCTCCAGCGCTTTCACCTGCTGCCCCACGGCCGCGGGCGTGACGTGCAGCTCGTGCGCGGCCAGCTTGAAGCTGAGATGGCGCGCGGCGGCCTCGAAGGCGCGGAGCGCGTTGAGCGGGGGAAGGGCGTAGGTCATCGCAATTGCACTTTGACACCGATAGGCCGCGTCCTTGCAATAGATTTTCTTGCGCTGAACCGCAGCAATGATGCTTTGCGCTAGCGTGATGCCGCCGGATACGCTTGACGCGCAAAATCTGGAGAAACGTCATGTCGCCAGCTCACATCGTCAGCCACAATCCCGCAACGGTTCACCCGCCCGCCGGCGGCTACTGCATGGGCCTGGAGCTGAAGCAGCATCGCCGACTGCTGTTCATCAGCGGCCAGGTCCCTCAAAATTCCGACGGCACCGTGCCCGACGGCTTCGAGGCGCAATGCGAGCAGGCCTGGCGCAATGTCAGGGAGGTGCTGGCCGCGGCAGGTCTCGGAGTCGAGCACCTGGTCAAGGTCACCACGTTCCTGACGGACCGCAGTCAAGTCGTCGCCAACCGCGCCATTCGCCGCGCGGTGCTCGGGGAGCATCAGCCGGCGCTGACGGTCGTGGTGGTCGAGACCGTCGACAGCAAATGGCTGCTGGAGATCGAGGCGATCGCCGCGGAATGAAGCGGTCGTCGATGTTGCAATGAGCCAATCATATCAGGTGTCCAATGGCTGAGATTCATCCGTTCTACCAGACGCATCGCCGCGCGATGGAGGCCGCCATGCGCGAGCGAATAGACCTTGCCGAACCGATGCTCCGCGAGCGCGCGCATCTCTCCGATATCGACGCAATCAGGCAGCAAGTGATGGACGAATTCGAGATCGTCCTCACCCAGATGCCCTATGTCGGCGGCGCGGGAAGCCGCATGAGCGATTTCTTCATGCGCCTGACCGGCTTCATGGCCATCAGCCGGGTGCTGCGGCGCCACGGCGTGCCGGTGCCCGTGATCGGGGAGATCGAGCGGGAAACCTACAAGGCGCAACTGCTGACGATGCCCGAAGCCGAGCGTCTCGCCGCGGGGCGTCAGTTCATGTCGCCGGAAAACCAGGGCTTGATGCGTGAGCAGGCGGCAAGGAGCGTTACCCGAGCTCACCAAGCGGAGTTTCCAGAAGATTTCGTCTACGAGTTCGTCGAGCCGGGTCCGCAGGACAGCTTCGAATTCGGCATCGACTACAAGGCCTGCGGCTTCTGCAAGCTCGCGGCGCGCCGCGGCGACACCGAGATCCTGCCGACCATCTGCGGCCTCGACTTCGTCGCCTACGCCACGCGAGGCATCCGCCTGGAACGGACCCAGACGCTGGCCGGCGGCGCCAGCCACTGCAATTTCCGCTTCTCGCGATTGCCATCAAACGCGAAGGCCGAGTGCTAGGCCGTATTCCTTCTGCCGCTACATCGTCATTGCGAGCGCAGCGAAGCAATCCAGAAATGCAGCCGCGGAAAGACTCTGGATTGCTTCGCTGCGCTCGCAGTGACGGGGGTGCACCGGCCTTTCGAAGCCGGCTGCCGATGATGACATCATACCCCTGTTTTGCCCGACGGAGCAAATCGGCTTCGTAAAATCCGCAAGTTTACGACGCCCGTCGGCAAGTCATTGATTCCGTTGGCGCCGGCTACTGTGCATGGGGTTGTTTTCGCACTTTTGTCTTGCCGGCCGTCTATTCCGCCGCTTTCTCCCTCAAGCGCTGCGCATAGACGTTGATGACCAGCGCCGCCAGGAGGATCAGGCCGCGGATCAGGATCTTCAGGAAGCTGTCGATGTTGACGTGGTCGAGGCCGTTATTGAGCACACCGAGGACGAAAAGCCCGACGATGGTGTTGCCAATGCCGCCGCGGCCGCCGAAGAGGCTGGTGCCGCCGACCACGACCGCGGCGATGGAATCGAGCAGGTAGGTGTCGAACTCGTTCTGCTGCGCACTGCCGAAATGGGCGACGCCGAGCATGCCGCCGAGGCCCGAGCACACCGCCGAGATCACCATGACCGCACCGAGGATCAGCTTGACGTTGAGGCCCGAATATTCGGCCGCCTCGCGATTGCCCCCGACCATGTAGACGTAGCGGCCGAAGCGCGTGTAGGTCAGCACCAGATGGCCGCCGAGCAGCATGATGGCGGCGACGATGACGATCCAGGGGATGCCGCCGATCGAGCCGGAGCCGAGCGTCGTGATCAGGCTCGGCACCTTGTAGGCGATCTGGCCGCGCACCAGCAGCGCGGAGATGCCGGCGGCGATCTGCATCATCGCCAGCGTCATGATGAAGGAGGGGATGCCGATCACGGTCAGCCCCACCGCGTTGACGAGACCGAGCAGGGCGCAGAGCAGGAGCGACAGGATGATCGCGACGGCGCCGGGCAGGGGGATGTTGGCGATGTTGACGTAGGATTCCTGCAGCGTGAAGTAGGCGACCGCAATGCCCGTGACGTTGGCGATGCTGGCGACCGACAGGTCGATTTCGGCGCAGAGGATCACGAAGGTGAGGCCGACGGCGATGATGCCCGTCACCGACACCTGGGTCAGGATGTTGCCGAGATTGTCGAGCGTCGCGAAGGAGGGGCTGGCGAAGGCGAAGAAGGCGGTGAGGAAGATCAGCGTCAGGAACGGGGCGATGTTGCGCATCTGCGAGCGCAGGAAGGGCGCAAGGCCCCGTGCCCGTTGTCCTGTCGCCAAAGCCGTCTCGCTGCTCATGTGCTTCTCCGTCACGCCGCTTCCAGCAGGCGGTCCTTGCTGACCGGCTCGTTCTTGAATTCACGCACCAATGCGCCGCGCTTGAGCACGAGGATGCGGTCGGCCAGCGACAGCACCGTTTCCGGCTCGGTCGACAGCACGATGATCGCGAGCCCCTTCGTTCTGAGGTCGCGCACGATGTTGATGACGTCGTTCTTGGCGCCGACATCCATGCCGCGGGTCGGCTCGCACAGCACCAGCAGCTTGGGCGGATAGGTCAGCCATTTCGCCAGCGCGACCTTCTGCTGGTTGCCGCCCGAGAGCATGCCGAGATCGAGACCGACCACTGGCGGCCTGATCTGCAGCTGCTCGACCTGGCGCTTGGCGATGTCGCGCTCCTGCGCCGGCTTGAGCAGCAGCGAGGAGATGCGGTCGAGAATGCTGATCGAGATGTTCTTGTAGACCGGCTCCTGGTGGAACAGCATGTCGCGCCGGCTCTCCGGCACCAGCGCCACGCCGGCGCGGCGCGCCGCCGCCGTGCTGGCGAACGTTTTCGTCACGCCTTCGACTGCAAGCGTCCCGCCGTCCGGCTTCAGCTTGCCGAACAGGACGCGCGACAGCTCCTGCTGGCCGCAACCCATGAAGCCATAGATGCCGAGCACCTCGCCGGCGCGGGCCTCGAACGAGACGTCCTGAAGGCTGCGGGACAGCGACAGCTGATCGACCCTAAGAATCACCTTGCTGTCGCTCGGTTGCGGCAGCATCAGATCGTCGGTGTAGCTATGCTCGAGCGCCTCGCCGCCGCGGCCGATCATGGCCTCGATCAGCGCGCCCTTGCTGGTCGCGGCGCTCGCCGTCTCCGCAACCTTGCGGCCGTTGCGGAACACGGTCACCGTGTCGGACACCAGCAAGATGTCCTCGATGAAATGCGAGATGAAGACGATGGCAGTGCCTTGCTCGCGCAGCCGCCGGAGCGTTGTGAACAGGCGCTCGACCTCGGGCGGGGAGAGGGCGGAGGTCGGCTCGTCCAGGATGACGATGCGCGCGCCGGAGAACAGCACGCGCGCGATCTCGATCAACTGCTGCAGCCCGATCGGAAGGTCGCCGAGCCGTGCCATCGGATCGACGTCGATGCCGAAGCGGGCGAGCTGCTCGCCCGCCTCGCGCGCCATCCGCCGCCATTGCACGAGGCCGAAGGCGTTGGTCGGCTGGTTGCCGAGGAAGACGTTCTCCGCGACCGTCAGGTCGGGCGCGACGCTGAGCTCCTGGTGCACCATGGCGATGCCGGCGGCGTGCGCATCGCGCGCCGAGCGAAAATGCATCTCCTGGCCGTCGACGAGGAAGCGGCCGGAGAACTCGGTGTGCACGCCGGCGATGATTTTCATCAGCGTGCTCTTGCCGGCGCCGTTCTCGCCGACGAGACCATGGATCTCGCCGGGATAGAGCGCGAAGTCGACACCACGAAGCGCTTCGACGCCGCCGAAGCTCTTCGTGATGCCCTGCAGTTCCAGGATGGGCTGTTGTCCCACGCTCATGAAGGATCTGGAGGCTCAGATCAGGAAGTGATCCTGCATCCACTGCATCCCGGCCGCATTCGCCTTGGTCACGACCGGACCGTCGGTGACGACGTTCTTCGGGATGCCCTGTCCGCTCTTCTCGCCGCCGACCACGGCGGAGACGCCCGCGACGATCGCGCCGCCATGGATGCGGCAGGACGGATTGCGGACGGTCGCGAACATGCGGCCTTCGCTGACCGCCTGGATCGCCGGCGGCATGGCGTCGACCCCGCCGATCAGGATGTTGGTGCGATTGCGCGCCTTCATGATGTTGGCGGCGGCCAGCGCCATGTCGTCATTGTGGAAGAAGGCCGCATCGATCTGCGGGTATTTGGTCAGATAGGTCTCCCAGAGACGGGCGGTCTTCGAGACGTCCCAATCGGCCGGCTGGGTGTCCAGCACTTCGATGCCCGGGAATTGCTTGACGACCGAGTTGAAGCCCTTGGCGCGGCCCTGCGCACCGGTGTGGCCGAGCGCGCCCTGCGTCATGATGATCTTGCCCTTGCCGCCCATGGCGTTGCACAGCGCCTGTGTCACCGAAGCGCCCATGAACTCGTTGTCGGGAGCGAGGAAGGAATGGACGTTGATCTGATCGAGCGGCGCGATCAGCGTGTCCATGTCGATCACAGGCGTGCCGGCATCGATCATCTTCTGCACCGGCTGGGTGAGGGTGCCGATGCCGAAGGCCTGGATCGCGACGAAGTCCCATTTCTGCGAGGCCATGTTGTCGATCGCCGCGCGCTGCTTCACCGCATCGAGCTGCCCGTCGAACCAGGTCACCTCGACATTGAACAGCTTGCCCCAGAATTCCGCCGCCTGCTTGCCTTGCGCGCACCAGGTGGCCTGGAGGCCGGCGTTGGAGAACGCCGCCTTCAACGGCTTCTCGCTGCGTCCGACTGCGGCCAGTGCGGGGTTTATGCCCATGCTGCCGAGGATGGCAGCTCCGGCGCCGGCGGCCGCAGCCGCCTGAAGAAGATCGCGCCTGGTCGTCGAGAAATCTTTCGTCCCGGACATCGCTCGCTCCCATATATTTTGTCGTCGGCGCGTCATTGGTAGCGCTACCGATCTCCGAAAGTCTCTCACAAGAGTTGTTCGCACTCAATCTGCATTCAGCCGCAGCGTCGTCGCAGCCCGTGCGTTGGTGCAGCGCAAAGCGTCAGGTGGCCGCGGCGGCGAATGCGTCGATCTCGGCGAGCAATGTATCCCAGGACTGCGCGATCTCGGGCGTCCATTCATCGCCGAGCAGATCGCGGAGCGCATCCCTGATGACGGCGAAGAACGCGATGAACAGCTCGCGTGGCGTGCCATAGGCGTCGTGCGAGGCGACCTCGCACGCGATTAGCCGGAAATGCCCGCGGCGCTCGCCGGCGAAGTCGAGAATCGCCTCGATCGTCAGCGCCAGCATCGACCCCTTCACGAGGTCACCGCCGTCCGTGCGGAACATCGCCTGCGTTTCCGGATGGAGATCGAACAGACGTCGATAGACGAACGGCGTGAGGTCGGCGCAGCGCGAGGCCGCACGTTCGAAGCTGTCGTGGATGGGATGAAAGGCCGCGTTCATCGACAGTTCAGCCGCGCGGGCAAAAAAAGAGCGGGGCCCTGGCCCCGCTCAAAAATTGTGTCGACCCTATTATCCCCGATCTTAAGATTTGATCTTGATTGACGGGGCGACGCTGCGTTTTGCGCGCCAGGGGCTCCTCCCGAGACTTGGACCACCAGGCCTCGACCTCGCGGTCAGCGCCTGAGCAAGAGGGATGCTAGATCAACTTTTCTCACTTGTCATCATTTTCGGCAACGAATGTTCAAAATAGGAGCAACTGACGAAACGTTCGGGCTTCTGCCTACCTAAACATATGACAGATATAAGAAATTTGTGGATGGCCGGGCAGGTTTCCCTGCCTCAGATACCGGCCGGGCTCGGGCGTAGGGCGGTCCGGCCACAGCTTTCGAGCAATTTGCGCGGGACCAAGCGGGCGGCGGAACTGGCCTCGACTCGGCTGCGCCCGAGTGATTAGTTAGCGCACGAACGAATGGTCCGGCGGATGCGCGCACGCCTGCAAAAATTTCTGCCTCTGGTCCTGCTCGCCCTGGTGATGCAGGTGCTGGCGCCGATCGCCGCCTGTCTCGCGGCCGGCCAGGCTGCGGCCGATTCGTTCTCTGCAGGCGTCATCTGCCACAGCGCAAGTGAGCAGGGCGGCCCGGTCGACGAGACCGGGACACCGGCCGCAAAAGCTGGCGCATGTGCGCTTTGTTGCCTCGCGCACGCTGACGCCTCGCTTGACGCGCCGCCCCATGCGGCGTTCTCAACTCCCGTCCGCCCCATCGCCCGCATCGTCTGGCACGTGGCGAACGCGCCCGTCCTCGCCGCCATCGACGGTTCGAGCGCTTGGGCGCGCGCTCCCCCTCGCATTTCCTGATCCGCGAAACCTTCAGCTCCGCGCCGGCTTCGGCCGTGCCGGGATCGCTATGCACCGGCTCTCTGCCGGCATCAGGAATGACCTCATGCCTCGTACAGGCTTCTTTCGACTGCTTTCCGCACGCAAAATTCTGCTTGCCTCAGCTTCTGCCCTTGTTGTGCCATCCAACGCAATCGCGGAGGAAAACCGACGCGAGCTTCCTCCCGTCACAGTCGACGCGCCGCGGGAGAAACGGGCCTCTCCAGCCCGCGCACAGCGAACCGCCGCGCGATCAACGCGGGCCCGCGCGCCCGCAACTGCGCGTCCGCAACCGACGGCAGCTTCCGAAGGGGGCCTCGGTCCTGGTGCCCTGACGGTTCTCACCGCCCAGCAGGCACTGAGCGAGATCAACCAGACGCCGGGCGGCGTAGCGCTGGTCGCAGCGGAGGCCTACCGGAATTCGACTCCCGCCAGCACGATCAAGGATGTCCTGGACTACGTTCCCGGCGTGTTTGCGCAGCCGAAATGGGGCGACGACACCCGGCTTTCGATCCGCGGATCCGGCCTGTCGCGCAATTTCCATCTGCGCGGCGTGCAGCTTTACATGGACGGCATCCCGATCAATACGGCGGACGGCTACGGCGATTTCCAGGAGATCGACCCGACCGCCTACAAATACGTCGAGGTGTACAAGGGCGCGAACGCGCTGCAGTTCGGAGCCAATTCGCTGGGAGGCGCCGTCAACTTCGTGACGCCATCGGGACGCGACCGATTTCCGAATGGAGTCTCGCTCGACGTGGGAGCCTTCGGCTTCAGGCGACTGCAGGCCAATGCAGGAGGCGCCAACGGGCCGTGGGATGGTTTCGTCACCGCATCAACGCAGGCCACGGACGGCTTCCGCGATCACAGCTTCGGCTCGGGCAACCGCGTGAGCGGCAATGTTGGCTACCAGTTCTCGCCGGATTTCGAGACGCGATTCTATCTTAACGCCAACGAGGTGCGGCAGCGCATTCCAGGAACCGTCACCAAGGCGTCTGCCTTGACCAATCCGGAGGCCGCGGCTCCGGCGAACGTTGCGCTGGACCAGCAGCGCAACATCGACACGATCAGGCTGGCAAACAAGACGACGATCCGATTCGACGACACCAGGTTGGAGTTCGGCGCTTTCGGCGTCGACCGGCACCTCATGCATCCGATCTTCCAGTGGCTCGATTATCGCTACAAGGATTATGGCGGCTTCGCGAAGGTTACGGACGACCGCATCATCGGCGGTTACCGCAACAGGCTGGTTGCGGGCGTCAACCTGTTGAACGGCAGCATCGACAACCAGCAGTTCGCCAACATTGCCGGACAGAAGGGGGCATTGCTGTCGTCGTCGATCGATCGCTCGGAGAACACCTCGGTTTACGTGGAGGACAGCTTCTACTTTCTGCCGAATGTCGCCGCGATCGCCGGCACGCAATTCCTGCATGCGACCCGCAATCGGCAGGACCGGTTTCTCAGCGACGGCGACCAGTCGGGAGCAACCCGCTTTGATCTGTGGTCGCCGAAGGCGGGCCTGCTGTGGCAGATCGACCCGACGTGGCAGGCCTTCGCCAATGTTTCGCGGAGCGCCGAAGTGCCGAGCTTCGGCGAGAGCGCGCGCGGTCCTGGCATTCCGACGATTCCGTTCACCAGCATCCGCCCGCAGATTGCGACGACCTACGAGATCGGGACCCGCATGCGACGGCCCGACTATTCGTGGGAGTTGACCGCCTATCGCGCCGATATCCGCGATGAGCTGCTGTGCCTGTACAGCGCGTTCGGCAATTGCAACGTGACCAATGCCGACCGAACCTTCCACCAGGGCGTCGAGGCTGGGGCAGGGGCAGCAATCTTCCGCCACCTCTTCGTGACAGGAGGCGCGCCCGACAAGGTGTGGCTCAACCTCGCCTATACTTACAACGATTTTCGCTTCGACAGCGATACGGAGTTCGGCAACAACCAGCTGCCCGGCGCGCCGCGTCACTATTTGCGCGCCGAGTTGCTCTACAAGCATCCGACCGGGTTCTATGCTGGTCCGAACGTCGAATGGGTGCCGCAGGCCTATTTCGTCGACAGTATGAACACGTTGACGACGGAGCCGTATGCACTGCTCGGATTGAAAGCGGGCTTCGACAATGGCGGACCGTTCTCCGCCTATATCGAGGGTCGAAACCTCACCAACAGGACCTACATTGCCAGCGCCAGTATCATCGATCGCGCCACGGCGACGTCGGCGTTGTTCGAGCCAGGCGCCGGCCGGGCGGTCTACACCGGAATGAGATATCGATGGTAAGCGCACTGGGGCTGCCGAGACCACCACGACCGATCCAATCAGATCAAAACCGAGGGAACCAAATGAACAGGATCAAGCTATCACTTCTGGCGGCCGCCATGCTGCTCGGCACCAGCGCGGCAGTCGCAGCCGACGACGTCAAGGCCGGCGATCTCGTCATCTCGCAGGCCTGGAGCCGGGCGACGCCGGGCGGCGCCAAGGTCGCCGGCGGCTATCTGACCATCGAAAACAAGGGGAGCGCCGCCGACAGGTTGGTCAGCGTGTCCGCCGATATCGCAGGCAAGGCCGAGATTCACGAGATGGCCATGGACAACGGCGTGATGAAGATGCGCGCGCTCGACAAGGGACTGGCGATCGAGCCCGGCAAGACCGTGAAGCTCGCGCCCGGCGGCAATCATTTGATGCTTCAGGAGCTGAAGGGGCCGTTCAAGCAGGGCGACAAGGTGCCGGTGACGCTTCAGTTCGAGAAGGCCGGAAAGATCACCGTTGCGCTCGACGTCCAGGGCGTCGGCGCGCAAGCACCGGGCGGTGGGGGGCACTCGGGTCACATGGACATGAAGAAAATGCCGGATCATTCGGGAATGAAGATGAAATGAGACTGTTCTGGACTCTCGGGAGACCGAATATGTCGAAGCGATGCTGCCTGATTCTGATTGCCGCGGTCGCCGCATCACCAGTGGCGGCGCATGTCTCTCTCGAGACCAAGCACGCCACAATCGGCGCGTCCTACAAGGCGGTGTTCACCGTGCCGCATGGCTGCGCGGGCTCGCCGACGGTGAAGCTCCGCGTGCAGATTCCGGAAGGGGTCATCGCGGTGAAGCCGATGCCGAAGGCCGGCTGGACCATCGACGTCGTCGAGGGCAAATATGCGGGGGAATACGACTATCACGGCAACAAGCTCTCGTCCGGCGTCAAGGAGGTGGCGTGGTCCGGCGGTAAGCTGGCGGACAAGAACTATGACGAGTTCATCATGCAGACGGTGCTGACCGACAAGCTCAAGGCGAACACGACCTTGTACTTCCCAGTGGTTCAGGAATGCGAGACCGGCGTTCGTCGCTGGATCGAGATCCCAACCGAGGGGTCAAGCCATTCGCATGAGGGCAAGTCGCCGGCGCCTGGCGTCAAGCTCCTGCCGAAACCCTGATGCGCCTCCTCGCAGCGCTCGCGACGCTGCTCTTCGCTGCGGGCTTCGCGAGCGGTGCGCTCGCGCATGCGGCGCTGATCTCGGTCGAGCCGGCGAGCGGCAGCACGCTCGCGACCGCGCCCAAGGTGGTGGAGCTGCGGTTCAACGAACCGGTAACGCCGGGCGCGATCCGGCTGATCGACGGGACGGGCAGGGCGCGGGACGAGACGCGCGTCAGTGCGTCCGGCGACACGATTTCGATCCAGATGCCGGCGGATCTGCCTGAGGGGACCGCGGTCGTCAGCTATCGCGTGGTCTCGCAGGATGGCCATCCGATCGTGGGATCGGTGATGTTTTCAGTCGGCATGCCGTCGGAGACGAAGCCGTCCGCGAGTACTGACCATTGGTTGGCCGCGCTGATCTGGCTGGCGCGCGTTGGCCTCTATCTCGGTCTGTTCGTAGGCGTCGGCGGTGTGTGGTTTGCGCGCTGGATATCATGGTCTCTGGCCGGCATGACCGTGCCGCGCATGGCGCTCGCGGTCGGCCTTTCCAGCGCGGTGGTGTCGCTCGGTGCGCTGGGTCTCGATCTCCTCGGCCTGCCGCCGGCGGCGCTCGCGACGGCCGCGCCTTGGAAGGTCGCGGTGGCAACCAGTGCCGGCCGCGCGTTTCTAGTTGCTGCCGCCGCGATGCTGTTCGCCTTGCTGGCGCTCCGCAGCGCATGGTCTTCGCGGGCTCTTGCGATCATTGCCATGGTCGGCGTGGGCCTGTCGCTCGCCATGAGCGGGCATGCCGCAACGGCGCCGCCTCGAATGATGATGCGCCCGGCGATGTTTCTTCACGGCCTGTGCGTTGCGCTATGGATCGGCGCTCTTGCTCCGCTCGCGGCTTTGCTGTCGAAGCCGACGCCGGCAACACTCGCCGTCGTGAAGCGCTTCTCGGGCATCGCCATGCCGGCGGTCGGCGTGCTGGCATTGACGGGCCTCGCCCTTGCGATTGTTCAGCTCGAAAAAGTTTCGGCGTTGGTCGAGACCCGCTATGGCCTCATCCTCTCGATCAAGCTCGGCCTGGTTCTCATGCTGCTCGCACTTGCGGCGCTCAACCGCTTCCGCCTCACTCCGGCACTCGCCCGCGATCGTGGAGCCCAGACCATCTTCAAGCGCTCGATCCTCCTCGAATGCGTGATCGCCCTCGCCATCTTTGCCGTCGTCGCCGGCTGGCGCTTCACGCCGCCGCCGCGAACGATCATTCCGGAGACGCCGTTGGCGATCCACATCCACGGCGACAAGGCGATGTTCCAGGTGCTGGTGTCACCTGGAAAGGTCGGCAAGGACGATTTCGTGCTCCAGCTCATGACCGGCGAGGGGACGCCCCTGGCGGCCAAAGAGGTGACGTTGACCCTCAGTCTGCCCGAGCGTGGCATCGAGCCGATGGAACGGGTCGCCTTGCTCGGGCCGGATGGCTACTGGCACGTGCGCAGGGTCGAGCTGCCCTTCGCCGGCCGCTGGCGTGTGCGGATCGAGGCGCTTGTGAGCGATTTCGAGAAGATCACGCTGGCGGATGAACTCGAGGTGCCGCCGCCCTAGGCTTACCGGCTTTGCTGAGCACGGTGCTCCTGAAGTCAAACCTGAAGGCAACGGAAAAATGACAGGTATTTCGCCGCGTTAGCGGCTTTTCTTCATTCCCGTCTTGTGTTTTCGCTCCCAATCCGGTTTCACTGCAGGCGATCACTGATTCCCAGAGTATTACCATGCGGTTGTCGCGGTTCTTTCTGCCCATCCTGAAGGAAAATCCGAAAGAGGCGGAGATCGTCTCGCATCGGCTGATGCTGCGTGCCGGCATGATCCGGCAGGAGGCGGCGGGCATCTATGCCTGGCTGCCGCTCGGCTTTCGCGTGCTGAAGAAGATCGAGCAGATCGTGCGCGAGGAGCAGAATCGCTCCGGCGCGATCGAGGTCTTGATGCCGACGCTCCAGCTCGCCGACCTCTGGCGCGAGAGCGGCCGCTACGACGCCTACGGCCCGGAGATGCTGCGCATCGCCGACCGCCACAAGCGCGAGCTGCTGTACGGACCGACCAACGAGGAAATGATCACCGAGATCTTCCGCGCCTATGTGAAGTCCTACAAGAACCTGCCGCTCAATCTCTATCATATCCAATGGAAATTCCGCGACGAGCAGCGTCCGCGTTTCGGCGTGATGCGCGGCCGCGAGTTCCTGATGAAGGATGCCTATTCCTTCGACCTCAACGAGGCCGCGGCGCGCGTCGCCTACAACAAGATGTTCGTCGCATACTTGCGCACCTTCGCGCGGATGGGGCTGAAGGCGATCCCGATGCACGCCGAGACCGGCCCGATCGGCGGCGATCTCAGCCACGAGTTCATCGTGCTCGCCGAGACCGGCGAATCCGGCGTGTTCATCAATCGCGATGTGCTGGACCTGCCGGTGCCGGGCGAGGACGTGGATTATGAGAGCGACCTGACGCCGATCATCAAGCAATGGACCTCGCTCTATGCGGCGACCGAAGACGTCCACGATGCCGCGCGGTTCGAGCAGGAGGTGCCCGTGGACAAGCGGGTGAACACCCGCGGCATCGAGGTCGGCCAGATCTTCTATTTCGGCACCAAATATTCCGAGCCGATGAAGGCGCTCGTGGCGGGGCCTGATGGTGTCGACGTGCCGATCCATGGCGGCTCGTACGGCGTCGGCGTCTCGCGCCTGCTAGGTGCCATCATCGAGGCTTGCCATGACGATGCCGGCATCAAATGGCCGGAAGCGGTGGCACCGTTCCGCGTCTCGATCCTCAATCTGAAGCAGGGCGATGCGGCCGTTGATGGCGCCTGCGAGAAGCTCTATGCCGAGCTCACGGCCAAGGGCGTCGACGTGCTCTATGACGACACCGATCAACGCGCCGGTGCCAAATTCGCCGCCGCCGACCTGATCGGCATCCCCTGGCAGATCATGATCGGGCCGAAGGGGCTCGCCGACGGCAAGGTCGAGATCAAGCGGCGCAGCGACGGCGCGCGCGAGACCATGTCGCCTGCCGACGCGGTCGCAAGACTTGTGGGCTGAGAAGGCTGATCGGCTGAATATTGTTCATCGCGCGATATCGCGGCCGCCAATCCGGCCACAATTGACCCCGAATCATGGGATTATCGAGCGATGGATGAGACTATGACCGAAACCGTGCAAACCGCGCCTTTCGCGCCCTTCGAGTGGATGCTGTCGGCGCGCTATTTGCGGGCGCGCCGGAAGGAAGGATTCATCTCGGTCATCGCCGGGTTCTCCTTTCTCGGCATCATGCTCGGCGTTGCGACGCTGATCATCGTCATGGCCGTGATGAACGGCTTCCGCAAGGAGCTGCTCGACAAGATCCTGGGCCTCAACGGCCACATCCTGGTCCAGCCCCTGGAATCGCCGCTGACCGACTGGAAGGACGTTGCCGACCGCCTCAGCCAGGTCGAGGGCATCCGGCTCGCGGCGCCGGTGGTTGACGGTCAGGCGCTGGCGTCATCGCCTTGGAACGCCTCGGGCGTCCTGGTGCGCGGCATCCGCTCCGACGATCTCAACAACCTCACCTCGATCGCCAAGAACATCAAGCAGGGCTCGCTCGAGGGGTTTGACGAAGGGCAGGGCGTTGCGATCGGCCGGCGCCTCGCCGATCAGCTTTCGCTGCATGCCGGCGACAGCATCACGCTGGTGGCGCCGAAGGGCGCAGTGACGCCCATGGGAACGACGCCGCGCATAAAACCGTACAAGATCGTCGCGGTGTTCGAGATCGGTATGTCCGAATACGATCTCGGCTTCGTGTTCATGCCGCTTGCCGAGGCGCAGGCCTATTTCAACCGCAGCAACGACGTCACCTCGATCGAGGTGTTCACGACCAACCCCGACAGGATCGACGCCTTCCGCAAGGCGGTGACGGAGGCGGCGGGCCGGCCGATCTTCCTGGTCGATTGGCGGCAGCGCAACTCGACCTTCTTCAACGCGCTCCAGGTCGAACGCAACGTGATGTTCCTGATCCTGACCATGATCGTGCTGGTTGCCGCGCTCAACATCGTCTCCGGCCTGATCATGCTGGTGAAGGACAAGGGCAGCGACATCGCGATCCTGCGCACCATGGGCGCCTCGCAGGGATCGATCATGCGGATATTCCTGATCACGGGCGCTTCGATCGGCGTGGTCGGCACGCTGGTCGGCTTCTGCGTCGGCCTCGTGATCTGCGTCAACATCGAATCGATCCGGCAATTCCTCTCCTGGCTGACCTCGACCGAGCTGTTCTCGCCGGAGCTCTACTTCCTGTCGAAACTGCCCGCCGAGATCGACGTCGGCGAGACCACGGCCGTCGTCATCATGGCGCTGACGCTGTCGTTCCTGGCGACGCTCTATCCGTCGTGGCGCGCCGCGCGCCTCGATCCCGTCGAAGCGCTCCGGTACGAGTGAGGGACTGATGGAGCAGCAGCAGGGGGCAGAAGATGTACCGGTCATTTATCTCCACGAGATAAAGCGGCAGTACTTGCAGGGCGAGGTGCCGCTGACGATCCTCGACGGCGCCAAGCTGGCGCTGTGGGCCGGCCAGTCCGTCGCCCTGGTGGCGCCGTCGGGCTCGGGCAAGTCGACGCTGCTGCACATCGCGGGGCTGCTGGAAGCCCCCGATTCCGGCGAGGTCTATGTCTCGGGCGCACCGACTTCGCAACTGCCCGACATCGAGCGCACCCAGCTGCGCCGCACCGATATCGGCTTCGTCTACCAGTCGCACCGGCTGCTGCCGGAGTTCTCGGCGCTCGAGAACGTCATGCTGCCGCAGATGATCCGCGGCCTGAAGAAGTCCGAGACCGTCAAGCGTGCCAAGGAGATCCTCGGCTATCTCGGCCTCGGCGACCGCATCACCCATCGTCCGGCTGAGTTGTCCGGCGGCGAGCAGCAGCGCGTCGCCATCGCCCGTGCAGTAGCCAACGCGCCGCGCGTGCTGTTTGCGGACGAGCCGACCGGCAATCTCGACCCCGGCACCGCCGAGCACGTGTTCCAGGCCTTGATGCAGCTGGTCAAGGCGACGCGCGTGTCGATGCTGATCGCGACCCACAACATGGAGCTCGCCGGCCGCATGGACCGGCGGGTCTCGCTGTCGAACGGCCAGGTGGTCGAGCTCGACTAAAGAGCTCGAAAACAACCCCATGCACAGTAGCCAAGTGCTTGGTGAGACTTCCGAAAAAAATCGAAGACGGCGGTCCGTCGCCGCCTCACAATTCAGGGCCTGATCACCGTCAATTTGAACGGTCCGCCATTGGCGGCAGCATGCGCCACGGCTTCGTTGGCGTGGTCGAGATCGAAGGTCTCTGTCTCGTACTCTTCCAGCCGCAGCAGCCCGGCACGCACCAGTGCGATCAGGCGGCTGGCCGCATCGGGCGGATACATCCAGACGCCGTGGATGCTGATGCAGTTGCGCATGATCCAGGGGTAGGGCAGCTCGAGGCCCGGCCCGCCCGCCATGCCGACGCCACCCATCAGCACGACGCGTCCGTAAGCGCGGACCGTCATGACTGCCGCGCGCACGACAGTCGGGCTCACCGAGGGCGGCATGATGTCGAAGACGCAGTCGATCGGCCCCGGTGCGGCGCGCTTCATCGTCTCACGGTCGTCGTCCTCGTCACCCGAGAGCTTGACCGGCTTCACCCGCGCCCCGAAGCGGCGGACGAGGTCGGCGAGGATCCGTTCGTTGCGGCCCGGCGCGACCACGCAGGCTGCGCCCATCGCCAGCGCGACGGAGACGGCGGCGCTGCCGAAATTGCCGGTGGCGCCGCTCACCAGCACGGTCTCGCCCGGGCGAAGGTTTGCCGCAAGGAAGCCGCCATAGGGCACCAGCAGCGTGCCCAGCGCGCACCATTGTGTCGCCTGCTCGGACGTGATCGGGCCGAGGGGTTTGACGTTCTCGGTCGGCACCCGCATCTGCTCGGCGAAGGAGCCGTGGCGAAAGTGCTGTTGCAGGCGCATGCCGCCGGGTCCCGCGGCGGTCAGGCCCTGCAGGGCGATATCCGGCGCCGCGGCGTCATCGCGCGAGCGCACTGTCGGATCGCAGAACACCCAGTTGCCGACGGCAAGCCTGGTCGCGTCCGGACCGATCGCGCGCACGCGGCCGATGCCGCCTGGGCCTGGAATGATTGGCAGGTCGAGCGCGTAGTTGCGCGTCCCGTCGAAGACCTCGTTCATGTAGGACAGCACGCGCGTCGCGACGACGTCGACGATGACCTCGCCGGTGCCGAGCACCGGTTCGGGGACAGTCTCGATCGCCAGCGGCGAGCCGAAGGATTTGAGTACGGCAGCTTTCATGATGTTCACCTCGAGGTCGGGTGAAGTCCGTATGCGCTGCCCTGGCGGAAGTCAGGAAGGCCTGGTATTATCCTAGTATTTCATAGGCCCTCCATCGCCGGGACACCCGCCATGGTCGATCCACGCCGCGTTGAATTCGGGGACTTCCTGAGGTCCCGCCGCGAAAAGCTGTCGCCGAAGGCGGTCGGGCTTCCGGTGGGCCGGCGCCGGCGCACCGCGGGGCTGCGCCGCGAGGAGGTTGCGCAGCTCGCCGGCATCGGCGTCGACTGGTACATCCGTCTCGAGCAGGGCCGCACGGTCAGCCCGTCCGTGACCACCGTGGATGCGCTGGCCCGGGCCCTCCGTCTCAGCAAGGCCGAGCACGCCCACCTCAAGGCGCTGGCGCGCGAGCCCGCAAGGAGCCCCTTCACCCGCGAGATCGTGCCTCCGCCCATTCGTCGCATGATCGAGAGCCTGCATCAGCCGGCCTACATCACCGGCCGGCGCTGGGACGTGCTGGCCTGGAACGATGCGGCCGAGGAGGTGTTCGGGTTCGGGCGATTGCCGGAGCAGGATCGCAACACGCTGCTTCTTATGTTGACGAACAAGCAGACGCGAAAATCCTATGGCGCCGGCTGGACCGACGTAGCCAAGGCGATGGTGGCGATGTTTCGCGCCAATCACGACGTCTGGGCCGGCGATCCCGCCTTCACGGAGCTGCTGACGCGGCTGCGCGAGAGCAGTCCGGAATTCGTCGAATGGTGGGAGGCGCACGACGTTCGCAGCACCATCTCGGGCCGCAAGACCATGAACCATCCGACCAAGGGCGTGCTGCACTTCGAGCACACCAGCTTCCAGGCCAATGACGATCCCGCGTTGAAGCTCGTGATCTATACGCCGGTCTAAGCCCGCCGTTGTTGAAGACACTTGACCACCTGCATCGCGCGCTGGGCCGAGCAGGACCCGAGAGGCGTCTTGATGCTGAGCCGCCCCTCGCGCCGGGAACCGAAGGCCCCACCTACAGTTACTGTCTCATCATTGTGCAGGTGGAGCGAGGGACGTGTTCGGGGTTGACCGATGACGACAGCGACCGGGGGATCCTCGGCCGACCGCAACGCCGTCTTGGCCACCCTCGGCGATCATATTCGAGAGATCGGCAGCCCCGACGATCTCGCCTATGCGGCGGCCGAGCTGCTTGGCCGCAGCCTCAATGTCAGCCGGGCAGGTTACGGCACCGTCGACACCTCCGCCGAGACCATCACGATCGCGCGCGACTGGAATGCGCCTGGGATCTTGAGCCTGGCCGGCGTGCTGCGCTTTCGCGACTATGGCAGCTATATCGAAGACTTGAAGCGGGGCGAGACGGTCGTCTGCGCCGATGCTGAAAAGGACGCTCGCGTCGGCGACCGCGCCCGAGCTCTCGAGGCGATCTCGGCGCGCGCATTCGTCAACATGCCGATTTCCGAGCCCGATGGGGTCGTGGCGCTGCTCTACCTCAACAATGCCACGCCGCGCGAATGGACCCCGGCGGAGCTCGAGCTCATCCGCGAGGTTGCCGAACGCACCCGCACCGCCGTTGAACGTCGCCGCGCCGAGAGCGCGGTGCGCGAGAACGAAGCGCGACTCCTCTTCCTGGACGCTCTCAACAAGGAAACGGCCAAGACGCGCGATGCAGACGGCGTCATGGCAGTGACGACGCGAATGGTCGGTGAGTATCTCGGCGTCTCCAACTGCGCCTATGCCGACATGGATCCCGATCAGGACGGCTTCACCATCCGCGGGGATTGGGCTGCCCCCGGTGCGATGCACATAGTGGGGCACTACAGCCTTGCCGACTTCGGCGAGAAGGCGGTGCGAGAGCTGGGCGCCGGCCGCCCCCTCATCATCAACGACAATCTGAAGGAGATCGCCCCCGAGGAAGCCGCCACCTTCCAGCGCATCGGCATCGGTTCGACGATCTGCATGCCCTTGGTGAAGGAGGGGCGCCTGACCGCCTTGATGGCCATTCATCACCGTGGCCCGCATCTTTGGACGCCGCGCGAACTTGCCTTGCTCACCGAGGTGACGGAGCGATCATGGGCGCACATCGAGCGCGTCCGATCGGAGCAGGCGGCGCGCGAAGCTGCCGAGCGGCTCGTCCTCGCCAACAAGGCCGCCGGAATCGGCACCTGGGACTACGATCCGGTCAACGACATTCTTCGATGGGATAACCGCTGCAAGGAGGTGTTCGGTCTCTCACCGAATGCCGAGGTCAGCTATGAGGGCTCATTCCTGAAAGGCATTCATCCCGACGACAGGCAGCGCGCTCATGAGGCCGTCTCGACCGCGTTACAGCCCAATTCTCCGGGAAGCTACAACATCGAATACCGGACCGTCGGCATCGAGGATGGCGTCGAGCGCTGGATCGCCGCAACGGGCCACACGATCTTTTCTGACGGCCACGCCACGCGATTCATCGGGACCGTGCTGGATATATCCGCGCAAAAGAAGACCGAGCGTCATCTGAGGATCCTCAACGACACGGGGGCATCAGTTGCCCGCGAACGCGATCTCGAGAGGATCGTGCAGATCGTGACGGATGCCGGCGTCGAGCTGACGGGCGCCCAGTTCGGAGCCTTCTTCTACAACGTCCTGGCCGCGGACGGCGGCAGCTACATGCTGTATTCGCTGTCCGGCGTGCCGCGATCCGCTTTCGAAAACTTCCCGATGCCGCGCGCCACCGCCGTGTTCGAGCCGACCTTCAAGGGCACGGGCGTGGTGAGGTCGGACGACATCCTGCAAGACCCGCGCTATGGCAAGAATGCGCCGCGGAAAGGCATGCCCGAGGGCCATCTTCCGGTCCGGTCCTATCTGGCGGTCCCCGTGATCTCGCGCAGCGGCGAGGTGCTCGGTGGGCTTTTCTTCGGTCATGCGGAGGTCGGTCGATTCCACGAGGAGCACGAATCCGCATTGCTCGGCATTGCCGGCCATGCCGCGACGGCCATTGACAATGCCCAGCTGCTGACCAGGCTCGAAGCGCTCAATGCCGAGCTGGAGCAACGTGTCGCCGACGAGATCGCCGAGCGCATGAAGGCCGAGGAGCAATTGCGGCAATCGCAGAAGATGGAAGCCGTCGGGCAATTGACCGGGGGGATCGCCCACGACTTCAACAACATGCTGGCCGTCATCCTCGGCAGCTTGAATCTCGCCAAACGGCGGCTCGGCAAGGGCGAGCTCAACATTGACCGCTTCTTGGATAGTGCAACGGATGGTGCGAACCGTGCCGCCACGTTGACGCAAAGATTGTTGGCGTTCTCGCGGCAGCAGCCTCTTGCGCCCGAGGTCGTGGACATCAACAAGATGGTCGGTGAGATGAGTGAGCTGCTCGAGCGCTCGCTCGGCGAGCTCGTCCGTCTCGAGACGGTCCTCGCGGCTGGCCTTTGGCGCGTCAAGGCAGACCCTGCCCAGCTCGAAAGCGTTCTCGTCAATCTTGCTGTCAATGCACGCGATGCCATGCCGAAGGGTGGCAGGCTGACGATCGAAACCGCCAACGCCTCGATAGATTGGAAATATGCCCGCGAATACGCGCTGCAGCCCGGGCAGTACGTGCTCATTGCGGTGACGGACAACGGCACGGGCATTGCGGCGGACGTGCTGGGAAAGGTCTTCGATCCGTTCTTTACGACCAAGGTCGTCGGCAAGGGGACTGGGCTCGGCCTCAGCCAGGTCTACGGCTTCGTGCGGCAGTCGGGCGGCCATGTCAAAATCTATTCGGAGGTGGACGTCGGCACGACCGTGAAGATCTATCTTCCACGCTTCGCGGGCGAGGAGCCTGTCTCAACCCCGTCGCACGGCGTGCTGCATCCCGGTGCAAGTCCGCAGAGCGAGACCATCCTCGTCGTCGAGGACGACGAGCGGGTCCGCGGCATCTCGTCCGAAAGCCTGCGCGAGCTTGGCTATACCGTCGTCGAGGCCGCCAGCGCCCGGGAGGCGATCGGCAAAATCGAAGGCGGTTTCGTTCCGGATCTGCTGTTCACCGACGTCGTCATGCCCGACATGACCGGTGCCGAACTCGCGGCCGAGCTGTCGAGACGATACCCGGATCTGAAAGTGCTGTTCACCACCGGCTACACGCGCAACGCGATCGTCCATAATGGCGTGCTCGATGCCGGCAAGCATTTGCTGTCCAAGCCCTTTGCGATCGAAGACCTGGCCGCCAAGGTCCGCTCCCTGCTCGATGAGGGTTGAATGAATGTTGCGTGTTGAATCGCCCGCCCGGGGCGATGTCCGACGTCATTTCAAGGCGACGGAGCGGGCCGAGGGTTTGTGCTGACGGTCAGTTGGGGGGCGGGCGTCCAAGGGCTCTCGGGCCAATGAACTGCCTGCCAGGGAGCCGCTTTCCCAGGCGTCGTCGGCCAGGAGCTTGTCGGGCCCGGCGTCGGCAATGCGCAGGATGCCTTGAGCCGAGCCCATTGTGACGGCAGGCCCGCCAGGTCGAGCTCGAATGTCATGATGTCCGTCTTGTCGTCCGCGATCGGCGTGCTTTCGCGGACATGCAGGGAGCGGGAGGCCAGTATCGCCTTGACCATGTCGGGGTCGATGTTGCTGCGCCAGACCTCGTGCTTGCCGGTCCGCACCGGAGATCCTCCGGCCGTCTTCTCCTTGTCGGCATCCGCCGTGATCAGGATCGTGCTCTTGCCGGTGGCCGTTTCGTCGACCTCGGCCGCAAATGTCAGCGGTGCGCCCTTGCTGCTTTCGCAAGACAGGCGCAGCTCCATCGTTCGGAACGCGGAGCCGTTCGCCTTCTTGGCGGTCGCGATCTTGCGGATGAACGGCCGGGCCTCTTTCTCCAGCGACCAGTTTGTCTCAGCGAGCGGTCGCGTGTCGATGCCGAAACCGTGGAGCTCGGATCGCGTCAGCACGTGCAGGCTTTCGAATTTCACCGTCCGGATCAGCGAATCGAGCTCGCGACCAATTCCCATCGCGGCGATGAACGCGGCGCGATCGCGGTCGGCGGCAAGGAGCCGGCGGCGCCTGTATTCCGCGACTGCCGCCGGATCGGGCCGTCCGTCGAAGGCAAGCACCAGCTTGGAATTATGGACCGCTATTGCGGCGTCGGGGGCGACCTCGCGCGATGCCGCCCCCAGAAACAGGTATGCGCAGGCCGAGTTGCACATGGCGCGGGTCGTGGTGAGCTCGGCCTCGACCTCGCCGCTTGCGTTCTTGAGCTTCAGGCAGGCGGCATCCACCTGCGTGCCCGCGGCGCAGGCGGTCGCGATCGTCCGGCCGACCCTGGCAATCGCCTTGCGGCTGCGCAGCAACCGCGCGATCGCGTAAGACTGCTCGACGTTGCCGCCTGGCGAATGGAGATAGATCGGACGCTGCAGGTCCTTGACCGCGGCGAGGAAGCGGCGAATGCGCAGCGCAGCCTCCCGATCGATTTCGCCCTCGATGGCAATCCAGCGATCGCAGCCCGGGCCACATGCATCGGGTGGCCCCTTGGCGAGATAGATCGTCAGCCTGGAGGCGAAGCCGGCTTTCTCGACCGGCGTTGCTTCGGCACGCAAAGTGCCCGGAAGCAGAAGCAAGGCAAGGAGGAGCAGGATACGGACATGCATGCAGCAAGCGACCACGCACGGCGAGGAAGAGGTTCGACCCTATATGAGAAACGCCGTTATCACAACTTTTGATGGGCCGGCCGGTGCACGCTTATTTCGTTCACCGGCCACCGCCAGCAACGCATCCATGCGCGGCGTGCTATCGTCCGTCAGTCAAGATCACGTCAGACGATCGATGATTTGCAACAGTCGATCGCAGGACGCCTCAATTCGTTTGAGCGGAGACGTTGCCACGCCGAGCAAAAGTCCCGGGCGCACTGGTCCGTTCGACGCATACCAGAGCGACAGCGGCGTAGGCGCAAGTCCCATCCGTGCTGCTTCCCTGGCGATGGCCAGGTCGGGTGCTCCGTCCGCCAATTGCAGCACCGCCGCCAACCCGGCAAGCGCAATGTTCGCAGTGCGCGCGCGAAGGTACTTCAGCAATGCATCGCCTTGTGCAGCGTAAACCCGCTTCGTGCGCCGAAGATGCCGCAGATAATGGCCCTCGCGCATGAAGTCGGCCATCGCGCGCTGCACCGCCGGCCCAGGCGCGGGCGCAAGGCACGCAGCAGCTTCGGCAAATTGCGACGCCAGGGCGGCCGGTGCGACGACAAAGCCCAGCCGCAGGGCAGGCGTCACCGTCTTGCTGAAAGAGCCGATGTGAATGACGCGGCCGGCGCGGTCGAGCGATGCGAGCGCCGGCGTCGCCCGGCCCTTGAGCTGAAGCTCGCTGAGATAGTCATCCTCGATCACCCATGCCTTGCTTTGCGCTGCCCAGTCGAGCAGCCGTGAGCGCCGCACAAGCGACAATGTGGAGCCGAGCGGCGCCTGCTGGCCCGGTGTCACGACCACCAGTGCCGCATCAGGAGCATGTTTCATGCCGTAATCGACATCGATGCCGTCCGCATCAACGGGGATCGGCGCAACCGACAATCGCGCGAGCGCGAGACCCTGCCGGGTAAAGGGAAAGCCAGGGTCCTCCATCCAGGCCTTCTTCTGCTCGAGTCCGAGGACGCGGAGCGCCAAGCCAAGGCCGCCGCTGAAACCGGCAGTGACGATGATCTGGGACGGCGCGCATTCGATCCCGCGCGCCAGCGCGAGGTAGGCCGCGATCTCGCGCCGCAACGCCAGCTCGCCGCGTGGATCCGGGTAGATCGCCGGTGCGCTCACCTCCGCCCGAACTGCCTGCGCGCGCATCCGCGCCAGCAATGTCCCGGGAAGGGTCTCCTGCGCAGGCACGCCCATCTGGAAGATCGCGGGCCCCGCCGTCAGCTCCTGGTACATCTCCATGAACGAGCCGGGCGACGGGGCGCTGTCCCGCCTTACTGGGAACGGGGGCCTGTCGGCGACATGGGTTCCAGTCGCGCGGCTTGCGACGATCAGTTGGGCGGATGAGAGCTTTTCGTACGCCACCCGTACGGTGCCGCGGGCGACGCCGAGTTGGGCGGCGAGATCCTGCCAGGAGGGCAGGCGTGCGCCGGGGGCGAGAACGCCGCTTTCGATCGCGGTCCTGATCCCCTTGTGGATCTGCTCGGCCAGCGGCGTCTTTGCAGATCGATCGAGCTCCAGATGCAGCGGCCTCGTCATGCCTGCGTGGTACACGAGTTTTGTACGTTCTTGGTGCTTTTTTGTGGACCAGTGCAGGGGCACCTAAGGGGGCAAGAGGGAGGGTTCATCCCCCGATCATCAAGGAGCAGGCAGATGAGCGAACGGCTCAACTACAATCACGTCGCACCGGCAGGTATGAAGGCGCTGGGCGGTGTCTACGGCTACGTCATGCAGAGCGGACTTCCCGCGACGCTTGTCACCCTGGTCTATCTTCGCGTGTCGCAGATCAACAATTGCGCCTACTGCCTCGACATGCATACACGCGACCTGCTGAAGAGCGGCGTGAAAATCGAAAAGATCGCGCTGGTCCAGGCCTGGGCCGAGGCGGGCCATCTTTTCGACGAGCGCGAGCGTGCGGCTCTCGCATGGGCCGAGACGATCACCCGCGTCGCCGAGACCAACGTCCCGGATGAGGCCTATCAAGCCGTTCGCAAAGTCTTCAGCGAGCGCGAGCTGGTCGATCTCACGATCGCGATCAGCCTGATGAATGCGTACAATCGCATGTCGATCAGCTTTCGAAATACGCCGCAGGCCGCGCTCGAGGAGGCCGCCTGACCCGAAGGGAATCAGCCGAAACAGAAAGCAGGAACCTGAAAATGACGAGAGTGATCTCCGGCGTCAAAATTCCCGACAGCCAACTGGCTCGCGAGGCCGCCGAGCTGGTGCGCAGTTACGAAGACGAGATGTTGTTCAACCATTCCGTTCGCGTCTACGTCTTCGGCGCGATGACGGGATTGCGCCAGAAGCTGAACTTTGATTCCGAGCTTCTCTATGTCGCGGCCCTGTTTCACGACCTCGGCCTCGTCGATCACTACCATACCGCGACCAAGCGGTTTGAAGTCGACGGTGCCGATGCAGCGCGCGAGTTTCTGCGGGCACGCGGCATCGCTGATTCCCAGGCCGATCTGGTGTGGGAGGCCATCGCCCTGCACACCACGCCCGGCATTCCGCAATATATGAGACCGGAAATCGCGCTCACCAACGCAGGCGTTCTGGTGGATGTGGTGGGCATCGGGTATGATCATTACACACCGGAGCAGCGCGAGCAGGTGATCTCGGCGTTCCCGCGCGGTGACTTCAAGAACGAGTTCGTGAAGGTACAGACCTGCTCGGCGCTGAAGAAACCGCAGACGACGTTCGGGACGGTCAACTTCGACTACATCGCAGATCACGATCCGAGCTTCCAAAGGCCGAACGCGTGCACGCGGATCCGCAATGCGCCCTGGCAAAGCTGAGCAGACGCAGCGCGCTCATCGCAGGGCTATGGCATTTGAGAGCTGTTCAGCCGTTCCTGCGACCATCCTTCGAGATGTCCGCTTCAGGCGGGCTTTTCAGGTGAAAGACGGTGTGTGAGGCTGCAGCTTCCAAAAGGCACTGTCGCTGATTGGCCTCATCACGCAGACGACTCTGATCGCGTATGGGGTGTCGCTTTGTCCGGCGAAGTACGCGCGGAGGCGAGCTAGCGATTGACGCGCCCACGAATGTGATGAAAGCGAGCGAAAAGATGGCGACAATTTGGATGAGGAACTTATTCGCATTCGCCTCTATCACGCGAATGTGCGCGCGACGATGTTGCGCGCGCATGCAGCTTGTCTCGCCTCGTCAACATTGAAACTGCTGCAAAACCCCTTGTTTGATAGGGTGTCCGCGATGCTCGATTAACATTCGTTAATGAGCAAAGTCCTTTCGATCACACTGTGGCGCCGCGGCTACAGCAATTCCGTCGATCGCTGTTATGACGACCCACGGCCGGGGGGCCCACTACTGAAGAAACTGGAACGGGAATCAAATGAAGAAGAATTTGTTGCTTGCAGCTGTCAGCCTGGTCGCGCTTGGTGCGACTGCGCCGGCACTTGCGGCTGATCTCGCGGCACGGCCCTACACCAAAGCACCGCCCGCGGCGATCGCTGCGGTGTATGACTGGAGCGGCTTCTACATCGGTATCAACGGCGGCGGCGGTTCGGCTGACACGTCGTGGGATCTGGTCGGCTTCGGTCCGGAAGGCTCCCACAATTCGACCGGCGGCACCGTCGGTGGCCAGATCGGTTACCGCTTTCAGTCCGGCCAGTTCGTGTTCGGTCTCGAGGGCCAGGGCAACTGGGCCGACTTCTCGGGTGACAACATCAGCGCAATCACCGGTTTGCGGAACCGGACGCGCGTCGATGCGTTCGGTCTGATCACAGGCCAGGTTGGCTATGCCTGGAACAACGTCCTGCTCTACGCGAAGGGCGGTGCGGCGGTCGTCAGCAACAAGTACGACGTCTACAGCGTCGTGACGGGTGCGAATCTCGACCGGGCCGACGAGACCCGCTGGGGTGCCACGGTTGGCGCGGGCCTGGAGTTTGGTTTTGCTCCGAACTGGACGGTCGGCGTCGAGTACAACCACATCTTCCTCGGCGACCACAACGTCACCTTCGCCAGTGGCGCTGTCGAACGCATCGGGCAGGACATCGACATGGGTCTCGTCCGCCTGAACTACAAGTTCGGCGGCCCGATGATCGGCCGTTACTGAGACTGACCGCTCCACGTGAGTGGCTGACGAAAGCCCCGGCCTCGGCCGGGGCTTTTTTGCTGTTTGTCTTCAGCGAGTTAACCATCTCCTTTCGGCGGCTTCCGGATCGCTTGACTCCATAGAACGAAATGAGAACAATGTTCTTCATACGTTCCAACAAGGGAGCCGGCCATGTTCAGGGTTTTCGTGGAAGAAGCCGCCGCACTGGCGTCCATCACGCTGTTCGTCGGGATGATCGCGATCTGGGCCCAGGTCATTCCGCAGCTGTAGGCCGGCTTTCTCCGACCTCTTGGGGAAAAGCGGGACGACGCGCCCAAGCGGCCGCTCCGGCGTGGACTCTCAAGCTGTGAGACCCCACCATTGAGAGGCGAGTCGGCCGCGAGTGCATGATGCCTTGAGGCGCCGGAGACCGCTCCATCTCATCTGCAAGAGGCCGTCACGCGACCATGCCGAGCGCCGGATTTGTTCACCTTCACGTTCACTCGGCCTATTCGCTGCTCAAGGGCTCGATCAAGATCGCCAAGCTCGCCGAGCTTGCCAAGAAGGACCACCAGCCGGCGCTGGCGCTGACCGACACCGACAATCTGTTCGGCGCGCTGGAGTTCTCCGACAAGATGGCGAGCTCCGGCATCCAGCCGATCGTCGGCTGCGAGCTCGCCATCGATTTCGGCGATCAGGATCCCAACGCGCGCAACGCGATGGGACCCTCGCGCGTGGTGTTGCTCGCCGCGCAGGAGCGCGGTTATCGCAGCCTGATGCGGCTGAACTCGCGCGCGTTTCTGGAATCGCCGGACAGCCATGCTCCGTTCATCAAGCTCGACTGGCTCGAGGGCGAGACCGAGGGCCTGATCGCGCTGACGGGCGGGCCGGACGGGCCGATCTCACTGGCGCTCGCCGGCGGCATGGCCGAGCTCGCCGGGGCGCGGTGCGAGCGTCTGGCTGCTCTGTTCGGCGACCGTCTCTACATCGAATTGCAGCGCCACAACGCCGAGAAGGAGCGGCGCGTCGAAGGCGGCCTGATCGACATCGCCTACGCCAAGGGGCTGCCGCTGGTTGCGACCAACGAGCCATATTTCGCGACCACCGACGATTACGAAGCGCATGATGCGCTGCTCTGCATCGCCGGCGGCCGGCTGATCGCCGAGACCGACCGTGTGCAGCTGACGCCGGATCATCGCTTCAAGACGCGCGCCGAGATGGCGGTGCTGTTCGCCGACATTCCGGAGGCGCTGGCCTCGACGGTGGAGATCGCCGAGCGCTGCTCGTTCCGGCCGATGACGCGCAAGCCGATCCTGCCGTTCTTCACCGTCGGCGCCGCGGCGAGCTCGGACGCAGCCGCGGTCGAGGCGGCCGAGCTGAAGCGGCAGGCGGAGGAGGGGCTCGCCAATCGTCTGCGCGTGCACGGCCTCTCTCAGGGCACGACGGAAGAAGACTATAACAAGCGCCTGGCGTTCGAGCTCGACGTCATCATGCGCATGAAGTACGCGGGCTACTTCCTGATCGTGTCCGACTTCATCAAATGGGCCAAGGCTCACGGCATTCCGGTCGGGCCGGGCCGCGGCTCCGGCGCAGGCTCGCTGGTGGCGTGGGCGCTCACGATCACCGACCTCGACCCGATCAAGTTCGGCCTGCTGTTCGAGCGCTTCCTCAATCCGGAACGCGTCTCGATGCCGGACTTCGACATCGACTTCTGCCAGGACCGCCGCGGCGAGGTGATCAGTTACGTGCAGCAGCGCTACGGCCGCGACCAGGTCGCGCAGATCATCACCTTCGGTACGCTGCAGGCGCGCGGCGTGCTGCGCGACGTCGGCCGCGTGCTGCAGATGCCCTACGGCCAGGTCGACAAGCTGACCAAGCTGGTGCCGCAGAATCCGGCGGCGCCGGTGACGCTGGCGGCCGCGATCGAGAGCGAGCCGAAGCTGCAGGCGTTCCGCGACGAAGATCCCGTGGTGGCGCGCGCCTTCGACATCGCCCAGCGTCTCGAAGGCCTGACCCGCCACGCCTCGACCCACGCGGCCGGCATCGTGATCGGCGATCGCCCCTTGAGCGAGCTCGTGCCGCTCTACCGCGATCCCAAATCCGACATGCCGGTGACCCAGTTCAACATGAAATGGGTCGAGCCGGCGGGCCTCGTGAAGTTTGACTTCCTCGGCCTGAAGACGCTCACCGTGCTCGACGCCGCCTGCAAGCTGCTCAAGCCGCGCGGCATCGATGTCGATCTCGCCACGCTGCCGATCGACGATGCCGAGAGCTATCAGATGCTGGCGCGCGGCGACGTGGTCGGTGTGTTCCAGGTTGAAAGCCAGGGCATGCGGCGGGCGCTGATCGACATGCGCCCCGACCGTTTCGAGGACATCATCGCGCTGGTCGCGCTCTATCGGCCGGGCCCGATGGCGAACATCCCGACCTATTGCGCGCGCAAGCACGGCGACGAGGAGCCGGAATATCTGCACCCCGTGCTGGAGCCGATCCTGAAGGAGACCTTCGGCGTCATCATCTACCAGGAGCAGGTGATGCAGATCGCGCAGGTGATGTCGGGCTATTCGCTCGGCGACGCCGACCTGCTCCGCCGCGCCATGGGCAAGAAGATCCGCGCCGAGATGGACAAGCAGCGCGACATCTTCGTCGCGGGGGCGGTGAAGAACGGCGTGCCGAAGGGGCAGGCCGAGACCATCTTCGAGCTGCTCGCGAAATTCGCCGACTACGGCTTCAACAAGAGCCACGCGGCGGCCTATGCGCTGGTGTCCTACCACACCGCATACATGAAGGCGCATTATCCGGTGGAGTTCATCGCCGCGTCCATGACGCTCGATCTGAACAACACCGACAAGCTCTCCGAATTCCGCTCCGAGGCGCAGCGCCTCGGCATCAAGGTCGAGCCGCCGAACATCAACCGGTCGGGCGCGACCTTCGAGGTCGGCGAGAACACGATCTACTACGCGCTCGCCGCGCTCAAGGGCGTCGGCATCCAGGCGATCGAGCAGATCATCGCGGAGCGCACCCGGGGCGGCCTGTTCACCTCGCTCGCCGATTTCGCCGCGCGCGTCTCGCCGCGCGCGATCAACAAGCGCATCATCGAAAGTCTCGCCGCCGCCGGCGCCTTCGACACGCTGGAGCCGAACCGGGCGCGCGTCTTTGCCGGTGCGGATGCGATCCTCGCCGCCTGCCAGCGCGCGCATGAAGCTGCGACCATCGGCCAGAACGACATGTTCGGCATGTCGGCGGATGCGCCGACCATCATGCTGCCGCAGGTCGAGCCATGGCTGCCGGCCGAGCGGCTGCGCCGCGAATACGACGCGATCGGCTTCTTCCTCTCGGGACATCCGCTCGACGATTACGCGACCGTGCTGAAGCGGCTGCGGGTGCAGAGCTGGGCCGAGTTCTCGCGCGCCGTGAAGACCGGCGCCACCGCCGGCAAGGTTGCCGCGACCGTGGTCTCGCGCATGGAGCGGCGTACCAAGACCGGCAACAAGATGGGCATCATGGGGCTGTCCGATCCCACCGGCCATTTCGAGGCGGTGCTGTTCTCGGAAGGCCTTGCGCAATATCGCGACGTGCTGGAGCCGGGCGCGGCCGTGCTGCTGCAACTCGGGGCCGAGCTTCAGGGCGAGGACGTCCGCGCCCGCGTGCTGCATGCCGAGCCGCTCGATGATGCTGCGGCGAAGACGCAGAAGGGGCTGCGCATCTTCCTGCGCGACACCAAGCCGCTGGACTCGATTGCCAAGCGTCTCGCCGGGCCCGAGATGGCGGCTTCCAACGGCGGCGCGCCGAAGGTCGGCAGTCCGGGCATCGCACCGCGCGGAAACGGCGACGGCGAGGTCTCGCTGGTGCTGATGCTCGACCTCGAGACCGAGGTGGAGATGAAGCTGCCCGGCCGCTTCAAGGTCTCGCCGCAGATCGCCGGCGCGATCAAGGCGGTGGCAGGCGTCGTCGACGTGCAGCAGCTTTAGCTTCTCCGCCACGCGTTCCGGTTTTTGCAAAGTCGTCACAACTGCATCGGTTGCAACCCTGCGCTGATTCCGACTAGCATGTCCCGGGGAATGGAATGGGGCGTGTGATGCTGCGACAGGTTGCGTTGTTGCTGGCCGTTTGTGCCATGCTGACGGGGTGCGTCAGCAATCAGGTTGGGACGGACTTTGCGTCGGTGTCGAAAAAGGTTGGTCCTCCGCGCGCGGGGCACGCGCGTGTGGTGTTCCTGCAGGATAAGAGGAGCGGCCTGAGCATGGCTATTTGCGCCTGCGAGGTGAAGCTCGACGGTGCGCCGCTCGGAAAAGTCGTGGCCGGAAAATACGCCTATGCCGATCGGCCTGCCGGGCGTCACGACGTGCTGCTCACCGAGCTGATGTTTCCGGGCGAGACCAAGCGCGAGATCGTCATGGAGGCAGGCCGGACGCATTTCTACCTGATCAAGAGCAGCCCCCGGCACGATGCGGCCATGGGCGGCGCCGTGCTCGGCGGTTTGGCCGGACTTGCGGTCGTGTCCGTCGCGACGGCGGGCGAGGCCAATCTCGGTCCGGGCGAGCTCGTCGCGCTGGATGAGGCAACCGCGCGGACGAAGCTCGCGGAGCTGGAAGCCGTCGAGTAGGGCGCGCGGTACGACGACGTGCCTCTGATCGCGCTGGCGCAGGGGCTCTTTGGCGGGTTGATCTCGAATGCATGCAGGCGGACGCATGTTCGTGCAATCGTCGCGCGGAATGACCGGCCTTTCGGCTTGCAGCATAGCGCGCGGTGCAGCAATCATCGGTTGCATCAACTAACATTTGTTTTTTCTTCATATCGGCGCACCTATCTTCGCGACGCTTCATTCGTCCACTGACCCGAGGAGACGTCACATGTGCGACAAGTGTTCTGACACTCTGCATCACCAATCTCTGCGCCAAGCCTCTCTGCGCCAAGACATCGCGCCGTCGCGGCGATCGGCGATGCTGTTTGGCGCCGCCGCGTTCGGCATGACCTTCGCCGGTGGAGCTTTCGCCAGTGGCGCCTTGGCCAAGGACGCCAAGCAGCCGCCAAAGCCGCAGAACGTGCTGTCGCCCGACGCGTCGCTGAAGCGGCTGATGGAAGGCAATGGGCGCTACGTCGCCGGCGTGTCGCGACGTCACGATTTCAAGCACGAGCGCGAGGCGCTGGCCGGCGGACAGAATCCGTTCGCGGCCGTGCTGAGCTGCGCCGACTCGCGCATCGCACCGGAATATGCGTTCGATGCGGGGCGCGGCGACCTCTTCGTCTGTCGCGTCGCCGGAAATTTTGCCGGCACCGAGACCATCGCAAGCATGGAATATGCGGTGGCGGTGCTGAACACACCGCTGATCCTCGTGCTCGGCCATGATGCCTGCGGCGCGGTCGACGCGACGCTGAAGGCGATCAAGGACAATACGTCGCCGCCGGGGCACATTCCCTCGTTGGTCGATGCGATCGCGCCCGCCGCAAAGGCGGCGATGCAGCAGGGCGGGGACGTGCTCAACAAGGCGATCCGGCAGAACGTGGTCGACAACATCGCCAAGCTGAAGACGGCTGCGCCGATCCTCAATGCGGCCGCGGAGCAGGGCAAGCTGAAGGTTGTCGGCGGCATCTACCGGCTAACCACGGGCACGGTCGATCTGATCGCCCAGGGCTGAACGGGCCGAGGAGCCTTGTGCCGCAGTGCGGTCGCGAGGCTTGCAGGCCTCACGTGGAGGTTCGAGGTTTGACGTGAGGTTTGGCGTGGAGGTTTGAGTTGGGCGGCGGCGCCATGCCGCCGCCTCAATCCGCGCTTTTCGTTCAAGTGCCATTCAGCTGGCCGCGCGCCTGATATGCGGTATATGCGGTGGCTACCTCAACGACAAAAGCAGGCACAAGCCATGCGTGGGACGCTCAAAGTCTTCCTCTGCCTTCTCCTGCCGATGGCGATCCTTGCCGCAGGCGCGCCGCATCAGGCGCGTGCCCAGCAGCAGGAAAAGCGTATCGCGCTCGTGGTCGGCAATGGCGCCTACGCCAAATCGCCGCTGGCGACCACCGCGAACGATGCCGGCCTGATCGCGCAGACGCTACAGGCGGCCGGCTTCGACGTGGTCGGCGCGCGCGATCTCGACGGCGACACGCTGCGCAAGAGCTTGCGCGATTTCATCCAGAAGGCCCAGGCGTCGGGCCCGGGCACCGTCGCGATGATCTATCTTGCCGGCTACGGCGTGCAGCTCGCCGGCGAGAACTATTTCATCCCGGTCGATTCCAACATCAGCCGCGACACCGACATACCGACCGAGGCCCTGCGCATCAGCGACTATGCGCGCCAGCTCGCCTCGATTCCGCTCAAGGCCAATATCGTCGTGCTCGACGCAGCCCGTGCGCAGCCCTTCATCGAGGGCGGTCAGCCGATCGCGAGCGGTCTGGCGCTGGTCGAGCCCGAGGCGAACATGCTGATCGCCTTCAATGCCGCGCCCGGCACGGTGGCGCCGGAGGAGCCGGGGCCCTACGGCATCTATGCGCAGTCGCTCGCCGAGATGATCCGCACCGGCGGCCTGCCGCTGCCCGAGGTGTTCGACCGCGTCCGCCTGCGCGTCAACGAGGCCTCCAAGGGCGCGCAGGTGCCCTGGAACGAGCAGAAGATCTCGGCGCCATTCTCGTTCTTCGAGCGCGCGCCCGATGCGCCGCCGCCGCAGGCTGCGCCCGACCAGGTCGCCGCGATCCGCGGCAAGCCGATCCGCGATCTCGGGGTGCAGGACGCCTATGCCGCCGCGCTCGAGCGCGACACGCTGGCGGCCTATGAAGAGTTTCTCGCGGCCTATCCGAACGATCCCCTCGCCAAGCGCGTGATGGCGATCGTTGCCGCGCGCCGCGAAGCCATCACCTGGCGGCGGACCTACCGGACCGACACGCCGGAGGCCTATTGGTCGTATCTGCGCCGCTATCCGCGCGGGCCGCATGCGGCGGATGCGCGGCGCCGCCTTGCGATCCTCACCGCGCCGCCCGAGCCGCCGCCGACCTTCGCGATGATCGACTACGACGTGCCACCACCGCCGCCGGAGGAGGTGGTCTATGTCGATCGCCCGGTGCTGTATTTCAGCGATCCCGATTTCGGCTTCGCGCCGCCACCGCCGCCGCCGGTCTATTATCTGCCGCCGCCGCCGCCGGATTTCGTCGTGCTGCCGCCGCCGCTGCCCGTGGTCGGCCTGTTCGTGCTGCCGCAGCCGGTGTTCGTGCCGATCCCGGTGTTCGTGAGGCCGCCGGTCTATGTCGCGCCGCCGCCGAACAACATCATCTACCAGAACATCCACAACACCACGGTCATCAACACCGTCATCAACCGCCCGCCGGCGCCGCCGCCGGCCGCGGGGCCGGCGCTCGGATCTGGGATCGGACCTGGCAATCTGGCGCCGGCGGTTGCCGGCCGCGCCACGCCGGCAGGACCGGCCGTGCCGCAGGCGGTCGTTCAGCGCGCCGCCCTGATCCAGCAGGGCAAGGCGCCGATGCCGCCGAGCGCGACCATCCAGCCGACGGCGAGGCCAGGTATCCCGACACCAGCTCCGGCCAATGTCGCGCCTGGCACGACAGCGCCGCCGCCCGCCGGCGCCAAGCTGCCGCAGGCCAATATTGTGCCGCCGCCGGGAGCTCCCGGCAGCCCGCCAGCCGGAGCGGCGCCCGGAGCTGGGACGCCGGGAGGCACACCAAGTCCGACCGCAAACGCTCCCGCCGGCAGTGCCGCTACAACCCCGCAAGCGCTGGCTCCGACCAAGCCGCCGCCGGCCAATACGCTGCCGGTGCCGGGATCTCCGGGCAGCCCGCCGGCCGGAGCGCCGCCCGCGACGGGGACGCCCGGCGGCACGCCCAGTCCGAGCGCGAACGCTCCCGCCGGCAACGCCGCGGCAACCCCGCAAGCGCTGGCCCCGACCAAGCTGCCGCCGGCCAATACGCTGCCCGTGCCCGGCACCCCCGGCGGGCCGCCGCCGGCCAGGGCAGGGGCTGTGCCCGGGACCGTCCCACCCCCTGGCAAGCCCGCCGCGACCGCCACGGCGCCGAGCGGCAACGTTCCGCCGGCGCAGCCGAACGCGGCAACGACGCCCAATCCCCCGCCGGCTTCCGGAACCGCGGCGAGCCCGTCCGCGGCCCTGCCCAGGCCGCCGGGGACAACGACCCCGCCTGTGCCTGACCTGCGCGGCAGGCCGGGCGGGCCCCAGCCGGGCGCTTTGCCGCCGCCGAGCGCGGCCACCGGCAAGCCCGCGGCCCCGACTGCGGTCAAACCCGTGACACCTCCGCCGCCGCCTGTAGCGGCGCGGACACCGTCCGGAGTTCAGGGTCATCGGCCCGCGCCACCGCCGCCGCAGGCCGCCAGGCCCGCCGCTCCGCCGCCGCCTCCTCAGGCTCTGGCAAGGCCGACGCCGCCGCCTCCGCCGCGCGTTGCGCCACCTCCGCCGCCGCGAGCGGCGCCTCCGCCCGTGGCCGTGGCACGGCCGGCGCCGCCGCCACCTGTTGCCCGGCCGGCGCCGCCTCCGCCTCCGCCAGTAATGGCGCGGCCGGCACCACCTCCGCCGCCGGTTGCGCGGCCAGCGCCGCCGCCGCCGCCACCTCCGGTCGCCCGACCGGCGCCGCCACCTCCGGTCGCCCGACCGGCGCCGCCGCCGATGGCCGCCGCGCCGCATGCGCCGCCGCGGCCGGCCGGACCGCCACCGAAGAGCTGCCCCCCGGGCCAGCCCAGGTGTTAGGAGGCGCGAGGGGCAGGGGATGCCGGGATGCGACAGCAGCCTAGAGGCGTCCCCAAAGGCCGTTATTTCCTTGCTTCTGGCCGAAATGGCGCTATATAGCGCGCCATCTCACACGGAAACATGGCTCACAAGGCCGTCCGGTGGCAACCGGGGCGTGAACGCTCCGTTTTGCTCACACGTTTCCGGAGGAACCAACCGGAGAATTAGAACGATGGCACTGCCCGATTTCACTATGCGTCAGCTGCTCGAAGCTGGCGTGCACTTTGGTCACCAGTCTCACCGCTGGAATCCGAAAATGGCTCCGTTCATTTTCGGCACCCGCAACAACATCCACATCGTCGACCTCGCCCAGACCGTGCCGATGCTGCACCAGGCCCTCCAGGCCGTCAGCGACACGGTGGCCAAGGGCGGCCGCATCCTGTTCGTCGGCACCAAGCGCCAAGCGCAGGACGGCGTTGCCGACGCGGCCAAGCGCTGCGCGCAGTATTTCGTCAATTCGCGCTGGCTCGGCGGCACGCTGACCAACTGGAAGACGATCTCGGCTTCCATCAAGCGCCTGCGTCACCTCGACGACGTGCTCTCGGGCGGCGAAGCCAATTCCTACACGAAGAAGGAGCGCCTGACGCTGCAGCGCGAGCGCGACAAGCTCGACCGCTCGCTCGGCGGCATCAAGGACATGGGCGGTCTGCCCGACCTGATCTTCGTGATCGACACCAACAAGGAAGACATCGCGATCCAGGAAGCCCAGCGGCTCAACATCCCGGTCGCCGCGATCGTCGACACCAATTCGGACCCGAAGGGCATCACCTATGTGGTGCCGGGCAATGACGACGCCGGCCGCGCCATCTCGCTGTACTGCGATCTCGTCGCGCGTGCGGCGATCGACGGCATCTCGCGCGCGCAGGGCGATTCGGGCATCGACGTCGGCGCCTCGGCCCAGCCGGTCGCCGAAGAGCTGCCGGCGGCGTCCTCGAGCGGCTTCCAGGGCCTTGCGGGTCCCCGCGGCACTGCCGACGACCTCAAGAAGCTCCCGGGCGTGTCGGGCGCGATCGAGAAGAAGTTCAACGACCTCGGCATCTTCCACTATTGGCAGCTCGCCGAGCTCGACCACGACACCGCGCACACGATCGGCGAAGAAGTCGGTCTGCCGAGCCGTGCGGATGCCTGGGTGGCCAAGGCCAAGGCGCTGACCGCGGAAGCGGAATAGTTAAAAAGAGCGATGGGTTGGCCGGATAGGATCCGGCCACCATTTCAGTTGACGCGAATTCCTGAGATGGACCGCGGCGGGGCGATTCGATGCCGCGCCGCGGCAAACCGGCAGGCACAAAGGATTTTCAACGATGGCAACGATCACAGCTGCGATGGTCAAGGACCTGCGCGAATCGACCGGCGCGGGCATGATGGACTGCAAGGCCGCGCTCACCGAAAACGACGGCAACATGGAAGCGGCGCAGGACTGGCTGCGCAAGAAGGGCCTGTCCAAGGCCGCCAAGAAGTCGGGCCGCGTCGCCGCCGAGGGCCTGATCGGCGCGCTCACCAAGGGCACCAAGGGCGTCGTGGTCGAGGTCAACTCCGAGACCGACTTCGTTGCGCGCAACGGCCAGTTCCAGGGCCTGGTCAAGATGATCGCCCAGGTCGCGTTCGACGTCGGAGCGGACGTCGAGAAGATCAAGGCCGCCAAGGTCGGCGACGTCACGATCGAAACCGCCATCAATGATGCGATCGCCACCATCGGCGAGAACATGACGCTCCGCCGCGCCGCCGCGCTCGAGGTGAGCCAGGGCGTTGTCTCGCACTACGTCCATGGTGCCGTCATCGACGGCGCCGGCAAGATGGGCGTGATCGTGGCGCTGGAATCGCCGGGCAAGGCCGATGAGCTCGCAGCGCTCGGCCGTCAGATCGCGATGCACATTGCGGCCGCCAACCCGCTGGCGCTCGATCCGTCCGGCCTCGATCCGGCCGTGGTCAAGCGCGAGAAGGACGTACTGGCCGACAAGTACCGTCAGCAGGGCAAGCCCGAGAACGTGATCGAGAAGATCGTCGAGTCCGGCCTCAAGACCTACTACAAGGAAGTCTGCCTGCTCGAGCAGGCCTTCATCCACGACACCGGCAAGTCGGTGGCGCAGGCGGTGAAGGAGGCCGAGGGCAAGGTCGGCGGGGCTGTGAAAATCGCGGGCTTTGTGCGCTATGCTCTCGGCGAGGGAATCGAGAAGCAGGAAAGCGACTTCGCGGCCGAGGTCGCCGCGGCCAGCGGCAAGAAGTAAGCGCCGGAAGTTCCTTCCGGCGTGCCGCCGGAAGCGGCGCCCGGACAAGGAAAGTGCTCATGACTGATCCGGTCTATCGTCGCGTCGTGATCAAGCTGTCCGGCGAGTATCTCGCGGGACGGCAAGGCTTTGGCATCGATCAGCCGACCGTCGACCGGGTTGCGGACGATCTGATCGCGGCCCGCCATCTCGGCACTGAGGTCGCGGTCGTGATCGGTGGCGGCAACATGGTCCGCGGCGTCGAGGTCTCATCCCGCGGGGTGTCGCGCACCACCGGCGACACCATGGGCATGCTCGCCACCATGATGAATTGCCTCGCGCTGGAAGCGGCGATCGAGCGCAAGGGAACGCCGGCGCGGACCCTGTCGGCCTTCGTCATGCCCGAGATTTCCGAGCTGTTCACCCGCACTGCGGCACACAAATACCTGGCCGAGGGCCGCATCGTGCTGCTCGGCGGCGGGACCGGCAATCCGTTCTTCACCACCGACACGACCGCGGTACTGCGGGCCGCCGAGATCGGCGCGCAGGCGGTCCTGAAGGCGACGAATGTCGACGGGGTCTACTCGGCCGATCCGAAGCAGGATCCGACCGCGACGCGGTTCGACCGCCTGACGCATTCGCAGGCGATCGAGGGCGGTTACAAGGTGATGGATGCGACCGCCTTCGCGCTTGCCCGCGAGACATCGCTGCCTATCATCGTATTCTCGATCGCGGAGCCGGGCTCGATCGGCGCGATTCTGCGTGGCGTCGGCCACGGAACCATCGTCGCCGGCTGACGGCTCATCTGGCGCGCCGAACGGACGGTGCGGAGCGGTCGCCGGGATTTTGAAGGAGAAACGTGATGGCCACGGGTAATTTCGATCTCAACGAAGTGAAGCGTCGCATGCAGGGCGCCGTCGCCTCGCTCAAGCACGAGCTCGGCGGCCTGCGCACGGGACGCGCCTCCGCCTCGATGCTCGATCCGGTGCAGGTCGAGGCCTATGGCAGCCACATGCCGCTCAACCAGCTCGCCACCGTCAGCGTGCCGGAGCCACGGCTGATCTCGGTGCAGGTCTGGGACAAGTCGATGGTCAAGGCCGTCGAGAAGGCGATCGTCGATTCCAATCTCGGCCTGTCGCCCGCGACCGAGGGCCAGGTGCTGCGCCTGCGCATTCCCGAGCTCAACGAGGAGCGCCGCAAGGAGCTGGTGAAGGTCGCGCACAAATATGCCGAAGCCGCCAAGGTCGCCGCGCGCCATGTCCGCCGCGACGGTCTCGACGTGCTCAAGAAGCTCGAGAAGAATCACGAGATGTCGGAGGACGACCAGAAGCGTCACGCCGACGAGGTGCAGAAGGCGACCGACGGCACCATCGCCGAGATCGACCAGTTGCTGGCCGCCAAGGAAAAAGAAATCCTCACCGTTTAAGGCACCGCCTTCATGTCCAACGCCGCCGCGCCCGCAACCGAAGGACCCGACAGGTCCGAGGCGCCTGCGCATGTCGCCATCATCATGGACGGCAACGGGCGTTGGGCGGCCGCGCGCGGTCTGCCGCGTGCGGAAGGGCATCGCCGCGGCGTCGACGCGCTGCGCCGCGTGGTGCGCGCCTCGCACGAGCTCGGGATCCGCTATCTCACCATCTTCTCGTTCTCGTCGGAGAACTGGTCGCGCCCGGCGAGCGAGATCGGCGACCTGTTCGGCCTGCTGCGGCGCTTCATCCGCAACGACCTGGCGAGCCTGCATCGCGACGGCGTCAAGGTCCGCATCATCGGCGAGCGCGAGGGGCTCGAGAGCGACATCTGCGCCTTGCTGAACGAGGCCGAGGAGCTGACGCGCGACAACACGCGCCTGACGCTCGTCGTCGCCTTCAACTACGGCTCGCGGCAGGAGATCGCGAAAGCGGCGCAGAAGCTGGCCCGCGAGGTCGCGGAGGGCAGGCGGGATCCTGCCACGATCGACGCCGAGACGCTTGGCGCGCATCTCGACGCGCCCGACATCCCCGACCCCGACCTCATCATCCGCACCAGCGGCGAGCAGCGCCTGTCGAACTTCCTGATGTGGCAGGCCGCCTATAGCGAGCTCGTGTTCGTGCCGATCCATTGGCCCGACTTCGACAAGGCGGCGCTGGAAAGCGCGATCGCCGAATTTGCCAGGCGCGAGCGCCGTTTCGGCGGCCTGGTTGCGAAGACCGCCTCGTGAACGAACCCGATCCTGCATCGGCGGGCGCCAAGCCTGCCCCGAGCAATCTGGTGATGCGGGTCCTCGCAGCGCTGGTGCTGGCGCCGCTGGCCATCGCGATCGCCTATGCCGGTGGCTGGTTGTGGGCGCTTCTCGTCACCCTGGTCTCGATCGGGCTGTTCGCGGAATGGCTGATGGTGGTGGGCGCAGCATCGGCCGCGCTGACCGGGGCAGGGACGGTCGTGATCGCCATGATGGGAGCCTCCGTCGCTTTCGGCGCGCTCAAGACCTCCGTCGTCACCGGCCTCATTGGCGGTGCCATCGTGACGCTGATCGCCCGGGGCAAGTTCTTGTGGGCGGCGAGCGGGTTTGCCTATGCGGCGGCGGCGCTGCTGGCCTCGATCCTGGTGCGCAAGGATCTCGTCAACGGCTTCTCCGCGCTGATGTTCGTGCTGCTCGTGGTGTGGGCGACCGACATCGGCGGCTATTTCGCCGGACGCAGCATCGGCGGCCCGAAATTATGGCCACGCGTGAGCCCGAAAAAGACCTGGGCCGGCGCGCTCGGCGGCTTTGCGGCGAGCCTTGCGGTCGCGGCCGGCTTCGCCGCCTGCGGGATCGGAAAGCTGGTTCCGCTGCTGCTCGTCGGCGCCGTCCTGTCGGTGGTGTCGCAGCTCGGCGATCTCTTCGAATCCGCCGTGAAGCGGCGCTTCGGTGTCAAGGATTCCAGTCACTTAATTCCCGGCCATGGCGGGCTTATGGACCGCCTGGACGGTTTTGTCGCCGCCATCCTGGCGGCCTGGTTTATCGGCTTTTTCCGCCATGGTGTGCATAGCGCCGGAAGCGGTCTTATGGTTTGGTGAGGATATGAGCGCCGTTCCCTTGCGTAACAACAGGCTTGCTGCGTCCGACATTCGCAGCGTCACGGTCCTCGGTGCCACCGGCTCGATCGGCGACAGCACGATGGATCTCTTGCGCGCCTCGCCCGAGCGCTACCGTGTCGAGGCGCTGACGGCGAACGGCAATGTCGCAGCGCTCGCCAAGCTCGCCAAGGAATTCAACGCGCGCTATGTCGCGATCGCCGACACCTCCAAGCTCGCCGAGCTCAAGGCTGCGCTCGCGGGCACCAGTACCGAATGCGGCGCCGGCGAAAGCGCGGTGATCGAGGCCGGCGCGCGTCCGGCCGACTGGGTGATGGCGGCGGTCAGCGGCGCTGCCGGGCTGAAGCCGGCGCTCGCCGCGGTCGATCGCGGCGCGCATGTCGCGCTCGCCAACAAGGAGTGCCTGGTCTGCGCCGGCGACTTCTTCATGCAGCGCGCGGCAAAAGCCGGCGCCTGCATCCTGCCGGCCGATTCCGAGCACAACGCGCTGTTCCAGGCGCTAAGCTCAGGCAATCGCGACGAGCTCGTCCGCGTTATCATCACCGCCTCCGGCGGCCCGTTCCGGACCTGGAAGCCCTCAGACATCGAGCAGGCGACGCTCGAGCAGGCCCTGAAGCATCCGAACTGGAGCATGGGCCAGAAGATCACGATCGATTCGGCCTCCATGATGAACAAGGGGCTCGAGGTGATCGAGGCGTCCTATCTGTTCGCGCTCTCGCCGGACGAGATCGACGTGCTGGTTCATCCGCAGTCGATCATCCACGGCATGGTCGAGTTTTCCGACCGCTCGGTGGTGGCCCAGCTCGGTGCGCCCGACATGAGGACGCCGATCGCCCATTGCCTCGGCTGGCCCGATCGAATCAAGGGCCCGGCGGCCAAGCTCGACCTTGCCAAGATCGGCCAGCTGACCTTCGAAGCGCCGGACTTCGAGCGCTTCCCCGGACTGCGGCTGGCCTACGAATCGCTCCGGACCGGGAAGGGCGCGACCACCGTCTACAATGCCGCCAACGAGGTCGCGGTGGCCGCCTTCATCGGCGGCAAGATCCGGTTCGGGGCGATTGCCCGGCTGGTCGAGGCGACCCTCGAGGATTGGATCAAAGGCGGCAACCAGGCGCCCCTGACCTCCGCAGACGATGCAATCTCTGTTGACCATGTTGCGCGAAATAGGGCTGCCGCCCTATTGCCTCAAATTGCCTTAAAGGCATCCTAGTTGGTTCGGGACCAGGGCCTTGCGGCGCTGGGTGAGGGAATTCGATGATCGACTTTTTCGTCCATAGTTTCAATACTTTGAGCCATGGGCTCCTCGGCTACGCGGTTCCCTTCCTGTTCGTCCTGACCATTGTCGTGTTCTTCCACGAGCTCGGCCATTTCCTGGTCGCGCGCTGGGCGGGCGTACGCGTGTTAACCTTTTCGCTCGGCTTCGGCCCCGAGCTGGTCGGCTTCAACGACCGCCATGGCACCCGCTGGAAGATCTCGGCGATCCCGCTCGGCGGCTACGTCAAGTTCTTCGGCGACGAGAGCGAGGCCTCGACCCCGTCGGCCCAGACGCTGGCGGCTATGTCGGCCGAGGAGCGCGCCGGCAGCTTCCACCACAAGAAGGTTGGTCCCCGGGCGGCGATCGTCGCGGCCGGACCAATCGCCAATTTCATCCTGGGCGCGCTGATCTTCGCCGGAATGGCGCTCTATTACGGCAAGCCCAGCACGATCGCCCGGGTCGACGGTGTCGTCGCCAACGGCGCGGCGGCTGCCGCCGGCTTCAAGGTGGGCGACGTCGTCATCCAGATCGACGGCAAGCCGATCGAGAGCTTTGCCGACATGCAGCGAATCGTTGCGATGAACGCCGGTTCGGCTCTTACCTTCCAGGTGAAGCGTGACGGCGCCGTCGTCTCGCTGACCGCCACCCCGGCGCTGCTGGAGCGCAAGGACCCGTTCGGCAACAGCCACCGTCTCGGCGTTCTCGGCATCGAGCACAAGTCGCAGGCCGGGGAGGCCTCGACTACCCCGGTCGGCGTCGGCGAAGCGCTCAAGATCGGAGTCGAGCAGGTCTGGTTCATCATCACCAGCACCTTCAAGTTCCTGGGCTCGCTGTTCGTCGGCCAGGGCAATCCGAACGAGGTCAGCGGCGTCCTGGGAATCGCGAAAATGTCGGGGCAGGCGGCCAGCGCCGGGTTCCAGTTCGTGATCAATCTCTGCGCGGTGCTGTCGGTGTCGATCGGCCTTTTGAACCTGTTCCCGATCCCGCTGCTCGATGGCGGCCACCTGATGTTCTATGCGGCCGAGGTGGTCCGGGGCCGGCCTTTGTCCGAGCGGACCCAGGAAATGGGGTTCCGAATCGGGCTTGGCCTGGTGCTGATGTTGATGGTGTTTGCGACCTACAACGACATCCTGCGGATGGCAGCTTCCTGATAGGGGCTTTTTTGTGGCGTTGCTGTTGAGCAACGTCTTGGAATGAAATTGAAATTACGGCGCTTTCGGCCGTTTGCGGCGTCGGCGAAATTGGCTACAAGCGGCCTGAACTTGGGGAATCTCCGGACCGGCGTTGGGGTTGGGTCTGGCAGGGAATGATAAGGGCGCGTTGCGCGATGAAGTTTGGACTGCGACTCCGGGGGGGCTTGCTCGCGACCCTGATCTTGTTCGGCGCGCCGGTGGTTGCCCCGGTTGGGGCTGTTTTCGTGTCTTCGTCTGCGCTCGCCCAGACCGTTCAGTCGATTTCCGTCGAAGGGAATCGCCGCGTCGAGGTGGAGACGATCCGCTCCTATTTCAAGCCGGGTCCCGGCGGCCGGCTGGATCAGGCCGCCATCGACGACGGCCTCAAGGCGTTGATCGAGACCGGCCTGTTCCAGGACGTCAGGATCAACCGCGGTTCCGGCGGCCAGCTCATCGTCTCCGTGGTGGAAAACCCGGTGATCGGCCGTATCGCCTTCGAGGGCAACAAGAAGATCAAGGACGAGCAGCTCACTGCTGAAGTCCAGTCCAAGGCCCGCGGCACCTTCTCCCGCGCCATGGTGCAGTCGGACACGCTCCGTATCGCCGAAATCTATCGCCGCTCCGGCCGCTACGACGTGCGCGTCACGCCCGAGATCATCGAGCAGCCGAACAACCGCGTCGACCTGATCTTCACGGTCGAGGAGGGCGTCAAGACCGGCGTCCGGTCGATCGAGTTCGTCGGCAACAATGCCTTCTCGTCCTACCGCCTCCGCGACGTGATCAAGACGCGCGAGACGAATCTGCTGAGCTTCCTCGGCAGCGGTGACGTCTACGATCCCGATCGCGTCGAAGCCGATCGCGACCTGATCCGCCGATTCTACCTCAAGAACGGCTTCGCCGACGTGCAGGTCGTCGCGGCGCTGACCGAATACGATCCGGAGAAGAAGGGCTTCAACGTCACCTTCAAGATCGAGGAAGGTCAGCAATACCGTGTCGGCGCGGTGGATTTCCGCAGCAGCATTCCGAACTTCGATCCGAGCTCGATGCGCGCCTATTCGCGCCTCAATGTCGGCTCGCTCTACAACGTCGAATTGGTCGAGAAGTCGGTCGAGGAGATGCAGATCGAAGCCTCCCGCCGCGGCTATGCCTTTGCCGTGGTCCGGCCCGGCGGCGACCGCAACTTCGAAGCGCACACAGTGTCCGTCGTGTTCAACATCGACGAGGGCCCGCGCACCTATATCGAGCGCATCAACCTGCGCGGCAACACCCGCACGCGCGACTACGTGATCCGCCGCGAGTTCGACATCTCGGAAGGCGACGCCTACAACCGCGCGCTGGTCGACCGTGCCGAGCGGCGCCTGAAGAACCTCGACTATTTCAAGAGCGTGAAGATCACGACCGAGCCGGGCTCGTCGAGTGACCGCGTCATCCTGATCGTCGACATGGAAGAAAAGTCGACCGGCGACTTCTCGGTCTCGGGCGGTTACTCCACCACCGACGGCGCGCTGGCAGAAGTCTCGATCTCCGAACGCAACCTGCTCGGTCGCGGCCTGTTCGCCAAGGCCGCGGTGACCTATGGCCAGTATGCGCGCGGCTATTCGCTGTCGTTCGTCGAGCCGTATCTGCTCGACTACCGCGTCGCGCTCGGCCTCGACCTCTATCAGCGTGAGCAGAAGTCCAACAGCTACATCTCCTACGGCACCAAGACGCTCGGCTTCTCGCCGCGCCTCGGCTTCTCCTTGCGCGAAGATCTCTCGCTCCAGGTGCGCTACTCGATCTACCGGCAGGAGATCACGCTGCCGAGCTACTTGGCCAACTGTAACAACAACATCTTCGATCCCAACTACAATCCGAGCCCGGCCTTCATTGCGGCCGGCAACCCGCCCAGTCCCGCGAACACCTCGCCGCTTGGTTGCTACAACGATGGCGAAGCCTCGCTGCCGGTGCGCAAGGAGCTCGCCAACGGCAAGACTCTGACCTCGGCGGTCGGCTACACGCTGACCTACAACACGCTGGACAACAACAAGAACCCGACCGACGGTCTGCTCGTCGACTTCCGGCAGGACTTCGCCGGCGTCGGCGGCGATGTCTCCTATCTGAAGTCGGTCGTCGACGCGAAGTACTACACTCCGCTCGTGTCCGATATCGTCGGCCTCGTCCGCCTGCAAGGCGGCATGCTGAACAAGATCGGCAGCGATCTGCGTATGCTCGACCACTTCCAGATGGGCCCGAACCTCGTCCGCGGCTTTGCCCCGAACGGCATCGGTCCGCGCGACTTGAACCCGTTCGGCACGCAGGATGCGCTCGGCGGCACCCAATACTGGGGTGCTTCGTTCGAACTGCAGATGCCGTTCTGGTTCCTACCCAAGGAAGTGGGTCTGAAGGGCGCGGTGTATGCCGACGCCGGCGGCCTCTACGACTACAAGGGACCGACGAGCTGGACCACCACCAACGAGATCAACGCGCCGGGCTGTATCCCGTCGACCATCAATCCCTCGAGCACGGGAACCTGCACCGGTCTCGTCTATGACGACAGCAAGGTCGTCCGCTCGTCGGTCGGTGTCGGCGTGATCTGGCAGTCGCCGTTCGGACCGCTGCGCTTCGACTACGCCGTGCCGCTCAGCAAGGGCAAGTACGACCGCACGCAGGAATTCCGGTTCGGCGGCGGCACCACGTTCTAGTTCGATCAGCACGGCACGATCCCGATCACCGGAGGCGGTTTCCGAAAGGGATCGTGCCGATCCAAGACATGAGGCATGATGCGGCCTGACCGCTTCATGCCGAAGCCGGACCGCGACGGGGTGGAATGGCGCAGCCGACCTTCTTCACAAAGCCGCCTGCCGCAGCGTTGGCCGACATTGCCACGCTGACCAAGGCGCAGCTGGTCGATCCCGCGAGGGGCGGCCACGTCATCACGGGCCTTGCTTCGCTCGACGAAGCGGGCCCGATGCATCTGGCGTTCTTCGACAACCTCAAATACGCCGATCAGCTCAGGGCGACCAAGGCGGGGGCCTGTCTGGTCAGTCCGCGCTTCGAGGCCGAGGTGCCCGAACATGTGGCCGTGCTGCGGGTGGCGCAGCCATTCCGCGCCTTCGTCCGGATCGCGCGGGAATGGCACGCCGACGCGCTGCGGCCGCAATCCTGGGTCGGCAACGACGGTATCGCGCCATCGGCCATCATCGATCCCACGGCCCGGCTCGAGGACGGCGTGGTCGTCGACCCCCTGGCCGTGATCGGCCCGGACGTCGAGATCGGCAGTGGCACTGTGATTGGCGTCGGGGCGGTGATCGGTCCCGGCGTCAAGATCGGCCGGGATTGCAATGTCGGCGCCCGGACCGCTATCCAGTGCGCCCTGATCGGCAACAACGTGCTGATCCATCCCGGCTGCTCGATCGGCCAGGACGGCTACGGCTTCATCTTCTTCGGCCCGGAGGGCCATCTGAAGGTGCCGCAGACCGGGCGCGTGCTGATCCAGAACGACGTCGAGGTCGGGGCCAACACCACGATCGACCGGGGGTCCTTGCGTGACACCGTGATCGGCGAGGGGACCAAAATCGACAATCAGGTCCAGATCGGCCACAATGTGACGATCGGCCGGCACTGCCTGCTCGCGGCCCAGATCGGGCTCGCCGGCAGCCTGACCGTCGGCGACAACGTGGCGCTCGGAGCGAAGGTTGGCATCAACAATCACCTCAAGATCGGCGACGGGGCGCAGGTGACGGCGATGAGCGCGGTCAAGGACGACATCCCGCCGGGCGGCCGCTGGGGCGGGCACTTCGCCAAGCCGACCAAGCAATGGTTCAAGGAGATCATCGCGGTGGAGCGGCTGGTACGCGACAGCAAGGCCGATCCGAAGGACGAGGGACGGGAATGACGGCGGAATCACCTGTTAAGTTCGAGCTGGTGGACATCAACGCGATCCTCCAGACACTGCCGCACCGCTTTCCGATGCTGCTGATCGACCGCGTGATCAACATCCGCGCCGATTACAGCGGCATCGGCATCAAGAACGTCACCTTCAACGAGCCGGCGTTCCAGGGACATTTCCCCGAGCGTCCGGTTTATCCCGGTGTCATGATGATCGAGGCGATGGCGCAGACCGCGGGCGTGATCGGCATCAAGTCGGTCGAGGGCACCGAGAAGCCGCGGGCGGTCTATTTCCTCACCATCGACAAGTGCAAGTTTCGCAAGCCGGTGCTGCCGGGCGATACGATCGAGTATCACATGCGCTCGCTCGGCCGCCGCAAGACCATGTGGTGGTTTCACGGCGATGCAAAGGTCAACGGTCAGGTCGTTGCCGAAGCCGACGTCGGCGCCATGTTGACCGATTGAGCGGCACTGGGCTCAGGTGCAATCGTAGCGGCCGCCGGCCGCCTCCCGCCTGATCGTCCGGTTGAAGAACTGGCCCATGGAGGGCGCGACGAGGAGGCGTTCGACCGTATCGGCCGTCACGCCGCAATAGCGGTGATAGGCGCCGTTGCTCGCGACGATCAGGTCCTGCTGCGCGCGATCGTAACAGACCCGCTGAAGCACCGTGCTGCGGGTGATGTCCCGGCACTCGAATGTCCGGAGATCGACCAGGCGGTGTTCGCCGGTCTCGACCGCCTCCGACACGATCGGAGTATCCGCGAGCTGCGCCAGCAGAAGGATCAGGGCCCTGACCACGATCGTTGAAGCTCCGCATGAACCTGACGACGGGACGGGAAGGCCGCCTCATCCGGCACTTGAAACACGGCGAGATGATACGTCACTGGACAGATCGGGCATAGTCGCGCTAACCAGCCGAAAACCGAGCGACTTCAATACATAACCCGACCTTCTTGACGAGTAAGATTGGCTTGATGAGCAAGATTGATCCCACCGCGCGGATCGCGGACGGCGCCGTGATCGGCGAGGGCACCGAGATCGGACCCTATTGCATCATCGGCCCGAACGTCGTCATCGGCACGAACTGCAAGCTGATCGGGCATGTGCACATCACGGCGCAGACCACGATCGGCGACGGCTGCACCATCTATCCGTTCGCTTCGCTGGGCACGCCGCCGCAATCGCTCAGCTATCGTGGCGAGCTGACGCAGCTCAGGATCGGCGCGGGCTGCACCATCCGCGAATCCGTCACCATGAACGCGGGTACCGTCGCTGGCGGGGGCGTCACCTCGGTTGGCGACCGCGGCTATTTCATGAACTGCAGCCACGTCGGCCACGACTGCCATCTCGGCAACGACGTGATCTTCGCGACCTCGGCAACGCTCGGCGGCCATTGCGAGATCGGCGACTTCGTCTTCATCGGCGGGCTGTCCGCCGTGCATCAGTTCACCCGTATCGGACCGCAGGTCATGGTCGGCGGCGTGTGTGGCGTGCGCGACGACATCATTCCGTTCGGTCTCGTCAACGGCCAATATGCCGTGCTCGAGGGCCTCAATCTGATCGGCATGAAGCGTCGCAAGTTCACCAAGCAGCGGCTTGCCACCGTGCGCGCGTTCTACCAGAAGCTATTCCATGGCGCCGGCACCTTCGCCGAGCGGCTGGAGGCGGCGCGGCCGCTCGCGGGCGAGGACCCCGCGATCGCCGAAATTCTCGACTTCATCGGCAAGGGCAAGCGCCCGCTCTGTCTTCCCGCCATCGCGAAGTGATCTTGAAATGATCTTGGAGTGATCTTGGGATGGCCGCGGGCACGACATCGGCGGCTTTGCAGGTTTCGTCACCGGTCGGCATCGTCGCCGGCGGCGGTGCCATGCCGTTTGCGGTCGCCGAGTCGCTCGCCGCGCACGGCATCACGCCGGTGCTGTTTCCGCTGCGCGGCGCCTGCGATCCCCAGCGGGTGGAGAAGTATCGGCATCGCTGGATCTCCGTCGGCCAGCTCGGACGCGCGATGCGGCTGTTCCGCGAGGAGGGCTGCCGCGACCTGATCTTCATCGGCACGTTGGTGCGGCCTTCGCTGTCCGAGATCCGGTTCGACTTCACGACGCTGCGCCTGCTCGGCAACGTCATCCGCGCCTTCCGTGGCGGCGACGATCATTTGCTGTCGGGTGTGGGCCGCATCCTCGAGCAGGACGGCTTCCGGATGGTCGGCATCAAGGACGTCGCGCCGGATCTCCTGATGCCCGAGGGCTGCATCAGCCGCGCCTGGCCGAGCGATGCCAGCAAGGCCGATACCGACCGGGGCCGGGCGGTGCTGACCGCACTCGGCCCGTTCGACATCGGCCAGGCCGTGGTCGTGATCGATGGCCACGTGGTGGCGGTCGAGGACATCGAGGGCACCGACGCGCTGCTCGCCCGCGTCGCGCGGCTGCGCGAGGAGGGCCGCATCCGCGCCGCTACCGGACGCGGCGTGCTGGTGAAGGCGCCGAAGAGCGGCCAGGACCTGCGCTTCGACCTGCCGACGATCGGTCCGCGCACCATCGAGGGCGTCGCGGCTGCCGGCCTTGCCGGCATCGCCGTCATCGCGGGCAACACCATCGCCGCCGAGCCGCAGGCGATGATCGCGCTTGCCGATGCCAAATATCTCTTCGTCATCGGCCTGCCCGCGTGATGTCGCGTGATCCCAAGCGCAAGATCTTCCTGATCGCGACGGAGGAATCCGGCGACAGGCTCGGCAGCGCCTTGATGAAGGTGCTGCGCCAGCGCCTCGGCGACGGCGTGCAGTTCGTCGGCGTCGGCGGCCGCACCATGGCGCGCGAGGGCCTGGAATCGCTGTTTCCGATCGAGGAGCTCTCGATCGTCGGGTTTGCCGCGGTGCTGCAGCAATTGCCGAAGATCCTGCGGCTGATCCGGCAGACCGCCGACGCAGTGACCGAGGCCGCGCCCGACGTGCTCGTCATCATCGACAGCCCCGACTTCACCCATCGCGTCGCCCGCCGCGTGCGCGCGCGCAATCCCGCGATCCCGATCGTCGACTACGTCTCGCCGCAGCTCTGGGCATGGCGGCCAGGACGGGCGCGGACCATGCTCGGCTATGTCGACCACGTGCTCGGCCTGCTGCCGTTCGAGCCCGAGGAATACCGCAAGCTCGGCGGCCCGCCCTGCAGCTATGTCGGCCATCCCCTGATTGAGCAATTGGGCTCGCTGCGGCCGAGTGCGGAGGAGCAGGCGCGCCGCGACAGTGAGCCGCCGGTGCTGCTGGTGCTGCCCGGCAGCCGCCGCAGCGAGGTCAGGCATCATCTCGACGTGTTCGGCGCAACGCTCGGTCGCTTAAGGGGTGAGGGCTGTGCGTTCGAACTGATGCTGCCGACCATGCCGCATCTCGAAGCCACCATCCGCGAAGGCATCGCGAGCTGGCCGGTCAAGCCTCAGATCGTGATCGGCGAGAACGAGCGGCGTGCGGCCTTCCGCATCGCTCACGCCGCGCTGGCGAAATCCGGCACGGTGACGCTCGAGCTCGCGCTGTCGGGCATTCCGATGGTGACGGCCTATCGCGTCGGCGCGATCGAGGCGTTCATCCTGCGACGCGCGATCCGTGTCTCCTCGGTGATCCTTGCCAATCTCGTGATCGGCAAGGATGTCATTCCCGAGTATTTGCAGGAGGAATGCACGCCGGAGAAGCTGTCGCCGGCGCTTCGGGACGTGCTGACGGAGTCTCCGCTGCGCCGGCAGCAGGTCGAGGCCTTCGCCAGGCTCGATCAGATCATGTCGACCGGCAACACATCGCCGAGCGTGCTCGCCGCCGACATCGTGCTCGCAACGATGCGCCAGGGTCGGCGAACGAGCCAGGGTGTTTCATAGAAGCCTGCTTGAGCTGCCCCCTCCAAAGCGTGAGCTGCCCTCCAAAGAGCAGACGCCAAGAAACGCAACAGCGAAGGCGTGAGTTACGCTAAAGCGACGTGGATCACTCCTGTTGCGAAGGCAGACTAAAGTGAAACGCCGCCCCCCGTGGTTCATTGGCACCAGTCCAAAGTCGTCCTCCGTGCGCCTCGATGATCGATTGGCAAATCGACAAGCCCATGCCGGTTCCGTCCGGCTTGGTGGTGTAGAAGGGCTCGAACAGGCGGTCAACGATTGCGACGTCAAGTCCAGGTCCGGTATCCCGTACGGCGACAACAACGAGATTTGAAGCATCTGCAGCCGTGCTGATCCGCAGCTCTCGTCCGCCAACGTCGACACAGTTCATTGCCTCGATCGCGTTGAGGATCAAATTGAGAACCACCTGTTGCAGCTGAACGCGATAGCCCTTCACGAGCGGCAAGCCCGGAGCGAGGTCGGTCTGGATCGAGACATCATGTTTGAGCAGCTCGCTACGGGCGATGGTGATCACGTCCAGGATTGCACCATTGACATCGACGCTCTCCTTCGGCGCCGGAGCTTTCTTGATCAAGGAACGGATCCAACTGATGATCTCGCCGCCTCGCTTGGCTTCTGTGACGATGGATACGAGCGCCTGCTGTGCCTTTTCGAAATTCGGAGATTGTGTTCCTAGCCAGTTCAGTGCGGCCTCTGCGTTGCAGAGCACCGCGGTGATTGGTTGGCTTAGTTCGTGTGTCACCGAAGCCGTGACCTGGCCCATTGCCGCCGCGCGATTGGCGTGTGTTAGTTCAGCTTGCATCTCGCGGAACGTCTCGGCGGTTCGCTTGCGTTCGGTGATGTCGCGGCTCAGACAAATGATTCGTGACTGTCCGACTTCGCAGAACTCGCGCATACGAACTTCGACGGGAAACACAGTGCCATCCTTTCGGCAATAGCGCCTCTCGAGCGTAGCGATGCCGCCGGCCTTGAGACGCTCGCGGTTGCGACGCCAAGTCGCTTCATCCATCTCCAGATCGAACAAGGCCGCAGTTGCCCCAACCAGTTCGGTCCGGCTGTAGCCGAGACTTTCGCAGGCATTCCGATTCACATCGAGAACGTGACCATCTTCACTGTGCAGCATGAACGTATCGGTCGCGTGGTCCACGAAGGTACGGAAACGGGCCTCGCTCTCGATCAGCGCCTGTTCGGCGCGCTTGCGCTCCGTGATGTGGCGCCCCACACCTCGGTAACCCACGAAGTTCCCTGTCTTGTCAAAGATGGGCAGCCCAGAGACGGAAATATAGCGCTTGCCGCCGTCGGGCATCGGCCGCGCGAGCTCGAAATCGCGAAACGGGAGGTGAGCGTCGAGTATCTCCCGGTGTTTGCGCCAGCCATCTGCGTCAGGTTCGAGATACGGGACCTCCCATCGTGTCCTGCCGATCTCGGAGACCGGCGGCTCGGGAAGCGTCTCGGCGAACTCTTGGCGGATGAAGCGATGCTCCGCGTCCGTTTCCCAGTACACATCGAAGGAGAATTGCACCAGCGTGCGAAAGCGCTCCTCGCTCTCGCGCAGTGCCTCCTCGGGGCGCTTGCTCTCATTCGAATCGAGGGCGACCGACGGCACTTCAATCGCATGTTGCATGATCATCTCTTGCTCACGCGTCATGGATCAATCGACAGATTTCTCATGCCGGATCGCGTCTCCCGGAGCCGGTCAAGATCGATCGGGAATATGCCTTTGGCGACTATACTCCCGTATACAGGGCTTCTCTATAGCGACGTGGCTGTGACGACCCCGAGCCGGAACAACGCGAGCTAAAACCCGGTTCCATCAACGTATGCGTGTGAGGTGGGCCCTGTTTCTGGCTCGCGGGTGGCCGACGCTCATTTGCAAAGTAACGACGCGGCCATCGATCCGCTGATTGGAGTGAAACGGGCTAAACTTGCTTCCGCGAGTTCTTCGCTTGTTGAACTGAAGCGGATTTCTCGAACTTGAGAAGCTGGCGCCTGCGCTGTCCGCGCTGCTGACGGATTCGCCGCTCCGTCATCAGTTCGTGTCGACCGGCAACAAAGCGCCGAGCGTGCTCGCCGCCGACATCGTGCTCGTAACAATGCGGAAGAGTAGGCGAACGAGCTAAGGCGCGTACTCATGAACGTCCGAACCCGTCGAGGCGGGCCCGACACATGGACGGGAGGGCAAGGACGTTCGTGGTGAGCTCTTAACCAGTGTTTCTGACCGCCTCAGCCAGAATGGCGTAAAGCTGCTGCCGGCTGAATTCCTTTGGCAGCTCCCTCTCTGCTGTACTCGGCGACACCCTCCGCGCGATGGGACGGGCGCAGGCGGCCGACGACGGTCTCAGCTTCGGGGCCGGCCTTATCTGGGGCTGCGCGGTGGGCGGCTTGTGGCCGCGCTTCAGGCCCAGACGGTTCAGCATACCGCATACCGCGTTACGACTGCAGCCGAGATGGCGCGCAATCTGCGCCGCGCTCTGCCCCGCGGACCAGAGCCTTTTGAGAAGCGCTATGTCTTTCGCATCCCAGCCCATGAGAGATAGTATAACGGCGACTGCCAGACACCGGCTAGTCTAGTCTTCGTCCGGCTCGCGCACGACCGCCGGTTCGTCGGCATCATCTTGCTCATCCTCGTCTTCGTCCTCCTCGTCTTCATCCTCCTCGTCTTCATCGGGATCCCTGGGTGGCATCACGATGCGCATCCGCATGAGCAGTTTCCTGGCTGTGGTGGAAAATGCTTCGGAGGTGTGTTGCTTCATGGCATTGTGCTCCTCGAAAATTAGCGCAGTCGCCAGATTCTTGGCCGGCATATGCCGGTGCCGGGGCGCGACCGCCGCAAACGCGATGCAGGTCGGATAGACTGCACGATCAGCGGGCGGCGGGCCATGCAACAGGCAGCGTTTTCGGCTACTTGATGCCCGAGGACCCATTGGGCTCTAAGTTCACCAAAACCTCGCCGGCAGCGATTTCAGGAACTCCAAGATCGAGGTCGGGTAGACTGGCTTGAACAAATGCCAGTATCTTGGCGTTCGCTGCGTTGGCGCTTTCGCGGTCGTCAAATATCATCACCGCGATACCGACACCGTCGCCCGCATCCAGCACATGGTAAGATTTGAATCCCCGCGATTGTCTTAGGATCTCACCGACGCCGCTCTTGGCGCGACGAGCGGCGTCGGCGACCGAACGAACCTTACTGTACTTGCGAATGACCATGTACATGGGGCCACCACGCGCCATACGCTCCTTCGCATCAAAGCATTTCGGTCCCGCTCGGACTAGTGCCAACTTCCGGGATGGGCCACAGCGTCCGGCTGGCGGACCGCAACGCGCCTGTCCAATGAGCCGTCCTCGCCCGAAGCGGCGAGGTGCTGAGGCTCAGGAGCCCTCGAACTTGAACGATACGTTGAGCTTGGCGCGATAGGCCTCAACTTTTCCCTTGTCATCCAGTTGCATATCTAGCTTGACGACCTCTGCAATGCGGAGATCTCGGAGAGATTTAGCAGCTTGCTCGACTGCGTTAGCGGCCGCCTTCTCCCATGAGTCGCTGCTGGTACCGACCAGTTCAATGACCTTGTAGACGCTATCGGGCATGTTCGTCCTCCCAATCGCTAGGAGCAGGAAGTCTAGCACTGGGATCTCGACGCTGATACATCTCGGGATGCCGCGGAAAGGGTCCGATTGGCTGTCACTTTCCTGTTCGACCCAAAAGAAGAACTCGGGTCGTCCTGTCGGAAATTATGTTCGCATTTTCAGCCCGAACGAACGTGGACAGGTATCTTCTTCGCGCTCTCCGGCTTCCGAGTATAATTTTGCGCGCCTAAGTCGTCATTGCCGCCAAGGTTCCGATCCATGAAGCGATGGCACCGCGTAAGCATCAGCAGCTTGGTGATTGCCCTGAGTCTGGTGTGTGCCGGGGCCCTGGTGGTCAATCAATCGCACGTGCCATCAGAAGCCATAGCCTCATCGGTCACACGTACTCCGGAGCTTATTGAGCGTGCGTGGCACCTGCCCGTGGCAGCAACATTTGAAGGACACGTTGTTTGGCAGTCAAATGGCTCTCGCTGCGGACCTGCCGCTGTTGCAAATGCGTATCGGTCCCTTGGCGAGGCGGCAAGGACGGAAGGCAAGGTGTTGGCCGGGACGTGGAGTTGCTGGACAGGCGTATGCATTATGGGGCTCACGCTTGACGAACTGGCCAACGTCGCCCAGTCCAACACCAGCCGGAAAGTTACTGTCTTGCGTGATCTCAGCGAAAACCAGTTTCTGGAGCATCTCCGTCGCTCCAACGATCCGCGGCGACGCTACATCGTGAATTTCGATCGCGCTCATATTTTTGGTGCTGGTAGTGGACACCATTCCCCAATTGGAGGCTATTTCGAAGCCGAAGACCTCGTTTTCGTGCTCGATGTCAATTTCGATTTCCAGCCGTGGCTAGTCGAACGGAAGCGGCTGTTCGACGCTGTAAATACGTTTGACGGCGATAAGAAGAGGGGACTGCTCTTCATAGAGTGACATCCCGCTCCATGTCGCCTCGTGACCCTTAGCCGGATCATTTGAGGCAGTTGGGATGTCGTCAATCGGCGGTGGACAGAACGCGGGGGGCCGTCTTGCCTCGACTGGCGCTTGTGCGCCCTATGACGGCCCGCCACTTGCCCCCGGGGTCTCGCTCCACGCGTACACTGAGCGCGACATACTGACCCCGGGAGGACATTTGGGCGGCAACCAGGCGGACGACACGCTAACCCGGGACCGCATGCGACCCGTGAATTGGCCACTTCCGGCGCCCGCGCAACTCGCCGTAGACGCAGAGCAGGCCGAGTGTTCTATTTCGGAGTGCCGGTCTGGCTACCCGAACCCGTGGTCTGCTCACTTCCCGGTCGGCCCGGAGGATGCGCCGAAGCGGCCGGCTTGTCTTGATCGGCCACGTATCCGGACTCTCCGGAGTTGCGGGTCTTGATCCCTTTGTCCGCATCGCGCTGCATCTGCTCGTTGGGCTGGCCAGCCTTGAGCTCCCGGTCCACGTCGCGCTTCATCTCTTCCTTGGTTTGCTCACTGGGTGCAGCCTTTTGCTGTTGGGCCGTTGCTTGGAAGGTCATTGCGCTTCCGGCAACTACAATCAATGCGAGAATTGCTGTTCGCATGCTTCTCCTCCACGGCTTGCTCCGGCCCCTAAACGCGCGAACCTCCCAAGGTTTCCTAGTTCCAATCACTATTGTCGAACGTCACGTAGGGCTAAGCAAAGGGCACTCGAACGGTCTTATGCGCACCGGCCTAGGCGAGTCCGCCATCAACCCTGAAACACTGGCTGGTGATGCGCTGGCTTTCGTCGGAGGCGAGGAACAGTGCCATATTGGCAATGTGTTCGGGCGTTACCGCATCGGGCACCGCCTGGCGCGAGCGTATCTCGGCGATGACCCGATCGTCCGGATACCATAGCCGGCGCTGGCGCTCGGTGATGACCATGCCCGGCGCGATCGCGTTGACGCGAATGCGGTCGGGACCGACCGACCGCGCCAGCGAGTTGGTGAAGCCGACGATCGCCGCTTTCGCCGCGGCATAGACCGGCAGCGCCGGCGCGCCGCGCATCCAGGCGATCGAGGACATGTTGATGATCGAGCCGCCGCCGCGCGCCTGCATCTGCGGAACCACCGCTTGCGCGGCGAAGAAGACGTGCTTGAGATTGACGCCGATCATCCAGTCGAACTCGGACGGCGTGACCTCGGCGAGAACCTGGCGCTGATCGTTGGCGGCGTTGTTGACGAGAACGGCGGCGTCGCCAAGCGAGCGGCGGGCCTCTGCCATCGCGCTGCGCAGCGCATCGATGTCGAGCAGATCGCAGGGCACGAACAGCGGCGCAGGCCCGGACGAGGCCGCTATTTCCCGCACCAGGGCTTCGCCGGCGTCCTTATCGATGTCGAAGAAGGCGACCCGGGCGCCTTGGCCCGCGAAGGCCCGGACGAAGGCGGCGCCGATGCCGCTGGCGCCTCCGGTGATCAGCACCACGCTGCCGGCTAGGCTGGAATAGGTCGTCTTCGTCATGCGATCAGGCGCTCCGTCTCGGGGTCGAACAGGCAAATGCGGCGGGTGTCGAGCGCGAAGGCGGCGGACGCGCCGGGCGCGGGGCGGATATCCGGCGAGACTCGTGCCATCGCGGGCTCGCCGCCGAGCCGCAGGAGCACCATCGTCTCGGCACCGGTGGGCTCGACCAGCTCCACCGGCGCCTCGATGAGGACAGGCGCTTCGCTGGAAAACGTGCGGCTCCCCTCAGCGATGCATTCCGGCCTGATTCCGAACACCACCTCGCGCCCGACAAAGGGTGCTGCGGCGTCGTACCCCGTAAGGCGCAGACGAAGCTCGTCGGGCCGTCCCGCGCCGATCACGACGACCGGACCGTCATTTTCGGCCTCGAGCCGCGCCGGCATGGTGTTCATCGGCGGCGAGCCCATGAAGCGTGCGACGAACAGATTGGCGGGATAGCGGTACACGGTGTCGGGATCGGCGAATTGCTGCACGCTGCCCTGATGCATCACGGCGATCCGCGTCGCCATCGTCATCGCCTCGATCTGGTCGTGGGTGACATAGACGATGGTGGCGCCGATGCGCTGATGCAGGCGCTTGATCTCCATCCGCATCTCGACGCGCAGCTTGGCATCGAGATTGGAGAGCGGTTCGTCGAACAGGAAGAGCAGGGGATTGCGCACCAGCGCGCGTCCCATCGCCACTCGCTGGCGCTGGCCGCCGGACAATTGCGAGGGCTTGCGGCCGAGCAGCGGCTCGATCTGGAGCAGTTTTGCGACGTTGCCGACCGCAGCGTCCTGCTCGGCTTTGGGAACGTGACGGCATTCCATCCCGAAGGTGATGTTCTGGCGCACGGTCATCGAGGGATAGAGCGCGTAGGACTGGAACACCATGGCGATGTCGCGGTCTTTCGGCGCGACGTCATTGACGACGCGCCCGCCGATTTCGATCGTTCCCGCGCTCGGGCGGTCGAGCCCGGCGACGATGTTGAGCAGGGTGGACTTGCCGCAGCCGGACGGGCCGACCAGCACGGTGAACTCGCCGCTCTCGATGTCGAGCGCGATGTCCTTCAGCACCTCCAGATTGGCGTAACGCTTGGACAGGGCGCGAATGCTCAGTGCTGCCATGACAACTCCATCATTTCACGGCCCCGGCAGTCAGGCCGCGGACGAAGTACTTGCCGCCGAGCAGGTAGATCAACAGCGTGGGCAGCGCGGCGATGATTACCGCTGCGCTCTGCACGCCATGCTGCGGGATATCCGCGACGGCGGCGGACAGCGCGATAAGCGCTGCGGTGACGGGCTGCTGCTGGCCGGTGGTGAACGTCACGCCATAGAGGAACTCGTTCCAGATATGGGTGAACTGCCAGATCACCGTGACGATCAGGATGGGACCTGAGAGCGGCAGGATGATGCGCCAGAAGATGCGGAAGAAGCCGGCGCCGTCGATGCGGGCGGCCCTGATCAGTTCATGGGGAATGGCGACATAATAATTCCGGCAGAACAGCGTGGTGAATGAGAGCCCCTGAATGGTGTGAATCAGCACGAGGCCGGTCAGGGTGTTGATGAGGCCGACGTCCCGCAGCACGATGGTCCAGGGCAACAGGCGCATCTGCTGGGGGAGGAACAGGCCCAGCGTCACGATGCCGTAGATCCAGTTGTCGCCGCGAAAACGCCAGAGCGACACAGCGTAACCGGCGATTGCGCCGAGCAGGGTGGAGAAGATCGTGGCGGGAATCGTGACCAGCGCGGAGTTCAGCATGTAGGGCCGGATGCCGGCGCAGGTCTCGGCGACACAGAAGCCGCTCCAGGCTGCGGCGTAGTTGCTCCAGGCCAGATGCTGCGGCCAGCCGATCATCGATCCCTGCGCGATCTCCTCGTTGGTCCGCAGCGAGTTCAGCACCACGACCACGAGCGGCGCGAGCCAGGCCGCGGCGATCAAGAAGACGGCGAGATAGATCAGGATCCGGGTCGGTGCGAAGCTGCGGTCAGGCATGGGCGCCTCGCCGTCGCTGGATGTATCGCCACGCCGCGTAGGGCAGCAGCACCGCGAGAAGAATGAGCAACATCAGCACGGCCGCCGCCGCGCCGCGGCCGAGCAGGCTGCGCTGGAACATCAGGTCGTAGACGACGAGTGCCGGCAGCTGGGTCGCGATTCCCGGTCCGCCGTTGGTGAGCGCGCGCACGAGGTCGAAGGTCGAGATCGCGAACTGCAACTGGATCACCACGACGGTGACCGTGATCGGCCACAGCGACGGCAGGATGATACGCCGGTAGGTTCGGACCGGTCCCGCGCCGTCGATCTGCGCGGCCTTGATGATGTCGGGATCGACCGAGCGAAGGCCGGCAAGGAACAGCGCCATGGCAAAGCCGCAGGATTGCCAGATCGCGGCGATGACAATGGTCCAGATCGCCATGTCGCGGTCGATCAGCCAGTCGAACTTAAAGGAGGTCCAGCCGAGGTCGTGCACCAGCTTCTGGATCCCGAGACCGGGATTGAGCAGCCAGCTCCAGACCGTGCCGGTGACCACGAAGGACACCGCCAGGGGATAGAGGAAGATGGAGCGCAGCACGTTTTCGCCACGAATGCGCTGATCGAGCAGGATCGCGAGGATGAGGCCGGTCGCTGCGCTCAGCAGCACGAAAGCGCTGCCGAACAGCAGCAAATTGTCGAAGGCGATTTGCCAGTTGCGCGATGCCGTGACCGCCGTGTAGTTGCGCAAGCCGACCCAGCCCGCAACGGGAACGAGGGTGGACGGCGTGAACGAGATCCAGATGGTCCAGAGCGAAAACGAGACGAGGTGCGTCGCCGACAGCAGCAGCGGCACCCAGATCGTCAGATATTCGGGCAGCCGACGCACCCATTCGGGAAGCGCCGGCCGGCCCGGTCTCATCGTGGCGGCATTGCTCAACGCGCGCCCTCGACGGCCTCGGCGAGGCGGGTGGCTGCCTGCTCCGGCTTGATCGTCTTGTTCTTCACGTACTCCGTGATTACGTCGATCATCGCCGCGGTCATTCCGTTTTCCTGCGCCATGTTGTGCGCCATGCTGAGGACGGCCTGATTGCTGGCGATGGCCTCCTTCAAGGCCTTCGAGGTTGTTCGTTGCCCCTCCGACCAGCCTTCGCCTGATAGATCGACGTCAGTGCGCACGGGGATGGAGCCGGTGATCTGCGAGTACATGGTCTGGATCGCCGGATCCATGACGAGCTGAGCCATCAGGGTCTGGCCGGCTTGCAGGTCCGCCTCCTTGCGCTGCCAGAAGATGAAGGCGTCGGCATTCAACAGGAAGACCGGCTTGCCGTTGTCGCTCGGGCCTGGCGCAATCATGAAGTCCTCGAGCTTGAAGCCGGCATTGCGCAATACGCCCTGCGCCCATCCGCCCATGATCATCATGCCCATGTCGCCGTCGATGAAGCGCTTCAGGTTGGTCGAGAAATGCTGGGCGCCGACGTTGGGGTCCATCCAGTCGGCGATCTTGCGCACCTGGGCGAACGCGGCCTTGATCTCCGGACCCTCGAGGGCCTTCTTCTCGAGATTCATGATGGCCGCGCGATAGGCGAGCGGACTGATGCCCGCGAGAGCCGCCTCGAATTTCTGTCCGTCGTCCGGGCGGGTGCCGCCATTGGCGATGGGAGAAGCGACTCCGCCCGCCTTCATCTTTTCGGCGAGGTCGTTGAAGTCGGCCCAGGTGACGGGGACCTTGTCCGCCTTCGCCTTGTCCATCGCGCGCTTGGACAGGAAGAGCATGTTGGTGCTGTAGATCTGTAGCGGCAGCGCAATCCATTTGCCGCCGGGCTTGTGCAGCTTTGCAAGGTCCGGAGCGACGACCTTCTCGTAGCCGGCGGCCGCGACGAGGGCATCGAGATTTACGGTGGGCGCAATCTTCGACCAGGCCGCAATCTCGGGCCCCTTGAGCTGCGAGCAAGCCGGCGGATCGCCGGCCATGATCTGCGCGCGCAGCTTGTTCATCATCTCGGTGGTGAAGCCGGGGACGGGCGAGTGCTGCCAAACGCCGCCCTTCTCCTCGAATTTCTTGCCGAGCGCCGTAATGGCCGCCCCGTCGCTGCCCGCCGACCATTGCGAGATCGCGGTCAGTCGCGGCTTGGCCGCGCCTTGCGCGCGGGCAAGGTGCGGAAATGCGAGCGCGGCAGCAGATCCAGCGAGCAGACGACGCCTTGTTGTTGTGATCGGCATGGCAGTTCCTCCCGGTGTGAAATCTTTCGCGCTTTACAGGCCGTTTGGGCTCAGCGCATGTCAGGCCGCCTCCGTCGATGCCGCGGGCATGCCGCCACGGCTGGCGAGACAAAAGGCGGCGAAGGCGAGCGCAGCCTGCGGATCGTTGCCGGTCGACGGCGGCACGAAGGCGAGGGAGACCTGCGCCAGTTTGCGTCCGCCCAGCAGGCAGGCGTCGATGCCATCGACCAGTGCTTGCCGATCCTCTTCAGCGAGAAGCGACGGCCAGCCGCTGATCGCAACGCCGCCGCACGGCTTGACGTTCAGCGTATTGCCGATCGCAAGGCCGAGCCGGAACAGCCGACGGCGCAAATCCTGCCGCACGCGCGATGAGATCGGGACCGTGTTGACCCATTCGTTGCCGAGCTGGAGCAGCTCGGTCTCGGAAACGCCGAGAAGCGCAGCCAGCGCGGGAATCGACGTATAGGCCTCGACGCAGCCGTGATGTCCGCAGCGGCAGCGCGGTCCGTCAGGCCCGAACACCATGTGGCCGAGCTCGATTGGCTGCAGAGCATCGGTCTCGGCCGGATCATCCATCCAGGCGCCGGCGACGCCGTGGCTGACGAGCACGAACAGATGCGTGTCGTTGAACGGGTAGTTTTCCGTGCGGCAGCGGTGAAAGGTGGCATGCGCGACAACCGAATTGGTGAATTCGAGCGGCACGCCGGCGAACATCTCGCCGAACATGTCGCTGATGCGAGCGACGTCGCAGGGAATGATCGGATTGGCCGATATGCTGAGACGGCCGAGGCCGGGAATCGAGACGCCGATCTGCGAGAGGGTGATCCGGCGGCGCCGCGTCCAGTCGCGCAACAACGTCATCGCTTCGCGAAATGCCCGGCCGACGGTCTCGACGTCAGGCGTCTTCGGGAGCGGCACACGCTCGGTGTAGTGCAGCTCACCCGACAGGCCGCCGACCCCGACGCTGAGCCGCTGCGTCGTCAGCTCGAAGGCTGCCAGCGCCACCGCGTGGTCCAGCGACACGAGACCGGTCGGGCCGCCGACGTAAGGGGCAGGGCGCCGCACTTCCTCGATCAGGCCTTCGGCCTTCAGGTCAAGCAGGATGCGCGACAGGCTCGCTTCCGACAGACGCACGGCCTTGGCCAGTGGCGGACGAAACGAGCCGCCCGACTGAAGCAGATGAGTCAAAATGGCAGCGCGCGTCTGCCGCCGACTTCTCGGCTGCTCCGGCATTTCCATCCCTGTCGTCATTCTTACTTAGAGTAAGAATGCGCGCGGAGCATTTAGGCTGTCAAGGCGCTTGCCGCCGTGAGCATGGACTTGTTGTTGTGCGCGGCAGCACGAGGAAAGTGCGGGCGCAAAACAAAACGGCGCCATCTTGCGATGGCGCCGCTGCGAAAGGCGTGATGGCCTGACGTTAGCGCTTGTCGATCGGCACGTAATCGCGCTTGGCGACGCCGGTGTAGAGCTGGCGCGGGCGGCCGATCTTCTGTTGGGGATCCTCGATCATCTCGCTCCACTGGCTGATCCAGCCGACGGTGCGGGCGACCGCGAACAGCACGGTGAACATCGAGACCGGGAAGCCCATCGCCTTCAGCGTGATGCCCGAATAGAAATCAACGTTCGGGTAGAGCTTGCGGTCGATGAAGTACTGGTCGCTGAGCGCGATCTTCTCGAGCTCCATCGCCACCTTCAGCATCGGATCGTCGCCATGGCCGGTCTCCTTGAGCACGGCATGACACATCTTCTGCATGATCTTGGCGCGCGGATCGTAGTTCTTGTAGACCCGGTGGCCGAAGCCCATCAGGCGGACTTCGGAATTCTTGTCCTTCACCTTGGCGATGAACTCGGGGATCTTGTCGACCGTGCCGATCTGATAGAGCATGTTCAGCGCGGCTTCGTTGGCGCCGCCATGGGCCGGGCCCCAGAGGCAGGCGATGCCGGCCGCGATGCAGGCGAACGGGTTGGCGCCCGAGGAGCCGGCGATGCGCACCGTCGAGGTCGAGGCGTTCTGCTCGTGGTCGGCGTGCAGGATGAAGATCTTCTCCAGCGCGTCGGCGAGCACCGGGCTGACCTTGTAGTCTTCGCAAGGCACCGCGAAGCACATGTTCAGGAAGTTCTCGGCAAAGCCGAGCGAGTTCTTCGGATAAACGAAGGGCTGGCCGACGGTGTATTTGTAGGCCATCGCAGCCAGCGTCGGGATCTTCGCGATCATGCGCATGGAGGCGATCATGCGCTGCTTCGGATCGTTGATGTCGGTGCTATCGTGATAGAACGCGGCGAGGGCGCCGACGGCGGCAACCATGATCGCCATCGGATGGGCATCGCGGCGGAAGCCCTGGAAGAAGCGGGCCATCTGCTCGTGCACCATCGTGTGATGGGTCACGCGGTAGTCGAAATCCTTCTTCTGCGCGGCGGTCGGCAGGTTGCCGTAGAGCAGGAGGTAGCAGGTCTCCAGGAAGTCGCCATGCTCGGCGAGCTGCTCGATCGGGTAGCCGCGGTATTCCAGCACGCCCGCGTCGCCGTCGATATAGGTGATCTTGGACTGGCAGCTCGCGGTCGAGGTAAAGCCCGGATCGTAGGTGAACAGGCCGGACTGGCCGTAGAGCTTGCCGATATCGATGACGTCAGGCCCGACGCTGCCGCTGAGGATCGGAAGATCGAAATTCTTGTTTCCGACCGTCAGCGTCGCGGTCTTTGGGCTTTCTTTTGCGTCCATCAGAGGTCCCCGATGTGTGGTGAGACGGGCCGGAGCCGGAGACCCCCAGGGCGACCATGGGGGCAGGCCGGATGTTCCAGAATGTGGAGGAGATGGGTATATTATTGCTATGTGCGCTGCAAGATCGCCGCACGCATGGTCGACTTACGTCGTAGACTGATCCCTAAGTCGGCCGAGGCTTTCCTGGCGTCCAAGCACCTCCAAAACCTCAAATATACCAGGGGACGTCGTCCGTCCGGTGAGCGCCGCCCGAAGCGGCTGGGCGACCGCGCCGAGCTTGAGACTATTTTCCTCGGCAAAGGCGCGCAGCGCGGCCTCGGTGGTGGCGCCGCTCCACGTCTCGACTTTCTCCAGCGCGGAATGTAGCTGGCCGATCAGCTTGCGGTTCTCGGGCGTCAACAGCGCCTGCGCCTTGGGATCCGGCGCCAGCGGCCGGTCGGCGAAGATGAAATGGGCGCCGTCGATCAGCTCGATCAATGTCTTGGCGCGCTCCTTGAGCGCCGGCATGGCCTTGAGCAGCTGCGCGCGCGTGGTGTCGTTTAACTTGGCCTTGATCTCGTCGCGGCTCGGCACGACGTGGTCGAGCACGTCCTCGAACATCTTCACGAGCGATTGATCGTCGGCGTGGCGGATGTAGTGGCCGTTGAGGTTTTCCAGCTTGGCGAAATCGAAGCGGGCGGCGGCGCGGCCGACGCTGCCGAGATCGAACGCGTCGATCATCTCCTCGGTCGAGAAGATCTCCTGGTCGCCGTGGCTCCAGCCGAGCCGGACCAGGTAGTTGCGCAGCGCAGCCGGCAGGTACCCCATCGCGCGGTAGGCATCGACGCCGAGCGCGCCGTGCCGCTTGGAGAGTTTCGAGCCGTCCGGGCCGTGGATCAGCGGGATATGGGACATGCTGGGCAGCTCCCAGCCCATCGCATCGTAGATCTGCTTCTGGCGGGCGGCGTTGATCAGGTGGTCGTCGCCTCGGATCACATGGGTGACGCCCATGTCGTGGTCGTCGACCACCACGGCGAGCATGTAGGTCGGGTTGCCGTCGCCGCGCAGCAGGACGAGATCGTCGAGGTTCTCGTTCTGCCAGACCACGCGGCCCTGGACCTGGTCCTCGATCACGGTCTCGCCGGTCTGCGGCGCGCGCAGGCGGATGGTGGGCTTGACGTGGCTCGGAGCCGTGGCCGCGTCGCGGTCGCGCCACATGCCGTCATAGAGGCGGGTGCGCCCCTCGCTGCGCGCCTTCTCGCGCATGGCGGCGAGCTCTTCGGCGGTGGCGTAGCAACGGTAGGCCTTGCCATCGGCGAGCAGCTGCTCGGCGACCTCGCGGTGCCGGGCGGCGCGGGCGAACTGGTAGATGACCTCGCCGTCCCAGCCGAGCTCGAGCCACTTCAACCCGTCGAGGATGGCGCCGATCGCCGCTTCCGTGGAGCGTTCCCGGTCGGTGTCCTCAATCCGCAGCAGCATCTTGCCGCCGTGCTTCTTGGCATAGAGCCAGTTGAACAGCGCCGTGCGGGCGCCCCCGATATGGAGGAAGCCGGTCGGCGAGGGAGCGAAGCGCGTGACGACGGAATCGGACATTCTTGGCAGGGCCTATGCATTGGAGGCGGTGGTGTATAGCAGGAACGGGACATAACTAAAGGGCGACGGCGGACCCGGCAGGCCTTGCTTAAGCTCTTGTAAGCTCTTGGCGCGGCCACGCGAATTTGGCAGAAGGACCGCTGATTTCCCTACAGGATTTTCGTAATGACAGAACCGGTGGCAGCTGAGGTTGGGCGCGATTTCATTCGTGACATCATCCAGGCCGACCTCGATCAGGGCAAATACAAGGAGATCGTGACCCGGTTCCCGCCGGAGCCGAACGGCTACTTGCATATCGGCCACGCCAAGTCGATCGCACTCAACTTCGGCGTCGCCCAGGAGTTTCCGGGCCGCTGCCACCTGCGCTTCGACGACACCAACCCGGTCAAGGAAGAGCAGGAATATATCGATTCAATCCAGGCCGACGTGCGCTGGCTCGGCTTTGACTGGGGCAAGAACCTGTTCTTCGCCTCGGACTATTTCGACCGCCTGTACGAATGGGCGGAGCAGCTGATCCGCGACGGCCTCGCTTATGTCGACGACCAGACCCAGGAGGAGATCCGCCTCTCGCGCGGCACGTTGACCGAGCCCGGCAAGAATTCGCCGTTCCGCGAACGCTCCGTGGAGGAGAACCTCGACCTGTTCCGCCGCATGAAGGCGGGCGAATTCCCCAACGGCGCGCGCGTGCTGCGGGCCAAGATCGACATGGCCGCGGGCAACATCAACCTGCGCGACCCCGTGCTGTACCGCATCCTGCATGCCCACCATCCGCGCACCGGCAACGCTTGGTGCATCTATCCGAGCTACGACTATGCCCACGGCCAGTCGGACGCCATCGAAGGCATCACGCATTCGATCTGCACGCTGGAGTTCGAGGACCACCGGCCGCTCTACGACTGGTTCATCGAGAAGCTGCCGGTGCCCTCACAGCCGCACCAGTACGAATTCGCGCGGCTGAATCTCACCTATACGCTGCTGTCCAAGCGCGTGCTGACCCAGCTGGTCCGCGACGGCCATGTCGCGGGCTGGGACGATCCGCGCATGCCGACCATGGCGGGCATGCGTCGCCGCGGCGTGCCGCCGGCTGCACTTCGCGAGTTCGTCAAGCGCATCGGCGTCGCCAAAGCCAACAGCGTGGTCGATGTCGGCATGCTGGAGTTCTGCATCCGCGAGGAGCTGAACCGCACGGCGCAGCGGCGCATGGCGGTCTTGAAGCCGCTCAAGGTGGTGATCGAGAATTATCCGGAAGGGCAGACCGAGGAGCTCGAGGCGATCAATCATCCCGACGATCCCTCGGCCGGCACGCGGAAGATCACGTTCGGCCGTGAGCTCTATATCGAGCAGGACGACTTCATGGAGAACCCGCCGAAGAAGTTCTTCCGCCTGTCGCCTGGCAACGAGGTGCGGCTGCGCTATGCCTATTTCGTCAAGTGTACCGGCGTGATCAAGAACGACAAGGGTGAGGTGGTAGAGCTGCGCTGCACCTATGATCCCGCGACCAAGGGCGGCAACGCGCCCGACGGCCGCAAGGTCAAGGCGACCATGCACTGGCTGCCGGCGGCGGCCTCCAAGCCGGCGGAGATCCGCATCTACAACCAGCTGTTCGCCAATCCGAGCCCGGATGCCTCGAACTTCGCGACCGATCTCAACCCGAACTCGCTGGAGATCCTCGCCGATGCGCGGGTCGAGGCGTCCGTTGCGGAGAGCAATTCGACCGAGCCGATGCAGTTCGAGCGCCAGGGCTATTTCGTGCGTGACAAGGACTCGACGCCCGGCAAGCCGGTGTTCTCGCGCACGATCGGTCTGCGCGACACGTTCGCGAAGGAAGTCGCCAAGGGTTGAGAAGGGCTGAGCAGGACATGAGCAGCGAGGCCGACGCCATCGTTTCCGCCATCATCGCGAAATGGTGCGCCGGCTTCGCGACGCTCGATGCGGCCGCGCTGTCCTCGCTCTATGCGAAGGACGCATTCTTCTTCGGCTCCAACCCGAAGCTCTATCGCGGCCGGGACGGCGTCGCCGAATACTTCAACGGCCTGCCGCGCTGGCGCAGGCCAAGCGCCGCGTTCTCCGATGTGCACGCCGCGCAGGCCGGCCCTGATCTGATCAACATGGCCGCGACCATCACGTTCGATCTCGCGGGCGAGCGGGATGATCTCGTCGTCAAGATGAGCTGGGTCATCATCCGCGAGGACGGCGAGTGGAAGATCGTCAATCACCACGCCTCCTCGCAGGCGCCGCTGATCTAGCAACGGGCGCCAGCCCGGAGAAAAGTAGGGCGCTCTTCGCCTGTTCCCGATCCGTACCGCTATTCGTGCAGCCGCACGGTCCGGTAGCCTCCGCAGCCGTCGCGTATCGTAAGGTGCAGGGGAATGGCGGAGCCGGGCCGGCCAGGACGGTCCCAGGGAGTTGCCGGGACGTGGCCGGTCGGCCGCGCCGCCCCGGCCGGCGGCTTGGCGCCAGCGGGCCTCGGCATCTGGCCGGCGATCATCGAGACGCTGCGCCAATGGGCTCGGGGCGAGGCCGGGCCTGGCCGGCTGTTGCCGTGGGTGCCGGTCGCCTTCGGCGGCGGCATTGCGCTTTATTTCGCCGCCGATCATGAGCCGGTGCTGTGGGTGGTTGCCGCCACAGCCATCGCGCTGATGCTCGGCGCGGTGCTGCTCCGGCGGAGCCGGCTGTTTGCGCCCGCCATCATGCTCGCGGCGGTCGCGGCTGGTTTTGCCGTGGCGACCTGGAAGACCGCGCGTATCGCGCACACCGTTTTGGCAAAACCGCTCTATTCGGTGTCGCTGTCGGGCTTCGTGGAAGCGCGCGACATCCGCGAGCGCACCGATCGCTTCGTGCTGCGCGTCAGCGCGATGGAGGCGCAGCGCAGCGACGTCAAGCTCGAGCGCGTCCGCCTCTCGGTGCGCAAGGGCACGGCGCCGGAGGTCGGCAGCTTCGTGCAATTGAAGGCGCGGCTGATGCCGCCGATCTCGCCGGTGCGCCCCGGCAGCTATGATTTCTCGCGCGACATGTTCTTCCAGGGCATCGGCGCCTCCGGCTTCGTGATGGGCGCGATCACGGCGTCCACACCGCCGGATGGCGGCGGCCTGCGGCTGCGCTATGCCGCCTTCATGCAGGGCCTGCGCGACGCGATCGACGCGCGCATCCGCGCAACGCTCGAAGGCGACAACCGCGCGATTGCGACGGCGCTGCTCACGGGGCGGCGCGATGCGATCACCGCGCCCGTGAACGATGCCATGTTCGTCTCGGGACTCGGCCATGTGCTGTCGATCTCCGGCTATCACATGGCGGTCGTCGCCGGCGTCGTCTTCTTCGCGGTGCGCGCGCTGCTGGCCTTGATCCCGGGGCTGGCGGCCGGCTCTGCCATCAAGAAATGGTCGGCCGCCGCGGCGCTGGTCGCGGCCGCGTTCTACCTGTTGCTGTCGGGCGCGGAGGTTGCGACGCAAAGATCGTTCTTCATGACGGCGGTGGTGCTGATCGCAGTGATGGTCGACCGCCGCGCCATCACCTTCCGCACGCTGGCGGTTGCCGCGCTGATCGTGCTTGCGGTCGCGCCGGAGGCGTTGGTGCATCCAAGCTTCCAGATGTCGTTTGCGGCAACGCTCGGGCTGGTGGCGCTGGTGCAGATCGGCATGCCGAATCTGCTCGCATCGCCCGATCATTCCGCGACGGCGCGGATCGCGTTGTGGGGCGGCCGCGAGATCGCGATGCTGTTCCTGGCCTCGCTGATCGCGGGGCTCGCGACCACGCCATACGCCGCCTTCCACTTCCATCGCGTGACCCCATACGGCGTGCTCGCCAATCTCGGCGCCATGCCGGTGGTCTCGGCGCTGGTGATGCCGGCCGGGCTGTTGGGGCTGCTCGCGGCGCCCTTCGGGCTCGACGGCGTGTTCTGGTGGTTGATGGGGATCGGCATCGAGTGGATGGTCCTGGTCGCGCGCTGGGTGGCGGCCCTGCCGGGCGCCGTCGGCCGCATTCCCGCCTTCGGGATCGCGCCGCTGATCGCAGCGAGCCTCGGGCTCATCGTGATGGGCCTGTTGCGCACGCCCTTGCGCTGGTCCGGCGCCCTGGTGCTGCTGGCAGCGATCCTCTGGGGACTGTCGGTGCGGCAGCCCGATATCCTGATTGCCGGGGATGGCGCGAGCGTCGCGATCCGGGGCGGGGATGGGCGCTTGCAGGTGATCCGCGCCAGCAAGGACAGCTTCCTGCTGAAGGAGTGGTTGGCTGCCGATGCCGATCCGCGCGATGCCGGCAACGCCTCGTTGGCGAGTGGGGTGTCCTGTGACGAGTCCGGCTGCGTGGCGCCGCTCGCGGACGGACGACTGATCGCGTTGGCGACGCGTATCGACGCGCTGGCCGATGATTGCAGCCGCGCCGCGCTGGTGGTGACGGCGCGGCCTGCGCCACCCGATTGCGCGGCGATGGTGGTCGATCGGGCGCGTCTTGCCAGTCAGGGCGCACTGGCTCTGACGAGACGCGGCGAGGGCTTTTCGGTGCAGGCGGTGAGGACGAGGGGAGCAAGCCGTCCCTGGCTGCCGGCCGGCGCCGGCGAGGGAGATTTCGACGGCAGCCTCGTGCCGAAGGCGGCCGTGCCCCGCAATCGGGACGCAACGCCATCGGAGGCCGACTTGCAGGCCGACGATTGACGCGGATCACAAATACCAGGCCAGCACGGCGTCAAGCCTTCCGTTGCCGATGACCGGCAGGGCCACCATTCGGCTCAGCCCGGCTGCGCGGGCTTCGGAGCCGGCGATCGAGCCGTCACAGGTGAGATCGTCGTTGAGCGCGGGCATGCCGGCGGCCCAGGCGCCGCCGATGCTGCCTTCGCCCCTGGCGATGGACTGCGCCGCATAGCGTGCGGCGAGGTCGGTCTGCGCGCTGCAATCGCCGGCGCGAAAGACCAGCGCCGAACGGTCCTCGTTCGGGACCCAGATCTCGAAGCGTCGTGCAATCGGCGTTGCCTGCGCGGAGAGGAATGTCAGAACCCAGGTCTGTTTGGTACCGGTTCGGTAGGGCACGCCGACGCCGAGATTGATCCCGACCTTGGCGGCGTCCTCCCAGCGCAGGAAACTCTTGGCGTCGTGCAAGTCCTTGATGATCAGCGGCAGGCCCGCCTTCCAGGTGCGTCCGGGCAGGCCGAAGCCGCGCGGAAATCTGGTGTGGCGGGAGTTGAATTCGAACATGTCCGCGGTGCCGTAATAGCCATCGACGAGCCCCATCTCATGCGAGAGATCAGGATCGTTGTGCCAGAGTTCGATCGCGCCGACGTGCGCCTCGTCGTCGCCACAGAACAGCACCAGCACGGCTTGCAGGAATTCGCCCGCGAACACCGGCACCGCCACGCCGCAGGTGAGGCCGGCCGCAGCGGCCTGATCGGTCCGCTTGAAATAGGAGTTGGCGAATTTCGTGAGGATGACGGGGTGGCCACAGGCCCAGGCCTTGCCGGGAAGTCCCTCGTCATATCCGAAGTGCAGCTCTTCGCTGACGGCTTTGAACGCGGACAGCCCATCGTCGTAGAGGCCGCCGCCGAATTCCAGCCGCATGCGCGTCCGGTCGGGTACCCAAAGTTCAACGACGCGAATGAAGGTCTTCATCGAGCGTGTCCGCCGCCTCAAACCACGACAGCATCGGTCATTTGGCTGCGGAGCGGACGTTCAAAATGCGGGCAGCACGGCCCAAACTTCGTGCGACGACGAGGCGCGGCGGTGGGCTCGCCGATCGAATGTCCTGAAACACAAACTTACCGGGCTCGCCGGCCTCGGCCGGCGACGGCAATTTCAATCCCGGGCTCGGCCTGTTGGCCGAAGGGCGTCAGCCGATCGGCAGGCGCGTGATCGTGGGCCGCGTGTCGGCGACGATCTGCGGCTTGTGCTCGCGCTCGGGGGCTGGCTGCGTCACCGGCAATTGCAGCACGGTCGCGCGCTGGCCTTCGACGAGCTGCGTCACCAGCACGTATTTGCCGTCGGGGAATTCGATCGCGTCATGATGGCGATCGGGAATGTGCGGGTCGATCTTGCCGAACTTGCCGACGCGAGAGTTCACGGTGCGCGTCCAGATCCAGCGGTTGTCGTAGCGGACGTTGTCGGCGAAAGCGAGCTCCGTCCCCGGCAGCAGACAGACCGCGACGGAGGGATCGGCTTCGGAAGCGAAACCGCGCGTCGAGGTGCCGCGGAAGGTTGTCGTGACGATCGTCTCGCCGACTTCGGCGGGGCGCGTCGCGACGGCATGCAGGCTGTAGTCACACATCGGGTGCTCCTCATGCTGGGATAGCGACCCGCGTCTCTTTCGAGGCGCAGGCCTCTATCAGAGTGGAAGCATACAACGCTCTGCTCGGTTATGGGCAAATCTGCGGCTCGCGTCCGCAGCGCGCGATCACATTATCTTTCCCGGATTCGATAGGAACAAACCTCGCGTCCTTGCATTCGGCCGGAGCTATCAGCACTGCCGGCACAACTCTACCGGCGAAGCAGAAATGGCTGCGCGCCTGCGCGGGGGAATGTCGCGCGGGAAGATGGACCGGACAGCCGGCGCAGAACCAGAGAAACCGTCCAGCCGGAGCGGACAAGTATCCGCTCCGATCCTGGATCGCCGATGCCGATCGAAACGCGCGCGGCGCTTGATGTTTCCCGTATCAGTACTTCCGGTAAAGCCCGATCAGCTTGCCCTGGATCTTCACGCGGTTCGGCGGAAGAATGCGGACCTCGTAGGCGGCATTGGCGGGCTCGAGCGCGATCGAGGCGCCGCGGCGGCGGAAGCGCTTGAGCGTGGCCTCCTCGTCGTCGATCAATGCCACCACGATGTCACCGGTATTTGCGGTCTCGTTGCGCTGGATCAGCGCCATGTCGCCATCGAGGATGCCGGCCTCGACCATCGAATCGCCGCGCACTTCGAGCGCGTAGTGCTCGCCCGAGCCGAGCATGTCCGGCGGCACGCTGATGGTATGGCTGCGGGTCTGCAGCGCCTCGATCGGCGTGCCGGCGGCGATGCGGCCCATCACGGGCACCGCGACGGGGCGTTCGCCCTCGTCGGCGGGCGGGCTGGAGCTCGCGCGCACCTTGCCGAGATTGCCCTCGATCACGCTCGGGGTGAAGCCGCGGCGATTGCCGGCGGCGGCCTGGAGCTCGGGCAGCTTGATCACCTCGATGGCACGGGCGCGGTTGGGCAGGCGGCGAATGAAGCCGCGCTCCTCGAGCGCAGTGATCAGGCGATGGATGCCTGACTTCGAGCGCAGGTCGAGCGCATCCTTCATCTCGTCGAAGGACGGCGGCACGCCGCTTTCCTTCAGACGTTCGCTGATGAACCGCAGAAGCTCGTATTGTTTGCGCGTCAACATCTCGACCAAAGTCCCCCGGTTGATGTCGTTCGATTCCGACACGATGAAGCCGGCACTAAGCCGCTACATCCTCGAAACAAATCATGAACGGACACTATATGTTCGATATGTGTTCCGCAACTGCTTAATTTATGGTGAACGCGGCCAAGCTCGCGGAATGCGTGTGGCTGGGCGGCTCAGACGGGCAGCCGGAGCACCTCGCAAGGCGTGCCGGCCTCGGCCTTCGGCGCGAACGGTGCGCGCACCAGAAGTACCTGTGCCGCAGCGAGATTCGCAAGAAGGGAGGAGTCCTGATGGCTGACCGGAAGGGCGACGCGCGTGCCGTCGTCGCGCTCCTCCAGCCGCGCACGCAGATAGTCCTCGCGCTGGTCGTTGGCGGCGAGATCGCGGCCCAGCACGGCGCGCTCGCGCCGATGATGAATCGCTGAACGGCCCGACAGGGCGCGAATCAAGGGGACCATGAACAGGAAGGCGCACACGTAGGACGACACGGGATTGCCGGGCAGGCCGATCACGCGCATCGCGCCTATCCGACCGTGCATCATCGGCTTGCCCGGCCGGATCGCGATCTTCCAGAACGCCATCGCGATGCCTTCGCCCTTGAGCGCCTGCTGGACCAGGTCGTGGTCGCCGACCGAGGCACCGCCGGTCGTGATCAGGATGTCGGCGCCGCTCTCGCGCGCGCGGCGGATGCCGGCGGACGTCGCCTCCAGTGTATCGGCGGCAATTCCGAGGTCGATGGTCTCGGCGCCCTCGCTGCGGGCGAGCGCATGCAGGGCATAGCCGTTGGAATAGACGATCTGGCCGCGACCAGGCGTGGTGCCCGGCATCACGAGCTCGTCGCCGGTGGCGAGAACGGCAACCCTCGGGCGGCGGATGACGGCGAGATGCGGATGATTCATTCCGGCGGCAAGGGCGAGATCGCGCTCGGTGAGGCGGATTCCCTTGCGCAGCAGCACGTCGCCTTCGCGGAAGTCGACGCCTGCAGGGCGGATGTGGCGGCCGTAAATGGCGGCTTCCTTGATCGTGACATGTTTGCCGTCGGCAGCCGTGTCCTCCTGGATCACGACGGCATCGGCGCCGTCGGGAACGACGCCGCCGGTGAAGATCCGCACGGCTTCGCCGGGGCCGACGCTTCCCGCGAACGGCCGGCCCGCTGCGACCTCACCGACGACGGTCAGGCTGGAATCGATGGCTGCGTCGGCCGAGCGCACGGCATAGCCGTCCATCGCCGACATTGCCTCCGGCGGCTGCGTGCGCCGTGCCGCGACATCGCGGGCGAGCACACGATGGTAGGCCTCGTCGAGGCAAACCATCTGTTCAGCCAGCGGCTCGACGCCGGCCAACACCGCGGCGAGCGCGTCAGAAACCGGCATCAGGGCCAAGAGCGAACTCCTGCTGAGCACATCAGTCAATGGGCGGCGAGAGTTCTAGCCGAGTGCAGGCGTGAGGCAAAGCAGCACGCGGGATGATTTATCCTGCGTGATCGCGGGGTGGAGGAGGTCGGCTCAACTCTGCCACGGCATGATGCGGAAGGCGAGACAGACCGGAACGAGGATTGCCATGGCAAGGACGAGAATGACGAGCGCCACGGCCAACATCGTTCAACGCCCCGTCGGATCGCCCGGACTGATGTCCGCGACGTCGGGCGGCTTGGGACCCTGATCCTTGTCCGGCAGCGGGTCCGCCTGGGATTTTAGGTCGGCGGCCTTGCTGATCAGCTTGGCGGAGAGGTCAGAATCCGAGGTGGTTCTGGCGAATTCGAGCAGGAGAGAGGCTTGCTTGGTGAGATAGGTCTTGCCCAGCACGTCGATCAGTCCAATGTAGAAGTCCCAACGGACTCATGAGTCCGAAGGGTGGTATTCCGTTCCCGGAACTCTGTATAAAAATGCACAAAGTGATCAGGTTCCACATTTTCAGCAGTTTTTGTTCCGGCAAGTGAGCGCGCTCCGGGCTTTCCCGCGGCTCAGATCCCCAGTGCTTTCAATGCGTTCCCGACATCACGCGGCGAGGTGACATGCACGGCGGTCAACCCGCGCGCCCGCGCTCCCTCGATGTTCTCGGCGAGGTCGTCGAAGAACACGATGCGCTCGGCCGGCACGCCGATCGCCGCCACGACATGGTCGAAGGCCTCGGCATCCGGTTTGCGCAGGCCGATGCTGGAGGACAGATACAGCTCGCGGAAATGGCCGAGCAGACCGGCATATTCCTTCGAGAAATAGTCGACGTGCGGCCGATTGGTGTTGGAGAAGGCATAGAGCGGCATCTGCTTCGCCGCTCGCGGCAGCAGCTCGGCGATATCAGGCATCTCGCCGGCGAAAATCGCGTTCCAGCCTTCCAGGAATTGCGCATCCGAGATGCCGATCCCAAGCGAGGACCGCAGCGAGGCGAAATAGTCCCCATCGCTGATCTTGCCCATCTCGTGCAACCGGTAGGCCTCGTCGCGCACATAGCGCGCGATGATGGCCTCGGGCTGGCAGCCGGCATGTCCCGCCCAGCAGGCGATCGCCTTGGAGAAGTCGATGTCGAGCACAACGCGCCCGAGGTCGAACAGCAGCGCATCCGCGCTGCCGGGAGAGAGCGATGTCATTGCGTCCTTTTCACTTCAGTATGGCGCGTCAGTAACGATAGGGCTCGTGGTCGAACAGCGGGAACGCGCTGAACACGCTGGGCGCGTTGGTGGCGGCCGCCGGATGCAGGCAGGATTTGTCGAGCTCGGCGAATGAGGTGGCGCCCAGGAGGCCGAGGCAGCGCAGCACCTCGTCTTCGAGCAACTCCAGCATCCGCGCGACGCCGGCTTCGCCGGCTGCCGCCAGCGCCCAGCATTGCAGCCGGCCGATGCCGACGAGGTCGGCGCCCGCCGCAATCGCCTTCACGATGTCGGTGCCGCGGCAAAAGCCGCCGTCGACCATGATCCTGGCGCGGCCCTTCACGGCGTCGACGATCTCCGGCAGCACGTGCATGGCGCCGCGGCCGTGGTCGAGCTGGCGTCCGCCATGGTTGGAGACGTAGATCCACTCGACGCCGTGATCGAGCGCGATCTGCGCATCCTCGGCCGTGGCGATACCCTTGAGGATCAGCGGAATTTTGAACGTGTCCTTGATCATCTTCACGGTCCGCCACTCCAGGCCCTTCTGGAAATCGCCGCCGGTGGCGCGCAGGCGGCTCTCGCGAACGTAGCGCTTGGCGATGTCACGTTCACGACGGCTGTAATGGGCGGTGTCGACGGTCAGGCAGAAGGCGGCATAGGCGTTCTTCTCGGCCCGGCTGACGACGTCGGCGACGAAGGCATCGTCGCCGCGGACATAGAGTTGATAGAGACGCAGTGCATCGGGGGCAGCCTCGGCGGTCGTCTCGAGGCCGGGCTCGGACACCGAGCTCAGCATGTGCGCCGCGCCGAACCTGCCCGCAGCGCGCGCGACGCTCGCCGCGCCATCCGGATCGAAGATCTCGAGTGCGCCGACGGGAGCCAGCACCACCGGCAGACGCAGCTTGCGGCCGAACTGCTCGACGCTGCCATCGATCCTGCGCACGTCGCGCAGCACGCGCGGGCGGAAGGCGATCTCGTCGAGCGCCATGCGGTTGCGCCGCATCGTGGTCTCGGTCTCGGCGGCGCCGATGATGTAGTCCCAGGCATTCTGGTTGAGGTTGGCGCGCGCCTTCCGGATGAACTCGTGCAGGTTCTGGAACGGCTCGTCGCTAGCGCCGAGCTCGACGTTCCGTTCCGGCCGGATGCGGGGCGCTTCATTCATTGTTGTCCTCCCGAGAATTTGAAGTCTTGTCGCCATCGCCTATCGCGTCCGGCCCTCCAAAACCATCCTAAAATCGCATAGCTGCGAAGCGTGGGCGGCCCGGACCGGTGTCGTGTTGCTTCGAAACAGTTTCGGAACGTTGCCAAAAGTTTAGGCCAAGGCGAAGGGATTTCTTCGGTGTACCCGCCAGCGCGGCATCCCGGCCTTGAAGAAACCAGAATGGTATTGTGAGAGATGGACTGGATCGCCATTTGCATGGCGTCTCCCAGCCTCAAGAGAAACGCCAAGCACAAAAGGCACCTTCATGCGGAAAACCCTGCTGTTCCCCCTGGGCACGCTCACGGGAGCGTGCCTGACCCTTCTGGTAGCCAGCCCGCAGGGCGGCGTATGGGCAGCGCGGGCGGCAGTGAGTGCGGGTGATGCTTATTCCCAGCTCAATCTGTTCGGCGCGGTGTTCGAGCGGGTCAAGGCCAGCTATGTCGAGAAGCCGGACAATGCCAAGCTGATCGAGGGGGCGATCACCGGCATGGTGACCTCGCTCGACCCGCATTCGCGCTACATGAACGCCAAGGCCTGGACCGAGATGCAGGAGACCACCTCCGGCGAGTTCGGCGGGCTCGGCATCGAGGTCACGATGGAGGATGGCCTCGTCAAGGTCGTCTCGCCGATCGACGACACGCCGGCTTCGAAGGCCGGCATCATGTCCGGCGACCTCATCGGCAAGATCGACGGCGAGGCCGTGCAGGGCATGACGCTCGAGCAGGCGGTCAACAAGATGAAGGGACCGGTCGACACCAAGACCAAGCTGACCATCATCCGCAAGGGTGCGGATGCGCCGCTCGAGGTTGCGATCACGCGCGAGATCATCCATGTGCGTCCGGTGCGCTTCCGCGTCGAGAACGGCGACATCGGCTATATCCGCATCACCTCGTTCAACGAGCAGACCGCCGACGGCCTGAAGAAGGCGATCGCCTCGGTCTCCAAGCAGGTCCCGCCGGAGAAGCTCGCCGGCTACGTGGTTGATCTGCGCAACAATCCGGGCGGCCTGCTCGACCAGGCCGTGTCGGTGTCGAGCGCCTTCTTGCAGCGCGGCGAGGTCGTTTCGACCCGCGGCCGCAGTCCGGAAGAAACCCAGCGCTTCACCGCCCATGGCGGCGACCTCACCAAAGGCAAGCCGATCGTGGTGCTGATCAACGGCGGCTCGGCCTCGGCCTCGGAGATCGTTGCCGGTGCGCTGCACGACCACAAGCGCGCGACGTTGATCGGCACGCGATCGTTTGGTAAGGGCTCGGTGCAGACCATCATTCCGCTCGGCTCCGGCAATGGCGCGCTGGCGCTGACCACGGCGCGCTACTACACGCCGTCGGGCCGCTCGATCCAGGCCCAGGGCATCGCGCCCGACATCGAGATCCTCCAGGACGTGCCGCCCGAGCTGAAGGGGCGGATGGACACCATGGCGGAATCCCAGATGCGCGGGCATCTGTCGGCCGACGGCACCGAGCAGACCGGATCGCAGTCCTACGTTCCGCCGGAAGAGAAGGACGACAAGGCTCTGCACGCAGCCTACGACTTCCTCCACGGCGTTACGGCAAATGCGGTCGCCGCCAAGCGCGCGACGAAGGCTGCAGTGCCGAACTAGATCTTACGACGTTCCGGATCATGTTTCGCCCGGGAGCGGAGGACCGCTTCCGGGCGATTTCGTTTGCAGCGCCGTTTCGACCTAACCGACCTCGCGGCGGCGGCTCTCGCTGCCTTCGCGCCGGGCGAGCCGGCTGCGATGCAGCGCGAACAACTCCAGCATCTTGTCGGCGGGCTTGGCGGCGCTGAACAGATAGCCCTGCATCTCGGAGCATCCGAGGGTGCGCAGCAGGCGCTGCTGCTCCTCGGTCTCGACACCCTCGGCCGTCGTTGTCATGCGACGGGCGGCCGCCAGGTTGACGACGGCTTGAACGATGCTGGCGGAGCCGTCGGGACGGGCGATGTCCTCGACGAAGCAGCGGTCGATCTTGATCTTGTCGAACGGGAAGCGGTGCAGATAGCTCAGTGACGAGTAGCCGGTGCCGAAATCGTCGAGCGCGATGCGCACGCCGATGGCGCGGAGCTGGTGCAGGATGGCAAGCGCGGCATCGTCGTCGCGGATCAGGACCGCCTCGGTGATCTCGAGCTCGAGTCGGCTCGCCGGCAGGTTCGACGCGGCGAGCGCCGCCATGATCTTCAGCGCCAGCGTGCCGCTCTTGAACTGCACCGGCGAGACGTTGACGGCGAGACGGATGTCGTCGGGCCAGCTTGCCGCGTCCCGGCACGCGGTCGCCAGCACCCATTCGCCGATCTCGTTGATCAGGCCGGTGTCTTCGGCGATCGGGATGAAATCCGCCGGCGAGACCCAGCCGCGCTCGGGATGGCGCCAGCGCACCAAAGCCTCGCAGCCGGTGATGCGGTCGTCCTTCAGGCCGAGGCAGGGCTGGTAATATACCTCCAGCCCGCCTTCGCGATCTCCTTGCGCGATGGCGTGGCGCAGGTCGCCCTCGAGGTCGCGGCGTTCGCGGACCTTGGCGTCCATGTCCGGCTCGAAGAAGCGATAGGTGCGGCGCCCGGCGGACTTGGCCGCGTACATTGCCATGTCCGCGTTCTTCAGGATCTGGTCGAGCGCCGTGCCGTGTTCCGGCGCGAGCGCGATGCCGATGCTGGCGTCGCTGGTGAGATGATGGCCCATGCAGTCGATCGGCGTGCGGATGGTTTCGAAGACGCGCGCGACGAGCTCGTTGACCTGATCCAACGACGTCACCGCGCCTTGCACGATGGCGAATTCGTCGCCGCCGAGGCGCGCCACGAAGTCCGCCGGGCCGGCACAGCGGCGGAGGTTCGTCGCGATCGATTTCAACAGCTCGTCGCCGACGAGATGGCCGAGCGCGTCGTTGACGCCCTTGAACTCGTCGATGTCGATGTAGTGCACCGCGGTCTGCTCGCCGTCGCGCGCCGTGGCCAGCTCCTGCCGCAGATGCTCGTGGAACATAGCGCGGTTGGGCAGGTCAGTCAGTGCGTCGTAATGGGCGAGGTGGGTGATGCGCTCCTCGATGCGCCGGCGCTCCGTGATGTCCTCGTGGGTCGCCACCCAGCCGCCATCCGCGAGCGGCTCGTTGAGGATGTGGATCGAGCGGCCGTCGGCGGTATCGACCACCATGGAGTTGCGGAGATGAATGTCCTTCAGGACGCGCGCGGCGTAGGCATCGACGTCGCCGGTAAACGAGCCGGTCGTCTTGCGATGGGCGATGATGTCGCGAAAGCTGCAGCCGGGCTTCACGATCTCGGCCGACAAGCCGTACATCTCGATGTAGCGCTGATTGCAGACCACGAGCCGCTGCTCGGAATCGAACAGCAACAGGCCCTGCGTCATGTTGTTGACGGCGCGGTCGAGCCGCTGCTTCTCCAGCGTCAGCTGTTCGCGCGAAAGGCGGTGCTGCTCCAGCAGCTTGCGCACGACGGCAATCAGCACGCCTGCGATCGCGAGCGCGGAAGAGGCTGCGATCGAGATCAGAATGCCGATCTGCTCGCGCCAGTCAGCCAAGGCCGCTGCGCGCGTCGTGGTGGCCATCACCAGGATCGGGAAGTGGGGCAGGGCACGGGAGGAGATCAGCCGGTCCTCGCCGTCGACGGGGCTGTTGAAGCGGCCGGCGAAATGATCGAGCCCGAACACCCTTTGATGCTCGAACGGTCCGGTCTTGAAGTTTCGCCCCATCAATTCGCCGGACTGCGGATAGCGGGCGAGCAGTGTGCCGTCGCGATGCAGCATCGAGATCGTCGCGCCTTCGCCGAGCACCACGGAGGCGAAGAATTTCTCGAAATTGGCGGGCTCGATCCCGCGTCCGACCACGCCGAGGAACTCGCCGCGTGGCCCGACGACCCTCCGGGCCACCAGAATGGTCCACGCACCGGAGACGCGGCTGTGCAGCGGCTCGATCAGGACATCAGGTGCATTGGGATCGTACTTGAAAGTGCGGAAGTAGGCGCGATCGGCGACATTCACCTTGGGCGTCGGCCATGCGGTCGACGAATTGATCAGATTGCCTTCGGCATCGATGATGTTGAGACCGCCCATATAGGGCAGCGCCTCGATCTTCGACCGCAGCATCCGGTGCACGTCCTCGCCCGAGAGGCGCTTGCGATACTCCTCTCCGGAGGTAATTCCGGTGGTGCGGACGTAGTCGACGAAACCCTTCTGGATGACGGCGAAATCCTGCAATTGCTGATCGAAATGATGAGCAAGCAGCAGCACGGTGTTTTCCAGCTCGCGACCGGAATTGCGCAGCGCCCGCTCCCGGAAGTTCTGCGCCATCAGGACCGAGCCTATGGCGATGGCCGCGATCAGCAGCGTGCCGCCAACCACAAGCCAGCGGATCGGGCCGCTGCGCACGAAGACCTGGTCAAAGAGACGACTGCCGAGTTTCATCTTCATGCTGGATTCGTTGCCGCGCACACGTCAGGATCAATTCAGGACCCCGAGAACATCCGTTGGTTTACGGTGACGGTGTGGAAGCAAAGTTAGGAAGCGCGGTTAACGAGACGTGAATACTCGCGCGCAAAAGCAATCCATGCGCGCGGCGCGAAAGTGGGGCGCTAACGCAAGCCCGCTTCAGGCGCGGTAATGGCCGGATTTGCCGCCGAGCTTCTCGACCAGATGGATGCCCTCGATGCGCACGCCGCGCTCGACGGCCTTGATCATGTCGTAGATGGTGAGGCAGGCGACCGACACCGCCGTGAGCGCCTCCATCTCGACGCCGGTCGGTCCCGTCACCTTCACGGTGGCCCGTACCACGCAGCCCGGCAGCTTGGCGTCAGGCTCGATATCGACAATGACCTTCGACAGGGCGAGCGGATGGCAGAGCGGGATCAGCTCCGAGGTGCGCTTGGCGGCCATGATGCCGGCGATGCGCGCGGTGCCGAGCACGTCGCCTTTCTTGGCGTTGCCCGACACGATCAGATCGAGCGTCGCCTTGGTCATGACGACGTGGCCCTCGGCGACCGCCAGCCGCTCCGTCGCTGGCTTGTCCGAGACGTCGACCATCCGCGCCTCGCCGGAGGCGCCGATATGGGTAAGGGCCGGCCCGGCCTTTGCTTTGGCCTGCTTCGTCTTGGCTGAAATGGTCTTCGCCGGCTTGCGCGCCATGTCAGCGCGTGCCCGCCGCGCGCGCCGTCGCCTCGCGCGCGAGCAGCGCGCGCGTCGCCGCCGTGACGTCGGCCTGCCGCATCAGGCTCTCGCCGACCAGGAACGTCGACATACCGACGCGCTCGAGCCGGGCGAGGTCGGCGGGCGTGAAGATGCCGCTCTCGCCGACCATCAGCCGGTCCGAAGGGATCAGCGGCGCCAAGGCCTCGCTGGTCGCGAGCGTGGTTTCGAAGGTCCGAAGATTACGGTTGTTGACCCCGATCATCGGCGAGCGAAGTCTCAGCGCCCGGTCGAGCTCGGCGCGGTCATGGATCTCGATCAAGACGTCCATGCCGTAGGCGAGGGCGGCGTCTTCGAGGTCTCTTGCCGCGGCGTCATCGAGCGCCGCCATGATGATCAGGATGCAGTCGGCGCCGTGTGCGCGGGCCTCGACCACCTGATAGGGATCGAACAGGAAATCCTTGCGCAGCACGGGGAGCGAGGTTGCTTCGCGCGCGGCTACCATGAAGTCGAGATGGCCCTGGAACGAGGGCGTGTCGGTCAGCACCGACAGGCAGGCAGCGCCGCCGGCTTCATAGGCCTTTGCGAGTGCCGGCGGGTCGAAATCGGCGCGAATGAGTCCCTTGGAGGGCGAGGCCTTCTTGATCTCGGCAATCAGCGCGTAGCCGCCCTTGGCGTGCTTTGCCTTGATCGCGCGCAGGAAGCCGCGCGGCGCGGAGGCGGCCTTGGCCTGCGCCTCGACGGTGGAGAGCGGACGCGCTCGCTTCGCCGCCGCGATCTCCTCGCGCTTGTAGGTCTCGATCTTGGTCAGGATGTCGGACATGCGGGAGTTCAGCTCTTGGAGATCGTGACCAGGTGCTTCAGCTTCGCGTTGGCCGCGCCGCTGTCGATCGAGCGGACGCCGATCGCGACGCCCTCCTTGAGGTCCTTGGCGCGGCCGGCCACGACCAGCGCGGCGGCTGCGTTGAGCAGCGCCACGTCGCGATAGGGGCTCGGCTTGCCGTCGAGCACGCTCTGCAACGCGATCGCGTTGGCATCGGCGTCACCGCCTTTGAGCGCACCGGCCTCGCAACGCGGGAGCCCGGCTTCCTCCGGCGTCACCTCGAAATTCCGGATCTCGCCGTTGTGGAGCGCGGAGACGAAGGTCGGGCCGGTGAGGGTGATCTCGTCGAGACCATCGGACCCGTGCACCACCCAGGCGGAGTCGGAGCCGAGATTCTTCAGCACCTGCGCCAGCGGCTGCACCCATTGCCTGGAGAACACGCCGACCATCTGCCGCTTCACGCCGGCCGGGTTCGACAGCGGCCCGAGCAGATTGAAGATCGTGCGCGTGGCGAGCTCGACCCGGGTCGGGCCGACGTTCTTCATGGCGGGATGGTGGGCGGGGGCGAACATGAAGCCGATGCCGCATTCGCGCACGCAGCGGCCGACCTGCTCCGGCTTGAGATCGATCTTCACCCCGAGCGAGGCCAGCACGTCGGCAGCGCCCGAGCGCGACGACAGCGCGCGGTTGCCGTGCTTGGCCACGGGCACGCCGGCGCCCGCGACGATGAAGGACGCGCAGGTCGACACGTTGACCGAGCCGGAGCCGTCGCCGCCGGTGCCGACGATGTCGACCGCCTCCGGCGGCGCCTGTACGGTCAGCATCTTCGCGCGCATCGCCGCGACCGCGCCGGTGATCTCGTCCACGGTCTCGCCGCGCACCCGCAGCGCCATCAAGAGCCCGCCCATCTGCGAGGGCGTGGCCTCGCCGCTCATCATGGCATCGAAGGCGGAAGCGGCTTCGTCACGCGACAGGCTCGCGCCGGTCGCCACTTTTCCAATGATCGATTTCAGGTCGTCCATCGCGTGCTTTCAACTCACTGGTTCGCGCCGGTCACCTGCGCGAAGGCGGCCTGATTAATGGTGGTCCCGATGTCGGTTTCAAGCTTGTTGACGTAGGAAGCGACCTGCTCCTCGGTCTGGGCGCGGTCGAGGCTCTCCTTGAGCTTCTTGACCGCGTCCGAGGCAATGTCGACCGCAGGATCGACGATGTCGGTGACGCGGAAGACGATCACCTCGCTGCCGCCGCTCACGGCCGTCTGTCCGATGCCGTCCTTGGCGGTGCGGAAGGCGGCCGCCACGACGGTGCCGGCCACGCCAGCGGGCGAGTCGTCGCGCTTGAAGCTGGCCGCGGTCTCGACCTTGGCGCCGACAGCGGTGGCCTCGTCGGCGAGCTTGCCGCCCGCATCGAGCTTTTGCACCATCTCGGTCGCCTTGGCCTTCAGCTTGGCGGCGATCTGGTCCTGGCGCCATCGCGCCTCGACCTGATCGCGGACCTCGTCGAGATTGCGGTCGCGCGAGGGGGTGATGGCGAGCACGTCGTACCAGACATAGCCGCCTTTGAACGAGATCGCGTCGTTGTCGACGCCGACATCGGTGTTGAAGGCCTGCGATACCACGTCGAGGCCCTGCGGGATGCTGGCGACCGGCTGGCCGTTCGGGGCGCGACCGGAGCGGTCGACGGCCTCGATGGTCACGGCGGTGAGGCCGAGCTTCTGCGCCGCGTCGATCACGCTGGAGCCGCCGCCACGCTCGTCTTCCATCTTGTCGCGGAGGTCGGCGACCTTGACGCGTGCACGCTCAGTCGCGATCTCGCGCTTGATGTCGCCGGCAAGCTTGGCGTAGTCGGCCTCGGCGCCCGGCTCGATCTTGTCGACCCTGACGATCGCAACGCCGAGCCCGCTCTGGATCGGCTGGCTGATCTCGCCGGCAGGCAGCGCGAACGCGGCATCGCCGACGGCGGGCGCGAGCGAAGACTTGGTCACCAGTCCCAGGTCGACGTCGGAGGCGCTCAGCCCGCGTTCCTTGCCGATGTCCTCGAACGACGTCCCGCCGACGAGGCGCTCGCGAGCGCCCTGCGCTTCGGCAACGTTCGGAAACACGATCTGCTGGATCTGGCGCTTTTCCGGCGTGCCCAGCCGATCCTTGCGCTGCTCGAACACCTTCCGGGCATCCTCGTCCGAGACCTCGGTCCATTTGCCGATCTCTTCCGGCGAGACCACGACGAAGGAGATCTTGCGATATTCGGGCGCGCGGAACTGGACCTTGTGATCCTCGAAATAGGCGGCAAGCGCCTCGGGCGAGGGCGGGTCGATCGGACCGGCCTGCGCGGCGTCGAGCCGGACGAATTCAATCGAGCGTTGTTCGTTCTGGTAGCGCGTCAGGACGTCGACCATGGCCTTCGGGGGCTCGAGGCCGGCGCCGACCGTGCCGGTGATCTGCCGGCGCAGCGATACCTTGCGCTGCTCGGCGACATAGCGCTGCTCGGTGTAGCCGAAATTGCGGATCAAGGCTTGGAAGCGATTGGGGTCGAAATTGCCGCCGATTCCCTTGAAGTTGGGGTCGTTCATGATGAGCTGGCGGATCTGCTCGTCGGATTGGCCAAGGCCGAGCCGGCGCGCCTCTTCGTCGAGCGCGGCCTCGGCAATGGTCTGCTGCAGCACCTGGCGGTCAAGGCCGAACGCGCGCGCCTGGTCGGGCGTCAACGGACGGCCGAACTGGCGGCTGATCTGTTGCAGGCGGTCGGTGTAGATCTGGCGGAACTCGTTGAGCGAGATCTCGGTGCTGCCGATCTTGGCGACCGTGGACTGGCCGAAGCCCTTGAAGATGTCGGCAATGCCCCAAATGCCGAAACTGATGATCAACACGCCCATCACCACGGCCATAACGATCTTGCCGAGCCAGTTCGATGAGGCCTTGCGTATTCCTCGGAGCATTTGGTCCAACTTGTTTGGTCAGGAGGGGAACGGAGCGCGTCTTAATGCAGATTCCGCAAAAGCGCGTCACCAAATTGATAGATCATCATAAAGTGGTGGCTTTCCCCCCGCAACCTCGCCCCGGGTGACCACTTGAAGCTGCGGCGAAAGGGCCTCTGCTCTCTAGAACTGCGGGAGCACCTCTGCTAGCGCAAGAACAAACCTCTTCTGCTGGACATTGACATGACTGACGCCATCCGACCGCTGATCGCGGGCAATTGGAAAATGAACGGCCTGAAAGCCCAGGCTGCTGAATTCGACGCCATGCTCAACGGCGCGGCAGACGTGGCTGGCAAGGCCGACCTGCTGGTCTGCCCGCCGGCGACCCTGGTTGCGGCGTTCGCCGAGAAGGCGCGCGGCAAGAAGGTCGCGGTCGGGGCCCAGGACTGCCACCCCAAGGCCTCCGGCGCCCACACCGGCGATATCGCCGCCGAAATGCTCGCCGATGCAGGCGCGACCGCCATCATCGTCGGCCATTCCGAGCGCCGCGCCGACCACGGGGAGGGCGACGCGCTGATCCGGAAGAAGGCCGAGGCGGCCTGGCGCGCCGGGGCCGTTGCGATCGTCTGCATCGGCGAAACGCAGGGCCAGCGCGACGCCGGCCAGACCCTGGACATCCTGCGCGGCCAGCTCGACGGCTCGCTGCCAGAGGGCTCGACGGCGGCCAATCTGGTCGTGGCCTATGAGCCGGTCTGGGCGATCGGCACCGGGCTGACCCCCACAGCCAAGGATGTCGAGCAGATTCATGGGTTTATCCGGGAACTACTGACCATCAGGTTCAAGGCTGAGGGCGCGAAGATGCGAATCCTCTACGGCGGCTCGGTCAAGCCCTCGAACGCGGCCGAACTGATGGCGGTGAAGAACGTCAACGGGGCTCTGGTCGGCGGTGCCAGCCTGAAGGCGGCCGATTTCCTTGCGATCGCCAAGGGCTGCCCCTAGCTAAGTCCAAACCGCGGGACCGGGCCCGATCGGGGGTGGCAATGCCACCTCCGATCGTGTAACACCGCGCAACTTCAGGAAAACCCGCGAAGCGCGATCGGCCGCCGTCAGGCGCCGCCCGCTTGTGACGGAAGGATATCATGCAGACCGTTGTCATCGTCATCCACCTCATGATCGTCGCCGTCATGATCGGTGCCGTCCTGCTCCAGAAGTCGGAAGGCGGCGGCCTCGGCATGGGCGGCGGCGCGGGCTTCATGTCGAGCCGCGGCACGGCGAACCTTCTGACGCGGACCACCGCGATCCTGGCCGTCGGCTTCTTCCTCACCAGCCTGTTCCTGTCCTGGTATGCCGGTTACGACCGCAAGCCGTCGTCGATCATCGGCCAGCCCTCGCAGACCCAGCCGGCCGGCGGGTCGCCGATCGCGCCGCCGACCTCGGGCGGCATCCTGGATTCACTGAAGAAGGCCGACGAGCAGCAGCAGGCACCGGCTCCGACCGGTCCTCAGGTGCCGCGCTCGCAATAAAGCAGGGGGGCCATGCAGGGCGGTGGCTACCGTCCTGCATCAACAATCCCCATCAAGGCACTGTCATCACTCTTCGTTTCGGCTCACCCACAGGCCCGCAAAATCTTTGGGGCGGAATACGAATCGCTTTGGCGAATCGTATTTAGGGGATTAGAGGTTAAGTCCCATGGCGCGGTACATATTCATCACCGGCGGCGTGGTTTCTTCGCTCGGCAAGGGTCTGGCTTCGGCGGCACTGGGTGCCCTGCTGCAGGCCCGAGGCTACAAGGTCCGCCTCCGCAAGCTCGACCCCTATCTCAACCTCGATCCCGGAACGATGTCGCCGTATCAGCACGGCGAAGTGTTCGTGACCGATGACGGCGCGGAGACCGATCTCGATCTCGGTCACTACGAGCGCTTCACCGGCCGTCCCGCGACCAAGGCCGACAACATCACGACCGGACGCATCTACCAGGACATCATCTCCAAGGAGCGCCGCGGCGATTATCTCGGCGCGACCATCCAGGTTGTTCCGCACGTCACCAATGCCATCAAGGAATTCGTCCTCGACGGCAACGACGATTACGACTTCGTGCTGGTCGAGATCGGCGGCACCGTCGGCGACATCGAGGGCCTGCCGTTCTTCGAGGCGATCCGCCAGCTCAAGAACGAGCTGCCGCGCGATCACGCCGTCTACATCCATCTGACGCTGCTGCCCTATATTCCCAGCGCCGGTGAGCTGAAGACGAAGCCGACGCAGCATTCCGTGAAGGAGCTGCGCTCGATCGGCATCCAGCCGGACATCCTGCTCTGCCGCACCGACCGCGAGATCCCGAAGGAGGAGCGGCGCAAGCTCGGGCTGTTCTGCAACGTGCGCGAAAGCGCCGTGATTGAGGCGCGCGACGTCGACAATATCTATGCGGTCCCCGAGGCCTACCACAATGCGGGCCTCGACGACGAAGTGCTCGCCGCCTTCGGCATCGCCTCGCGGATTCCGCCGGAGCTGCGCAGCTGGCAAGAGATCAACGAGCGCATCCGCAACCCCGAGGGCAACGTCACCATCGCCATCGTCGGCAAGTACACCGGCATGAAGGATGCGTATAAGTCGCTGATCGAGGCGCTCTCGCATGGCGGCATCGCCAACAAGGTGAAGGTCAATCTCGACTGGATCGAGAGCGAGATCTTCGAGAAGGAGGATCCGGCGCCGTTCCTCGAGCACGTCAACGGCATCCTGGTGCCCGGCGGATTCGGCCAGCGCGGCGCAGAGGGCAAGATCAGGGCGGCGCAGTTCGCGCGCGAGCGCGACGTGCCGTATTTCGGCATCTGCTTCGGCATGCAGATGGCGGTGATCGAGGCCGCGCGAAACCTCGTCGGCATCGAGGACGCCAACTCCACCGAGTTCGGCCCGACCAAGGAGCCGCTGGTCGGCCTGATGACGGAATGGCTGCGCGGCAACGAGCTCGAGAAGCGCTCGCAGGCAGGCGACCTCGGCGGCACGATGCGGCTTGGCGCCTATCCTGCAACGCTCAATCGCGGCAGCCGCGTCTCGCAGGTCTATGGCGGCGCAACCGAAATCTCCGAGCGTCACCGCCATCGCTACGAGGTCAACACCGCTTACAAGGACCGCCTCGAGCAGCACGGCTTGAAGTTCTCAGGCCTCTCGCCCGACGGCGTGCTGCCTGAAATCGTCGAGTACGAGGATCACCCCTGGTTCATCGGCGTCCAGTTCCACCCCGAGCTGAAGTCGCGCCCCTTTGAGCCGCATCCGCTGTTCGCTTCGTTCATCGAGGCGGCGGCGAAGCAGAGCCGGCTGGTGTAGCCGGCTCGGTCTGCCCTGACAAAGTCTTGCTCGCACCTCCGGCTACGCGGCCGCGATGTCCATCCTGCGGCAGAAGCAAGATGCCTTGATCGGCACCTCCGCGCGCGACTGGGCGAGGTCAAGTCGCTGCTTGATCAGCGGCCTCTCGGCGCTGTCGCCACGCCGCATGAGACATTCGTGCAAGCCGTGAAGCGACCACAGATTGTCGGGATGCTGGCAGGCCCGGCTCAGCTTTCCATCGAGGCCGAGATCGGAACGGTACACTGCCTCGGCTTCCTCGATCCGTCCCTGCTCCAGCAGCAGCGCGCCGAGTGCGTGACGCGGTGGCTGCATCCATCCCCACGGCTCGTCATAGGGCAAGGCGTCGCTGAGTGCGACCGATCTGCGCAGCTCAGCGAACGCGAGGTCGTAATTGGCTTTGCGATATTCCAATTCGCCATTCAACATGGCTTCGGCCACGCCGAGCAGGGCGACGACCTTGTTGTTGTGCACGAGCCGGCTCTCCGGCACGCGTGTCTTCGCCTGAGCGAACAACGCTTTCTCGGTTTCGGCCTCAGTGACGTGGCCAAGCGCTGAATGAGCCACCGCCTTGGCGTAGTGGATCATTGCCGTCACGGAGCAGTATAGCTCGCGATCCTCCGGCAGCTGTTGGGCAATGATGTCGTGCCATTTGCCGAAACGCACGAGAACGTGCTGCTTCATCGTCAAATAGCCTTCCAGGAAGTCCGCCATGGGGGGCGATTGAATGCGCAGCACTGGCTCGGGCACGGTGGCAATGAGTTCCTCGGCCGCTGCGATAGCGGGGGCGTATTGACCCAGGAACATCGCGCCGTAGATGGCGAAGTGGAAGTTGTGGATGACATAGACCAGGTAGACACCCGGATCGTCCGAATAAGCGAGGAATCTGCGGTCGGTCGCCAGCGCCTTCTGATTGTAGAGCAGGACGTCGTTGTACTGCCCGCACAGCACGTCGAGATGCGTCGGCATGTGGATCAGATGGCCGCTATCGGGGGCGATCCCGCGCAGCCGGTCCCCAGCCCGCATCGCCTTTTGCGGGAAGGGCGACATCTCCATGAGGTGGACGTAGAGATGGAGCAGCCCCGGATGATTCCACGCAGCCGGCCATCGATCGAAAGCTTGTTCGAGCACGGCCCTGCATTCCTCGGTGCCAGCGCCCTTGGTGGGTTCTCCAGACTCGAGGTCCCACATCAGCCACGGCGTCTCGTTCATGATCGATTCGGCAAAGATGGCTCGGACCTCGAGATCTTCGGGATACGTGGCGAAGACCTTTCGCATCTCTCGCGTGAAGGCCTTGTCCCACGGCGCCATGTCCTCGATCGCTTCACGCTGCGGATAGCGCGCCGACAAGGCGCGGATCAGCGCTTGCTCGACCGGGCTCGCCCTCTCCGCCTGCGCGAGGGCGTCCTGCGTCGCATCGTATGATCCCGCCAGCGCCAATTGACGGCCTTGTGCGTCATAGCGGACCCAGGGCAGGTTGTAGTTGGGACCCGCGGCGTAGCCGATGCCCCAATGCGCCATCGCGCAGCTGCTATCGAACTCGAGCGCCTTGCGAAAACATTTGATCGCCTCGCCGTGGTTGAATCCGAACACCCAGTTGAGCCCTCGGTCAAACCAGAGCTGCGCATCGGGCGAAGTCGTGGTGATTTTGCGGCTGTAGGGTCCGAGATCAAAATAGGTCATTGCCTTCGCCCCCTTTGATCGCTTCGGTCGTTTTGCCGATTGCTCTCGGGCCGTCGGCGGCTGAAGCGCCCTGACCGAGCCTGCACATTATCAAGAGCGCCGGCCCCGCGCTATCGAGCTATGCGCGGAACGCCATGAGGGGGCCCCGGGTGAGGCTCAAGACAGAGTTGTGGCCAGCGGGTATAACCGCCGCTCCTGTCAGGGAGGGAGCAAGAATGATCTACGAAATGCGCGTCTATCGTTGCGTGCCCGGCCGCCTACCGGCATTGCTCAAGCGGTTCGAGACCGCCACGCTGAAGATCTGGGAGAAGCATGGCATCAAGCAGGCCGGGTTCTTCACCACCCTGATCGGCGAATCCAACCAGGAGCTGACCTATTTCCTCGCCTGGGACTCGCTTGCCGAGCGCGAGAAGAAGTGGGGCGCGTTCATGACCGATCCGGACTGGATGAAGGCGCGCGCCGAGAGCGAAGCCGACGGCCAGATCGTCGCCAACATCGTCAGCCAGATCCTGGCGCCGACCGCCTTCTCGGCGGTGAAGTAGCAGGCAGCGGACAGGGAACCCTGGCGCAACCCTGATATTCGGACCGTCCGGGCGGAAGAGGGTTGATCCAACCCTCATGCCGGCTATGGTCGCGCCGAAACGAGGGATGTGCCTTGAGCTCTTCGAATTCAGCGGCGCCGGTTATCACCATCGGCAGGGTCAAATTCGGCAATGATTTGCCGATTGCGGTCATTGCTGGGCCCTGCCAGCTCGAGAGCCGCCAGCATGCGCTGGAGGTCGCCTCCGCGCTGAAGGAGATCGCGGAGCGGCTGAACATCGGCCTCGTCTACAAGACCTCGTTCGACAAGGCCAATCGCACCAGCGCGGCGGCGGCGCGCGGGCTGGGTCTTGCGCCGTCGCTGCCGATCTTCGCGGAAATCCGATCCTCGCTCGGCTTGCCTGTTCTGACCGACGTGCACGAAGCCACGCAATGCGCCGAGGTGGCGCAGGCCGTGGACATCCTGCAGATTCCAGCCTTTCTGTGCCGGCAGACCGATCTGCTGCTGGCGGCGGCCGCGACCGGCAAGGTCGTCAACGTCAAGAAAGGTCAGTTCCTGGCACCCTGGGACATGGCCAATGTCGTGACCAAGATCACGAGCGCTGGCAATTCCAACGTGCTCGTCACCGAGCGCGGTGCGTCCTTCGGCTACAACACGCTCGTCTCCGACATGCGCGCGCTGCCGATCCTGGCGCGCACCACCGGCGCGCCCGTGATCTTCGACGCCACTCATTCGGTGCAGCAGCCGGGCGGGAAGGGGACGTCCTCGGGCGGCGAGCGCGAATTCGTCCCGGTGCTGGCGCGTGCAGCTGTCGCGGTCGGCGTTGCCGGCGTCTTCATCGAGACCCATCTCGATCCCGATCGCGCGCCGTCCGACGGTCCCAACATGGTACCGCTGCGCGAGTTCGAAGGGCTCATCGCCCGGCTGATGGCGTTCGACGCACTGGCAAAGAATCCGCGCTGATGCAGCAGAGCGAGGCGGGGCCGCAAGATCACGGCTTGCCGGCGGCGCTCTACGTCATCTCAGGCGCAAGCTTTGCCGCCGCCTTGTCGGCGCGCGCGCTCGATCCGGTGCTGCCGCACGTCGCCGACGATTTTGGCGTCAGCATCGCGACCGCCGCGGGCTTTGCCGCGGTGTTCGCCTTCACCTTCTCGATCATCCAGCCGATCATCGGGGCCGCCGCCGACCTGTTCGGCAAGACGCGGCTGATGATCGGCTGCCTCGCGCTGCTCGGCCTCGCCAACATCCTGGGCGCATTCTCGACGTCGTTCTCGTTTCTGTTTGCGACCCGCATCCTCGCGGGCATCGGCTCCGGCGGCGTATTTCCGGTGGCGCTCAGCCTGACCAGCGATCTCGTCGGTCCCGAGAAACGTCAGGTTGCGATCAGCCGCACGCTCGCCGGCGCCATGACGGGCAATCTGCTCGGCGCCTCGGCCTCAGGCCTGATCGGTGATTTCCTCGGCTGGCGCGGCGTGCTGGCGGTGCTCGGTGTCCTCGTGATCATCGCATCGATCGCGGTCGCGGCCGGCTTTCGCGGCGCCAAGGTCAAGCATCCGCCGAAGACGAGCCTCTCGGCGCTGAAGGCCGGCTATCGCACCATCTTCACCAACCCGAATGCCTATGTCTGCTATTCGGCGGTGTTCATCGAAGGCTGCTGCGTGCTCGGCCTGTTTCCTTACATCGCTTCGTTCCTGTTCGAGCTCGGCCAGACCTCGCTGTCGATCGCCGGCATCGTCATCGCCGGCTTTGCGGTCGGCGGCCTGTTCTACACGCTCACGGTGTCGCGCCTGCTGCCTTGGCTCGGCGTGAAGGGCATGATGATCGCAGGGATGACGCTGGTGGCCTCACAGCTCATCGCCGTCGCCTTCGGTCCACGCTGGGAAGTGCAGGCGCTGAATCTCGTCGTGATGGGCTGGGGCTTCTACATCGCCCATGGCTGTCTCCAGGTCTTCGCCAGCGAGCTCTCGGTCGAGGCGCGCGCCACGGCAATGTCGCTGCATTCGTTCTTCTTCTTCATGGGACAGACGGTGGGACCGCTCGCCTATGGCTTCGGGCTTCAGCATGCCGGCAAGATGGCGACCCTGTCTTCGAGCGCCGCGATCATGGTGCTGCTCGGCCTCGTCTGCGCGCGGCTGCTCAAGCAGCGGGCGCCGTCAGACGCCCGCGTCTGAGGCCGCGTCCGGACGAAGCGCCCTCTCAAAAACCTTCGCGAGCGGTCTTTGTGGCGCTCAAGCGCCCGCGTGGGCCTCCTGCCAGAGGTCAAGCACCTCGTGACGCGGAATGCCACGGGTGATGAACACGATGCGCGAACGGCGGTCGGCAGCATGGGGCCATTTTGCAAGCGCCACCGGCGGATGGAAGACGTGGTGGACGCCATGGACCGCGACCGGCGTCGCTTCATCGCGAAGATTCAAGATGCCCTTGACCCGCAAGAGGTCCTCGCCCCGGGTGGCGCGCAGATGTGCGAGCCAGCGCGATACGGCCATCCAGTCAAGGGGATCGTCGAATGCGATCATGAAGTTAAGGATCGATGCATCGTGGCTATGATGCTCGTGATGGGCATGACCGTCATCGTGATGGGGGCCGCTCTCATGTGCAGCCTTGGCGGCGTCGGCGAACGCCTGCTCGTTGAGCCAGCGCTCGATATCGGCTGTCTTCTTTTCGGGGTCAATGAGGGCTGCGCCGAACAGCTGAGCCGGATCGACATCGCCATGCGCCACGTTCTCGATCCTGGCGCTGGGATTGAGCCGACGAAGCCGCAAGTCCAGTGCGTCAGTATCATTGACCAAATCGCGTTTGGTGATCAGCAGCCGGTCAGCGAGCGCGACCTGCTTCACCGCCTCGTATTGGCGGTCGAGCTGCCGCGCAGCATTGACCGCGTCGACGGTCGTCACCACGGTGTCGAGCCGCAGGAAATGCGAGACCAAGGGGTTGTTCAGCAGCAGCTGAGCGATGGGAGCGGGATCAGCCAACCCCGTCGTCTCGACCAAAATCCTGCGGAACGCCGGTACCTCGCCACGATCGCGGCGCACCAGCAGCGCGCGCAGGGTTTCTTCCAGATCGCTTCGAATAGTGCAGCAAATACAACCACTCGCAAGCACGGCGACTTCGCCATCCACGCGTTCCACGAGGAGGTGGTCGAGGCTGACCTCGCCATATTCGTTGATGACGACGGCGCTGTCCTTCATCGCGTCGTGGCGCAGCAGGCGGTTGAGCAGTGTGGTCTTGCCGCTGCCAAGAAAGCCGGTGATCAGTGACACCGGAGTCCGCTCGGCGGATTTGTCGCTCTCGAACAGGCTCATCGGCGTCCTCAACCCTGGTCTTATTTTTGTCGCTGGACAACAGCCTAATGGAGGACGAGCATTCCGAAAACAGGATCTTAAGCCCGATCTTAGCGGGCGCACCCCGGGAGGAAGCGATGGACGATACCAAAGGCGATGAAGAGAAGGGCGGTGCGGCGACCGATCGGCGGACCTTGCTCCGCACGGCAGGCCTTGCTGGTGCGGCCGGGGCGGCATTCGCAGGTGCGATGCACGGCAAGTTCTCACTTGCACCGATCACCGCGGCCCAAGCCCAAACCCCGGCGATGCCAAAGGGCGTGGACAAGCCTTGGTGGCCCTCGAAATGGGGCAAGGACGACGAGGCTGGCGCGTCGAACCACATCACGCCGGCGAAGGTTCTCGATGCCGTGAAGTGGATCAAGGATGGCAAGATCTACAAGATCGGCCGCGTTTACGAGCAAGGCATGCCGTTGTTCGGCGCCCGCGCATTTTCGTTGCGCATTCCCGGCGGGCCGACTGGCGGCCCGTTCGGCGACAACAAGCTCGTCTATCACGACGAGTTTCTCGCCACCGAAATCGGCCAGACCGGCACACAATTCGACGGGCTCGGCCATATCGGCATCCAGCTGGGCAAGGACGGCGACAAGAGCGAGATGCGCTTCTACAACGGCTTCACTGCCGCTGAGATCGGCGACGCCTACGGCCTGAAGAAGCTTGGCACCGAGAAGCTCAAGCCGCTGTTCACACGCGCCCACCTGATCGACATGGTCGCGCTGAAGGGCGGCATGATGGACGCGGGCCAGGAGATCACCTCGGCCGATATCAAGGCGGCGCTAGCGAAGCAAAGCATCGCGGAGGGCGACATCAAGCCAGGCGATGCGATCATGTTCCACACCGGCTGGGGCTCACTGTGGATGAAGAACAACGATCGCTATAATAGCGGCGAGCCTGGAATCGGCCTCGATGCCGCGAAGTGGATCATCGAGAAGGATCTCGCGCTGACTGCGGCCGACACCTGGGCGGTCGAAGTGGTGCCCAATCCCGACAAGTCGCTCGCCTTCGTGGTTCACGCCGAATTGCAGACCAAGCACGGCATTCTCAACCACGAGAACCTGATCTTCGACGAGTTGATTGCCGACAAGAAGTACCAGTTCGTCTACTGCTTCACGCCGTCGCCGATCAAAGGCGCGACCGGCAGCAATGGCTGTCCGATCGCGATCACCTGAGGCGGATAAAAAAGCGGGTGGGCGGGACGTCCCCGCCCACCACGCGAGCTGCGGAGCGGCGTGCGGCTCGCCTCGCATGGTCCCGGCATGGAATTCGGCGAGATGGCGATCCTGGAGCACAGCCGCAGCGCCGACGTCTTCGCCGACACGCCTGTCACCTGCCTCGAACTGCCGCTCGACAGCTTTGCCGATTACCGCCGCCTGCACCCGGAAACGTCGTTGAAGATCATGCGCAATCTTGCCGCCATCCTGGCGCGGCGGCTGGTGCTGGCGAATGCCAAGGTGGATTTGCTGAGCGCCTACTGACTATACCGAGACATTGTTTTTCGTTCCCCTGATGCGACGCAGCGCGCCGCACTTGCGGCGTGGTGCGTTGCTGATCCGGGGTCCGGAATTCTTGGCGCTCGGTCCCGGCTGTGCGGGGCGCAGCGTTTCGCGCTGCACCTTGCGCGGAACACGGGTGGGGGCTGTCTCACTTCGTCCACGTCACACTGGGCGGAGGAGGCTAGCTCGCGCAGCTCTTGCGATACTCAGCCGGCGTGACGTTCATGTGTCTGCGGAAAATCCGATTGAGATGGCTTTGATCGGAAAATCCGCTCAAGAGCGCAATTTCCTTCAGGGCGAGCCGATCCTTGCGCAGATGTTGGCGGGCGCGCTCCACCTTGCGGCTCAGGACATAGGCATGCGGCCGCATGCCATAGTGCACCTGGAACTTGCGCGCGAACTGCACCGGCGAGCAGTTGCAGATGTTGGCTAGCTCCTCGAGCGTGATGTTCCTGGAGATGTTCTGTTCGACATAGTCCTCGATCAGCCTTGCATGCGCTGGCCTGAAGCGCCCCTGCGGACAGGGCAGCTTGAATTCCACCGAGGCGTATTTTCGCAAGATGTGCACGCTCGCCTGAAGTGCCAGCGCATCGTAGCAGAGCCGGCCGCCCGGGCCGCCTTCGGACACTTCCTGCACCATCCGGTCACCGATCCAGGTCAGCACCGGATCTTCGATCCTGAGCAGATCGTGGAGTTCGACGCCGTCTGACTCGCGGTCGAATGCCTCGCTCGCGGTCTTCGTCATCAGGCTCGGCGAGATGTAGAAATGGCTGACTTCGAGGTCATTGCTCCAGCGCCAGTTCGAAGGCTCCGCACGTGTCAGCAGGGTTGTGACACCGCGTCCGACGTGATCCTGCTTCCACGCGCCGGTCACACGGCGGTTCATTGACGTGGTGCCTTCGCGATAGACGACGATCAGGAAATTCTCGGACGGCGGCACCCAGATGTCGGACGGCGCATAGCGGAAGACGCGCAACCGAAAGTCAGCCTTGCCCACGGCGGAACTGTCCAGCATCAATTGGCCGGGAGCGTAGCGGGGGAGCTCCTCAACCGTGATTAATTGGCCCATCGCGCGCGACTCCTTCCCTGATTCTAAGGCGCGGTTGACCGCTTCTGCTTCTCATTGGCCGAACGGCGGAGACGAGCATAAGCCGGTTTTGCCATTTGCCAAGCGAGCCGCGTTGCCGAACTGCAGAACCGGCAACGGACGTCCGGCTTCGTTCAAAGAATTGTCCGATTTGTTCAAGCTCCAGCCGCCGGAATACTCATAGCTTCCCCCGTCCCGCACTGATGGGATCAACAATGACGCGCTGCACCACCATCCGATCGTATGACGGATGGGGAAGGTCGTGCGCACTCAAAAATCACCGAGGAGGAAGAAATGGCGGAAGCCCTGACCAAATCCAATGGAAGCAACGGTTCGCATGGACCAGCGAGATTCGATGCCGTGGTTGTCGGAGCCGGCGTCGCCGGGCTCTATCAACTCTATCGTCTGCGCGAGCAGGGATTGAGCGTCAGGGGGATCGACGCCGCGTCAGGCGTAGGCGGCACGTGGTATTGGAATCGATATCCCGGCGCGCGCTTCGACTCCGAGGCCTACATCTATCAGTATCTTTTCTCCGAGGAGCTCTACAAGGATTGGAGCTGGAGCGAGAAGTTTCCGGGCCAGCCCGAAATCGAGCGCTGGATGAACTACGTCGCCGACCGTCTCGATCTGCGCAAGGACATCCAGTTCAGTACGACGGTCAAGAGCGCGCACTTCAACGAGGCCACGCAGCGCTGGCTGGTCACGACCGACCGGGGCGACGTGATCGACACCCAGTTTCTGGTCACCTGCTGCGGCATGCTGTCGGCTCCCTACGTGTCGTTTCCGGGGCAGGAGACTTTCAAGGGACGGTTGTTCCATACGGCGCGCTGGCCGGAGCAACCTGTCGACCTCGCAGGCAAGCGCGTCGGAGTCATCGGCAACGGTGCGACCGGCATCCAGGTCATCCAGACGATCGCCGGCGATGTCGGCCATCTCAAGGTGTTCATCCGCACGCCGCAATACATCATCCCGATGAAGAATCCGAAATTTGGGGCCGCGGAGGTCGAGGACTACAAGTCGAGATTCAAGTCACTCACCGAACGCCTGCCGCGCACATTCACCGGCTTTGAATACGACTTCGAGCACGCCTGGGCAGACCTCACGCCGGAGCGCCGCCGCGCGGTGATCGAGGCCTGCTGGAATGACGGTTCTCTGAAGCTATGGATATCCTCGTTCGCCGAGCTGTTCTTCGACCCGGAGGTCAATGCCGAGATCTCCGAATTCGTGCGCGGGAAGATGCGCGAGCGGCTCGGGGATCCGAAACTGTGCGATGCGTTGATTCCTGCCGATTATGGCTTCGGAACGCACCGTGTGCCGCTCGAGCAGAACTTCCTCGAGGCCTTCCATCGCCCCAACGTCGAGATCGTCAGCGTCAAGAGCAATCCGATCGATCGCGTCACGCCCACTGGTATTCAGACCGCTGACGGTACGGTCCATGAGCTGGATGTCATTATCCTAGCAACCGGCTTCGACGCCGGCACCGGTGCCTTGACGCGCATCGATATCAGGGGCCGCGACGGCCGATCGCTGAGGGAGGACTGGGGCAGGGACATCCGCACCACGATGGGCCTGCAGGTTCACGGCTATCCCAACCTGTTCACGACCGCCGTTCCGCTCGCTCCATCGGCCGCGCTGTGCAACATGACCACGTGCCTGCAGCAGCAGGTCGAATGGATCGATGACTGCATCAAGTACATGCGCAGCAAGGATCTGAAGATGGTCGAGCCGACAAAGGACGCCCAGGACAGCTGGGTGGCCCATCACGATGAGATCGCAAACGCGACGCTGATCGCGAAAACCAATTCCTGGTACCTGGGCTCGAACGTCGAAGGCAAGCCGCGCCGTGTCCTGTCGTACTGCGGCGGCGTCGGCGCGTATCGACAGAAGTGCGACGAGGTCGCGGTGAACGGTTACGAGGGCTTCGCGATGCAATGAGCGCTCGCGACGCGAGCGTCGACCACATCAAACAATCCAGCACGGGAGGACGATCATGATCATGAATTTTGGCGCGACGGCAGATGCCGTTCTCGACGGCGTCGTCACATCCACGCCGCGCGTGCCCGGCGTTGTCGCGATGATGACGGACCGCCGGCGCAACATCTATGAAGGCGCAGCCGGCAAACGCCGTCTCGATCGGCCGGCGGACATGACCACCGACAGCGTCTTTGCCCTTTTCTCCACCACCAAGGCGATTACCGGCACGGCCGTTCTGCAACTCGTCGAGGAGGGCAAGCTCGATCTCGATGCGCCCGCGAAGCGTTACGCGAACGAGATCGGAAAGCTGCAGGTGATCGAGGGCTTCGATGCAGCGGGCGAGCCGATCCTGCGTGCACCGAAGCGCGATATCACCACGCGCATGCTGATGACCCACACGGCGGGCCTGAGCTACGATTTCATCAACCACACCTACAACCGGCTGGCGCAGGAGAAGGGGCAGCCCAGCGTGATCACCGCGACCAAGGCCTCCCTGATGACCCCGCTGCTGTTCGATCCCGGCGAGCGCTGGGACTATGGAACAAATCTCGACTGGTGCGGCCAGATCGTCGAGGCCATCACGGGCAAGCGACTCGGTGAAGTCTTCAAGACACGCATCTTCGAACCGCTCGCGATCGAGGACATGACCTTCGAGCTGACCGATGCGATGCGCCAGAAACTGGCCGGCATCCACGCGCGGAATGCCGACGGGTCCCTGGCGCCGATGGATTTCGAGCTTCCGGCAAAGCCCGAAGTCCATATGGGCGGCCACGGCCTGTACGGCACGCTCGGCGACTACATGCGTTTCATCCGCATGTGGCTGAATGATGGGGTTGGCGAACACGGCCGCGTGCTGAAAGCCGAAACCGTTCGGATGGCGGAAAGGAACCATCTGGGCGACAGGAAGGTAACGCCGATCACGGGTGTCATCCCGTCACTGTGCAACGACGCGGAATTCTTTCCGGGCCAATCCAAATCCTGGGCGTTGAGCTTCATGGTCAACGACGAGGAAGCCCCGACAGGACGTCCCGCCGGCGCGCTGGGCTGGGCCGGGCTTGCCAACCTGTTCTACTGGATCGATCGGCAGAACAACGTCGGCGGGTTCTGGGCCACCCAGATTCTGCCCTTCGGTGATCCGACATCATTCATCGGCTATATGAACTTCGAGACGGCGCTCTACCAGAGCCTGAGGCAGCGCTTGGCAAGCTAGGACCGTGCTGCGAGAGCGGCCTCGTCGCTGTCGACCGAGGCCGTTTTCTCTTGATGGTCACACGTGACCGAGCATGCCCTAGCCCCGCCCGCGATAGGGCGCCACGCCTTGCTCCGGCACCCAGAGTCCCTTCGGCACGCGGCCGGTCTGCCAGAACACGTCGATCGGGATGCCGCCGCGCGGATACCAATAGCCGCCGATGCGCAGGAATTTCGGCTTGATCTCGGACGCGATACGCTTGCCGATCATCACGGTGCAGTCCTCGTGGAAGGCGCCGTGATTGCGGAAGCTCGCGATGTAGAGCTTGAGCGATTTCGATTCCAGCAGCCAAGCGCCTGGCGCGTAGTCGATCATCAGATGCGCGAAATCCGGCTGGCCCGTAACCGGGCAGAGCGAGGTGAATTCCGGCACGGTGAAGCGCACCAGATAATCCGTGCCTTTCTGCGGATTGGGCACGCGGTCGAGTTGGGCCTCTTCCGGCGTGTGCGGCCATTCGACCGCGCGGCCGAGCTGGAGGGACTTTTTCGCCATCGTCGTCAACATCCTGTGGAGCATGATCCGGAAAAGTGGGCACCGGTTTTCCGAAAGATCATGCTCAATTAAGCAATAGGAGCGCGATAAGATCGCGCTCCAGAGGATGCCGGGATGGACGCAAACGGGCTCGTCGTCAACCGGCGGCGATTGTCTGGATCATGACGATGCGGTCGTTGCCGGACTCGCAGCCCCAAAGCTCGCCCGGCCGCCCGTCGAGCTGGCGGACATTGGCGTTGGCCTTGTCGCTGGCGAAGACGTTGAACTTCTCGGTGGCGGGATCGAAGCGCACGATGGCGTTGGCGGAGAAATCGGTCAGCCAGACCTTGTCCTTGTCGTCGACATAAACGGCATAGGCGCGGGGACGTTCGCCTGGCAGCTTCCAGGTCTTCCACGAGCGGTCCGCGGGATCATGCACCGAGACGTGGCCGCTGTTCCACTCGCTGACCCAGATCCGGCCCCTCGAATCCGACCAGACGCGCCGCGACCCCTGGTTCGGGGTCGGCGGCTCGACCACGGTCGCATTGCCGCCCGCGCGGTCGATCTTCGCGATATGGCTGCCGCCGAGGGAGGCGTACCAGATATCGCCCTTGGGCGTGACCGTGATGCCGTAGGGGCCGACCCCCTTCGGTGCCTTGAACACGTTCATCTCGCCGGTCTTCGGAGACAGCCGGCCGTAATAGCCGGACTGGCCGGTGAACCAGTAGGTGCCATCCCTGTCGAACACGCCGGTGTTGAGATTGGCGGAGGCTAACTTTTCCGGCAGGCGGAACAGCGTCACCTTGAGATCGGCAGGGTCGACCCGCGCAATCGCGTTCTGGCCGCCTTCGGTGATCCAGGGCGCACCGTCGGGCCCGACGGTCACGCCGTGTGGGGCTGCGCCCTGGCCGAGGCTGACCGTCTTGAAACGGCCATCGCGTGGATCGAGACTGCCGAGCAGACCCTTGCCCTGCGCCGTGAACCAGATGGTGCCGTCAGGGGCGGGCGTGAGATCGTGCAGGCCGATACCCGGACTGATCGGGTAGTATCTCGTCGGGAACGGGCCTTCCTGCGCAAAACCTGGGCGGGCGGCAAGCAGCGCGGCACTCGAAGCAAGAAATTGGCGGCGATTCATGGCGTTACCCCGACTGTTTGAGATTGAGGTTGGGCACGCGGACCAGATGCGGTCGAGCATATTCTGAGGCGCCTTTCGCGTCAGTCGGAGCCGTGCGTCCAAGCGTTCACATTTGCTTGCGGCCCGTGTAAGACCCGCGGCACCGATCAGCCCCAACGAACGGAAGTGGACATCATGACCGCCATCATCGACATCATCGGCCGCGAAATTCTCGATAGCCGGGGCAATCCCACCGTCGAGGTCGATGTCGTGCTGGAGGACGGGGCGCTCGGCCGCGCCGCGGTTCCGTCCGGCGCCTCCACCGGCGCCCATGAGGCCGTGGAACTGCGCGACGGCGACAAGGCGCGCTATCTCGGCAAGGGCGTGACCAAGGCGGTCGGCGCCGTCAATGGCGAGATCTTCGAGGCCCTGAGCGGCCTCGATGTCGAGCAGCAGGCCCAGATCGACCAGATCATGATCGACCTCGACGGCACGCCGAACAAGAGCCGGCTCGGCGCCAACGCCATCCTCGGCGTCTCGCTGGCCTGCGCCAAGGCGGCCGCGAATTCGCTCGACATGCCGCTCTATCGCTACGTCGGCGGCACCTCCGCGCGCCTGCTGCCGGTGCCGATGATGAACATCATCAATGGCGGCGTGCACGCCGACAACCCGATCGACTTCCAGGAATTCATGATCCTGCCGGTCGGCGCCTCGAGCTTTGCCGAGGGCCTGCGCTACGGCGCGGAAGTCTTCCACACGCTGAAGTCCGAATTGAAGAAGGCCGGCCACAACACCAATGTCGGCGACGAGGGCGGTTTCGCTCCGAACCTGCCGTCGGCGGACGCCGCGCTCGACTTCGTCATGAACGCGATCGGCAAGGCCGGCTTCAAGGCGGGCACCGACATCATGCTCGGCCTCGACTGCGCCTCGACCGAGTTCTTCAAGGACGGCAAATACGTCTATGAAGGCGAGGGCAAGACCCGCTCGATCTCCGAGCAGGCGAAGTATCTTGCCGACCTCGTCGCGCGCTATCCGATCGTGACCATCGAGGACGGCATGTCGGAAGACGACATGGACGGCTGGAAGGAGCTCACCGACCTGATCGGCAAGAAGTGCCAGCTGGTCGGCGACGACCTCTTCGTCACCAACGTCAAGCGCCTTGCCGAAGGCATCAAGACCGGCCGCGCCAACTCGATCCTGATCAAGGTCAACCAGATCGGCACGCTGACCGAGACGCTCGCCGCGGTCGAGATGGCGCACAAGGCCGGCTACACCTCGGTGATGTCGCACCGCTCCGGCGAGACCGAGGATTCCACCATCGCCGACCTCGCGGTCGCCACCAATTGCGGTCAGATCAAGACCGGCTCCCTTGCAAGGTCCGACCGGACCGCCAAATACAACCAGCTCTTGCGCATCGAGCAGCAGCTCGGCAAGCAGGCGCTCTATGGCGGCAGGGCGGCACTGAAGGCGCTGGCGTAAGCCGGCGTCTCCATCCGCGCGAACAGAAGGACAGGGGAGGATCGACATGAGTGACGGCAAGACCGGACTGGAATTGCGTTCGCTGCTCAAGAAGAGCGGCGAGCTGGAATTGTCTCTCGTGACGGTCCCGATCGCGGAGCCGGCCGACGATGAGGTCGTGGTTCGCGTCGAGGCCACCCCGATCAACCCGTCCGACCTCGGGCTCCTGATCGGTCCCGCCGACATGTCGGCCGCCAAGGCTTCCGGCAGCAAGGAGATGCCGGTCATCACCGCCACGATGCCGGAGGCGGCGATGCGGATGATGGCGGCGAGATTCGATCAGTCGCTGCCGGTCGGCAACGAGGGCGCCGGCACGGTGATACGGACCGGATCGTCGGATGCGGCCAAGGCCCTGATGGGCAAGACGGTGTCGATGATCGGCGGCGCGATGTACACGCAGTACCGCGTGCTCAAGGTCCGCGACGTCATGGAGCTGCCGCCGGGCACCACGGCGGCGGACGGCGCTTCCTGGTTCGTCAATCCGCTGACTGCACTCGGCATGACCGAGACGATGCGGCGGGAGAACCACAAGGCGCTCGTGCACACGGCCGCAGCCTCCAATCTCGGTCAGATGCTCAACAAGATCTGCATCAAGGACGGCATCGGCCTCGTCAACATCGTCAGGAACAAGGAGCAGGCCGACATCCTGCACAAGATCGGCGCAAAGTACGTCGTGGATTCCAGCGCGCCCAGCTTCATGGACGATCTGACCAACGCGCTGGTCGAGACCGGCGCCACCATCGCCTTCGACGCCATCGGCGGCGGCAAGCTGGCGAGCCAGATCCTGACCGCGATGGAGATCGCGGCCAACAAGACCGCGAAGGAATACAGCCGCTACGGCTCCAACGTGTACAAGCAGGTCTACATCTATGGCAGCCTCGACACGCGGCCGACGGAGCTGAACCGCTCGTTCGGGCTCAGCTGGGGCGTCGGCGGCTGGCTGCTCACGCCATTCCTTCAAAACATCGGCCCGGCCGAGATCGGCCGCCTGCGCCAGCGCGTGGCATCCGAGCTCAAAACCACCTTCGCCAGCCATTACACCAAGGTTGTCTCGCTCGCCGAGGCGCTCGATCCCGCCAATATCGCAGTCTACGCCAAGCGGGCCACCGGCGAAAAATTCCTGATCAACCCGAACAAGTGATCGCTTCGGACCGTTACCGACGGACATCAGGCCGCCGCTTGGCGGCCTGATTGCTGTTGATCTTGGCCGGATGAAGCGCGCGCGCACCCATTTCCAGAAACGCAGCGTTTCCAAATCGGACCAGTTCATGCACTTGCATCTATTGGCCCGGATGGCTTAAGTGCCGTTCCGGCATTTCCGCTCGAGCCTTCAAGGACACCCAATGGCCTACAACATCGTCACGATCGCTGGCAGCCTGCGCAAGGACAGCTTCTCGCTCAAGATCGCCAATGCGCTCGCCAAGCTTGCGCCTGCCTCGCTCAAGCTCGAGGTGATCACGCCGGCCGGCATCTCGTTCTTCAACCAGGACCTCGAGAGCGCGCCGCCCGCGGACTGGCTCGCCTTCCGCGAGAAGCTCAAGACGTCGAATGGCGTCCTGTTCGTCACGCCCGAATACAACCGCTCGATCCCGGGCGTTCTGAAGAATGCCATCGACGTCGCCTCGCGCCCCTACGGCAAGAGCTCGTTCCTCGGCAAACCGGTCGGCATCATCTCTAATTCGCCGGGGCTGCTCGGCGGCGTCAGCGCGGCCAAGCATCTGCAGAACATCCTGCCGGGCATTTCCGGTCCGGTCCTCCAGCAGCCGGAAATCTATCTCAGTAGCGTCGGCGATGCCTTCGATGCGGACGGCAACCTGACCAAGGACTCCCTCAAGACGGTGCTGCAGCAATACATCGACGCCTTCGCCGCGCATGTGGCGAAGAATCAGGGCTGAGCTTCCGGCCAAGCCGACGCTCCGTCATGCCCGGGCTTGTCCCGGGCATCCACGTTCTTCGTTATCGCCGGCAAAGCACGTGGATGGCCGGGACAAGCCCGGCCATGACGCGTCGTGGGGATAGTGCCTCTTTCTGGCAATTAGCACTCCCTTAACCAACCTGTCCCATCTTCCGAAGATGGTCTCCCGCGCGCGCCTGAAATCGATCCTGACCGGTCTTGCCCTCTATGCGATGGCGGCGGCGATCGTTGGCTATTTCGGCGTCAACGCCTACACCGGCAAATACGGTCTCAACGCCCGCCAGGAGCTCGACCAGGAGATCATCGCGCTGACCAGCGAGCTGGCTCAGCTCAAGCGCGAGCGCGCCAGAAGCGAACAACGGGTGTCGCTGCTGCGGTCCGAGAAGATCGACCCGGACATGCTGGACGAGCGGGCGCGCTTCCAGCTCGACTATGTCCATCCGCGCGATCTCGTTCGAATGATCCCGGCGAACTAGCGGCATCCGCAGCTTTCGAACGCCGCAGGGAAAGTCGCTGCTGACATCCGACCACCACAACTTTGCCTCCTCCTGCGAAGGTCGTAACCCCCGAACCGGGCGGTTCCCTTGACGGCGGCGCCGCGGCGGGCTCATGCCTTTGCTGGCGCGCGCTGAAGTTGACGCAGATCAACCGGGGAGCACCGGCGCGTCCTACAATCGATATCCGGAGGAAACTGTGATGAATGGGACAATGCCCCGGCATCACGCGGCCCGCGTCGAGGCCGCCATCGCGTCAGGCCAGGCGGCCCGGTCCGCGCTCGTGGCCTCGTGGCGCCGTTCCTCCCGATTGCACCATCTCGATCCCGGCGGCCACGCCGCGCCGATGCGGCTGACCGAGGCCGAGCTGCAGCAGGCGCGCGAGCGCATCGCGCCGCTTCTGGCGGCCGCCCAGGGCGCCATGGACCGGCTTTATCAGGCTGTCGGCGCTGCGGGCTGCTGCGTGCTGCTCGCCGATCGCGAGGGCGTGCCGGTCGATCGCCGCGGCACGGTGGCGGACGATGCGACGTTTCAGTCCTGGGGCCTTTGGACCGGTGCACTCTGGAGCGAGGAGCACGAGGGCACCAACGGTATCGGCACCTGTCTCGTCGAGCAGCGTCCGCTGACGATCGATCGCGACCAGCACTTCTTTGCGCGCAACACGCTTCTGAGCTGCACCGCCGTTCCGATCTACGATCACGAGGCGGCGCTCGCGGGCGTGCTCGACGTCTCCTCCTGCCGCGCCGACCGCACCGACGCCTTTGCCAGCCTGATCGCGCTCGCGGCAGGCGAGGCGGCCAGGCGGATCGAGGCCGACCTGTTTCGCAAGGTCTTCGCCCATGCCCGCATCGTGCTGACACAGGCGGCGGATGGAAGCTGCGGCGGCCTCGTTGCGGTCGATGCGGACGATCTCGTGATCGGCGCAACGCGCTCCGCCCGGCTGGCGCTCGGCATCGCGCCCGGCGGTGCGTTGCGGCCGGTGCCCGCGGCCGATCTTCTCGGCGGCGATGCCGCGCGCGATCATCTTGCCGGCGGCCAGCGCGCGGTGCTGCAGCGGGCGCTGCTCCGCGCCGGCGGCAATGTCTCCGCCGCCGCCAAGGCCCTCGGCGTCAGCCGCGCCACGCTCCATCGGAAGCTGAAGCGGTTCGAGCTGAACCACTGAGTTCATCCGTCATTGCGAGCGCAGCGAAGCAATCCAGAATCTTTCCGCGGAGGGACTCTGGATTGCTTCGCTGCGCTCGCAATGACGGTAGGGTGGCCGTGAGCGCTCCATCTCACGCTTACCTCGTCCACGACTGTCGCAGTTCTGCGACAGGTCCGCCCCACCATCGCTTCCGCCCGGGCTGACAGAAAACACCTCCCGCATCATCGTCGGCGCAAGTCGCGAACAGGCGACGACAAGCGCAAACAGCAACATCGGGAGTGATCAATGAACAAGGTGGAATTCCTCAGCGTCACCAAAGTGCCCTTTGCCGAACGCTACGACAATTTCATCGGCGGCAAGTTCGTCGCGCCGATCTCCGGGAAATATTTCGACAATGCCTCCCCCCTGACCGGCCGGGTGGTCTGCAAGATCGCGCGGTCCGACGCGCAGGACATCGAGGCAGCGCTCGACGCGGCGCATGCCGCCAAGTCCGCCTGGGGCTGCACCAGCGTCGCCGAGCGCGCCGCGGTCCTGAACCGGATCGCCGACCGCATGGAAGAGAACCTCGAGCGCCTCGCGATTGCCGAGACCTGGGACAACGGCAAGCCGATCCGCGAGACGCGCGCCGCCGACCTGCCGCTCGCGATCGACCATTTCCGCTATTTCGCCGGTGTCGTCCGCGCCCAGGAAGGCTCGATCGGCGAGATCGACCACGACACCATCGCCTATCATTTCCACGAGCCGCTCGGCGTGGTCGGCCAGATCATTCCCTGGAACTTCCCGCTTCTGATGGCCTGCTGGAAGCTCGCGCCGGCGCTGGCCGCCGGCAATTGCGTGGTGCTCAAGCCCGCCGAGCAGACCCCGGCCTCGATCATGGTCTTCGCCGAGGTGATCGCCGACCTGCTGCCGGCAGGCGTGCTCAACATCGTCAACGGCTTTGGCCTCGAGGCCGGCAAGCCGCTGGCGTCGAGCCCGCGCATTGCCAAGATCGCCTTCACCGGCGAGACCACGACGGGCCGGCTGATCATGCAATATGCCAGCCAGAATCTTATTCCGGTCACGCTAGAGCTCGGCGGCAAGTCGCCCAACATCTTCTTCAAGGACGTCACCGCCGAGGACGACGATTTCTTCGACAAGGCGATCGAGGGATTCGTCATGTTCGCGCTGAACCAGGGCGAGGTCTGCACCTGTCCGAGCCGGGCGCTGGTCCACGCCGACATCTATGACCGCTTCATGGAGCGGGCGCTCAAGCGCGTCGCTGCGATCAAGCAGGGCGATCCGCGCGATCCCACCACCATGATCGGCGCGCAGGCCTCCAGCGAGCAACTCAGCAAGATCCTCTCCTATATCGACATCGGCAAGCAGGAGGGCGCCAAGGTGCTGGCCGGCGGCGGACGCGCCGATCTCGGCGGCGATCTCACCGGCGGCTTCTACGTCCAGCCGACCGTGTTCGAGGGCCACAACAAGATGCGAATCTTCCAGGAGGAGATTTTCGGCCCCGTCGTCTCGGTCACGACCTTCAAGACCGACGAAGAGGCGCTCGCGATCGCCAACGACACGCTCTACGGCCTGGGTGCCGGCGTTTGGAGCCGCGACGCCAATCGCTGCTACCGCTTCGGCCGGGAGATCCAGGCCGGCCGGGTCTGGACCAATTGCTACCATGCCTATCCCGCCCATGCGGCGTTCGGCGGCTACAAGCAGTCGGGCGTCGGGCGCGAGACCCACAAGATGATGCTCGATCATTACCAGCAGACCAAGAACCTCCTGGTCAGCTACAGCCCGAAGAAGCTCGGCTTCTTCTGATCGGATCGGAGAGGGCGGCGCCGCTTCGGCGCCGTCCGCTCCGCATGTCGGGATTGGCGTCGTGCACCGTTCTTGATCCGGTCACGAATCTGCGCGCGCGATGGCGCTCATAGATTTGTTGCCCGATCAGCGCCAAAGATTTTGCAATATTTCGATCACGTTGCAGTGCGGCATAATGAAAGTCGTGCCATGCCGCCGCGGTGCTTTCCAAGGGCGTTTGACTTGGGTTAGAGAGGGCGAAAGTTTTCTCTGACCCGGAATTCCCATGGCCGCACCCAAGAAAGCCGCCGCAAGCGCTCCACAGGACAAGACCGACGGCGGTTCGCCCCCGGAATTCACGAAGGAGCAGGAACTCAAGGCGCTCCGCGACATGCTCCTGATCCGGCGCTTCGAGGAAAAGGCAGGCCAGCTCTACGGCATGGGCGCCATCGGCGGCTTCTGCCACCTCTATATCGGCCAGGAGGCCGTGGTGGTCGGCATGCAGATGGCCCTCAAAGAGGGCGATCAGGTCATCACCGGCTATCGCGACCACGGTCACATGCTCGCGACCGGCATGGATGCCAACGGTGTCATGGCCGAGCTGACGGGACGTCGCGGCGGTTATTCCAAGGGCAAGGGCGGCTCCATGCACATGTTCAGCAAGGAGAAGCACTTCTACGGCGGTCACGGCATCGTCGGCGCCCAGGTCTCGCTCGGCACCGGCCTCGCCTTTGCCAACCACTATCGCGGCAACGACAATGTCAGCGTCACCTATTTCGGCGACGGCGCGGCCAATCAGGGCCAGGTCTATGAGAGCTTCAACATGGCGGAGCTCTGGAAGCTGCCGGTGATCTACGTCATCGAGAACAACCGCTACGCCATGGGCACCTCGGTCTCGCGCGCCTCGGCGCAGCAGGATTTTTCCAAGCGCGGGGCGTCATTCAACATCCCGGGCAAGCAGGTCGACGGCATGGACGTCCGCGCCGTGAAGGCGGCGGGCGACGAGGCGGCGGCCTGGTGCCGTGGCGGCAAGGGTCCCTTCATCCTGGAGATGCAGACCTATCGCTATCGGGGCCACTCGATGTCCGATCCTGCAAAATATCGTACGCGCGAGGAGGTCGAGAAGGTTCGCCACGACCAGGATCCGATCGAGCAGGTTCGCAATCGGTTGCTCGCCGCCAAGGTCAGCGAGGCCGATCTCAAGGCGATCGACGCCGAAGTGCGCGACATCGTCAACGCCTCCGCCGATTTCGCCCAGCATGATCCCGAGCCGGATGCCGCCGAGCTCTGGACCGACGTGTACCGCTGAACGCGCGCAAGCTTTCTTTGGAGAAGATATGCCAATTCAAGTGCTGATGCCCGCGTTGTCGCCCACGATGGAGAAGGGCAACCTCGCCAAATGGCTGAAGAAAGAGGGCGAGACGATCAAGTCCGGCGACGTCATCGCCGAGATCGAGACCGACAAGGCGACCATGGAGGTCGAGGCGACCGACGAGGGCACGCTCGGCAAGATCCTGATCCCCGAGGGCACGGCCGACGTCGCGGTGAACACCCCGATCGCGACCATCCTCGCAGACGGCGAGAGCGCGGCTGATCTCGCCAAGGCACCCGCAGCGGCGGCGAAGGCTGCGGAGTCCGCGCCGCCGGCCGCAGCAAAGGCCGAGGCGCCCACGCCGAAAGCCGCTCCTGCTCCGCAGGCCGTCGCCGAGCCGGATCCGGAAGTCCCCGCTGGCACCGAAATGGTGACGCAGACCATCCGCGAAGCGCTGCGCGATGCCATGGCCGAAGAGATGCGCCGCGACGCGGACGTGTTCGTGATGGGCGAAGAAGTTGCCGAATATCAGGGCGCCTACAAGGTGACCCAGGGCCTGCTCCAGGAGTTCGGTGCCAAGCGCGTGATCGACACGCCGATCACCGAGCACGGCTTCGCGGGCGTCGGCGTCGGTGCCGCGATGACCGGTCTCAAGCCGATCGTCGAGTTCATGACCTTCAACTTCGCCATGCAGGCGATCGACCAGATCATCAACTCCGCGGCCAAGACGCTCTACATGTCCGGTGGCCAGATGGGCTGCTCGATCGTGTTCCGCGGTCCGAACGGTGCGGCCGCGCGCGTTGCCGCCCAGCACAGCCAGGACTATTCGGCGTGGTATTCGCACGTCCCGGGCCTCAAGGTGGTCGCGCCGTATTCCGCCGCGGACGCCAAGGGCCTGCTCAAGGCTGCGATCCGCGATCCCAACCCGGTGATCTTCCTCGAGAACGAGGTGCTGTACGGCCACACTGGCGAAGTCCCGAAGCTCGACGACTTCATCATCCCGATCGGCAAGGCGCGCATCGTGCGCGCCGGCAGTCACGTCACGATCATCTCCTGGTCGAACGGCATGACCTATGCGCTGAAGGCTGCGGACGAGCTCGCCAAGGACGGCATCGAGGCCGAGGTGATCGACCTGCGCACGCTGCGCCCGATGGACACGGAGACCATCATCAACTCCGTGAAGAAAACGGGACGTGCGGTTACGGTGGAAGAGGGGTGGGCCCAGAGCGGCGTCGGCGCCGAGATCGCCGCGCGCATCATGGAGAACGCCTTCGACTATCTTGATGCGCCGGTGACGCGCGTGTCTGGCAAGGACGTGCCGATGCCCTATGCCGCGAACCTGGAGAAGCTCGCGCTGCCCTCGGCGGCGGACGTCGTCGAAGCCGCCAAAGCCGTCTGCTACAGGTAGATCATGGCAGGCCCCAAGGAGCAGCCACTGCCGCCAGACGTCATGACCCGCGACGACGCGGTCGAGATCCTGCGCGTGTTCGTCCTAGATGGTGGGCTGTCGATGGCGTTCCAGCGCGCCTTCGAGGAGCCGGACATGTGGGGCCTCCTGCTCGTCGATCTCGCCCGTCATGCCGCGCGCGCCTATGCGCGCGAGAGCGAATATACCGAGGAGGACGCGCTGAACCGGATCCTCGACATGTTCCAGGCCGAGATCGAGCGTCCCACCGACACGGGCACCACCACGCCACGTGGCAAGGGGCACTGACCATGGCGATCGAAGCCCATCATTACGATTTCATGCTGGAGGCGATCCGCGAGGCGGAAGCCTCGATCGCGCAGGGCGGCTTGCCGATCGGCGCGGTGCTGACGCGCGACAACAAGATCATCGCCCGCGGCCACAACAACCGCGTGCAGGAGAACAATCCGATCCTGCATGGCGAGATGAGCTGCCTGCGCGAGGCCGGCGCGATCTCGTTCCACGACACCGTCATGTACACCACGCTGTCGCCTTGCTCGATGTGCGCCGGCGCGCTCGCGCTGTTCAAGGTCAAGCTGGTGGTGATCGGGGAATCCGTCACCTTCGAAGGCTCCAAGGACATTCTCGACAAGTTCGGGATTCCGTGGATCGACCTTGCCGACGACCGCTCCATCACCATGATGAAGAATTGGCGTTCCATCCCAACCAATGAGCGCCTGTGGCAGGGCGACATCGGCAACTAAACCTGGTCTGTTCGTCTTCACATCGAGGACGACGTTTTTGAGAAGTTCTTCTTGAGGTCAGCATGCCCATCAACATCCTGATGCCCGCTCTCTCGCCGACGATGGAGAAGGGCAACCTCGCCAAGTGGCTGAAGAAGGAGGGCGACAAGGTCAAGTCCGGCGACGTCATCGCCGAGATCGAGACCGACAAGGCGACCATGGAGGTCGAGGCGATCGACGAAGGCACGATCGCCAAGATCCTGGTGCCAGAGGGTACGCAGGATGTCCCAGTCAACGACGTGATCGCCGTGCTCGCCGGCGAGGGCGAGGACGTGAAGGCTGCGGGTAGCGCCAAGCCCAGCGCCTCGGCCGCGCCGCCAAAGGCCGCTGAGGCTCCCGCTGCGCCGGCTCCCGCGCCTGCGCCTGCCGCACCGAAAGCTGCTGCGCCCGCCGCGGCACCCGCGCAGCAGGCTGCAGCTCCGGCAGCGCAAGCCAATGGTCATGGCGGCCGTGTATTCTCGTCGCCGCTGGCGCGCCGTCTCGCCAAGGAGGCCGGCATCGATGTCGCCATGGTCGCCGGCACCGGTCCGCACGGCCGCGTGGTCGCCCGCGACGTCGAGCAGGCCAAGTCCGGCAAGGGTCTGAAAGCGCCCGCCGCGGCACCGTCAGGCGCGCCTGCGATTGCGCCGACCATGTCGGACAAGCAGATCCTGTCGCTGTTCGAGCCCGGCTCCTACGACATCGTCCCGCATGACGGCATGCGCCGCACCATCGCCCAGCGCCTGACCGCATCGATCCAGAACGTCCCGCACTTCTACCTCACCATCGACTGCGACATCGGCAAGCTGCTCACTGCCCGCGAGGAGATCAACGCCGCCGCGCCGAAGGACAAGGAGAAGAAGCCGCTCTACAAGATCTCGGTCAACGATTTCGTCATCAAGGCGATGGCGGTCGCGCTGCAGAAGATCCCGAACTGCAACGTCAGCTGGACCGAAAGCGGCATGGTCAAGCATCACCATTCCGACGTCGGCGTCGCCGTCGCGATGCCCGGCGGCCTGATCACGCCGATCATCCGGAAAGCGGAGACCAAGACGCTCTCGACCATCTCCAACGAGATGAAGGATTTTGCCGCGCGCGCCCGCTCGCGCAAGCTCAAGCCGGAGGAATACCAGGGCGGCACCACGGCCGTTTCCAACCTCGGCATGTACGGCATCAGCCACTTCACTGCGGTGATCAATCCGCCTCATGCCACGATCCTTGCGGTTGGCACCAGCGAGGAGCGTCCCGTGGTGCGCGGCGGCAAGATCGAGATCGCGCACATGATGAGCGTGACCTTGTCCTGCGATCACCGCGCCATCGACGGCGCGCTCGGCGCCGAGCTGATCGGCGCGTTCAAGCAGCTGATCGAAAACCCCGTGATGATGATGGTCTGAAGCGGCGGCAGAGGGGGCAACCTTGCATGTCCGGACCCGCTGGCCATGGATATCGCTATTGCTCGGAGTCATCGTCGCGCTCCACCCCGTCGGGCTCGATTTTCTTCACTCTGCGTTCTTTGCCGGCGAGCAGCTGGCACGGAACATCGCCCAGCCGATCGTGCTCACTGCGCTTGCCACCATAGTCCTGGTGGTGCTGCTCGAATGGCTGGTGAGGTCTTTTCTGGTCAAGCGCCGCGCCCGCGGCGCTTCTTGAGTTGAACGGGAGCCGCTATGGCCGACACATCCTTCGACGTCATCATCATCGGCTCCGGCCCCGGCGGCTATGTCACCGCCATCCGCGCCGCGCAGCTCGGCTTCAAGACCGCGATCGTCGAAAAATCCTATCTCGGCGGCATCTGCCTCAACTGGGGCTGCATTCCGACCAAGGCGCTGCTGCGTTCGGCCGAGATCTACCACTACATGCAGCACGCGAAGGACTACGGGCTCTCCGCCGAGAAGGTCTCGTTCGATCCGAAGGCGGTGGTGCAGCGTTCGCGCGGCGTCTCCAAGCGCCTCAACGACGGCGTCGGCTTCCTGATGAAGAAGAACAAGGTCAGCGTGATCTGGGGCGCGGCCTCGATCGATGCGCCCGGCAAGGTCACGGTGAAGAAGTCCGACGTCGAGGGCCCGAAGGGCGCGCTAGGCGAGGGGACCTACCAGGCCAAGCACATCATCGTCGCCACCGGCGCGCGGCCGCGCGTGCTGCCCGGCCTCGAGCCGGACAAGAAGCTGGTCTGGACCTATTTCGAGGCGATGGTGCCGGAGCGGATGCCGAAGTCGCTGCTGGTGGTCGGCTCCGGCGCGATCGGCATCGAGTTCGCCTCGTTCTTCCACACCATGGGAAGCGACGTCACCGTGGTCGAGGTGCTGCCGCAGATTCTGCCCGTCGAGGACGTCGAGATCGCGGGCCTCGCCCGCAAGCGGCTGGAGAAGCAGGGCATCAAGATCATGTCCTCGACCAAGGTCACCAAGCTGGAGAAGAAGGCCGACAGCGTCCTCGCCACCATCGACGACGGCAAGGGCAAGCCTGTCACATCAGAGTTCGAGCGCGTGATCTCGGCGGTCGGCGTCGTCGGCAACATCGAGAATCTCGGCCTGGAAAAAGTCGGCGTGAAGACCGACCGCGGCATCATCGTGGTCGACGGCTACGGCAAGACCAACGTCCCCGGCATCTACGCGATCGGCGACGTTGCCGGCCCCCCGATGCTGGCGCACAAGGCCGAGCATGAGGGCGTGATCTGCGTCGAAGCGATCAAGGGCCTCAATCCGCATCCCCTCGACAAGAACATGATCCCGGGCTGCACCTATTGCCACCCGCAGGTTGCATCGGTCGGCTTGACGGAAGCCAAGGCCAAGGAGAACGGCCGCGAGATCCGCGTCGGCCGCTTTCCCTTCGTCGGCAACGGCAAGGCGATCGCGCTCGGCGAGGATCAGGGCCTGGTCAAAGTCATCTTTGACAAGAAGACCGGCCAACTGCTCGGGGCCCACATGGTCGGCGCGGAGGTCACCGAGCTGATCCAGGGCTACGTCGTCGCCATGAATCTGGAGACGACGGAAGAAGAGCTGATGCACACGGTCTTCCCGCATCCGACCCTATCGGAGATGATGAAGGAAGCCGTGCTGGATGCGTATGGACGGGTGTTGAACATTTGAGGGGCGAGCGCGTCGCCCGCCGCCGTCATTGCGAGCGAAGCGAAGCAATCCAGACTGCTGCTGCGGAAAGATTCTGGATTGCTTCGCTTCGCTCGCAATGACGAGCAGAGAGAGCTGTTTGCAGAACAAGAAGGAAATCATCCCATGCACGACAACGACAATCTCACCATCGAACGTCCGACCTTCGTCACCCATCTCGAATGCGCGATGGAGGGCGATCATTACGCGGCCGACGAGGTTCACAACCTCTCCAAGGCCGGCAAGCCGCTTCTGGTCCGCTACGACCTCGCGGGCGTGAAGAAGGCGCTGACCAAGGATGCGCTCGCCCAGCGCCCAGGCGACATGTGGCGCTACCGCGAGCTCTTGCCCGTGCGCAAATGCAAGGACATTGTCTCGCTCGGCGAAGTCACGACGCCCCTGGTCCGGCTGCCGAAGCTCGGCGCAAAACTCGGCGGCGGCGAGATCATTGTCAAGGACGAGGGACGGCTGCCGACCGGCTCGTTCAAGGCGCGCGGCCTCGTGATGGCGGTGTCGATGGGCAAGGCGCTCGGCATCAAGCACATGGCGATGCCGACCAACGGCAATGCCGGCGCGGCGCTGGCGGCCTATGCCACGTCCTGCGGCATCAAGACCACGATCTTCTGCCCGGCCGATACGCCCGAAGTGAACGTCAGCGAGATCGAGCTGCAGGGCGCGACCGTCTACCGCGTCAACGGCTATATCGACGATTGCGGCAAGATCGTCGGCGAGGGCAAGGCGAAAGTCGGCTGGTTCGACACCTCGACCTTGAAGGAGCCGTACCGCATCGAGGGCAAGAAGACGATGGGCCTCGAGCTCGCCGAGCAGCTCGGCTGGGACGTGCCTGACGTGATCTTCTATCCGACCGGCGGCGGCACCGGCCTGATCGGGATGTGGAAGGCGTTCGACGAGCTGGAGAAGATCGGCTTCATCGGCTCAAAGCGCCCGCGCATGGTCGCGGTGCAGGCCTCCGGCTGCGCGCCGATGGTGCGCGCCTATGAGGCCGGGACCGAGCATGCGACGCGCTGGGAGGACGCACACACCATCGCCTCGGGCATCCGCGTGCCGCAGGCAATCGGCGATTTCCTCATCCTGCGTGCCGTGCGCGAGAGCAAAGGTTTTGCCATTGCCGTCGATGACGACAAGATCTCGGCGGCGCTGAACGAGGTCGCGCGCGAGGAGGGGCTCTTGCTCTGCCCCGAGGGTGCCGCGACCTACGCCGCCTACAAGGAAAGTCTCGCCGACGGCCGGGTCAGCAAGACCGATCGCGTCATGCTGTTCAACTGCGCGACCGGGCTGAAATATCCGCTGCCGCCGGTCACCCGCACGCTCGATCGCCACAAGCCGATTGACTATTCGAAGTTCTAACTGGCTTCTCCCTCTCCCCGTTCTTACGGGGAGAGGGTCGGGGTGAGGGGCTGCTTCCGCAAACACAGTGAAAGTTGAGTTCGCGGAGACTCCCCCTCACCCGAATTGCTTCGCAATTCGACCTCTCCCCGCAAGCGGGGCGAGGTGAAGAAAAAGACATCACTGGGGAGAAGACAATGAAGAAGGCCTTCTGGGCTGCGCTGATTGCTGTTCTCGCTGTTGCAGGCGCCGCGCGCGCCGACGATTTTCCCTCGCGTCCCATTACCATCATCGTGCCGTTCGCGGCCGGGGGCCCTTCGGACGCAATGGCGCGGGTGCTCGCCGAGCGTATGCGGGTGCCGCTGGGCCAGCCGGTCGTGGTCGAAAACGTCACCGGAGCAGGCGGCTCGATCGGTGTCGGCCGTGCCGTGCAATCGCCGCCCGACGGCTACACCATCTCGTTCGGCCATCTCGGGACCCACGTCGCCAACGGCGCCGTCTACAAGCTCAAATTCGACCTCGTTGCCGATCTCGAGCCGGTGGTGCTGCTGCCGAGCAACCCGATGATCGTGGTCAGCAAGAATGCGGTGCCCGCGACCTCGCTGAAGGAGCTGATCGACTGGCTGAAGTCGCGGCCGTCGCCGCCGACCGCCGGCACGGCCGGCGCAGGCTCCGGCAGCCACATCGCCGGCGTCTATTTCGAGAGCGTCTCCGGCATCAAGTTGCAATACGTGCCGTATCGCGGCACTGCACCGGCATTGAACGATCTCATCGCCGGCCAGATCGACATCATCGTCGACCAGACCTCCAATTCCATCAGCCAGGTCCGCGCCGGCACCATCCGCGCCTATGCCGTCACCGACGACAAACGCCTCGCCTCCGCACCCGAGATCCCGACCGCGGAGGAGGCGGGCTTGAAAGGCTTCAACATGACGCTGTGGTCGGGCATGTGGGTGCCGAAGGGCACACCGAAGGAGATCGTCGCAAAGCTCAACGCCGCGGCCGTAGAGGCGCTGAACGATCCTGCGGTGCGCAAGCAGCTCGAAAGCCAGGGTCTCGAGATGACACCCAAGGATCAGCTCACGCCCGAAGCGCTCGGCAGGCGGCAAAGGGCCGAGATCGCCAAATGGTGGCCGATCATCAAGGCGGCGAACATCAAGGTGGATTGAACCGGGCGGCGCACTCCTCGCGGCGTCACCGCCGCGTTTGCTGGCGGCGGGGCGCTCACGACGTGGTTTGGTGACCTGGTGCCAGCGCACGGTCCAGGCATTGCATCAGATCCGAGGCGGCGAACGGCTTACCGAGAAAACAGATTGCGCCCGCATCGAGCGCCCGCACACGCACGCCCTCATCCGGGAAAGCTGTGATGAATATGAACGGCGTAGCCGACCCCTGCGCCCGCATTTGCGTCAACAGATCGATTCCGCTCATCAGCGGCATCTGCACGTCGGCGATCACGCATGAGGTGTCGCTCGAATCGGTCGAGCTCAGGAACTCTTCCGCCGAGGCGAATGTGTGGACGTTGTATCCGCGCGATTCCAGGAGATTGTTGATCGCGGCCCGAACGTAGGGGTCGTCGTCAAGCACCGAGATGACCGAAGCCACTGACAAGACGTCCGCTCCTCGCCGGGAATTACGCTTGCCGTCGCCACGGCTAGAACATAAAGGCGCAAGGTGGACCTGCCGGTCACGATTGGAAACTCATACTTAGGTTTGTGCATCGGGCTTGTTCGGGCCAATCCCGAGCGCCTCGCTCATTCTCACGAGATCGGCCAGCGACTTCGCGCCCATCTTCCGCATGATCTGGCCGCGGTAGATCTTGACGGTGATTTCGGCCAATCCGAGCTGGGCGGCGACCTGCTTGTTCATCAGGCCGGACGTCACCAGTGACAATACGTCTCGCTCCCGCGAGGACAGTGACTCGAAGCGTGATCTGACCGTCGAGACCAGCCTGTTGAGGTCGCGGCGCTTGCGGTCTCGCTCGATCGCGGCCTGAACTGCGTCGAGAATGTCCTGATCGCGGACCGGCTTGGTCAAGAAGTCGATCGCCCCGCTCTTCATGGCCCGAACCGTCATGGGGATATCGCCATGACCGGTAATGAAGATGATAGGCGTGTGGATATTTGCCTTTGCAAGGTCGGCCTGCAGCTCGAGGCCGCTCGTTCCGGGCAGGCGGATGTCGAGCACCAGGCAGCTCGGGACGTCTGGCGGCTTGGCCTGGAGGAGCTGCGGCGCCGAGCCGAATGCTTCGACCTTGAGACCGACCGACTCGAACAGATTGGTGAGCGCACGGCGCATGGACGCGTCGTCGTCGACGATGAGGACAAGGGGCTGATCGCCGTCCTTCTGCGGCGGCGAAGATTCCGCGCGCTCGGTCACGATGCTTCCTCTCGGTGGAGAGGCAAGGTGATCTGAAAAGTCGCGCCGCGCTCCTGATTTGGTATGGCGGAAAGTCGTCCGCCATGGGCCTCGATGATCGATCGACAGATCGACAGGCCCATGCCCATGCCGGAGGACTTCGTGGTGAAGAACGGCGTGAACAGGCGGTCTATCGCCTGTTCGCTGATGCCGGTTCCGCAGTCGGAAACGCTCACCTGCATCGCGCTATCGCCGCTCGCCTGTGAGCGAATCGCCAGCTCGCGCGGGCGATCGTGGACGTCTGCCATGGCCTCGATCCCGTTCATGATCAGGTTGATCAGGACCTGCTGCAATTGGATGCGATCGCCAAAGATCCTCGGCAGTGCCGACGACAGCTCCATGCGGACGGACACGGCGTGGCTGGCCATCTCGCGTTGAACCAGCGCGACGGCCTCCCGCACGACCGCATTGGCGTCGAGCGGAACCATCTCGATGTCAGAACGCTTGGCGAGCGCCCGAACGTGACGGATCACGTCGCCGGCACGCCTGCCGTCCTCGATGATCCACTCGACCGAGCGGCGGGCCGCTTTGAGATCCGGCGGACTGCGCTGCAGCCAGGCGAGGCAGGCGTCGGCGTTTGCGATCACTGCAGCGAGCGGCTGATTGATTTCGTGGGCAATCGAAGCGGTCAGCTCACCCAGTGTCGTGACACGTGTCACATGGGCGAGCTCGGCCTGGGCCTTGCGCAGCGCGTCTTCGGCTTGGTTGGCCCGGATGGCGGCGGTTACGTCCGTGCAAACGCCACGGTAGCCCAGGAAAGTGCCGTCCGCGTCGAAGAAGGGCTTGCCGCTGGTCCGGACGTAGATCGGCTGCCCACTACGGTCTTTGCTGCGGTACACCAAGTCGCGGAACGGGACGTGGGCGTCGAGCGCCGCTCGATGTTGTCGCCATTTTTCGGGCTCGAGAGCGGCGTCGGGCGCAATGTCCCAACGCGTGAGCCCGATCAGGCCGGCGGGGGCGGTGTTGGTATCGGAGTGCTCGGATATCTGGGTGACCCGGTGGTCCGGCCCGGTTTCCCAGAACCAGTCAGACGCGGTTTCGGCATAGTCGCGAAAGCGCTGCTCGCTGTCACGAAGCCTGCGTTCTGCCTCCTTGGTCGCGGTGATGTCGGTGACCGATCCGACGAACTCAACGCGACCGCTCGCATCTCGCGTTGCCCGTGCCACCGCTCGGACGTATTTGATGGAACCGTCGGGCATCACCAGCCGGTATTCGTGATCATAGTCCTTGCCCTCGCGCGCCGCCCGGCCCGTCGTCTGCTGCACAGCGAGCCGGTCCTCCGGATGGATCCGCTGGAGCATGAAGGGGATCGCGGGCTTCGTCCCTTCCTCGCATTCGAAGATGTGATAGGTCTCCTTGGACCAGGTGATCTCGCGGGTTGCGGCCTTCCAGCCAAAACTACCAGTGTGGCTCAATTCCTGCGCCTGGGCGAGATAAGCCTCGCTCTGTCGCAGCGCGTTCTCGGCCTCCTTCCGTTCGGTGATGTTCTCGCAGGCGACCAGCACGATCGGCCCGCCATTGGCCCGCAGCATGGCCTTGGCGTTCTCGCGCACCCATAACTTCGAGCCGTCCTTGCGAACCTTCCGGATTTCCCAGGTGTGTGACTGATCAAGGGTCTTGAGGCACAACGCGACACAGGCGCGGACAGTGGCGCGATCTTCCGCGAGGAAGACATCCAGCACGGATCGGCCGATCAACTCCGCCGGCGTGTAGCCCAGCTGCTCGGCGCCGAATGTGTTCACGTTGATCACGGTACCGGCCGGATCGACCATGAAGTACATGACCGGCGTGTGCTCGAAGACCTGCTGCCACTGCTTGACGGCCTCGAGCAAGTCGGCAGCATTAGGATCAGTGCGCTGCTTGGCGGGAACAGCTTGCCTCAGGCAGCCTACGAGGAATTGCGCGGCTGACTTCCCGAACGTCGCTGCCCGGCCAGGCTTCATCGCTGGCGCTCCCGGCGCTCTCTGCGTGAACAGAAGTAGAGCACGTTGCGGCGAGAGGAGCAATTCCAGCCAAAGTCGGGTCGGCTATCATGACGTTCGCCTTTGGACTGTCCGCTCGCCGCCGGGTCCCTTGCGGCGCATCAAGGACACCATGCCGGCCAAGGTTTCACGGTGACCGTGCAGCCGGTGCGTCGTGCGCCGTCTCGTTGAACTCGGGCCGCGTGGGCCCGGGCGAATACGGGACAAACTTAGGTATAGCTCCTCCATGCCTAGACATGTCGGCCATTTTACCTCCGTACAATTGAGCGTTTCGTGCCCGGCGGACTAGCCTCTCGACCATCGGGAGTGTCGAAGCGAACAGCCGAGAAAAGCGCAAGCAACAGAGGGAGACAGCAATGTGCGATATGTCGGTACTTCCTGAGCGTCGCCCATCGGCGTCCGAAAGTTGCTCCTCAGTCAAGGGCTGTGCGGTGTGCGGCGGCAAGTTTGGCCTGATCCGCTACTATTCCTGGCGCACGGCGCTCTGCTCCAAGAAGTGCGTTGATCGTTTCCGCACGCGAAGCGAACGCGACCGCCGGTGGTTGTTTCGGGCCCAGGTCGCATAAGGCTGGATTGGAGAGTTGATCCGGGAGGCCGTGCGTTGAACCGCTCATGCAAGCTCTTCTGCTGGATCGTTCTCATCGCCCCCATCGCGGCCGGCCAGGCACAGGAGACGGGACACGGTGCCGTTCATCGCAAGCACCCACCCCAGGACCAGGCGCTGCACGAAAAGTTCTATTCCACCTGGCACATGCCTGATAACCCGAGCCTCAGTTGTTGCAACAGCGCCGACTGTTATCCGACCGACATCAAGTACATCGACGGCCAGATCTATGCGCGGCGCCGGGAGGACGGGAGATACATTCTGATCCCACCGCAAAAGGTGGAGCGAAACAGGGATAATCCGGACGGCCGGAACCATCTGTGCGCTCCACCGCCCGCACTGTCTCCGCTCGACAGCGTTTACTGCTTCGCTTTGGGAGGTGCCACATGAGATTCGCTTTCGTGCTGGTCAACGGCCGGACCCCCTTCCGGCAGACCTCGTGCATGCAGTGCTGCGAGCCGATCAGCGGCAGCTATTTGCGCGAGATTGCGACCCGTCTGCCTTACTGCGATCATCAGTGCTACGCGCTGTTCTGCGAGACGCTCGCCAAAGATGGCGTGAGAGCGGCTTCATGAAATTCGTGGTGGTCAATCACGAGCCGCCGTTGCACGCGGCCGCGTGCAGCACATGCTCGCGGTCGCTCCGCTCCGGCTATGTCCGCCATGCGCGGACGCAGCGCCGTTACTGTGACGACGATTGTTACCGGCGCGGCGAATTCTCCACGCTGTTCATGCAGTGGCCGGTGCCTGGGCGGACGGAACCAATTGCCGGCAAGGTCGAGCTCGCCGCTGGCAGCATGATCCAGACGTTGACGGTGATGAGTGCCGTCTGGTGCTGGGGCTGCACGATCACTGCCTGGACCTTCGCGAGAGCTTTGACCGGCGCCTATTTGGACAGTCGCGACCCGATCACGATGGAAGGAGGTGACACCTAGAGCATGATCCGGAAAAGTGTGAAGCGGTTTTCCGAAACGATCATGCTCAAACAATAACGTAAAGCGCGATGACGATTCATCCTAATCGCATCGCGCTTTAGCTGCGCGGCTGCACGCGCGTAGAAGCCGCAGCACCGTATTCTTGCAGGCGCCGCGTCCAGCCCCGGCGGCGTTGATCAGGGAATGGGTGCTGCGGCCGCCGCTGGCTCCGTTGCGCTGGCCTCGTGCGTCACCACGCGCTGGTCGCTCTTGCCGGCGATCATGCTGCTGCCCTCGAACCTTGCCCGGTAGACCAGCACGTTCTCCATCACGCGCTGGACGTAGTTGCGCGTCTCGGACAGCGGGATGCGCTCGACCCAGTCGACCGGATCGATGTTGGGGTCCCGGGGATCACCGCGCTTCTGCACCCATTCACGCACGCGGCCGCGGCCGGCATTGTATCCGGCGAAGGTCATGATCTGGTTACCGCGATATTCCGAGAACAGCGCGCTGAGCTCGGCGGCGCCCATCTGCGTGTTGTAGACGGGGTCGGAGACCATCCTGTCCCAGTCGTAAGTCAGGCCGAAGCGCTTCGCGGTGTCGCGTCCCGCTTCCGGCGTCACCTGCATCAGCCCGACCGCGTTGGCATGCGACTTGTCGCGCTGCTCGAACGAGCTCTCGGTGCGTGCCACCGAATAGATCACGCTGGTCTCGATCGCCGGTGCGACCTGCTTGTGCTCGGGGATGCCGATGGTCGGGAAGGCGTAATAGTCGAGCGCGAGCCCGCGCGCCAGCGCGGTCTTGCCGACCTCCAGCATCACGCGCGCATCGTTGCGCCGGCCCGCAAGCTCGCCGAGCGCTTCCAGCGCGGCGACGTCGGTGCTCTCTTTGGCGAAATCCTCGGCGTAATAGAACACCATGTCGCGCTCGCCGATGCCGTAGAGCATGTCGGCGGCGCGCACGCGCTCGTCCGCAAGCTGCGCATCGGCCGAGGCCAGCACCGGCGAGGGCGGACGCAGTTCGATGCCGTCGAGGCCGAGCCTGGCGCGGGCGAGCTGGCCGTAATAGGCGGTGTGATAGCGCGCCGCCGCCCGGTAGCTCATGCGCGCGTCGGCCGCCGCGCCCATGGCTTCGGCCGCGCGGCCGCGCCAGTAATGCGCCCGCGACAGCGCGATCGGATTGGACGAGCCAGCGTCGATCGAGGCGAAATGCACCATCGCCGTCTTGGGATCGTCGAGATAGCGTAGCGCGATCCAGCCGCACATGAAGTGATAGTCGACGCGGTAGACCTCCTTTTCCGGCACCGCGGCCGTGTGCACCACGTCATAGGCGATCCTGGCCTTGCCCTGATCGAGCAGCTTGCGCGCCAGCATGCGGCGCTCGCGCCACCAGGCATCGGTGTCCTGCGCGGCCATCATGTCGGGCTTGGCAGCGAGGATCACCTCGGCCGCGTCGTCGATGCGGTCGTTCTGAAGATGCCACTGCGCGCGGCACAGCACGTAACCGAGATCGCGTCGCTCCTCGGCCGCGACGTCCTCGAGCAGATCCTTGGCCTTGCTCGCCTTGCCGGTGACGGCGGCGCAGGCCTTCACGATCGCGAGCGCGTCCTCGCCGAGCCGCTTCGCCGCGCGCCGCGCGCCTGCATAATCCTTGGCGCCGAGGCGCTTGTCCATGCGCGCGCGGTGATCGTCGGCGGACAGAAGGTCGCCGAACGCCGCATAGGAGTCCTCTTCGCTCCGCTCGGACAGTTCCTCCGCGCGCCAGGTTTCCCGGACCAGCCGCGCAGCCCTGTCGGTCTCACCTTCGGCGAGCAGGACGCGCGCGAGTGCGAACTTGCCCTTGGCGCTGGTCGGGCGATCCATCGTGAACTTGTGCACGATGGCCGCGTCGGCCTTCTCCTGCCACAGCCGTGCCTCGGCACGGCGGCGAAGCAGGGCGCTGCTCGGCCAACCGGGATTGGCGGCGAGGAAGGCGGCGTAGCGCTTGAAATTCGCGGTACTGTCGGGATGGCGCAGCATGAACCAGTCGGCGAGCTTCTGTCCGGCAGGGTCCGTGATGCGGTCGCGCGCAGCGCTCGCGTCTTCGGTCTTGCCCTTGCGCGTCAGGTCGATGGCGTCCTTGAGCGCGGCAAGATCGCCGGTCAGCGGCGGCTTGGCCGCGGGCTCCTCGACCGCCTTCTTCGATTTGCGCTTGGCCTCGGCGTGCTTGCCGTGCCGCGCTTTGCCGGCGGAGGCGTGGCGGTGCTTGCCCGCTTTCGCCTCATGCGTCTTCTTCGGTGCGGATGATTTTTGACTGCTCTTCGCCGCAAGCTCGGTGGGAAGGAGGGCCATCGCGGCCACGGCAACGACACACGCGAGCGAGCGTAGGCACTGGTTCATTGGATGGTCCCCCCTGCGAAAACCATTACAAACCAAGGTCCGCGACATGCGGCTTGCGAATCAAAGTACCGAACGATGCGTCGGCATCGTGTCGCATCCTCAGGCTGTCGCAACAATGCGGCAAAATACGGATTGGAACTGGGGAACTTCCGAAGTGACGGAAGAGGCAGTGGCTTTATCCTTTGTTAACGATCTGGACTCGCGCGACGATTGCGCACGGTACAAGACGCCGGAACGGCCAGATTGCGCGTGTTCCCTCGGCGAAATCCGGTGTATGAGTTCCTTCTCTTCATCCTTTCAACCTTTGCCTTGTACCTATGCCGATTTTCAACCAGTCGATCCGGCGCAAGATCGTCGGCATCGCGCTCGGATTGATCGTCCTGATGCTGGTCACCTCGATCCTGTCGATGGTGATGTCCAGCCAGGTCGGCATTTTGCTCGACGAGCTGACCAACCGCTACATCCCGGCCTATAGCCATCTGGCGCGCGCGAACATCCGCTCGCTGGAACGGGCGCTGGCGCAGCGGCGGATGGTGATGACCAGGATGGAGGCGCCGTCGGACGAGGAGGCCTACGCGGCGCGGCTTCGCGACTTCGAGGCCTTGGACCGCAATTTCGAGCGGGAGGCCGAGGCCGCTCGCAAGCTCATCAACGCGATCATCGACGACCCCAGGACGTATTCCGACAACGCCGCGCTGGCACGGCTCGACGTCCGGATCGAAAGCTCCGTCACCGAGCTGCGGCGCGATCTGGACGAGGGCAATGCGAAACTGCTCAAGCAGGTCGACGCCAAGGATATGGCCGCGGCCCGCGGCACGCTGGAACACCTCGACACGCTGCGCGATGCGTTCAACCGGAAGGTCGATGCGATCCGCGCCGACATGCTGGCGCAGGTCTATTTCTCGACGTCTCAGGTGATCGGCCGCCAGCACCAGACCATCATCGTGTCGGGGGTCGTAACCCTGCTCGCGGCGATCGTCGGCTTCGTGTTTGCGCTGCTGGTGAGTAGCGGCATCACGCGACCGGTGCGCCTGCTGCTGGCCGGCGCCCGCGAGGTCGAGGCGGGCCGGTTCGACAAGCCCATCACCGTCTCGACACAGGACGAGATCGGCGAGCTCGCTGCCGCCTTCAACCGCATGATCGAGCAGCTCAGGCACAACGAGCGCATTCGCGAGACCTTCGGCCGTTACATCGACCCGAAGGTGGTGCAGGGCCTGATCGACCGGCCGGAGGTCGCCATCGACGGTGAGCGCCGGGTGATGACCATCTTGTTCTGCGACATGAGCGGCTTCACCTCGATGAGCGAGGGCATGACGCCGCGCGGCCTCGTCAAGGTGATGAACCACTACTTCACCGTGATGTCTGCTCCCATCAGGAACAATCGCGGGATCATCGACAAATATATCGGCGACGCCATCATGTCCTATTGGGGGCCGCCCTTCATCGAGGAGGAGGAGCAGGGTCTGCTCGCAGGGCTCGCCGCCGTCGAGATGACCGATCAGGTGCCCGCGCTGCAGAAGCAGCTGCCGGACCTGCTCGGCATCCGCGCCATGCCGGCGCCGTGCGATCTTCGCGTCGGCATCGCCACGGGCGAGGTCCTGACCGGCAGTATCGGTTCCGAGCTGATGATGAGCTTCACCGTGATGGGCGATGCCGTGAATCTCGCCTCGCGGCTGGAGGCCGTCAACAAGGTCTACGGCACCCGCATCCTGATCTCGCAGGCGACCGCGGACGGGATCGGATCGCGCCTGGAATTGCGCGAGATCGATCGTCTGGCGGTCGCGGGCCAAAGCGCGCCGCAGGCGATCTTCGAGCTGATGGCGAGACCGGGCGCGCTCAGCGATGCGCAAGTGAGCTTGCGCACGCATTATGCCGATGGTCTCGCCGCCTATCGTGCGCGGCGCTTCGACGAGGCCCGCGCCGCCTTCAACGCGGCGCTCGAGGCGGTCCCCGGCGACGGCCCCTCGCGCACGATGCTCGGCCGCATCGCTCAATTTGTGGCCAATCCGCCGGATCCCGATTGGGACGGCGTCTGGCGGCTGGAGCAGAAATAGCCGTGCTTTGCGGTCGGGCACGCCGCGCCGGAAAAAAAGATGCTACTCCATAACGATGTTCGCCGTGACCTATTTCCCGGGCTTAGGTTGGATGTCCATGAGGCGTCTGATGGGGACACGCCGATGACACATCTCGAAGACAGGCTGGAACGGTTCGAGACGCTCAGCGCCGAATGCGAGCTGATCGCCAAGCTCGCCACCGACAGCAGCAAGCGCGAGTTCTATTTGAAGCTCGGGGAACAGTACCGTCAGCTGGCCGTCGATATCCGGCAGGCGATCGCGACGACGGCTGCGGCCTGAGCCGGCTGAAATCCGTTCTTAACGTTTGGCGCGCATCCTTGGAGCAAGCGAGCATCGCCGGTCGGTGACACTCGTTGGTGGGAAGGCCGGGGTTCGCTGCAATGCAGCGCGCCTCGTGAGTGTGATTTGCCATGTCTGACAGGGCAATCCCATGCGCCTCGTTGCAGTGATCATATTCGCGCTCATGACGGCGGCCTGCGATCAGGAGCAGGACATCACCGGCTCGACGAATCCGGCCTGTCCGTTGCGCAACTACAGCTACAATCCACGCGACATGAACCAGTGCGTCAGCGCCTGCAAAACGTGCGACCGCGGCACGACGGTCACCTGCACGACCTCCTGCACCCTCAAGGGCGCCCGCTGAGCACTTTGCGGATGCGCGGAACCGGTAGGGCCCTCGAGCCAATGCCGGCGGTGCTGGAGCACCGGAACGATTCACATGCATTAATCATTGAAGGAGGCGGCAGGACGCGGAGTCCAATGGAATGGGTATGCTCGATCCCGGTCGATTTCTGGTGTCGTGCTCGCATTGCGATGCCTGGCCGATGGCGGCCAATGTGAAACGGTCGAGCTGGTCGGCGTCGCCGCACGAGGTCCGCTTCGTCTGCACGCGTTGCCGCCGCGAAGAAACGGCGATCGTCTCGGCCTCCGGCGAATTGACCCCCATCAAGCGCGTCGATGCCCCGCCACGCGATGTCGCTGTCGCCTGGGCCCAGGCGCAACGCTCGCGCGGGCGGTCCTGATGTTCGGCGTCGCCGTCTCGTCGGTGTTTCGCTTCTCTGTCAATCTGCCCGCATAAAAATATTCCGCTTTACCGAAATTCGGAAATGACGTATGTGTCGCCCATCCCGGCTCAATCTCGAGGGGCGATCATGAGGTCGTCATTGTCGCGAGCCGGGCTTGCGGTGGACGCGGCAGCGTCGTGTACGAGAGGCCAAGGGTGGGGCGGATTGCTCTCCGTGAGCCCGAGGCTTCGTACGGACGAGCGGCGCTGTCAGGTTCGTCGCGCCGGCATTTCGATGGCAACGTGCACAACGCCGTCGAACCCTGCGGCGCCAACGAACCGCGCGTACGGCAAAACCGTGTGGTCCTGGCCGTCGTTGCTACGGTCAAGCTCTGGCGAATGCGGCCCTCGCGTCAACCGGCGCGGCGCCGGTGACTTTCGCGGGAGCGAGGGAGGCCAGAGGGAACTCGGCTCCCGGGAGAGCGCGGCATAAGCCGTCCGACCATCGCGCAGGGAAGGCCGTGTGTTGGGCTTCACCTGTATGCTGCTGTGCGGTTCTTCCTGCGTGTGCTCTAGCGCAGCGGACCGCGGGTGCCGCCGGCACCCGGCCTTCCCTGCGCCCTCTTGCATCTGAGGGCGGCGAGACGAAGCAAAGCTCGGGCGAAGCAGCCGCGAGGCCGAGTACGCACGTCTGCGTCCACACATTCGGTGTCATCGCCCGGCTTGACCAGGCGATCCAGTACTCCGAGACGCCAGTGATTGAATCGAGAGGCCGCGGCGTACTGGATTCCCCGCTCCAGTGCGCGATTGCGTACAAGGCGGGGAATGACAGTGTTACTTGGAGAACGCAGCGTCGCCTCACACTCCGTCATTGCGAGCGCAGCAACTTGTCCGCCGAAGCCTTTGGCGAAGGCGGAAGCAATCCAGAATCTTTCCGCGGCGGGAATCTGGATTGCTTCGTCGCAAGGGCTCCTCGCAACGAGGAGGAGAGTGCGAGCGCTAAACTCTCTCGTGCCCCGGACGCAGCGCAGCGTCCCCCCGGCGATGCGAAGCATCGTCCGGTTCGACGATGCGCTGCCGAGCCGGGGCCCATCCATCTGCGCCGTACCATGTCGCCCTGGGTCCCGGCTCTGCGCCGCAACGCTCCACGCGTTGCAGCTTGTCCGGACACGGGCGATGCGCATCGCTTCGCGTGGGGCCGCCGCCGACTCACTTCGGGAATGCCCGCCTGTCGTCCAGAGCGGATGTTCTGTGCCTTCCGAAAGATCTCAGGTTGTGGATCGTCACTTTAGCGAGGTATCTGCGTAAGCAGACCCGTGTCTTCCCGGTAACGATTGTGCTGTCTGTGCAACACCCACATCGGATTTAACCCTTATCACCGGCGGTTCGCATCGCCGCCGCTTTTTGGCCACACCCGAACATGAATAAAATCGCTCTAATGTTTTAAGGGCAGTGGCGGTCTTCGAAGGCGACGAGAAAATCCCAAGGTCGATTCAAATCTTGGCTCTGATTTTTCGGGTCTGAAAGGGTTGGCCGGAGAAGCTGGTTGCGATGGGCGCGAAGATCAACAAGCAAAGGCTGCCGAGCCGTCACGTGACGGAAGGCCCTGCGCGCGCGCCGCACCGGTCCTATTTCTACGCCATGGGTCTGACCACCGAGCAGATCCACCAGCCCTTCGTCGGCGTCGCCTCGTGCTGGAACGAAGCTGCTCCCTGCAACATCGCGCTGATGCGTCAGGCGCAGGCGGTGAAGAAAGGCGTCGCGTCCGCCGGCGGCACGCCGCGCGAATTCTGCACCATCACCGTGACCGACGGCATCGCCATGGGCCATGACGGCATGCGCTCCTCGCTGCCGTCGCGCGAATGCATCGCCGATTCGGTCGAGCTGACCGTGCGCGGCCATGCCTATGACGCGCTCGTCGGGCTCGCCGGCTGCGACAAGTCGCTGCCGGGCATGATGATGGCGATGGTCCGCCTCAACGTGCCCTCGATCTTCATCTATGGCGGCTCGATCCTGCCCGGCAATTTCCGCGGGCAGCAGGTCACCGTGCAGGACATGTTCGAGGCGGTCGGCAAGCATTCGGTCGGCGCCATGTCGGACGAGGACCTCGACGAGATCGAGCGCGTCGCCTGTCCCTCGGCCGGCGCCTGCGGCGCGCAGTTCACCGCCAACACCATGGCGACCGTGTCTGAGGCGATCGGCCTCGCGCTGCCTTACTCGGCCGGTGCCCCCGCACCGTATGAAATCCGTGACGCCTTTTGCATGACCGCGGGCGAGAAGGTGATGGACCTGATCGCCCAGAACATCCGGCCGCGCGACATCGTTACCCGCAAGGCGCTGGAGAATGCGGCCGCCGTGGTCGCTGCATCCGGCGGCTCGACCAATGCTGCGCTGCACCTGCCTGCGATCGCGCACGAGGTCGGCATCAAGTTCGACCTGTTCGACGTCGCTGAAATCTTCAAAAAGACACCATATGTCGCGGATTTGAAGCCGGGTGGCCGTTATGTCGCCAAAGACATGTTTGAAGTAGGTGGCATACCGCTTCTGATGAAGACGCTGCTCGACAACGGCTTCCTGCACGGTGATTGCCTTACCGTCACGGGCCGCACGATCGCCGAAAACCTCAAGAGCGTGAAATGGAATCCGCACCAGGACGTGGTGCACCCGGCAGACAAGCCCATCACCGTGACAGGCGGTGTGGTCGGCCTGAAGGGCAATTTGGCGCCAGAAGGTGCGATCGTGAAAGTCGCGGGAATGTCCAACCTCAGGTTTACCGGTCCGGCCAGGTGCTTCGACCGTGAGGAGGACGCGTTCGAGGCGGTCCAGAACCGCACCTACCGCGAAGGCGAAGTCATCGTGATCCGCTACGAGGGGCCGAAGGGCGGTCCCGGCATGCGGGAAATGCTCCAGACCACGGCAGCGCTGACCGGCCAGGGCATGGGCGGCAAGATCGCGCTCATCACCGACGGCCGCTTCTCCGGCGCCACCCGCGGCTTCTGCATCGGCCATGTCGGGCCGGAGGCGGCGGTCGGCGGCCCGATCGGGCTGCTCGAGGACGGCGACGTCATCGAGATCGACGCGGTGGCCGGTACCCTTAACGTAAAATTGAGCGACGCCGAGCTCGCCCAGCGCAGAACCAAATGGAGCGCCCGCGCGACTAACCACACGTCGGGTGCGCTCTGGAAATATGCTCAGCAGGTTGGACCGGCGGTCGGGGGGGCAGTGACCCATCCGGGCGGCGCGCACGAGAAACAGTGCTATGCGGACATTTAGGCGTGCCACAGTTGCGTTTGTGTTGGGGGCGGCTGCGCTGGCCGCGCCGGCGTTCGCCTTCGACGGTGCGCCGGTCAACCCGAAGGATGCCACCATCCCGGTCGTGACGACCTTGCCCGGCGCTGCGGGTGCGGTGCGCACCAAGGTTCCGCCGCAGGTCGCGACCCAGGAAACCTCGCTCACCGCCTTGCAATATGCCGCCGAGGGCGGCCACCCCATCGCGCAATGGAAGCTCGGCCGCATGTACGCCAACGGCGACGGCGTCGCCCAGGACGATTTGCGTGCCTTCGAATATTTCAGCCGGATCGCCAACGCGCATGCCGAGGACAGCCCGTCGGCGCCGCAGGCGCAGATCGTGGCCAACGCCTTCGTCGCCCTCGGCCGCTACTATCTGGCCGGCATCCCGAATTCGAAGGTCAAGGCCGACCCGGACCGCGCCCGCGAGATGTTCTCCTATGCCGCATCCTATTTCGGCAACGCGGACGCGCAGTACGACCTCGCCCGTCTGTACCTGAAGACCCCGGACGCCTCGCGCGAGGACTACCGCTATGGCGCGCGCTGGCTTGGCCTCGCGGCGCAGAAGGGCCAGCATCAGGCCCAGGCCTTGCTCGGTCAGATGCTGTTCAACGGCGACCGCCTGCCGCGGCAGGCCGCACGCGGCCTGATGTGGCTGACGCTGGCGCGCGACAGCGCCGGTGCCGACGAGGTCTGGATCAAGGAAAGCTACAACCGCGCCTTCGCCAAGGCCTCCGACGACGACCGCGCCATGGCCCTGCAAATGCTGGAGCAATGGGTGCAGGGGCGTCGGGAGTGATCGGCTGAGGCGGCCTTAAGCCGCCTCGAGATCGAGATCCGCCCACACCGGCACGTGATCCGACGGCTTCTCCCAGCCGCGCACATAGCTGTCGATGCCGACATTGGCGAGCTTGTCGCTGGCCTGCGGCGACAGCAGCAGGTGGTCGATCCGCAGCCCCTGGTTCTTCTGCCAGGCCCCGGCCTGGTAGTCCCAGAACGTGTAGAGCCCGCCCTCGTCGGTGACGGCGCGCAAGGCGTCGCTGAGGCCGAGGCCGAGCAGGGACTGGAAGCTCTCGCGCGTCTCGGTCTTGAACAGCGCGTCCTCGGTCCAGGCGGCCGGATTGTGCACGTCGCGGGCATGCGGGATGACGTTGAAGTCGCCGGCCAGGATCAGCGGGACCTCCTCCTTGAGTCGCTCCTTCGAATAATCAAGAAGCCGCGACATCCATTTGAGCTTGTAGGGATATTTATCGGTCCCGACCGGATTGCCATTGGGCAGATAGAGGCAGGCGATGCGCAGCACCCCTCGCTTCAGCGTCACCACGCCTTCGAGGAAGCGGGCATGGCTATCCTCGTCGTCGCCGGCGAGGCCCGACTTGGTCTCGTCGAACCTGAGCTTGGAGAGCAGGGCGACGCCGTTGAACGTCTTCTGCCCGTGCGTCACCACGTTGTAGCCGAGTGCCTCGATCTCCAGCCGCGGAAAGGCCTCGTCGACGCACTTGATCTCCTGCAGGCAGACGATGTCCGGCTGGCACTCTTTCAGCCAGGTCAGGAGCAGATCGATCCGCTGCCGGACCGAGTTCACGTTCCAGGTGGCTACTCTGATGGGCATTGGCAGGGCTCCGGGCGGGGGTCTTGGTTAGAACAAAATGCAAACGCACCCGTCAAGCCGGCCGCAAAATCTCCCACAAAATTAACCCGGCTTAAGCAGGCCGCAGGCCATTGTTCGTCAAGAGGTTCCTCGGATGGATGGCCGGACAAGGCGATGAATCGAACTCAGCCGCGTGACGGCCTGATCGGCGCGTTCCTGTATTGGCTCGGCGGCTTCGAGATCGAGGACGGTCTGACCGCCGATCTCAGCGAGCGCGAGATCCGCCGCATCCGCGCCAAGCAGATCGACGCGGTGACCCAGCTGATCCCTGTGACGATGGCCGTGACGATGCTGAACGTCGCCATCGTGCTGATCCTGTTCTGGGGCAGGGGCTGGAACGACTTCCTCGCGATCTGGGGCCTGACGCTCGCCGCCACCGCTTCGCTCGCGGTGCGCGCGTGGCACAAGTCGCATCAGAACCCGCCGCAGGAGACATCGCCGCACGCGGCGCGGCAGATGCTGCGGCAGGCGTTTTTTCTCGCCGCGATCTGGGGCGCGCTGCCGCTCGCTCTGTTCAGCCGCATCGAGCCGACCAGTCAATTGCTCCTGGCCTGCCTGATGGTCGGCATGATGTCCGGCGGCGCTTTCACGCTCTCGACCTTCCCGCGCGCGGGCCTCGTCTATCTCGCGACCATGACGATCGCCTGCGCCGGCGCGCTCCTCCTGTGCGGCACCGGCCCATATCTGGTGACCGCCGTGTTCCTGCTGCTGTTCGCATTTTTCATGGCGCGTAACATCGTCTCCCAGGGCAACCTCTTCCTCGGCAATCTCAAGGCCCAGCTCGAGCTCGAGCGCCAGACCGAGATCATCTCGCTGCTGCTGAAGGATTTTCAGGAGAACGCCAGCGACTGGCTCTGGCAGACCGATGCAGAGGGACGTCTCGTCGACGTGCCGCAACGCTTCGCGGACGTCGCGCAGCTGCCGCTTCCGCTGCTGAAAGGCGCGCAGTTCGCCGACGTGCTCGACATGCTCTGCCCCGAGGACAAGTCAGCGGCCTACAACATCGTCGGCCTGATGGAGCAGGCCGAGCCGCTGCACGAGATGAATCTCAAGGTCGTCGCCGGCGGCGAGGCCCGGCTGTGGTCGCTGACGGCGAAGCCGGCCCATGATCGTGACGGTCATTTCCTCGGCTATCGCGGCTTCGGGCGCGACGTCACCGAACGCTGGCGCGCGGAAAAGGCCGAGGCCGAAAGCCGCGCCAAGTCAGACTTCCTGGCGGTGATGAGCCACGAGATCCGCACGCCCATGAACGGCGTGCTCGGTCTTGCCAGCATGCTCCTCGAAACCAGGCTCGATCCGGAGCAGCGCGAGGCCGTCACCACGATCCGCGAGTCCGGCGACAACCTCCAGCGCATCCTCAACGACATTCTCGACCTCTCCAAGCTGGAAGCAGGCCGCTTCCAGTTCGAGGCGATCGACTTCGCGCCGCAGGCGCTGGTCGAGACGGTTGCGACCGTGGTGCGCGCCAGCGCCAAGAGCAAGGGGCTCACGGTCAAGGTCGAGCTCGATCCGAACCTGCCGCCGACGCTCCGCGGCGACGTCGCGCGCATCCGCCAGGTGCTGCTCAATCTCGCCTCCAACGCGGTGAAGTTCACCGACGAAGGCGAGGTGACGATATCGGCGACCTGCCAGGCGCGGCGCGACCTGCTGGCGACCGTCGAATGGACGGTGACCGACAGCGGCATCGGTATCGCGCCCGACAAGCTCGACCTGCTGTTCAGCGACTTCGCCCAGGCTGATGCCTCGATCAGCCGTCGCTTCGGCGGCACTGGCCTCGGCCTTGCCATCAGCAGGCGGATCATCGAGCAGATGGGCGGCACGATCGGCGTCATCTCGACGCCGGGAGAGGGCTCGACCTTCCGCTTCACGCTGGTCCTGCCCTGGAGCCAGGCGCAGGCGTCCGATCAGGCTGGCGGCCGCGACGAAGCCGACGAGCTCCAGGCCCGGATCTCCGGTCTCGACCGGCCGCTGAAGGTGCTGGTCGCGGAGGACGATGCGGTCAACCGCATGGTCGTGAGCAAGATGCTGGGGGCATTCGACATCGAGCTGCGTGTCGTCACCGACGGGACCGAAGCCGTCGCGGCAGCCTGCGAGGGCAATTACGACGTCGTGCTGATGGACGTGCGCATGCCCGACATGGACGGGCTCGCCGCCACCCGCGCGATCCGCGCGCAAGGCGAGCGCTTCGAAGCCATGCCGATCATCGCGCTGACCGCCAATGCCTTCCCCGAGGACATCAAGATCTGCCGCGAAGCCGGCATGTCGGACTTCCTGGCCAAGCCGCTGCGCAAGCCGGCACTGGTCGGAGCGCTCCTGCGGGCGCTGGACGGTCACGTCATGTCGGAGGACGCACCGCTCCAGCCGACGTTGATGCCGGTCGAGGTGGCCTGGACGGACGAGGAAAGGGAGATAACGGGCGCGTAGGCGCGCTAGACCGAGAAGCTCGTCCCGCAGCCGCAGGACGCGGTGGCGTTGGGATTGTTGACGCGGAACGAGGCGCCGATCAGGTCGTCGACGAAATCGACCTGCGACCCCGCCAGGAACGGCTGGGAGGCGGAATCGACCAGCACCACCGCATTGTCCTGCTCGATCACGAGATCGTCGTCGGTGCGGGCGCGGTCGATGTCGAACTTGTACTGGAAGCCGGAGCAGCCGCCGCCCTCGACCGAAATGCGCAGCATCGCGCCCGAGCCTTCGCCCTTGAGGATCTCCCCAATCCGGCGTGCGGCCCGGTCGCTGATGGTCACGGCAGTCGTCATTGCTGGTCTCCGATAGTCCCGGCGTCATACCCAATTCATTTGGTATCCCTCGCCCGACATAGTTAAGTGCCACCATACGCAGAATCAAATGGATAGGGACTAAATTCGCCGTGTCCGTCGGAATGGCAGCCCCCCGCGCGCCCTATGCCTGCGACCCCGATCGCAGCCGCGGCCGGCTGGTCGCCGAGCCTCCGAGCCGGACCCGCAGCCCGTTCCGGCGCGATTGCGATCGGGTGATCCATTCCACCGCGTTCCGCCGCCTCAAGTACAAGACCCAGGTGTTCGTGTTCCACGAGGGCGACCACTACCGCACCCGGCTGACCCATTCGCTGGAGGTGGCCCAGATCGCCCGCGCGCTGGCCCGCCAGCTCGGGCTCGACGAGGACCTCACCGAAACTCTGGCGCTCGCGCACGATCTCGGTCATCCGCCGTTCGGGCATGCCGGCGAGCGGGCCCTGGACGCCTGTCTGAAGGCGTTCGGGGGCTTCGACCACAATGCCCAGACGCTGCGCGTCGTGGCTTCGCTCGAGCACCGCTATCCCGAGTTCGACGGGCTCAACCTGACCTGGGAATCGCTGGAAGGCATCGTCAAGCATAACGGTCCGCTGACCGACCGCAGCGGCGCCCCGGTCGGGGGCTACCGCGAGCATGGCGTTCCCGTCGGGATCGCCGACTACGTCAAGACCTACGATCTCGAATTGTGGAGCTTCGCCTCGCTGGAGGCGCAGGTCGCCGCGATCGCCGACGACATCGCCTATGATGCCCACGACATCGATGACGGTCTGCGCGCCGGCCTGTTCCAGCTCGACGATCTCAAGGTGATGCCGCTGACGGCGGAGATCATCGCCGAGACTGCGGCGCATTATCCCGATCTTGAAGACGTCCGGCGCGGTGCTGAGCTGGTGCGCGAGCTGATCTCGCACCTGATCGGAGCGGTGTTTGCGGAGACAGGGAAGAACCTCGCGGCCGTGAAGCCGCAATCGGCCCAGGATGTCCGCCGGCAGAGCCGGGCGCTGGTCGCGTTCCCCGCCGAAGTGGCCGAGGAAGAGGCCGCCATCAAACGCTTCCTGTACCAGCACATGTACCGCCACGCGCGGGTGATGCGGGTGATGGGCGAGGCCGAGCAGATCCTGTTTGACCTGTTCGCAAAATACCTGACATCTCCCAGCGAGCTGCCGCCGGAATGGCTGCTGGGGTCGGAGGCGGACGATGAGGGCGACCGGGCCCGCCGGATCGGCAATTTCATCGCCGGAATGACCGACCGTTTCGCCCTGACCGAGCACCAGCGGCTCTTTGACTCGACCCCGGATTTGCGTTAGGCGGCGGCCATGCCCCAGACATCCTCATCGCTGCATCTGTTCGCTGACGTGCTCGCACGCGTGCACGGCGCCTGCCGCGCGCTTGCGGCGGAGTCCAGCTGGCCCGAGGGCATCGATTTCTCCCGCGTGGTGGTCGAGCCGCCGCGCGATGCCTCCCATGGCGACATGGCGACCAACGCCGCCATGGTGCTTGCGAAAGAGGCAAAGGCAAAGCCGCGCGATCTCGCCGAGCAGATTGCCGAACGGCTGCGTGCCGACGCCCTCATCGCCAGGGTCGATGTCGCCGGTCCCGGCTTCATCAATCTGACGCTGAAGCCGGCCGCCTGGGCCGAGGCGCTGCGTACGGTGCTGCGCGAAGGCGCCGATTACGGCCGCATCCGGGGCGGCACCAAGGTCAATGTCGAATACGTCTCCGCCAATCCGACCGGGCCGATGCATGTCGGCCATTGCCGCGGCGCCGTGTTCGGCGACGCGCTGGCGAGCCTGCTCCAGTTCGCCGGCCACGATGTCACGCGCGAATATTACATCAATGACGCCGGCGCCCAGGTCGACGTGCTCGCGCGCTCAGCCTTCCTGAGGTATCGCGAAGCGCTCGGCGAGGATATTGGCGCGATCCCGGAAGGGCTCTATCCCGGCGACTACCTCAAGCCGGTCGGGCAGGCGCTGGCGACGGAGCATGGCGACAAGCTGCTCGCGATGAGCGAGGCCCAGTGGCTGCCGACCGTGCGCGCCAAGGCGATCGCGATGATGATGGACGAGATCAAGGACGATCTCGCCGCCCTCAACATCCGCCACGACGTGTTCTTCTCCGAGCGCTCCCTGATCGAGACCGGCAACAACAAGGTCGCCGAGACCATCGATTTCCTGAAGGCCAAGGGCGACATTTACGAAGGCCGCCTGCCGCCGCCGAAGGGCGCGCCGGTCGAGGATTGGGAAGACCGCGAGCAGCTGCTGTTCAGGGCGACCGCCTACGGCGACGACGTCGATCGTCCGCTGATCAAGTCGGACAATTCCTACACCTACTTCGCCTCCGACATCGCCTATCACAAGGACAAGTTCGACCGCGGCTTTGCCGAGATGATCGACGTCTGGGGCGCCGATCACGGCGGCTACATCAAGCGCATGCAGGCGGCGGTGAAGGCGACGACGTCGGCTAAGGGATCGCTGGACGTCAAGATCGTCCAGCTCGTGAAGCTCCTGCGCAACGGCGAGCCGGTGAAGATGTCCAAGCGGAGCGGGGACTTCGTCACCTTGCGTGACGTGGTGGATGAAGTCGGCCAGGACGCCGTCCGCTTCATGATGCTGTACCGCAAGAACGACGCGGTGCTCGATTTCGACCTCGCCAAGGTCATGGAACAGTCGCGGGACAACCCGGTGTTCTACGTCCAGTACGGCCATGCGCGCGGCCATTCGATCTTCCGTAACGCGCGGGCCGAGGTGTTCCCGGAACTCCCAGAGGATGCCGGCGCGCGGATCGCATGGCTCGCTGAGTCGGCGGTGGAACGGTTGTCGGACCCCGTCGAGCTCGATCTTCTTAAGCGCCTCGCAATTTATCCGCGCATGCTGGAAGCTGCCGCCGCGGCCCATGAGCCGCACCGAATTGCCTTTTATCTCTATGATTTAGCCAGCGAATTTCATGCGCTTTGGACGAAAGGGCGCGATTTGCCCTATTTACGCTTCATTATCAATAATGATGCAGATCTTACAAAGGCGCGATTGGCAATGGTCCAGGGCGTCGTCTCGGTCCTGGCATCGGGCCTCGCCATCCTCGGCGTCCATGCCCCGGACGAGATGCGGTAGTTTGGGGCGAACTACTTAAGGGGAATTCGGGGGTAACCGGCAGAAGCCGGATCGCTTAGACTTGGTTGAAAGCCTTGTGGGTCGAAAGCCGTGCCTTGGTCGAGGGGCGCGCGGCTTTCCCGAAGGGACGCATCATCACGATGGCCGAACGATATCAGGACAGACCGTTTCCTTCCGATGACTATGGTCGCGGCGGCGACCAGCATGGGAAGGCGGATAGCGATCCGTTGGCCGAGCTCGCCCGTCTGATCGGGCAGACCGATCCGTTTGCGGCGCAGTCGCGTCCGCCCGCGGCGCCCGCCCAGAGCTATCAGGACCACGATTACCGCCAGCTCGACGATCAGCAGGACCACGCGGAGCAGGCACCGTCGCCGCCCTCATGGATGCGGCGTGCCAACGTGCAACCGCAGCCGGCACCCGCGCCGGAGCCTGACTATCCGGTCACCGTAAGCCCGGTCCACCCGCTGCATCGCTACGCCGCCAAGTCTGCCGCGCCCGAGCCTGTCGTTTATCAGCCCCAGGCCTATCAGGACACCTATCAAGATCAGGCTCATCAAGATCAGGCTCATCAGGAGCAGGCCTATCAGCAGCATGGTCAGGCCTACCAGGAGCAATCCTATCAGGAGCCGTATGCGCAGCCCGATCCGTCGCGCTACGACGATGCGCTCTATGGTCGGCTGGAGACAGGCGAGCAGGACTATCAGCGCGAGCCGGCCTATCCCGACGACCCTTACGCCGACCAGAGCGACTATCCGGAGGACGAGGTCGAGGAGCCGAAGAAGCAGCGCGGCGGCATGATGACGGTCGCGGCGATCCTGGCGCTTGCCGTGCTCGGCACCGGTGCTGCATTCGCCTACAAGACCTATATCGGCTCGCCTCGCAGCGGCGAGCCGCCGATCATCAAGGCCGACAACACCCCGACCAAGATCGTGCCGGCGCCGACGGACTCCGCGGCCAAGGTGCCGGATCGCATGGTCAGCGGTGACGGCACTGAAAAGATCGTGCCGCGCGAGGAGGCGCCCGTCGACGTCAACGCCAAGGCGGGCGGGCCGCGCGTGGTGTTCCCGCCGCTGAACCAGAATGCGAATCCGCCCTCGGTGGCGAGCGTGTCACCATCCACCGTGCCGCCGCCGAGCGCGGGTCCGAGCCCGAGCAACGGCACGCTGCCGAACAATTCGCCGCGCGCGATCAGGACCGTTGCGGTGAAGGGCGATCAGACCGATAGCGCCGTGCCGCAATCGGCCGCCGCCAAGCCGGCGCCCGCGGCGCCGAAGCCCGTTGCCGCGCCGGTTGCGCCCGCCGCGCCGCGCAATCCGCCGACCTCGGCCAATGCCAGCGCCAACCAGCCGATGTCGCTGGCGCCGCAATCGTCCCCGGCGGCCGAGCCGCCGCAGCGGATAGCTGCGACCAACCCGACGCAGATCGCGCCCACCAGCAGCGGTGGCGGCTACATCGTGCAAGTCTCCTCGCAGCAGAGCGAGGATAGCGCCGCCGCATCCTACCGGGTGCTTCAGAGCAAATACGGCAGCGTGCTCGGCTCCCGTTCGCCCGTCATCAAGCGTGTCGACCTCACCGACAAGGGCAAGGGAGTCGTCTACCGCGCCTTCGCCGGCCCCTATGGTTCGGCCGAGGAAGCGACGCAAGCCTGCAACAATCTGAAGTCCGCAGGCCTGTCTGCCTGCTTCGTCCAGAGGAATTAACGGTCGTTTCCTTGACCCCCTCGCGGGGCAGAGTTAATCGGCCGTTATGAGCACGCGGGCCTTCATTACCGGCGTATCCGGAACGGAACTGACCGCCGCCGAGCGGGAGTTTATCCGTGCCGAACGCCCATGGGGCTTCATCCTGTTCAAGCGTAATGTCGCAACACCAGCACAAGTTGCTGCGTTGGTTGCAGAATTGCGTTCGGTCGCGAAGGCCCCCGACGCGCCGGTCCTGATCGACCAGGAGGGGGGACGGGTGCAGCGGCTGGGGCCGCCACACTGGCCGGTCTATCCGCCGGGGGCCGTATTCGCGAATTTGTACGACACTGATTCGGCCCTCGGGCTCACTGCGGCGCGCCTCAGTGCCCGCCTGATCGCAGCCGATCTCGCCGATCTCGGCATCACCGTGGATTGCCTGCCGCTGGCCGACGTGCCGGTGCCGGGCGCCGATGCGGTCATTGGTAACCGGGCCTACGGCACGGAGCCGGGCAAGGTCGCGGCCATCGCCCGTGCAGTCACCGAGGGCCTGGAGCAGGGCGGCGTGCTGCCGGTGCTCAAGCATATTCCCGGGCATGGCCGCGCCACCGCCGACACCCATTTCAAGCTGCCGACCGTCGACACGCCGCGGGACGAGCTGGAGCGGACCGATTTCGCCGCATTCAAGCCGCTGGCTGATCTGCCGATGGCCATGACTGCACATGTTGTGTTTAGCGCCTTCGACCCCGCCCATCCGGCGACGACATCTGCGACAATGATTGCTGACGTGATTCGCGGCGCAATCGGGTTCCAGGGTTTGTTAATGAGTGATGACGTGTCGATGAACGCGCTGTCGGGAAATATCGCCGAGCGGACTCGCGCGATCTTCGCGGCCGGCTGCGACGTGGCCCTGCATTGCAACGGCAACATCGAGGAGATGCGCGACGTCGCCGGCGAGACACCTGAACTGGCCGGTGGGGCGCTGGAGCGGGCGAACGCCGCGCTCGCCGCACGCAAGCCGCCGCAGCCGTTCGACCGCGTGGCCGCACGCGCCGAACTGGATGCATTGATCGCACGGGCAAACACGGCATCGGCATGACTGCAGAAATCCTATCGTTCGAAACCGGGCGGCCCGCAGAGCTCGCCGAGGGTGAGCCGGCGTTGGTGGTGGACGTCGAGGGCTATGAGGGCCCGCTCGATTTGTTGCTTGCGCTGGCGCGGCAGCAGAAGGTCGATCTCGCCAAGATTTCGATTCTCGCGCTCGCCGACCAGTACCTCCATTTCATCGAAGCCGCGCGAAAGATCCGGCTGGAGCTCGCCGCGGACTATCTGGTGATGGCCGCATGGCTTGCCTTCCTGAAGTCGCGCCTGCTGCTGCCGGAGCCGCCGAGCGCGGAAGGCCCGAGCGCCGAGCAGATGGCGACGGCGCTCGCCAACCGGCTGCGCCGCCTGGAAGCCATTCGCGAAGCCGCCAACCGGCTGATGAACAGGCCGCAATTGCAGCGCGACATCTTCGCGCGTGGCGCGCCCGAGCACATCGCCGAGATCAAGCACCCGAAATACACGGCCACGCTCTATGATTTGCTCACCGCCTATGCCGCGCAACGCCAGTCGCGCGTGCTGGCGAGCGTGCATCTGGCCAAGCGCACGGTGTGGTCGCTCGCCGAAGCACGTGCCACGCTGGAGCGGCTGGTCGGCAGCATCACCGAGCAGGACGATTGGGGTGTTCTCGACGACTTCCTGATCCGGCATGTCGCCGACCCGACGCAGCGCGCGACGGTGTTCGCCTCGAGCTTTGCCGCCGCGCTCGAACTGGTGCGCGAAGGTCAGCTCGAGCTGAATCAGAAGGAAGCGTTTGCGCCGATCTATTTCCGGAAGGGGCGCCCAAAACCGGTCCCGGACGCAGCTCCTGCGCCTGATGCGCCGGTCGCTTAAGTGCAAGAAGGAGAATCTGCCATGGCAAGCCTGGCTGAAGTGCGGGTAGAAGAGGCCGAGCCGATGGAGAACGAATCCCAGGCGCGTCCCGAGGAGTTGCGGCTGCTGGAGGCGCTGCTGTTCGCCTCGAATGAACCGCTGGACACCGCGACGCTGGCCAAGCGCATGCCCGAGGGAGTCGACGTCAAGGCTGCGCTCGAGCAGTTGCAGGCCGATTATGCCTCGCGCGGCGTCAATCTCGTTCGCGTCGCCAACAAATGGACGTTCCGCACCGCGGGCGATCTGGCCTGGCTGATGACGCGGGAGAGCACCGAGACCCGCCGCCTGTCGCGGGCCGCAATCGAGGTGCTCGCGATCATCGCCTATCACCAGCCGGTGACGCGGGCCGAGATCGAGGAGATCCGCGGCGTCGTCACGTCGAAGGGCACGCTCGACGTGCTGCTGGAGACCGGCTGGATCAAGCCGCGCGGCCGGCGCAAGACGCCGGGCCGGCCCTTAACCTTCGGAACCACCGAGGAGTTCCTGTCGCAGTTCACCCTGGAACAGCTCGGCGACCTGCCGGGCCTGGAAGAGCTGAAGGGAACGGGACTGTTGGATTCGCGTCTGCCCACCGGGTTCAGCGTGCCGACGCCGTCGGATGATCCGGCCCTGCGGGAGGACGAGGATCCGCTGGAACCGGGCGATGACCTCGATCTCGCCCTTGCGCCTGCGGTCGAGCCTGAGAGCCCGCCAGAAGGCGGCAATGAGGGTGGCAGCGAAGGCGGCGCCGAGGACTGACGTACCGGCGAAATACGGGCCCCTGCGACCAGTTAACACTAGCAAGATTGCGTAGCGCCGACAGCGAATTGGCGCTGCCTTGGTCCTTGTTTTTGAGGTCTGCCAAGCCTAGGTTTCGGTGAGATCGGCCGGGTCCCCGGCCATGCGCGTTTGGAGGGTTGCAGGATGGGTTCACTCAGCATTTGGCACTGGATCTTGGTGATCGCAGTGGTCCTGCTGCTGTTCGGCCGCGGCAAGATTTCGGATCTGATGGGCGACGTGGCTCAGGGCATCAAGGCGTTCAAGAAGGGCATGCAGGACGACGACAAGGCTGCCGAGAAGCCCGAGCCGGCGAAGTCGATCGAGCACAATGCTGCGCCGACCGCGACACGGTCCGACGTCGGCAGCAAGGCCGTCTGAGCCGGAAGAAGCACGCGAGACGCGGGTAGCGGCCCGATCCTGCGCGCAAGGGATTGGGCCGGCTCCGGCTTCGCGTGAACGGAAGACCTCATGTTCGACATCGGGTGGAGTGAACTGGTCCTCATCGGGGTCGTGGCCCTGATCGCCATCGGCCCGAAAGAGCTGCCGGGCGTGCTGCGCATGGTCGGGCAGTGGATGGGCAAGGCGCGCAAGATGGCGGCCGAATTCCAGGGCCAGTTCCAGGAGGCGATGCGTGAGGCCGAGATGGCCGACCTCAAGAAAAGCTTCGACGAGGTCAAGGAAGCCGCCACGGGTTTCAATCCGATGAGCTCGCTCCAGAAGGACGTGAGCGACGCGCTTCGCATCGATGCGCTGGACAAGCCGGCCGAGACGCCGGCCGCTACTGCCGTCGATCCGCCCGTCACGCCCACGACACCGGAGACCCCGACGCCGTCGACCTTCATGGAAGCCGAAGCGCATGCGGCCGCGAACGAGCCGCTCGCGATTACCCGTGAGGTCGAACAGGCAAAGGTTGCGCAGGACACCGCGCCATCCGAAGCGATCAAGGACGCCAAAGCGTCATGACCGACGCCGATATCGAGGCCAGCAAAGCCCCGCTGATGGACCATTTGATCGAGCTGCGCTCGCGGCTGATCAAGGCGCTGCTCGGCTTTGGCCTGGCCTTCATCTTCTGCTTCTTCTTCGCCAAGCAGATCTACAACGTGCTTGTCTGGCCGTTCGTGTGGATTGCGGGGCCGGAGAACTCGAAATTCATCTACACGGCGCTGCTCGAATATTTCATCACCCAGCTCAAGCTGGCGCTGTTCGGCGCCGGCTTCATCTCGTTCCCGATCGTGGCGACGCAGATCTACAAGTTCGTCGCGCCCGGGCTCTACAAGCACGAGAAGCAGGCGTTCCTGCCGTATCTTGTCGCGACACCGTTCTTCTTCGTGCTGGGCGCGGCGCTGGTCTATTTCGTCGTGCTGCCGATGCTGGTGCGCTTCTCGCTCGGCATGCAGCAGACCGGCGGCGACGAGACCGCGCAGATCCAGCTGCTGCCCAAGGTCGGCGAATATCTGTCGCTGATGATGTCGCTGATCTTCGCCTTCGGCATCGCCTTCCAGCTGCCGGTGATCCTGACGCTGCTCGGGCGAATCGGCATCGTCAGCTCGACAATGTTGCGCGAGAAGCGCCGCTATTTCATCGTCTTGGCCTTCGTGATCGCAGCCGTGCTGACGCCGCCCGACGTGCTCAGCCAGTGCTCCCTCGCGTTTCCGCTGATGGCGCTCTACGAGGGCTCGATCCTCGCGGTGGCGATGGTGGAGAGGAAAGCGGCCGCCGCACAGGCTGCCACCGGCACTGACGTGTCGACGCCGGCCAATCCGGCGGAGTAGGGCGACCAAGCCCACCGGTGTCATTCCCCGCCTTGTGCGCAATTGCGCACTGGAGCGGGGAATCCAGTACGCCGCGGCCCCTCGGGGAAACACTGACGTCTCTGGAATACTGGATCGCCCGCTTTCACGGGCGATGACGGAATGCTAGGGGAAAGCGCGCCAACGTAAGTTGTCGGCATAAACGTTGACTATTTACGCGCTGATCCAGGACCACAGCCATGCACGACATCAAAGCGATCCGCGACAATCCGCAAGCCTTCGACGCCGGCCTCGCACGGCGCGGTTTGAAGCCGATGTCGGCCTCGCTGCTCGCGATCGACGAGAAGCGGCGTGCGGCGATCCTCGCCTCCGAGCAGGCGCAGGCGCGGCGCAATGCAGCTTCGAAGGAAATCGGCGATGCCAAGAAGGCCAAGGACGAGCCGCGTGCGGCCAAGCTGATGGCCGAGGTCGCCGAGCTCAAGACCACGATGCCCGAGCTCGAAGCGGCGGCAAAAGCCGCTGACGATGAGCTGACCAAAGCGCTGGCCGCGATCCCGAACATTCCGTTCGAGGACGTGCCCGACGGTCTCGACGAGCACGGCAACGTGCAGCATCACGTGTTCGGCAACAAGCGCAACTATGGCTTTGCGCCGAAGCTGCATGACGATCTCGGCACCGCGCTCGGCTACATGGATTTCGAAGCGGCGGCAAAACTCTCCGGCGCGCGTTTCGTCGTGCTGAAGAAGGGGCTGGCGCGGCTCGAGCGTGCCATCGGCCAGTTCATGCTCGATCTGCACACCACCGAGCATGGCTACACCGAGATCAATCCGCCGCTCCTGGTGCGCAACGAGGTGATGTTCGGCACCGGACAATTGCCGAAATTCGAGGACGATCAGTTCTGGGCGATCAAGGGCGAGCTGCTCGCCTCGCCGGACCATGAGCGGCTGAAGACCGAGCGCCTCGGTCTGATCCCCACCGCCGAAGTGTCGCTCACCAATCTCGCCCGCGAATCCATCCTCGATGAGAAGCAATTGCCGATGCGGCTGACCGCGCTGACGCCATGCTTCCGCGCCGAGGCGGGTGCGGCGGGGCGCGACACTCGCGGCATGATCCGCCAGCACCAGTTCACCAAGGTCGAACTGGTCTCGATCACGACGCCGGAAGTGAGCAAGGACGAGCTGGAGCGGATGCTGTCCTGCGCCGAACAGGTGCTGCAGAAGCTCGACCTGCATTACCGTGTGATGACGCTCTGCGCAGGAGATATGGGCTTCTCGGCGCAAAAAACCTATGACATCGAGGTCTGGATGCCCGGGCAGGGCGAGGGCGGGGCGTTCCGCGAGATCTCGAGCTGCTCGGTCTGCGGCGACTTCCAGGCACGGCGCATGGATGCGCGCTCGCGCGGGCCCGACGGCAAGCCGCGCTTCGTGCACACGCTGAACGGCTCCGGCACCGCAGTCGGCCGCGCGCTGATCGCCGTGATGGAAACCTATCAGCAGGAGGACGGCTCGATCGCGGTCCCGGACGTGCTCCAGCCCTATATGGGCGGGCTGAAGGTGATCGCGCGCGACTAAAGCGTTTTCCCGCGAAGTGGGCACCGGTTCGCGTCCGAAAACGCGGCATGACGAGAATCGCGTTGCGAAGATCGGGCGGCCGGCTATCCTGCCGGCCCGTCCACGCGAACCCTCCCTTCATGGCCTTGCACCGCGACATCTTCTGGGTCGGAAGACAATGGGCGGTGACCGGGGCCGGGATCCAGGCCATCGACCAGCGCCTCCGCGGCGTTCTCGACATCGGGATCGCGCGGCTCTGGGACGACGATCTCGTGCAGAGCCGGCGGGCCAAGCCCGGGGTCAATGCCGCGGATTTCGACAAGGCGTTGAGCGTGGCACGCGAACGCTTTCCGCAGGAGCCGACCTCCGATCCGTTCCTCGCGCAGCTGAAGGCGCTCGGCGTCATCGAGGCTTCCGTCGTGAACCCGGTCGTGCCGGCGATGCAACTGCGTGCAGAAGGCCGGCTTGCGCGCTTCCTGCCGCAATGGCGCGTTCGCCGCTAGCGGGACCAGCCAGGGAACCAGCCGCCGGACCGCAATCGTCCGGTTTGCCTGATCGGCGCTGGCCGGATAAGACGGCTCAGACCCGCTTTCAGGAATCGAACCTTCCGCATGCGCATTCTCTGCACCAATGACGACGGCATCCACGCTCCCGGCCTCAAGGTCGTGGAGGAGATTGCGCGCGCTTTGACCGATGATGTCTGGGTGGTGGCGCCCGAGCTCGACCAGTCCGGCGTGTCGCACTCGCTGTCGCTGAACGATCCCTTGCGTCTGCGCGAGGTCGGCCCACGGCACTTTGCCGTGCGCGGCACGCCGACCGACTGCGTCATCATGGGAGCGCGCCATATCCTGGGAGCCAAGCTGCCCGATCTCGTGCTGTCCGGCGTCAATAAGGGCCGCAACGTCGCCGAGGACGTGGTCTATTCCGGCACCATTGCCGGCGCATTGGAGGGCACCATCCTGGGGTTGCCGTCATTCGCATTGTCGCAGGAGTTCAGCGTCGAGACCCGCGAACGGCCGCCGTGGGACACGGCCCGCAAATTCGGGCCCGATATCCTGCGCAAGGTGATCGCCGCCGGCGTTCCGAAGGACACCGTCATCAACATCAACTTCCCATCCTGCGCGCCGGAGGATGTGCTTGGCATCCGCGTCACGCGGCAAGGCAAGCGCAATCTCGGCTTCCTCAGGATCGACGAGCGCCGGGACGGCCGCGGTAATCCTTATTTCTGGATCGGCTTCGAGCGGACCGCGATGCTCGACACGCCCGCCGACGGCACCGATCTCGCGGCGCTGCGCGAGCGCTACGTCTCGGTCACCCCGCTCAGGCTCGACCGCACCGACGAGGCGTTTTCGGAGCAGCTTGGCCTCACCCTGAAATAAAGGTTAGCTGCCGCGAAGCGCGGCCTCGATGGTCTTGCCGAGCGCGTCGAGCTGAAACGGCTTCTGGAGCGCCGGCCGGTCGCGATATTGCTCGGGCAGGCCGGAGGAGCCGTAACCGGTGGCGAAGATGAACGGGCAGCCCTTGGCCATGATGACATCGGCGACCGGCGAGATGACCTTGCCGTTGACGTTGACATCGAGAATGGCGAGATCGAACTCGGTGGATTGCGCAAGCCGCATGGCCTCATTGATGTCGCCCGCTTCGGCGGCAACCTTGTAGCCAAGCTCCTCCAACATGTCTGCGACCATCATTCTGATCATGACCTCGTCCTCGACGAGGAAAACAGAGCGGCCCGAAAGCCCTGTCGCAGTCATGGTTGAGTCCTTGCCCATTCTCGTAAACGTTCGCAGATAACGATAGGCGACGCAATGCGCGTTTCGACGAACGCAAACCTCGCAAATGGCTTAGCGCTTTGAAGGCCTTGTTGTGGTCAAATGCTGTGCCGAAAGGATATCATGAGTTCCTGAGCCGGAACAAGATTCTCGTCTCGGGTTCTTGCGGTGCAGTACGGCGATCCGCCAGACGAGACGAGCGATAGCAGCAATGACGTCCCACCAGCACCCGCCGGAAAAGATGATGTTTCAGCTCACGCTGAGGCGTCGGGGCATCAGCGATCAGGCCGTGCTGCGGACCATGGAAGAGGTGCCGCGCGAGCTTTTCGTCGACGAGGCCGATCGCGAGGGCGCCTATCGTGACAGCGCGCTGCCGATCGCCTGCGGGCAGACCATCAGCCAGCCCTTCGTCGTCGCCTACATGACCGAGCAGCTCCAGCTCCAGAAGCAGCACCGGGTGCTCGAAATCGGCACCGGCTCCGGCTACCAGGCCGCCGTGCTGTCGCGGCTCGCCGGCCAGGTCCTGACCGTCGAGCGCTATCGCAAGCTCGCCGACACGGCACGCGCCCGGCTTGAGAAGCTCGATTGTCACAATGTCGAGGTGATGCTCGGTGACGGTCTCAATCTGCCTCCCAACATCGGCCCGTTCGATCGCATCATCGTCACCGCGGCGATGGAGCAGATACCGGAGAACCTGGTCGAGCGGCTTGAGGTCGGGGGCATCCTGATTGCCCCGGTCGGCCCGCATCAGGGCGTGCAGACGCTGACCCGCCTGGCCCGCAGCGAAACCGGAATCGAGCGCAAGGAACTCGTCGAGGTCCGCTTCGTGCCGGCACTGCCCGGGGTGGCGCGGGAGCTGTAGAATCCCGGATCGGCAGTGCCGCCAACATCTTATTGTGAGGGTTAAGCCGTTATTTACTCGCCGCGTGTTTACTTAAAACACCAGTTCTGTTGCGTACGAGTGAGTAACCATGTCCGCTGTCGCCGAGTTGCTTTACTCGCGCCGCGTGCCGCAGGTCGCGGTGCTGGCGCTGATCTCCTTCAGCTTTGCAGGGTGCAGCGCCGACATGTCGTCGCGGCTGTCCCAGACCAACTTCTCCAATCCTTTCGCCTCCGAGCAGACCGGTTCGGTGCAGCAGCCGCCGCCGCAGCGTGAGTTGCCGCAATATGCGCGGCCGCAGACGCAGCCCGGTTACTACCAGTCGCAGGCTTTGCCTCCGCCCGCGGTATCTGCCCCGCAGTCCTATCCCGTTGCCTCCGGGGGCGGGGTGTCCGGCGGCGGACGCGGCGTCAGCTCATATGCGCCCCCGGCACAACCGCACCTGGAAACCACGGCGACCGTCCCGCCGCGGTCGGTCGCGGCCGCCCAGCCGGCCGGCGGAACCAAGATCATCGTCGGGACCAGCGACACGCTCGACGTGCTCGCCAAGCGCTATCGCGTCACGCCGCAGGCGATCCTTGCCGCTAACGGCTACAAGGGTCCGCGGGCGCTCTCGCCCGGCCAGCAGTTGATCATTCCGTCTCCTGCCACCGCAGCTGCACCGGCGCCCGCGATGGCTCCGGTCGCGGCAGCGCCTGCGGCGAAGCCGGTTGCTGCCGTCGCGGCACCGCCGAGCACGCACTTCGTCAACCGTGGCGACACGCTCGCCAGCATCGCGCGCAAGAACCGCATCTCGGCGGCAGAGCTCGCCCGTGCCAACGGCATCGATCCGTCGGCAAAGCTGAAGCTCGGCACCAAGCTGACCGTGCCCGGCGCCAAGACCGCCGCCGTCGCGGCGCCGGTTGCTGCGGCTCCGGTCGCGGCTGCACCGGTGGCCGGAACGCTCCAGCCTGTTGCGGCAGCTCCGGCACCCGCGACCAAGATGGCCACTGCCGCCGCGCCCGTGCAGAGCGCGCGGCTCGCCCAGGCCACGAGCAATGTGGAAGAGAAGGCTGCCGAGACGCCGGCGAAGGCTGCGGAGGCCACCGGCGCGCTGCCGACCTTCCGCTGGCCCGTCCGCGGCAAGGTGGTCACGAGCTACGGTGCCAAGACCAATGGCAAGTCCAATGACGGCATCAATCTGGCGGTGCCCGAGGGGACGCCGGTCAAGGCGGCCGAAGATGGCGTCGTCGCCTATTCCGGCAACGAGCTGAAGGGTTACGGCAATCTGGTTCTGGTTCGGCACTCCAACGGCTACGTCACCGCATATGCCCATGCGAGTGAGCTGTTGGTGAAGCGCGGCGATACCATCAAGCGCGGCCAGGTCATTGCCAAGTCGGGTCAATCCGGGGAGGTGGCGTCGCCGCAGCTCCACTTCGAGATCCGCAAGGGATCGAGCCCGGTTGACCCGCTTCAATTCCTCAACGGGGCGTGAGACTTACGTAGCCTCCGCACGAACCGTGTCGTCGCCCGGCTCGACCGGGTGACCCAGTACGCCGCGGCCTCTCGATTGACAACAAACGTCTCTGGAATACTGCATCGCCCGCTCCAGTGCGCAAGTGCGCACAAGGCGGGCGATGACAGTTGAATTCGGGGTAACAGCTCGCGCTACTACGCCGTCAGCTTCACACCCAGCCGTCCCGCCAGCTCCTGCACGAACTGCCAGGCGACGCGGCCCGAGCGCGAGCCGCGCGTCGTCGACCATTCCAGCGCCTCGCGCTCGAGCGTCTCGTCGTCGACCCTGATCCCGAAATGGCTGCAATAGCCGCGCACCATGGCGAGATATTCGTCCTGGCTGCAGCGGTGGAAGCCGAGCCAGAGGCCGAAGCGATCCGAGAGCGAGACCTTCTCCTCCACCGCTTCGCCCGGATTGATCGCGGTCGAGCGCTCGTTCTCGATCATCTCGCGCGCCAGCAGATGGCGCCGGTTGGAGGTGGCGTAGAGGATGACGTTCTCGGGCCGGCCCTCGATGCCGCCTTCGAGGACCGCCTTGAGCGACTTGTAGGAGGCATCATTGCCGTCGAAGGAGAGGTCGTCGCAGAACACGATGAAACGGAAGGAGGAGGCCCGCAGCTGCTCCATCAGGGCCGGCAGGCTCTCGATGTCCTCACGGTGGATCTCGATCAGCTTGAGCTTGTCGGCCGGTTTGCGCTCCGCGTTGATGCTGGCATGCGCCGCCTTCACCAGTGACGACTTGCCCATGCCGCGTGCGCCCCAGAGCAGGGCGTTGTTGGCGGGCAGGCCGTTGGCGAAGCGCTCGGTGTTCTCCATCAGGATGTCGCGCATCCGGTCGACGCCCTTGAGCAGGAACAGCTCGACGCGGCTCACGCGCGGCACCGCCGAGAGGCGTCCGTCGGGATGCCAGACATAGGCGTCCGCCCGCTTGAACGACTCGGCCTCGGTCGCCGGCTTGCCCTGCGCGGAGAGGTGCGCCGCAATGGTCTCCAGGGCGCGGACGATGCGCTCCTGCGGGAGGTCCGGGCCTGCCTTGGTGACCGCCGCCGTGGGGCGTTTTGCCGCGAGGCGGGTGGGCTTGTTGGCAGGGGTGCGGGGGCCTTTGCCGGCCGGGCTTTTGCTATGGTTTTTGGGCATGTCCGAAGTTCCTGAGAACGCAGCCTTATCGGGCCTGACGGGCCGCCGCAAGGTGGCCCAAAAGGGCAGTCTGGCAGCGTTGCAATTGGGGCAATGGCCGCTATAGTCCGCGCGAATTTGACCGAACCGGTCGCCTTTGAGGGCCTGACCGGCTTTCCCCCGTTCTCGCGAGGATCGTCCGAATGCTGATTACCCCTGCGTATGCCCAGGCCGCGGCCGCTGGCGACACCAACAGCATGTTGATGTCGCTGCTGCCGTTCGCCCTGATCTTCGTGATCATGTACTTCCTGATTCTGCGCCCGCAGCAGAAGAAGGTCCGCGACCACGCCGAGCTCGTGAAGAATATCCGCCGCGGCGACACCATCGTGACCTCAGGAGGTCTCGTCGGCAAGGTCACCAAGGTGGTCGACGACGACCAGATCGAGTTCGAGATTTCCGACGGCGTGCGCGTGCGGCAGATGCGCCAGATGATCTCGGGCGTGCGCGCCAAGGGCGAGCCGGCCAAGGAAAGCGCAAAAGAGAGCGCCAAGGACGACACCGCGGCGAAGTGAGAGCTTCACCGCGAGTCTCAAGTCTCCTGATCTGACAGGTCCAGTCGATGTTGTATTTCACGCGGTGGAAGGCGCTGGGGATTATCCTGACGGCGCTGATCGTGTGCCTCTGCGCGGTCCCCAACTTCTTCCCCGAGGCGCAAGTCAAGAGCTGGCCCGCCTGGGCGCAGCGCCGCATCGTGCTCGGCCTCGACCTCCAGGGCGGCTCCTATCTGCTGCTCGAGGTCGACGCTGCCTATGTGAAGAAGGAGCGGCTCGACCAGGTCCGCGACGACGTTCGCCGGACCCTGCGCGACGCCAAGATCGGATTCACCGGCGGCGTCACCGTGCGCAACGATGCCGTCGAGGTTCGCATCACCAAGGAGACCGATGCGCAGCCGGCGCTTGCCAAGCTGCGCGAGCTGTCCCAGCCGCTGGGCGGCCTGATGGGATCCAGCGGTCAGCGCGACCTCGAGGTGACTGATGCCGGCGGCGGGGTGATCCGCCTGAGCGTCCCGCAGGCTGCGGTGCTCGATCGCCTGCGCAAGACCATCGAGCAGTCGATCCAGATCGTCGAACGCCGCGTCAACGAGCTCGGCACCGTCGAGCCCGTCATCCAGCGCCAGGGCAACGACCGCATCCTGGTGCAGGTCCCCGGTCTTCAGGACCCGACCCGCCTGAAGGAACTGCTGGGCAGGACCGCGAAGATGGAATTCCGCATGGTCGACACCTCCGTGCCGCCGGATCAGGCGCAAGCGGGCAGGGTGCCGCCGGAATCCGAACTGCTGATGAGCGCCTCGCCTCCGCCGACGCCCTATGTGGTCAAGAAGCAGGTGCTGGTCGCCGGCGGCGACCTGACCGATGCGCAGGCGACCTTCGACCAGCGCACGGGTGAGCCGGTCGTCAGCTTCAAGTTCAACACCTCGGGCGCGCGCAAATTCTCGCAGGCCACGCAGGAGAACGTGGGACTGCCGTTCGCGATCGTGCTGGACAACAAGGTGATCTCGGCGCCCGTCATCCGAGAGCCCATCACCGGCGGCCAGGGCCAGATCTCCGGCAATTTCACGGTGCAATCGGCCAACGATCTCGCGATTCTCCTGCGCGCCGGCGCATTGCCGGCACCGCTCACGGTGGTCGAGGAGCGCACCGTGGGTCCAGGACTCGGTCAGGACTCGATCGAGAAGGGCCAGCTCGCGGCCTATGTCGGCTCGATCCTCGTCATCATCTTCATGCTGCTGACCTACCGGCTGTTCGGCGTGTTCGCCAACATCGCGGTGGCCATCAACGTCGCCATGATCTTCGGCTTATTGTCGCTGCTCAACGCCACGCTGACGCTGCCCGGCATCGCCGGCATCGTGCTCACCGTCGGCATCGCGGTCGACTCCAACGTGCTGATCTACGAACGCATCCGCGAGGAATTGCGCGGCGGCCGCAATGCGATCTCGGCGATCGACGCCGGATTCAAGCGGGCGCTCGCCACCATCCTCGATTCCAACATCACCACCTTCATTGCTGCCGCGGTGCTGTTCTACATCGGCACCGGTCCGGTGCGCGGCTTTGCCGTGACGCTCGGCATCGGCATCATCACCACGGTGTTCACCGCCTTCACCCTGACCCGGCTGATCGTCGCCTGGTGGGTGCGGTGGAAGCGGCCGCAGAGCGTGCCGATCTAGGAGCCTGATCGTGACTCACACCGTTCTCATCGGGCTCGGCGTCCTTATTGCCATCCTCACCGTGGTCTCGGCCCTCGGCCTGCTGCCGTCGCTGCGCATCGTCCCCGACGATACGCATTTCGACTTCACGCGCTTCCGTCGCATCAGCTTTCCGATCTCGGCGGCGCTGTCGATCGTCGCGATCGTGCTGTTCTTCACCCATGGTCTGAACCTCGGTATCGACTTCAAGGGCGGCACGCTGCTGGAGGTGAAGGCGAAGTCCGGCACCGCCGACATCGCGGCAATGCGTACCTCGCTCGACGGCCTGGGCCTCGGCGAGGTCCAGCTGCAGCAGTTCGGCGGTCCGGAGAACGTCCTGATCCGCGTTGCGGAGCAGCCGGGTGGCGACGCGGCCCAGCAGGCAGCCCTGCAGAAGCTTCGTGGCGCGCTTGGCGACAGTGTCGACATTCAGCGCACCGAGGTGCTGGGTCCGCGCGTCGCGGGCGAGCTCCTGGCCTACGGCATGCTCGGCCTGATGCTCGCGATCGTTGGGATCCTGATTTATCTCTGGTTCCGGTTCGAATGGCAGTTCGCGCTGGGCGCCATGATCGCCAACGTGCACGACATCGTGCTGACGATCGGCTTCATGTCGATCAGCCAGGTCGATTTCGACCTGACCAGCATCGCGGCGTTGCTGACCATTCTCGGCTATTCGCTCAACGATACCGTCGTCATCTACGATCGCATCCGGGAAATGCTGCGTCGCTACAAGAAGATGCCGATGCCCCAGCTGCTCAATGAATCCATCAACTCGACGCTGTCGCGCTCGATCATCACCCACGTCACGGTGACGCTCGCGCTGCTCGCGCTGCTCTTGTTCGGCGGCCATGCCATCCACAGCTTCACCGCGGTGATGATGTTCGGCGTGGTGCTGGTCGGCACCTACACCTCGATCTTCATTGCAGCACCGATCCTGATCTATCTCGGCGTCGGCGAGCACCGCGAAGACGCGCCCGATACGGCGACGCCGGCGAAGAAAAGCAAGGCATGATCCGAACCTCATGCCCTTGCAGGCGTTTGCGAGGGCAGTAAGCCCATTCGGACGAAGCTCATGGCCGGCGATCCCAACGCTCCGCATTTTCCGCGCTCGGCGCCGATCGATGCCTATGGCAAGGGCGGCTTCGCCTTTGCCGGCATGTCGCATCGGGGCTCGCTGCTCTGTCTGCCCGACGCGATCTGGGCTTGGGACGTGACCGACCCCGCGAAGATCGACCGCTACTCGCTGGATCGGGTGTTCACGGCGGCCAACAGCATCGACACGCTCCTGGTCGGCACTGGAACGGGGCTGTGGCTGCCGCCGCCGGAGCTGCGTCAGGCGCTCAAGGCGGTGAGGGTTGTACTGGACACGATGCAGACCGGCCCGGCCGTGCGCACCTACAACATCATGATCGGCGAACGGCGGCGGGTTGCCGCCGCGCTGATCGCCGTGCCATGAGCAACCGGCCATCCGACTCCGCCGCGTTCTGCGCCGATCTCGTGCGCAGCCACGACTTTCCCCGCTACGCCGCGACCCTGTTCGCGCCGGCCGCCGAGCGCCGCGCGTTACTGGCGATCTATGCCTTCAACGTCGAGATCGTTCGCATCCGCGACCAGGTGAGCCAGCCCTTGCCCGGCGAGATCCGCCTGCAATGGTGGACCGACATGCTGTCGGGCCACGTCCATGGCAGCGCCGAAGGCAATCCGGTGGCGGCCGAGCTGCTTCGCGCGATTCGCGATTTCGACCTGCCGGTCGAGTCGCTGTCGCTGCTTGCCGAGGAGCATCAGTTCGATCTCTACAACGACCCGATGCCGACGATGGCCGCACTGGAAGGTTACCTCGCGGCGACCTCATCGGCGCTGTTCGCCCTGGCAGCGCAGGTGTTGGGACCGCCTTCGGAGGCGGCCGAGCATGTCGCCCGCCATGCCGGGCTGGCGCAGGGTATCGTGCAGGTCATAGCCAATCTGCCGCGCGATGCCGCGCACCGGCAATTGTTCGTGCCGCAGCAGGTGCTGGAGAAGCACGATTGCAGCATGGAGGATGTCTTCGCCGGCAAGCAGACACCCAATCTCCATGCGGTGCTTGAGCAGCTCGCGGGTGAAGCCCGGCAGCATATGACTGCGGCTTCATCGCTGCTGGCGCAGCTGGCGCCGCCGTTGCGGCCGGCGTTTCTGCCGCTGCGCCAGGCGCAGGCCGATCTCGAGCGCCTGTCGCGCCCGGGACGCAATCCGTTTAGGTTGCAGCCGACCTCGCGGTTGCGCACGCTCTGGACGCTGTGGCGCGCCTCGCGATCGCGCGAATTTACCAAATAGACGCCGGCTTATCGCCTGGCCCGCCCAAATGCTCTATGCTGTCCTATGGCTGACATGTCCCAAAGCTCGTTCGATCTCAGCGGCCTTCCGGTCGCACCGGAAGACATTCACGCCGCAGCCAAGACCATACAAGGCGCCGTCGTCGAGACGCCTTGTAGCCATAGCCGGACGCTGAGCAGCATCTGCGGCTGCGACATCTGGCTCAAATTCGACAACCTGCAGTTCACCTCCTCGTTCAAGGAGCGCGGCGCGCTCAACCGGCTCGCCGCGCTGATGCCGGAAGAGCGCGCGCGGGGCGTGATCGCGATGTCCGCGGGCAACCACGCGCAAGGCGTTGCCTACCACGCCAAGCGGCTCGGCATTCCCGCCACCATCGTGATGCCGATCGGCACGCCCATGGTGAAGATCGAGAACACCCGGCATCACGGCGCCGAGGTGGTGGTCACGGGCGCGACGCTGGAGGAGGCGGCCGCCTTTGCGCGTAGCCACGGTGAAGCGCACGGCATGGTCTTCGTCCATCCTTACGACGATCCGCTCGTCATCGCCGGGCAGGGCACGATCGGGCTGGAAATGCTGAAGGCGGTCCCGGAGCTCGACACGCTGGTCGTCCCGATCGGCGGCGGCGGTTTGATCAGCGGGATTGCCATTGCCGCGAAGTCGATCAAGCCGTCGCTCAGGATACTGGGCGTCGAGGCCTGGCTCTATCCCTCGATGTACAACGCCATTCACGACGGCAATCTGCCGGCGCGCGGCGATACGCTCGCCGAGGGCATCGCGGTGAAATCACCGGGCAAGATCACCACCGAAATCATTCGGCGCCTCGTCGACGATATTGCGCTCGTCAACGAAGCCGAGCTCGAGCGTGCAGTCGCGACCCTGATCTCGATCGAGAAGACCGTCGTCGAGGGCGCCGGCGCCGCCGGCCTCGCCGCGCTGATGTCCGATCCGTCCCGCTTTGCCGGCGAGAAGGTCGGCCTCGTGCTGAGCGGAGGCAATATCGACACGCGGCTGATCGCCTCCGTGCTCACCCGCGAGCTCGCGCGCGAGGGGCGGCTGACGCAATTGTCGCTCGATATCCCCGACAGGCCGGGGCAGCTCGCCGCGGTAGCGGCACTGCTGGCCGAAGCGGGTGCGAATATCATCGAGGTCTCGCACCAGCGGACCTTCTCCGACCTGCCGGCCAAGGCGACGCTGCTGCAGCTTGTCATCGAGACCCGCGATGCCGCCCATCTCAACGAGGTGATGGCCAGGCTCAGCGCATCCGGACTGAGCGCGCGCTGCACCTGAGCACGCGCTAACGTGACGCCAAATCCGCGACGTGGTCGATCAGCCGGTCGATCTCGGCTTGGGTGTTGTAGTAGTGGGGGGAAGCTCGGACGAGCGGCGGCAGCTCGCGGTTCTCGGCATCGATGCGGGTACTCGACGGGTCTGAAGCGCCGATTGTGATGCCCGCCGCCGCGGCGCTGCTGACAATGGCCTCCGCTTCATATCCATCCAAAGTGAAGCTGACGATGGCGCCAGGCTTGCGGCCAAGGTCGTGAATAGTGATGCCGCGAATGGAAGCGAGGCCGCTGCGAAGGCGGCCCGCGAGCAGCCGGCAGCGCTCCTCGATGGCATCCATGCCGATGTCGAGCGCATAATCGACGGCAGCGCCGAGCCCAAGCCGGGCGGCGTAATTATTCTCCCATGTCTCGAAGCGGCGGGCATCGTCGCGGAGCCGGTATTCATCGCGCGAGACCCAGGGCGCTGCAAAATGGTCGATCATCGGTGGCTCGAGCTGCTGCAGGAGCGCCCCGCGCACATAGAGAAAGCCGGTACCACGCGGTCCCCGCAGGAATTTGCGTCCCGTGGCCGACAGCATGTCGCAGCCGATGGCCTCGACGTCGACCTCCATCTGGCCGACCGCCTGGCAGGCATCGAGCAGATAGGGGATGCCGTGTGCTCGCGCAATTCTGCCGATGGCCGCTGCGGGATTGGTCAGCCCGCCATTGGTCGGAACCCAGGTGATGGCGATCAGCTTCACGCGTTCGTCGATCATACGTTCGAGTGCGCCGACGTCGAACTCGCCCGTCGCATCGCTCGGCACCACATCGATGACCGCGCCTGTGCGTTTGGCGGCCTGAAGAAACGCAACATAGTTGGCGGCGTACTCCGCTTCGGCCGTCAGGATCCGGTCGCCCTCTCGAAATGAAAGCGAATAGAACGCCATCTGCCAGGCAACCGTCGCGTTCTCCACCAGGGCGATTTCATCCGGCGATGCGTTCAGGAGCCGGGCCACTGAGCCGTAAACGGCTTCGAGCCGATCTGACGCGCGATCGGCTGCGGCATAGCCGCCGATCTCGCTCTCGAGATCGATATGTCCCTTCATCGCCGCGACGACGGGCGCGGGCATGAGAGCCGCACCGGCATTGTGGAGATACGCGAGCCGGGAGGCAGCAGGCGTGTCGGCACGTATCTGGTTGATGTCGATCACGTCAGAGCCTCCATCTTCAGGTTCCTCGTAGACACAATGACGCGCGCGAGCAAGCTCGGGCAAACGACTGTTCCAGCTGGAGCATGCAGATCGGGATGCCTATGCTGATCGGAAGCGCAATCTGGCACGGAATCACAGGGAATACCCAATGGCAAAGAACACGATCTGCCTCTGGTACGACAAGGATGCTGAAGCCGCGGCCCGCTTCTATGCCGAGACGTTTCCCGACAGCGCGGTGAGTGCGGTCCATCGCGCGCCCAGCGACTATCCGTCCGGCAAGGCAGGCGATGTCCTGACCGTCGAGTTCACGGTAGCCGGCGTTGCCTGTCTCGGTCTCAATGGCGGACCCGTCTTCAAGCACAACGAGGCCTTCTCGTTCCAGATCGCCACCGACGATCAGGCGGAGACCGATTGCTACTGGAACGCCATCGTCGGCAATGGCGGGCAGGAGAGTGCGTGCGGCTGGTGCAAGGACAGATGGGGAGTCTCCTGGCAGATCACGCCGCGGGTGCTGACCGAGGCGCTGGCCGCCGGTGGCACGGAGGCCAAGCGCGCCTTCGATGCGATGATGGGGATGACGAAGATCAACGTCGCCGCGATCGAAGCCGCGCGCCGCGGCTGAGACGGTCGCGCCTCAGATGCAGAGGCCGAGCAGCTTGACGTGACAATTGCCGGACTTCGGCTTGCTCGCGGGCGGTACCTCGCGCTTCACCGCGACGACGGGCTCCTTGTCCTTTTTCTTGCCTTTGCCCTTCTCGTAGTCGCCGGCGATGACCATGGCCCAATAGGTGCGCTTGCCACTCGCATTCTTGGCGCTGGCAATGCCGACGCGGGAGGCATTGTGCAGCAACAGGTTCTTGCGGTGCCCGGAGGAGTCGATCCACTGGCCCAGCGTCTTGTCGAAACTGTCGTAGCCGTAGGCGATGTTCTCTGCGGCGCGGCCCGCGCCGGCCGGTGCGACGCGGCGATTGAATGGGCCGAGTGTGTCGTGGCTGAGGTCGTCCTTCGCCGCCATCGCGCGGGCCTGATCCATGGCGATGCGATCGAGGGTGGCGTCGCGCACGACGCGGGCCTCACCATGCTTGAGACGGAAGCTGGAGATCAGCTCCGCCGGTGAGTCGGCCAGCGCAGGCGCCCCTGCCAGCAGCACAAGGCCGGCGATCGTTCCGCCAACCATACGATGCATCATCGTCCCCCGAGCGCCCATGATCTCTGCCAACCCTTCCTGATCCAAGCGCTTCTCGATCGCCATTGTGGAGGCTTCAAGGCGCAGATTCCGCGCTAGCTCGTCGGGAGCTTCGCCTCGAAATTGAAGCGGTCGCGCAGGTTCTTGCGCTGCTCCAGGATATCCTTGAGGAAGGCGCGATCCTGCTCGTTCTTCATCATCGGCTCGATCAGGTCGAGCTGGTTCATGGCGACCAGTTGCAGGACCTCGATGCGTGGCTTGCCGCTGGCGTTGCGTGGCAGGGCGTGCACGACCTGGATGTGCTCGGGCGGCTTCGGTCCCTTGGAGGCGGCAAGCTCGCTGCGGAGCTGGCCCTCGAGCGCGGCCTGATCGGCTTCGACGAAGGCGTAAAGCCCGACACCGGAGCGACGGTCGGCAAAGGCGACGATGGCGGCGTCGCGCACGGCGGGATTCCGGCGGATCAGCTCGGCCAGCACCGGCGCGTCGTTGACGAGCCGACGGCCGCCGCCCTCGCGATCGGTGAAGTTGAACAGGCCGCGGGTGATGGCGCGATAGACCTTCTTGCCGGTGGCGAGCCATAGGCTCGCGGCGAACGACTTCCTCGCCAGGATCTTTCGCTCTCGCGGCGTCAGCGCCTCGGGCGCGTAGGAGCGCTTGTGCTTGAGCAGATGCCGGAGGTCCTCATAGGCGAGGATGCGATAGAGCCGGCCGCGGCGCTTGAAGCACGCGGCGAGCTGGAAGTCGGTGACATAGGCGCGGCCGTCGCGGCCGACCAGCCAGTTCTGCTCCTTGGCGAGATCGTTGTGGCAGATGCCGGCGCGGCGCAGCCGACGCAGTGCGGCCTTGGCGGAGCGGAAATAGGCGACATCGCCATGGGGCTTTGCCAGGTGCAGCGCGACGCCGTCGACGAAGCCGCGCACCAGAGCGCGGCGCCCGGCCCAGAGCAGCTCGGGGCCGACGTCGAGGCCTTTGGCCCGCACCAGGGCCTGCTTCTCGCGGGCGAACAGGTGGCGTGCCAGCAGAAACGACCACCATGGCACCTCGTCGAGCCGGCGCAGCACCGCGTCGATCTCGCCGCTTTCGCTGCGGAAACGGCCGCGCTCGACGGTCGAGAACACGTCGCGCTTGAGCATCACGCCTTCGGTCCAGCGCGCCGACAGCTCTGCCGCGTCGTCTTTGGGCAAGCTCATTGCAAACTCACGCGGCGGCGGCAATGCGCAGGTGATCGGCGATCCAGCGATCGAGATCGGCGAGCGCCCGTGCGCTCAGCGCCTGCTTCTTGGCCACCGTCTTCTCGTTGCCGCGCAGCCGCGTGCCGTCGGGCTTCTTCGTTGGCACGCTCGTGAGCGGTGGAAACAGGCCGAAATTGATGTTCATCGGCTGGAACGAGCGCGTGCCCGGCTCGATGGTCTCGATATGGCCGCCGGTGATGTGACCGAGCAGCGATCCCAGTGCGGTCGTAGCCGGCGGGCTGACAAGCGTCTCGCCGCGCGCTTCCGCGGCTGCATAGAGACCCGCGATCAAGCCGACGCTGGCGGATTCCACATAGCCTTCGCAGCCCGTCATCTGGCCGGCGAAGCGCAGCCGCGTCTGTGCGCGCAGCCGCAGCTGGCCGTCGAGCAGCTTCGGCGAGTTCAGGAAGGTGTTGCGATGCAGGCCGCCGAGGCGGGCGAATTCGGCGTTCTCCAACCCCGGAATGGTGCGGAAGATGCGCTGCTGCTCGCCATACTTCAGCTTGGTCTGGAAGCCGACGATGTTGTAGAGCGTGCCGAGCTTGTTGTCCTGGCGCAGTTGCACGATCGCGTACGGTTTCGTGGTGGGATCGTGCGGGTTGGTGAGGCCGACCGGCTTCATGGGACCATGGCGCAGCGTCTCGGGGCCACGTTCAGCCATCACCTCGATCGGCAGGCAGCCGTCGAAATAGGGCGTGTTGGTCTCCCATTCCTTGAACTCAGTCTTCGCGCCGGCGATCAGCGCGGCGACGAAGCCCTCATACTGCTCCTTGGTCATGGGGCAGTTGATGTAGTCGGCACCGTTGCCGCCGGGGCCGACCTTGTCGTAGCGCGATTGGAACCAGGCCACCGACATGTCGATGGATTCGCGGTGCACGATCGGCGCGATGGCGTCGAAGAAGGCGAGCGCGTTCTCGTCGGTCAGCTCGCGGATGGCGTCGGCCAGCGGCGCGGAGGTGAGGGGGCCGGTGGCGACGATGACGTTGCTCCACGCGGCCGGCGGCAGGCCCGCGATCTCGCCGCGCGCGATCTCGATCAGGGGATGATCGTTCAGCGCCTTGGTGACGGCCGCCGAGAAGCCGTCGCGATCGACCGCGAGTGCGCCGCCGGCGGGCACCTGGTTGGCGTCGGCCGCGCGCATGATCAGCGAGCCGAGGCGGCGCATCTCCGCATGCAGCAGGCCGACGGCGTTGTTGGCGGCGTCATCCGAGCGGAACGAGTTGGAGCAGACGAGCTCGGCAAGTCCGTCGGTGCGGTGCGCGTCGGTCATGCGGGTCGGCCGCATCTCGTGCAGCACCACGGGCACGCCGGACTTCGCAATCTGCCAGGCAGCTTCCGAACCGGCGAGGCCGGCACCGATCACGTGGACGAGGTTGGATTGGGGTCCTGTCATGGGGCGGACAGGTAGCGCTTTTCGGCGGAGAGTGGAATCGCCGAGATCGAGTTTTCTGCCACCAGATGCGACAACGCCCGCACGAGGCGGGCGCTATCGGTCCGTTCTAGTGAAGGGCTGAAGGATATCAGCCCTGATACTGACCGGCGGCAACGCGCGGGATGTCCGAGCGATCGAGGCCGATATCGGCCAATTCGCGATCGCTGAGCTGGGACAGCTCGGCAACATTGCGCTGATAGTCCCGGAAGGCCTGGATCATGCGGATGAGCGAGAGCAGCATTGGTAGTCTCCTGTAGTTCGATTCAGCCTTTGCTTGAGGCCTCATCGTTGAAATGAATATAGGTGAGAGTGGTGCAGTGCGAAAGTTCCGATGTTGCGATGCAGCTAAGCGCTATGCGCATGGCGTACGTAACGGATGATTAACCGGAAGGCGCTCCCGCCCAGAGCTTGGCCAAGGTCGTCCGGTGTCCGCGATAAGTACCCGTGAAATAACGGGTTTATGTCAAAGATTGATCTGGGTCATCGCGGAAATAGGTTGCCTATAAGCGGCCAGCAAGTTCAACCCAGCAGCTTATAGACTCAAGTCATGCCTGCCTGATTCGCATAGGACGCGACGCTGTTGTATGAATATAGATTCACTTTAAGATCCATTGAATACCGAAAATGCGCCCATGAGCGATGCGCTGGCGCCGCTACAGGCTAGGCCCGCTTGCCGGGGTTCGGCAGCGGCGATTCGGCGCGGTTCGGCTAGGCTGAGATCTAAGGGGCGCGTGCGAGCTGTGCGGCAAAATAGGCCACGGTCTTGGAGTAGACCTCGCTCTTGTTCCACTGCTTGAGCACCTCAAAGTTCGGGCTGCCCGGCTGCCAGTCCTTGCCCTTCTGCCAGCCATAGCCGACCAGATAATTGGCCGTGGAGGCGAGCACGTCGGGCACGTTATGCAGAAGATCGCGCTTGCCGTTGCCGTCGAAGTCGATGGCATATTTCATCCAGGATGACGGCATGAACTGGGTCTGGCCGAGCTCGCCGGCCCAGGCGCCTTTCATGTCGGCAGGCGCAAGATCGCCGCGCTGGACGATGCGCAACGCATCCAACAGCTCGGCGCGAAACTGCTCGGAGCGACGGCAATCGTAAGCGAGCGTTGCAAGCGAGCGGATCGTTGCAAACTTGCCGGTGTTGACGCCGAAATCGGTCTCCAGGCCCCAGATCGCGACCAGGACTTCGCCCGGCACGCCATAGGCCTGCTCGATGCGCGACAGCACCGAGCCGTATTGCTTCATCCTGTTGGAGCCGCGCTCCAAGCGTGGCGGCACCATGCGGCCGGAGAACTCCTCGAAACTCTGGGTAAAGACCTTTTGCGAGCGGTCGCGGTTGAGCACGCTCTGGTCGAACGTGACGCCGGCAAGCCCGGCAGTGATGGTCTGCTGCGAGATGCCCTTCGCCGCAGCGTCGGTTTTGAAATCAGCCAGCCAAGCGTCGAAATTGCCCGAGTCGCAGGCAACCGCGGCGGGCGCTGGCTGGACTGAGAGAAGGGACGCGGAGACGGCCAAGGCTGCGAGAGCAAGACGAGAAATCGTCGGAGTCATCAGATGAAATGGATTTCCGTGAATTGACCTGACCGGCAGCATAATCTCGGCTGTAACCGCGGCCAAAGCAAGGCGCGCGGCCCTGTCCGAACCGGCCAGGGCCGCACGTCACGAGATTGTCAGACGTCAGTCCGATTCCGCCACGGGAAAAGGTTGGCCGGGAAGTCGGCGGCCGGCTTGCGCGCCCGATGCGGCGGAGGGGGGACCGGACGTGCGCCCGGATCGGACGCGATCACCTTGCGGTAAAGGTGCCACGTGGCGTGCCCGAGCAGCGGGACCACAACGGCGAGGCCGAGGAAGGCCGGGATCGTGCCAAGCGCGAGCAGCACCGCCACGATTAGGCCCCAGGCCGCCATCGGCACCGGGTTTTTCGCGACCACGCGCAGCGAGGTGCTCATCGCCTCGAACGCACCGGCATGGCGGTCCAGCATCAAGGGGAACGACACGGCACTGAGACAGAGCGCGGCGAGCGCGAACAGGAATCCGGTGCCGCAGCCAACCACGATCAGCCACCAGCCTTGCTGCGTCGTCAGCACGCGCATCATGAAGTCCGAGAATCCGGTGACGCCCTCGTAGCCGAACGCCGCGACATAGATCGCCTGCGCGGTCGCCACCCAGGTGACGAACAGGGCGAGCAGCAATGTACCGAGGCCGAGCATCGCGCCGAACGACGGCGATCGCAGCACCTCCATGGCATCCCAGGCGCTGGCCGGTTCATAGCGCTCGCGCCGGCTGGAAAGCTCGTAGAGCCCGAGCGCAGCGAAGGGCCCGATCAGTGCGAAGCCCGCGGCGAGCGGAAACAGCAGCGGCAGCACCGAATAGCCCATCACCACACGGGCGAGCACGAGGCCGAGCACCGGGTAGATCACGCAGAGGATGATGGCGTGGCTCGGAACGGCCTTGAAATCCTCCCAGCCGCGCCTGAGCGCGTCGTGCAGATCGGACAATTGTATGGTTCGGATCACCAGTCCAGCCTCATCCGTGGGCTGGGCCATCGTGGGGACATTGCCCTGGTAGAGTGTGGCCATGGTCGCTAGCTCCCTTGCCAAGCGGCTGCATCCGGCGCCGGCAAACGGCACAAGCGGCCGCCCATTCTCTTGAAATCCCACGATCCCGACCAGACGCGAATTCCGGATGGATCGCGAGCTGAACGGCAAGCATACTCCCAAGTCCGAGTCCTGTCCCTCACGCTTGGGTGAAATTTCGATGCCGCGACGCAATCAATGCGGCGTCATTCTGTCGTCATTTCGCCGCAGATAAGCTGATGCTGCTGTCCGTTCGCGCAACTTCGCGGGCGCGGCGCACCAACTTCGTCTATAAGTGCCACGCAAGGCCCTTCCAATGGATTCCTTTTCGGGGAGCAGACATGAGCATTTTCGGGAAAATCATCAGCGCGATCTTCGGCGGCCAGCCGGCCTCCGCTGCGCCGGCCGGTGGCGCCGCTTCGCCGGGCGCCCCCGCAGGGTCGGCAAGTCCTTCGGCGCCGGCCGCCGCACCCATGGCTGCGGTCGACGTGGCGGCGATCGTCGACAAGGCGGCCGCCGCGCACAAGGGCGAGAAGCTGGAATGGCGTACCTCCATCGTCGACCTCATGAAGGCGCTCGACATCGATTCCAGCCTCGCTGCGCGCAAGGATCTCGCCAAGGAGCTGGGCTACAGCGGCGACATGAACGACTCGGCGAGCATGAACGTCTGGCTGCACAAGCAGGTGATGTCCAAGCTCGCCGCTAATGGCGGCAAGCTGCCGCCGGAGATCAAGCACTGACCGGACCTGGGGTAGTGCCTCAGGGGCCCGCGATCGCCGCCGGCCCTTTTGCATTCAGGCGACCAGATCCGCATCCTCCGGATGCCGATCGAGATAGTCGACGACGAAGCCGCAGCCGGCGATCACCTTCTTGCCGTCGCGCCGGATCAGGTCGAGCGCGCCCTTGACCAGCTCGGAGCCGATGCCGCGCCCGCGCAACGCGCGCGGCGTCTCGGTGTGGGTGATGATTACGGCCGACGGCGTCAGCCGGTAATTGGCGAAGGCGATGTCGTCGCCGACATCGAGCTCGAAGCGGCTCCTGTCCTTGTTGTCGCGTACCGAAGCCGCCATGCGGGGTCCCTCCGAACTGCAGGTGCCTCCTGATCTAGGAGGCTGACACGGCCCTTGCCAAGGTGAGACCAGGGGGAGATTGCGCAGACGAGATATCTGCAAATGCGCGCCGCCCTGACCGCACTGCGGTATGGCCATGGCGCCCGGCGAGCATGGTCCCGCGACTCCGCAAATAATTCCCGATACCGCTCTTGCAAGCCGGACTTCGGTTCCCACGTCCTGGAAAGGACATACGCCCGAATGCGGCCGGCAGGGTCGCCAGATATTCGGAGTGTCATGATCGCCAGCCGCAGACGTATGCCTCTTTTGCAGGAGGGTACGATGTCGGATTCTGGTTTCTTGAAGACTCATCGAACGTGGGAAGACTGGTGTGGGATGCTGCTGGGCGCGTTGATCGTGGCCTCGCCGTGGTTCCCGATCCAGGATCAGGCGATCTCCGGTCACCAGACGGCCATCCTGAACACCGTTGCGATCGGTCTCGTCGTATTTGGCATCAGCCAGCTCGAATATGTCGCCTTGCAGCGCTGGCAGGAGGTGATGACGATCCTGGCCGGACTGTGGCTCATCGCCTCGCCATACGTGATCGGCTATTCCGGTGAGGGATTTCTCCGCATCTATCACACGACCCTTGGTGCGGTGGTGGTGCTGCTCGGCATTCTCCAGCTATGGCAGGACTGGGATATGAATGACCAGGACTTGCTCAAGCACGGACAATAGACCGTAAGTACGGCGGGCCCGCCGGCCACGAGCGGCGGGCCTGGGCACTCACCGTGTCACGAGATCCGCATAGTCCGGGTGCTTGTCGATCCACGCCTTCACGAACGGGCATTGCGGGATCAGCTTCAATCCGTCGGCGCGGACCTGGTCGAGCGCGCCTTGCACCAGCTTCGAGCCAATGCCCTTGCCGCCAAGCTCCTTCGGCACGTCGGTGTGCTCGAAGGTGATGACACCGCCGTCGAGCCGGTAGTGCTCGGTCGCAAGATGACCCTCCACGTCGAGCTCATAGCGGTGATGGGCCTTGTTGTTGATGACGTCGCTCATATCATTGCCTTGCAGCTGCCGGCCTCGCGCACGAGATCGTAACGCACGGTCCGGCCGGGGTTTCCAATCCGAAGCTGTTCCGTTCAATCGGTCGCTTTGGCGAGCCTGGAATCTTCGGCCTGCGGCTGCGGGCGGAGGCAGCCCTGGCAGATGACCAGGGAGCGGTTGACCCTGGCGTCCTGTTCGGCCTCGATGCCATCCTGCGCCTGCCACCGTTCCTTCGAATGGGGCTGAGCGTCGGCTTGCAACCTGTTGCGCTCGGAGCGGCTGGAGGTTCGTGTCGGCTGCGAGGCGGCGCGGGGCCGGTTGGGATCCTCGCCGGCGCCATCCCAGGCATAACGCGCAGGCTTGACGGCGAGATCGGATGCCAGATGCGCTTGCGGAGTCGCGGCACATCCGGCGAGCGCCAGTGACAACAGAAGGAGGGCAGGCGCTTTGACCATGATGCGGCACTCTGTACGCGAGAACTGAGCGAGGTTGCGTCGATCATGTTTAAGATTTTCTGAACGATAGCGGTTATGGTTGCGACCAACGACCATGCGATATCTGATCCTTCTGCTCAGCTTGCTCGTGACCGGCGCGCGTGCCGGCGACGCAAAGCCGTTCAATCCGGCCGAATATCCGCCCGGCGTGCAGAAGGCTGTGCGCTACGCCAACGAGGAATGCGAGAGCCAGCAAGGCGGCGAGGTGACCTTCGCGCATGATACGGTGCGCAGGATCGACCTGACCGGCGATGGTCGTGAGGACTACATCGTCGATTTCCAGGACACCAAATGCGGCGATCGCGAGACGACCTATTGCGGAACCGGCGGTTGCGTTATGAAGATCCTGGTGACGCTGCCGGACGGCAATCTGCGCGAGGTGTTCGACGGCTACGTTCTTCGCTACAGGATCATGGCAGCGCCGGTGAAGCGCGGCGCCACGCGCACCATCCGCTTCGATCTGCATGGCAGTTTCTGCGGCGGCTTTGGTCCGCAAGCCTGCTGGAAGACCAAGGCCATCACGGCGACGCCTTTTGCGTTCAAGCAGTAGGCCAAGTCCGCGGCAGCCGGCCTTGCAGGGCCGCTGGCGATGGCGATAAATGGGCTGCAATGAACGGACGGCTTGCGTGCCGCCCGTCGTCGAAGAGGAAGCCCGATGCAGCCCCTGCGCATGTCCCGCCGCGTCATGAATCTCGCCTATATGCTCACCCAGAATGCGCGGCGGCATGGCGCGCGTCCCGGCTTCGTTTGGGGGGACAAGTCCTGGACCTGGCGCGAGATCGATGCGCAGGTCTCCGCCCTGGCCGCGGCGCTCGCCGCGCGGGGCATTGCCAAGGGCGACCGCATCCTCGTCCATGCCAAGAATGGCGATGAGATGTTTGTCTCGATGTTCGCCGCGTTTCGGCTCGGCGCGGTCTGGGTGCCCACCAATTTCCGTCTGCTGCCTGATGAGGTCAGCTATCTCGCGCAGGCCTCCGGCGCCAAGGCGTTCCTGTGCCATGTCGATTTCCCCGAGCACGCCGCGGCGGTGAAGGACGGTGCGCTGGAGTTCACCTGGAGCGTCGACGGCAAGGCCGCGTTCGGCGAGCGCTCGGTGGCCGATGCGATCGCCTCGCATGCGGGCGCCGTTGTGGAGAATGTCGCGGTCGAGCATGACGATCCCTGCTGGTTCTTCTTCACCTCCGGCACCACTGGACGCTCCAAGGCGGCCGTGCTCACCCACGGCCAGATGGGATTCGTCGTTACCAATCATCTCGCCGATCTGACGCCCGGCACGACCGAGCAGGATGCCTCGCTGGTGGTGGCACCGTTGTCGCACGGCGCCGGCGTGCACCAATTGATGCAGACCGCGCGCGGCGCGCGCACCGTGCTGCTGCCGACCGAGAAATTCGACATCAACGAGGCGTTCCGCCTGATCGAGGCGCATCGCGTCAGCAATCTCTTCACCGTGCCGACCATCCTGAAGATGATGGTCGAGCATCCCGCCGCCGGCAAATACGACCATTCCTCGCTGCGCTACGTCATCTATGCAGGCGCGCCGATGTATCGCGAGGACCAGAAGGCGGCGTTGAAGAAGCTCGGCAAGGTGATCGTGCAGTATTTTGGCCTCGGTGAGGTCACCGGCAACATCACCGTGCTGCCGGCGGCGCTGCACGACCCGGAGGACAGCCCGCACGCCAGGATCGGCACCTGCGGCTTCGAGCGCACCGGCATGCAGGTGTCGATTCAGGACGATGAGGGCCGCGAGCTCAAGGCCAACCAGAGCGGCGAGATCTGCGTGATCGGGCCTGCCGTGTTCGCCGGCTATTACAACAACCCCGAAGCCAATGCGAAGGCGTTCCGCAATGGCTGGTTCCGCACTGGCGACCTCGGCCACATGGACGAGGAGGGTTTTGTGTACATCACAGGACGTGCGTCGGACATGTACATCTCCGGCGGCTCCAATATCTATCCGCGCGAGATCGAGGAGAAGATCCTGACCCATCCCGGGATTGGCGAGGTCGCCGTGCTGGGCGTGCCCGACGCGACCTGGGGCGAGGTCGGCGTCGCCGTCTGCGTCGTCCGAGAAGGCGCGAAGGCGGTGACCGAAGCGGAGATGGCGGCGTTCTTGTCGCCGAAAGTGCCGCGCTACAAGATGCCGAAGCGCTTCTTCTTCTGGGACGCGCTGCCGAAATCGGGCTACGGCAAGGTGCCGAAGCGCATGGTGCGCGACGAGCTCGAGGCGCGCGGGCTGCTCGACCTCGACAAGGCGAGCTGAGCGCACCAGATGCGGAGCATCAAGCAGCCGGGCGCGCCGCTTCCCGAACGCATTCAATGGGTGGAGGCGAGGGGACGCGCTTTCTCGTTCACACTTCAGGCCGGTCTGCCGCTGCTGGAGGCCGCGCGGCGCGGCTTTGCCGCGGAGGGCTTCGCCGGCGGCGTGCTGAATTTTCGCCATGGCGCGCTCGGGCCGTTCGCCTATGTCATGCCGGCGCTGTCGAAGACCGGTGAGAATGCGGCGTTCTACAGCGATACGTTCCGGCCCGCCGGCGTGACGCGTTTGAGGCTCGGCAGCATGACGCTGGGCACGCGCGACGGTGCGCCGTTCTTTCATTGCCACGGACTGTGGACGGAGGCTGACGGCAAGACGAGCGGCGGCCACATGATGCCGGACGAGACCGTCGTCGCCGAGCCGTTTGAGGTCGAGGCCTTCGGTCTCGACGGTGCGATGTTCACGGCCGAGCCGGATGCGGAGACCAACTTCAAGCTGTTCGGACCGGTCGCGGCTGCAAGCACCGGCGTGCGCACGACGAGCCGCGCCTTCGCGCTCCGCCTGCGCCCGAACCAGGATTTTGCCGGTGCACTCGAAGCGTTCTGCCGCACGAACGGCATCGCCCGCGCGAAGATCCATGGCGGCGTCGGCTCGACCATCGGCGCGCGCTTCAGCCATGGCGGCGTGACCGAGCCGTTTGCGACGGAGCTGGCGATTACGGCAGGGACAATCGCGCCCGGCGCCTCCGGCGCGCTGGAAGCTGCGCTCGATGTCGCCCTGATCGACTATACCGGCGGCGTTGCGGAGGGGCGTCTGATCCGTGGCGACAATCCGGTGCTGATGACGATGGAGCTGGTGCTGGAGGCAGGGGACTAGCTCGTCAGCCGTAAGGGAGTGGGTGCAAGATAGCGCTTTTGCACTCCAAATGTTCCTGTTACGTTCCATCGCGGGCGCGAGGAGCGGCGGGAAGTCATGGCACGAAGAGGCAATCGAACGATCAACCTGCCAGCGCCGTATCTGAAGCGGGTATGGCTCGATCCGTCGCAGGTTCGCGACCGCGAGGCCTATCCGTTCTGCTTGCCCATCTTCCCGGATGATTTCGAGCTTAGCTTCGATAGTCCCATCACGATCATCGTTGGAGAGAACGGCACCGGGAAATCGACCATCCTCGAAGGCATCGCAGCGTTCGCCGGCTATGACGATGCCGGCGGCGGCAAGGGCTACAAGCCGGTCGATCATTCCGAAGCGCGCGAGGAGATGGGCGGCCAACTCTCCAAGGCGCTGCGCGCAAGCTGGCTGCCGAAGATCACCAACGGCTGGTTCTTTCGTGCGGAGAGCTTTTTCTCGGTCGCGCGATATCTGGACAAGGCTGCGCGCGACGCCGGCCAGGTCGGTCCCGATTTCTTGTCGCACTCCCATGGCGAAGGTTTTCTGCGCTTCTTCGAGGAGCGTTGCCAGCGCCAGGGCATCTTCATCTTCGACGAGCCGGAATCGGCGCTGTCGCCGGCGCGCCAGATCGAATTCCTCAAGCTACTGCGGCGCATGGAAGACTCCCGCATCTGCCAGGTCATCATGGCAACGCATTCGCCGATGCTCATGGCCTATCCCAACGCGCGGCGCTGCGGCTCGGCAAATACGGCCTGGAGCCTGTCACGGTGGAGCAGACCGACCATTACCGGTTGATGCGTGAGTTTTGTGTCGATCCGCGCGGGTTCGTGGAGGCGACGCTGGGGGAGTAGGTGAGGGAATCCCCTAACAGTAGCTCTCTCGGTCGTCGTTGCGAGCGCAGCGAAGCAATCCAGAATCTTTCCGCGGCAGCAGTCTGGATTGCTTCGCTGCGCTCGCAATGACGGAGTGTGGAGCAGCAGTGCGCCAACTCCCGTGTCCCGGTCAAGCTGCAACGCGTGAGCATTGCGGCGCAGAGCCGGGACTCAGAAAGCCGCAGCATCGCGGATGCATGGGCTTCGGTTCTGCAGCGCATCACCATAGCGTCGAAGACGCGCGTGAACGCGCTTATGGTGCTGCGCAGCGTCTGTGGCACGAGACCGTTATCAATTCGCTGGCGCGGCTTCACATCCTCGCGGCAGAGTCCGCCCGAGCTTTGCTGCATTCGCCACCCTCGAGAGTGCCGAGGGCGCAGGGAAGGCCGGGTGCCGGCTGGCACCCGCGGTCCACTGTGCGAAGCGTGTGCTTGAAAAAGCTGCACAGCGGCATACAGGTGAAGCCAAACATCCGGCCTTCCCTGCGCAGTGGGTTGACGGCTTATGTCGTGCTCTCCCCGGGGAGCGATGCACTATTGCCCCCGTCGCCTTGCGGATGACTGACGGTGCGGGCCCGGTCGGCCCGCAACGTCACCGCAAGCCTTTGGCGCACAGACCCCGGGCGCCAGGACCACACGATTTTGCCGTACGCAGACTGCGCCCGTCGTGTGCGCGCCTAGCCTGCTCACGGAGTGATCCGCCCTGCAAACCGCTTGCGCGCGACGCTGCCTGCGTCCACCACCTCCCATCCCGCGTTCGTGACGATCGCGATGCGCCCCTCGGCCCGGGTTGGGGTAGGCGCAACATGCGATAATTCCGAATTCGCGTAAAGCGAATTATTTCGGCTTGGCATGATTGACCCCGGTCTGGTGTTTTGCCCGTCCGCCAACCCGATCAATAGTGTGCATTGGCTTTGCCACCGCCGTGCCACGAACGGGTCTCCCCATGGCCCAAAAATGCGCTAGCATGACCTCAGCGCGCGTTCCAAGTCGCGCAGATTGAGAAACGAGGAAACGAGATGAGGATGAGAAGCAGACCGGCGATCGCCGGGGTGGCGGCGCTGGCGGTGGCGGGGATGGCTCTGATGACCGCCTTCGAGCCGGTCTGGGCCCATGGGCCGACGCGGCAGAAGGTGCGGGAATCCATCGAGATCAACGCGGCCCCCGCCAAGGTGTGGGCGGTGATCGGCAATTTCCAGGACATGAGCTGGCTTCAGCCGGTCACCAAGACCGAAGGCGAGAAGGGCAACGAGATCGGCGCGACGCGCAAGCTGACCCTGACGGGCGGCGGGACGGTCGAGGAGGAGCTCTACAAATACGAGCCCGACATGCAGAGCTATTCGTACCGGATCACCAAGGTCGACGTGAAGGTGCTGCCTGTGACCAATTATTCCTCGACCCTGACGGTCTCGCCCGCGCCTGATGGCAAGGCCAAGCTGGAATGGGCCGGCGCGTTCTATCGCGGCTATCCCAACAACGACCCGCCGCCGGAGCTGAGCGACGAGGCCGCGATCAAGGCCGTGAGCGGGCTGTACAAGGCCGGGCTCGAGGCGCTCAAGAAGAAGATCGAGAGCGGCAGCTGATCGTGCGAGCGCTGGTTCTGGCGGCGCTCGCCGCCAGCCTTTGTTACGCCGGCTTTGGAAGCGCGCGCGCCGACGAGGCGTTCGTCACCAACCAGCTCAGCGAAGATCTGATGGTGGTGGATCTCGCTGGCGCGCGCGGCGTTGCGACCATCCCAATCGGCGGCAAGCCGGCCGGCGTCGCCGTCAGCGCCGACGGGCGCTTTGCCTATGTCACGAGCCCGGATGCCAAGGCGGTGACGGTGGTCGACGCTGCCACGCGGCAGGTCGCCGGCCGCGTCGAGGTCGGCGGCGGGCCGCTCGGCATTGCCGTGGCGCCCGATGGCAAGACGGTCTATGTCGCCGATTGGTACGCGGCCGCGGTGCGGGTGATCGATACGGCCTCGCGCAGCGTTGTCGCCAGCATCGCGGTCGGCGCCTCGCCGTCGGGTCTTGCGGTGACGCCCGACGGCAAGCTGCTGCTCTCGGCGGACCGCGACGACGACAGCGTCTCGGTGGTGGAAACGGCAACGCGCCAACGCAAGGCCGTGATCAAGGTCGGCACCCGCCCGTTCGGCGTCACCATCGATGCCGAGGGCAAGCGCGCCTACACCGCCAATGTCGGCTCCGACGATGTCTCCGTGATCGATATCGCGGAAGGCCGCGAGATCGGCCGCGTGCCGGTCGGCATGCGCCCATATGCGGTGGCGCTGACGCTAGGCCGAGGCTTCGTCACCGACCAATATGGCGGCACCGTCAGCGTGTTCGACCTGGCGAGCCTCAAGCCGGTCAAGCGCATCCATGTCGGCGACTATCCCGAAGGCATTGCGGCGACTGCCGACGGCAAGCGCGTCATTGTCGCCTGCTGGGAAAGCAACACGCTAAGCATCATCGATGCGGCCGAGCTCAAGGTGATCGGCGAGATCAAGACCGGCGACGGCCCAAGGGCGTTCGGGGCGTTCCTGCGCAGGACGGAGTAGTTCGTCACAACCCGAGGCCGCTTGCTCCGGCCGGCCGAATTCAAGCGGCCATTCCGCCAGAGCTCAATTGACGTTCTGCGCTTCCAAGATCGTGTTCTCCGGCGCGCCTCGGTCGGTCCAGTCCGGCGGCAGCCCGATTCTTTCTCCGGCCAGGCCTGCCAATCCTGGCGCCCGGCCGAATGTTTCGCAGATCGCTTCCTTGGGCGCACCACCGAGAGAGGCGCTCAATCTGTCGACGGAAGGCGGCGTGGGGACCTTCCCGAACGGGCTCTCCGCGGCAACGAGAAACCTCCCGAAATCGCTTCCGAAAGCCTCGGCCAGGTCATAGGCGTCGCCATCGCTCGATACACGCGGAGCGCTGGTGAAGGAGTTCGCTCCGCGCGCCCAGATCATGGCCGCCTGTTGGTTGCCGCTGCGGTCACGGGCCTCGGCCTCGACGGACAGGCTTCCCAGTCCGATCGGAAGGCGCGGCACCGGAATGGGCACGCCGGGAGCGACGATGGACGGCACGACGCTCGCGACCTTGGAGACGCCGGCTGCCGCCGCATCGGTCGGCGCAATCTGTGTGATGACGGCGCGAACATTCAAGTCCGCAGCCTCCGTGGGAGCTACGATCCGGAAGCGCTCGCTGAGCGCAAGACACATCGCTCTGTTGATTGCGTTCTTGATCAGCCTGCGCTGCTGCGGCGTGAACGGCTGGCTGGCTGCGGTCGCCGTGAACGCGGTCGGCTCGATGCGAGCGGTCTTCGCGGCGAGAACATCAGCCTTGCTGATCCGGAGCTGCGACTTGGTCAAGAGACCATCGGACGGCGTGAGATCGTCGTAGGAGGCCAGCGACCCCGCTCGTTCCAGCGGAGCCGCCGCGCAACCGGCGGCCATCGAGCTCAAGACCGCAACTGCGAGCCACCTCATGGCGAGGGAACGAGACCGGTCGCCACTCCCTGGGCCACGCGCCGGGACTGCGCGACGGGCAGGGGAGAAGGTGCGGCGCCCGGCGCCGAGGCGAGCATGGGCTGCCAGGTCACGTTCCAGCGCGCCAGCGTGGCACCGTTGCCATCGAAAACCAGGTCGAGAAAGGCCAGGGTGAGCTCGGCCGTCGCGAGCTTCACCTTCGGGTTGAGCGCCGGACCACCGGTGAACGAACGATCGGTGAAGATGCTGTGCGAGCCGCCTTCGAACACGGCAAGCAGCTTGCGCGGTGTGGCAATGGCGTTGAAGACCTCCAGCCGGTCGGCAGCGGGTGAGTAATATCCGGGGATCTGGATGACGTCCTTCGTCGCCGTCACGTGCAGGGTTGGAACGGTGATCCTGCTCAACACCGAGGCAAGATCGGGTTCGCCATAGAATGGAGGGGCCGAAATGACAATGGCGGCGGCAAAGCGCGGGTCGCGCGCCTCGACCCACTTGCCGTCGCGCATCACGCGGGCGCCAACCGCAACAAGCGCCGTGTTCGCCCCATAGGAATGCCCCGCCGCCATGATGCGCCGGCGGTCTACGTGGGCACCATGGGGACTCGACAGCATGCGATCCAGGGCAAAGCGCAGATCCAGGGCTCGCGCCAGCGCCTCGCTCTCGTGAGCGGCACGCTGCAGGCGGTCCACGACGGCGAGGGGATTGCCCGCCCAGAGCGAGGAATCGCTGCCGGCATGCTGAACATGCAGGCTGGCGACGCCGCGGGCCGACCAATATCGCCCCAGATAGCTGTAGCCCCGGCGAGAGCCGCCGAGCCCATGGGAGAACACGATGAGCGGCACGCGCGATCCCGGCGCAACATCCGCCGGCCAGTGCAGGCGCGCCGGAACGGGCCGCGAACGCGCCGGATCGACCCAGTCGAAGTCGACGACCGCGGGGGGCGCGGACTGCGCCCGGGCTGGAGGCGCGGCGAGCGTGGCCGTGACGGCGATCGCCAGCAGCGCGGCACCGAACCGCCGTCGGGTCAGGCTTGTCGCTCCGCTCGCAGCGTCCGCGCCATTCGCGTGCGCGGATCGCACATGCCGAGAGGAAGTGTCGCTCAACCCGTTCACCATGAAGGCACCTTGTATGAAGTCGCACCGAGTGTAATCGACGTATTGCACTTAGTGTAATTTTGCAAACTGGTCGATTTCATGGCAAAACAGGTCATGAAAAGTTCATCCCGGAAGGAGGAAGGCCTGCGCGAGCGGAAGCGGCGCGAAACGCTGCATCGTATCGCCGAGCAGGGCCTTAAACTGTTTCTGACCAGGGGCTATGATGCCACCACGCTCGACGCGATCGCGGAGGCGGCGGGGATCTCGCGGCGGACGTTCTTCTACTACTTCAAGTCCAAGGAAGAGATCCTCCTGGCGTGGCAGGATGGTGGTTTCAGCGAGACCTTGCGTGCCGCCGTGCTCGAGCAAACGACCAAGCAGTCGCCGCTCGATGCCGCAAGGAACGGCCTGCTGGAGCTGACAGCCCGCTTCCCGGTCGATTACAAGCAAACAAAAGTGATCGAGCGCCTGATGTCCGCGAACGAGTCGCTTCGCATCCGGCAGCAGGCGAAATACGTCGAGAAGGAAGCTGCCGTGTTCGCGGCGCTGTCCCAGATGTGGCCGCAGCCGCATCGGCAGGCTGCGCTGCGCGTGGTCGCCATGATGTCGGTCGGAGCCTTGCGGCTTGCGATGGACAGTTGGAATCGCGACCAGGGCAAGCGGCCCTTGGCCGTCTACGTGAAAGAGGCTTTTGCGTGCCTGAACCGGGAGATCGGAGCGGGAGCCTCGCGCAAGGCTGCCGGTCGATCCGGCGAGTGAGTGAGGGCCGGCCCGGGCTCTCGATGGAAAAGCAATACGGCCGCGCGGTGGTGTTAAGCCCGCATCGGAGCTGTGACGCCGATCAGCGCCGGCGCGATGTCACGGATGTGCTCGAACACATGGTCGGGCCGAAGCGCCGTTAGCGCCGCCGGTGCCGCATAGCCCCAGCACACCGCGCCGCAGGCGATCCCGACCGCCCGCGCCGCGTCGATGTCGCGGACCTCGTCGCCGATCGAGATCACCCTGCTAGGCGCGACGCCGGCGCGGCGGATGACCCGGCGGAATTTCGCGGCCTTGCCGAACAGCGACGCTGCGCAGTCGAAATGCGAGAACAGCGCTGCGGCGTCCCCGAGCTTCTCGCGCGCATTGGCCTCGCTGTCGGACGTCACCAGCGCCAGCTGCACGCCGTTCTCGGCCAGCGTTCGCAGCATCGTCTCGACGTCTGCGAACAGCGAAATCTCGGAAGCCGCCTCCGCCTTCAGACGCCGCGCATGCCGCGCGATCGCCGGCAGCTTCCACATGGGCACTTCGAGCTTGGCGAGGATCTCGCGCGACGAGGCGTGGCGCAGCTCCTCGACATCCTCGTCCTTTACGCGGCGAAAGCCGAAGCGGTCCGCGACGTCGTTGATGGTGCGCAGGAACCACGGGAAGCTGTCGGCGAGGGTACCGTCGAGATCGAATATGGCGAGGGAATAGGGCATGAGGCCGGATTTTGAGCTCGCTGACAAGCGTGAGGTCGCGTGCTAATATTCGTGGAGTTCGAGGACAGCCATGCGACACGAGCGGATCGAAATCAACCCTGCGATCGGCCGTTACGTCGTGATCGACGGGGTTCGATTCCGATCTCGACCCCTGTAGCTCTCTCACCGCAACTTACGAACATCGACATTGATGTCGAGATCGATCTTCGCCACGCAGGTCTGGGTGCTCTTATGCGAGCCGCCTTCATGCCAGCGGCCATCCCGCGCCCGGGCACCACTGACATTGGCCAGCTTCAGGCAGCGCCATTGCGGCAGCGCCTGCTGCTTTCGCCTGCAAACTGCCAGGCCAGCACGGCTTCGTCACCGGACTTGTCGGTGCCGATGATATGCGGACAGAGCTCGCGACGGCGACCCTCGTAGACGCAAGTCACCTGTTGCTCGGCGAGGATCGCGTTCCGAAATAGCGTATAGGTTCGACTGGCTCATTGCTCCCTCCAGATCGATCATCTGGCCTTGCCAACCACTTGAGTGTAGTGATGCGGGACTGGAAGGGTAACCATGCCGATCAATGACACCCAGCTCAGCAAATTTCTGAGCCTGGTCCTGCGCCACCAGCCGGAAACGATCGGGTTGGTGCTGGATTCGCACGGGTGGGCCAGCATCGACGACCTGATCGCCAAGGCAAATGCCGCCGGCACAAAGTTTGGCCGCGATGATCTGCTGCGCGTCGTCGCAGAGAGCGACAAGAAGCGTTTCTCGCTATCCCCTGGAACTGATCGCATTCGCGCCGCGCAAGGACATTCCGTCTCGGTTGAACTTGGCTTGGCGCCGCAGGAGCCGCCGTCGATCCTGTATCATGGCACGGCGACACGGTTTGTCGAGGCGATCCTGTCCGAGGGCCTGAAGCCGCAGGCGCGCCAGCAGGTGCATCTGTCCTCCGATGAGGCAACTGCGCAGCGTGTCGGTCAGCGCCACGGCAAGCCGCACATCTTCAAGGTCGATGCCGGCAGCATGCATGCCAAGGGATTCAAGTTTTTTCGCGCAGAGAACGGTGTGTGGCTGACCGACCATGTGCCGCCGGAGTTCCTGGCGTAGCTTACGTCCTGGATTTCCAAACGGTCTCCTCGGTCCAGCCGAGTTCGGCGAATTCGGCGGCTCGCAGCGGCGCTTCGCCTTCCGCGAAGAACTCGTCGAGCTGCGGGGGCGCGACATCCGTTTCGCACAGCATGGCATGCGCCTGTCCGCGATGATGAACTTGATGCTGGAAGAGATGCATGAGCAGCCGGTCGCAGCGCTCGGTTTGAACGCTCGTATCGCGGTTGATCCGGACGAAGGCGTCGAGCCGTTCAGTTGTCAGCGCATCGCAGATCGCAATCAGGCGGTTGTCCATTGCGGCCTGGGCAGCTTTGAGCTCGGCTAACGAGGGGTACGGCACCTCGTTCTTCCAGGCTGCCGGTCCGAGCCAGCCCCCTTCAAGCGCATCGATGTAGAAGAAGTCGATGATGTAGATGTGGTTCAGCGTACGCTGCAGGCTTGGAAAGAAGCCGGTGCGGGGGGCTTCGAATTCAGATTGGGATAGCGCAGCGCAGGCGGCGAGCAGGCGATGGTTCGCCCAAGCGTTGTTGTGGGCGAAGGCGCGGTAGGTTTGTACGAGTCCAGCGGACATGTCGGTTCTTTCCCGATCGAATAGTGGCTGATTACGCTCCGCTAATCCGCCCTACAGCCCTGTGGCTTCGATGCAGCGCAATCTACTCCGCCGCCTCGCTCGCCGCACGCCTCCGCTTCGGCTTCCGCGCCTTCTCCAGCACGGGAGCCAAAAATTTGCCCGTATAGCTTCGCGGCGCCTTCGCAATGTCTTCCGGAGGTCCCCACGCCACGATCTCGCCGCCGCCGTCGCCGCCTTCGGGGCCGAGATCGATGACCCAGTCGGCGGTCTTGATGACTTCGAGATTGTGCTCGATGACGACGACCGTGTTGCCCTGCGCGACCAGCTCGTGCAGCACCTCCAGCAGCTTCTTGACGTCGTGGAAGTGCAGGCCGGTGGTGGGCTCGTCCAGGATGTAGAGCGTGCGGCCGGTGGCGCGCTTTGACAATTCTTTTGCCAGCTTGACGCGCTGGGCTTCGCCGCCCGAGAGCGTCGTCGCTTGCTGGCCGACATGGATGTAGTCGAGGCCGACGCGGTGCAATGTCTGAAAAGTCTCGCGCACGCGCGGCACCGCCTTGAAGAACTCGGCAGCTTCCTCGACAGTCATGTCGAGCACGTCGGCGATGCTCTTGCCCTTGAACAGCACCTCCAGCGTCTCGCGGTTGTAGCGCTTGCCCTTGCAGACGTCGCAGGTGACGTAGACGTCGGGCAGGAAGTGCATCTCGATCTTGATGACGCCGTCGCCCTGGCAGGCCTCGCAGCGGCCGCCCTTGACGTTGAAGGAGAAGCGGCCGGGCTCGTAGCCACGTGCTTTCGCTTCCGGCAGGCCGGCGAACCATTCGCGGATCGGCGTGAACGCGCCGGTATAGGTCGCCGGATTCGAGCGCGGCGTGCGGCCGATCGGCGACTGGTCGATGTCGATGATCTTGTCGATGTGCTCGAGGCCCTCGATGCGGTCGTGCGGGGCGGCGCCCTCGCTGGCATTGTTCAGCTTGCGGGCGATGGCGCGGTAGAGGGTATCGATCAGCAGCGTCGACTTGCCGCCGCCGGAGACGCCGGTGACGCAGGTGAACAGGCCGAGCGGAATTTCCGCCGTGACGTTCTTGAGGTTATTGCCGCGCGCGTTCACCACCTTGATGGTGCGGCGATGGTTCGGCGGACGCCGCTCCGGCACCTCGACCTCGAGCTCGCCGGTCAGGTATTTGCCGGTCAGCGATTTCGGGTTGCGCATGATCTCGGCGGGCGTGCCTTCGGCGACGATGTTGCCGCCATGCATGCCGGCGCCTGGGCCGATGTCGAGCACGTAGTCCGCAAGGCGGATGGCGTCCTCATCATGCTCGACCACGACCACGGTGTTGCCGAGGTCGCGCAGCCGCTTCAGCGTATCGAGCAGGCGGGCGTTGTCGCGCTGGTGCAGGCCGATCGAAGGCTCGTCCAGCACGTAGAGCACGCCTGTGAGCCCCGAGCCGATCTGCGAGGCGAGGCGGATGCGCTGGCTCTCGCCGCCGGACAGCGTGCCGGAGGAGCGGGACAGCGTCAGATAATTGAGGCCGACGTCGAGCAGGAAGGTGAGGCGCTCGCGGATCTCCTTCAGGATGCGGCCCGCGATCTCGTTCTGCTGCGCGTTCAGCGCCTCCGGCACGGTCTCGAACCATGCGCCGGCGCCCTTCACGGACAGCTCCGAGATTTCGCCGATATGCTTGCCGCCGACCTTGACGCAGAGCGCCTCGGGCTTGAGCCGAAAGCCCTTGCAGCCCTCGCAGGGGACGTCGTGGAAATATTTCGCCAGCTCCTCGCGGGCCCACTCGCTCTCGGTCTCGCGGTAGCGGCGGTTGATGTTGGTGATGACGCCTTCGAACGGCTTCTTGGTGTCGTAGGAGCGCACCCCGTCCTCGTAGGAGAACTTGATCTCGTCCTCGCCCGAGCCGTAGAGAATCGCGTTTTGCGTCTTCTTCGGCAGATCCTTCCACTTGGTGTCGAGCGTGAACTTGTAGTGCTTGCCGAGCGCGGTCAGCGTCTGCACGTAATAGGGCGACGACGACTTGGCCCAGGGCGCGATCGCGCCCTTGCGCAGCGTCAGATCCTTCTCAGGGATGACGAGGTCTTCGTCGACATGCTGCTCGACGCCGAGGCCGCCGCAGGCGGGGCAGGCGCCGTAGGGATTGTTGAAGGAGAACAGGCGCGGCTCGATCTCGGGGATGGTGAAGCCGGAGACCGGGCAGGCGAACTTTTCCGAGAACAGGATGCGCTCGGGCCCGCTCTTGTCGTGGATTTTCGCGGTCTTCTTCTTTTCCTCCGCAGGCGCAGCCGCCGCGGGCGCATCGGCGAACTCGACGACGGCAAGGCCTTCGGCGAGCTTCAGCGCGGTCTCAAAGCTCTCGGCGAGGCGCTGGCCGATATCGGCACGCACCACGATGCGATCGACCACCACGTCGATGTCGTGCGGGAATTTCTTGTCGAGGCTAGGGGCTTCCGCCAGCTCATGGAAGGTGCCGTCGATCTTGACGCGCTGAAAGCCCTTCTTGAGCCATTCGGCGAGCTCCTTCCTGTACTCGCCCTTGCGGCCTCGCACGACGGGGGCGAGCAGATAGAGGCGGGTGCCCTCGGGCAGCGCCAGCACGCGGTCGACCATCTGCGAGACGGTCTGGCTCTCGATCGGCAGGCCCGTGGCCGGCGAATAGGGCACGCCGACGCGGGCCCAGAGCAGGCGCATGTAGTCGTAGATCTCGGTGACGGTGCCGACGGTCGAGCGCGGGTTCTTCGACGTCGTCTTCTGCTCGATCGAGATCGCCGGCGACAGGCCGTCGATCTGGTCGACGTCGGGCTTCTGCATCATCTCCAGGAACTGGCGGGCATAGGCCGACAGCGATTCGACGTAGCGGCGCTGGCCCTCGGCATAGATGGTGTCGAAGGCGAGCGAGGATTTGCCGGAGCCGGATAGCCCGGTGAACACCACCAGCTTGTCGCGGGGAATCTCGACGTCGATATTCTTGAGGTTGTGCTCGCGCGCGCCGCGGATCGTAATTGCGCGCAGGCTGGAGCCCGCGTTCTGTTGTTGGCGCTTCGCCTTGATCACTTCATCCATCCGAGTTGCCCTCAAGGAAGCCCAAAGGTGCGCGATCGCGCCAACAAAAAAGGCGCGCTGCGCCCGGAACCGGGATCGGCGCCGATGGGTATGGCAGCGAACGTAGGAAGAACGGCGGCGGATTTCCAGTGGGACTTGCGAATCGTCAACGGATTGTTGGCGTGCTGGCGGGATCTGGCAGCAGGAACGCGCGGAACCGCTCGCGGAGCACCCAGCCAAAACAAAAAGGCCGGCGCGAGGCCGGCCTTTCGTGACGATGTGACCTCGGCAGGGAAGTTCAGTACTTCGCGACCACCGGGCCACCGAAGGTGTAGTTGAGTCGAACGGTAGCCATGTCCACGTCCTGCTTGATGCTGTCGGTGCGAGTGGTCACGCCGAGGAAGGTGAAGGTCTCGTTGTGCCTGCCCATGAACAGGTGGTTGTATTCGACAGCGACCGACCAGTTCGGGGCGAAGCCGAATTCTATGCCGGTGCCGACGGTACCGCCCCAGCGCGTTTCGTTCGCGGTGTCGAGCGTAACGCCGCCAAAACTGCCAGTGTACTTGTTGTGAGTGACGGCAGCGCCGCCCTTCACGTACCAAAGCACGTTGTTCCAGGCATAACCGACCTGGCCAGTGAAGAGGCCAATGGCGTCGATCCTGGTCTCGTTCACCAGCGGCGCGAGCGCGGCAGGCGAGCTGATGTTCGAACCCTTCAGGTCAGCCCAGTCCCCCTGGGCTTCGAGACCGAATACCCAGTTGGCGGACTGCCAGCGATAACCGATCTGGCCGCCGACGAGTGCGCCGGTCGCATTGTGACAACCTTCGGCCACCGCCGGAGCGACCACGAAGGGGCCGACACTGGTGAGATCCCAACAGTTGCGGCTCCAGCCACCGCCGGCGTTGGCGCCGAGGTAGAAACCGCTCCAGTTGTACACCGCGATCGGTGCCACCGGAGCCTTGGTGTAGGGGCGGGCTGCCAAATCGGCCGCCGAGGCCGGTGCCAACGCGCTGAGTGCGAACAAGCTGGCCGAAGCCAGCAAAAGCTTCTTCATATCCATTCCCCACTTCCATTTCTCATTCCGGTCTTCCGGAGAGCGGAAGAGCAGCGGACCTTATGACTCAAGCAACGTCATTGCTTTTACACCATTGAAGCCAAAGGTTGTGTCACCCAGCGGCCACACCCCTTCGAAAAGCGCGAGCGAACGGGCGGCCGCAACAAACAAAAAGGCCGGCGCGAGGCCGGCCTTTCGTGACGATGATGCGTCAGAGACGAAGCTCAGTACTTGGCGACGACCGGGCCGCCGAAGTGGTAGTTCACGCCGACCTGCACGGTGTGGAGGTCGAGAGTGCCGGTGTTGACCGGGAAGACGCCCGAGAAGTAGGTCTCGCCGCCCAGGCTGCGATAGAGGTACTCGCCCTTGACCGACCAGTTCGGAGCAAACATCGCCTCGACGCCCGCGCCGACCGTCCAGCCCGAATGGAACTGGCTCTCCGAGAGGCTCAGAACAGGGGGCGCGCTGACGCTGATCTTGTTGTTGATCCAGGCGTAACCACCCGTGGCGTACAGCAGGACGCTCGGGGAAGCGAGCCAGCCGATGCGACCACGCACGGTGCCGAGCGCGTCGATACGCGAACTGACCGTCGTGGGAACGAGGGCGCCACCAAAATCAACAAGACCGGTCGCCGAGGCGTTTACGTCAGCCCACGCGCCATCAGCTTCGATGCCGAACACGACGTTGGAGGTCTGCCAGTTGTAGCCAACGGTGCCGCCGACGAAACCGCCCTGCATGCGCGGATCATCGGAGCTGTTTTCCCAGGCGCCGCCACCGACGATACCCAGGTAAAAGCCGGTCCAGTTGTAGACCGAGGCAACAGGCGCAGGCGCCTTGGTGTAGGGGCGGGCTGCCAGATCAGCAGCCGAAGCGGGGGCCGCGAGAGCGAACAAACAGGCCGAAGCCAACAAAACCTTCTTCATTTTCAACTTAATCCCAGTCCCAGTTTCTGTTGTTGCCTTCCGTGGCGGAAGGGCAGCGGACTCAAACGGCCCAACTGACGCCGTCTTTACACCACCAAAGCCGCAAGTTGTGTCTCCGAAAAGCCACAACAGTCCAAAAGGTGATGGTTACTGACTTATTTACGTCCAGGCATGTGCCGAAAAAAAGAAGGGCCGGCGCAGGGCCGGCCCTTCCATTTGCTCGCGAAATGAGAGGGATATCAGTACCTCGCGACCAACGGGCCGCCGAAGCGATAATTCAGGCGGACTAGACCCATGTCGACGTCCTGACTGATGCGATCGCTCCCGAAGGCAACGCCCGCAGGCGTCGTGAAGGCGATCGTACGGTCGCCGAGGAAGATGTGGTTGTACTCGACGCCGAGCGTCCAGTTCGGAGCAAATCCGAATTCCAGGCCGGCGCCAACGGTGCCGCCCCAGCGGGTCTCGCGAGCCGACGCCAGCAGCGTGCCGGCGCCAGGCGTGCCAGGCGCGGCATAGACGTCGTACTTGTCCCCGACTACGGCGGCGCCGCCCTTCACATAGAGCAGCACGTTGTTCCAGGCATAACCGACCTGGCCCGTGATCAGGCCAAAAGCATCGATGTGAGAGCGGTTACGATCACCGGTGACCAAAGCGCTTCCAGGGAAGAGGAGGCTGACGTTGTCCCCCGAGAAGTCAGCCCAGTTGCCCTGGCCCTCGAGGCCGAACACCCAATTGGTCGACTGCCAGCGGTAGCCGATCTGACCACCGACCGTGCCGCCGGTCGCATCGTGACAGCCTTCAGCCACCAGAACGCCCGTGACCGGGGTCACGAAGTCCCAGCACTTGCGGCTCGTGCCGCCGCCGCCGTTGACGCCGATGTAGAAGCCGCTCCAGTCGTAAACCGCGGCGACCGCCGGGGCCGGAGCCTTGGTGTAGGGACGCGCAGCCATATCCGCCGCGCTTGCCGGAGCCGACAGCCCCATTGCCATTGCACTGATTACGCCGAAAAGAATCTTATTCATTGCAGTCTCCCCAAGTTTCGTCCGCTTCATGAAAGTCCCCGAAGCGGCTGATCAGACGCGACACCCATATGAATCAATTCCAAGGCAAAGGTAGCCTAAGGAAAGGGCAGAGTCCGTCTCCGGAATGCCACACTTGCGGATTGATTGAATGGGTTCCAACTTGATGAATGTTAAATGGTTTTTGCCATACTCGGGAACCCAAAAAGGTTCCATTCGAGGGCTGTCCTTTTTTGTGGCATGAGAGGACATGCGGGAAATTTCCGCTCGCTCGTGCCGAAGAACAAATCTGGAACAAACGTGCGCGCGATGCTATATGTGGGGATAACCTTGGGGGTGGCAGGCTGATCGGTGCCCGCAAGCGTATAGGGTCGCCCTAGCGGGCGCAGAGGAACGCGGGCAGCGGATTCGCCCTTTTGAAATTCAGTGGCATTCGGAGTGGAGAGCGGCGATGGCGGGAAGCGTCAACAAGGTCATTCTGGTTGGAAATCTCGGCAAGGATCCCGAAATCCGCCGCACCCAGGACGGGCGGCCGATCGCGAATTTGAGCATCGCGACCTCGGAGACCTGGCGCGACAAGAACACCGGCGAGCGCAAGGAGAAGACCGAGTGGCATCGCGTCGTGATCTTCTCTGAGCCGCTTTGCAAGATCGTCGAACAGTATCTGAAGAAGGGCGCAAAGGTTTACATCGAAGGCGCGCTCCAGACCCGCAAGTACACCGACCAGAGCGGCGTCGAGAAATACTCGACCGAGGTCGTGCTGCAGGGCTTCAACTCAACGCTGACGATGCTGGACGGCCGCGGTGGCGGCGGCGGAGGTGGCAGCTTCGGCGACGAGCCGGGCGGCGACTTCGGCTCCTCCGGACCCGTCAGCAGCGCGCCGCGCCGTCCCGTTGCCGCCGGCGGCGGCCGCAACAGCGACATGGACGACGATATCCCGTTCTGAGAGGGCGGGATTACTCGACGGAGATGCGGCGGCAACCTCGGCGCCGCTTGCGCCTCCCCGTCAGGAGACATTCCTAATTGACTGAACGGGCTCGGATTTTCCGGGCGCGCTTCATGTGTGGGGTGAGGTTCGTATCAAGCCGGGCAAAACGGGTTGACCGGAGGCCCCTTGACGCGTGTTCAGGCCGGCGTTGCGGGCGTTCATGAAGGACCGATTCCGGGGGCGTGCAGGGCGCTGTTCCGAAGCCGTAAGTTATTGGAAGAATAAGCGGAAAAAGGACTTTCCGAGGGCGGTCAGGGTGGTTATCCGACCCCGGATGCGCTATATGATTCCCAGACAAACCCTCACCGGATTCCCCCTTGGCTGACGACGATAACAAGCCCGGCGACCAGCCGGCGCACCCCTCGGACATTCGCCCCGTTTCGATCTACGAGGAGATGAAGAAGTCCTACCTCGATTACGCCATGAGCGTGATCGTGGCGCGTGCGCTGCCCGATGCCCGCGACGGGTTGAAGCCGGTCCATCGCCGCATCCTGTTCGCGATGAACAATCGCGGCGATACCCCGGATAAGAAGCACAAGAAGTCCGCCGGTGCCGTCGGCGAGGTCATGGGTAAGTACCATCCGCATGGCGACCAGGCGATCTACGACGCCTTGGTGCGCATGGCGCAGGACTTCTCGATGCGCGCGCCCTTGATCGACGGGCAGGGCAATTTCGGCTCGGTCGACGGCGATCCCCCGGCGGCGATGCGCTACACCGAGTCGCGCCTGACCAAGATCGCGCTGAAGCTGCTCGAGGACATCGACGACGATACGGTCGACTTCCAGGACAATTACGACGGCTCCGAAAGGGAGCCGGTGGTGCTGCCCGCCCGGTTCCCGAACCTCCTGGTCAACGGCGCCGGTGGCATCGCGGTCGGCATGGCCACCAATATCCCGCCGCACAATCTCGGCGAGGTGATCGACGCCTGCGTCGCGCTGATCGACAATCCGGCGCTGACGATCGACGAGCTCAACGCCATCATCCCGGGGCCTGATTTCCCGACCGGCGGCATCATTCTCGGACGCCAGGGCATCCGCAGCGCCTATCATCTCGGCCGCGGCTCCATCGTGATGCGCGGCAAGGTCACCTTCGAGACGCTCCGGAAAGAACGCGAGGCGATCGTCATCACCGAGATCCCGTATCAGGTGAACAAGGCGACGATGGTCGAGCGCATCGCCGAGCTCTACAAGGAAAAGAAGATCGAAGGCATCTCCGACCTGCGCGACGAGTCCGACCGCGACGGCTACCGCGTCGTCGTCGAGCTCAAGCGCGATGCCGTGCCCGACGTGGTACTGAACCAGCTCTACAAGTTCACGCCGCTGCAAACGAGCTTCGGCGTCAACGCCGTCGCGCTCGATTCCGGCCGTCCGCAGACCATGAACCTGAAGGACATGCTGACGATCTTCGTCGGCTTCCGCGAGCAGGTCGTGACCCGCCGGACCAAATACAAGCTGCGCAAGGCGCGCGAGCGCGCGCACGAGCAGGTCGGCCTCGCCATCGCGGTCGCCAATATCGACGAGATCATCAAGGTGATCCGGCACTCGCCGACGCCGGCCGCCGCCCGCGAGACCCTGATGACCCGCGACTGGGCCGCGCGCGATGTCGAGGACATTATCACGCTGATCGACGATCCCCGTCACCGCATCAACGAAGACGGGACGATCCGCCTCTCGCTGGAGCAGGCGAGGGCGATCCTGGAGCTGCGCCTGGCACGCCTCACCGCGCTCGGCCGCGACGAGATCGGCGAGGAGCTGTCCAAGCTCGCCGGCGAGATCAGCGATTATCTCGACATCCTGCGCTCGCGCGGGCGCATCCTCGACATCATCAAGACCGAGCTTGCCGAGGTGAAGGCCGAGTTCGCAACGCCCCGCCGCACCGTGATCATGGAGCAGGAGGGCGAGGTCGAGGACGAGGACCTGATCCAGCGCGAGGACATGGTCGTCACGGTCTCGCACGCCGGCTACGTCAAGCGCGTGCCGCTGTCGGCCTACCGGGCGCAGCGCCGCGGCGGCAAGGGCCGCTCCGGCATGCAGACCCGCGACGAGGACTTCGTCAGCCGGCTCTTTGTCGCCTCGACCCATACTCCGGTGCTGTTCTTCTCCTCGCGCGGCCAGGTCTACAAGGAAAAGGTCTGGCGGCTGCCGATGGCCGCGCCGAACGCGCGCGGCAAGGCCATGATCAACATCCTGCCGCTGGAGCAGGGCGAGCGCATCACCACCATCATGCCGCTGCCGGAGGATGAATCGACCTGGGGCCAGCTCGACGTGATGTTCGCGACCACGGGCGGCAACGTCCGGCGCAACAAGCTGTCCGACTTCGTCGACGTCCGCCGCTCCGGCATCATCGCCATGAAGCTCGACGACAACGAGGCGATCGTCGACGTGCAGATCTGCACCGAGCGCGACGACGTGCTGCTGACCGCTGCGGGCGGCCAGTGCATTCGCTTCCCCGTCACCGATGTGCGCGTATTCACCGGGCGCACCTCGATGGGCGTGCGCGGCATTGCGCTCGGCGAAGGCGACAAGGTGATTTCGCTGGCGATCCTGCGCCACGTCGACACCACCTCGGACGAGCGCTCGGCCTATTTGAAGATGCGCCGCGCGGTCGCGGGCGAAGCCGCCGCAGACGAGGCGCCGGCCGATGCCGAGGCCGAGGAGACCTCGGGCAGCTTCCAGCTCCCGCAGGAGCGCTATGTCGAGATGTCGGCGCAGGAGCAGGTCGTGCTGACCGTCTCCGTCAACGGCTACGGCAAGCGGACCTCGTCCTACGAGTACCGCACCACCGGCCGCGGCGGCAAAGGCATCGTCGCTATGAGCGTCAACCACCGCAACGGCAATCTCGTCGCCTCGTTCCCCGTGGAGGAGGCGGATCAAATCATGCTGGTCACCGACAAGGGCCAGCTGATCCGCTGCCCGGTCGAAGGCATCCGCATCGCCGGCCGCTCGACGCAAGGCGTGATCGTGTTCGACACCGCCGAGGACGAGCACGTGGTGTCAGTCGAGCACATCACGGAAGAGGCCGAGAACGGGAATGGAGCGAACGGGGAATAGAGGCTGGCGAATCGGGACTCATCCACCCGCCGTTCCTCGCAGCCGATAGTGCCCCCTGAACGAGATCGCGCCCGTCGGGCCATTCCGACGGGCGCGAGCGTCGCGTAGTCTGCGACGAGACGTCACAGAAATTCCTGGGGTATTGAGGGACCCGCCCGACACGAACCTGACAGATCCGATTACGGCGTGCGGTTGGCGGTCACGAGGCGGGCCTCGCGGACGTTGGCCTTGGTGCCGGCGCTACGCAGGCAGGACGCTTCGAAGTTCGGCCAGGCCTGCTGCGAGCAGTCACGGCCGATGCTGCGGATGTCGAGCCGGTCGCTCTTGGCCAGCGGCTGCGGCACGCTGGCTTCGACCTTCGGGGCAAAGCCGGGCAGGAGGGTGAGGGCCGCGGCAACACACGCAGACAGAGCGATCGCTGAAATGGTCTTGATCATGACAGTCCCCTGTGATGCGGCCGCCTACGCCCAGTACGCGGCCCGTCATTCGTTGGCCGGATTAGTAACCATGGCCAGTTTCCGGACGTCTTCGCCGATGTGGGAAATGGTTTCGTTCGCGCTCCGTTTTGTTTCGTGGCCGCCCGAGGACGAAACAAACCGGCTGCCGCTGACGCCCAACGGGACATTTTCGGAGGGGCTGGACCGGAAACGAGCTAGGAACCTGCCCGGCTTGCCGGCCCGGGCGGGGCGCGGTAGGACGGGGCCATGCCGCGCATCGCCTTCTACCCAGGTTCCTTCGACCCCATCACCAACGGCCATCTGGACGTGGTCCGGCACAGCGTTTCCTTGTGCGACAGGCTCGTGGTCGCGATCGGGGTGCATCCCGGCAAGAAGCCGCTGTTCTCGACCGAGGAGCGCCTCAAGATGCTCGAGGAGGTCTGCGGTCCGATTGCGGCGCAGGCCGGCTGCGTGCTGGAGGCGACGACGTTCGACGATCTGTCGGTGACCGCGGCGCGCAAACACGGCGCGACCATCATGATCCGGGGCCTGCGCGACGGCACCGACCTCGATTACGAGATGCAGCTCGCCGGCATGAACGAGGCCATGGCGCCGGAGGTGCATACGGTCTTCCTGCCGGCCTCTCCCATGGTCCGCCCGATCACCGCCACTTTGGTGCGCCAGATCGCCGGCATGGGCGGGGACGTCTCGGCCTTCGTCCCGCCGCAGGTCGCGGCACAGCTCAAGGCCAAATTCGCCTGAAAACGGCGCGCTTCCTCTTCTCTCTGATCCGGAGTTGTCATGATCCGAATTCTCGCAGTTCTTGCCGCGCTTCTGTTCGCGGCGCCGGCGGTGGCGCAGCAATTGCCGGCAAATCTCGACAAGGCCAACGCCATCGTCATCGACAGCACCAAGGGCCGCATCGTCATCAAGCTCAGGACCGACATCGCGCCCCAGCATGCCGAACGCATCAAGCAGCTGGCGCGCGAAGGCTTCTACAACAACGTGCCGTTCCACCGCGTCATGGACGGCTTCATGGCGCAGACCGGCGACGGCCAGAACGGCAACGGCACCGGCGGCTCGAAATACCCGAACCTGAAGCAGGAATTCTCCAAGGTGCATTTTGCCCGCGGCATCGTCGGCATGGCCCGGCGCGGCGACAGCGTCGACAGCGCCAACTCGCAGTTCTTCATCATGTTCGCCGACGGCGGCAGCCTCGACGGCCAGTACACCGTGATCGGCGAGGTGGTGCAGGGCATGGACGTCGTCGACAAGCTGAAGAAGGCGCCCCCCGGCTCGCCCGGCGGCTCCGTCACCGATCCCGACAAGATGGTGAAGGTGCAGGTCGCCTCAGACATCAAATAGGCGCGGCCATGGCGCGCCGCGGTGGCAGGCTCCTGCTGGTTGCCGCGGTGCTGTTGCTCGCCACCTCCCTTGCGGCCGTGGAGGCCGCCCAGGTCGACACGATCCAGGACATCTTCCGGCACCTGCGCACCTGCTGGAGACCGCCGTCGCCGGCGAGGGCCCGCCCACTCGACATCACCGTCCTGGTGAGCTTTAACCGGGCCGGAAACATTCTGGGCCATCCGAGGATTACCTATGAATCCGCGGAGGCCTCTGACAACGACCGGCTGCAATACCGGATCGCGGTGATGGAGGCGTTGCAACGCTGCACGCCGGTGCCATTTACCGATGCAATGGCCGGCGCCGCCGCGGGACGTCCATTCGCGATCCAGTTCCGCAGCCGCAAGACGTCACCCGACAAGACTTCACCCCCAACGCAAGAGAGACGAGCATGAGCGTCACCGAAAACACCCTGATCCTCGAGACCACGCAGGGCCCCGTCACCATCGAGATGCGCCCCGACCTCGCGCCCGGCCATGTCGCGCGTATCAAGGAGCTGGTCCGTGAGGGCTTCTACGACGGCATCGTGTTTCACCGCGTGATCGAGGGCTTCATGGCGCAGACCGGCTGCCCGCACGGCACCGGCACCGGCGGCTCCGGCAAGAAGCTGAAGGCCGAGTTCAACAAGGAGCCGCATGTGCGCGGCACCGCCTCGATGGCCCGCGCCGCCAATCCCGATTCCGGCGACAGCCAGTTCTTCATCTGCTTCGACGACGCCCGCTTCCTCGACAACCAGTACACGGTGTGGGGCAAGGTCACCGAGGGCATGGAGAACGTCGACAAGATCAAGCGCGGCGAGCCGGTGCAGAACCCCGACAAGATCGTCAAGGCGCGGATGGCCGCAGACAAGGAATAGTCACTCGATCGTCATCCTGAGGAGCGCGGAACGCGCGTCTCGAAGGATGAAGGCCCCACTGCTGCAACCCGGCCTTCATGGTTCGAGACGGCGCTAAGCGCCTCCTCACCATGAGGGTCTGGCTGTGTCGCACCAAGCCTGCTCATGCGCACCGATCTCTTCGATTTCGATCTGCCGCCCGAGCGCATCGCGCTGCGCCCGGCGAGCCCGCGCGATTCCGCGAGGATGCTGGTCGTCGAGAATGGCGCGCTGCGCGATCAGATCATTTCCGACCTGCCGCAATGGCTGAGGCCGGGCGACCAGCTCGTCGTCAACGACACCAAGGTGATTGCGGCGCAATTGAAGGGTCGCCGCATCGGCCGCGAGACCGAGCCGAAGATCGAGGCGACGCTGATCAAGCGCCTCGACGGCTCGCGCTGGCAGGCGCTGGTGAAGCCGGCCAAGAAGCTCGCCCCCGGCGACCGCATCCGCTTCGGCAACGACGGCAAGGTCTGCCTGCTCGGCCATCTCGACGCCGAGGTCGAGGCCAAGGGCACCGAGGGCGAGGTGACGCTGTCGTTCTCGTTCCATGGCCCGGCGCTGGACCAGGCCATCGCCGATCTCGGCAGCCCGCCGCTGCCGCCCTACATCGCCTCCAAGCGCACGCCAGACGATCAGGACCTCGCTGATTACCAGACCATGTTCGCGGCGAATGAAGGCGCAGTTGCAGCGCCGACCGCGGGGCTGCATTTCACGCCCGCGCTGGAGCAGGCGCTGCGCGACCGCGGCGTCGGCCTCAATCGCGTGACGCTGCATGTCGGGGCAGGGACGTTCCTGCCGGTGAAGGTCGACGACACCGAAGCCCACAAGATGCACGCCGAGTGGGGCACGATCTCGGCCGCAACGGCGGAGCGGCTCAACGCCGCGCGGAAGACCGGCGGCCGTATCGTTGCCGTCGGCACAACGTCATTGCGGCTGCTCGAAAGCGCAGCGCGCGAGGACGGCACGATCCAGCCATTCGCCGCCGAGACGTCGATCTTCATCACGCCCGGCTATCGCTTCCGCGCGATCGATATTCTGATGACGAATTTCCACCTTCCGAAGTCGACGCTGTTCATGCTGGTGTCGGCCTTCTCGGGGCTCGCGACGATGAAGCAGGCCTATGCGCACGCGATCACGCAGGGCTATCGCTTCTATTCGTATGGCGATGCGTGTTTGCTGTTTCGAGCGGTCCCGTAGGGTGGATTAGCCGTCAGGCGTAATCCACCGCTTCTGTTTCCGCGGATACGAAAGAGGTGGGTTACGCCCAGCGGCCGCGCTTCGCGCATCCGCTAGGCTAACCCACCCTACGCACGTCCCGTTACGCCATCACCTTCTGCGGCAACAGCTCGGCGATCTGCACGGCGTTCAGCGCCGCGCCCTTGAGCAGCTGGTCGGCTGCCACGAACATCGAGATCGAATGGCCGGTGGGGTCGCTGAGATCCTTGCGGATGCGGCCGACCAGGACGTCGTCCTGGCCCGAGGCGTCGATCGGCATCGGGAAGTAGTTCTTGGCGCGGTCGTCGACCACCTTGACGCCGGGCGCGCGCGCCATGATGGCACGGACCTGGTCCTCGCTGATCGGCTTCTCGCATTCGAAGGTGATGGCTTCGCAATGGGCGCGCAGCACCGGCACGCGCACGCAGGTGACGCCGACGGCGATGCTGTCGTCCTCGAAGATCTTGCGGGTCTCCTTGATGACCTTGGTCTCTTCGTCGTTGTAGCCGGTCTCGGGGTCGATGGCGGTGTTGTGGTTGAACAGGTTGAAGGCGTAGGGGTGTGGCATCACCTTCGGCGTATAGACCTGCCCGTTGAGGTTGGCGCGGGTGGATTCGACGAGCTCCTCCATCGCGGCGGCGCCGGCGCCGCTGGCCGCCTGATAGGTCGAGATGATCACGCGCTTGATGCGGTTCTGCTGGTGGATCGGCCACAGCGGCACCAGCGCGGTGATCGCGGCGCAGTTCGGGTTGGCGATGATGCCCTTGTGGTCGCGGATGCGGCTCGCGTTGATCTCGGGGATCACCAGCGGCACGTTTGGGTCCATGCGGAAGGCCGAGGAATTGTCGACCACGACGGCGCCGGCCTTCACCGCGATCGGTGCATACTTCCTGGAGATGCTGCCGCCGGCGGAGAACAGCGCGATGTCGACGCCGTCGAAGGAGCGCTCGGTCAACTCCTCGATGGCCACGCTCTGCCCGCGGAACGACACCGTCTTGCCGGCCGAGCGGGCGCTCGCCAGTGCCTTGAGCTTGCCGACGCGAAAGCCGCGCTTGTCCATGGTGGCGATGAATTCGGCGCCCACCGCACCGGTGACGCCGACAATCGCGACGACGGGATCGTTACTCACTTTGTCCTCCGTTGCATTGAGAATTTAGACAACAAAAAAGCCCCGGACCATCGAGGGCGGGGCTTGCCGTAGAGCTGATGCGTTTAAGTCGACGACCTACGCGCGCACGCCTCCCCGGGCCCCTTCGGCCGTGGTGGTTTTGGTCGTGCGTTTGGTAGTCGTGAACATGGCGGCGACTTATGCGGGAGAGTCTTGCGGCCGTCAATGGCTTTTCGGCCCGGCCGATGCCGGGGGCAGCCTGCCGCTATTTGGCACCCGCTATTTCCCCTTGGCGCCAGGCGGCTCCAGGGTGACCTCCTTGAGGTCGTCGCCGCTGACGACGACGATCGAGAAGTTCAGCCGGCCGCGCTCGCGGACCAGCCCGCCGCTGATGGCCTTGCCTGCGGCGGCGCGCTCGGCGACGCGTACGGCATCGGAGAGGCGGTGCCTGATCGCACCCAGCGCTGCGAGGTTGCTGCGGTCCTCGCGGTCGAGCTCGGTGAGGGGTAGGGCCGCTTCCCCGCCGACCAGTTCGCCGGTCGAAGCATTGATGGTGTGGCGCCAGATCCGGTCGTTGTGCAGTGTCTTCACCCGGTAGACCGGCACGCCCGAGCCGCCATCGAAGCTCACATCGGCGGTGGTGGCGCCGGCATGGCGGGCTTCGGCAATCGCCATGGCCTGGCTGATCGTGATCGAGGAGCTGCGGAATCGCTCTATTTCGCGGCTGACTGCCTGGCGGTCCGCTTCGGCATCACCATCTATGTCGCTGTGAAGCGCGGTCGGCGTGCTCGCGGTCACGATGGCCTGTGCCGGCGCGGCGATGAGCAGCGCGGGCAATGCGATCGCAAGCAGGTGCGAGGTCCATGGTTGGGCAGTCGTCATGCTCGAAACCCTCGGCCAGCGAGTGTGCCGGATGATCGTAAAGAATTCGCGGCCGGCCTTGGGCATCGGCCGGCCGCGGAGCGCCGCGGCAGGCTGTACCCGCCGCGGCGATCGAAGCGGGTCCGGACCTCTTTGGGGCTGGTGAAAAAAGCGACCCGAACCGACTGTAATGAAACCATACGGTATCGTTTTATTTCGGTCAATGACGCCGCATCGTCGCCCCCTGGGGAAAGCACGCAAGCTCACGGAATTGTCAGCGGGAGGAGCGGCGCCGTGGCGCGAGTTTCGAGGTGTCCTGGACGCGGTCGGCAGGTCCCAGCGCGCCAGCCAGGAACAGCTTGATCGCCGCGCGCATGCGCTTCTCGGCAGCCTTCAGCTCCAGCGCCGTTCCGAACGTCGCCATGCGGTGGGTGTGACCGACGACGACGTCGAGGAACACCTCGGCTGCGATGGTGGTGTCATCGACATCGAGCGCGCCTTGCGCCACCAGATGGTCGAAGAAGCGAGCCGTGGTGGCGACGGCCTTGAGCCAGCCTTCCTCCTTGCCGAGCTTGGCGACGTCGGGGAAGTTGATGGCCTGCGCCGTCATCATGCGGCTGAAGGCGACGGCATCCGGGCCGCAGGTGAAGGTCAGCATCTCGCGTCCGATCTCGACCAGCCGCTGCTCGACCGGGATGTTCGAGGCGCTGGAGAGCTGCGTCTCCGCCGCCGCCGACAGCGGCGCAAGCCAGCGCTCGATCTCGCGCCTCAGCACGGCCGCGAACAGGCCGCGCTTGTCGCCATAGCGGGAATAGACGGTGGGCTTGCTGACCCGCGCAGCTTCCGCGACCGCATCGAGCGAGGTCGCATCAAAGCCGCGATCAAGGAACAGGCGGGTGGCGACCTCGATCAGCCGCAGATCGCGCTCGATCGCAGCGGTCTTCGTCGGCCGGCCACCACGCGATTTCGGCACCTCGCGCCGTGGCGCTGCCGGTCTTGTCCTGGTCGCAGTCAATCCCATCCCCAATGATTCCTGCGCGGTCGTGATATCGGTCATTCGCTCTATATCGCGCAGGAGCGGAGGCGTCATCGCGAATCTGGCCGAATTGGCCATATCGTCAACGGTTTCGGTATTGCCTCTTCCGTCACGAGGGATCACGGCAGCGTCGAGGTCCAGGCCTGGCCGGATGCAGCCTTCTCGTATCCGTACTGGTAGAGCGCCCGCATATAGGTTGTGTCGAACCCTTCCGACGGCGGCGCAGGATAGTCGCGCGCGATGTAGGAGAGATGGAAGCCCAGCCGGTTGCGCTTAGCGAAATCGTAGGTCGAGAAGATGATCGAGCGCGTCTGCGATTGGGTGATCGCCGACAGGCTGCGCGAGGCGACGTCGATGGTGCCGTTGGAGACGAGCTCGAAGTTGCGTTCGATCTTCTTGTTGACGAGGATGTAGATGTCCACCTTCGCATTGCCGGGCAGACGGCCACTCTGGAACAGCAGAGCTTCGGGCAAGGTCAGCACCGGCGCGGTCACGCCGCCATCGACATGCATCTCCTGAAACTTGCGGCCCCCGCCTTCGGCATCGATCATGATGGGCGGAAACACCAGGGGAATGCTGGCGGAGGCCGCCATCACGTCGCGAAACAGCTTGAGCGCCTCGGGCGTTCCGACCGCGGCAATCTTGCCCATGTCCCAGATCGCGGTGCGCTGCGTGTCGAGGTCGGTCGTCACCACGAGCAGCCTGCGGCCCTTGGCGTGCTCGCGCGCGACCTGCGCCATGATCTCGGGCCCGACATAGCGTGCGACGAGTTCGCGCAGCCTGGTGTTGCCGAACAGGCCGGATCCGAACAGCACGCGCATGATGCTGGGATCGTTCAGGAGGCTCTCCGCGATGCCGCTGGTGTAGACCTCCTTCAGCGTGTCGTCATATTGCGGTCCGAGAAACGCGAACGGCGCAATCAGGCCGCCGGTGCTGACGCCCGAGACGACCGAGAAGGTGGGGCGGGTTCGGGCCGCGGTCCAGCCGTTGAGCACGCCGACGCCATAGGCGCCGTCAGCGCCGCCGCCGGACAGCGCCAGATAGGTTCTCGTCGCAGTGCTGTTGTCTTTCTCCAAGCTGAACTTGGTGGCCGGCTCGTCGGCGTAGCGCCGGAGGCCGTCGATATCCAGCACGCGCGAGGCGCTGGCTTCAGCGGCCGTGTAGGGCGTGCGGGGCAGGGCGGTGCAGGCGCCGAGCGCCAGGCTGCAGATCAGGACCACCGATCCGATCAGCCCGACGCCAGTCTGCCTGATCCGGTCACGCGAGGAGACGGATGCGTCGGTCGAACACGGAGGGTACGGCATTGTCGGTGGCTGGCGATCACGCATCTACCGCCGCCGGCAAGTTCGCTGCGGCATCTCGTTCCAGCCCCCAGACAAAAACTACACTGTATCGTTTCGTTTGACAAGGGTGCGGGCACACGATCCTTGTGTGGGTCGTTGTCCAGTCTGATGCACAAACCGGCCCGAGCGCGGTCGGCGGGTTGATCAGCCTGCTCCGACACGCAATAAGCACCGCCATGAATCCCGACAATGACCTTCCCAATCACTTTGAGTTGCTCGCCACCGACGGGGCGGCGCGCACCGGGCGCCTGACCACCCCGCATGGCGTGGTGCGGACCCCGGCCTTCATGCCGGTCGGCACCGCCGGTGCCATGAAGGGCATGCACTGGCGCGAGGTGCGCGATGCCGGCGCCGACATCGTGCTCGGCAACACCTACCATCTGATGCTGCGTCCAAGCGCCGAGCGGATCGCGGCGCTCGGCGGCCTGCAGACGTTCACAGGCTGGAACGGACCGATGTTGACCGATTCCGGCGGCTTCCAGGTGATGTCGCTGGCGGATTTGCGCAAAGTCAGCGAGCACGCCGTCACGTTCCGCTCGCACATCGACGGCGCCAAGGTCGAGCTGTCGCCGGAGCGGTCGATCGAGGTGCAGCGTTTGCTCGGCTCCGACATCGCCATGCAGATGGATGAATGCGTACGGTTGCCTGCCGAGCGCGCCGACATCGAGCGCGCGATGCAATTGTCGCTGCGCTGGGCGGAGAGAAGCAAGCGCGCCTTCGCGAGCGCCCCGGATGGCTACATGCTGTTCGGCATCGTGCAGGGCGGCGACGTGCCCGAGCTGCGCCATGCGAGCGCGCAAAGCCTGGTCGGGATCGGCTTCCATGGCTATGCGATCGGCGGTCTCGCCGTCGGCGAACCGCAGGCGGTCATGCTGGCGATGATCGACGAGACCGCGCCGCTGCTGCCGAAGCAGCGGCCACGCTATCTGATGGGCGTCGGCACGCCCGACGACATCCTCGAGGCGGTGAAGCGCGGCATCGACATGTTCGACTGCGTGATGCCGACCCGCAACGGCCGGCACGGCGTCGCCTTCACCCGCCACGGCCAGGTCAATTTGCGCAACGCGCGCCATGCCGACGATCCACGCCCGCTCGATGAAGAGAGCTCATGGCCGTCGACGCGGAACTGCGCGCGCGCCTATCTGCATCATCTCGTCAAGGCCGGCGAGACGCTGGGCGCGATGCTGCTGTCCGAGATCAATGTCGCGTACTACCAGTCCCTGATGCAGGGCATCAGGGACGCGATCGCGCAAGGAAATTTCGAGGAGTTCTATCAGCGTACGCGCGCGGACTGGGCGAGGGGCGATATCGCCCCGCGCTAGCTCAACAGTCCAAACTCAGTTGCACACGAGCCGCCGCTTCACGGCATGCTTGGTCACGAAGCCGTAGCCGCAATTGTCGCAAGTCCAGAGGTAGCTGATGATGTGGTCCGAGACGTAGGCAGATGCTTCAGCGGCGACCATGGAGTCGGCGCAGACGGGACAGGTCGGCAACTCGCTGCAACGCGGATCACGCCTTAGCGCTACGGTCGACATCACTTCAGCAACCGCTGACATCGTGGTGACCTCCCTGCTTTGAGACCTAAGTCTAACATAAGCAGAATCAGTTGACGAGGTCGCAACACAAATGCGTTGGTTTTCTGCTAATTAAAGCTCACGCGATTTTGCGATGCAGCGTATTTAACATGTGCTGCATTGCCGCTTGCGTGTCGCCGCAAGCTGTCCGTAACTGCGCAGGGCCGCGACAGACGTGCAGATCGTCGCCACAGGGAGTTCATCATGGACGTATCGTCCAACACGGGTGCAGCGCACCAACCCGGCCGTGGCCGGATCTATGACTCGATCGTCGATGCCTTCGGCAACACGCCCATCGTGCGCTTGCGCCGGCTGCCCGGCATGCACGACGTGAACGCGACCATTTTGGCAAAACTTGAATATTTCAATCCTGCCGCGAGCGTGAAGGACCGCATCGGCGCGGCCATGATCATCGCGATGGAGAAGGCGGGCATCGTCAAGCCGGACACCGTGCTGATCGAGCCGACCTCCGGCAATACCGGCATTGCGCTCGCCTTCGTCGCGGCCTCCCGCGGCTACCGGCTCAAGCTGGTGATGCCGGAATCGATGTCGATCGAGCGACGCAAGATGCTGGCCTTTCTCGGCGCGGAGCTGGTGCTGACGCCGGCGGCGCAGGGCATGAAGGGCGCCATCGCGGCCGCCGAGGAGCTCTTGAAGACGACGCCGAATTCAGTGATGCCGCAGCAGTTCAAGAACCTCGCCAATCCGGAGGTGCACCGCCGCACCACCGCGGAGGAGATCTGGAACGACACCGGCGGCAGCATCGACTTCTTCGTGGCCGGCGTCGGCACCGGCGGCACGATCACCGGCGTCGGCCAGGTACTCAAGCCGCGCAAGCCGGGCTTGCGTGTGGTCGCGGTCGAGCCGGAGGAGAGCCCGGTGCTCTCGGGGGGACAGCATACTCCGCACAAGATCCAAGGCATTGGTGCCGGCTTCGTCCCTGACATCCTCGACCGCTCCGTGATCGATGAGATCGTGAAGATCAACTCGACCACCGCGATCGAGACCTCGCGCGCGCTGGCGCGGCATGAGGGCATTCCGGGCGGCATCTCCTCGGGCGCCGCGATCGCCGCCGCACTCGAGATCGGCAAGCGGCCGGAAGCTTCCGGAAAGACCATCCTGGCGATCGTGCCGTCCTTCTCCGAGCGGTATCTTTCGACGGCTCTGTTTGAGGGAATCTAGGACATGGTGGATCAACCGAGACGGCCGCGCACGCTGGGCGATGCCAGGACCGAGGCCGAGGCGGCGTTCAAGAAGGTGACGGCCAAGGTCGCCACGGCGCCGCCCAAGCAAAACGCCGTGCCCGGCATCAAGGAGCAGGTCACGCTGCGCATCGACCAGGACGTGCTGGAGTTCTTCCAGGAGGGCGGTCCCGGCTGGCAGGATCGCATCAACGAGGCGCTGCGCAAGGTGGCAGGGAAGTAGACTTCGCGGATGGGCTGTAGCTCCTCATCCTGAGGAGCTTGCGAAGCAAGCGTCTCGAAGGATGAAGGCCCCGCTGGTCGAGGCGCGCCTTCATGGTTCGAGACGGCGCTTCGCGCCTCCTCACCATGAGGATCACAAACGAAAAAGCCCGGCGCGAGCCGGGCTTCTGTCGTCTGGGATCCGTCTCGCTCTCAGCGGCGGAACATGCCGCCCATCATGCCGCCGACGACGCCACCGACGAAGGCCGCACCGGCAGCATCGCCGGGATTGCTGCGTGGCTGGGGAGCCGGTGCCGGCGCGCTGCTCTGAGCCGGGGCGGTGGCGGCGCGCCGAGCCGGCTTCTGGCTGCCGTCGCTCGCCGTTGCCGGGGCAGCCACGATTTCCGAGAGCAGGGCCTTGTGCTGGTTCTTGTTGAGATAACCCGACGAGGGATAGCCGCGCGCAGTCTGCCAGCGCTTGAGCACGGACCGCGTTTCGTCGTTGAAGACGCCGGTCTGGTTGGTGTCGAAGCCGAGCGCCGTGAGTCGACGCTGCACGTCGCGACGCTTGTTCTTGTCGAGACCGATTTGGTCCTCGGTCACTTGGGTAGCCTCATCCGTGAAGGTGGCGGGATCGACGCCGGCATTGAGCGTGCGGGTCGCGGTCGAGGGGCCGCTCTTGATCGCCGCTAGCCGCGCCAGCGCCAGCGCCTTGAACTGGCCGTTCGGGTAAGCGGTGAGGTAGGCATTGAGCTCCTCGGCCTTGTTGGACTCCTTAACCGAGCGCCAGTATTCGAGCTCGACACCGTCCGAGCTTCCGGTCGCCCCCGGCACAATGCCGGTCGCGGTCGGGGCCGCAGCGGCGACCTGGGTGGTCGGCGCCTGATTGAGATAGACGGAGCCGGTCAGGTTGGTGTGGCCCCAGGGCAGCTGGCCCTTGCGGGTCTCTTCATTGACCTGAGCGCGCACCGACGTCATGGCCTGCTGGATCTCGACGCCGGGCTTGGTGATGTTGTCAATCAACGCCCGCGTGAACGGGCTGTTGTTGCCTTCCTGGCCGTCGAGTGCGGTCTGGCCCGGGCCGGTGGCGAACGCGATCAGCGTGCCTTCGCCGGACTTCATCTCGGCGAGGCCGCTCTGGACGTTGACGCTGCGGGTCGCCGAATTCGACTTGATCTTCGCGGCGAACGGATTGTCCCGGCAGGCGTCGAGGAAGACGAGCTTGACCTTGGCATCGCCCATGGTCTGCTCGAGCGTCAGGTCGATGTTGATGGCGGCGCCCAGCTTGACGTCCATCTCCGACTTGATGTCGGCATCGACGGGCAGCAGGTAATTGGTGCCGCTGACGGCGATGCCGTGGCCGGCATAATAGAACAGCGCGATATCGGAGCCTTGCGCCTTGCGGCCGAAATCAAGCAGCTTCTCGGTCATCTGGTCGCGGCTGAGATTGGAGCCTTCGATCACCTCGAAGCCGACATTGCGCAGCGTGGCCGCCATCGCCTTGGCGTCGATCGGCGGGTTCGGCAATTGCGCGACGTTCTTGTAGGAGCCGTTGCCGACGACGAAGGCGACGCGGCGGTCAGCCTTGGCGGCACTGATCGACAGCGCCATGCACATCAGCGAAGCGAGGAGGGTGAGATAGCGCATTCTGAAATCCCCAGAATCGAATTGCAGGCAGCAACAAATCGGCCACGAACCTACACGAAGTGCCCGACTTCGCGCCACCAAAACGGCAGTCCGTTGCGTTCAACCCGCTGCTGTGTGGCCGAATGTGCACGATGGAGTGTCGCTCCAACGTGATCCAAATCACACGGCCACTTGGTTTTGTCGCGCGAGACGGCACGAGGTTCACCTGGCCCGGGCGGGAACCGACGAAGCGGGCTTCAAATTGAGTAAATTGCCGAACAGGATCAGCGCGGCGCCGAGCACGGTCCAGGCGTCGAGCCGCTCGGAATACAACAGCCAACCGGCAGTTGCAGTCAGTGGAACCCGCAGGAAGTCCATCGGAACCACGACCGTCGCGTCAGCGTAGCGCATCGCACTGGCCAGGCAATAATGTGAGAACGTGCCGCAGACGGCGATCACGCCGACCCAGCCCCAGACATAGAGCGACGGCCACGTCCAAACCAACAGCGTCGGAATGAAGCCCGCAACCGACTGCACCACCAGCATCCAGAACAGGATCGAGAGCGCGCTCTCGGTGCGGGTCAGCGATTTGACCAGCGCCATCGCGACGCCAAATCCCATGGCGGCGCCAAGCGCGATGAGCTGCCCCGGATTGATCTCCCCGGTCGAGGGGCGAACAATGACGATAACGCCGACGAGGCCGAGCACGATGGCGGCGATCTTCCATGGCGTCATCCGCTCGGACAGGAAGCTCGCCGCGAGGACGGCCGTCCAGATCGGCATGGTGAACTCGATTGCGACCACCTGGCCGATCGGGATCAGTGTCAGTGCGAAGAACCAGCCGAGTTGGGCAACATAGTGCACCAAATTGCGGCCGACATGCTGCGGCAACCGCGATGTCTTGAGCACCTTCCAGCCGCCGGCACGGTAGATGATCGGTGAGAGCAAGACGAAGCCGGCCAGCGACCTCATTTCCATGATCTGAAAAACATTCAGCTCGCGCGTGGTCTCGCGCCCGGCCACTGCCATGATCAGCATCAGCGACAGCCAGCCGGCCATCCACAGTGCAGCCATCATTTTCGACGGTGTGGTGCTCATCTGCGGCGGATACGGAAAGGGATGGACAGAGGAGGGGCGGCCGGTATCGGCGACATTGCCGCCGTTTGCAACGGCCAAATCTGCGGATGCAGCGATGCTGGGCGGCATGCTAAGGCATCAGCGAACAACGACAAAGATCGGGAGACATTGCCCATGCGCATCTTGCAGCCGGCCGAGTGGAAAAAACCGCGCGGCTTTTCCCACGGCGTCGTGACCGAGGGGCCGGGCCGATGGGTGGTACTCGCCGGCCAAACCGGGGGCGACGAGGCCGGCAGTTACGATCCCGACATGGCAGCCCAGGTCGCGACGGCGCTGAAGCGGATCGTCAAGCTGCTGGGCGAGGCCGGTGCCGGCGCCGAGCACATCGTCCGCCTGACCTGGTACCTGACCAGCCGCGCCGAATACGAAGCGGCAGGTGCCGGCATTGGCGCGGCCTGGAAGGAAACGCTCGGCCGCAATTTTCCGCCCTCGACGCTGCTCTATATCGGAGGCCTCGTGGACGAGCGTGCCAAGGTCGAGATCGAGGTCACGGCGTTCGTGCCCGGCCCATGAAAAATCGATCCGGCGCGGGCGCCGGATCGATTGTCGCGTGAGCTAGCGTCTTATTTCGACATCGAGATGTGCGCGCCGCGGAACTGACTGTCCGCGCGCATCGTGACGTTCTGCTTGTTGCCGGACGTCTTGAGAGAGATGTTGGCGTTGAAGCCCGCGGTGGAGGCCACCAGCTCGTAGCTTCCGCCGCTGCCGCGGCCCTGGAGCGAACCGGAGATGTTGCGGCTGGTCTCGGACCAACTGCCTGCAATGGCGCCGCCTTCGGCCTTCACGTTGGCGCCGAGGTTGAATTTGTAGGCATCGCTGGCGCAGGTCAGCGACATCTCCATGGTCGGTCCGATCGGAGCGTATTTGGCCCGGCAGCGGATCCGCTCGGTCGAGCCGTCATCCAGCGTGACCGTGCCACTACCGCTCCAGCTGCCCGCCAGCGGGGCGAACGGGCCGGACTGGGCACTGCTTTCGGTCGCGGCGATCCCAGCCCCAAACAAAACGGCGGCCGCGATCAGCAGCCGCCGGTTCCGGGCGCGAGCCTCAATTGGTTTATTGGCGCGATGCTTCCCACCGCCCGCTGCACGGTATGCCTGCAGATGCTCCATTCCACTTCCCCGATCCGGCGTTGCCGCTGAGTTGACCGTTGGCATATGCACCATTGATCGAAACTTTCACAAGTCCCCCGCTGCCGATGGTGCCGGAAACGTTAGCGCCGGGCGCGGTGATCTTGCCGCCGGCAACCGTCAGCATCGAGCTTGCGGTCGGCTCGCACGAACCGCTCTTGGTCACGATGGTGACTTGCCAATTGCCGTCATAGGGATTCTGGGCGAAGGCGGGGGCGGCGAGGGTGCCAGCGAGAACTGGGGCGGCACAGAACACCGCAATGCGACCAAAACGCATGAATTCGTCCTTGAATGTGTCTGAGTTGTTGACGCTTATTCGGACGAAATGTGACGGAAATTTGTTGCGATGCCAAAGCGAAAATTGTTCCTTTGGGAACAATGGTTTATTTGCGCTTTTGGCTCCAATTTCCGAAGCAGAATCAAGGGCGCCGCACGTTAAGGGTAAACGTCAGGACGACTCGGAAAGAGCTTGCTCCAGGAGACTTCGGCTCCGAGGGCAGGCTCAGAGGGTCTTGGCTCAGGAGAGGCTCGGCGCGGAGGTCGCGAACTGCTCGTCCTGGACTTTGGCGGGTAGCGCCTTGTGGACCTTGGCGTAATCGATCACGTCGGCCAGCAGCTTGAGCCCGAGCGGCGCCAGCGCGCGCTCCCAAAGCTCTCGTGCGGTCTCGCCCTTCTTGACGAAGCACCAGTCCTGGGCGGCGATCGCGCCGGCATCCATGCGGTCGGCGAGATGGTAGATCGTGCCGCCAGCGATGGGGTCGCCTTCCTTGATGGTCCATTCCACCGCGGCCTTGCCGCGGTGGCGCGGCAGCAGCGAGGGATGATAGCCGATCCCGCCGAGCCTGGCGGCGGCGAGCGCATCCTTGCCGATCCTGGCATGGCTGTGCGCGGTGATGATCAGATCGGTGTCCGGGGCGATCTCGGAGGCCACCACCAGCTTGGGATTGGCTTGCACCTGCACCTCGATGCCGGCCGCCTTGGCCGCCGCGGCGAGGCGGTCGTCGGCGTCCGCCACCACGACCCGGACGACCGAGACGCTGTGCTCCCGGAGCATGTTCAGGGTGGTCACGCCAAAATGGCGGGAGCCGACGAGGGTAATTCGCATGGGTGTCCGATCCGTCTCGCAACTGCGTCATCCCCCGATAACACGTCCGCATGCCCTGTCACCACCCGCGCAGCGTTTGCGTGGGTTATCAACAATGCGCCGGGCGCCGCTTGCGCGAACGCCGGGATTGCGCCGTCGAGCCGTCCGGCGCCTTCCAAGCGGGCATGACATCGGCTTGGGAGTGAAGGCATGCGGAGCGTCGGGTTTTTTGTTGTCGCGACGCTGCTGGCGGCCACGTCGGCCCAAGCTGGCGGGCCTTACCCGGCGGTCCCGACCGGCGTTGCGCCATCAGGTGGCGCCGATCTCGGACGCCTACCGTTGCCTGGGGCGCTGCGTCGTCGACGAGAGCCTGTAGCGGGTTCCTGTGTTTCGTTCTTAACAGAGATGCCTCGGATTGGCTCATAAGGGTGCGCCAACCGGGGCTGGTGACATTCCAAACCCGCATCCGTTTTCGACTCCGGCTTTTGGCCGCCGGCGGCCTTTCATGCCCACGACTGACGAAATCATCGAACGGTAACACGATCTCAACCAGCTTGGCGTATCGACGAATCCGTCGCGGATTTGTATTGCGTACCGCGACACCGAAAGCGTCCGCCGGCGTGGGCGCGCCGCCGGGCCTTTTCGCCGGGACAGATCTCATGCCGAACGCGATCGAGCAGATCGTCGACGCCTATGTGCGTCTGAAGAACCGCCGTGGACTGGACGAGCTGATGATGCACAGGCAGCGGCTCGCGGTCGATCTGAAGAGCCGGTCCGGCTATGATTTCAGCCTGCCGATCGGTCAGATCGACGAGGAGATCGCGATCATTGAGGCGGGGCTCAGCCGGCTCAAGTCGGATAAGTCCACGATCTAGACGTCGGCATCGTGCGCGATGCCTGGCGTTGACGCATTGTCGCAGTCCGAGCCCGGTTCATGCGGGGTTCAGGCCAGCCATGCGTCAATTGCCATGTCGTTTCGTGGGACGCGAATCCTGATAGGCTTGTCCCCGTGTTTTGAAGGAATCGTCATGATCGAACTTGCGCTGGCCGGCCTGCTTGCGCTTGCAACCGGGCCTGCGGCGCCGACAGCGCCCATGGTGGAGCAGGTTCAGTTCAGGGGCGGTCCGGGCGGGCAATGTCCACACGGCTACGATTACAACCACTCGAACGGCCGCTGCTATCCCAACGACCGTCACGCGCCGGGTGTCTACACCGGGGGCCACGGCTCGGGCTATGGGCGCCGTGGTGGCCTGTGCCCGCACGGTTACGACTATAATTACTCGACAGGCGAGTGCTACCCGAATCGTGCGCACGCGCCCGGCGCTTACGGTCGCCCTCAATATTACGGACGACGCGGCGGGCTCTGTCCGGACGGCTATGATTACAATTACTCGCAGGGACAGTGCTACCCGCACGGGGCACGTGCGCCGGGCATGTATGGGCGGTAGTCATCGCCGTGCTGAGGCGGGCGCTCAGTCGCGCCGGCCGCCGTCGATCACCGTGAACAGCGGCCGCGCCGGGGTGGGTTCGACCAGCAGCTCCTCCACCAGTGCGGTTGCGGCATCGACATATTTTCGGGTCGGCTTGTCGAGAGAGCGCTTGGCCTCGTCGTCGAGCGCGACTTTTGCGGCCTCGACCAGCTTGCGCATGCGCGCGGCATGGTCGTCGCCCGCGGTCAATGTCGCGCGCGCCAGCGAGCGCAGCACGAACAGCTCGCCCTCGAGGCGAAGCAGACGGTCGTTGAGCCTGGTCAGGACGGCGTTGAGGTCGGCCATGGCGTTCGAAGCGGAGGATCCGTCCTGATCTAGCCGCGATCGGTGAACGGAGTGCAAACGGCGCCGGCGCAATTCGGCGGATCCGGCGTCACTGCAGGCGGCTTACCATTCGACGCCAGCCCAGCGCCGCCCGAACACCGGCGGCCTCGTCTTCACGGCCTGCCAGCCGAAGAAGTGGTGCTTGCCGGACCAGGCATGCACGATGCCGCTGCAGATGCCGCATTTGAAGCTGCCGCTGTGAGCCTCGCTGTGCTCCTCTCTGGTCGCGGTGTAGTTCATGCCGCAACCGGTGCAGGTGAATTCTTCGATCGTCCAGATGCTGTTGGCCATGGCCCAGAATGCGTTTCGGTGACTACGAAGAAAGGTAGTCACCAGCATTTGCAGCGGCGTAAACCGGCGCGGGGAAATCCGGTTAACCCGCGTTAGCCAAGCCGGGTTGGGACGGGCGATGCGGTATCCGGCAGCCGGTCGTCTTGACGCCAGATGCGTTGCTGGCAATAACGGCTGAGCCCGCAAGCGCGGAAGTTGCGTTCATGCCGCAAGGAAAGCTGTGCCCGTGAAAAGCCTCCGTCAGTTGCTGACGGGCGAGGACGTCATCCAGCTCGTGATCCGCCTCGGCCTGCTCGCCCTGCTGATCATCTGGACCTTCCTGATCATCCGCCCATTCGTGCCGATCCTGGCCTGGAGCGGCGTGCTGGCGGTCGCGTTCTATCCGGCATTCAGCTGGGTCGCCAAGATCCTGGGCGGCCGACCCAAAACCGCAGCAATAATCCTGACCCTGATCACGCTGGGTATCGTCATCGGCCCGGCGACCTGGCTCGGCATCAGCGCGGTGGACGGCGTGCGTGAGCTGGCGCACCAGCTCGGCACCGGCGACCTCGTGCTCCAATCGGCTCCGGAGCAGCTTAAGTCCTGGCCGCTGGTCGGCCCCTGGCTCTACGAGCTCTGGGATCAGGCCTACAACAACGTTCGGACGGCGGTGCGCGAGGTGGCGCCGTATCTTCAGCCGCTGGCCGGCCCGCTGCTCTCGCTCGCGGGCGACGCCGGCCTTGGCACGCTCCAGTTTCTCGTCTCCGTGTTCGTGGCCGGCTTCCTGTTTCCGCATGGGCCGCGCCTGGTCGCGGCCGGCCGCAACTTCCTGTTTCGCATCGTGCCGGAGCAAAGCGAGCATTTCCTCTCGCTCGCCGGTGCGACCATCCGCGCCGTGGCGCAGGGCGTCATTGGCGTGGCGATCGTCCAGGCGCTGCTCGCCGGAATCGGCTTCAAGCTCGCCTCGGTGCCGAGCGCGGGCCTTCTTGCCTTCATCGTGCTGCTGCTCTCGATCGTGCAGATCGGTGCTTTCCTGGTGCTGCTGCCAGTGATCATCTGGATCTGGACCGCTAAGGACGTCACCACCGCGCTGCTGCTCACCGTGTTCTTCGTCCTGGTCGGCTTCATCGACACCATGCTGAAGCCGCTGGTCATGGGCCGTGGCCTGACCACCCCGACCATCGTGATCTTCGTCGGCGTGATCGGCGGTACGCTGGCCCACGGCATCGTCGGACTGTTCATCGGACCGATCATCCTTTCGGTGGCCTGGGAAATGATGATGGCCTGGATCAGGACCGAGGACCGGGCGGAGACGGGGAAGGGGTGATCTCGCGCCCGCCAGCGCGCGGACTGCCCGCCATGGCGCACCGGGATCGGGTACGGTTCGGCCTGTGATCAAGCTGCGTCGCTAACTTGTCTGTTTGACTAGACAAGTTACCATTGGGTCGATTCTGTTTTCGACAACGGCAGCAATGGCAAAGTCTTCCAAGCTGGTTGCCGCCAGGCGCGGCAAGGTATTGTTGGTCAGACGCCGGTCGGACGGCCTGTGGATGTTTCCGGGCGGCCGCAAGCGTGCGCGCGAGTCGGAGAAGGACTGCCTGCGGCGCGAGATCAAGGAGGAATTGCCCAAGCTGAAGCTCGGCAGGATCAGCCTCTGGAAGGAAGTGACGGCGAGGAACAAGCGCTCCGGCCGCAAGATGAGCGACGCGATCTTCATCGCCAAGTCCGCCAAGGGCAGGCTGGCGATCGGCGACAAGAAGGAGATCGACCGCGCCGCCTGGCACAAGCCCCGCGGCATCCGCCTGACGGCGACCTCGCGCTACATCCGCGACCGCCTGTTTCCGCGCAAGCGGCGGCGAAGCTGAGCCGCTAGTCCTCCCGCGCCGCCGATCGCGTCCTGCCAGCAAACCTCCTCGACTGCGCCGCCTCCGGCTCGGGTGCGGCGAGCTTCGCGGCCTGGAGCTCCCGCATCTCCTTGCGGGCCTGGCGCGCACTGCGCATCGCCCGCTTGATGAAAGGATGCTGCGAGTCCTCGGCGAAGAACAGCACGACTTCGCAGCTCGGACATTGCCTGGAATAGCCGTCCTGCAACCGGCCGGCGCGATCGCGAAACACGTTCTTGCACCGCGTGCACTGAACCTGGACCGAACTCATGCGCGGATGACAATCACTTTGAAATGGATCGTCAGCTGATCCGAAATGTCTGAAGAAAGCTTGAATGCCGGCGTGGCTGGATGCCGCCAGATATCGCCGAGCCAACAAGACGTGTGAACCAGTTCACAAGCGCGCGGCGAAACCGCTGCTATGAAGACGTCATTGCTTAACCGATTCATTTCGAACGAAACGCCCCAGCGTGGCTCCAAGCGCTGGGGCTTTTTCGTGCCTCCATTCTCACGGCCAAGAGCAGATCGAAAGGGATCGCGCCGCCGCCTCGAACGTTATCGAGGAGGGGTGCGTTCGCAGGGCAAATCCCATATGCATGGCGCCGAGCTGCCGATTCGAGGGGCAAGGCGGCTCGCATTCAGTTTGCGGCGGTTCAAGAGCAGAAACGGGTCCAAGTGAGGCTTTCCACGAAGGCAAGGGTGGCCAAGAAGCCGCCGAAGAAGAGCAAAGGATCGCAGCGCGCCACGATCTCGTCTTCGTCGCCCCTCGGCATGATGGCCCTTCATCTGCTTGGACAATGGAAGCAGTCCGGACGCAGCGGCATCGTGTTTCTCGCCGAGAGCGAGAACAGGGCGGAGCGGCTCGGCAGCGTCATTCACGCGCTCGACCCCGCCTGCGAGGTGCTGGTGTTTCCGCGCTTGAATACCTTGCCGTTCGATCAGCTGGAGCCCTCGCACGAGCTCGCGGGGCGCAGAGCCTCCGTGCTGAGGCGCCTTGCGAAGTCCAAGAAGCCGGTGTTTCTGGTATCGACGGCCGAAGCGGTGATGGAGCGGATGCCGCCGCCGGCCAGCCTGTCGCGCCTGAGCCTGAGTTTGAAGGTGGGCGGCACGTTCTCCGAGCAGGAGCTGGAGTCCCGCCTGCAATCCCTCGGTTACGATCTTGACGATGAGCCGGATTATCCGGGCGGGGCGCTGTTCCACGGCCAGACCTTCGAGATATTCCCCGCAGGCGCGCTGGGGCCGTTCCGGATCGAGCATTCGCAGCACACGATCAAACGGATCGTGGCCTTCGACCCGCATGAGCACAGCATCATCTTCGAGACCAGGGAGCTGCTCGTCGATCCCATGTCGGAGCGGCTCGGCCTTGCCGGCAAAGGCGGTAAGCGCGCCAGCCTGTTCGATTATTGCGCGGGCGCCAGATGGATCGCCGATGCCGGCGTGCCGTCGCATGCCGACGGATGGCTCGATACGATCGAGGAGGCCGCGCCCCGCAGCGAGCGGGAGCGCGAATATCTCGGGCGCAGCGATTGGAAGCGGCTCTCCAAGGGCATCAAGGTGCTGCCGCGGACGGCACCGTTCCAGGCCATCCCGGAATTTTCGAAGCTGACATCCTCCCGGAAGGCGTTGCGTGGCTTCGTCGAGGAGACGCGCCGGGCCGGGTCGCGGCTGATCCTCGTTGCCGCGCACGAGGACGATCTGCGCGTGATGGAGCGGATGAGCGGCGTCAAGGCGGAGCGCTGCGAAGACTGGGAGGAGGCCGCGCGCGGGCGGGGCGGCGAGGCGGCGCTGCTCGCCGATCTCGATGCCGGTTTCGTCGTGCCGGCGAAGAAGCCTCTGGTCGTGGTGACGGCGTCCGACGTGCTCGGCAGCCGCGCGCATCATCCGCAGCCGATGGCGCGCGCCTGGAGCGCGGCCTTCGACCATGCCGATGCGCCGGAGCAGGGCACGGTGGTCGTTCATCTCCAGCGCGGCCTTGCCGTGCTCGACGGCCTGCAGACGGTCAACACCGGCGGCGGCGCGATGCGCGAGATGATCCGCCTGAAGTTCGCCGGCGACAATGCGGTGCTGGTGCCGCCGCCCGATCTCGCCTTGATGTGGCCTTACGCCGCCGAGCTCGGCAGGCTTTCGCTCGATAAGGCGGACGGCAGCACGTGGTGGGCGCGCCGCAGCGAGGCCGAGCGCGAGATCCAGATCGCCGGCAAGGCGCTCGCCAAGCACATCAGCCAGCGCCGGCGGCGGCGCGGCGAAAAGCTGGTGCCGCCGGGATCGGCCTACGAGAAGTTCGTCGCGCGTTTTCCTTACTTCACGACGATCGACCAGGCCCAGGCGATCCGGGACGTGCTGGATGATCTCGCATCCGGCCATCCGATGGATCGGGTGATCTGCGGCGATGTCGGCTTCGGCAAGACCGAGGTCGCGCTGCGCGCCGCAGCCGCGGTGGTGCTGTCAGGCAAGCAGGTGGCGGTCGCGGTGCCGACGACGGTGCTGGCCCGCCAGCACGTCGCGACGTTCCAGAAGCGATTTGCCCCGTTCGGCATCGAGGTCGGCAACCTCTCGCGCGCCACTTCGGGCGCGGCGCTGCGGGAGACCAAGGAGGGCCTGCGCAGCGGCCGGATCAAGGTTGTGATCGGCACGCAGGCGCTCACCGGCAAGGACGTCAGGTTCGACGATCTCGGCCTCGTCATCGTCGACGAGGAGCAGCATTTTGGCGCGGCGGAGAAGGCCAAGCTCGCGGGGCTCGCCAAGAACGTACACGTGCTGATGATGAGCGCGACGCCGATCCCGCGCACGCTGGCCGCCGGTCTCGCCGGCTTCCGTGATCTCAGCGTGATCGCCTCGCCCCCGGTGCACCGGCTTCCGGTCGCGACCCGGATCGCGCCGCTGTCGGATGCGGCGATCGCCTCGGCGCTGCTGCGCGAGCAGCGCCGCCACGGCCAAAGCTTCCTGATCTGCCCGCGCATCCAGGATCTCGATCCCATGCTGGCGCGGGTGCGGGCCGTGGCGCCGGACCTGCGCATCGTCTGCCTGCACGGCAGGCTGGCCGCGGACGAAATCGACGACCGCATGATGAGCTTCGTCGAAGGCCATGCCGACGTCCTGCTCGCGACCAACATCGTCGAGAGCGGCCTCGACATTCCACGCGCCAACACCATCGTGGTGTGCTGGCCGGAAAAGTTCGGCCTCGCCCAGCTGCACCAGCTGCGCGGACGCGTCGGCCGCGGCGGCATCCGCGCCTTCGCGCATCTGCTCACCGAGACGGAGTCCGGACAATCCGAGAAGCGCCTCGCCGTGCTCGAGGAGTTCAGCCGGCCGGGCGCGGGCTTTGCCATCAGCGAGCGCGACCTGGATCTGCGCGGCGCGGGCGATTTGTTCTCTGAGCAGCAATCCGGCCACGTCCAGGTGTTCGGGCCGGTGCTCTACAGCCACCTGCTGAAGATGGCCTCGGAGAAGAGCGACGAGCAGCTGTGGGTGCCCGACCTCAACCTGCCGGTCGGGGACATGCTGCCCGAGAGCTACGTGCAGTCCGAGCCGGTGCGGCTCGAGCTCTATGCCCGCGCCGCGCGATGCAACGACGAGGACGATCTCGACGACCTCGAGGAGGAAACCTCCCGCCGCTTCGGACCCTTGCCGAAGCTCGCGCGCGACTTCTTCGCCGCGGCCAAGCTCAGGATCGAATGCAAGCGACGCGGCATCATCCGCCTCGACGTCGGGCCTGAAGCTGCGGCCGCGACGTTCCTGCCCGGACGCCTGCGCAAGTCGCGAGGCAAGTCACTGCAACGCGACGGCGACCGCGTCGTCTATCACAGCCCGATGCGCGATGCGCCGTTCGAGCGGGTGGAGGAGCTGTTCGAGCTGCTGGATGAGGGGTAGGGGCTTGCGCGTTCGTCAGCGCTCGCAACTGCGAATTCGTAGCGGAAACCCTGCTCCACCATTATAGTTAATTTGGGCGTGGCGAAGGAGATCGTCCGATGTCACATGCCATTCGTCCAGTGATTGCCACGATTGTCGCAGGCTCATGTCTGTTGGCCCTGGTGCAAGCGGGTGGCGCAAATGCCGGCTCCGCCGGAGCGGGCATGGGAACGGGGCAGGGTAGCGCTGGCGGCTCGGCGCCTTCTGGAATGGGGACGAGTGCGGGCAATGCAGGTCCCTCAGCCCCCCCAGGGATGGGGACGAAGGACATCGCGCCCGGCGGAGATCTGGGTACCAACAGCGAAGCGACCAATTCGAACGTCCAGCCCGCCACGCCTGCGAGGTCGCGGGCGGCAGCTCAGGCCGCGAGAAATGCCGGGGCTGGTCGCGCTCAAAATGGCCTGCCGATCGGCGCAATTGGCAGCGGCACGAGCAATGAAGATCAAAAGGCCGCTGGTTCGGCGTTCTCCCAAAGCAGATTCCGACCGGCAACACAGGCTCAAGGAAACGCCAGTGTTGGTTCAAATAGTCTGTCAGGGAGAGGCTCGAGCCTTTCGGACCAGATCAGTCGGCCGCGAGCCGCACGAGCTGGAGACAAGGTGCTGGATGCCAAGGCCCGGGTCGAGCGACGAACGACTGTGTCGCTCAAACGCGTTACGAGCCCGATAGGACCAGGTTTGTAATCTGCGAGCGACGGGGGAACAGGTCGACTCGGTGCATCGCGCTCTACCAAAGCACATGTGGCGCTCGCGGTTTGAGCGGACGCACGAGCTGTTCGAGCTGCTGGACGAGGGGTAAATCGGAAAGTGCGAAAACAACCCCATGCACAGTAGCTATGTGCTTGTGCGATAAGGCGTTCTGCATTCGGCGCGTCCATCGCGGCCGAGGTGGCCCAAGCAAGCGTGGTCCACGACCCGGATCAGGCCTATCGTGCCGAGTCCGTGCCGGAGGCGCCGTCACTTGGCCGTTGATTTGTCGGGCAAAACAGTGGCATTATGCCAACTTCGGAAAATCCGTTGCTGGCATGGCTGTTGCCGGATGCGCGGCGAGGAGCTTGCGCCGGATCCGTAATCGGCCGGGGGCGCCGGCCCGTCCGCCGGCCGCGCCGCTAACGCGGAATTAATCCAGAAAGCCGACAATTTTAGGCAGTTGTGTATGGGTGCTGCGTAAGCGGATCGTCGCGAGGGCGTTCCAGGGGGCGGCTTCCTGTTGCTCGCTCCATGGGGGTCAGTGCAAATGACCACGTCCTTCGAAACGCCAAGCTTCGCCGAAGAGCTCGACGCCGTCGCCCTTGCAGACGCTGCAGGCGCGCAGGAACCCGCAGGCCCGGAAGCTGAAACGCCGCCAATCACGCCCCGCCGCAAGACGATCCTGCCGCTGGCGGTGTGTGCCCTCGCTATCAACGGCGCGGCGGCCATCTATACGTCGCCCTCCGGCATGCCGTCATTGAATGTTGCCAGCCTCGCCGAACTGCTGCCGCGGCAGGAGGCACCGGCACCGAAACCGGATCCGGTCGTCACCGCCCTGAAGGAGATCCAGTCGGCCCAGCAGCAGCACACGGCTTCGCTGCAGGAGAACAACCAGACCCTGCAGCAGAATGCAGCCTTGCTGCAGCAGGATTCACTCTTGCTGCTGTCGCTGCGGCAGAGCATCACGGACGAGCGGGTCGACGTGAAGAAGATCTCCTCGCAGCTCACCACGCTGATCGCCAAGGTCGACTCGCTGCAGAACGTGATGATGTCGGACGTGACATCGTCCGTTCGCAGAGCGAATGCGCGCTACGGACTGTCCGCCGCGATGCGCAAGCGGCTGGTGCGTGAGCCCAAGCCCCTGGGGCCTCTAGGGCCGGTGTCGATCGGAGGGGCTCCGCTGACCGCGCCGGCTGCGGTGGCGGCGCCGGAGAGCTGAGGACGCGTTCTGGCTAGGCCGCTTCCTCCTCGAACGAGGTGTAGACCCGGCCTGTGGGATCAACGACCTGAACGTCCCAGCATCCGTCCTCGACCAGCTCCCTGGCCTTTTTGAGGGCCGCGGCGAGTGACGCCCGCTTGAGGCTGACGACGCCCGCCGTGTCGAAACCGTTGATTTCAAACATGCCGTTCCTCCGGTTTTGGGGAATCCTACACGTTTCCGGCGCGATGTCAGCGGGTTTGTCAAAGTTTCAGTTGCTGGGCCTCGGCCTCCAACCGTATTCCTGATGGGAAATCGTGGCGGTGATGTCGGCCTCTTTGTCTGCCGAGAGGCGCCAGGCCGCCACTCCGAAGCACAACGTCAGGACCAGGGCCGTCGCAAGCAGAAGCATCGAGACGAAATGGCTCACGCGCGTCACCAGCGGTTGGAAGCTCCGAGAGAGCGAACACGGGTTGCCGATTCGGAAAATACAGACGGGCTGACCTAAAGCCCTGGTTTCCACATCAAGTCACACAGGACCAAAGGCGCTCACGATCCCGATCGTGATCGGGACCAGCGCGACGATCGTCCATAAGGCGGGCGAGCTGGAAGACAGACCGGCGAAAAAGATCAAAAGACCGAAGCCCACAAGGGCCGCCGAGATGGCATAGGCGAGTGCTTTTTCCATCGTTCGATCCACGAGGAAACGGGATGGATTGCGCCTGTAGGACTCAGTGCCGATCGAAACGTTCCCATGCTGATCTGGATTGGCAGTGCATCAGCATCTCCGCAGCTCCGCTCAGCATGTCGACCACCACTGCGGCTTCGAAGCCTGGAGCCACAAAATCACTGGGCCATGTCTGCGCGGATCGGGCACCGGATCCGCGGCGTGCTTCTAAGGCCGAGACGGGTCGGTCCCGGCCTTCCGCTCAACCATCGCCATTTCCACTTGGTCAGCAAGGACCGTGAGGTGGCTTGCGAGCCTGTCGAACACTTCGCGCTTGGCTGGATCGGTAGCCAAGTCGCGGATCAGGGCGCGTTCGGCCGCATCTTTGCAAGTTTCTCGATCTGCGCCAGATAGTCCTTCATTGGCAATTGGCTTCGTTCTGCGCAAACAAAACGTACAAGCAATGTGCGAAAGCGAGCAGAAGCGATTGCCGATTTTTCCTAGTCTTCGGTGGCTTTGGCCTTCCCCAAAGGTCCAAGCACCTCCAGCGGCCCCGGCCTCACACCCCAAAAGCCCCCACGGTCGGGGCCGTCATTGGCGCTAGGCGCGATTTGCGATCGTGGCCGTGGCGCCTGCCTCTGAGCGTTCGCGGATGGAGGAGCCGAGTCGCATCGCACGAACTGCGACAACGGCGCAGCACTCTTCAAAGGAACTGACTCCATGCCTCTGCATTCCTCGATTGCATGATTTTCCCACTTTTCGGTCGGCTCGTTGACGGAGGGGGTACATGGGCACTTTCGATCACACCGCTGTTCTGAAGCAGCGTTTCGATGAGCTTGCTTCTGGGCTTTCCGCATTGGAAGATCTGCGCTCGCGCGTAGTCGCAGCCGAGCAAATGCAAGAGAGGCATAGTCACGCGGGCAAGCCGCCCCCGACAATTCGCAAGGGTGGCAACCCTAAATCGCGATCAGCAGAAACCGATCGGCCAAAGAGGCGCTAGGCGCGGCCCCCGGTTCACGCTTCAGAACAAGCGCCGCCGCTCTGGAACAGCGGCCCTACCGGGTTACGATAGATCCGAGATGAAACTTGCCAGCCCCGGTAACGACATGTTCGTCCTGGAGGGACGTTCCTGCATCAACAAACGTGAATCCAAAGGAACGGCCCCGGGCGTCCCGGGGCTGGCTGCGGACACACCGAGGCCGCCCGACGCACCACTCAGCGTGGCACGCCGGGTGATATCGTCTGCTCAAACATTCGAGCTGGGTGTCTCAAAAGATACCGTCCAGCATTAAAATTTCGAGGTCTAGGCCAGAACCAGCCCCGACGGCAACGCGAACGGCGGCCGGTGAACACGTTCGAATGCGGCGCCCGAGAAAGGAGGCCGCAACCATTGGGGCCTACCGGTTCACGCTGGCGGACCACCATCGTTCGCCGCACGCGACCTCTCCGCGCGTGAGGGCATCAGCAGAAGTAGCAATTGTTCAGCTCGCTCCTTGGTCAGATTGGCCGCCATATCGGTCCCGATCAGTGCTGGGCCCCTGCGTTCTCGATCGTAGACCATCCAACCCTTGCCTCCCATGCGAATGAAAAATCGGCTTTGCGACGGAACCTCGTCAGTCAATGAAGCATGCTCCCGATTTGCCCAGCACCTCTCAGGAAGCGGCATTCTTCTTTGTAGCTTCATTCGCATATGTGAATCGTTTCGGGAAAAAGTGGCAATTGGCCGAGTTTTCGTTCACAGCTGAGTGCACCGTCACCGTAGATTGTCAGATCCGGCGGGCGGGCTGCTTGGAACGCCTCGCTTGACTTCACGACCGTGGTCACGCGCCAGCGGTTGTTGAGTTCGTGGGGAAGCCAATGATGTGCGCATCAACCGGCGAAGCTCCGGCCTTCCTGCGTCAGCTCGAAGCTCTCGCCATTTGCGCAGAGCAAACCCGCCTCGACCATTTGCTTGGCAAATGACAGGCTGCACACCGGCTGCGAGCCGCCCGGATGATACAGCCGCGTGCCCCGCGCGATCAGGTGCCCATACAGCAGAGCGAGCCGCAGCGGCCTGACCATCCCGGGCGAGACATTTGGCATTCCTGCCAAAGCGTGCGGAAGGCCCTTCGTTCCTGTGTGGAGTCGAACGACTGACAATTGTCAGTCTGCGGAGCATTGACCGCGGCTGGCTGCAGCTAATCGCCCGCGAGCGACTGCATCGCTTCCAAGAGGCGTTCAAGCCCGAACGGCTTCTGGAGCATGATGCTGCCGGACACCGGACGCGGAGCGGCGTGCGTGTAGCCGGTGGCGTAGATCACAGGCATGCGCGGATTGGATTGCCTGCACTGGATGGCGACATCCCAGCCCGTCAGGGAGCCCGCCAACCTGATGTCGGTGAACAAGAGATCGGGTGTGGCTTCGGCACAGAGCTCGAGCGCGCGCTCGCCGCTATCAGCTTCCATCACCTCGTGCCCGTGAGTCTCCAGGATGTCGACCACCACGTCCCGGATCAGGTCTTCGTCTTCGGCTACAAGAACCCGCAAGTCTCCCTCCAGTCGCGCTCTTCGTCCACGACATGAGGACCCATGCGCAGAAAACATAGTGCCGGCTGGTCGGCGCCGCCTCCGCCAACTCGGCCGACGAGCCAGCGAGACTCAAGCTGGAACGGGTGACCTTTGTTCCTGCCCACCTGCTGAGCCGGACGGCATTTCGATTTTTGCTACTTGATTTTATTGGTGAGCGCGCTGGGCTCGAACCCAGGGCCGGGAGCCTGGATCGGGCAATGAACCAAGAGCATGCGAGGCGACTATTTCACCGACATGGAGCAGGACGACAGCGACGCTGAGGACGATGATCCGGAGGAGGCGAAGCAGCAGGCTCCGGAAATGTGCCCGTGCGCTTGATTCTGCTCATGCCATAGCAGTTGTCTCACGAGTTTCGAAATCGAACGCTGCCGGGCTCGAAATACATGTCCCGGCAGCGTGTCATTCTCAAACTGAGCGCTGAAATCCCAGTTGGCTTCGACTGTGCAACGGACATGCCACAGGCTTGTGACAGGAGCCCGCCGTTTCGCGCTGGCGGGCCTTTGATAGCTTAATAGTAATGGCGCCTTGGGCGGTGATAATAGTCGCCATAACCGTAATATCCCTGCCGGCCCTGCTGAAACTGTGGCGGCACCGTGCCGTTGGGGTAGCACCGACCGTCTCGAATATCGACGTCGGCGCCGTGGCCGCATCGGACGGGATGTCTACCGTAGCCTCCACCGTAACCTCCGCCGCCGCGATGATAGTACTGCCGCGCAGCCTGTTCTTGAGGAGGGAGGGCTCCGTTCGGATAACACATGCCGTCTCGGGCGCTCAGGTCCCAACCGTGGCCGCATGGAGGCGGGTGTCTTGGCACACCATACTGGACCTGCTGGATGGGTGGCTGAACCAGCCCCGGCACGGGCGGGCCCATAAGTAATGCTGCGGCGAGCACGGAAACGATCATCTGAGAATCTCCATGGGGCGCAGCGTGCCTCAGCACGTATGAACCCGCTGTGAATGGCACGGCTCACGTTGGCGGCTTCTTCGCAAAGCCTAGGGTTAGCACCATAACCACTGCCAAGAGAACCCAGCCGACAATATCGATGGCGGTCATGGCTGCACCCGGCGAGTGTGCACACTGTGTGCAGGCCCTAAAAATCCCCTCAACTCGAAGGGCTGAATTTTGGCTCTAGGTGCTTGATTTAGCTTGGTGAGCGCGCTGGGGCTCGAACCCAGGACCCCGTGATTAAAAGTCACGTGCTCTACCGGCTGAGCTACGCGCTCCCATGGCCGCTGATGGCTCGAAGAGATCGCCATCGTGTTCGGACATTCGAGAGGCATGTCTTGCCGCTTCGCCTAGAGATCGCGTCGCGGGGAAAACCGGCTGTTTCCGGATCATGCCTTCGGCCCGCGCTGTGTAGGGGGAGTGGCTGCGGAGGTCAATAGTGCGGGTGGTTGCCGAAGATCGCGGCAGGAGCGGGGATTTGCCTGGGCTATCCGTCGCTTAGGCCAAAATTCTCAGCTCGATTGGCGGCCGGTCATCCACGCCGGAGACCGCGTGATTCCAGGCACGAGGCCGAAGACCGGCGTGGAGCAGGATCAGTTCGTCTCCCGCCGCACCTCGCTCGGCACCGGCTGCGGCGTGCCGGTCGGGTGGGGCAGCGCGACCGGACGCAGGCCGATCAGCTCGGCGGTGCGGATCGCGCTGTCGCGCCAGAACTGGAACGAGTTGATGCGGCTGAGCTCGAGGATGGCGATGGCGACCGCGGCGAGGAACGGCAGGCTCTGCAGCACCAAGACGCCGGCGAAGATGTAGATCTCGGTGATCTGCTTGTAGCTGTTGGTGGCGATCAGCACGCCGGCGCCGACCAGGAGCAGGGTGCCGATCACGGCTTCCCAGAATGCCTGGAACTCGATCGACATGCGGGACAGGCCGCCTTTGGAGGTGCGGGCGAAGGCGATGTGCTCGGTGATCAGGCCCTGCGCCACCGCGCGCGACACCGTCCATTGCACGCTCATCGCCGCGATCATGGCGCCCAGCATCTGGCCGGGCTTGATGGCGACGCGGGCGCGGTACATCGACAGGAAGTGCACCAGCGAGACGATGAACGCGCCGACAATCGGCAGCGTCAGGATCTTGTCGGGAATGGCGATGTCGGCGAAGGCGACGATCGGCACCCAGATGAGGTTGAGCAGCGCCACGACCACGCCGAGGCTTTCGGCGCCCAGCCAGTTCAGCCAGCCGAGGCCATATTCGCGCTTCTGGTCGGGCGTCAGCCGGCTTGCGCCGGGCAGGAAGCGGCGCCAGTGCTTCTTGACGATCTGCAGGCCGCCATAGGCCCAGCGGTGCCGCTGCTTCTTGAAGGCCTCGTAGGTGTCCGGCAGCAGGCCTGCGCCGTAGCGGGTATTCGTGTAGTGGGTGGTCCAGCCGAGCTCTTGGATGGCAAGGCCGAGATCTGAGTCCTCGCAGATCGTGTCGCTCGACCAGCCGCCGGCCATGTCCATCGCGGCGCGGCGGATCAGGCACATCGTGCCGTGCACGATGATGGCGTTGGCCTCGTTGCGCTGGACCATGCCGATGTCGAAGAAGCCGGCATATTCGCCGTTCATGATGTAGTGCATGATCGACAGATCGCCGTCGCGGTGCTCCTGCGGCGCCTGCACGAGGCCGACGCGCGGGTCGGCAAAAGCAGGCACGAGGTCCTTCAGCCAATCGGGCTCGACGACATAGTCGGCATCGAGGATGCCGATGATCTCGGCATCCGCCGCGGTGCGGTCCATCGCAATCCGCAGCGCGCCGGCCTTGAAGCCCTGCACCTTCTCGGCGTTGATGAACTTGAAGCGTTCACCGAGCGCGCGGCAATGGTCCTGGATCGGCTGCCAGAAGGCGGGATCCGGCGTGTTGTTGATGATGACCACGCATTCGTAGTTCGGGTAGTTCAGCCGCGACAGCGCATCCAGCGTCTGCTTCAGCATCTCGACGGGCTCGAAATAAGCGGGGATATGGATCGAGACCTTGGGGCAGTAATCCTCGGGCACGTTCTCGACCGGCTTGTTCTTGGCGATCAGGCGCTGCGGCGGTCGGCCGAAGGCAACCGCGGCGATCTCGTCGATGCGCGCCATCGCGATGAGGACCAGCGGAACAAGGAGGATCATGCCGAGCGTCAGCGCGAAAGCCGAGCCGAACAGGAAGTAGTGGCCGTTCCAATAGGCGAACACGGTCGCGGCCCAGGCGCCGACGCCGTTGGCGGTCGCCGACAGCAGGAAGGCTTGCCTCGCGGTCGCTTTCTCGATCCGCAGGATCGGCAACGACAGCAGCACGCCGACCAGCAGCGCGATGCCCATCAGCTTCCAATAGTCGGGGTTCTCGACCGGGCCGGTCCAGGCGAATTTCGGCTCGCCGCTGGCATTGAGGACGCCCCAATACGGACCGACGCCGCCTTCGAAGAATTTCCAGGGCCGATCGAGGGCTTCGACGATGTTGTAGTCCATGCCGAGCGCTTCGGCGCGGGTGACGAAGTTGCGCAAGGTCAGCGCCTGCTGGAACGGACCTGGATCTGCGTTGCGCAAATTATAGCCTGCGCTCGGCCAGCCGAACTCGGCGATCACGATGCGCTTGCCCGGGAACTGATTGCGCAGGAGGTCGTAGCGGTCCACGGCCTGGTCGACGGCCTGATCCGAACGGAAGTTTTCCCAATAGGGCAGCACGTGCGCGGCGATGAAGTCGACGCTGGAGGCGAGGTCCGGAAAATCGCGCCAGATGTTCCAGATCTCGCCCGTCGTCACGGGAACACGGACCGCGCTCTTGACCTTCTTGATCTTGCTGATGAGGTCCTCGACCTTCATCTCGCCGCGGTAGATCACCTCGTTGCCGACCACGATGCCGATCACGTTGCTGTTCTTGCGGGCGAGCTCGATGGCGGCCTTGATCTCCCGCTCGTTGCGATCCTCGTCCTTGTCGATCCACGCGCCGACCGTGACCTTGAGGCCGAACTCGGCCGCGATCGGCGGCACCAGCTCGCTGCCTTCCGTCGCGGTGTAGGACCGGATCGCTCGCGTGAGGGTCGAGAGCTTCTTCAAGTCCGCGCGAATCTTGTCGGGGTCGACCTTGAGGTCGACGACATGGCCCGGTTCGAACGGCGTATAGGACAGGCTCGGCACCAGGCCCTTGAAGTCCGGCGCAGGTTCCCTGTCGCGCAGGACTCCCCAACTGCCTGCGTGGAGCGCAGACACGAGCAACAGAACGGCGGCGACAACGCGCATCGCGGCTAAACCAATAGGGGCTGAGGTGGCAGGGAAGCGGATCCGACCCCGAGATCCGACCAAGTCCGCGGCAAAGGGAGCATATCTCTGCCGCGCGGTTTCACAACTGTCATGGCCTCATGTCCTTATGAGGGCATGGCCTTTTCGAACGACGCGCGGCAGTGCCAACCGTCTCTATGGCCGGTCGTTCCTGAACGGCAGCTGAAACGACCGGAGCGATTTTGGCTTGGGCTATTTCGCCGGCGTCGGGGACGGGCTTGCCGCAGGCGAGGGGCTCGCGGCCGGCTGCGGCTGCGCATTGGCGGCCGGCGCTGCCGGCTGAGCGGCCGCGGCCGCCGCCTGCTGCGGCTGGGCGGCCGGGTTGATCCAGCACGCGTGCACGCGGCTATCCAGAGTTTCGGCCACCTTGGGGTCGATCTGGCCGCCGAAACGGGTCAGGCAGCGGAACGCGGCCTGGATGTGGCCGCCGGGACAGCCGAAGCGGTCGTAGAGGTCGAGATGACGGAATGCGGTATCGAGGTCGTCCCGCCACATCAGCCGCACCACGCGCCGGCCGAGCCAGACGCATTCGGGATTGCCGGCCGGGCCGTTGATGACCTGGGCGGCTTCTGCGAACTCGTCGGTGCGGCGCTGATTCTGGGCGGCGTCCTTGGCGGCGTCGGCGGGCTGGGCGGCCGCCTTGCCCTGTTCGGGGCCCGGCGGACCGCTCTGGGCGGAAGCGCCGCCAGCACCGGTCAGAACGAGCAGGCAGGAGACGGCCAAGGTGGCGGCGAACTGCCGCAGGACCGCATTTCGTGACTCGAACACCCGTTGCCGCATGAATTCCCCAATGTATCCGCTGGCCGTCCGCGTCAGGAGCCCCGCGGACGCGCTAGCTGATGGCGTCCAAATGGGTCTCCAATGCGGCGGAAAAGTCTTTCGGAGTCCATGACCTGTATTTCGAATTTTGTCCAGCAAAGTCACGATCCTAGATCCCGGTGAACTGGCGCAGGTAAATTCCTTGGGGGCGCAAGGGATCCACCGGACGTGCCCCCTTGGCAGACGGCGTGCGAGAAGGTAATCGACGGCCCTTCGCGGAGGACGGAACCGATTTCTCTTCGTACGCCACTGGCGCTTCTGCTCGTCTCACTGGGTGCGATCGCTGCCGTGTGGTGGTGGCTTGCCACGCCGATCACGCTCGCGCGCGCCCCGATCGATCCCGCCGACAAGGTTCAATGCGTCTCCTACGCGCCGTTCCGCGGCGAGCAGTCGCCGCTGGAGGCATGGACCCATATCGATGCCGACCAGATCGAACAGGACCTGCGCCAGCTCAAGGAGATCACCGACTGCGTCCGCACCTATTCGCTGGAGAACGGGCTCGACCAGGTGCCGGCGATCGCCGCCAAGGTCGGCGGGATGAAGGTGCTGCAGGGCATCTGGCTCTCGAGCAACCGCACCAAGAACTACGAGCAGGCCGGGCTCGCCATTCGCCTCATCAAGCAATTCCCTGACGTCATCACCTCCGTCATCGTCGGCAACGAGGTGCTGCTGCGCGGTGAGATGACGACGGCGGACCTCGTCGCTCTCATCCGCCTGGTTAAGACCCAGGTCGGCGTGCCCGTGACCTATGCCGATGTGTGGGAATATTGGCTGAAGAACCGCGAGGTGTATGACGCCGTCGACTTCGTCACGATTCATATCCTGCCCTATTGGGAGGATTTCCCGATCAGGGCGAAGTTCGCTGCCGCCCATGTCGAACAGATCCGCGAGCGCATGGCGGTGGCGTTTCCCGGCAAGGAGATCCTGATCGGCGAAACCGGCTGGCCGAGCGCGGGCCGCATGCGCGACGGCGCACTGCCCTCGCGCACCAATCAGGCGCGCGTCGTCTCGGAAATCCTCGGCCTTGCGAAGGCGCAGAAGTTCCGCGTCAATCTCATCGAGTCCTACGACCAGCCCTGGAAGCGCAGGCTGGAAGGCACCGTCGGCGGCTATTGGGGCCTCTACGACTCGGTGCGCAGGAGCCTGAAATATCCGCCGGGACAGCCGATCAGCAATTTCCCGTACTGGAAATGGTACATGGGCGCCGGCATGGGGCTTTCCGTGCTGGTGTTCGCTGTCGCGCTGATCACGCTGCGCCGCCGGCCGTGGACACCGCGTTTCCCGGCCTGGCTCGGCGTCGGCATCTCGGCGACGACCGCCGGAATCCTGCTCGGGATCGGGGCCGACAAGATGTACTACGAGAGCTACGGGATCGGCGGCTGGCTGCTCTGGGGCGCGTTGCTGCTGGCCGGCATCCTGTCGCCGATCTTCTGCGCGCAGGCGATGGTGATCGGCCGCAGCCTGCCGACCTTCCTCGACCTGCTCGGCCCGCGCGAGGGCCGGAAATGGTCGAAGCTCACCGCGGTGCTCGGCCTGACGCTGGCGGTGACCGCGGTGATCGCTTCCGCGACCGCGCTCGGCTTCGTGTTCGATCCGCGTTACAAGGATTTTCCTTACGCCGCGCTGACGATGGCTGTGGTGCCGTTTGCGCTTCTGATGCTGAACCGGCCGCAGATCGGCCAGCGTCCGATCGCCGAAGCGGTGTTCGCGGGGGTGCTGGCGCTGTCCGCCGTGTACGTGCTGTTCAACGAAGGTCGCGACAATTGGCAGTCGCTATGGACCTGCGCGATCTATCTGTTGTTCGCGCTCACGCTGTGGCGGGCGCGGGCCGAGCAAAGCCAAGAATAAGCAGGCCGATCGCAAGGCCCGACAGCACGACATTGTAGAGCACGATGCCGAGGCCGGCGGCGATGAGGCCGACGGTCAGCAGCACGATCGACGGCCGCATCAGGTTCAGCGTCGCAACCACCAGCGCCACGATGCCGAACACCGAATTCTTGAACAGCACGGTCGAGACCGAGCGCGACTTGCAGACCAGGGTCTGAAGCCCGGCGTCGCAGGCGAGCGCGACCTGCGAAAACTCGATCGCGAGATAGCGCACGTAGAGCGCGCAGCCGACGGTGACGAATCCGACCACGAGCAGGAACTGCACCTGGTAGGGCGTGAGGCGGAAGGGCTTCTTTGTCATGGCCGCAATATGGTCGGGAAGGCGCGGCCAGGCAACAGGGCAGGCGAGGTTTCTGTTGATCCGCCCGGGCACTCTCCAGGAACACGCGAGCCTCCCGCTGGTTCTCAACATTGTGTTGCCAACACCGCCTAGGAGTGAGGCATGGACAAGCCGACGCAGGAGCAGCTGAGCGAGCTCAAGAGGCTGAGCAAGGAGGCGCGGGTCGAGGATTGGTCGGACATCGTCCAGTCCAAGGACGAGGCGGAGATGCGCATCCGCGATCTGAAGGAGAAGGCGCGCATGGAATAGGCCATCGCCTGCGCCAAGGGGCGATCAGCAGGCGATCAATTGCGACCTTGCGTGTTCCGGCTCTGCTCCGCCAGCCGGCGCTCGTATTTTTCAGCCAAGGCGAGCAGTCGCTTCCTGATGTGGGGATCGGCCCGCTCGGCCAGTTCGCGGATCAACGCGAGTTGCTCCCGCAGAAAGTTCGCGTCCGTCATCTCCGCTCCGAATCAAGTCCGGTACGGAGTGTGCCGTGTCAGGTTGGTCTCGTTCGTATCATTTGGTACTTGGGCGGAGGCATGAAGCCGCTCACCGGCCATGTGCGACTACCAGACTTACTTCAACCCCAGGCGACGTTCGAGCCAGCTGAGCGCGAACAGCACGAATAACGTGACTGCGATGGCGGCGCCCACCAGCAGCCAGGCGCCAAGCGCGCAGGCGATGCCAAGACCGGCAGCGATCCAGACAGTCGCCGCCGTAGTGAGGCCATGAACCGTCTTGGCCTTGACGTCGTGCAGGATGACGCCCGCACCGATGAAGCCGACGCCGCTCAGCACGCCGGTAACAATGCCTTGGACCACCCTCGAGACTGCATCCGGGTGGTCGCGCAAATTCTGAAACTCGATCACGGAAATCGAGATCAGCGCAGAGCCCAAGGCCACCAGCGCCAGGGTGCGCATGCCCACCGGCTTGTCGTTCATGTCGCGGTCGATGCCGATCACGAGGCCCGTAGCCGCCGCGACGAGCAGTCTCAGCACATCATCCAGTTCGTTCATCAAGACCCGCGTTTCTGGAGGGGCGACGCTTCGCGCACGTCGGACATGGACCTGCGAACTTGCTGCCAAGCGCGGCCGAGGTCCAAGCGTCCGTTGGTCGCATGCTGGCTGCGTGCGCGCCGGGACCGAGGCGTCATTGTCGCCTGAAGAACGACGACAGCGTCGATCCCGCGGACGACGCTGCCGCCTCCGGTTTCGCCGGTGCTGGCGCCGGCTGCGCGGCGGGAGCGGGGGCGGGCTCGTCGCGCTTGGTGCGTTTTGAGGAGTAGCTGCGGCGGCGTTGCGGCTTTTCAGGCTTCGCGCTCGACACAGGCGCCGTTTCGGCTGGAGGGCCAGCGTCCTGGCTTGTCTCCGAACCCTTGTCCGGGACTCTGTCCTGAGTCTTCTCTTGCGTCTTGTCTTGTACCTTGTCCGGACCGCCACGCATCGACAGGCGCTGGCCATCGAACACGGTGGTCTCGCAGTGACGATTGCTCTCGGCGAGACCCGCGCAGAATTTTGCGGCGGCGGCGGCATTGACCAGGGGACCGGCGCCCAGGCGGAGCTGCATGCCGAGGCCGGTGTTGCCTTCCTTGATCATGATGATCGGCCGCAGCGCTGCGATCTCCGGGTTGGACTTGGTCACGCCGCGCCAGAGCGCGCGCAGGCCGTCGACCGAGTTGGCGCCGCCGAGATCGATCGCAAAGCGCGTCTGCTGAACGGCGATGGCAGGGGATTCGCTCTCGGCTGGCTCTGGCGGCTTGGTTGCTGCCGCCACGATTTCGGCTGCGGCGGGCGCCGGCTCGGCCTTCTGCTCGGCTGTCTCAGGTTGAATCAGTTTCGATGCGGCCGGATCAGGTGGCGCCATGAGCGACTTGGCGGGCACCAGCGGAATGGTCGGCAGCGCCGAAGTCATGGCCGGATTCTGTTGCACGAGCGAGGCGGCGGCCGCGGTCTGCGGCGGCGGGCTCGGCGGCTCCTTCAACGTTTCCTTCTGAGCATCCTTTGGCGAATCCTTCTGAGCATCCTTGGCGGCTTCGCTGCGCGGCTTCTCGCTCGTCGCCGTCGGCGTCGAAGCGACCGGCGCGACATTGGGAGCCGCGGGTGCTGCGTCCTGCGGCTTCGCGCCCGGCGGCGGCGCGGCCGCTTGCTTGGCAATGGCGCCGGTGACGGAATCGAGCCCTTGCTCCAGCACGGTGACGCGCGAATACAGCCGGTCGCGGTCGCTGTTCAGCGTCTCGATCGCGGCGGTGAGCCGGCGCGCTTCGTTCTGGCTCTCCTTGGTCAGCAGCTGCAGCCGGTCGGCCTGGCGCACGAGATCGGCGGACGCAACCTGGTCGCGCCGCCAGCCGAGCTGGGCCTGGTTGGCCATCAGGGCAATGACGACGGCGCCGACGGCCGCCACGCCCCACGAGCCCAGCCGCCACATCATGCGCCGGTCGAAGGCGCTTTCCTCGGCCAAAAGTCCGGAGAACAGCCCGCCGGTCTCCTTGGTGGAGAAAGCGTCCGCCAGTGGGTCGGATTCCTTTGCCATGAATGTTAAGCGCCCAGCCCCGTCCGGCTTCCCCGAATCAATCAGGGAACATTAACAGGAAAAGCGCGCCGCACTTGAATTCCGGGCGTTTGCGGGGGTAGCAAGGCGATAGCTTCCGAGGGCGGTTGCCGCCCGTCCGCGCCAATTTGATTCGGCCATAGCTGTCAGGATTTCGATGACCGCCCGTTCCAGCCTCACGATCGTGCTCGCCGCCGGCGAAGGCACGCGCATGCGATCGAGCCTGCCGAAGGTGCTGCATCCGGTCGCGCACCGGAGTCTGCTCGCGCACGTGCTCGCCGCCGCACCCAAGGGAACCGGCACCTCGCTCGCGGTGGTGATCGGCCCCGATCATCAGGCAGTCGCGGATGAAGCCAAGCGCATCCGTCCCGACGCGCTGACCTTCGTGCAGGCCGAGCGGCTCGGCACCGCGCATGCGGTACTGGCGGCGCGCGAGGCGATCGCGAGCGGCGCCGACGATCTCCTCATCGCGTTCGGCGACACGCCGCTGATCTCGGCCGAGACCTTTGCGCGGCTGCGCGCGCCGCTCGCCCGCGGCGCAGCCATTGCCGCGCTCGGCTTTCGCGCCGCCGACCCGACCGGCTACGGCCGCTTCATCGTCGAGGGCGACAGCCTGGTTGCGATCCGCGAGCAGGCCGACGCCAGCGCGGACGAGCGCAAGATCGATTTGTGCAACGCCGGCGTGATGGCGATCGACGGCCGCCGTGCGCTCGACATTCTCGGGCACATCGGCAATGCCAATTCCAAGGGCGAATATTATCTGACGGATGCGGTCGAAATCGTCCGCAGGCAGGGATGGGAGTCGGTGGTGATCGAAACCAGCGAAGACGAGGTGCGCGGCATCAACACCAAGGCGCAGCTCGCCGAGGCCGAAGCCGTAATGCAGGCGCGTTTGCGCAAGGCGGCGATGGAGGCCGGCGTCACGCTGATCGCGCCGGAGACGGTGTATCTGTCCACTGACACCGTGTTCGGCAAGGACGTGACGATCGAGCCGTTCGTGGTGATCGGCCCCGGCGTGTCGATCGCGGACGGCGCGGTGATCCACTCGTTCTCGCACATCGTCGAGACGACGCTCGGCAAGAAGGTCTCGATCGGACCCTATGCGCGGCTGCGTCCCGGCACCTCGCTCGGCGACGGCGCGCGCATCGGCAATTTCGTGGAGACCAAGGCGGCGACGCTGGAGGCCGGCGTCAAGGTCAACCATCTCTCCTATATCGGCGACGCCACGGTCGGCGCCAATTCCAACATCGGCGCCGGCACCATCACCTGCAACTACGATGGCTTCAAGAAGCACAAGACGGTGATCGGAAAGGGCGCCTTCGTCGGCACCAACTCCTCGCTGGTCGCCCCGGTGACGATCGGCAATGGTGCCTATATCGGCTCGGGCTCGGTGATCACGAAGGACGTACCCGACGACGCGATGGCGCTGGAGCGGAGCCCGCAGACGATCCGGGAAGGCGGCGCGGCGCGCTATCGCGAGATGAAGACCGGCGGCAAGAAGCCGGAGACGTGAGCGGCGCTATTCTTCGTCGGCGAATTCGGAGAAGATCGCGCGGGTCAGGCGCCAGCCGCGCGGCTTGGCGCGCTTCACCGGTTCGCCTTCGGGATGCTTGATGAAGAGGGGCTTGTTCTCTTTGCTGCGCAGCGGCGGCGGCCAATGCGCAAGGTGCGTGCCCGTGGTCTCGCTGGCGCGCAGATTCATCGACGACAGACCCTTGCGGTCGGATGAGCCTTTCATGGCCTGGTTCTCCTGACCGGAATCGTTGGCCAAATGTATTGACAATCGGTTAACGTGCGCGGTTTAAGCCGGCCAATTCGACGCAGACGACGCAGCGGTCGCGGGCCCGTGCTGTCTCAATCAGCAATAATTATTGAGTATCTGGTTCCCTGCGATTTTCGCTAAAAACCGGGCGTGTCGTTTAGGCGATTTTTCGACGATTTGGGGGATAGTGATCCGCATGTGCGGGATTGTCGGCATTCTCGGGCTCGAGCCGGTTGCAGAGCAATTGGTGGATTCGCTCAAACGCCTCGAATATCGCGGCTACGATTCCGCGGGCGTGGCCACGCTCGAAGGCAAGCACCTGGAGCGCCGCCGCGCCGAGGGAAAGCTGAAGAATCTGGAGAAGCGGCTGGAGGCCGAGCCGCTCAAGGGTACCACCGGCATCGGTCACACGCGCTGGGCCACCCACGGCAAGCCGACCGTCAACAACGCCCACCCGCACGCGACCGAGCGCGTCGCCGTGGTCCACAACGGCATCATCGAGAATTTCCGCGAGCTGCGCGAGGAGCTCGAAAAGAAGGGCACGGTGTTCCACACCGAGACCGACACCGAGATCGTGCTGCATCTCGTCGACGATTTGCTCACGCGCGGCAATAAGCCCGTGGAAGCGGTGAAGCTGACGCTGGCGCGCCTGCGCGGCGCCTTCGCGCTCGGCTTCATCTTCGCCGGCGACAACGACCTCATGATCGGCGCCCGCAACGGCCCGCCGCTGGCGATCGGCTACGGCGACGGCGAGATGTATCTCGGCTCGGACGCCATCGCGCTCGGCCCGTTCACCGACACGATCAGCTATCTCGAGGACGGCGACTGGGTGGTGCTGACCCGCAAGAGCGCCGCGATCTTCGACAAGGACGGCCATGCCGTCCAGCGCGACAAGATCAGGCACGCCGCCTCGACCTCGCTGGTCGACAAGGCCAATTACCGTCACTTCATGGCCAAGGAGATCCACGAGCAACCGGAGGTGGTCGGCCACACGCTGGCGCGCTACGTCGACATGGCAACCGAGCGCGTCGCGCTGCCGGTCGCGCTGCCGTTCGATTTCAAGAACATCCAGCGCATCAACATCACCGCTTGCGGCACAGCGAGCTATGCCGGGTTCGTCGCCAAATACTGGTTCGAGCGCTTTGCGCGCCTGCCGGTCGAGGTCGACGTCGCCTCCGAATTCCGCTACCGCGAGGCGCCCTTGCGCAAGGGCGACCTCGCCATCTTCATCTCGCAGTCGGGCGAGACCGCCGACACGCTGGCGGCGCTGCGCTATGCCAAGGCCGAGGGCGTGCACACGATCGCGGTCGTCAACGTGCCGACCTCGACGATCGCGCGCGAGAGCGAGACGGTGCTGCAGACGCTGGCGGGACCCGAGATCGGCGTCGCCTCGACCAAGGCGTTCACCTGCCAGCTCATGGTGCTGGCAAACCTTGCGATCGCGGCCGGCAAGGCGCGCGGCGAATTGTCGGACGAGGACGAGACCAAGCTGGTCCACGGGCTCGTCGAGGTTCCGCGCCTGATGGCCGATGCGCTCACGAGCGAGCTCCAGATCGAGAAGCTAGCGCACCGGATCGCCAAGTCGCGCGACGTGCTCTATCTTGGCCGCGGCACCAGCTTCCCGCTGGCGCTCGAAGGTGCGCTCAAGCTGAAGGAGATCTCCTACATCCACGCCGAGGGCTATGCCGCCGGCGAGCTCAAGCACGGCCCGATCGCGCTGATCGACGAGACCATGCCGGTCGTCGTCATCGCACCCCACGACCGCGTGTTCGAGAAGACCGTCTCCAACATGCAGGAGGTCGCCGCGCGCGGCGGCAACATCATTCTGATGACCGATGCCAAGGGCGCGGCGGAGGCGACGGTCGAGTCCCTCGTCACCATCGTCATGCCCGATATGGCAGCAGCCTTCACGCCGATGGTCTATGCCGTCCCGGTGCAGCTGCTCGCCTATCACACGGCCGTCGTGATGGGGACCGACGTCGACCAGCCGCGCAACCTCGCAAAATCGGTGACCGTGGAATAGGCAATCTGGATATCGATCGGCCGCTCTCTTCCAAAACCTGCTAGAAGACCCTAGCTTGTGGTAGCGACCGACCTGGAACCCGAATGACCCCCCGCGACGACGCGCCTGCGCCTCTTGATCCCGTTCCGGAACCGCATACCGGCCTGATGGGCCGTTCCCGCAATTATTTCCTGACCGGCCTCGTGGTGACGGGGCCGATTGCGATCACCCTCTATCTGGTCTGGTGGTTCGTTACCTGGGTCGACGGCGTGGTGCGGCCGTTCGTGCCGCTGGCCTACCGGCCGGAAACCTATCTTCCCTACGTCATTCCCGGCTGGGGACTGATTGTCGCATTCTTCACGCTGACGCTGGTCGGCTTCCTCGCGGCCAATCTGATCGGCCGCACGCTGGTCGATGTCGGCGAGACCTTTCTCGGCCGGATCCCGGCGGTGCGCGCGATCTATCGCGGCCTGAAGCAGGTGTTCGAGACGCTGTTCTCGGGCAAGGGCTCGAGCTTCCGGAAAGTGGGCCTCGTCGAGTTTCCTTCGCCGGGCATGTGGTCGATCGTGCTGATCTCGCAGTCGCCGAACGAGGACATCTCGCGCAGCCTGCCGGGGCAGGAGGAGCACGTGTCGGTGTTCCTGCCGTGCTCGCCGAACCCGACAACCGGCTTTTTCTTCTATGTCCCCAAGAGCAAGATCATCGAGGTCGATCTCACCGCCGAGGACGCCGCGACGCTGATCATGTCGGCCGGCGTGGTGCAGCCGGGCTCGTCGCCCGATCCGAAGAAGGCGGCCGCGCTTGCGGGCATGGCGAATGCCGCGCGTATCGCCAATGCCTCCACGCTCCGGCCCGAGCCTGCGAAGGCGGAGTAGGGCCATTCCGTTGCGGGATGGTCGCGTTCACGCGGGCGCATTCGTCCTCTGCTAGGCTCAGGTCGACCGAACCTGCCGCTCGGAATTCGACCTGGAGTGCACGATGTCCAAAACCATTGCGATCCTCGCCCCCGGCGCCATGGGCAGCGCCGTGGCCCGCCGCCTCAGCGAGAACGGTGCGCGCGTGCTGACGTCGCTCAAGGGGCGGAGCGAGGCGACGCGCAAACGCGCCGCGGACGCCGGAATGGTCGGCGCCGAGGACGATGCGATCGCGGACGCCGACATCATCCTCTCGATCGTGCCGCCGGGCGAAGCCGTCGCGCTGGCCGAACGGCTGGCCGCGCTGATCGTCAGGCGCGAGAAGAAGCCGGTCGTGGTCGATTGCAACGCCGTCAATGTCGATACCGTGCAAAGAATTGAGGAGATCATCGGGTCGGCGCAGGCGCCGTTCGTCGATGCCGGCATCATCGGCTTTCCGCCGCAGCCAGGTGGCAAGAGCCCGGCCTTCTACATGTCGGGCGAGCATGCCAAGGACGTTGCCGTGCTTGGGGATCTCGGCCTCGACGTGCGGATCGTCGAAGGCCCGGTCGGCGCGGCCTCGGCGTTGAAAATGTCCTATGCCGGCATCGTCAAGGGCCTCGCCGGCATCGGATCGGCGATGGTGATCGCAGCCACGAAGGCGGGCGCGGCCGATGCACTGCGCGACGAGCTCGCGCTGAGCCAGCCCGCCATCTTGGCGCGGCTCGAAGTCGCGCTGTCCGACATGATCCCGAAGGCCTATCGCTGGGTCGCCGAGATGCGGGAGATTTCAGGATTCCTCGGGCCCGATCATCCGGCCAGCCAGATCTACGAGGGCTTTGCGCGGTGGTTCGAGCATCTGGCGGAGGATGCGAAGGGGGAGGCTGTGGATGCCGCGTTGATGAAGACCTTCGCGGCGAGCATCGCGCGGAAGAAGGCCTGATCGCGCGCATTCTCGCTCTCTCAACACGTCATTGCGAGCGCAGCGAAGCAATCCAGGCTGCCTCCGCGGAAAGATTCTGGATTGCTTCGCTGCGCTCGCAATGACGTGGAGGTTCCGGTGCCTTTGCGTCTGTCACGAACCTTGCGGCACTGCCTCAAAGTTAGCCCGCTCCGATCAACGGGATCGCTTCGTCTCGTTCGTACAGATACATCAGGCAGCGCAGCGCCTCGCCGCGCTCGCCCTTCAGCTTCGGATCCTCCTTGAGGATTCGCAGCGCCTCGTCTCTTGCCTGGGCGATCAACTGGCCATGCACCTCCGGGCGCGCGATGCGGTAGCCGGGCAGGCCGCTCTGGCGCACTCCCAGCACGTCGCCTTCGCCGCGCAGCTTCAGGTCCTCCTCGGCGATGCGGAAGCCGTCGGTGGTCTCTCGGATCACTTTCAGCCGCGCCTTCGACATCTCGCCGAGCGGCTCGCCATAGAGCAGGATGCAGGTCGAGGCCTCCGAGCCGCGTCCGATGCGGCCGCGCAGCTGGTGCAGCTGGGCAAGACCGAAACGCTCGGCGTTCTCGATCACCATGATGGTGGCGGCCGGGACGTCGACGCCGACCTCGACCACGGTGGTGGCGACCAGGAGGCCGATGTCGTGCGCGGCGAACTGGACCATGACGCGGTCCTTCTCGGTGCCCTTCATCTGGCCGTGGACGAGGCCGACGCGATCGCCGAAGCGCTTTTGCAGGGTCTCGAAACGCTTGGTGGCGTTGGTGAGATGCTCGGTGCCCTCAGCCTCGGACTCCTCGACCAGCGGGCAGATCCAGTAGACCAGCTTGCCGGCTTCGAGCGCACGGCCGACGCCTTCCATGACCTCGCCGATGCGGCTCATCGGCACGGCGCGGGTATCGATCGGCTGGCGGCCGGCCGGCTTTTCGCGCAGCTCGGAAATGTCCATGTCGCCGAAATAGGTCAGCACCAGCGTGCGCGGGATCGGCGTTGCGCTCAGCACCAGCACGTCGACAGCCTCGCCCTTGGACGTCAGCGCGAGGCGCTCGCGCACGCCGAAACGGTGCTGCTCGTCGACGATGGCGAGCGCGAGATCCCTGAACACGACATCGTCCTGGATCAGCGCATGGGTGCCGACGAGCAGGTCGATCCCGCCGTCGGCGAGCTCAGTGATGATCTCGCGCCGCTCCTTGCCCTTCTCGCGGCCGGTAAGGATCGCGACCCGCAATCCCGCGCGCTCGGCGAGCGGAGCGATGGTCTTGATGTGCTGGCGCGCCAGGATCTCGGTCGGGGCCATCAACGCGGCCTGCTTGCCGACCTCGGCGACCGCGGCGGCCGCGAGCAGCGCCACCACGGTCTTGCCGGAGCCGACGTCACCTTGCAGCAGGCGCAGCATGCGCAGCGGCTGCTTGAGGTCTTCGGCAATCGCCGCCGCAGCGTTGCGCTGTGACGGTGTGAGCGCGTAAGGAAGGGCATCGATGATCTTGTTGCGCAGATGCCCGTCGCCGGCATTGCGCACGCCCGCAGGACGGCGCAGCTGCGCGCGGATCAGGGCGAGCGCGAGCTGGCCGGCCAAGAGCTCGTCGAAGGCGAGGCGCGACCAGAACGGCCGGTCGGGCAAGATGTCGGTCAGCTCGACCGGCTGGTGCACGCGATTGAGCGCCTCCGCGATCGGCGGGAAGTCACATCGGCGCAGCACCTCCGGGCTGATCCATTCCGGCAGCGCGGGAAGCTTTTGCAGCGCCTGCGCGATCGCGCGGCGGAGCGAGCCGAGCGCGAGCCCTTCCGTCAGCGGATAGACCGGGTCGATCCCTGACAGCTTCGAGATCGCCTCCTCGTCGAGCACGCGATCGGGATGCACGATCTGCGGGATGCCATCGTACATTTGCAGCGTGCCGGAGACGAAGCGCTTCTCGCCGACCGGCAAGAGCTTCTCGACAAAGCCCGGCTTGGCGCGGAAGAAGGTCAGCACCACGTCGCCGGTATCGTCGCTGGCGTAGACCAGATACGGCGCGCGCGAACTGCGCGGCGGCGGCGGGCGGTGACGATCGACCGTGACCTCCAGCGTCACCATGGTTCCAACGGCCGCGTCGCGGATCTTCGGCCGGGTCCGGCGGTCGATCACCTGGCTCGGCAGATGCAAGAGCAGATCGACCAGCCGCGGCGTCTCGCTGCGGCTGAGCAGGTACTGCAACAGCTTGTCCTGCTTCGGACCGACGCCGGACAGGCTGGTCACGGGAGCAAACAGTGGATTGAGCAGGCTGGGGCGCATTCGGGGAATCTAAGATCGTTCCTCGCAGTCATGCCCGGCTTTATGCCGGGCATCCACGGCTTTTTTTCCGCGCGACGTGGATGGCCGGGACATAGGCGAGCGGAAGCGACGCCGTCCTTCAGACGGCTATGCCCGGCCATGACGGATTGGAGGGACGACCTCCCGCAACAAAGGGCTGACACCGGGGGTCCGAGTGGCTATATCACCCCCGCCCGGCACGTCCGGGCTTTCTGCGTTTGACTGGATTTGAGACATGACGGGAACGACACGATCGAGCAGCGGGCTGGATGACCGCCGCAAGCGGCTTCTGTTCCGCTGCTGGCACCGCGGCACGCGCGAGATGGACCTGATCCTCGGCCGCTTCGCGGATGCCGAGATCGGCAATCTGTCCGACGACGAGCTGAGCCATCTCGAGACCTTGCTCGAGGTCAACGATCCCGATCTCTATGCCGCCATCACCGGTGACAAGGTGCTGCCGGCCGACGTCACCGGCGCGCTGTTTGCCCGCATCAAGGCGTTCCCGATCGCGGACGGCAACGCATGAAGCAGGGGATGAAATCTCCGGCCGAGCTGCTCGCGCCCGGCCGCGCGCTGACGCTCGCCAATGTCGCGGAAGGTGCCGAAGGCCTCGTCGTCTCCGATCTCGCCCGTGCCATCGCGGCGCGGCCGAAGAAGCCGGCGGTCAGCCTCGCCGTGGTCTGCCGCGACGGCGGGCGCATGCAGTCGCTCGAACGCGCACTTAGGTTCTTCGCGCCCGATCTGCCGGTGCTGACCTTCCCGGCCTGGGACTGCCAACCCTATGACCGCGTCTCGCCGCATGGCGGCGTTCTCGCCCAGCGCCTGACCACGCTGGCGCGGCTGGCCTCGCTCACCGGCAGCGACAAGCCGCTGATCGTGCTGACCACGGTGAACGCGGTGGTGCAGCGCGTGCCCGCGCGCGAGCTGGTCGCGGCGCAGGCGCTGTCGGTCGCGCCGGGCAATGTCGTGCCGATGGACACCGTTGTCGCCTGGCTCGAGCACAACGGCTACAACCGTTCCTCCACCGTGCGCGAGCCCGGCGAATATGCCGTGCGCGGCGGCATTTTGGATCTGTTTCCGGCCGGCCTCGAGCAGCCAGTGCGGTTCGACTTCTTTGGGGACAGCCTGGAATCGATCCGCTCCTTTGACGCGGAGACCCAGCGCACGCTGCTCGACATGCGCTCGCTCGACCTCGTGCCGGTCTCCGAGTTCCAGCTCGTCACCGACACGATCCGCCGTTTCCGCATGGGCTATGTCGCCGAGTTCGGCGCGCCCGAGCGCGACGATGCGCTGTATGAAGCGGTCAGCGAAGGGCGCCGCCATCCCGGCATGGAGCACTGGCTGCCGCTGTTCCAGGACCGGATGGACACGCTGTTCGACTATCTGCAAGGCGCTGCGATCGCGATCGAGCCGCAGGCCGAGGACGCCGTGCGCGAGCGCTTCAAGCAGATCCTCGACTATTACGAGGCCCGGCGCGAGGCGATGGAGCATCCCGGCGGCGGCGCGATCTACAAGCCGCTGCCGCCCGACCGGCTGTATCTGACCGAGGAGGAATGGAGCAAGCGCCTCGGCGCGATCCCGCTGGCGCGGCTGACGCCGTTCTCGGTGCCGACCGACGGCATTGGCATAGTCGATGCGGGTGCGCGCAAGGGCCGCGACTTCGCGCCGGAGCGCAACGACAGCAATGTCAACGTGTTCGAGTCGGTCGTCAGCCACGTCATGGCGTTGCAGGCGCAGCGCAAGAAGGTCGTGATCGCGCTGTGGACGGAGGGCTCGCGCGACCGCATGACGTCGATGCTGCGCGACCACAAGCTCGCCCACGCTACCAGCGTCAACTCATGGCGGACGGTGCAGGCGACGCCGCGCAACGAGACCATGCTCGCCGTGCTCGGCCTCGAGAGCGGCTTCGAGACTGACGAGATCGCCGTCATCAGCGAGCAGGACATTCTGGGCGACCGCCTGGTGCGGCCGCGCAAGGCCAGCCGCAAGCTCGACAATTTCATCTCGGAGGTGACGAGCCTCACCGCCGGCGACATCGTCGTCCACGTCGATCACGGCATCGGCCGGTTCATCGGCCTGCAGACGCTGGACGTCGCCGGCGCGCCGCATGACTGCCTCGAGCTGCATTATGCCGCCGAGACCAAACTGTTCCTCCCGGTCGAAAACATCGAGCTGCTGTCGCGCTACGGCTCTGATCAAACCACGGTCGAGCTCGACCGCCTCGGTGGCTCGGGCTGGCAGACCCGAAAAGCAAAACTGAAGAACCGCATCCGCGAGATCGCGGGCGAGCTGATCAAGATCGCGGCCGAACGCATGCTGCACGAAGCGCCGAAGCTGCCGGTGCAGCAGGGCGTCTACGACGAGTTCTGCGCACGCTTCCCCTATGACGAGACCGAGGACCAGCTGGGCGCGATCGAGTCCACGCTGAAGGATCTCGAAAAGGGCCGCCCGATGGATCGCCTGATCTGCGGCGACGTCGGCTTCGGCAAGACCGAGGTGGCGCTGCGCGCCGCCTTCGCCGTGGCGCTCGACGGCAAGCAGGTCGCGGTCGTGGTGCCGACCACGCTGCTGGCGCGTCAGCACTACCGGACCTTCAGCGAGCGCTTCAAAGGCTTCCCGGTCAATGTCGCGCAGGCCTCGCGCCTGATCCCGACCAAGCAGCTCAACGAGGTCAAGAAGGGTATCGCCGACGGCTCGGTCGACATCGTCGTCGGCACCCACGCGTTGCTCGGCAAGGCGATCAAATTCCGCGACCTTGGCCTGCTCATCGTCGACGAGGAGCAGCATTTCGGCGTCAGCCACAAGGAGCGGCTGAAGGCACTGCGCGCCGAGGTGCACGTGCTGACGCTGTCGGCAACCCCGATCCCGCGCACGCTCCAATTGGCACTGACCGGCGTCCGCGAGCTCTCGATCATTGCCTCGCCCCCGGTGGATCGCTTGGCGGTGCGCACCTTCGTCGCCCCGCACGATCCCCTGATGATCCGCGAAGCGCTCCTGCGCGAGCGCTATCGCGGCGGCCAGGCGTTCTACGTCGTGCCGCGTATCGACGATCTCGCCGAGGTCAAGGACTTCCTCGACAAGAACGTGCCCGAGATGAAGGTCGCGGTCGCGCATGGCCAGATGCCGCCGGCCGTGATCGAGGACATCATGACCGCGTTCTACGACGGCAAGTTCGACGTTCTGTTGTCGACCACCATAGTCGAGTCCGGCCTCGACATCCCCAACGCCAACACGTTGATCGTGCATCGCGCCGACATGTTCGGCCTTGCCCAGCTCTACCAGCTGCGCGGCCGCGTCGGCCGCTCCAAGCTGCGGGCCTATGCGCTGTTCACGCTGCCGGCGCAGCAGAAGATCACCGCGCAGGCCGAGCGCCGGCTCACCGTGCTGCAGTCGCTGGAGACGCTGGGCGCCGGCTTCCAGCTCGCCTCCCACGACCTCGACATCCGCGGCGCCGGCAATTTGCTCGGCGAGGAGCAGTCCGGCCACATCAAGGAGGTCGGCTTCGAGCTCTATCAGTCGATGCTGGAGGAGGCGATCGTCAATCTCAAGGCCGGCGTCTCCGAGCCCGCCGCCGACCGCTGGTCGCCGCAGATCACCATCGGCATGCCCGTGCTGATTCCGGAGGACTATGTCAGCGATCTCTCGGTGCGGCTGTCGCTGTACCGGCGCCTGGCCGATCTCGACACCGAAGAGGAGATCGAGAATTTCGGCGCCGAGATGCGCGACCGCTTCGGCGTGCTGCCGGACGAGGTGCGCTATCTGTTCAAGGTCGCCGCGATCAAGGCGTTCTGCCGCCGGGCCAATGTCGAGAAGATCGACGCCGGCCCGAAGGGCGCCGTCATCGTCTTCCGCGACAATTCCTTCGCCCATCCCGAGCGCCTCGTGAGCTTCATCCGCAGCTACGGCCAGGCCGCCAAGGTGCGGCCCGACATGAAGGTGGTGTTCCTGCAGGACTGGGAGACCCCGGAAGAGCGTCTTGCCGGCACCACGGAGATCATGCGGCAGCTGGCGCAGCTCGCCGAGAGCAAGAAGGCGGCGTAGAGGCACCGGCCTCACCGCGTCATTGCGAGGAGCCCTTGCGACGAAGCAATCCAGAGTCTTTCCGCGGAGGGATTCTGGATTGCTTCGCTGCGCTCGCAATGACGGTGGTTATTGCGACAGCCCGCGAGAAAGCTAAGACGCCGCCCTTGACGCGTCCGCCGACAGTCGCGCCAGCAAGGACCTTGCCGTATCCGACGGCGACAGCGAGTCCACGCTGACCACGGGATCGCTGCGCATCTCGTGCTTGCCGTTGGAGGTGTGCCGCATCACCGCCGACAGGCGGCGCGCGATCATATGCGCGGTGCGGAAGTCGGTCTCGGCGAACACGACGATGACCGAGCCGTCCTTCTGCGCGGCGCCAAAATCCATCTGCCGCATCAGGCGGCTGAGGATGCGGGCGGCGTCGAGCTGGGCGCGGGGATTGTTGGGATCGAAGGCGAAGCGCGCGACCGAGAGGCCGCCGCCGCGGGCGAGCGTCTGCTCGACCGCCTTGGCGAAATCGCGGGCGAAGGCTTCCACCGTGAGCAGGCCGCTGCGCGGATCGAGCCAGCCGCCGGCATCGATCGAGCGCAGCGTGCGGCTCAGCTGCGCTTCCATGGCGTGCTGGCGGATCAAGGGCAGTGCGTTGGCGGCGATCCTCGGCGGCTCGCCGGTGATCAGCTCGAGATTGGGCAGGTCGTAGCTCTGGGTGAGCTGGTGGGCGGTGACGACCACGGGCAGGCTGCGGAAGCGGGTGTCCTCGGCGAGCACGGTCAGAAACGCATCGGTCACGCGCGCGGTAAAACCTTCGGCGAGCACGACGCCGTCGAGATCGCGGGTGTTGAGGTGTTTCGCGGCAGCCTCGATCGAGAGCGCACCGACCACGCCGACGCGTTCGCCGAACGCGACGGAGAGCGCAGGGTAAGCCGCGCCGCGGCCGATCAGGAGCACGGTGGCATCGCGTGCGGGATCGCCCTGCGGCAGCGCGATTTTCACTTCGGGCAGCCGGCGCAGAACCGTTGCGTGTAATGTCCGCACGCGCAGCGCCGCCCGGAGCCGCGCGATCAGCCGGTCGGGATTGCCGCCGCGCGAGGAGAAGGGCAGGGCGTTGTGCGGCAGCGTGCCCGCCGCATCCAGGGCCACGAAGGGCAGGTAAGGCGATTGAGCGGTGATCGTCTTTGCGAGCCGCGTCACATGCGGCTCGTGTCCGGCATGGACCGCAGCGAGAACCGCGGCCGGCTGCACCTCTTCGACCGCGCGCGGCGCGCTGGTCCAGTCGGTGTCGACGACGGGAAAGAGCCGGGCCTCGTCCAGCGCCGCCACGAAGGCGGGGCGTTCGGCATCGGACACAAACAGGATCGGGCCCGCCTGGGACATGTAAAAACTCTGATCGCGCAACAATTTGCCGCCGCAATCTAGTTTGGCCGCCTTAATGCTGCGTCAACGCAGGCGCTGAAACCGCGCCTAGACCGGCCCGGAGCGGTCGCGAAAAGCTTCGACCATCAAGGGGTTAAGCCCGAGCTCGCTGAGCGCCTCGCGGGCGCGGGCATTGTCCTGGGCGCGCCCGGCGAGCCGGTGGCCGGAGAGGCGGTCGGGCAGCGCCGTGAGCAGCGCGCCCTGGCCGAGCCGGCGCGCCCATTCCTGCAGATCGTTGGAGAGGAAGCGATAGCCGCCGACGGCCATGATGCCGGAGGGCGGCGCTGTGATGCAGATCGCGCCGCTCGGGCGATCGAGCCGCGCGGCATAGCCCGTGTCGACATAGTCGCGCGGCGGCTGCGCCGTCAGCGTCTCGCCGACCGGCTGCGGCGGGGCGTAGGCCGCGATCGGCACCATCGCGCCGCGCAGGCCAAGCGTGCCCTTCGGCGTCAGCAGGATCTCGCCGGCGATGGAGGAGCCGGACTGCTCGCGCGGAGTGCCGTGCGGCCCCGGCATCACCGGCACCGGCATGCCGTCCTCGCCGCGGCGGGCGCCGAACAATCCGGCCTCGCCGAACAGGTAGACGTCGGTCAGCGGCGCATGCGGCGCAATCCAGGCATCGCTCGCCGCGACCTGCTCGGGCGCGCGCCACAGGCCGATGACGTTGCGCAAAGTGGGCATCCGCGCCGCGAGGTCGGCATCGCCGAGCCGTAGCGCAAGCTGCGCCGGCGCGATCAGCACCTCGCATTCGTGCTCGTTGATCTGCTGCTCCAGCACATCGTTTTCGAACGGATGATGCAGCGCCATCGTGCCGCCCGAGAGCAGCCACACCGCGAGCGAGGAGGCGAGCCCGGCGAACGACATCGGCGTGAACGCCGCCATCACGGTCGCGCCCTGCTTGATGTCCGCTTCGAGCGACATCGCAAGGCCGCCCGCGATCAGGCTGAAATGCGGCCGCGGCACCGGACGGAAGCCCTCCGCCGTGACGTCGAAGGAGATCATGGCCGCCTTGCGGCCGTCCTGGATCACGGCGCGCGTGGTGCCGGGCGGGCGTGCCAGGACGTCGTCGAGCGAAGCCATGCCTTCGGGCAGGTCGCTTCCGAAGCCGTAGACGTGCCGGATCGAGAACGCCTCGGCCGCGGCGTGCATGGCGAGATCAGCATAGCTGACGCCGTCGACCGTGCTCATGGTAACGATGGCGCGCGCGGCGGTGCGGTTGAGCGCTGCGGTCAGTTCCGCATGGCGCCAGAGCAGCGGCAGCACGGCGACAACGAGGCCGGCGCGATGGGCCGCGAGCACGGTCAGCACGAACTCGACAGTATTCGGCAGCTGGATCGCGATGACGGAATTGGCCGGCAGGCCGGATTCGACGAAATGCGCCGACAGCGCCTCGATGGCGGTATCGGCCTCGGTATAGGTCATCCGCCGCGGCCGGTGCCCGGTGATGCGTGCCTTGTTGAGCGGATCGAGCAGGGCGGTCGCGTGGGGCTGCCGCATCAGCGTGCGCTGAAACAGTGTGTCGAGCGTCGGCGATATTGCTGGCTGGTTCACGGCGTCACTTCGCTTGATGAGCTTGCGGCTGCCCCTTCGACCACCAGGTCTCCGGCAAATAGCCCGAGAGCGAGGTGGTCTTGGGCCGTTCTATCCGATTCCAGCGCGCGATCCATTGCTCCGATACGTTAAACAGCGGGATTGTGTAGAAGCCCGCGATCAGGGCGCGGTCGAGCGCGCGCACCGCCGCAACGAAATCCGTATGTTCACGGGCCTCGAGCAGGGCGGCGATCATGGCATCGACGGCGGGATTCCTCGCGCCCATGTAGTTGCGGGTGCCCGGATTGTCCGCCGCCGCACTGCCCCAATAGAAGTACTGCTCGTTGCCGGGCGACAGCGACTGGTCCCAGCGGTTCTGGATCATGTCGAACTCGTAGGCGAGCCGGCGCTGGTCGAATTGCACGGGATCGACCGAGCGCACGCTGGCCTCGATGCCGGCGCGTCTGAGGTCGCGCTGGAAGGCGAGCGCGATGCGCTCCTGGTCGCGCGTCGTGACCATGATCTCGAAGGTGAAGGGGCTCTTGGTCGCGCGATTGCGCAGCACGGTGCCGTCGAGATCGTAGCCGGCCTGCGACAGCAGCTTCAGCGCGGCGCGCAGCGTGGTGCGGTCGCGGCCTGATCCGTCAGTGACCGGCAGGCGGTAGCTGCCGTCCAGGATGTCGGGCGTAATCCGTGCGGCGAACGGTTTGAGCAGCTCACGCTCGCGCGCATCCGCAGGCTTGCCATAGGCCGACAGCTCCGAGCCGGCGAAATAGCCGGCCACGCGCGAATAGAGCCCGAAGAAATAGCTGCGGTTGACCAGCTCGAAGTCGAAAAGCAGCGTCAGAGCCTGCCGCACGCGGATGTCGGCGAAGACAGGACGGCGGATGTTGAACACCAGGAATTCGGACGGCTGCGGCAGGCCGGGCTTGACGGTGTCGCGGATCACCTCGCCGCTTTTGGCTGCCGGAAAGTCATAGCCATCGTGCCAGCGCAGCGGCTCGTGCTCGACGCGGAAATCGTAGAGGCCGCGCTTGAACGCCTCGAACTGCCCGTTGGCCTCGCGAAAATAGTCGAGCCGGATCTCGTCGAAATTGTAGAGCCCGCGATTGATGGCGAGGTCGCGGCCCCAATAATCGGGATTGCGCGCAAGCGTCACGCTGGCGCCGGGCTTCACCGCGGTGACGCGATAGGGGCCCGAGCCAATCGGCGCGGTCAGCGTCGTTTCCTCGAAGGTCGCGACGTCGATCGCGTGCTTCGGCAGGATCGGCATCAGGCCGAGAATCAGCGGCAGCTCGCGGTCGTTGGCGCCTGTCAGGTCGAATCGGACGGTGAGGGGGTCGGGCGCTTCGGCCTTGGCGACCTTGCCGTAGTACTGCCGGTGATTGGGGCGGCCGTGGTCGCGTAGCAGCTGCCAGGAGAACAGCACGTCCTCGGCCGCGACCTGCTTGCCGTCGGAGAAGCGCGCGCGGGGATCGAGACGGAAAGTGACGAAGCTTCGCTCGTCATTGGTTTCGACGGTCCTGGCGAGCAGGCCGTAAAGCGTGAACGGCTCGTCCTGCCCGCGCGCCAGCAGGCTCTCGACCACGTAGTTGCGGACCGGCTGCACCGCCAATCCCCTCACGATGAAGGGATTGAGGCTGTCGAAGGTGCCGAGAATGCCCCAGGTCAGACGGCCGCCCTTGGGGGCATCGGGGTCGGCGTAGGGCATGTGGCTGAAGTCGGCGGGCATCGCCGGCTTGCCGTGCATGGCGATCGCGTGGGCCTCCTCGGCCGCGGCGGTGCCCGCCGACAGTATCCCGGCAAGCGCAAGGGCAAGCGTATAGAGGCGGAGGCCGGGGCCCTCGAAGAGGCGCTGGAACATGAACATCGGCACAAGGTGATTCGAGGACCGTCGGGCGAATCTTATCACAGGGAATTTGATGGGGCTTTCGCGCCAGACCGGCCAAAGACGCTTGTCGGCATTGATCTTTTCGTCGGCCACGTTAAGAAGGCACCCGATCGCGCAAGAGCGTCGAGACCGTCACTTATCCGCCTCAATTGACGGGGAGAGAGCCGCGCCCAAGGCGGCCAGGTTCGGCGCTTCGGAGCGGTTCGGGCACTTCCCGTTCAGAAAGGGTTTTCCGCAATGAATTTCCGTTACTTGGCCGCGTCCGTCCGGCCGCGCGGGCGACTTCTCGCCCTGTTGACGGCGACGGCGTTGGCCGTTCCGTTTGCCGCCGAGGCCCAGACCCCTGCGCCGGCCCCCGGCGCCCCCGCCGCGCCCAAGGCCTCCCCGGCCCCGGCTCCGAAGGCGGCTGCTCCCAAGGCAGCTCCCAAGGCTCCGGCGCCCGCAGCATCCCCGCAGGCTCCCCCGCAGCAAGGCGCCCCGCAACAGGGCGCAGCTCAGCCCGCCGATCAGCAGATCCAGCTGATCTATGCGCCCTGGACCAAGTTCTGCCTCAAGGGCCAGGACGCCAATGCCAAGCAGGTCTGCTTCACCGGCAAGGACGGCCGTATCGAATCGGGCCAGCCGGTCATCGCGGCCGTGATCATCGAGCCGGAAGGCGAGCCCAAGAAGATCCTGCGCGTGACGCTGCCGCTCGGCATGCAGCTCGTGCACGGCACCCGCATCATCGTCGACAGCAACGCGCCGCTGCAGCAGCCCTATGTGATCTGCTTCCAGAACGGCTGCATGTCCGACTACGAGGCCACGCCCGAGCTCATCAACAACATGAAGAAGGGCCAGAATCTCGTTGTCCAGGCGATCAATGCCAACGGCGCGCCGCTGACGCTGCCGCTGCCGCTCGCCGGCGAATTCCAGAAGGCCTATGACGGTCCGCCGACCGATCCGAAGGTGTTCGAGGAAACCCAGAAGAAGCTGCAGGAAGAGCTGCAGAAGAAGGCCGAAGAGCAGCGCAAGAAGCTCGAGCAGCAGGGTGGTGGCGCACCGGGCGCGGCTCCGACCGGTCAGAAGTAATCGGGAGCAAATCCCGGACGTGAAAAAGGCGCTCGGTTCGAGCGCCTTTTTTGCTGGCCGACGATCGGCGACGATCAGTTCAGCGAGGGATTGCGCGGGCGATAGCCGCCGGCCTTGTCCTTGACGAAGATCTCGGCGACCTGGGAATGCCGGACCGGCTCGCCGGAATCGTCCGGCAACAGGTTCTGCTCAGAGACATAGGCGACGTATTCGGATTCCGCGTTCTCCGCGAGCAGGTGATAGAACGGCTGGTCCTTGTGGGGCCGCACTTCCTCGGGAATCGACAACCACCATTCCTCGGTGTTGTTGAATTCCGGATCGATGTCGAAAATCACCCCCCGGAACGAGAAGATCCGGTGGCGAACGACCTGTCCGATCTGGAATTTGGCGGTCCGCGCTTTAATCATCCCCCGTCGATAGACCAGGATTGTGGCCGATGCTAGTGCCCTCAGCTGGAATTAACCTTCGTCTCCGGGGCGGATAGCCCCCAAGCCTTCAGAAAAAACTTCAGCAATGGTCGATATCCTCAATCTGGCGCTGCCTTATTTCGGCTTGATCTTCGTCGGTTTCGCTTGCGGGAAGGTCAAGTCCATCCCGGAATCGGGGCTCGCCTGGATGAACTTCTTCCTGCTCTACGTGTCGCTGCCGGCGCTGCTGTTCGCGATCATGTCGAAGACGCCGTTTTCGGAATTGAATAACCCGCCGTTCCTGGTGGCGACGACGCTCTCGACCGTCGCGGCATTCACGCTGGCGCTGGTGGTCGGCAAGCTATTCGGACGGCTGACGCTGCGCGAAGCGACGCTCGCGGGCCTCTCCGGCGGCTACGGCAATATCGGCTATATGGGCCCGGGCCTCGCACTTGCGGTGCTGGGGCCGAAGGCGGCTGCGCCGACCGCGCTGATCTTCTGCTGCGACAGCATCTTCCTGTTCACGATCGTGCCGCTCTTGATCGAGCTTTCCGACCGCGACCATCCCTCGCTCGTCCATGCTTTCGGCGTCGTGCTGAAGCAGATCGTGCTCAATCCGCTGATCATGTCGGCTTGCTTCGGCGCGGCGGTGGCGGCGCTGCATATCGAGCTGCCGGTCGCGCTCGACCGCACCATCACCTTCCTGCAGAACGCGGCCGCGCCGACCGCGCTGTTCGTGCTCGGCGTGACCGTGGCGCTCCGCCCGTTCGATCGGGTGCCGTGGGAGGTGCCGGGCGTGATCGCGGTCAAGCTGCTGATCCATCCGCTCGCGGCGTTCGCCCTGATGCTGGCGTTCGGCCCGTTCGCGCAGCCCTGGGCCGCCACCGCCGTGCTGATGGCCGCGCTGCCGCCGGCGCTCAACGTGTTCGTCATCGCCCGGCAGAACGATGCCTGGATCGAGTCCGCCTCCGTCGCGGTGCTGCTCGGCACCTTCGCCTCGGTGGTCACGCTGACCAGCGTGATGTGGGCGATCCAGACGGGACGGTTGGCGTTTCCTTAAGCGAGCTTGGCCGCCAAACCTACCTGCGCCAGGTCGGCGTCAGGCCTTCGCGCATGGCGAAGCGCCGGAGCGGGCCGATGGCACCGAGGAGGTGCATGCCGACGGCGCGGACGGGCTGGAGCGGCAGGAAGTCGTTGAGCAAGGAGCGGTTGGCGATGTCGATCGCAAAGGTACGGCTCAAGATGTCCGGACGCCGCGCGCGGTCATAGCGCTTGAGCACATCGTCGGCGCCGGGATCCTGTCCCGCGGCGATGGCCTCGCCCGCGAGCCGGGCAATGTCGGCGGCATCGCGCAGGCCGAGATTGAGGCCCTGGGCGCCGATCGGCGGCACCACATGGGCGGCTTCGCCGACCAGCGCGATACGGTCGCGGCCGAAGCATTTCGGACGCTCGATCGTGAGCGGGAACAGGTTGCGGCCAGGCTCCACATTCATCCGTCCCAGGATCGAATGCGACTGTTTCTCGATCGCCGCCGACAGCGCCTCGTCGCTCAAGCCGCGCAGCCGTTCAGCCTCCGCAGGCGCTGCGACCCAGACGATGCTGGAGCGGTCGCCGGGCAGGGGCACGAACACGCAAGGCCCGTGCGGCGTGTGGAACTCGGTCGAGACGTTGCGATGCGGCCGGGCATGGCTGATGTTGAAGGTCAGCGCAGTCTGGTTCAGCTCGCGCCGCGTCACGGCGATGCCAGCAGCCTCGCGGCACAGCGAGTGCCGGCCGTCGGCGCCGACCACGAGGCGCGCCGAGAGAAACTGTCCGGACGCCGTGCGCAGCGCGACGTCGTCGGCCTCGATGACGACGCTTTCGGCCTCGTCGTCGAAGCGGACGAGATTGGGCAGCTCGGCCGCGCGCGCTTCCAGCGCCAGCATCAGCGAGCGGTTGTCGATGTTGTAGCCAAACGCATCGAGGCCGATTTCGTGACAGGAGAAGCGCACCTCGGGGCTGCGGAACAGCCGGCCGGTGTCGTCGACGAGGCGCATGACTTCCAGCGCAGCCGCCTTGTCCCTGCAGCGCGACCAGACGTCGAGGCCTTCCAGTAGATCGATGGAGGCGCCGAGCAATGCGGTGGTGCGATTGTCGGCATAGGAAACGCGGCGCGCCACCAGTGCGGTCCGGGCACCCGCCTGCGCCAGGGCGATCGCCGCGGCAAGGCCGGCAGGTCCGCCGCCGATCACGGCCGCGTCATGGAGTGTCGATGCGTCTACCATGGAACGACATTTGACACGCCGGGCGGCAAATTCAAGCCCACCTATATTTCCCTGATTTTATGGCGAATTTTGCGATCGTGCGCCGCAATGGCGGATGTGCAAACCGGTCGCATTCTGATAGCAGAAGCCATGGATATTCAGCAGGATTCCCTGAAGCCGAGACCGGTGATCCGCGCCGCAGCCTTCTCGGTACACATCTTCACCGCCTTCGGCGCGGCAATCGCGCTCCTGGCGATGCTGGAGGCCGTGCGCGAGCACTGGGCGGCGATGTTTCAATGGCTGGGCGTCGCCCTGATCATCGACGCGATCGACGGGCCGATCGCGCGGCGGCTCGACGTCAAGAACGTGCAGCCCAACTGGTCGGGCGACGTGCTCGATCTCGTGGTCGACTTCTGCACCTATGTCTTCGTGCCGGCCTATGCGATCGTCGCGAGCGGCATGCTGCTGCCGGTAGCGGCTCCCTTGCTCGGCATCGCCATCATCGTCACCAGCGCGTTGTATTTCGCCGACCAGCGCATGAAGGCCGACGACAATCATTTCCGCGGCTTCCCGGCGCTTTGGAACGCGGCCGCGTTCTATCTGTTCCTGCTGCATTGGCCGCCGCTGTGGGCGACGCTGCTGGTCGCCGCGCTGGTCGTGCTGACGTTCGTGCCTTTCCATGTGCTGCACCCTGTCAGGGTGGTGCGGCTGCGCTGGCTGACGATGTCGCTGATCGCGGTCTGGGCGCTGCTCGCCTTCTACACGCTGCAAATGGATTTTCGCGTCGGCACCGGGGTGACCGTCGTGCTCTGCGCCATCGCGCTCTGGATCAGCTTCAGCGATGCCTTGATCCGGTTGGCGAAATCCCTGGCGAGATTATCGGCGTGATGGAGCTGCTGACCAGCCCGGAAGCCTGGGCCGCGCTGCTCACCTTGACGGCGCTCGAGATCGTGCTCGGCATCGACAACGTCATCTTCATCTCGGTGCTCGTCTCGCGCCTTCCCGAGAAACCGGCGCAGCGCGCCCGCCAGATCGGGCTTGCGCTGGCACTGGTCTTTCGCCTCATCCTGCTCAGTCTCCTGGTCTGGCTGATCGGCCTGACCGCTCCGGTGCTCTCGATTCAGGGCTATGCTTTTTCCTGGCGCGATCTCATCCTGATCGGCGGCGGCCTCTTCCTGATCGCCAAGGCCACACATGAGATTCACGGCGAGGTCGAATCCGATCACGACGCGAGCGAGAAGGACTCCACAGGCAGCGCCTTCTTCTGGGTGATCGTCCAGATCGTGATCATCGACATCGTGTTCTCGCTGGACTCGATCATCACTGCGATCGGCATGGCCGAGGACATCAAGATCATGATCGCGGCGGTCGTGATCGCATGCGCGGTCATGTACGTTTCGGCGGGTCCGGTGGCGCGATTCGTCGCGGAGCATCCGACCACCAAGATGCTGGCGCTGGCCTTCCTGGTGTTGATCGGCGTCGCGCTGGTTGCGGACGGATTCCACTTCCACATTCCGCGCGGCTACATCTATTTCGCAATAGCGTTCTCGGCGGCGGTGGAGTTCTTCAATGTGCTGGCCAGGCGCAACCGCCGGAAAGCCGCCAAGTAGTCGCGTTGGGTCGTTTCCAGTCGGCGTCGAGTTGACAAGGCGGGCGCGATAGCTTTCGCTCAGCCGCACGAAGAGGAGGTCAGGTGATGACGAAAGCCATCCGTGTGCACAAGGTCGGAGGCCCCGAAGCCCTGGTCTATGAGAGCGTCGACGTGCCGGCGCCCGGGCCCGGCGAGGTGCGCATCCGCCAGCACGCGGTCGGCCTCAACTTCATCGACGTCTATTACCGCACCGGCCTCTACAAGGCGCCGGAGCTGCCCTTCATCGCCGGCAATGAGGCCTCCGGCGAGGTGGTCGCGGTCGGGCCAGGCGTGACGAATTTTCATCCCGGCGACCGCGTCGCCTATTACCACAATCTCGGCGCCTATACCGGCGAGCGCAACATCCCCTGGGAGAAGCTGGTCAAACTGCCCGATCACATCACCTACGAGCAGGGTGCCGTGCTGATGTTGAAGGGGCTGACGGTCTGGTATCTCCTGCACAAGACCTTCAAGGTCGAGCCGCATCATCGCGTGCTGGTCCACGCCGCCGCCGGCGGCATCGGCCTGCTCGCCTGCCAGTGGGCGAGGGCGCTTGGCGCGCATGTCATCGGCACCGTCGGCTCGCGCGAGAAGGCCGAGCTTGCGGAGGCCAATGGCTGCGATCACGTCATCCTCTACAACGAGGAGGATTTCGTTGCGCGCGTGAAGCAGATCAGCCGTAACGAGGGCTGCGACGTCGTCTATGACGGCGTCGGCAAGGCGACGTTCCCGGGCTCGCTGTCCTGCCTGAAGCCGCGCGGCATGTTCGTCTCGTTCGGCAATGCGTCGGGCCCCGTGCCACCGTTCGCGATCGCCGAGCTCAACAATCACGGCTCGCTGTTCGCGACGCGGCCGAAGCTCAACGATTATGTCGGCACGCGCAAGGAACTGCTCGAAGGTGCCGACACCCTGTTCGCCGCGGTCATCAACGGCAAGCTGCACGTGCCGATCAACCACGCCTACGCGCTCAAGGACGCCGCCAAGGCGCATATCGATCTCGAAAGCCGCAAGACCACGGGGGCTTCGATCTTGAAGCCGTAGATGGTGGTCCCGCGAGGAGTCGAACCTCGAACCTCCGCGCCCGCAACGCGGTGCTCTGTCCATTGAGCTACGGAACCCTACCACCTTCGAACTGGCTGTCGTAGGGTGGGGCAAAGGCGTAACGCGCCGTGCCCACCAATTCGCAACGACAGTTTGAATGGTGGGCACGCTTCGCTTTGCCCACCCTACAGCACTACGCGACGCGTCTTGCCGCGCCGGCCTTGGTCAAGATCGCGTCGAGACATTCGATCATCTCGGCGATCTCGCTCCTCGTGACGTTCAGCGCCGGCATGAAGCGCAAGCTGTCGAGCTGTGGGGCATTCAGCAGCACGCCGGCTTCGAACGCCTGTGCGACGATGCCCGGTGCGATCGGCAGCTTGAGGTCGAGCGCGAGCAACAGGCCGCGTCCTCGCACGCCGCCGAGGCCATGCCGGGCCGAAATCTTCTGCAGCTCGCTTTCGAGCAAGAGGCCGGTCTCGGCCACCTGCTTCAGGAAGTCGGGCTTCTTGATCTCCTCAAGCACCGCAAGGCCTGCCGCGCACATGATCGGGTTGCCGTTGAACGTGCCGCCCTGGTCGCCGTGCTCGAAGCATGAGGCGCGTTCGGTCGCGAGCAGGGCTGCGAGCGGCACGCCGCCGCCGATGCCCTTGCCGAGCGTCATGATGTCGGGCGCAATCCCCGTATGCTCATAGTGGAAGAGCTTTCCGGTCCGGCCCATGCCGGTCTGGATTTCGTCGAAAATGAGCAAGAGGCCGTGCGCCTCGGTCAGCGCGCGCAGCTGCTGCAGGAACTGATCGGTCGCAGGCCACACGCCGGATTCGCCCTGGATCGGCTCGAGCATCACGGCGACGGTGTTGGCGTTGATCAGCTTTTCCACTGAGGCGATGTCGTTCAGCTTCGCCTTCTTGAAGCCCGCGACCTTCGGCTCGAACAGCGGCTCGAACGCCTTCTTGCCCGAAGCCGACATCGTCGCCAGCGTCCGGCCGTGGAAGCCGCCTTCGAAGCTGATGATCTCGAACGCGCCGCCTTTGTGCAGGCTGCCGTATTTGCGCGCGAGCTTGATCGCACCCTCGTTGGCTTCCGCGCCCGAATTGGCAAAGAACACCTGGTCGAACGCGCTGTTCTCGACCAGCGCCTGCGCCAGCTTCAGGCTCGGCTCGTTGTAGAAGGCCGGGCTCGGCGTCAGCAGCCGCTTGGCCTGAGCTGCGAGCGCATCGGCGATCGCGGGCGGGGAATGGCCGAGGCAGTTCACGGCCCAGCCCTGCACGAAGTCGAGATAGCGCTTGCGGCTGTCGTCCCAGAGGTAGGAGCCGGCGCCGCGGACGAACACGGTCTTTGGCCGTGCGGTGATGTCCATCAGCGCGTTATACGGATGCGTGGTCATGTCGTACTCCAGGGGTGGAAAAAAAGGGCGCAAAAAGCAGAAAGGCCGCACCTTGCGGGTGCGGCCTTTCTCGAAAACTAGCTGAATTCAGTGGTTCAGCGGCGTCCTCGGACATGGCGCACCCTCTCGTCGTCGCGGGAGCGACGGCGGAGCATTTCGGTGCGCTGGTTGGTCCGGGCGTTGATCATGGGGCGGGTCCGTACAGCCGAATGGCAGGACTTGTCAAGCAGGCTTTTTTCAAGATGCACGCCGAGCGTGCATCGGTCAGGTCGGGTGCGCGGCTTCCTCGGCCTCTGCATCGCCCCAATCCGCGTCCGCGATTGCGGTGTCGATCAGCTCGCCCCGCAGCAGCTTGAGCGGCGAATTCCAGTACAGCGCGATGTTGTGGAAGGGGTCGGTCAGCACCTTGAACACCCAGACCAAGCCCGTGGTGACGTCGCGGGTGGCGAAGAGCTGCAGCATGCGCGCAAGTCCGCCGCGATGCCGATGGCGAGCCAGAGCGCGCCGACATGCCGGACGAAATCGAGGCGGGACGCCGGCGCATCGAACAATCCGAACAGCGTCGGAAAAGCGAACAGCGCAAGCGGCGCGCTGCCCCAGACCAGCAGCAGCAGCACGATCTTGCGGGTCTGGTTGTAGCCGACCTTGACCGCTTCCTTGTAGTGGTTGCTGACGTCGTTGACGGCGTCATAGCCGTTCGGCTCGAAGAAGAAATGCCCGGTCTGCCGCGTCAGCATCGCGAGCCAGCCGACGATGCCGGCGAGAGCAGGGTCCTTGAACAGCAGGGCATAGCAGCCGAGGAAGATGACGGCGCTGATCAGGTGCAGCGTCTGGTTGACGGTGCTTTGGTGGTAGAAGCGGTAATCGTCGAAGCGCTGCGTGCGCAGCATGTCCGAGAGGCGGCTCATCCTCATTCCTCGCTCGCGCTGAAGACGCGGGCAGAGTTAGGCCGAGTCCGTGACCGCTGCGTGAATGCATTATAGTGTCACATTCCTAACGTGACGTGACGCTTACTCCACGCCATAGTGCGAGAACACATCGGCGATGCCGGCGTTGATCGCCTTTGCGGCCGCGATGTCGCGCACGGCGCCTTCGCTGTCACCGTTCTTGCGCTTCGCCAGTCCGCGGCCGTAGAGCGAGCCGTCGAGCCCCGGCTTGATGCTCAGCGCGGCATCGTAATCGGCGATCGCCGCGTCGAGATTGCCGAGCTTGAGATGGGCAAGGGCGCGGCTGTCCAGCGTGTAGGCATCGTTGGGAGCCATCTTGAGCGACTGCTCGCAATCGGCCAGCGCCTCCTGCAGACGGCCGACGATCGCGCGGGTGAAGCAGCGCGAATTGAACACGTCCGCGCGGTTCGCATTCGCTCTGATGGAGCGGTCGTAATCGTCGAGTGCCAGCGCATAATCGTGCGTATCGAAATACATGTTCGCGCGCGCATAGTAGTCGCGGTCGTTGTTCGGACTGAGATCGACCGATTTGGCGAAATCGGCCAGCGCTCGGGGGCGGTCGCCGCGGTCGCGATAAATGCGGGCGCGGTTGCCGTAGGCCGGCCCGTAGTTCGGGTCGAACTTGATCGACAGATTAAAGTCCGCAAGTGCACGCGCATCGTCGCCGTGGTTGCTGAAGGCGGTGCCGCGATTGAAATAGGCGAGCGCGAATTTCGGATCGAGCTCGATGGCCCGATCGTAGTCGGCCATCGCGAGCTCGTAAGCGTTCTTGTGAATGTAGGAGTTGCCTCGGTTGTTGAAATAGAGCGGGTCGCGGGCGTTCAGCCGAATGGCGCGCGTGTAGTCGGCAATGGCGCGATCGGCGTCGCCGAGATCGTCATTGGCGATGCCGCGATTGTACAGGATGTCGGGATCCTTCGCACCGAGGTCGATGGCACGGCTGAAATCCGCCACGGCGCGCTCGGGCTCCCCACGTCGCCGAAACATTTCGCCGCGATTGGCGAGCGCGTGCACATCGTCGGGATTGGCCGTGAGCAGGGCCGAGCAGCCGGCGAAGCGCCGGTCGTCACTGCCTCCGCCGTCATTTGCGAAGCACCACTGGCGGGCCTGCGCGGCGGATGGTGATCGCGCGTAGGCGGGGGCTGGCAGCGCGAGCAGGGCCATCGTCAGGCCGATTGCGGACAGCTTGAGGAGAATCCCTGACGTTTCATCGTGTTTCATTGTTTCTCGCGTCGAAACCATTGCGCCTCTAGCGCGTTTGTGATCGAAGGACGCGACTTGGTTCGAACCGAATGCATCACCGCCCAGACCAAGAAGGCGGGACCAACCAGATAGCTCAAAGCCTTGTCCGATACGCCCTATCCGATCGACCTCGACAGCATTCGCGGCGCGTTTCCGCCTGGCATCGAGGCGCCGCCGCTGCTGGTCGACTTTGCGGCCTGGCTGAAGGGGCGTCCCTGGGGCAGCGTCGGCTGCTTCTCGCTGCAGGGCCAATTCTCGGACTCCGCGCCGATCGTCGACGGCAGTTCCTTGCGCGACCGGTTCTCGCTATTCATGCGCCTGCCTGACGGCTCGGCCGTTGGCGGCTGGTATGGCGCGGGTCTTGATCGTGACAATCCACCGATCGTCGGGCTGGGATCCGAGGGTGACTACGAATTGCTGGCGCCGAGCCTCGATGCGCTGCTGACGAGGCTGACGTCGCAGCAATTCGACAGGGCCTGGAGCGATTTGAAGCCGCATGACGAAGTCGAGCCTCAGACCGTCGAGCTTGCGCAGTGGCTCGCTGGACAGCCCGTTGGCGACAAGGCGGCGTGTGACGACGGGCCCCCGGAGCTGCCTGATTTCCGCGGCTTCATGGAAAAATGGAGCCGGGACCGTGAGGACTATTGGGCTAACCATCGCATGATGGCCGAACTCGGCTGGCGGCTGGCCGCCCATCTGCCCAAGGGCAAGAATGCCTGGGATAAGACGCGTTTCGAGGTCGCGATCGTCGGCAAGCAATACCAAGCGCGCGTGCTGACGCGCGGGCCGCAGCCGTTCGAGGAAGCCGCTTCGATCGAATCCCTGCTGCGCGAGCTGCGCGAACAGATGTGGAAGGCTCAGCCTGAGCTCGGGTTATGGTATGCGATGAGGTTCGGCCTCTACGCCGACGGCCGCGTCATGCCGAGCTTCGAATACGATGCGCGCCCGACCATCGACGGCGAACCGGCATTGCTCTCCGAGGCGAAAGCCGATCTCGCCCGTGCACCAAGGCCGGAGCGCTGGGTGCCGAAATGGCTGGCGTGATTGTCTCCACACTGTCATTGCGAGCGTAGCGAAGCAATCCAGACTGTTCCCGCGGAGGGATTCTGGATTGCTTCGCTACGCTCGCAATGACGGAACGCGGTCAGAACCCCGCGACGCTGCCGTGCAGATCGTATGCGTCGGCGCGCTCGATCTTCGCCGTGACGATCTCGCCGACGCGCAGCGGGCGGCGGCTCGTCAGGTACACCGCGCCGTCGATCTCCGGCGCATCGGCTTTGGAGCGGCCCTTGGCGACGGTCGGGCCGACCTCGTCGATGATGACCTGCTGCCGCGTGCCGACCTTGCGCTTCAGCCGGCGCGCCGAGATCTTCTGCTGCCGGGCCATCAGCGCGTTGTAGCGCTCCTGCTTAACCTCTTCGGGCACCGGGTTTTCGATCGCGTTCGAGGTGGCGCCGGCGACCGGCTCGTATTTGAAGCAGCCGAGGCGATCGATCTCGGCTTCATCGAGCCAGTCGAGCAGATAGGCGAAGTCGGAATCGGTCTCGCCGGGGAAGCCGACGATGAAGGTCGAGCGCAAGGCGAGATCCGGACATTCCTCGCGCCAGCGCTTGATCCGCGCCAGCGTCTTGTCCTGCGCCGCCGGACGCTTCATCGCCTTCAGCACCTCGGGGCTCGCATGCTGGAACGGGATGTCGAGATAGGGCAGTACCTTGCCCTCGTTCATCAGTGCGATGACCTCGTCGACATGCGGGTAGGGATAGACATATTGCAGCCGGACCCAGGCCCCGAGCTCGCCGAGCTCGCGCGCGAGGTCGAGGAATTTGGCGCGGACCTGGCGGTCCTTCCACGGGCTCTCGGCATATTTGAGATCGACGCCGTAGGCTGAGGTGTCCTGCGAGATCACCAGGAGCTCTTTGACGCCGGCGCCGACGAGGCGCTCGGCCTCGCGCAGCACGTCATCGGCGGGGCGCGAGACGAGGTCGCCGCGCAGCTTCGGAATGATGCAGAAGGTGCAGCGGTTGTTGCAGCCTTCGGAGATCTTCAAGTACGCGTAGTGGCGCGGGGTCAGCTTGATGCCCTGCGGCGGCACCAGGTCGAGATGCGGATTGTGCGCCGGCGGCAGCGCGCGGTGCACGGCGTCCAGTACGCTCTCATATTGCTGCGGGCCGGTGATGGACAGCACGCCCGGATAGGCCTGCTCGATCGCTTCCGGTTCCGCGCCCATGCAGCCGGTCACGATCACCTTGCCGTTCTCGGCCATGGCCTCGCCGATCGCCGAGAGCGATTCCTGCTTGGCGCTGTCGAGGAAGCCACAGGTGTTGACGATGACGATGTCCGCCCCGTCATGCTTGCGGGCGAGCTCATAGCCCTCCGCGCGCAGCCGCGTGATGATGCGCTCGGAATCCACTAAGGCCTTGGGACACCCGAGTGACGTGAATGAAATGCGCGGCGCTCTGTCCATGTAATCGCCTGGAGCCTATCTGAATTGTCTGGATTTGCGATCCAAGTAATTGAACCGATGGCGAAATTCAACAACTAACGTATGCGGCGCGTGGCTAAAGCAGTACGCGCGCGTAGTTGGCGTGATCGGCCAGTCACCAGCGACGGTATTACTGACTGACGGTTCCTGGTCTGGAAGCTCATTCGGATCGAGCGAGTGGAGGATCCGAGGTGAATTGCTCGAACACGCCCGTTTTGGTTGTTATTCGGTTTCTTGCTTGATTTCACGGAGCTTAACCACTATGCGCCGCTTCATCTTCGGCTTGGCTTTCGTTACCGTTTCCTATGGCGCCATGTTTCCGGCCCGCGCTGAAGTCGACAAGATCATCCATGTCTGCGATCGGCAGGAACGATTGTGTCCGGAATTCAGGCCTCGCGTGAAGGCACCCGACGGGTGGACGAGGGATGAGGCCGCGAGTCTCAAATACGGCGCATCGATGTTCGTTCCCAAAGGGAAGACATTCGGTAAAGCAGAAGCAATCATCTATGCCGAAGGCCGCTATAACGAGGACCGCACCGAACTGGTTCAATGGATCGCAACGAGCGATAGCGATTGGGCGACGACATCCGGCAAGAATGCCAAGATCACTACGCTTCCCTCGGTCAACCCCAAGGTCGTCATCAACCGCTACGACAATCCATCCCTGAAGGACCAGCCGGTTGAAGTGATCGCGCATTACGCTGATCTCGACAAGGACGGCAATTCCTACGTCGTGCGGCTAGCGGTCTCCGGCCGCACTGAGGCGGCGGTGCTGGCCGCGGTGCCACTTCTCGACAAGATGATCGTTGGCGCGAAGATTCCGTGAGAGCATGAGTTCTGCTTCGCAGCTGAAGGCTGCGCGAGCGTTTTCTTGCGGGAGGGCGGCACGGAGAGTTTACATTCGTCGTGTCAGGGACACCCGAGCGACCCGAAGCTGACCTTGGGCGCAGCCGTCTGATCCATATCTAATCTGCCTGATTGACCGGCCTGAGCTAGTCCCAATTGCCCATAATTACAACCCTTTGCAGGGCGATCCGGCGTGCTATGGATGAATCAGCTGCCGTGAGTGAGCCATGAGCGCCGAACAGTCGCCCAAAATCGTGATCGTCGACGAAAGCCCGATCCGGGCCGCGATCCTGGAGGAGGGATTGCGCGAGGCCGGGTTTACCCAAGTCGTCCATATCAGCGAGATGCAGAGCCTGCTGGCCCGTATTTATGCGGCGGACCCCGACATCATCGTGATCGATCTCGAAAACCCCAGCCGCGACGTGCTGGAGGCGATGTTCCAGGTCAGCCGCGCGGTGAAGCGGCCGGTCGCCATGTTCGTCGACCAGAGCGATTCAGCCTCGATCCAGGCCTCGGTCGAGGCGGGGGTGTCGGCCTATATCGTCGACGGGCTGAAGAAGGAGCGCATCAAGCCGATCCTCGACCTTTGCGTGTCCCGTTTCAACGCCTTCGCCAAGCTCCAGGAGGAACTGGAGCGCACCAAGTCGCAGCTCGAGGACCGCAAGATCATCGAGCGCGCCAAGGGCATTCTGATGAAGGTGAAGGGCCTGACCGAGGACGAGGCCTATGTGCTGCTGCGCTCCACCGCGATGCGCGAGAAGAAGAAAATCGGCGAGATCGCGCAGTCGATCATCACCGCGTCGGAGATGCTGAAATGACCGTTCCCCTCCGCATCGGGTTCATTCCGCTGGTCGATGCCGCCGCGCTGATCGTCGCGGTCGACAAGGGCTTTGCCGCCGCCGAGGGGCTCGAGGTCGAGCTGGTGCGCGAGGTCTCCTGGTCCAACGTCCGCGACAAGCTCAATATCGGCCTGTTCGATGCCGCGCATCTGCTCGCGCCGGTGGCGATCGCGTCCTCGCTCGGGCTCGGTCACGTCAAGGTGCCGATCGCCGCGGCCTTCAATCTCGGCATCAACGGCAATGCTATCACGGTGTCGCCGGCGCTCCATGCCGCGCTGATGGAGGAGATCGACGGCGATCGCTTCGACCCGATGGCGACGGCGAAAGCGCTGGCGAAGGTGGTTGCCAAGCGCCGCAAGGCAGGGGCCGAGCCGCTCACCTTCGGCATGACCTTCCCGTTCTCCACCCACAATTATCAATTGCGGTTCTGGATGGCGGCGGCGGGCGTCGATCCCGACGAGGACGTGCGCCTCGTGGTGCTGCCGCCGCCCTATATGGTCGACAGTCTCAAGAACGGCCATGTCGATGCGTTCTGCGTCGGCGCGCCCTGGAACTCGGTCGCGGTCGATCTCGGCATCGGCCATATCCTGCATTTCGTCGCCGACATTCTGGTGCGTGCGGCGGAGAAGGTGCTGGCGGTCCGCCAGACCTTTGCCGACAAGAACCCGGACGTGGTCGCAGCCCTGGTGCGGGCAGCCGTGAAGGCCGCCGAGTTCATCGAGCATCCCGAGAACCGGACCGAGGCGGCGCAGATCCTGGCCCAACCCGAACGGATCGGCGTCGACGCCGAGGTCATCCAACGCACCCTGACGGGGCGCCTGAAGATCTCGCCCGATGGCACCTTCCGCGAAAGCGGCCGCTACCTGCTGGTCGGACGCGAAGGGGCAGGGCGTCCCGATTCGGTCCAGGCCGCCTGGCTCTATGCCCAAATGGTGCGCTGGGGCCAGACGGCGCTCACCCCTGACGGGGTCAAGACGGCGATGGCGGTGTTCAGGCCCGATCTCTACGACGCGGCGCTCGGCAACAGGGCGCCGCCTGAGGGTCCCGCAGCGTTCGGCGCCTTTGCCGGTCCGGCCTTCGACCCCAACGATATCCGCGGGCATCTCGAGGCCTTCGGGGTCGGGCGCTGGAAGGCCTGATTCGCGGTTGCTTCGCTTTTGAGCAACTAAGATCCTTGGCTAATGTTTGAGCTGGCTGCTCGTATTTCGGGAGAGTTCCCAAGCCGGCAGTTTCCGGGTGACGTCCTAATTATCTGAAACTTCATTGGTTTTTATTTCGACCAAGCTGGCACGCAACTTGAATGTTGCGCTGCGGCCAGCTTGTCATAGGTGCCTGCTGAGCCAAGTCCCGCAGCAACGAAGCTGATCGGACCGTGAGTAACGAAGCCGGCTCCTGAGCCAGCCTGACGTTCCTCGCGGGTCGCGCAATCCGTCGAAGCCACCGAAGGTGGCCGCAGGAGCTTCGTTACACACCATGAAAATCGATACGGTCTCAGTCGACTTTACCGACGAGCAGAAACGCTATCTCGAAGGCTTCACGACCGGCCTGCAGATCAGCCGCGTCGGCCGCGGCCTTGGTGGTGGCGGCAGCGGCAAGGCGAATGCCGAGCCTGTGGGTCCCGATGCCGTGCACATCAAGGCGCAGGACAAGGTGATCGCGTCGGGCAAGAAGCTCGCCGATCAGGAGAAGTTCAAGCGCGACGAGCACCCCTTCGACGCCTATCCGCGGCTGCGCCAGCAGGCCCTCGACAACACCCCGCCGAGCCCGGCGGATAATTTCCGCTGGCGCTATTACGGCATCTTCTACGTCGCGCCGACGCAGGACTCCTACATGTGCCGCCTGCGCATCCCGAACGGCATCATGAAGCATTGGCAGCTGTCGGGCCTTGCCGATCTCGCCGACGAGCTCTGCGGCCCCTACAGCCACGTGACGACGCGCGCCAATCTCCAGCTGCGCGAGATTCCGCCGAAGCACGCGATCAGAATGATCGAGGGCATCCAGGAGCTCGGCCTGTGCTCGCGCGGCTCCGGCGCCGATAACATCCGCAACGTGACGGGAACGCCGACCGCCGGCATCGATCCGCAGGAAATCATCGACACGCGGCCCTATGCCCGCGAGTGGCACTACCACATCCTCAACGACCGCTCGCTCTACGGTTTGCCGCGCAAGTTCAACGTCGCCTTCGACGGCGCCGGCCGGATCGCGGTGCTTGAAGAGACCAACGACATCGCCTTCACGGCCTATGAGGTAAAGGACGGTTTCGGCGTCGAGCCCGGCGTCTGGTTCCGGCTCGGCCTCGGCGGCATCACCGGTCACAAAGACTTTGCGAAATATTCCGGCATCATCGTCAAGCCGGAGCAGGCGACCGCCGTCGCCGACGCCATCGTGCGCGTGTTCATCGAGCATGGCGACCGCACCAACCGCAACAAGGCACGGCTTAAATACGTGCTCGACGCGATGGGCCATGACGGCTTCCTCAAGCTGGTCGAGGAGCGGTTGAAGACGCCGTTCACGCGCGTGCCGGAAGAGGCGTTCGCGCCGCGTCCCGCGGCGGATCGCATGGCACATATCGGCGTGCACAAGCAGAAGCAGGACGGCCTCAACTGGATTGGCGTATCGCTCACGCTCGGCAAGCTCACCTCCGATCAGATGCGGGGCCTCGCCAAGGTGGCGCAAGATCTCGGTGACGGCGAGATCCGGCTCACGGTCTGGCAGAACCTGTTGATCTCGGGCGTGCGCGACGCGAATGTCGAGCTCGCCATTGCCGCGATCAAGCAGATCGGGCTCGCGGTCGAGGCCTCGCACATCCGCGCCGGCCTGATCGCCTGCACCGGCAATGCCGGCTGCCGCTTCGCGGCGTCCAATACCAAGCGCAATGCCGCGGAGATCGGTGACTGGTGCGAGCCGCGCGTCGCGATGGACAAGCCGGTGAACATCCACCTGACCGGCTGCCATCATTCCTGCGCGCAGCACTACATCAGCGACATCGGACTGATCGGCGCGCGCGTGCCGATCAATGAGGAGGACACCGTCGAGGGCTATCACCTCTTCACTGGCGGCGGGTTCGGCCCCGACGCCGATGTCGGGCAGGAGGTCTATCACGACCTCAAGGCCGAGGACGCGCCGAAGACGGTCGAGGCGCTGCTCAAGGCCTATCTCGCCCACCGCGCCTCGCCCGACGAAACCTTCCTCTCCTTCGCGCGCCGCCATGACGGCGAAACGCTGCGCAAGCTTGCCGATGCACAGGTGTCCGCATGAACCAGATCACGCCTCCGCCGAAACTCGATATCATCCCCGCCAGCGCCCCGTTCTCGGATGCGCAGCGCTCCTGGCTGAACGGCTTCTTTGCCGGGCTTTTGTCGCCTGACGTCGCAACGCCGCTGTCGGCAGAGCAGGGCGCCGCCGTCATGCAGGCCGGTGACGGCGACGACGGCGAAGCGCCGTGGCACGACCAGACCATGCCGATCGCCGAGCGGATGAAGCTTGCCGAAGGCCGTCCCTTGCGCCGCAAGATGATGGCGGCGATGGCACAGCAGGATTGCGGCCAGTGCGGCTACAATTGCCACGATTATTCGGAAGCAATCGCGAGCCGTAGCGAAGCGCGGCTCAATCTGTGCGTCCCCGGCGGCAAGGAAACCGCGCGGATGCTGAAATCGCTGTACGAGGAGCTGGACAAGGCGCCCGCGGCCAAGACCACCGACAAGAGCACCGACAAGGCCGGCGCTCCGGCGCCGGCTGTGACCGTGACGATCGCAGAGCCCGGCCGCTCGCGGGACAATCCGATCCAGGCGACCTTCCTGTCGCGCCGTCTTCTCAACAAGGGCAAGTCGGAGAAGGAGACCTATCACATCGAGTTCGATCTCTCCGAGGGCAAGCTCGACTATGTGGTTGGTGACAGTTTTGGCGTCTTCCCGCGGAACGACGTCGGCCTCGTCGACCAGGTCATCGCGCTGCTCGGCGCCTCCCACACGACCAAAGTCAACGGCAAGACGCTGCGCGAGGTGCTGATCGACGACGTCTCGCTGTCGCCGGCGCCCGACACGCTGTTCGAGCTGATCTCCTTCATCACCGGCGGCGCGCAGCGCGAGAAGGCGCGGGCGCTGGCGCAGGGAGAGGATCCCGATGGGGATGCCGCGACGCTCGACGTGATGGCGGCACTGCAGAAGTTTTCCGGCACGCGGCCGCATCCCGAGGCCTTCGTCGAGGCGCTGGAGCCGCTGCAGCCGCGGCTCTACTCGATCTCGTCCTCGCACAATGCGACGCCGGGAAAGCTGTCACTGACGGTGGACTCGGTGCGCTACGTCATCGGCAAGCGCAGGCGGCTCGGCGTCGCCTCGACCTTTCTCGGCGAGCGGATCAACGAAGGCGAGAAGCTCAAGGTCTATGTGCAGAAGGCGCACAATTTCGGCCTGCCGCAGGACCCGAAGACGCCGATCATCATGGTCGGTCCCGGCACCGGCATCGCGCCGTTCCGCGCCTTCCTGTTCGACCGCAAGGCGACCGGCGCGCCCGGCAAGAACTGGCTGTTCTTCGGCCATCAGCGCAGCGATTGCGACTTCTTCTATCAGGACGAGCTCAACGCCATGAAGACCTCAGGGCTTCTGACGCGTCTGTCGCTGGCCTGGTCGCGCGACGGCGAGAAGAAGTTTTACGTGCAGGACCGCATGCGCGAGGTTGGCCGCGAATTGTGGACCTGGCTCGCCGAGGGCGCGCATCTCTACATCTGCGGCGATGCCAAGCGCATGGCCAAGGACGTCGAGCGCGCGCTGGTCGACATCGTCGCGCAGTTCGGGGCACGTTCGACCGATGAAGCCGTCAGCTTCGTCGCCGAGCTCAAGAAGACCGGCCGCTTCCAGGCTGACGTGTACTAGTCGGACGACTCCTCTCGGGGTTGGGCGTCATCCGATTGTCATCCGTCCCGGTTCCAACTGGCTTGGATTCTAACGAATAAGATTCTCGGAACCTGCTGGTGAAGAGAATTTGCATCTGCGATGGGGGGCCTCCAGAGAACCCTCATCGCTATTTCCGCCACCGTCTTGCCTCCCGCTCTGGTTGATCCTTCATACTCCCGCAAATGGGGCGTTGGAGATCGACCATGCGCGGACTATCGGCGGAAGCCAGGCTGCACTTCTACGCGCGCTCGCTCTCGCGCCGGACCGGGGCGAGCATGCACCACGTTGCGATGTACAGCGCGTTTGCGGTGATCGCGGCGATCGTGTTCGGGACCCTCTCGGTGCATCCGTTTTGATGTGTCTGCGTAGGGTGGGTTAGCCGAAGGCGTAACCCACCACTTGTATGGCTGCAGCAGAAGAGGTGGCTTACGCTTCGCTAATCCACCCTACGACACCGAACCCTGCTCACGCCCCGCGCATGAACGGCGCCACATCGATCCCCGCAGCTTTCAACGCCTGCCGCACGCCGCGCGCGATCTCGACCGCGCCGGGCGTGTCGCCATGGATGCACACTGTATCCGTGCGCATCTTGATGACCTTGCCTGTGACCGACACCACCGCGCCGTCCTGCACCATGCGCACGACGCGGTCGGCGATCGCCTTGGCATCGTGCAGCACCGCGCCGGGCTTCTTGCGTGAGACGAGGTTGCCGTCATCCTCATAGGCGCGGTCGGCGAACACCTCGTGCACCATCGGCAGGTTGGCGTCTTCGCCGGCCTTCACCAGCTTCGAATTGGCGAGCACGACGAAGATCAGGCTGGGATCCACCGCCTTGATGCCGGCGGCGATCGCCTTCGCCGTCATGTCGTCCTCGCAGGCGACGTTGGAGAGCGCGCCGTGCGCCTTCACATGGGTGACTTTGTAGCCGGCCGCGGTCGCGATCGCCTGCAACGCGCCGATCTGATAGGCGACGAGGTTCTCGATCTCGGAGGCCTTGAGCCCTGCGATCGGATGCCGGCCGAAGCCGTGCAGGTCGCGATAGCCGGGATGCGCGCCGACCGAGACGCCGCGCGCCTTCGCAAGCTCCACCGTCCGGCGCATGATGTCGGGGTCGCCGGCATGGAAGCCGCAGGCGACGTTGACCGAGCTTGCCAGCTCGATCATCGCGGCGTCGTTGCCCATCTCCCACGCGCCAAAACCTTCGCCGAGGTCGCAATTCAGATCGACTGTCTTCATGGGTTGCTCTCCGCCTCTGGTCTTGTTGTCGCTTACGGCTCCGCCGTGACCTGCCACGTCCCGGCATCGACCGCGCTGACCGCATAGCCCGCCACGTTAGCATCGCTGAGCGCCTCGATGTTGAGGGCGACGATGTCGGAGGAGCGCAGGCGATCGGGCAGGCTGCGGATCGCTTGCGCGAACTTGCGCGCCTCGTCCTGCGCTTCGGCCATGCTGACCGCCTTGAAGCGGAACGCGGTTCCTGCCGAGGTCTGGGCGAGGCGGCCGATGTCGGCCGTGATCACGGTTGCGATCTTCGGATAGCCGCCGGAGGTGCCGCGATCCATCATCAGCGCGATCGGCGCGCCGTTGCCGGGCACCTGGATGCTGCCGTTGACCGTGCCGTCGGAGACGATGTTGTGGCCGTGCAGATGCTTGATCGCGGGGCCCTCGAGGCGGTAGCCCATGCGGTCGGAGGTCGCCGAGATCTTCCATTCGCTGTCCAAGAACAGCGCCTTGTTGGCGTCGTCGAACTCGTCGTCCTGAGGACCCAGCAGCACGCGGATCGGGCCGCTCGCCGGCTTCGGCAGCTCGATGCGCAGCTCCGGTGCGCCGCTGGCGGCATCGACCGTGAACTCGTCGCCGGCCTGGAGCGGGCGCGGATAGGGGCTGCCGAGGCCGGCGCGGGCGTTCACCGCGAGGCTGCCGAAGACCTTCTCGCCCTTGATGGCGCCTTCGATCGCGAGATAGGTGAAGGCGCCGCCGCGGGCAAAGCCGAGCGTCAGCGTCTCGCCATCCTTGAGCGTCACCGAGGTGTCCATCGCGACCGGGCTGCCGGCGATGTCCGCATTGCGCGGCGCGCCCGATATCGCCACGCGCACGGCGCCGTCGCGGGCGGTGAAGGAGGCACCGAACGGGCCGATCTCGATGGCGGCCGCGAACGGCTCGTTGCCGACCAGCGTGTTCGCCGCCGCAAGCGACAGCCGGTCCATCGCTCCGCTCACGGTCAAGCCGTAGCGCTGCGCGCCGTGGCGGCCGCCGTCCTGGACCGAGCTGGCAGGGCCGATGCTGGCAACGACGAGCCGGCTCATGCGTCCACCTGCTCAGCGACGATCTCGCCGGCTTCCGCAGCGCGGTCCATGTCCTCGAATGTCTTGTGGTCGATCGGGTAGAACGTGACGCGGTCACCGGGCTCGGTGAGGAAGGTCGGATTGCGGTGGAGCTGATAGGTTCGCACCGGGGTGCGGCCGAGCAGGTGCCAGCCGCTCGGGGCGGCCAAGCACTGGATGCCGGCCTGGACGCCGCCGATCGAGATCGTGCCTGATGGCGTCAGCAGCCGTGGCGATTGCCGCCGCGACATGTGCAGGAATTTGTCGAGACCGCTGAGATAGGACCAGCCCGGCGTGAAGCCGATCATGGCGACTTTATAGTCGCCGCGCGAATGCCTGACGACGATGTCATCCGGCGTGGTGCCCAACGTCTTGGCGACGTCCTCGAGGTCGATGCCGTGCTCGCCACCATAGGCGACGGGAACGCGCCAGCGGCGCGCTTTGGTGACCGGCGGCAGCGGCCGGGTGGCGATCGGGAGGATCTTTTCGCCGAGCGCCTCAAAGCCGATCTCGCCGGGATCGTAATGGACCAGCAGCGAGCGATAGGTCGGCACGGTCTCGGTGATGCCGTCGATGGGCGCAGCTAGCAGCGCCTTGTCGAGCGCCAACACGCGCTGGTTGGCATCGTCGTCGATGGTGCGGCTGAACTCGACCGTGACGGCACTGTCGCCGCTGGGCAGAAGGCGGGGCGGGGGAAGCGTCGCGGCCATTGAGCTGTCAGAGCGCTGTCGTAATCGGGCTTCTCGGGAATGCGGGCTCGACCTTGAGTTCCGCTTGTCCCTGCTTCGCGTAAATGTGCCCGCAAGTCCAATAAATTAATGCAAGGGGAAGCGATAAAGCCTTGTTATCGCATCGCATAACGGCGCTGCGGCCCTGCGTAATTGCTAGCCTCTTGGCCCTTGACGCAAAGCTCGCGGCTCGCAAGATGCGCGCGTTCTGTCCCGCACCTTGGAGCTCGTTCTCGTCCATGTCGCTGTCCCCCGAAGCCCGCAAGACCCTCGCCGGCATCACCACCGCCACCATCACCACGGTCCTGCTGAAGAAGGGCCTGCGCAATGTGTGGATGCGCGGCGCGCGTCCGTTGCGGCCGGGCCTGCCGCGGCTGGTGGGACCGGCCTTCACGCTGCGCTTCGTGCCGGCGCGCGAGGATCTGGCGACGCCGGAATCCTGGTCGTCGCCGATCTCGACCCGCACCGCGATCGAGGCGATGCCGGAGGGCTGCATCGCCGTGGTCGATGCCATGGGCATCACCGATGCCGGCATCTTCGGCGACATCCTTTGCGCGCGCATGGTCAAGCGCGGCGTCACCGCGCTTGTCACCGACGGCGTGGTGCGTGACGTCGAGGGCGTGCTTGGCACCAATTTGCCGGTTTGGTGCGACGGCTATGCCGCGCCGCCGTCGGTTGCAGGCCTCACTTTCGTCGGCTGGGGCGAACCGATCGGCTGCGGCGGCGTTGCCGTCTTCCCGAACGACATCGTGGTCGCCGACCAGGACGGCTGCGTGCTGATCCCGCAGGCGATGCTCGATCATGTCCTCAATGAGGGCGTCGAGCAGGAGCGGATGGAAGCCTGGATCGTCAACGAGGTGAACAACGGCGCGGTGCTGCCGGGCCTCTATCCCATGAACGCCGAAACCAAGGCGCGCTACGCCGCCAGCAAGAAGTAACGGACAAAGGAACGAGGACCCTCATGGACATCACGCTCGCCGGCACGCGGCCGACCCGCCGCGCGCCGAAGGAACACTTCACCGGCACCGTGTGGCAGGACCCCATCAACATGGCGCCGGCGCCTGCACGGCTGAACGTCTCGCGCGTCGCATTCGAGCCGGGCGCGCGCACCAACTGGCACCACCATCCGCTCGGGCAGACGCTCTACGTGATCTCGGGCGTCGGCCGCGTTCAGACCAAGGGCGGCCCGGTCCAGGAAATCCGTCCCGGCGACACCGTCTGGATTCCGCCGGGTGAAGTGCACTGGCACGGCGCATCGCCGACCAACGGCATGTGCCACATCGCCATGCAGGAAGCGCTCGACGGCGTCTACTCGACCTGGCTGGAGCCGGTCACCGACGCGGAGTATGGCGCGGCGGTGGGCTGACTCTCGTGTCCCGGACAAGACGCATCGCCCAAGGCGATGCGTCGCCGATCCGGGACCCAGATCTTCGACCCACTGAGAGCACTGGTTCCCGGCTCTGCGCGGCAACGCTTCGCGCTGCCGCTTGTCCGGGACACGGCACCTAAATCTTCTCCGCGGTCCACGTGCCCGTGCACATGGCGCCGCGCCAGGTGCCGGAGCCGGACGCGCCGCTGAGCCGGCCGAAGCCGACGGCACGCTTGATGCCGGTGCTCAGGGTGACCTTGATGTTGCCGGCATCGGCGACACGGCCCGACGCCGTCACCGCGGTGCTGCTCGATGCGATCTGACCATTATTGATGCCGATGGAGACAGTCGCGCCGTTGCCGCAGGCCTGGCTTGATGACGCGATGCGGACGTTCCACGCGCCATCGAACGTGCTTGTCGCAGCGTCGGCCTGCGCGAGCGGGACAGCGATGACGACGGCGGTGGCGAATAGAGCCTTGCGAAACACGTTCATGACACGCCCCTGTGGTTGACCATGCGGGGGACCGTGACACGCGTGCGGAACCGGCGATGTGAGGGCTGTCACGTGCGCAGGGGGCTGTGTGAGCCTGCGCACGCCGGCACGGCAGGGCGCAAAAGCAAAGGGATCCGCATCGCGGGCCCCTTGTCTGCGTAAGAACGATCAGGCGGATCTCAGTTCACCCGCGTCCAGGTCTGGCCGCCGCAGAACATGCCGCCGAAGGCGCAGCCCTGCACGCGCAGCCGGTCGGTGCCCTTCATGGCGATGGTCGAATCGTAGGTCGAGCCCGAGTTGGGATCGAGGATGCGGCCCGACCATTTCTGGTCCTTGCCCGCCTTCATGTTAATCAGCACCTGCTCGCCGTTCTGGTTCGACTTGCTGTCGACCGAATAGCCGCAGAGGTTGGTGCCGCATTGCTCGATGCGGACCTTGCCTTCCTTCTCCTCGGTGAGCCAGACGCCGACCGGCGAATTGAGGTCGCGCGTCGGCGCAGTTGCAGGTGCAGGCGGCACTGCGGCCGCCTGAACGCGAGCGGGAGCAGGCGCAGGTGGCGGAGGCGGGGCTGGCGGAGCCGCAGCCACGGCCGGGGCGGGCGGCGGGGCCACGGCGGGCGCGGCTTGCTGCTCGACCGGCGCAGGAGCCGGAGGTGGTGCAGGTGGCGGCGCAACCGCCGTTTGGGCCGGCATATTGGTCGCGGTCGTTGCCGCCGGGGGAGCCGGCGGGGGAGGCGCAGGCGGCGGCGCGACGGCGGCAGCCGCAGGTGCCTGCACGGCTGCGGGCGGCGCAGCAGGAGCGGGAGCTGGGGCCGGAGCAGCCGGCGCCTGCGGGTCGACCGTGGCCTGCTGCGGCGCCGTCTCGTTCTTCTTGGCCTTCTTGGGCTTATTCTGGCCTGTGTTGTCGTAGACGCCGGGGATCTGCACCGTGCCGCGGTCCGGATCGATGCGGATGGTGCGCCCGCCATATTCAAACGTGTACTGCGCCTGCGCGGCAGTGCTCGCCAAAAGGAATGCGGCCGTGGCCAACAGCTTCCTCATTTCCGTCTCCTGAACAGGTGGTCCCCGCACCGACGCTTACGCGCCGGCTCGCTTGCAAAAAGTGATCTAGATCACTGTCGTTGCTGTGAGTCGTCTCCCGGCGGTTCCGGGTTCAATAGGCCCGGAGCCGGTCCAAAGTTTGGCGAGGCAAAGCGACGGAAGGACACGGCCTTATCGAACCAGGCCGGGTAGATCTTCTTGCAGGCGCCGTCTTCCATGGCAATGTGCAGCCACTGGTCGACCGAAAAGCGGACAACTCGGAAGGCAGAAATCGAAGGGAATCCTTGAAGTGACGATCTCGATCTACGAGGCCTCGGTCGGCCTGTTCGTGCCCTATTTGCGTAACCTGTCGGCGCTGCTCGACAAGGGCGTCGCGTATGCCGAGGCCCGGAAGTTTGATCCGGCGATTTTGCTCGGCATGCGCCTTGCGCCGAACATGTATGACCTCGCCCAGCAGGTCGGCGAGGCCTGCCGCCATGCCACGGTCGCGCCGGCCCTGCTGGCGCAGTGCGAGCCGGTGACGCTGCCGGCGCTGGAGCATGACATGGCCGGGCTGCAGGCGCGCATCGCAACGTCGATCGAGTTCATCGAGAGCCTGCCGCGCGCGGAGATCGATGTGGCGGCGGATCGGAATGTCTTCTTCAGATTGAAGAACGGCACCGAGCTGCCCTTCACCGGGCGGACGCTGCTGCTGACGTTCAGCGTCCCGCAATTCTTCTTTCACGTCACCACGGCCTACGACCTGCTCCGGCACGCCGGCGTCGAGCTGGTGAAGAAGGATTATCTCGGCAGGAAGTGAGGTCTTACGCTTCGCCCTTGCGTTCGTAATCGGCGAGCGAGCTGCGGCCGGCGATCTCGCTGCGCAGCAGCTCGAAGCGCCGCTGCGCCTCGTCTTGCTGGGTGTCGACGAAGCGCACCGCGGCCTCGCTCGTCATGGGACCGCTGACCACGGGCGCGGATTGCTCGCCGATGGTCTCGTGGACATAGTACTGGCCGTCATCGCCGCGATGAACCGTCCATTTCAGACGGATCGCGACCATGGGTCCGGGACCAACCTTGCTGTAGCCATCGGCATCGGTGTGCTCCGGCGCCAGCGGCTGCTCCTCGACCACGGGATGCTCGTCGATCACCGGATGCTCGTCCACGATCGGCGGTTCGTCCGACGCGATGTGCTCACGCTCTCCGGCGACCACGATTTCGGTCTCGGTCTGGCGAATGACGAGAACGGGCTCGGGGTGCTCCAGGATGCTGGCGATGGTCGCCAGCGCGTGGTCGGTCGGGTCGATCTCTGACAAGGGTCCATCCTCCAGCTCGCCGCGCCGGCCAGTCTGTCCCACCGCCGCCGCGTTTCAAGCCCATTACGCGCGTTTGATTAAGGCTGAGTTGGGGCCCGATCTGCACCAAAATGGGACGCTTTCTGGCCTTCCGAAGGCGGGCGAGCGCGCGCCGACCTTCATAATCTCAGCCCAGCACGTCCTGGTTGATGACGTTCTGCCTGATGGGATCGCCGTCCAGCACGCTCAAAATATTGCGCGCGGTCTGCTCGCTCATGCGGCTCACCGCCTCGACCGTGACGCCGGCCACGTGCGGGGCCATGATGACGTTGGGCAGCGCGAACAGCGCGTTGCTGACCGGCGGCGGCTCCACCTCGAACACGTCGATGCCGGCGCCGGCGAGCTTTCCGGACGTCAGTGCGTCATAGAGCGCCGCTTCCTTCACGATGCCGCCGCGCGCGGTATTGATGAGGTAGGATCTATCCTTCATGCGGCCGATCCTGTCGGCATCGAACAGGCCGACGGTCTCCGGCGTCTTCGGGCAGTGGATGGTGACGAAGTCGGCGTGAGGCAGCGCGGCATCGAGGTCGGTGACCGGCTCGCATCCGGCCGCCCTAATGTCGGCGGCGTCCTTGTAGGGATCGTAGACCTGCACCTTCATCTCGAACGCCAGGCAGCGCTTCGCTGTGCGGCTGCCGATGCGGCCGAAGCCGATGATCAGCACGGTCTTGCCGTAGAGGTCGAACGGCAGCATGCCGAGCCGGTCGGCCCAGGTGCCCTCCTTGACGCAGGAATGCAGCTCCTGCGCGCGCTTAGCCAGCGTCAGCATCATGAACAGCGCCGCCTCCGCAACCGAGGGCGAATTGGCGCTGCCGGCGACCATCAGCGGCACCTTGCGGCGGGAGAGGGCGGGCACGTCGACGGCGTCGTAGCCGACGCCGATGCGGGTTACCACCTTCATGTCACGCGCGGCCTCGAGCTCGGTCTCGCCGAAGGCGGTGGCGCCCAGCGCCACGCCATGGACCGGCGCATGGCTCTTCAACAAGGCCTCGAAATCCTTCGCCGAGATCAGGTTCGGAAACTCGACGAGCTCGATATCGTCCCGCTGGGTGAGGAGGGCGCGAGCCCCTTGCGACAAAGTCTGCGTAACGAAAATCTTCTTCTTGTTGGTCGCCATCGCTCCCCTACCTGCTCGCTTTTCTTGGATCGCGGCGTCACAACACGACGCCGGTCTCCTCATTTAGCAGGTGCATGTTGTTGAGGTCCATCGCCAGGCGCATGGGTGCCCCGTCCTTGGCGCCGGCATTGGGATCGACGCGGCCGCAGACCGGCGTGCCCTCGAGCCCGAAATAGACCAGCGTCTCCATCCCCATCGGTTCGGTGACGTCGAGCACGGTGTCGAAAGTCTCGACGCCGGGCGCCAGATGCGCATGCCACTCGGTGAGATGCTCGGGACGGAGGCCGAGCAGCAGCTTGTCGGTGCGTGGCAGCGCGTTGTAGCGCGCGGCGCGGGCCGGCGGCAGCGCGAAGGCGAGGCGGTCGGTGAGGCGCAGCTGAAGCGTGCCGCCGACATCCTCGAGCCGGCACGGGATGAAGTTCATCGCGGGTGAGCCGATGAAGCCGGCAACGAAGCGCGTCGCCGGCTTGTGGTAGAGCTCGTTCGGCGTGCCGATCTGCTCGATTTTGCCCTTGTTCATGACAACGACGCGATCGGCCAGCGTCATCGCCTCGACCTGGTCGTGGGTGACGTAGACCGTCGTGGTGCGCACCTTCTGGTGCACCTTCTTGATCTCGATCCGCATCTGCACGCGGAGCTTCGCGTCGAGATTGGACAGCGGCTCGTCGAACAGGAAGACCTTGGGATTGCGCACGATGGCGCGGCCCATGGCGACGCGCTGGCGCTGGCCGCCGGAGAGCTGCTTCGGCTTGCGGTCGATCAGATCGGTGATGTCGAGGAGGCGGGCGGCTTCCGTCACCCGCGCCTTGATCTCGGCCTTGGGATAGTGCTTCAGCCGCAGCCCGAACGACATGTTCTCCGCGACCGTCATGTGCGGGTAGAGCGCGTAGTTCTGGAACACCATGGCGATGTCGCGGTCCTTCGGCGGCACGTCGTTGACGATATCGCCGCCGATCATGATGTCGCCGTCGCTGATGTCCTCGAGGCCTGCGATCATGCGCAGCGTGGTCGACTTACCGCAGCCGGAGGGGCCGACCAGCACAATGAACTCATGGTCGGCGATGTCCAGGTCGATGCCGCGCACGGCTTCGACATCGTCGTAACGCTTGACTACCTTCCGCAAGGAAACGTCGGCCATTTCAGTTCAACCCCTCGCTTTCAACCCTTTGTCGCACCGGCGGTAAGGCCGGCAATGTAGTAGTCCATCAGGAAGGCGTAGATGATGAGCGGCGGCGCGGCTCCGAGCAGCGCGCCGGTCATGATCTGTCCCCAATTGAAGACGTCGCCCTTGATCAGCGTGGTGATGATGCCGACCGGCAGAACGAGCTGGTCCGTTGAGGTCGTGAACACGAGTGGATAGAGGAATTGCGCCCAGGATACGGTGAAGGCGAAGATGGTCGCGGCAATCAGCCCGGGCAGCGCGACCGGAATGAAGATCCGCGTCAGTGTCTGGAACCAGGACGCTCCATCGATGATGGCGGCCTCGTCGAGCTCCTTCGGGATCGAGGCGAAATAGCCGATCATGATCCAGGTGCAGAACGGGACCGTCAGCGTCGGATAGATGAAGAGCAGCACGTACCAGCGGTTGATGAGCTGGATGCCGGTCCAGTCGCCGAACAGGGCGAACACCTTGAACAGCGGAATGAACAACAGGCTGTCCGGAATGAGGTAGGTCAGGAACACGCCGGTCGCCAGCGTGGCCGACCCCCAGAACCGCATGCGAGCGAGGGCGAATGCCGCGGGCACGCTGATCAGCATCGTGATGGTGACCACGAAAATCGAGACCAGCGCCGAATTCCAGAAGAACCGCAGGAACTGGTTCGACGTCAGCAGGCCGATATAGTTCTCGAGAGTCGGGTGAAAGACCCACCAGGGATTGGTCGCCGCAGAGATTTCGGCGCTGCTCTTGAGCGAGGTGATCAGCATGTAGATGGGCGGCAGCAGCGAGAAGATCGCAAACAGCGTCAGGAAGAAATACGACCATCTCAGCGCCCATTTGCGGTCGCGGCTCATGCTGCCATATTTGACCGTGCGTGTCGGCGCGGCCTTGTCGATCGTGACTGAGCTCATCAGGCTTCATTCCCGCGCTTGTTGACGTCCCGCAGGATGAAGATCGCTGCGATCGCCAGGATTGGCACCATGAACAGGGAGACGCTGGCACCGAGCGGAATGTCGCTTCCTTCGATGCCGATCCTGAACGCCCAGGTGGCGAAGATGTGGGTGTGGTCGAGCGGGCCGCCGGCGGTCAGGATTCGCACGATATCGAAATTGGCGAAGGTGACGATCAGCGAAAACAGCGTCGTGATCGCGATGATGTTGCGCATCATCGGCAACGTCACGTACCAGATCCGCTGCCACCAATTGGCGCCGTCGATCGCCGCGGCTTCATAGAGCTGGTCGGGCACCGATTTAAGGGACGCCAGATACATGATCATGAAGAACGGCGCGCCGTACCAGACATTGACCAGAATGACGGAGAAGCGCGCCCAAGCTGCGTCGCCGGTCCACGGGATCGGGCCTATTCCGAAGAACGACAGCGTATAGTTGAATGCACTGTAGGAGGGATCGAACAGCCAGAGCCATGCCAGTGTGCTCATGGCGGGCGGGATCACCCATGGGACCAGCAGCATGCCGCGCCATTTGCGCTGGCCCTTGGCCGGAATGTTGTGGACGAAGTGTGCGACGATGAACCCGATCAGCGCCTTGAAGACCACGGCGGTGATCGCAAAGATGCAGGATTGCTTGACGACCAGCCAGAAAGTGTCTCGCCTGAACAGGAACTCAAAGTTGCCGAGGCCGACGAATTTCTGCATCGACTTGTTGAGGGTCGCCAGGTGAAGCGAATAGAACGCTGGATAAATCACCAGAAGGGCGATGAGGATGATCAGCGGTAGCGTCATCAGGAACGCCGCGGTCGATCTGCGTTTGAGCGCCTTTTGCAAACCGGAGCGTTTTCGCGCCGGTCGCGTGGCCCCAATCCTGTCCGGCCGCAATGCCACATCCGCCATGATGCATATTCCTCGCGCGGTTTAGTACAAAGAGCTCGATATCGGAACGAGAGCCGAACTGCTCGCGGCTCGCGCCGAGGTGTCGCCGCAAGACGACTTGCGGCCGCTTGCGGCGACACCTTGGCCGTCTCAGCTCCGCATGAAGCCTTCACACTCGCCTTCGGCCCAGGCAAGCGTCTTTTCCATCGCTTCACCTTGATGATAACGCAAACACATCTTGGTCAGCGTGGCCTGCGCGTAGATTTGCTGTGCAATCTTCGGCGGCGCGGGAGAGGCTGCAATCGACAGCGTCTGATGCTTGTAGGGGTTGGGATAGTGATAGAGCGTACCCTTCGGCGGCCCTTCCTCCTGCCACACCTTCAACGTCGTCAGCTTCTCGTAGGCCGGTAGATCGTAGCCGCCGCTTGCGACCACCATCTTTTCGATGGACGCCGGCTTCGAGAGTTGGACCAGGAGGCTCTTCGCCGCGTCCTTGTTCTTCGAGAAATTCCAGATGCTCCAGAAGTACGGCAGGTAGGGGGCAAAACGCCCCTTGGGTCCGGCCGGGAAGCCGTGAGTCCAGCATTGCTCCGCAACCTGCGGCGCGTCGCGTTTGGCAACTGCCCAGGCGCTCGGCGGGTTCATGATCATCGCCCCCCTGCCGGAGACCAGCCATTTATTGTTAGATGCGTCATCCCAGGCTGCGGCGTCGGGCGGCAGGAAGCTGATCAGCTTCTTGTAGAATTCGAGTGCCTGACGAACCGCATCGGTCTTGACGGTGAGATTGCCCTTGGCGTCAACGAGCTGGGCGCCGAACGACAGGAAGATCGCGCCCGCCGTATCGACGTTGTCGGTGGTCTCGCCGAGGCCGATGCCGAACGGGACGCCAGCCTTGTGACAGGCTTCGGCAGCCTTCAGGAATGTTTCCAGCGTCCAGTTATCAGCTTTTGGTTCAGAACCGACCGGATACATCGCCTGCACGTCGATGCCAGCATGCTTCTTCATCAGGTCGATGCGGGAGCAGGGACCCTTGATCTGGCTGCCGACGGAGGCCGGAACTCCAAGCCATTTGCTCCCGGCCGTGCCCAGATACTTGGCCGTGCCGTTTACCTCGCCATTCTCGGCGATGATCGGCCCCATGATGTCGCTGACGTTCTCCAATTGGTCGGCATTGGCGTGGGCCCACCACGTCGGCATCGCGAAAATATCGTGGCCCGACTTCGCCTGCGCTTCGGCAGCAATGGTGAGCAGGTTCTTGTTGCCCTGGCTGGGGATGTAGTCGATCGTGACTTCGACCTTCTCCTTCGCCGCCCATTCGTTGACGAGCTCGGTCGAGGCCTTGTTGGCGCCCGGCACCCAATGGTCCCAGAAGCCGATCGAGAGCTTGCCGGCGGCGTAAGCGCCCCGGACATAGGGCGCCGAGATCAGCGCCGCGGAGGACATTGCAGTGGCAGCCACAAATTGACGTCGCGTCAGTGTCTTGCGTGACATCTCGTTTCCTCGCTTGGGTGTTGTTGTTGGAGTTTCCTCTGGGACTTCTTTCTTGAGTTCTTGTTGTCGATTTTCTTGTTGGTGCCGTCGGCCCGCGTGGGCAATTCACGCCTGTCGCAGCAAATTGGTAGCGCGATCAGATCATGATTGATCGCGTCTGTCGAGAAAGCCGAACGGCTCCGCGTCCAAAACTCATGTTGTGCCCGGAAAGGTCGCAACGTCTGGCAAGGCGATAGGGCCGCAGGCGCAGCGCACGGTGTTTTTTTGCGACGCACACTTCGCGCCAAACGGCCTCGAACGCTGCCGTGCGCAATTGCGCCTCAGTTTCGCAAGAGGCTGGATAACCGCTTCGCGTGAAAGACCTTTCGGGCGTGGACAGCAATCGGCCACGTCTGGACCTCGAAGCGGCGGAAACGATAGAGTTGCGCCTAGCGGCTGATCCTCGCTGACAGGCCAGATCGATGATGGAGACGAGAATGATCAAACCGGCGGCACCAGCGCGGCTTCATCTGCGGCGATGCCTGGCGCTGGGGTCTATGCTCGCGCTGTTGCTCGGGGCCGGCGCGGTGGCGAATGCTCAAGGTCTGGTCAAGGGCGTTCAGGAAGGCGCCGCAGCCGGCAACAAGGCGGCAGGTCCGGTCGGTGGTGTGCTCGGTGGCGCCATCGGTGGCGTGGTTGGCGTTTTCACCGGCGTGCTCGGTGTCGGCAACACCAACACCGGCAATCAGGCGCCGCCGCCCAAGGAGGCCGGCAAGGACGCGGCTAAGGATTCCAAGCAGCAGGGCGGGGCCAAAGACAAGGATGGCAAAAGCGCCAAGGGCAAGAGCGCCAAGGCGACCAAGGAGGCGAAGAACGCGCCGCAGGACAACAAGGGTAAAGACAACAAGGAAGTCACGGTTCTGACCCAGCCCGGTGCGCCGCAGCTGACTGCCGAGCAGATCGTCGCGAACAGCGATTCCTACATCGAACGGATCAAGAGCGAGCTGAATCTCACGCCGGATCAGGAGAAGCACTGGTACGGATTCTCGAGCGCGATGCACTACCTCGGGCATAATGGCGCAGAGCGACTCAACCTGAGGATTGCGCGCGCCAAGCGCGATCCGCCCGACGACATCATCGAGCAGATGCGCAACGAGGCCCAGTTCCTGATCGATCGCGCCGGCGATCAGCGCAACGTCGCCGATGCCGCCGAGCCGCTCTTTTCGAGCCTCGACGACAAGCAGAAGCAGGTGTTCATCCAGGCGATGGTGCGGCTCAGCCACGAGCGCGGACTGGATTGATCAAGTTGAATCGGTTCGGGCGCGTGTGAATTAACGGCGCCCGCCACGAATTCGTGTATCTACAGCGCAATTCGGTTATGCTTAGCTTCGCACGGCTGATTGCGGGGTTGATATGGCGGACGGACTCTCCGTTTTCCTGGTCGAAGACGAGGCGTTGATCCGGATGATGATCGCCGACATGGTGGAGGAACTCGGCCACCACGTCGTTGCGGAGGCAGACAATGTGCGCGACGCCAGCGCCTTTGCCATGACCGCGCAGTACGATCTGGCCATCCTCGACATCAATCTGATGGGCGTCTATGTCGACCCCGTCGCCGATTTGATCGAACGTCGTGGAAAACCGTTTCTGTTCGCCACAGGCTACGGTCCGGAACTGCTGCCGTCCTTGCTCCGGCGCAGGCCGATCCTGCGCAAGCCGATCGCGATGGATCAGCTCAAGGCGATGATCGATTCGATGTTTCCCGAGCCGTCAGCCACTATCCCGAGCTGACCGATCGCGCTTTTGCCGCCTGGCGGGAAGAACTCAACCGCCAGGGCTGCGGCCGTTCCTCAGCACCCTGGCAATGGTATGAGCCGTCATGGCCGCGCGGTCCGAAGCGCGCTGGGCAGCCAGCTGGTCGCGGGCCTTTTCCTCGATCAGGAGCTCGATGAGCGCCAGCCGCTTGTCTTCGCTGTCCGCTTCGCGCAACAGGCGGTGATAGCGGTGATAGTCGAAACCCGAATCCTGCTTACGCATGTCACGCCCCCGCAACTACGCCACACACGGGTAGATCGTTTCTCATCGGGAACACACAGGCAAGCAGAACCTGCGTGGAACCGCAGGTGCGCCGCAAATCAGCTGTGCATGACGGGAACTCGCCGCCTGAGACCGCTACTCAGCCGGAATTGTGCTCGGCAAACGTCGTCAGGCCGAGGAAGCTCGCATCGGGCTTGATCACGAGCCTGGTCGGGATGTTGCGCAAATAATCCTGGAACCGTCCCTTGGCTTCGAAGCGTGCCCGGAACGCAGAGGCGGCGAGGAACTCGCGGAAGCGCGGCACGATTCCGCCGGCGACATAGACGCCGCCGCGGGCGCCGAAGGTCACCGCGAGATTGCCGGCGACCGAGCCGAGGATGGCGCAAAACATTTCGAGCGTCGCGCGGCTGACCGGACAGCTGTTCTCCAGGGCCGCCTTGGTGATCCCGGCGGCATCGCGATGCGGCACCTGAACGCCGTCGATCTCAGCCAACGCTTCATACAGGTTTTGCAGCCCCGAGCCCGAGAGGGCACCGCGCTCGATCGAGACATGGCCGAGGCGCTGCCGCAAGCAGGCGATCACGCGCTCCTCGCGCTCGTTCTCCGCCGGCAGGGTCGCATGTCCAGCCTCGGTGACGACGGCCAGTCGCGAACCATGGCGGTCGACCAGGCAGGACACACCAAATCCGGTTCCAGGCCCCACGACCAGCAACGGCTCGCCGGCCAAGCCGTCGCCGCCGCCGAGTGGGACCAGGTCGGCAGGCTCCAAGGCGGGCAGGGACCAGGCCACGACCTCGAAATCGTTCAGCACATGGACGCTGTCGAAGCCGAGCGCGGACTGCAGCTCGTTGCCGTCGATGACCCAGGGACTGTTGGTCATGACGCAGCGATTGTTGGTGACGGGACCCGCCACGGCCAGCACCGCGCGATGGGGCTGCTCGCCGTTGGACCGGCGCGCCAAAACGTCCGCGATGGCTTCGCGCACGGTCGGGAAGTCGGCGACCTTGACATAGTCGATCGGTCCGGTCTGACCGCTCGGGCTCAGCGCGAAGCGCGCATTGGTGCCGCCGATATCGGCGAGAAGAATTTTTCCGGTCTTGCCGATATTCATGGCCTCATCGCCGCCACGACCTTCAGGCCCTGGCAGCCCTGTCCTCCGCTGCTTCGACCCGATCCGCCTGGCGCGGGCGGTGCGAGAATCTGCCCTTGGGTGCGCCTAGTCAACACGGACGAGGTCAAACCGTTGCATCGTGGCGGCCACGGTGACCAATTCGCGCAGCTGCCGCCCGTCCCAGTGGTTGCGAAGCCGCGCGGGAAGGCCGACACTGAGGTGGTCGCCCGGCGCCGTCGCGCCCGGCAGATCGAAATGGGACGGCGATGAAGATTTCCGACCGCGACGTGTTGCTGGTGATCGACGTGCAGAACGACTTCTGCACCGGCGGGGCGCTCGCCGTTCCCGGTGGCGAGAAGGTCGTGCCCGCCATCAACAGGATCGCCCAAAAATTCGCCAATCTGGTGCTGACCCAGGACTGGCATCCGAGCGACCACGTCTCGTTCGCGCCGAACCATGCCGGCAAGCAGCCGTTCGAGACCATCGAGCTCGACTATGGCCGGCAGGTGCTGTGGCCGACGCATTGCGTGCAAGGCACGGCCGGCGCGGAATTTCATCGCGATCTCCACGTGACACGGGCAAGCCTCGTGGTGCGCAAGGGCTTTCGCCGCGGCATCGATTCCTATTCGGCGTTGTTCGAGAACGACCATCGGACACCGACCGGATTGCTTGGTTATTTGCGCGAACGCGAGCTGAAGACCGTCTTTGTCGCAGGTCTGGCGCTGGACTTCTGCGTCCGCTTCTCGGCGGAAGATGCGCGCAAGGCAGGGTTGGAGGTGGCCGTCATCGAGGATGCCTGTCGCGGCATCGATCTCGACGGCTCGGTCGCGGCGACCCATCGGAGTTTTCGGGACCTCGGCATTGCCGTCGTGAGCCTCGAGGCGTTTCTGTGAGGATGTCGAGGTAGCCATGGTGGACAAGACCTCCAAACCGCCACGCAGGTCAGCCCAGGCTCATGATGATCCACGGCTCTGGCCGTTTGCGGCAGCGCAGCTCGCCATGGATGCCTGCTTCTGGTGGCTGGAGCGGGCACCCGAGCAACAGGATGACAGCAGCCTGCCATGGACGACGCCGAGCCGCGTTGCGTTGGAGCTCCCGACGATGGACTTGCGCGATTGCTCGCAGACCCGGTCCGGCCAGCCGGCGCTGGTCTGCGCGCCCTATGCGCTGCACCGGGCCCTGATCGCCGATTTCGCCCCAGGCCACAGCGTGGTGCAGTCGCTGCAAAACGGCGGCATCGACCGGATCTATCTCACCGACTGGCGGTCAGCGACGCCGGACATGCGCTATCTCTCGATCGACAGCTATCTCGGCGATCTCAACGTCGCCATCGACGAGATCGGCGCGCCGGTCGATCTCGTCGGGCTGTGCCAGGGCGGGTGGCTGTCGCTGCTCTATGCCGCGCGCTTTCCAGGCAAGGTGCGGCGGCTGGTTCTGGTCGGTGCTCCCGTGGACCTGTCGATCGAGTCCTCGCTGGCCCGGCTCGCCCGCAACGCGCCCGAGCTGGTCTATGACCAGCTCGTCGCGCGCGGCGGCGGCAATGTCAGCGGCGAGGAGATGCTGCGCTTCTGGTCCAAAACCCCTGACAACGACGATATCAGGACGGCATTGCAGCGGGATCTCTCGGACGAGCAGGGCTCCGAGCTGCTGGCGCGGTTCGACCGCTGGAACACCGAGACGCTCAACCTGCCGGGCACTTATTATCTCGAGATCGTCAACGCGATCTTCCGGGAGAACCGCATCGCCGAGGGCCGTTTCGTCGCGCTCGGGCGCCCGATCGATCTGAAGGACGTCAAGGCGCCGATCTTCCTGCTCGCCGGCCTCGACGACGATGTAGTGCCAGCGACGCAAGCGCTGGCCACCGCGGGGCTCGTCGGTACGCCACCTGCCTTCGTTGCAGCGGCATCCGAGCCCAGCAACCACCTCGGCCTGTTCATGGGCGCGCGCACCCATGCGCATGCCTGGCCCCGGATCGCCGGGTGGCTGCGCGGCGATCTGCCCGGCGTGCTGGCCCGCAGCGCCTGACCTCGCCGGCACTGGACCGGATGGGGCGCAAATCCGTTATGCATGACGGCGGATGGCCTGCACGGGGCCAGATCGATGGGCTAAATATGACCGGAGCTGACGGCGGTGGCCGCCGGCGAGAGATTTGAGGGTACTGCGCTCGATGACTTTCCACTCGATTTACGCCCACGGATTTGCGCGCGTGGCAGCCTGCGTGACCACCTCCCACGTCGCCGATCCCAGCGCCAACGTGAAGGCCGTGTTGGCGGCGGCCAATGCCTGCCATGAGCAGTCGGTCGCGGTCGCGGTGTTTCCCGAGCTGTGCCTGCCCGGTTATGCGATCGAGGACCTGGTAAAGCAGGATCCGCTGCTTGATGCGGTCGAGCGCGGGCTTGCAAGCGTCGTTGCGGCCTCCGCGGGGCTAATGACGGTCCTGATCGTCGGGGCGCCGCTGCGCTTCGGCAATCGCATCTACAACTGCGCCGTCGTCATTCATCGCGGCAACGTCCTCGGCGTCGTGCCGAAATCTTACTTGCCGACCTATCGCGAGTTCTACGAGGGACGGCATTTCGCCTCCGGCGCCGGCATCGCCGGTGAGACCATCGCCTTTGGCGGCCTGCATGCGCCGTTCGGCGTTGATCTCCTGTTCGCGGCCGAGGACGTTCCGGGCCTCACCATTGGCGTCGAGATCTGCGAGGACATGTGGATCCCGGTGACGCCGGCCTCGGAGCTCGCGCTTGCGGGCGCGAGCGTGCTGATCAACCTCTCGGGCAGCCCGATCACGATCGGCCGGGCGCGCTCGCGCGCGTTGCTGTGCCAATCGACCTCGGCGCGCTGCCTCGCGGCTTACGTTTATTCCGCGGCCGGGGCCGGAGAATCCACCACCGATCTCGCTTGGGACGGTCAGACCTCGATCTACGAGAACGGCGTGCTGCTGGCCGAGGGTGAGCGGTTCCGCCAGGGCGGCCAGATCACGCTGGCTGACGTCGACCTCGACCTGCTCCGGCAGGAGCGCGCGCTGATGGGAACGTTCGACGACAACCGGCGGCAGCGCGAGGCGTTTTTCCGCAAGGTGACATTTGCCCTGAAGCCGCCGGCCGCCGATATCGGCTTCCTGCGCAAGGTCGAGCGCTTTCCATTCGTGCCGAGCGATGAGAGCCTGCTCGAGCAGGACTGCTACGAGGCCTACAACATCCAGGTCGCCGGGCTGGTGCAGCGCATGCGCGCCACCGGTACCAAGCGCGTGGTGATCGGCGTGTCGGGCGGCCTCGATTCCACCCACGCCCTGATCGTCGCCGCCAAGGCGGTCGACCTGCTCGGCCTGCCGCGCGAGAACATCCTAGCCTACACCATGCCGGGCTTTGCCACCGGCAGCGAGAGCAAGACCAACGCGCTCGCGCTGATGAAGGCGTTGCAGACGAGCTGGCAGGAGCTCGACATCCGCACCACGGCGACGCAGATGCTGAAGGATATCGGCCATCCCTTCGGCAAGGGCGAGAAGGTCTACGACGTCACCTTCGAGAACGTGCAGGCCGGCCTGCGCACGGATTATTTGTTTCGGCTCGCCAACCATCACGGCGGCATCGTGATCGGAACCGGCGATCTCTCCGAGCTCGCGCTCGGCTGGTGCACCTATGGTGTCGGCGACCAGATGGCGCATTATAACGTCAACGCCGGCGTGCCGAAGACGCTGATCCAGCATCTGATCCGCTGGGTGATCTCCTCCAAGCAGTTCAGCGACGACGTCAACCGGACGCTTGGCTCGATCCTTGTGGCCGAGATCTCGCCGGAACTCGTGCCCGTCGAGGCCGGCCAGAAGCCGCAGAGCACGGAAGCGTCCGTCGGACCTTACGAGCTGCAGGACTTCAACCTGTTCTATACGCTGCGCTTCGGCATGCGGCCGTCAAAGATCGCCTTCATGGCGCTTCAGGCATGGAAGGACGTTGCCAAGGGCGAATGGCCACCGGCCTTCCCGAGCGATCGGCGCCGGGCCTATGACCTGCCGGATATCCGCCGCTGGCTCGAGGTGTTCCTGCGCCGCTTCTTCGCCTTCAGCCAGTTCAAGCGCTCGGCCATGCCGAACGGGCCGAAGGTCTCGGCCGGCGGTTCATTGTCGCCGCGTGGCGATTGGCGCGCGCCCTCGGATTCGAGTGCAGCGGCATGGCTCGAGGATCTCGAGCGGAACGTGCCGAACTGATCGGGGCAGCGGATCGGTGGGGATGATCGGATGTCAGCTGGCGATGAAGCGGAAGCGGGTGAGGAGGCCAGGGTCGTCAACGGCCTCTACATCTTCGACATCGAGATGCGGGACGGCAAGCGTGGGCAGGCCAGGGGCGTGGTCGTGCTCAGCGACGGCCGCATCATGGGCGGCGACAGCTACTTCTACTACACCGGCAGCTACACCTTCCGGAACGGCAAGTGGCGGGGCGACATGATCGTCAATCAGCACACCGAGGCGGTCGGCAGGACGCTCGCATTCGGCGGCAGGGAGGTCACCTGCGGCTTTTCCGGCGACTATTTCCCCGGCGGTGCGGAAGTCGAAGGCATGGCGCTGGTCGGCAAGACCAGCGTGACGTTCACGGCGCGGCTGACGCTGAAGGATGCGATGTAATGGCGACTTGATTGGCTCACCTCCACGACTGCGTTCCTGCTCAGGAACCTTCGTACGAACAGAACGTTCGCGTTTATTGTTGCGAATTGTCGAGGAGAGGGACCATGCGTCAACATTTGATGTTATCGACTGCGGCCGTCGGGCTCATGCTCGCATCCGGCCTTGCCTATGCCCAGGCGCCCGGTGAGCGCAGGGACGAGCCGAAACGGACCGAGGAGCCGGCCAAGGGCGCTTCTCCGCAGCGCGGTGGTGCGGCTCAAGAACGCGTTCAAGAGCGCGCGCAAGGCGCCCAAGAGCGGCTTCAGGGCGCAGGCCGCGAGGATCGAGGCGGCGCTGCCAAGAGCGAGGCAAGTGACGACAAGCGCCAGCCGGCGACGGCCTCGGAGCGCAATCAACCGAAGGCGAGGGACCAGGCACAAGACTCTCGTGAGCCTTCGCGCGATCGCAACCGGGAGGCCGAGAGCGCCAAGCCCGGACGCGATGCGGGCAAGAGCAGTGCGGAAACCAAGCAGGACAAGGCTGCGCAGGACAAGGCTGCGCCGCAGAAATCGACCGCCGAATCCGAGAGATCCAAGACTGGCCCGACGACTGGCCCGGCTGGCCAGCAGAACGAGCGCACCGGAGCTACGGCCAACCAGAACGAGCGCAACCAGGCCCAGCCGCCGCGCAGTGCCGCCGAGCAGCAGCCGCCGGAGCAACAGAGCAACCAGCCGGCCACTGCGACGGATACCAGCCGCGCGGCTCCGACCAACAATGCACAGACCGGACCCGGCTCCACGGGCACGCAGACCAACCAGGCCAATCAGACCACGCAGACCAACACGCAGGTCAACCAGCAGGCCCAGGTGACCACCGAGAGGCAGGTGCGGATCTCCGAAACGGTGAGCCGCGCACGCCTGGCGCAGCCGGAGCGCAATCTGAACATCTCGATCCGGGTTGGCGAGACGATTCCCTCGCGCGTGCGTCTGCATCGGCTGCCGCCCGAGATCGTCTCGATCGAGCCTGCATATCGGGGCTACGAATATTTTACGACGGAAGACGAGGTCATTATCGTGGAGCCGCGCTCGCATCGCATCGTCAGCCAGGTACCCCGCGATCCGTCGCGGGCCCGGGCCCAAATGGGTGGCAGCACCTCCTCGTCGTCAGGCATGGCGGCGGCCGGCGGAAACACCATGGTGAACTGCCAGATCATGCGACGTGATGCTTCCGGCAACGTCGCCCAGGCGGAGCCGACCACCGTGGGCTCGACTGCGCGCACCGATTCCCTCAGCGTGATCGTCCAGATGCCTGGCGGCGGCTCGTCCGCGCCGATCGCTCTCGGCGCTCCCGCGGGCAACATCGTGGTCGCGACGCAAGGGCAGGGCGATTGCACCGTGACGCTGGAGCCGCAGACGCGCTAAGCGCCGAAACAAAGAGGCTCTGAAACGACAACGCGCCGCCCGGATGCCCCACCGGACGGCGCGTTGCTGCGTTCAATCTAAAAAGTTTCGAGGTCCGGAGTGCCTAGGAGTCCGGACCTCGTCACCTTGCCCCAGCCTTCAATCCCCCGCCCCATGTGGT